>NZ_KQ410732.1:264759-364094 GCF_001262505.1 Shinella sp. SUS2
AATTTTTTTCATGGCGCAAATATCCGGACCAACCAAGGGAACGAACGCCAATGAGCGATGGGAAATCGTCGACGACGATCCGCACGAGGATTCGCGATGCCGCAGCGCAGCTGACCGCCAGCGAGCGCAAGATCGCCAATGCCATTCTTGCGGATTACCCCTTCACGGGCCTCGAAAGCATCCAGGAACTGGCGGCCAAGACCGGCGTCAGCGCCCCCTCGATCACCCGTTTCGTCAGCAAGATCGGCTGTGGGGGCTTCCAGGACCTGCAGCGCCAGCTGATTGCCGAGCTGAAGGAAGGGCAGCGCTCGCCGCTCGACCTGAAATCGAGCCAGAAGCCGGTGGGCCATTCGGAATTCCTGTCGGAATACGTCGCGCGCGTCTCGGCCGTGATGCAGGAGATGACCGCAACGGTGTCGCAGGCGCAGTTCGACATCCTTGCCGAGCTGCTCGCCGATCCTGCGCGCAACATCTTCCTGCTCGGGGGGCGCGTCAGCGACAATGTCGCCGCGTTCCTGTCGATCCACCTGCGCCAGATCCGCAGCGGCATCTACCATATGGCCGGCAACCCGGAAATATGGCCGGAGCACGTCCTGCGCATGCGCCGGAAGGACGTCGTTCTGCTGTTCGATTTCCGGCGTTACCAGCTCAGCCTGGCGCGCCTTGCCGAGACCATCGCCGAAAAGCGCGGCGCGACGATCGTCGTCGTCACCGACAAGTGGATGTCGCCGGCGGCGCGCAGCGCCGACCATATCGTCGCGCTGCCGATCGATGCCGGCACGGCCTGGGATACGGTGGCGGCCGCCATGGCACTCGTCGAGGCGCTGATCGTGCGCGTCTCCGAGGCCGATTGGGGGGCGACGCAGAAACGCATCAAGGATTGGGACGGCATCCGCTTTTCGATGCCGGGCTATGATCAGATCAACGGGGACGCTGATGAAACGTGAAGAAATGATGGTCGCCTGCTGCGGCGACCTTTCGGGCAAAGTGCGCGGCAAGGCTTTTCCGCTGGTGCAGATGGAAAAGCGCCTGAGGCGCGGCGTCGGATGGACGCCGACCAATGTGCAGATCACCTGCTTCGACAACATCGCCGAAAGCCCGTTCGGCTCGCTCGGCGATCTCGTGCTCATTCCCGATCCGGCGACGAGCGTCAGCATCGAGAGCGAGGAGGGGGCACCGAACGAGAATTTCGTTCTCGGCAACATCCGCTATACCGACGGTCGGCCTTGGGAATTCTGCACGCGCTCAATCCTCGAGGCGGCGCTAGATCGCCTGCAAAGGGTGGCGGGCGTCACGCTCTACGGCGCCTTCGAGCACGAATTCCAGATCAAGCACCTCGTCTCCGATATCGGCAAGGCTTTTACGCTCGGCGGTTTCCAGGAGGAGCGGCATTTCTGCGAGGCGATCATCGCGGCGATGCGGGAAGCGGGCGTCACGCCCGACACCATCCTGAAGGAGTTCGGCGCCGGCCAGTTCGAGGTGACGATGGGCCCGCAGAAGGGCGTCACCGTCGCGGACCATTCGCTGATCACCCGCGAGCTCGTCGGTCTTGTCGCCCGCGAGCTTGGCTACGATCCCACCTTCACGCCGATCCGCGACCCCGCGGGCGTCGGCAATGGCGTGCATGTGCATATGAGCATGCTGGACGCAGCCGGCAATCCCGTCACGCATGATCCGAACGGCAAGCACGAGCTCTCCGACGTCGCCGGAAAGTTCGTTGCCGGTATCCTGAAATACCTCGATTCGATCATCGCCATTACCGCGCCGAGCGTCGTCTCCTATCTGCGTCTCACGCCGCATCGCTGGAGCGCGGCCTTCAACAATCTCGGTTTCCGCGATCGTGAGGCGTCGGTGCGCATCTGCCCGGTTTCCGACATCAGCGACATCGCCCGCGCTGCCCAGTTCAATTTCGAGTTCCGTGCTGCCGACGGCACGGCCAATCCGCATCTGACGCTTGCCGCCATCGTGCATGCCGGCGTGCAGGGTATCGAAGAGGGGCTTGCCGTGCCGGAGGCGACGCAGGAGGATTTATCTCTTTTGACCGTCGAGGCGCTGGCTGCACGCGGCTACGTTCGTCTGCCGCAGACGCTGGAGGCCGCGCTCCAGCGGTTCCGTGGCAATGCAACGGTGTGCGGCTGGTTCCCGGAAGGCTTTGCCGATGTCTACGTCAAGCACAAGGAAGGCGAGATCGCCTACCTTGCCGGCAAGACGCAGGCGGAAATCTGCGCCGCCTACGAAAATGCCTACTAGCCACAAGGCTTTTGAGTGCGGGGAAGTCTACAAGGATCCCTGCGCTCTTTTCGGGCGCCAGTGCTCGATGATGAAGTGATCGCCCGGGTTTCCGAGGGGGATGCAAAGCGGTTCGGCGGGATATCCGCCGGGCCGCTTTTTCGTCAGCGTGCCAGCGTGACGTTGACGCCAGCCGCCTTCAGCGAGGCGGAGACATCGCGGGGCGGCGTCTTGTCGGTGAAAAGATCGGTCAGCATGCTGAATTCGCAGACCCGCACCAGCCCCTGCCGGCCGAACTTCGTATGATCCGTGACGACGACGGCTCGCTTGCCGCGCGAGACCACGGCCCGGGCGAACTCCGCCTCCTCGAGGTCGTAGTCCATCACCCCGATGCCGGCATCAATCGCGCCCGTGGAAATGACCGCGTGGCCCACGGTGAAATGGCTGATGAACTCGATCGCCGAGACGCCGAAGGCGGCGCCGTTGTCGCTGCGCAATTCGCCGCCCGCCATGTAGACCCTGTTGTCGTTGACCGTTGAAAGGGTGCGGGCGATGTCGGAGGAGTTGGTCACGACCGTCAGCCGTCGGTGCCCCAGCAATTCACGGGCGAGGTAGCTCGTCGTCGTGCCCGTATCGAGCATGATCGAATCACCGTCGCGAATCGTCGCGGCCATGGCGACGGCGATCGCCTTCTTCGCCTCGCTGTTTTCGCGCATGCGCTTTTCAAAGGGCGCTTCGCCGACCACGGAGGGCAGCGCTACGGCGCCGTGCATCTTCAGCACGGTGCCGTTCGTCGTCAGCGGCTTGATGTCCCGTCGCACGGTTTCCAGCGAAACGTCGAGTTTCTTGGCAAGGTCGGCGATCGTCACCGTGCCGTCCTGCTGGAGCAGCCTCAGAATGTCGTTGTGGCGTTTGGAGTGGTTCATCGTCGTCATGTCCGCATGCGTTCTCCTGCTTCATAATCCTAGACGGATCATCTGGCAAGAAAGCCGCAAATTCGGTCATAAAGGCAGAAAAAGCCACATTGCAGGATTGACAGCCGCTTTTATCCAGCGTGAGATCGCTACCGTGCGCAGGCCGACAGATACAAAAGTACGGGGAACGGCATCCGGCGCATCATACAGCATCGACTTCAAAGTGCGACCGGGAGATCACGCATGTTTCAACCTATTCGCCTGTCAGGACTGTTTGCCGCGACGCTCTGCCTGTCCGCGGCCTTCACGATTGCGCCCGCAGCGGCGCAGGAATCCACTGACCCCATCAAGCTGACTCTGCACGACTGGACGGGCCAGCTCATCACCACCGAGATCATGGGTGAGGTGCTGAAGAAGGCCGGCTATTCCGTCGAATATGTCCAGGCCGACTATCTCGCGCAGTTTGCGGGGCTGGAAACCGGCGACCTGCACGTCGCCATGGAAATGTGGGAAACGACCGGCCGCGACGCGATGGACGCCGCGACGGCCACCGGCAAGGTCGAGAATTTCGGCGAGACCGGCATGCAGGCCAAGGAAGAGTGGTGGTATCCGGCCTATATGAAGGAGAAATGCCCCGGCCTGCCGAACTGGGAGGCGCTGAAGAGCGAGGCATGCGCGGAAGCCTTCTCCATTCCGGAAACCGCGCCAAAGGGGCGTTATCTCGGCGGCCCCGTCACGTGGGGCGGCTTCGATGACGAGCGCGTCGAGGCGCTGGACCTGCCCTTTGAGGTGATCCATGCCGGCACGGACGCCGCGCTCTTTGCCGAACTGGAAAGCGCCTACCAGCGCCAGGCGCCCATCCTCCTGTGGATATACGCGCCGCACTGGGCGCCGGCCAAGTACAAGGGCGAGTGGGTCGAGTTCCCGCCCTATTCGAAGGAATGCTACGAGGATCCGGCGACCGGCGTGAACCCCGATGCCGCCTATGATTGCGGCAAGCCCTTCGGCCCGATCTGGAAGGTCGGCTGGTCCGGCGTCAAGGACAAGTGGCCGGGCGCTTATGCCGCCATCAAGGCGTTTAACATCAACAACGACGAAATGGGGGCGATGATCACCAAGGTGGACCTCGACGGCAAGAAGGTCTCCGAGGTGGTCGCCGAATGGATGGCGGCGAACGAAGCGCGCTGGTCCGGCTGGATCAAGAAGTAGCGCGCAAGGCCCGGCCCTCCGCCAGCAGGGGAGGCCGGGCACCTTTCGTGCGGTCCCGCAAGGACCGCGTTTCGATGACGCGACCGGAATGAAAATGGCCTCTAGCGAACCGAAACTTGTCTGCCGCGGCGTCTGGAAGATTTTTGGAGCAGGCGGCAAATCCCTCGTCGGCTCCTCGTCTGCCCGGCTGACGAGTGCGGAGTTGCGCGCGGCCGGCGCTGTCGGTGCGGTGCGCGATGTCAACATCGAGGTGCGCGAGGGCGAGATCTTCGTCATTATGGGCCTGTCCGGTTCGGGCAAGTCGACGCTGGTGCGCTGCCTCTCCCGTCTCATCGAGCCGACCTCCGGCGACATCCTCTTCAACGGCGAGAATCTCCTGGCGGCGAGCGAGGCGCGGATGATCGAGATCCGCCGCCACCAGATGGGCATGGTCTTCCAGCATTTCGCCCTGCTGCCGCATCTCACGGTGCTGGCGAATGTCGCCTTTCCGCTGGAGATCCAGGGTGTCGAGCGAGCGGCGCGAGAGGAGCGGGCGCGGCGCATGATCGATCTCGTCGGTCTTGCCGGCCGCGAGAATGCCTTCCCGCGCGAGCTGTCCGGCGGCCAGCAGCAGCGCGTCGGCATTGCCCGCTCGCTTGCCGTCGAGCCGGAGCTCTGGTTCCTCGACGAGCCCTTTTCCGCGCTCGACCCGCTGATCCGACGGGAGATGCAGGACGAGTTCCTGCGCCTGCAATCGGTGCTGAGGAAGACCATCGTCTTCATCACACATGATTTCGACGAAGCGATCCGCCTTGCCGACCGCATCGCCATCATGAAGGATGGCGAGATCGTGCAGGCGGGCACGCCGGAGGATCTCGTGTTGAACCCGGCGACCCCCTATGTGGCGGAGTTTACGCGCAGCGTCGCCAGGGCCAAGGTCGTCAAGGTGGCCACCCTCATGCGGCCGCTCAACGGTACGCTGCCGCAGGCCTCGATCCGCGCCAATGCGCCGGTGGCCGAAGCCGCGCCGCTTTTTTCGCACGGTGCGGAGACACTCGCCGCACTCGACGGGGCGGGAATACCCGTCGGCCTCCTCGACCGCGCGGCGGTCGTCGACGTGATGATGCGGGGCTGACGACATGGGCGCGTCCTTCCCCGTTCTCCAGCCAGTCGCCGAACCGATCCCGGAAAATCCGACCGCGCGTGGTGCTGTGCGGACGCGCTGGCTGTGGCCTGCGGCGCTCGCCCTCTTCGTCCTCTTCTGGCAGTTCGGCGAGGGCGTTGCGAAATGGGCCTTCTCCTACCCGCGCGCTTTCGAGATCCCGGCGGCGCGCTGGATCGGCAAGGCGACGAAATGGCTGGTGGACGAGGCGAGCTTCGGCCTCTTCACCTTCACGGACTTCACCCGGTTCCTCGCCGAGATCATCGACCTGCCCTATCGGGTGGCGCTCGGCCTGCTCTCGAGCGGGCTCCTGTCGGGGCAGGGCTCGAGTGCCGTGCAGCACCTGCCGCCACTCTCCTGGCTGGCGGTTCTCGCTATCGTTGCGCTGATCGGCCATCATGCCGGCGGCGTGCGGCTCGCCGCGCTCGTCACGGCCTGCTTCGGCTTCCTCGTCCTCTTCGGCCAATGGACGAGCGCCATGGTGACGCTTGCCTCCATCGTCGTCGCGGTGCCGATCGGCGTGGTGGCCGGCCTGCTGCTCGGCCTTGCCGCCTGGCGCTGGCCGGTCTTCGAGCGGGTACTGGTTCCCATCCTCGACCTCATGCAGACGATCCCCGTTTTCGCCTATCTCGTGCCCGTGCTCGTCTTCTTCGGCTTCGGTCCGACCGCAGCCATCGTCGCGACGCTGATCTATGCCCTGCCGCCGATGGCACGCGTCACGATCCTCGCCATGCGCTCCGTACCATCGGAAATCCGCGACCTCGGCAACATGGTCGGTTGCAGCCGGCGGCAGATGACCTGGAAGATCATGGTGCCCTCGGCCAAGGACAGCCTGATGGTGGGGGTCAATCAGGTCATCATGCTCTCGCTCAACATGGTTATCATCGCCTCGATGATCGGTGCCGGCGGCCTCGGCTTCGACGTGCTCGCCGCGCTCCGCCGCCTCGATATCGGCGCGGGCCTCGAAGCCGGGCTTGCAATCGTCGCGCTCGCCGTGGCGCTCGACCGGCTGAGCCAGGCCTATGCGGAGAAAGCTGGGCGGCCTGCAGCCGGTCTCCCGACGGATGGCGGCCTCGTTTCCCGTCATGCCTATCTCGTCGCCGCGCTCGCCATCGTCGTCGTGGCCTTCCTCGCCGGGCTTGCCGTGCCCGCGCTGCAGAGCTTTCCGGAAAGCTGGCAGGTCTCCACCGGCACTTTCTGGTCCGAAGTGGTGCGCTGGATCAACGTCAATTTCTTCGATGCGCTGGAGGCGATCCGCAACGCCATTCTGCTGAACCTCCTCGTTCCGCTGAAGCGACTGCTTGGCGACCTGCCCTGGGCGGGTGTCGTCGCGCTGCTCGCGTTGGCTGGCTACCGGCTGGGCGGCCAGCGTCTCGCCACGCTGGTCGGTGTGCTTTCTTTCCTGATCGCCGCAACCGGGCAATGGGAGAAGGCGATGATCACCGTCTATCTCTGCGGCGTCTCCGTCGTCTTTGCCTGCCTTATCGGCGTGCCACTGGGCATTCTGGCGGCGGAGCGCGACCGGCTGTGGCGCTGGCTGCAACTCCTTATCGACACGCTGCAGACGCTGCCTTCCTTCGTCTATCTCATGCCTGTCGTCATGCTCTTCCGCGTCGGGGATTTTACCGCGATGATCGCCGTCGTCGCCTATTCCGTCGTGCCGGCGATCCGCTACACGGTGCTGGGCCTTCACCGCGTCGATCCGCGTGTGGTGGAGGCGGGCCGAGCCATGGGCTGCACGCCCGGGCAGATTCTCGTCAAGATCAAGCTGAAGCTGGCGCTGCCGGAAATCCTGCTCGGCCTCAACCAGACGATCATGTTTGCCCTTTCCATGCTGGTCATCACGGCGCTGGTGGGCACGCGTGATCTTGGGCAGGAGGTTTATATCGCGCTCACCAAGGCCGATACGGGGCGCGGCCTCGTCGCCGGTCTGTCCGTCGCCTTCATCGCCATCATCGCGGACCGGCTGATCTCAGCCGGCGCGAACCGCATTCGTGAAAGGGTGAGCTGATGGACGGTCATGTCGAACCCAGCCGGGCCGTCGAGGATCGCATCCGCGCTCTGCCCTGCTGGGAGGGCCGCATCGAGATCGCGCCGCTGAAGGGCGGCATCAGCAACGAGAGCTATCTCGTCAGCGATGCGGTAGGGCGCCATGTCGTGCGCTTTGGCCGGGACTATCCCTTCCATCACGTCTTCCGCGAGCGGGAGCTGATGACGGCCCGCGCGGCGCATGCGGCTGGATTCGGTCCCGAAGTGCGTTATGCCGAGCCCGGTGTGATGGTCTCTGCCTTTCTCGGTGCGAAGACGTTCAGCGCGGAAGATGTTGCCGCCGGGCGGCGGCGGGTGGCCGACCTGCTGCGCCGGTTCCATGGCGAGATGCCGCAGGAGGTCAGCGGCGCCGCCTTCCTCTTCTGGCCGTTCCACGTGGTGCGCGACTATGCCCGCACGCTGCGGGAGGGTGGCAGCCGCATGAAGCCGCATCTTCCGGGCTACCTCGCGCTTGCCGCTGAACTGGAGGCCGCCCAGGCGCCGCTGCCGATCGTCTTCGCGCACAACGACCTGTTGCCGGCCAATATCCTCGACGATGGCGATCGGCTCTGGCTGATCGATTTCGAATATGCCGGCTTTTCCACCGCCATGTTCGATCTTGCAGGCGCCACCTCCAATGCCGGGCTTTCGCCCGACGAGGCGGAGGATTTTCTCGATGCCTATTTCGCCGGTGCCCCCGACCCGGCGATCCTTCGCTCGCACGCGGCCATGCAATGCGCCTCGCTGCTGCGCGAGGCGATGTGGAGCATGGTGTCGGAGCTCCATCTCCAAGCCCCGGGGGCCGACTATGTCGGCTACACGGCCGAAAATCTCGATCGCCTCGACAGGGCGCTTGACCACTACAGAACGAAATACGGGAAACACACCAAATGACCCTGCCATCCCATGCTGAGATCGTTGTCATCGGCGGCGGCATCATCGGCTGCTCGACAGCCTATCATCTCGCCCGCGACCACAAGGCGAACGTGATCCTCCTGGAGCAGGGCACGCTGACCTCGGGCTCGACCTGGCATGCGGCCGGTCTCGTCGGTCAGCTCCGTTCCTCGGCGTCGATCACCCGGGTGCTGAAATACTCCGTCGATCTCTACAAGGGCCTCGAAGCCGAGACAGGCCTTGCGACCGGCTGGAAGATGACGGGATGCCTGCGGCTCGCCACCAACCAGGACCGCTGGACGGAGTTCCGCCGCCTCGCCACCACCGCCAGGAGCTTCGGCATGGACATGCATCTCCTGACGCCGCAGGAGGTCAAGGCCATGTGGCCGCTGATGGAGGTCGGCGACCTCGTCGGCGCAAGCTGGCTGCCGACGGACGGGCAGGCGAGCCCCTCGGACATCACCCAGTCGCTCGCAAGGGGCGCGCGCATGCACGGCGCGAAGATCGTCGAGAACGTGCGCGTGACGGGTTTCGACATCGAGGGCGGCTGTATCCGGCGCGTGCGCACGACGCTCGGGGACATCGCCTGCGAGAAGGTGGTCAATTGCGCCGGCCAGTGGGCGCGGCAGGTGGGCGCGATGGCCGGCATCAACGTGCCGCTGCAGCCGGTCAAGCACCAGTATATCATCACGGAAACCGTGCCGGGGCTTGCAACCGATGCGCCGACGATCCGCGATCCGGATCGCCGCACCTACTTCAAGGAAGAGGTCGGCGGGCTCGTCATGGGTGGCTATGAGCCGAACCCGCAGCCCTGGACGACCGGCGATGTGCCGGATGAGTGGGCCTATCGGCTGTTCGATGACGATTTCGACCATTTCGAGCAGCATATGGTGGAGGCGATCGCCCGCGTGCCGGCGCTGGAAAAGGTCGGCGTCAAGCAGATGATCAACGGACCGGAGAGTTTTACGCCCGACGGGAACTTCATTCTTGGTGTGGCGCCGGAATGCAGCAACATGTTCGTCGGTGCGGGCTTCAACGCTTTCGGGATCGCGTCGGGCGGCGGGGCCGGCTGGGTGCTGGCGCAATGGGTCGTTGATGGCGAGGCGCCGCTCGATCTCTGGGTGGTCGATATCCGCCGCTTCGCCGGCATGCACCGCGACCGTCAATGGGTGCTCGACCGCACGCTGGAGGCCTATGGCAAGCACTATACGATCGGCTTCCCGCACGAGGAATATGAAAGCGGGCGCCCGCGCGTCGTCTCGCCGCTCTACGAACGGCTGAAGGCGCATGGCGCGGTGTTCGGTTCCAAGCTCGGCTGGGAGCGGCCGAACTGGTTTGCGCCGAAGGGCACGGAGGCGCGGGACGTCTATTCGATGGGCCGGCAGAACTGGTTCTCGACGGTCGGCGACGAGCACCGCCATGTGCGTGAGGCCGTCGGCATCTTCGACCAATCCTCCTTCGCCAAATACGAGATGACGGGGCCGGACGCGCTGAAGGCGCTCGACTGGATCTGCGCCAACGATGTCGGCAAGCCGGTGGGGCGGCTGACCTATACGCAGCTTCTCAACACCCGCGGCGGTATCGAGGCGGACCTGACGGTGGCGCGGCTCGCCGAGGAAAAGTTCTACATCGTGACGGGCACGGGCTTCCGCACCCATGATCTCGGCTGGATCACGGATCACCTTCCCGATGGTCTCGACGTGACGCTTTGCGATGTGACGGAGGATTTCGGCACGCTCTCGCTGATGGGGCCGAAGGCGCGCGACGTGCTGGCCGCGCTGGCCGATGCCGATGTCTCCAATGTGGGCTTCCCCTTCGGCCATGTGCGGGAAATCGTGCTCGCCGGCCATGTCGTGCGGGCGCTGCGCGTCACCTATGTCGGTGAGCTCGGTTGGGAGCTGCATGTGCCGATCGATGCCATCGGCACGGTCTTCGACGCGCTGATGACGGCCGGTGCCCCGTTCGGCATCCGCCCTGTCGGCTACCGCGCCCTGGAATCGCTGCGCCTCGAAAAGGGTTATCGTGCCTGGGGATCCGACATCACGCCGAACGACACCCCCCTCGATGCCGGTCTCGGCTGGGCGGTGAAGCTGCGCAAGAATACCGATTTCCTCGGCCGCCGGGCGCTGGAGGCCTTGCAAGGGGAAAAGCGCAGGAAGGCGCTGGCCGGCTTCACGGTCGACAATCCCGATATCGTGCTCGTCGGCCGTGAGACGATCCTGCGCAACGGCGAGCCCGTCGGCTACCTCACCAGCGGCGGCTATGGCTACACGCTCGGCAAGAATGTTGGCTACGGCTATGTGCGCCGCGCCGAGGGCGTGGACGACGATTTCCTGACAGGCGGCGATTATGAACTCGTCGTCGCCATGGAGCGCACGCCGGCAAAGATTCATCTCGAACCGCTCTACGACCCGGCCGGTGCGCGTGTGAAAGCCTGATCCTGAGGAAGGGAGGGCCCTCGGGCCTTCCCGGAGAATGATTCATATAGTATACCCCCCTATAGTATAGATTCGAAGGACGACCTGCATGGGCCACACCATCCAGCAGAAGGACAAGCTGATCGCCCGCGTGCGTCGCATTCGTGGCCAGATCGAGGGCATCGAACGGGCGCTGGAAGGCGAGGCGGGATGTGCGGAGATCATGCGCCAGCTCGCCTCGGTGCGCGGCGCGCTCGGCGGCCTCACGGCCGAGGTGATGGAGGATCACCTGCGTCACCATGTGATGGAGGCCGAAACGAAGGCGGACTGTCTTCAGGGCGGCGAGGAACTGATCGGGGTCATCCGGACCTACATGAAATAGCGCAGTTCCCGCTACGGCGGGATGTACCGCGCAGCGGGACCTGTCGAAGGGATCCAGTCTCGCCGGCTACAACGAAAGGAAATCCCATGGCAAACGACATGACGGCAAGGTCCACACACGAGCACGTCTTTCTCGGCACAGACCATAGCCGCAACGAGCGCAGGGTCTGGCTCGTCATCGCGCTGACGGCCGGCATGATGGTGGCGGAAATCGTCGCGGGTGCGATCTACGGCTCGATGGCGCTGGTGGCAGATGGCTGGCACATGTCCACCCATGCCGGCGCCATGTTGATCGCGGCGCTTGCCTATTCCTATGCGCGCCGGCATGCGCGCGACCCGCGCTTCACCTTCGGCACGGGAAAACTTGGCGATCTCGCTGGCTTTGCCAGCGCCATCATCCTCGCTTTCATTGCCCTGCTCATTGGCTGGGAAAGTTTCCAGCGCCTTGCCAACCCGGTCGAGATCCATTTCGGCCAGGCGATCGCCGTCGCCGTTGCCGGCCTTGCCGTGAACCTTGTCAGCGCCTGGCTGCTGCGGGACGATCACGCGCATCACCACCATGGCCATCACGGTCATGGCCATGGTCATGGCGGGCACCATCATCACCACGACCATGATGATCATGATCACCATGCGCATGATCACCCGCATTCCGCGCGCGACAACAACCTGCGCGCCGCCTATCTGCATGTCCTGGCGGACGCACTGACCTCGATCCTTGCCATCGTGGCGCTGCTGGTCGGCCGGAGCTACGGCTGGCTCTGGGCAGATCCGCTGATGGGCGTGGTCGGGGCGCTGGTGATTGTGCGCTGGTCATGGAGCCTCATCCGCGAGACTGGCGGCGTGCTGATCGATGCGGTGCCGGAGGGCGGTGCGCTGGCGGACGGCATCCGCACGGCGCTGGAGCGCGGCGACGAGCGCATCACCGACCTGCATGTCTGGCAGGTTGGCCCGGGCCACCACGCCGCCATCGTTTCGCTGTCCTCGCCGCAGCCGAAGGCGCCGTCCGACTACAAGGCGCGGCTTGCCCATCTCGGTGCGCTGTCGCATGTGACCGTCGAGGTGCAGCCGGCCTGACCGGCGCTGCCTCAGCCGTGGCGCAGCACCTTCAGCACGACGCCGCGGCTCGGCACGGTGCCCGTCTCGCCGGGCATCGAGACATAGGGCGCCGTTTCCTCGGCCCGCTCGAGGATGCCCCCGCGCTCCAGGGTAGCCAGACGGTCGGAAAAGCCGTCGTTCCAGAGCGTGTTCTTGACCGTCAGAACGAGGATGCCGCCTGGCCGTGTGATGCGGATAAGCTCCGGTAGGCCCTCGACCCCGACATGGCCTGACGTGAAGACGCCGGCCGAGACGATGCCGGCGAAGTGACCGTCCGGGAAGGGCAGAGGATTGCCGAGGGCGGCGCGATGCAGAGCGGCATAGACGCTCTTTGCTGCCGCCCGGGCGAGCATGCCTTCGGAAATGTCGAGGCCCTCGACATGGGCATAGCCGAGGATCGCCAGCCACTCGCCGATGAGCCCGGTGCCGGCACCGGCATCGAGCAGGGGCGCGGCGCCACGCGGCAGGTGGCGCGCAAGCAGCGCAAGGCAGATCGACGGATGACGATAGCCGGCGCTCGCCATGTCGGCGTCGTAGGTCTCTGCCCAGCCGTCGTAGAGGGCTGCGACTTCCTCCGTGCCGCTTGCATTGTAGACCGCGCCGAGTGCGCCCTCGTGATGCCCGTTTGCCATAGCCTTTTCTCCCGTGTTCTGATGATGATAGCGAAAGGCCGAAATCTGTGAAACCGTCCCGGGCGGCCAAAAGGAGGTGTTGATGAGCGACGAGCGGCAGGCCCTGGATGCAATCGCAAAAATCCCCCTTCTGGCAGGCTACGACGGTCCCGTGGAACGGCTCGGTGGCCTCACCAACCTCGTCTTCCGCGTCCGTGACTGGTGCCTGCGCGTGCCCGGCAGGGGCACGGAGGAATATATCGATCGCGGCAACGAGGCCGCTGCGGCAAGGGAAGCCGCGCGTGTCGGCGTGGGGCCGGAGGTCTTTCACGCGGATCCGGCGAGCGGGCTGATGGTCACGCGCTTCATTCCCGGCGCGACGACGATGACGCCGGAGGGCTTCAAGGCCGTCGCCGGCGCCCCGGCGCGTGCAGGCGAGGCCTTCCGCCGCCTGCACGACAGCGGCGCGGTCTTTCCCGCGCGCTTCGAGCTCTTCGCGATGATCGACGATTACCTTTCGGTGCTCTCCACCAAAGATGTCGCCTTGCCGGAAGGCTATCACGAGGGATTGCGCGAGGCGGAAGTGGTGCGCGCCGCGCTTGCCGCCCATCCGCTGCCCGTCGTCGCCTGCCATTGCGATCCGCTCTGCGAGAACTTCCTCGACACGGGAGACCGCATGTGGATCGTCGACTGGGAATATTCCGGCATGAACGACCCGATGTGGGATCTCGGCGACCTCTCGGTGGAGGCTGAGTTCGACCGCGCGCAGGAAGAGGCCATGATTCGCGCCTATTTCGGCGGTGAGCCGAAACCGGCCGAGCGCGGCCGGATCGTCATCTACAAGGCGATGTGCGACCTGCTCTGGACCCTGTGGGGGCTCATCCAGCTGGCGAACGGCAATCCGGCCGCCGACTTCCGCGCTTATGCAGACGGGCGTTTTGCCCGTTGCCGCGCGCTGATGGCCGATCCGGTCTTCGCCGCTTCCGTGGCGGCCGTCTCCAAAGGGTGAAAGATATTTCAGTCTCCGGGCTTGATTTCACCATTTGAGTATGAAATATATTTCAATGTCTGAATTATATTGACACCCCCTCTGCTTTGCGATTAGTTGCCCATACCGGACTTCGAGGAGGAATTCCGGTCTTCACGGAGATCACCGGCGTCGGAACGACGCCCACGGGCTTTTTGGGAGGGGCTTTCGCCCCGAGGAGGATACTTGCGCACTTTTCTGACGACGACCGCGATGGCGGTCCTTGCGACGACGCTCTTTGCCGGTTCCGCGGCGGCCGAAACGGAGAACCCGTTCCGCTGCAAGCCGGGCGAGAAATACGTCATGAATGTCATGGTCTCGGGCGTCGAATACTGGTTCCCGGTCTATGAAATGTTCAAGCAGGCCGGCCAGCAGCTCGGCTGTGAGACGGAATACACCGGCACGCCGGAATATGACGTCAACAAGCAGATCGCCACCTTCGACCAGGCACTGGCACAGAACCCGGCCGGCATTCTCGTCCACCCGATGAACTCCGACCCGTTCATCGAGCCGATCAACCGCGCCATCGACCAGGGCACGGCGGTGGTGACCTTCGCTGCCGACTCGCCGCTTTCCAAGCGCGTCTCCTTCATCACCTCGGACAATACCCGCGAAGGCACCTATGCCGCCGATGCGATCGCCGAGAAGATGGGCGGCAAGGGCGAATATGCGGTCCTTGAAAATCCGGGTCAGGACAACCACGACAAGCGCATTTCCGCCTTCATCGCCCGCATGGAGGAGAAGTGGCCAGACATGAAGCTGGTCGGCCGCGCTGCGTCCAACCAGGACCCGACCAAGGCCTATCAGGGCCTGTCGAGCCTCATCCAGGCCAACCCGAACCTCGGCGCGGTCTTCATGCCGGAAGCCAACTCCGCCATCGGCGCGGCGCAGGCCAACAAGGAAGCCGGCGGCAAGGTCCTCGTCATGTGCGCGGACGTCAACGCCAACATCCTTGACATGATCAAGGCCGGCGAAGTCTTCGGCTCGATCAACCCGAACCAGGGCATGCAGGGCTATATGGGCTTCATGCTGCTCTGGCTTGCCAAGCATCCGGAACTGATCGACCCGATGAACGACGCCAAGCGCTCCGGCTTCAACCCGATGAGCATCCCGGTTGTCGACAACGGCCTGTCCATCGTGACGGCGGAAAATGCCGATGACTTCTACTGGGACAAGTACCTGAAGCGTCGCGGCACCAAGGGCATCGAGGAGTAAGCTTCCCAGGTGAACGCCATCCGCGCCGTGTGGCGCGGATGGTTCCGGGAAGAAGGAGGAAGACGATGGCGGAGCCGGTGCTCACCATTCATGGCGTGACCAAGCATTTCGGGGCGGTGAAGGCGTTGACCGAGGTCGACTTCACCCTGGAGCGCGGCGAAGTGCATGCGCTCTGCGGCGAGAACGGCGCCGGCAAGTCGACGCTGATGAACATCATCGCCGGCGTCCTGCAGCCGACAGAGGGGGATATCCGCGTCGATGGCAAGGCCGTGCGCATCGCTTCGCCTGCCGCCGCACAGGCACTCGGCATCGGCCTCGTGCATCAGGAAATCGCGCTCTGCCCGGATGCGACGGTTGCCGAAAACATGTTCATGGCCGCCACCAACCGGCGCCGCTCGCCTTTCATGAACTACCGCGCTCTGGAGCGTGATGCGCAGGCCGTGATGAACCGCCTTGCCGCCATCGATGTCCGCCGCAAGGTGGCGGACCTGCCGATTTCCAGCCAGCAGCTCGTCGAGATCGCCAAGGCGCTGACGCTCGACTGCCGTGTGCTGATCCTCGACGAACCCACCGCTGCCCTCACCGAAACCGAGGCGCAGCAGCTCTTTTCCATCATCCGCGACCTCAAGGCGAACGGCATCTCGATCATCTATATCAGCCACCGTATGGCCGAGATCTTTTCGCTCTGCGACCGTGTGACCGTTTTTCGCGATGGCCGCTATGTCTGCACCGACCGTATCACCGATATCACGCCTGATGACGTGGTACGCCGCATGGTCGGACGCGAGATCACGCAGCTCTATCCGGACAAGCTTGGCGCGGGAGAAGCGCCCGGCACGACGATCCTCGAGGTCGACCGCCTCGGTGACGGCGACCGTTTCCACGACGTCGGCTTCACTCTGCGCAAGGGCGAGATCCTCGGCATCGGCGGCCTGATCGGCTCCGGCCGGACGGAGATCGCAGAGGGCATCTGCGGGCTGCGGCCGCACACGGCGGGTAGGGTGCGCCTGCACGGCGAGACACAGGCGATCCGCTCCTATGCGGATGCAGTGAGGGCCGGCATCGTCTACCTTTCTGAGGACCGCAAGGGATCCGGCGTCTTCCTCGATCTCTCCATCGCGCAGAACATCTCCGTGCTCGACCTCAAGTCGCTGACGAGCCCGCTCGGCCTGCTCGACGGCCGCGCCGAGGCAGCACTGGCGGAGGATTTTGCAAAGCGGCTCGCCGTGCGCATGGGCGGCATCGACGCGCCGGTAAAATCGCTTTCCGGCGGCAACCAGCAGAAGGTGGCCATCGCCAAGCAGCTCGCCGTCAAGCCGAAGGTCGTTCTGATGGACGAACCGACGCGCGGTATCGATGTCGGGGCGAAGACGGAAATTCACCGCCTGCTGCGCGAGCTTGCACGCTCGGGCATCGGCATCGTCGTCATATCCTCGGAAATGCCGGAGCTGCTCGGGCTCTGCGACCGCGTGCTCGTTGTCCGGGAGGGACGCATCGCGGGTGAACTCGGCGCGGAGGAGATGACGGAGGAAGCCGTGATCCGGCTCGCTTCGGGCATGGGTACGGCAAGGGCGGCGAACCATGCCGCGTGAGAAGAAACTGGGAGAGACGGGAATGGCAATCGACACGATGGCGGCAAGCACGCCGAAGACATCGTCCTTCAGGCGCATCGGTACCATGCGTGAGGCCGGGCTGATCGCGATCATCCTCGTGCTCTGCGTGATCATGAGCTTCGCCTCGCCGCACTTCCTGACGCTCGGTAATTTCCGCGCCATGCTGATGAGCTTTTCGGTGGAAGGCATCGTCGTCGTCGGCATGACGATCCTTCTGATCGTCGGCGGCATCGACCTTGCGGTCGGCTCCGTCGTCTGCTTCGCGATGGTGCTGTCCGGCTCGCTGTTCCTGGCCGGGCTCGATCCGTGGACGGCCTCGCTGATCGGCATTCTCGCCTCGAGCGCCATCGGCGGCGCCATGGGCTTCTTCGTGACGGTCGTCGGCCTCAACCACTTCATCACGTCTCTGGCCGCGATGGTGATCGTGCGCGGTCTCTGCCTCATCATCACCAAGGGTACGCCGCTGTCGCTCTTCACGCTGCCGGCCGGCTTCAAGGCGGTGGGCCAGGGCACCTTCTACGGTGTGCCGTATGTCATCCTGATCTTCGTCGCGGTCGTCATCCTGTTCGATTTCCTGCTGCGCCGGGCGACCGCGTTCCGCAAGGTCTTCTACACCGGCAGCAACGAGAAGGCTGCGCTCTATTCCGGCATCAAGACCAACCAGGTGAAGTTCTGGGTAACGGTTCTGTGCTCCACCCTCGCCGGTGTCGCAGGCGTCATCTACATGTCCCGCTTCGGTGCAGCGACGCCCACCTTCGGTGCCGGCATGGAGCTCAACATCATCGCTGCGGCCGTCATCGGCGGGGCTTCGCTCAGCGGCGGCTCGGGCACCATTCTTGGCGCCATCCTCGGCATCGCGCTGCTCTCGGTCGTCACCTCGTCGCTGATCCTGCTCAACGTCTCGGTCTACTGGCAGGACATGATCAAGGGTTGCATCCTGCTATCGGCCGTCTCGATCGACCATTTCCTGCACAAGCGGAAGGCTTCCTGACATGCCGATCGCCAAGCTGAAACCCAAGACGACAGCGGCGCGTGAAGAGATCGTCATCGCCCGCCAGATGCACCAGGCGCTCGTGCTGCATTTCCTGGAAGGCCTGACGCAGGCGCAGATCGCCGACCAGCTCGGCCTGTCGCACGCCACCGTCAATCGCCTCATCAAGCGCGGCCGCCAGCTCGGCCTTGTGGAAATCAAGATCAAGTCGCCGGTCGAGCCGCTGGTCGATATGGAGGAACGGCTTCTGGCGCTCGGCGGCATCAGCCGCGCCGTCGTGGTGCCGACCGTCTCCGACAACCCGCAGACCGCCTTGCAAGCGGTGGGGGAGGCCGCAGCCCGGCTGCTGCTCGAAGAGATCGCCGATGGCGACACGATCTGCATCACCGGCGGCAAGGGCGTCAGCGCCGTCGTTGCCGGTCTGCAGGCCGCGCGACGCTTCGATGTCGAGGTCATTCCCGCAACGGGCTGTGTCCAGGGCAAACACTATACGGACGTCAACCACGTCTCGACGCTGATGGCCGAACGGCTCGGCGGGCGCTCCTACCAGATCCACGCACCGCTCTTTGCCGACGATGCCGAACAGCGCGCAATGCTGATGAACATGCGCTCCGTCGCCGACGTCTTCCAGCGGGCACGCGAGGCGAAGGTGGCGGTCGTCGGCATCGGCTCGATCATGAGCACGGATTCGACCTATTACGACCTGCATCCCTCCTCGAGCGAGGACCGCAAGGCGATCGAGCATTCCGGCGCAAGCTCGGAGCTGCTGGCCCATCTGCTCGACGGCGAGGGCCGGATCTGCGACTACAGCCTCAACCGTACCCTGGTCTCGCTGACGCTTCCGGAGTTCGCGTCCATCCCGACGAAGATCGGTGTCGCGAGCGGCTTCAACAAGGCCGGTTCCATTCTCAGCGTCCTGCGCGGCGATCATCTCGACACGCTCGTCACTGACGAGGCGACCGGTGCGCGCATTCTTGAACTGGCATCCGAAGAAGGAGTTTCCGCATGAGCGGCGAACAATTGATCCGCGACATCGGGCGCTCCGGCGTCAAGGCCTCGGCCGTCGGCCTCGGCACCTGGGCGATTGGCGGCTGGATGTGGGGCGGCACGGACGAGGCGCAATCCATCGCCGCGATCCAGGCCTCGCTTGATGCCGGCGTAACGCTCATCGACACGGCCCCCGCCTATGGCCTCGGCCGCTCGGAGGAGATCGTCGGCAAGGCCATCGCCGGGCGCCGCGACAAGGCCGTCATCGCCACGAAATGCGGTCTCGTCTGGCACACGCAAAAAGGCACGCGTTTTTTCGAACAGGACGGCAAGCCGGTCCACCGCTATCTCGGCCGGGATGCGATCATCCATGAGGTGGAGGAGAGCCTGCGCCGGCTCGGCACGGACTACATCGACCTCTACATCACCCACTGGCAGGACGCGACAACGCCCATCGGGGAAACGGTTGCGGCGCTCGAGGACCTGAAGAGAGCGGGCAAGATCCGCGCCATCGGTGCAAGCAACGTCGATAGGTCGGAGCTTGCGCAGTATATCGAAACAGGGTCGCTCGATGCGATCCAGGAGCGGTTCAGCATGATCGATCGCGAGATCGAGGCGGACCTGCTGCCGCTCACTGTTCCAAACGGCGTGTCGACGCTCAGCTATTCCTCGCTGGCGCTCGGCCTACTCTCCGGCACGATCGGCCCGGATCGCGTGTTCTCCGGCGACGACCAGCGCAAGGACAATCCGCGCTTCTCCGTCGCCAACCGGCAGAAGGCGAAGGCCTTTTCCGATGCGATTCGCCCCGTCGCCGAGCGCCATGGCGCGAGCATCGCCCAGGTCGTGATCGCCCGGACGCTGGCGCAGAAGGGCGTGACCTTCGCGCTCTGCGGCGCCAGAAACCCGGCGCAGGCGCTCGACAATGCGCGGGCCGGTACATTGCGGCTCGGGGCGGACGATCTGGCGGCCATCGACACCGCCATCGCGGCACACCTCGTCTCCATGGACGGATAACGGACTGCCATCATGAACCGGAAACAGACTTTGGACGGGCTCCGCCAGAGCCCGAAGGTGGACGTGTGCGTCCTCGGCGGCGGCATCAACGGGCTCAGCGTCTTTCGCGAGCTGGCGCTGCAGGGCGTCAACGTGCTCATCGTCGAGAAGGCTGACTACTGTTCCGGTGCGAGCGCCGCCCTCTCGCGCATGGTGCATGGGGGGCTGCGCTATCTCGAAAACGGCGAGTTCAGCCTCGTCAAGGAATCTCTCGTCGAGCGCGACCGCCTCTTGCGCAATGCGCCGCATTACGTCGCGCCGCTGCCGACGACGGTGCCGGTCTTCGACATCTTTTCGGGCCTTGCCAATGGCATCGTGCGTTTCCTCGGCCTCACCCGCCGCCCCAGTCGCCGCGGCGCGATCGCCATCAAGACGGGACTCGGCATCTACGATTTCCTCACGCGCAAACGGGCGCTGATGCCGAAGCACCAGTTCCGCAGCCGCAAGGCGACCCTTGGAAAGTGGCCGGCGCTCAATCCGGCGATCCGCAACTCGGCGACGTACTACGACGCCTGGGTCAGCCATCCCGAGCGTATCGGCATCGAGCTTCTGCGCGACGGCCTTTCCGGCGGCGAACAGGCACGGGCTCTCAACTACGCGACGATCGAGGAGGCGAGCGACGGGCGTTACAGGCTGCACGACGGCCTCACCGGGGAGACGCTTGCCCTCCAGCCGCGGCTCATCGTCAACGCGACGGGCGGCTGGATCGACATTGCCAATGCCAGCCTGTTTCCCGCGGAGGCACGGCCCGAGCCGCTGATGGGCGGCACGAAGGGCTCGCATCTCATCATCGACAATCCCGCCCTGCGCGACATGCTCGACGGGCACATGATCTACTACGAGAACGAGGACGGGCGCATCTGCATCCTCTTCCCCTATCTCGGCAAGGTGCTGGTGGGCTCGACGGATATCCGCGTCGACGATCCCGGCATGGTGCGCTGTGAGGCGGACGAGCGGGACTATATCCTGCAATCGCTCACTTTCGTTCTGCCCGGCATCCGCATCCGTCCGGAGGAGATCGTCTTCCAGTTTTCGGGCGTGCGCCCGCTGCCGGCGAGCAAGGACAGCTTTACCGGCCGTATCCCCCGCGACCATTTCTGCACCGTCCTCGAAGGGCGCGACGGCGGGCCGCCGGTGCTCTGCATGATCGGCGGCAAGTGGACGACGTTCCGTTCCTTCGGTGAACTCTCCGCCGACATGGCGCTCGACCGGCTCGGCCTGCCGCGCCGTATCGACACGGCGGAACGCCCGCTCGGTGGCGGCCGGGACTACCCCGAGAATGGTGGTGACTGGACGCGGGCGCTCTCGGCCTCTACAGGCCTTCCCGCAGAACAGACAGCGGCGCTGTTTTCGCGCTACGGCACGGATGCGCGCGACATCGCCCGCTTCATCGCCGCCGGGCCGGATCATGTCCTGTCTCATTCTGCCTACAGCGCTCGCGAACTTCTCTATCTCATTCGCTCCGAAGCCGTCGAGCATCTGGACGACCTCCTTCTGCGCCGCACTGCGCTCGCCGTTACCGGCGAACTCTCGCTTGCGATGGCGGAGGCCACGCTCGACGTGCTGGCAGCCGAAAAAGGCTGGCCCGCGGCGCGGAGGGCCGAGGAGCGCACCCGTTTTCTGACCCTCATGCGCGAGCGCCACGGCGTCGCGGAGGAAAACCTTTCCGCAAGGAACGAACAAAGGAGTGATGTATGCGAAACAACCGCAAGGTCCGGATGAACCGGCTGTTCGGCAACGGTCGTTGCCTGGACGTGGCGATCGATCACGGCGTGTGCAACGAGCCGTCCTTCCTCGACGGGCTGGAGAATATGCCGGCCGTGGTGAAGGCGCTGGTCGATGCGAGGCCCGATGCGATCCAGATGAACTACGGCCAGGCCGACCTTTTGCAGGGCCTTCCCGGCAAGGACAAGCCTGCCCTCGTCATGCGCATCGACATGGGCAATCCCTATAACCGCATTCGCCACCGCGACATGTGGGCTGTCCTGCAGAACGAGGCGGAACCGCTGATCGGTGCGCTGGAGATGGACGCCGCCTGTGTGGTGGTCAACCTTTTCATGCTGCCGGACGAGCCCGATCTTTTTCGCCAGTGCGTGCAGAATATCGCGCGCGTCCGAGCGGATTGCGAGAAGTACGGCATGCCGCTGATGATCGAGCCGCTCGTCATGCAACCCGTCACGGAGCGTGGCGGCTATATGGTTGACGGTGATGCGGAGAAGATCGTCACCCTGACGCGGCTTGCCCGCGAGATGGGTGCGGATATCATCAAGGCGGATCCGACAACGAATGCCGAGGATTTCCACCGGGTCGTTGAGGCGGCGCGTTGCCCGGTCCTCGTGCGCGGCGGCGGCAAGGAGGATCTTCGCGCCGTCTTCGACAAGTCCGCGGCCTTGATGCGGCAGGGCGCGGTGGGCATGGTCTATGGACGCAACATCTACCAGCACGCCAATCCGAGCGCCGTGGTGCGCGGGCTGATGGCGATCATCCATGCGGATGCGAGCGGCGAAGAGGCTTTCGCGCTCTATCAGCAGGGGTAAGATAGACCAGAACCTTGGGAGGGGTTCAGCATGCAGGAATATCTGTTGGGGCTCGATGCGGGCAACACCGTGATCAAGGCGGTGATCTTCGACCGGACGGGCCGGGAATTGGCGCATGCGGGCGAAGAAGGCCATAGCCGCATGCCGAGTCCCGGCCATGTCGAGCGCGATCTCGGGGAGCTCTGGGCCAATGCGCGGCGTGTCATCCGTACCTGCCTCGACCGGGCGGGCATTGCGGCGGGCGACATTGCCGCCATCGGCTGCGCCGGCCATGGCAACGGGCTCTATGCGCTCGATCGGGCGGGCGAGCCGCTTGTCGGCATCCAGTCGCTCGACACGCGGGCGACCGGCCTCGTCGAGACATGGCTGGCAGAAGGCGTCGGCGAACGGACCTATCCGATCGCTCGCCAACGCCCCTGGCCGTCGCAGACGCCGACCCTGCTCTCCTGGCTGAAGCGTCACCGGCCGGAACTCTTCAAGCGCATCGGCACGGTGTTCTTCTCGAAGGACTTCGTCGTCAATCGGTTGACCGGCCAGCGTGTCAGCGAGGTCTCGGATATGTCCGGCGCCGGCCTGCTCGATCTTGCCGCGCGCCGCTACGACAAGGCGTTGATGGAGGCCTATGGCCTCGGTGATTGCATGGATCTCCTGCCGCCGCTCATCGAAAGCGCCGATATCGCCGGGTACGTGACGGAGGCGGTGGCCGCGGAGACTGGCCTCGCCGCCGGCACGCCGGTCATCGGCGGGCTCTTCGACGTCGTCGCTTCGGCACTCGGTT
Organism: Shinella sp. SUS2; assembly: GCF_001262505.1. Taxonomy (GTDB): domain Bacteria; phylum Pseudomonadota; class Alphaproteobacteria; order Rhizobiales; family Rhizobiaceae; genus Shinella. The sequence continues at coordinate 287,883 of NZ_KQ410732.1, forward strand.
CGGGCGTCTCGCGCACCGGCAGCGCGTCCGTCATCGCCGGCACCTGGAGCATCAACCAGGTCGTCATCGACGGCCCGGATCTCGACGGTCCGGTCTTCATGTCGTCGACCTTCGACCGTACCCGCTATATGGCGATGGAAAACAGCGCCACCTCGGCCGCCAATCTCGAATGGCTGGTGCGGGAGTTCTTCGAAGGCGACCACACCGCCGACGTCTCGCCCTTCGACGCCTGCTGCGCGCATGCCGCGGCGGTGGAGCCTGCAGCGGATGATCCGCTCTACCACCCCTATCTCTACGGCGCGCAACAGGACGGCCATGCGCGGGCGGGCTTCTACGGCATTGCTGGCTGGCACACCAAGGGACATCTGGTCCGTGCCCTGCTCGAAGGCGTCGCCTTCGGTCATCGCCAGCACGTCGAGACGATCCGCAAGGCCGGGGCGACGTTCGAGGAGGCGGTCCTGTCGGGCGGCGGCTCGCGCAGCAGGCTCTGGCCGCAGATCTTCGCCGACGTGCTCGGCGTCCCTGTCTCCGTCGCCATGTCACGCGAGACGGGCGCGCTCGGTGCGGCGATTGCGGCAGGCACCGGGGTCGGCCTCTTTGCCGATTTCACCGCAGGCGCCAATGCCATGGTGCGGACCGACCGGCACTACAGGCCGAATGTCGCGCTTGCCGCCCACTACGACCGTCGCTACGCCCTCTACAGGGATGTTGGCGAGGCCATGACGCCGCTTTGGCGGCGCCTTACAGCCTCGCAGGAGATGACAGCAGGAGTTGCAGCGTGACCGTCAGGGAACAGGAAATGCCGGTGGACGAGGGCAGCTACGACTTCATCGTCGTCGGTGCCGGCTCGGCCGGCTGCGTTTTGGCGAACCGGCTTTCGGCCGACCCGAAGAACCGGGTGCTGCTCATCGAGGCCGGCGGCTCGGACCGCTACCACTGGGTTCATGTGCCGATCGGCTATCTCTATTGCATGGGCAATCCGCGCACGGACTGGATGATGAAGACGGCCGCAGAGGCTGGTCTCAACGGCCGCGCGCTCAATTATCCGCGCGGAAAGGTGCTTGGCGGCTGCTCGTCGATCAACGGCATGATCTACATGCGCGGCCAGGCCGCCGACTATGACGGCTGGCGGCAGGCGGGCAATGCCGGTTGGGGCTGGGACGACGTGTTGCCCTATTTCCTGAAGTCGGAAGACAATTATCGCGGAAAAACCGGCATGCACGGGGCCGGCGGGGAGTGGCGCGTCGAGCGCCAGCGACTTTCCTGGCCGATCCTCGACGCCTTCCGCGATGCGGCCGAGGAACTCGGCATCCCGAAGACCGACGATTTCAACGACGGCGACAATGAGGGCTCCGGCTATTTCGAGGTCAACCAGCGCCGCGGGCTGCGCTGGAACACGACGAAGGCTTTCCTGCGGCCGGCGATGAAACGGCCGAACCTGCGTGTCCTCACCGGCGCGGAAACCGAGCGGCTGGAATTCGACGGCCGGGCGGTGACGGGCGTGCGCTTTCGTCAGGGCGGGCGTGCCCGCCTTGCTCGCGCCACGCGGGAGGTCGTGCTGTCGGCGGGCGCGATCAATTCCCCGAAAATCCTGGAGCTGTCGGGCATCGGCCGGCCGGAATTGCTTTCCGCGCTCGGCATTCCCGTTCACCACGTGCTGCCCGGCGTCGGCGAGAACCTTCAGGATCATCTGCAGATCCGCACGGTCTTCCGGATCGAGGGTGCGCGCACGCTGAACCAGCTCTACCACAACCTGTTCAGCCGTGCCGGCATGGGGCTGCAATATGCCTTCCGCCGCTCCGGCCCACTCTCCATGGCACCGAGCCAGCTCGGCATCTTTGCCAAGAGCGATCCTGCCGTCGCCACGGCCGATCTCGAATATCACGTCCAGCCGCTCAGCACCGACCGGCTCGGCGAGCCCCTGCATCGCTATCCCGCGGTCACCGTTTCGGTGTGCAATCTCCGGCCGGAAAGCCGCGGCACGGTGCACATTGCGACCCGCGACCTCGCTCTTGCGCCGGAAATCCGGCCGAACTACCTCTCGACGGTCGGTGACCGATTGCTCGCCGCAAAATCCATCCGCCATGCGCGCAGCCTCATGCAGGCAAAGGCCATTGCGCCCTTCCGTCCGCAGGAAATGCTGCCCGGCCGGGAGTATGACAGCGACGAGGAGTTGATCCGCAAGGCCGGCGACATCGCCACGACCATCTTCCACCCCGTCGGTACCTGCAAGATGGGAAGCGATCCGATGGCAGTGGTCGATACGAAGCTCCGTGTGCACGGCCTGGACCGGCTGCGCGTCGTCGATGCCTCGATCATGCCGACCATCGTTTCCGGCAACACCAATTCGCCTGTGATCATGATTGCGGAAAAGGCGGCGGAGGCGATTCTGGCACAAGCCTGATGGCTTGCCATCCCCTGCCATCTTGATGGCGTCAAGGCGAAGGGTTATATTTCCCCTCGAAGGAGACCGTCATGGCAGAACCGCAGCTTTCCGTCCGCAGCGCCCGCGCCCGCGATCTCGCTCATCGCCTTGCCCGGCGGGAAAACCGCACGGTCGCCGACATCGTCGAGCGGGCGCTGGAGGCCTATGAGGTGCGGGAGGCCGGCAGTGAGCCGGCGGCCCATTTCTACCGCCGGCTTGCCGCCGATTTCGGTGCGGAAGTCGACTTGGAGGCCGTGATCCGCGAGCATCGCACGCCGCACAAGGGTCTGGACCTTTGATCTTCCTCGACACGAATGTCGTGTCCGAGACGCTGAAGAAAGCGCCCTCGGAAAACGTGCTCGCCTGGCTCACGCGTTTCGACGCCGAATTGGCGCTGCCGACGGTGACGATTGCCGAGATCGCCTTCGGCATCCAGAAGATCAGGCCGGACGAGCGGGCCGTGAGGTTGGAGCAGGGGCTGGCCGAATGGCGGCGGCGCTTTGCCGGGCGGATTTTCGGCCTGACCGAGGCGGCGGCCCTTGCCTATGGCGAGATCATGGGGCAGGCGGTGCGGGAAGGACGCCCGATGTCGGCGCCTGACGGTATGATTGCCGCGATCGCCCGCGTCAACGGCGGTCGGCTTGCGACCCGCAACACGCGTGACTTTACCGGCACCGGCATCGAGGTCGTCGATCCCTGGGCCTTCTAGCGTCCCGAACCGGGGCGCAAACGTGCCGATAGGGTGCAATCTTATGGTTGTATTAGGGGTTTTCTCACACTCTTGTGCTCCACTCGTCCGTACCGAAGCGATGGTGCGGTTGCCGGTTTCCGGGCGCCTGCGCGCAAGGGACAAATGTGGTGAGACGGGTACGGCCTTTGGACAGGACGACAGCGATCGCGAATGACGGGGTGTGCCGCATCGGGGTTAAGGCCATATGCCCGTACACGAGCCGGGCCGCACGGTACCGGTCATGATGCGGTCTCCTCGAAGCACGCTTCGCCTGATTTCGGTCGCCTGGCCCTTCGTGCTGATCGTTGTGCTGCAGACCGCGCTTGCCACGTTCAGCCTGCAGGTCAGCACGTCGCTGCGCGCCTTTGTGACGGGCGAGAGCCTGTGGTCGAAGGGCCAGCACGACGCGCTCTATTACCTCAATCGCTATGCCGACAGCGGCAACCGCTCCTTCGTCGATCGCTATCGGCAGGCGATGGCCATCCCGCTCGGCGACCGGGCGGCACGGCTCGCGCTCGAGGCCGATCAGCCCGACATCCAGGCGGCCTATCAGGGTTTCCTGAAGGGCGGCAACCATCCGGATGACATTCCCAACGTGATCTGGTTGTTCCGTTATTTTCGCTGGCTTCCGGTGATGGAGGCCTGCGTGCGCGACTGGCGCACGGCGGAAGGGGTGCTGATGCAATTGTTGCCGATCGGCGAGGCGATCGACACGTCCCCCCATATCAGCGAGGCCGACCGCCGCGACATTACCCGCCAACTCGACGAGATCAACGCGCTTGTCACGCCACTCACCAAACGTTTCTCCGATCGCCTCGGCGAGGGAACGCGGCAGGTCCAGGCGGTGCTTCTTGCGGCCAATGTGGCGATGGCACTGCTCTTCATCGTGCTGACCGTCTGGCGGCTCAACAGTTTCCTCACCCACCGGCGCAGGATCGAGGAGCAATTGTCTTTCAGCGCCAATCACGACGATATGACGGGGCTTGCCAACCGCCGGTTGTTCGAGCGCGAGCTGGAGCGCATGCTGGCAGGGCCGAAGACCCGCCACGCACTGATGTTCATCGATCTCGACCAGTTCAAGGCCGTCAACGACAATGGCGGTCATGCGGCCGGCGACGCGCTGCTGCGCCGCGTCTCGCGCGATCTCGTCAACGCCATCCGGGGTACGGATCTTCTGGCACGGCTGGGTGGCGACGAGTTCGGCATCATCCTGCCGAACTGTGCGCCGGAGGATGGGCTGCGCATTGCCATGCGCCTGCGCGAGATCACGGAAGCGATCGACTTCGTCTGGAACGGCCATCGCTATTCGATCAGCGCCAGCATCGGTGTGGTGCATCTGGCCGGGCGCAACTACACGCTTGAGGAGGCGCTGCGCGCCGCCGACATTGCCTGCTACATGGCCAAGGAAAAGGGCCGCAACCGCGTGCACGTCTTCGAGACGACCGATGCGGCACAGACCCAGTTCACGGCCAATCTCAACTGGGTGCAGCGCCTGCACCGGGCGCTGGAGGAGGACCGCTTCCGGCTGTTTTCGCAGGCCATCGCCACCCTGCGGGAAGGTGGCGAGACGGGCGAGCATTGCGAGATCCTGCTACGCCTCGAAGAGGACGGCACGCTGCTGTCGCCCGGCGCGTTCATCCCCGCTGCCGAACGTTTCGGCCTGATGCCGGCGCTCGACCGCTGGGTCGTGCGCCATGCGCTGGACATCATCGGTCGCCGCAAGGGCGCGGCATCCGGCACCTATTCCATCAATCTCAGCGGCCTGACGCTGAAGGACGAGACCTTCCTGCCGTTCCTGCGGGAAGCCCTGCGCCGCAGCCGGGTGCCGGCCGAAGTGCTCTGCTTCGAGATCACCGAAACCAGCGCGATCGAGAATCTTGACGAAGCCATCGCCTTCATGAACGCCATGCGCGCCATGGGCTGCCGTTTCGCGCTTGACGATTTCGGCGTCGGCATGTCCTCGCTCACCTATCTCAAACGCCTGCCGGTGGACTATGTGAAGATCGACGGCAGTTTCGTGCGCGACATGCTGGCGGACAAGGCGGACTGGATGACCGTCGAGATGATCAACCAGATTTCTCACCTCGCCGGCCGCAAGACGATCGCGGAGTTTGTTGAAAACACGGAGATTCTTGCCGCGCTGCGCACGATCGGCGTGGATTATGCGCAGGGCTTTTCCATTGGTCGCCCGGAGCCCTTCCTGCCGGAAACGACAGGCCTTGCCGCACCGCTGCGCCGCGCCGACGTCGCATAGGTTCCACTGGCGCTAGGCCAGTTCCGAAGCCCGCTCGAGTGCCTTGAGCATCGTGCGTTCGGCGAGGTTCAGATAGATCTCCATCTGCGCCGCAGCCTCATGCGGCTGGTTCTTTTCGACGAGAGTCGTAATGGCGTCGTTCATGTCGACGAAGGGCGCGTGCAGGTGTTCCGGGTCGTTGAGAAGGCCGAAGCAGAGGCGCAGCTCCGCCGAGATCCGCTCATAGAATTCGTTGAGCCGCGCGCTATCGGAAAGGTCGATGACGGCGGTGTGGAACATCATGTTGGCGCTGCCGACACCGATCCAGTCGCCCTCGATACGCCGCTCCCGGGCCATCTCCACCGCCGCGCGCATGGCCCGGATTGCCGGATGCTTCTGCCAGGCCTGGCGCAGTGCGCCGCATTCCAGCATGCGTCGCACGCGGTAGATGTCGATGATCGAGGCCATGGAGGGCACGGCGACGAAGACACCGCGATTGGCCTCGTGGCGCAGCAGGCCATCCTTGGTGAGCAGGCGGAAGGCCTCGCGCAGCGAATTGCGCGAGACGTCGAAACGGTCGCTGAAGGCGGCTTCCGAGAGGCGCTGGCCGGGGGAGAGTTCGCCCGAGATCAGAAGCGTGCGAATGCGCCGCGCCAGTCGATCCGCCAGCGGCAGGCCTTCTCCGTCATCGGTCATGGTCTTCTCCCCGGCCCGATTCCGTTTGCTTCGGGCACCCTCTTTCCTGGCTGGGCATAGCATGAATGGGTGAGCGATGGGGCCGAAAAGTGTGGCGAATCCAGTGCTATGTGATTGGTAAAACGGCAGGAATAAGGAACGATATGGAAATATTGTTGAACAATCTTGACATTTTTGTGTAGCGGTTCATCATTTAACGATGAACCACTCGCGAGGGGCGGGTGCGTGAGAGCGGAGAAATCTCATGGAACAGAATGCTGCTGTGCCTGCCGGCCAGAGTGTGGTCGCGCAGGGCCTTCAAACCGTCAAATCCCGTCGCTCGGCGCTGATCGCCGCGATCTTCCTGATGGCGACCTCCGCCATCGGCCCGGGCTTCATCACCCAGACGGCGACTTTCACCACGAAGCTTGGCGCTGCCTTCGCCTTCGGCATCCTCGCCTCCATCCTCATCGACTTCGTCGTGCAGCTGAACATCTGGCGCATCGTGACGCTCACGCGCATGCGCGCTTCCGACGTCGCCAATGCCGCCATTCCCGGCTCCGGCTATCTTCTGGCCATCCTCGTCATCGTCGGTGGCCTGTTCTTCAACATCGGCAATATCGGCGGCACCGGCCTCGGCCTCAATGCGGTCTTTGGTCTCGATCCGAAGATCGGCGGAGCGATCAGCGCCGTATTCTCGATCGGCATCTTCCTGTCAAAGCGCGCCGGCCTTGCGGTCGACCGCTTCATCATCTTCGCCGGCATCCTGATGATCGTGCTGACGCTCTACGTCGCCTTCGTGTCCGGCCCGCCGGTCGGCGACGCGCTGTTCCAGACCGTCCTGCCCGACACGATCGACTTCGCCACGATCACCACCATCGTCGGCGGCACGGTCGGCGGCTACATCACCTATTCCGGCGCACACCGCCTGCTCGACCGCGGCATGGTCGGCCAGGAGCACCTGCCGGCTGTCACCCGCGCCGCGCTCACCGGCATCGCCGTGACCGGTCTCATGCGCTACGTCCTCTTCCTCGCCATCCTCGGCGTCGTCGCCAGTGGCGTCGTCATCGACACGGCGAGCCAGGCCGCCAACCCGGCCGCCCAGGCCTTCCAGGCGGCAGCAGGCGATGTCGGTCTGCGCCTCTTCGGCATCATCTTCTGGGCAGCGGCCATCACCAGCGTCATCGGCGCGGCCTATACCTCGGTTTCGTTCATCACCGTCTTCAAGCAGGATATCAGCGAACACGCCCGCAATATGGCCACGGTCGTCTTCATCGCCATCTCGCTGGTCTCCTACCTGCTGATCACCACGCCACCGGCGGCCATGCTGGTCTTCGTCGGAGGTCTCAACGGCCTCATCCTGCCGATCGGCCTCAGCATCTTCCTCTTTGCCGCCTGGAAGCGCGAGGACCTGATGGGGGGCTACCACTATCCGCGCTGGCTGCTCGCCCTTGGCGTCCTGATCTGCCTGTTGACATGGTATATGGGCTACAAGTCGGCCGGCACGATCTTCGGACTGCTTGGTCTCTAGAGCTATTCCAGCAAACGTGCGAAGCGGTTTTGCGTTCGGAACAGCGGCAAAACTCAAGAAAGGGAGAGGAAACAATGGCAGCGATCGACCTCAACAGCGATCTCGGTGAGAGCTACGGTGCGTGGCGCATGGGCGATGATGCGGCGATGCTCGCCGTCGTCTCCTCCGCCAACATCGCTTGTGGTTTCCATGCGGGCGACCCGGCGGGCATCTACCGCACGGTGCAGGCTGCCGCGAAAAACGGTGTCGTCATCGGCGCCCATGTCTCCTATCCCGATCGCGTCGGCTTCGGCCGACGCGACCTCGACGCCACGCCCGAGGAGCTGATCGCCGACGTGATCTACCAGATCGGCGCGATCAAGGGCGTCGCCGCTGCGGCCGGCACCACCGTGCGGTACGTCAAGCCGCATGGCGCGCTCTACAACCGCATCGCCTATGATGCCAGGCAGGGCCAGGCCGTTATCGACGGCATCAAGGCGGTCGATGCCTCGCTGATCCTGATGGGCCTTGCCAATGCGCCGATCCTCGATCTCGCCCGCAAGGCCGGCCTTGCCGTCGTCGCCGAAGCCTTCGCCGACCGCGCCTATACGCCGAAGGGCGAGCTCGTCTCGCGCCGCGAGCCGGGTGCCGTACTGCACGACGAGGCGACGATCGCCGACCGCATGGTGCAGCTCGCCCGCGAGGGCACGCTGGAAGCCATCGACGGCAGCACGATCCGCATCGAGGCGCAGTCGATCTGCGTGCACGGCGACAGCCCCGGCGCAGTGGCGATTGCAGAGGGGATCCGCCGCCGCTTCGAGGCGGAAGGCATCGCCATCCGCTCCTTCGCTGACAAGGCGTAAGGAGCGGCCATGACGATCCCGACCGCCTTCCTGGATCATGCCGACGCCACGGCCGCCCGCAAAGCGCGGTCCACCTACCGTGATGGGCTCGTTGCGCCCACTTCCGGCATTGCACCGGGCTTTACACAGGCCAACATGATCGTACTGCCGCGCGACTGGGCGTTCGATTTCCTGCTCTACGCGCAGCGCAATCCCAAACCATGCCCGGTGCTCGATGTCTCCGACCCCGGCTCGCCGACGACGCTTTTGGCGCCCGGCGCGGACCTGCGCACCGACCTGCCGCTCTATCGCATCTGGCGTGACGGCAAGCTCGCCGAGGAAACGCCGGACGCGTCGGCGGCCTGGGCGGAGCGCGACGATCTCGTCGCCTTCCTCATCGGCTGTTCCTTCACCTTTGAAACGCCGATGGTCGAGGCCGGCATCGAGATCCGCCACATGACGGACAAGACCAACGTGCCGATGTACCTGACCAACAAGGCCTGCCGGCCCGCCGGCCGCCTCAAGGGCAACATGGTCGTCTCCATGCGGCCGATCCCGGCCGCGCGCGTTGCCGACGCCGCCACCATATCCGGCCGCTTCCCGGCGGTGCACGGCGCGCCGGTTCATGTCGGCGCACCCGAGGACATCGGCATCAGCGACCTCGCAAAGCCTGATTTCGGCGATGCGGTGCGCATCGAGCCCGGCGAGGTGCCGGTCTTCTGGGCTTGCGGCGTCACTCCGCAGGCGGCTGTGATGGCATCGGGCGTGCCCTTTGCCATCACCCATGCGCCGGGCCACATGTTCATCACCGATATCCCCGATTCCGCCTATCACGCGTGAGGGTTCGATGCGCTTTCTTCCCGTCAGCCTGACCACCATCCTCGTCGAGCTCGCCGATCTCGACGAGACGCTCGCTCTCTTTGCTGCACTCCAGGCCGATCCCATCGATGGTATCGAGGAAATGGTGCCGGCCGCGCGCACGCTGATGATCCGCTTCCGCCCGGAAAAGGTGGCTGCGGCGGATCTTGCAGCCCGGATCGGCATTCGCGACCTTTCTGCCAAGATCGCACCGTCGGAGCATCTGGTCGAAATTCCCGTGCGGTATGACGGCGAAGACCTGCGCGATGTTGCGGAGCTGACCGGCCTCAGTGTCGAGGAGGTCGTCCGCCGGCATACGGAAAGCGAATTCACCGTGGCGTTCTGCGGCTTTGCGCCGGGTTTCGGCTATCTCGTCGGCGGCGATCCGGCCTTGCATGTCCCGCGCCGCAAGAGCCCGCGCACCCGCATTCCGGCCGGCTCGGTCGCCCTTGCCGGCGCCTTCAGCGGCGTCTACCCGCAGGCAAGCCCCGGCGGCTGGCAGATCATCGGCACGACGCCGGTCAAGATGTGGGACATCGATCGCGAGCCTGGTGCACTGTTCCAGCCCGGCTATCGCGTGCGCTTCTTCGATATGGAGGCAACGGGCCGGACGGTCAGCCTTCCCGTACCGACCGCCAAGGCGGATCGCACCGTCGTGGCGGATGCGCCGCAGTTCAGGGTTCTGGCCGCACCGATGCCGGCTCTCTTCCAGGATCTTGGCCGCTTCGGCCAGACGGGGCAGGGTGTTTCCGCCTCCGGCGCACTGGATCGCGGCGCGTTCAACGCCGCGGGCCGCGTTGTCGGCAATCCGGCCAACACGCCGGCGCTCGAACTCACCCTCGGCGGCTTCTCCTTCGAAAGCAACGTGCGCGCCGTGATCGGTCTTGCAGGTGCCGCCTGTCCCGTGACAGTCCGCGATGTGGACGGCCGCGCCCAAGACTTTTCGATTCTGCAGCCTATCGCGCTGGAGCCGGGCGACGTCGTGACGATCGGCCATCCGAAGGCGGGCATGCGGGCCTATCTTGCCGTGCGCGGCGGCTTCGATGTCGCGTCGATCCTCGGCAGTGCGGCCACCGACACGCTGGCCGTCGTCGGCCCCGAGCCGGTCACGGCCGGGACGGTGCTCGCGCTTGGTGGCCGCAAGGATGGGCTGGCGAGCGTTTCGCCCGATGAGCTTCCCGCTTTCGGGTTGCCCTCGGCCGGTGATGTGGTGGTGCTCGACGTGGTGCTCGGCCCGCGAACGGACTGGTTCACGCAGAAGGGCATCGAGACGCTGACGAGCCAGCTCTGGCAGGTGACGCCGCAATCGAGCCGCGTCGGCATCCGCCTTGCCGGCGAGGTGCCGCTGGAGCGCAAGGACAGTGCGGAGCTGCCGAGCGAAGGCACGGCGACGGGCGCCATCCAGGTGCCGCACAGCGGCCAGCCGGTGCTCTTCCTCGCTGACCATCCGCTGACCGGCGGCTATCCCGTCATCGGTGCCGTCGCCGAATACCATCTGGACCTCGCCGGCCAGATCCCGATCAATGCAAAAATCCGTTTCCGCCCGATCGGCCCCTTCGCCGACATTGCCGCGACCCGCTAGGAGAACCGCCATGAAGAAAGTGCTGATTGCCAATCGTGGCGAGATCGCCGTGCGCATCGCGCGCGCCTGCCAGGACCATGGCCTCCAGTCCGTGGCCGTCTATGCGGATCCGGATGCGGACGCGCTGTTCGTGCGCCTCGCCGACGAAGCCTATGGGCTCGGTGGCGTGCGTCCGGCGGAAACTTATCTCGATATCGAGAAGTTGATCGCTGTCGCAAAACGTGCCGGCGCGGATGCAGTTCATCCCGGTTACGGTTTTCTCTCCGAGCGTGCCGAATTCGCACGGGCCGTGCAGGGCGCGGGCCTCATCTGGATCGGCCCCGATCCGTCCGTCATCGAAGCGCTCGGCGACAAGGTCGAGGCACGGCGTATCGCGCAAAGCGTCGGCGCACCGCTGGTCGCCGGCAGCGATGGCCCGGTGTCCTCTGCAGCCGAGGTCGTCGCCTTTGCGGAGCTGCATGGCCTGCCGGTCGCCATCAAGGCCGCGCATGGCGGCGGCGGGCGCGGCCTCAAGGTGGCCTGGAAGATGGAGGAGGTCGCAGACCTCTACGAATCCGCCGTGCGCGAGGCAACGGCGGCCTTCGGGCGTGGCGAGTGTTTCCTCGAGCGCTTCCTCGACCGGCCGCGCCACATCGAGGCGCAGGTCATCGCCGACAAGCACGGCAACGTGTTGGTGCTCGGCACCCGCGACTGCTCGGCCCAGCGCCGCAACCAGAAACTCATCGAGGAGGCGCCGGCGCCCTTCCTCTCGGACGAACAGCGCCAGAAGATCCACACCTCCGCAAAGGCGATCTGCGCCGCCGCCGGTTACTCCGGCGCCGGTACCGTCGAGTTCCTGCTCGGCGTCGACGGCACGATCTCCTTCCTGGAGGTGAACACCCGTCTCCAGGTCGAGCATCCTGTCACGGAAGAGACGACCGGTATCGATCTCGTCATCGAACAGTTCCGCATCGCCGAAGGGCTGCCGTTGCGTGTGCTGGAAACGCCGGAACCGCGCGGCCACTCCATCGAGTTCCGTATCAACGCGGAAGACCCCGGCCGCGGCTTCCTGCCGACGCCGGGCGCCATCACGGTCTTCGATCCGCCCTCCGGCCCGGGCGTGCGCCTCGACAGCGGCGTCGTCAGCGGCTCCACCGTACCCGGTGTCTTCGATTCGCTGGTCGCCAAGCTGATCGTGACCGGCGCGACGCGCGACGAGGCCCTGCGCCGCGCCCGCCGTGCGCTGAAGGAGTTCCGCATCGAGGGTGTCGCGACGGTCCTGCCGTTCCACCGTGCCGCCATCGACACGGCTGACTTCATCGGCACGGATGGGTTCAAGGTGCATACGCGCTGGATCGAGACCGATTTTGCCGCCATGCCTGATGCCATGGCTCGGCCGGAGCCGACCGAAGACCCCACGCTCGTCCGCACCCATCTCGAAATCGACGGCAAGCGCGTGTCGCTCGCCCTTCCGAGCCTGCTGCTCGCCGGCCTCGGCGCGGCAGGGCAGGGCGCTGCATCGGCCGCAGGCAAGGGCGGGCGCCCTGCCGAGGACGGCATCGCCGCTCCGGTTTCCGGCACGCTGCAGGCGTTCAAGATCGCCGATGGCGCCACCGTCGCGGAAGGCGACCTTGTGGCTGTCATGGAAGCGATGAAGATGGAAACGCAGGTCCTCGCCCCCAAGGCCGGCCGGCTTCGCCTGCGCGTCAAGGAAGGTGACTACCTTCAGGCTGGCGACACGCTGATGGTGTTCGAAGGCTGAAACAAAAAGGGCTCCCGGTTTTCGAGAGCCCTTTTTCAGATCAGAAATCCGGCGCCACGCCGAAGACGAATTCGCAAGGCGTGTGCGACATGTTGAAATACTGGTGGTCGAACCCGGCGGGGATGTAGAAGCCGTCGCGCGGGTTGAGTTCGAACCAGGCCTGGCCCTCGGCATCCGGGATATGGATGTTGAGCACGCCGGAAACGACATACAGGCATTCGTCGCCCTTGTGGCGTTCGATGCGGGTGCGCTTGCCGCCGAGCACCGTCGTCTTGCCGACCGTCAGCTGGTCTGTCGCGCAGTAGAACCCGGTATAGGCGCCTTGCGTTGCGGCATCGAGGCTCCAAAGCATGTCGGCATCGCGCTTGGGATGGATGGTGCGGGCCTTCTCCTGCGCCGCCGCCTCCATTGGCCAGCGACCGAGGAATTCGTCCTGGATGTAGCGGTTTTCCGATAGCAGCGGCTTGGTGCGGGCATAGGGGCCCGACGTGCCCTTGGCCGGCGGCGGGGCAAAGAATTCGAGAACGCGGACCTGCTCCTCGCCGAGATTGAAACCGTGATGCCAGGTGTCCTTACGGAAGAACAGTGCTTCGCCCTGTTTGGCGATGCAGACTTCGCCTGTTTCCGGATTGGCGAGCCCCAGCGTGCCGCTGATCACATAGAGCAGCTCGTCGGCGCCAAAAATAGTGCGGAAGGCATCGGTGTGCTTGAAGCAGCCGCCGGGCTGCATGCCGAAGACGATCTGGTGGATGTTGTCCGTCGAGGCATAGATCCAGTCGTCGACGAGGCCGGCATTCTCCTCGCCCCACAGATGGCGTGTCACGCCGGCATAGGGAATGTGGCTTGGCCGGTCGAAGACGGGGCGGGGGGACGGCTTGTAGCCCATGGAAATCTCCTCTTCATGATATGGAAAGCTAGGGGGCGGCGCCCGCCGGGCGCGTGCGCGCGATCAGCCGGTCGATGACGGCCTGTTTCGTGGCGGGGTCGAGATGCATGACGTTGAACACTTCGGCCATCCACATGCCCTCGATGGCGAGGCGGATGATCGTCGCTTCGACCGGGTCCAGGCCGTCCGCTTCGACGGAAGCCTGGCAACGGATGTTCTGCTGGTGGACGATTTCGAGCAGGTCGGGAAAGTTCGACAGCGCTGCGGTGATGCTGGCGCCGAGACGGTCGTACTGGTCGCCGGTGCTGGCGGCCCCGCCCATGGTGGCCTTCACATAAGCGCGGGTGTAGCGGCCATGCGGTTCCTCGTCCTCACCTTCGAGGCCGGAAAGACCGGTCTCGAAGCGATAGACGAAGCGTTCGACCATGGCGCGCACCAGCGCATCCTTGCTGGCGAAGTGATAGAGGATGCCGCCCTTCGAAAGCCCGGTCACCTCCGCCACCTTGTCGAAAGTGAGCGAGGAAACGCCTTCCTTGACGATGATTTCCTCAGCGGCGCTGAGAATGCGTTCCCGGGCGGTGCCACGTCTTGCCATGTCGAACCTCGATGCTGTTGCTGGTCTTCCCGCTATAGCGACGAACTTTCGCGCAGGCGACCGACGATTTCCGCCATCAAAGCAAGGTCCTGGCGGGAATCGCCGAGTGTCGTCTTCGGCGCTGTGCCGTTCACGAGATGATCGTGGAAGGTGCGCAGTTCGATGGCGAAGGGGTCGGTATAGTTCGGGCCGAAGGTGCGGGTTTCGGTTTCCGTGTCGGTCGAGTCCGTGACCTCCAGCGATGTCGGCAGGTTGCGGATGTACGGCGTGTCATAGCCGAAGCTGAGACGGCGGCGGTCGGAATAGACCTCGATGCGGGCGTCGAAACGCGCGACATTGTCGATCAGCGCCTCGTAGATCGCAGTGAAGTGGCCGTAGTCGAAGAGCGCGACGATCTGCTCGCCGTTCTGCTTGTGATGGGCGGCGATGACCCGGTGCGGCAGGCCGATCAGTTCGCGCATGGCCGAGAGGCTGTGCGAGGAGAGGCCGGTCAGCACCTGGTAGGCGCGCATCAGGCTGGGCGAAGCGTCCTTGCCGGCGACGTCGCGCAGGAGCGCCTCGGTCTCGGCCCGGGACTGCGCGAGGAAGGCGCCGTCGAGATCGCTCGGATAGAAGATGTTGCGCGTCTGGCGGATGAAGAACGGGCCTTCGCAGATGAGGTCGCGCACGCGCACATAGCGCAGCGCCTCCTGCGCCGGCATCATCTCCTTGGCCTTCAGGAAGCTTGCCGAATAGCGCCGCATATAGGCGACGAAGACGAGGCGGCCGGATTTTTCGGCAAGCGGCAGGACGTCGTCGATCTCGCCGAGCGTCAGGCAGGCGGGCTTTTCGAGGAAGACGTCCTTACCGGCCTTCAGCGCCAGGTCGAGATAGTGGCGGTGCGTCTGGTCGGGCGTCAGGATGAAGACGGCGTCGATATCGGATGCCGCGAGCAGCGCTTCGGCGCTCTCATAGGCGCGGGCGCCCGGATAGCGGCCTACGCAGTGCGCGGTGAGGCTCGGCGAGACATCGAAGACGCCGGCGACCTCGAAGAGGTGACGATGATCGGCAAGGATCGGCAGGTGCATGAGCTGGCTCACCTCGCCAAGGCCGATGAGGCCGACACGGACGATACGCATGGAAAAGACCTTTCTGCCCCGGAAGGGGCCTATCCCTTGACCGCCCCGGCCGTGAGGCCGGAAACGATGTATTTCTGGAAGAGCAGTGCCAGCACGATCAGCGGCACGGTGACGATGGTCGACGCGGCCATGATCGCGCCATAGGGGAACTCGTAGCGGCTGGAGCCTGAAATGAGGGCGATGGCCACCGGTACGGTGCGGTTTTCGTCCGTGAGGATAAAGGTCAGCGCGAACAGGAACTCGTTCCACGAGGCGATGAAGGCGAGCAGGCCC
The DNA here is from genome assembly GCF_001262505.1 of Shinella sp. SUS2. Taxonomy (GTDB): domain Bacteria; phylum Pseudomonadota; class Alphaproteobacteria; order Rhizobiales; family Rhizobiaceae; genus Shinella. The sequence continues at coordinate 303,351 of NZ_KQ410732.1, forward strand.
GTCGAGATCAGCGCTGGCCCCATCATCGGCAGGAAGATGCAGCGCACGATGCGCAGCGGCGAGCAGCCGTCCATGATGGCGGCCTCCTCGATCTGTCGCGGCAGGCTGCGCATGAAGGTCGTCAGCACCCAGATGTTGAAGGGCAGCGTGAAGATCATGTAGGCGAAGATCAGCGAGCCGAGCGTGTTGTAGAGGCCGAGCCAGCGGATCATCTCGAAGAGGCCTGACAGCAGGGCGATCTGCGGGAACATCGAGACGGCGAGGAAGAGGAACATGATCGGCGAGTGGCCGCGGAAATCGATGCGGCCCAGCGCATAGGCCGCCGCGATTGCCAGCCCCAGCGAGAGCGCCACGACGGAGGCGGCGACGATGAGCGAATTCAGCAGGCTGCGCAGGAACACGCCGTCCGACAGGATCGCCTCGTAATTGTTGAACTTCAGGTCGGGCAGGAAGGTGACGTCGAAGATCGCCTGGCCGGATTTCAGCGAGGAGGCGATCATCCAGTAGAAGGGAAACAGCGTGTAGAGCGCGACCACGGCAAAGAGCGTGTAGATTGCGATGCGATGAAGGCGCCTGCCCGTTGAACTGCGCACCATGTCACACCCCCAGGAGCTTGCGGTTGAGCCGGAAGACGGTCACGTAGATCGCCGTCACCACGGCGATCATCAGGAAGATTGCGGCGCTTGCCGCCGAGCCGACGCCCATGTCCTGGAAATTGACCAGTACCTCGCGGGCGTAGATCGACACGGTCTTGGTGTCGTCGCTGTTCGAGGACAGCACGAAGCTGAGGTCGAACATGCGCAGCGCATCGAGCAGCCGGAACAGCACCGCGACGGCGATGCTGGGCGCAAGCAGCGGCAGGGTGAGCGCGGTGAACTGCCGCCATTCCGACACACCGTCGATCGAGGCGGCCTCGTAGATGCTTTTGGGCAGCATCTGCAGGCCGGCAAGGATGAGCAGCACCATGAAGGGCGTGGTGATCCAGACGTCGACGGCGATGATGACGGGCATCACGAGATCGGGATTGGCCGTCCAGGCGATGCCGTTGTCGATGAGGCCCATGAGCTTCAGCACATGGTTGAGGATGCCGAACTGGTCATGCAGCATCCACTGCCACATGCGCGCGCTGACGACGACGGGGATGGACCAGGGAATGAGGATGACTGCGCGCATGAAGCCGCGGCCGGAAATGTGGGCGTTCAGCAAAAGCGCGATGGCAAGTCCCAGCGCTGTCTCGATGGAGACCGAAATGACGGTGAAATAGAGCGTGTTGCGGACCGACTGCCACCACAGCGGATCCTCGAACAGCGTGAAATAGTTTTCGAGGCCGATATAGTCGTAGATGTCGGGTTCGGTGAGGAAGGCATCGGTGAAGGAGAAGAGGAAGGTCCGCCCGAGCGGCCACAGCGCCACGGCGAAGAGCACGAGGAGGCTCGGTGCGAGGAACAGCCAGGCCGTACGCGCCCGCTTGGCATTGAGGCCGATGCGTATTGCTCCCGTCGCCATGTCACATCCTCCCCGGCTTGATCGTGCACTCTTCCTTGTCGAAGAGATGCGCACGCGCGTGGTTCCAGCCGACGGCGATGGTGGTGCCAGGCCGGATATCCGGCTTGCCCTGTGCCTTGACGACGATCGAACGCCCGTCGCCGACGGTGAGATGGACGAGGGATTCCCCGCCGAGCGGCTCGACGAGCAAGACCTCGGCCTCCAGCGTCGCCTCGCCGCCACCGAGGATCAGGTCTTCCGGGCGGATGCCGAGGCTGACGTAGCCGGCATAGTCATGGGCGGGAAGGCGATAGCTTCTGCCGGATAGCGACAGCACGCTTTCCTCACCTTCCCGCCCCAGCGTTCCCGGGAGGAAATTCATGCGCGGTGAGCCGATGAAACTGGCGACGAAACGGTTGGCCGGACGCTCGTAGAGCTCCATGGGGGTGCCGACCTGCGCGATGCGGCCGTCCTTCAGCACGACGATGCGATCGGCGAGCGTCATTGCCTCCATCTGGTCGTGGGTGACATAGACCGTGGTGGCCTTCACCTCGCGGTGGATGCGGGCAATTTCCACGCGCATCTCCATGCGCAGGTCCGCATCGAGGTTGGAGAGCGGTTCGTCGAACAGGAAGAGCTTCTGCTGGCGCACGAGGGCGCGACCGATGGCGACACGCTGCTGCTGTCCGCCGGAAAGCTGGGCGGGGCGGCGGTCGAGCAGGTGGTCGATCTTGAGGAATTTTGCGGCCTTCGTGACGCGCTCGCGGATTTCGGCGGCGGGAAGTCGGGCGGTTTCCAGGGCGAAGCCGAGATTGCGTTCGACATTCATATGCGGATAGAGCGCGTAGGACTGGAAGACCATGGCGATGTTGCGTTTTGCCGGCGGCGTCTCGTTCATGCGGCTATCAGCGATGCGCAGCTCGCCGTCGGAAATTTCCTCCAACCCCGCGATCATGCGCAGCAGCGTGGACTTGCCGCAGCCCGAGGGGCCGACGAAGACGACGAACTCGCCCTCGGCAATCTCGAGATTAACGCCGTCGATGACCGTCAGCGCGCCGAACCGTTTGACGACATTGATGAGATCTATACCGCTCATGGCCGTTCCATCTTGCTGAGTGTCTTTTTCGCTATTTTTTCGTGCGCCCGGGCTGCCAGCGCTGCCACGCCGATGGCGCAGGCCGTGTCACCGATGAGGCTCGGCACGATCGGCATGTCGCGCGCTCCGTCCGCCCAGATGAACTCGCGCGTCAGTGCGGCAAGCCGCGGCGTCACCTTGGGGTCGCTGCCGATGCCGCCGCCAAGGACGAGCAGGGCGGGGTCGAGCGTGTTGATGAGCTGGCCGAGATAGGAGGCGAGCGAAAGGAGTGCATTGGCGACCATCTCCGCGGCGCGCGGGTCCGTCGCCTCGGCTTCGAAAAGCGCCAGTGCGGAGGCATCCGGGCGCCCGGTGATCGCACCATAGCGCTCGCCGAGAGCCTTGCCGCCGGCAAAAAGTTCCAGATTGTGCCGCACCGCGCGGCCCTCACCGTCAAAGGCGACGATATCGCTGCCGGAGAAATGGATGGCGAAGCCGCGGGCGCCTTCATAGGGCGTGCCGCCGATGACCAGCGAATGGGAGAGGCCGGTGGAGATGGTGGCGTAGACGAAGGGATCGACGCCCCTGCCGGCGCCCATCCAGCCCTCGGCGAAGGCGGCGGCGCGCACGTCGCTGTCGATGTGCAAGGGGGCGACGGCGCCAAGCCGGGTGCGGTAGTCGAGGCCGCGCCAGTCGAAATTCCAGGCAGAGGCCGGCTCGCCGTCCCGTGTCACGAGTTCCGGCAGGCAGATGCCGAGGGCCGCGATGTCGAGGGGCTGCCCGCGTGCGCGATCCTGCATGGTTGCCGCGAGGTGGCAGACGAGATCGAGCACCGCGCTGCCGCCGTCCTGGCAGGGCGTCGCCTCGGTGCGCTCGGCGACGACCGCGCCGTCCGAAAGCCTGACGATGCAGGCCTTCGTCTTGGTGCCGCCGACATCGACCCCGATCGCGTGCCGTGTCATGGTTGCGCTCCGGCGGCCGTATCGGCGTGGAGCTCGCCGTTCCGGCACTCGGCGAGAATGGTCGCCGGCCAGGACGGATCGTAGGCTTCTGCGCCCGAAAGGCGGCGGAAGGCCTCGCGCTTGCCGTCACCCCAGACGATCATCGCGACGGCCTTGGACAGCGCGGCGATGGAGCCGATGCCGATAGTGAGGCCGTGGGTCGGCACGTCCTCGATACCGCGGAATTCCGGGAAGGTCGCAAGATTGTCGCGCCGCGTCTGCTCGGCGAGCGTGACGATGCGGGTGCGGCTCTCGCGGGCGGAGCCGGGTGGGTTGAAGGCGATATGGCCGTCGCCGGCGCCGGAGGCGAGCAGGAACAGGTCGATGCCGCCGAGAGCTGCGAGCATGCCGTCATAGGCTTCCGGCTCGGCGATGGCAGGCATGTGGAAGTTTGCCTCCGGCATGCGCAGGCCGTCCGGCAGCGCCCGGTTGATGCGACCGACGATCTCCCGTTCGCCGAAGCCGCGGCAGGAGTAGTGCACGCTGGCGGCTGGAGGAAAGAGGCCGGCGCCACCGGGCAGCAGATATTCGTCCATCATCGCGATGACGAGATGCGAACAATCGACGGGCGCGGCGGCGAGCTGGCGCTCCAGCGCCTGATAGACCGGCATCGGGCTTCGCCCGCCCGGGCAGCCGAGCACATAAGGTCGCCCGGCGGCATTGGCGGCACGGATCTCCGCGAGGATGCGGGCGGCGAGATGCGCGCCGATTGCCTCGGGCGTGTCGTGGATCAGGGTCTTCATCGGCCGCTCCGTCCCGCAAGCAGGGTCGAGACGAAGGTGAAGTTGCGCGTGGCGATCGCCTCCGGCGTCTCGGGGTGTTTCGGCGCAAGATCCTGTTCGACGACCAGCGGGCCGTCATAGCCGCTCGCCAGCAGCGTCTCGAGAAAATCGGCGATGTCGACGGCGCCGCGGTCGAGATCCGTCATGATGCCGTCCTCGAAGGCGCGGTCGCAATGGATGTTCTCCGCCAGCACCCTGTCGCGGAAGGCGCCGTCGACATTCTTGAGATGGATGGCATTGATGCGTGCCGTGTGCCGCAGGAAGAACGCCTTCGGATCGGCTTTCCAATAGGCGTGGTGGCCGGTATCGAGGCAGAGGCCGACGAGATCGGGATCGGTCTCCGCAAGAAGCCGATCGATCTGGTCCTCATGTTCGACGCAGGTGCCGACATGCGGGTGGAAGCTGAACCGCAGACCGTAGTCCCGCACGATCCGGGCGGAGAGTAGGGTCAGTTCGACGACGGTGCGCCAGCCGGCCTCGTCGACAATACCCATCTGGTCCTTCGGGTAGAATTCGGATTCATCCATCAGGATGAAATGTGTGCCACCGACGGCCGTGAGCAGAGAGCAGATCTGATGCGTCCGTTCCGCAAGGGCGTCCGCGGTCCCCGCATCCGCCAGCGTGTGGACATGGGCCGCTGCGACCACGGAGAGGCCGCGGCTGGTCAGCTCGCGTGATAGCACTGCGGGATCGGTGGAGAAGTAGCCGTAGGGGCCGAGTTCGGTATGCCGGTATCCGGCCGCGACGATGCGGTCGAGATAATCGGTCCAGCCGAGGTCGTTGCCGGTGGGCCAATAGACGCCCCAGCAGCACGGTGCGATCGCGATATTCACTGTCTTTTCCTTGGGTTTCCCGGAGCGTTTCGACTGTTCTTCGAACCGCCGAAACGCTCGGGCTTCTGTTTCGCGCAACTCCGGACCAAAGGCGCTATGCTGTCCTTCCGGAATTGCCCACGGCGGTTACCAGCCGCGCTTCTTCAGCCGTTCCAGGTCGCTGCTCACCTTCGCGAGCGCGTCTCCGGCGCTTTCCTTGCCGCTCAGAACGTTGTGAACGCCGTTGAAGATGCGCTGCGAGACGCGGTTGTACGAGGCGCCCGTGACCTGCGACGGCCGCGAGGCGCTTTCCGCATAGGCCTTTTCGGCAAAGCGTAGCGAGGGGTTCTTTTCCAGGATTTCCGTATCCTGGTAGAGCGCCTTCAGCGTCGGGCTGTAGCCCTGCAGGGCGCGGCGCTTCTGTTCCTTGGCGTTGGTGAGGTATTGTACCAGACTGACGGCCGCATCGACATCGTCGGCATATTTCGAGACGCCGAGAAGGCCGGCACCGTAGCAGCCGCTGGATTTCTCGCCTTCCGCGCCGACCGGCAGCGCCATCACGCCGACCTTGCCGAGCAGCGACGAGCCTTCCGCCTGGCTGGTTCCCCAGACATAGCCCCAGTTGCGGTGGAAGATGGAATTGCCCGCCTCGAAGACGCCGCGCGAACCTTCCTCGTCATAGTTGAGCACGCCTTCCGGGCTGATGCCGCCGATCCAGGTGCGGGCGAGTTCCAGCGCTTCGATGGCCTTCGGATTGTTCGCGGTGATCTCGCCGTCCGGCGAGATGAAGGTGCCGCCGCCATAGGAGGCGACCCATTCGAGCGCGTCGCAGGTCAAGCCTTCATAGGCGCGGCCCTGCCAGACGTAGCCCCACATGTCCTTGTTGCCGGCGGTGCGTTCCTGTTCCTGGACGGACTTTGCCGTCTCGGTCAGTTCCGCCCAGGTCTTCGGCTCGGCCTTGCCGTATTTTCCGAGCAGGTCCTTGCGGTAGAACATCAGGCCGGCATCGACGAACCACGGCATGGCGAGCAGCTTGCCCTCGATGGTGCTGTCGGCGAGCGCAGCCTCGAAATGTCCCGAAAGCTCCTCTGCCGACACCTTTTCCTTGAGATCGACCAGATGCGAGGCGAGTGCGCCGACCCAGATGTTGTCGAGCGTCAGAACGTCGATGTCGCCCGATTTGCCGGCGAGAAGCTGCTGGTAGAGCGGCAGGGCCTCGCCCCAGTTCGCCGGCATCTTGTTGATCTTGACCGTGTTGCCGGTCTCTTTTGCCCAGGCCTCGGAGGCCGATTGGCAGAGTTCGAGTTCGGCCCCGGCCGAGCTGCAGAAGATCGACACTTCCGCCGCTGCCGCAGAGCCACCCCACAGGACGGCGCCGATGAGCGCCGTCGTTCTCAGAAATCCATCCCGCTGCACTGTGTTTCCTCCCACACCGCGTTAAGCACGAGAAATTACTATACCGTCTGGTCGGTAAAGTAAAGCGGGCGGAATGCCCCTTTGCGAAGAGTGTGGACAATGTCAGGATACTCTCGGTGCGGTCCCGTGGTGCGTCTCCAGCGTCATGCGGCCCTGTCGAGGCGATCGCGCAGGCTCATGCCGACCATCACCATGCGCGCGGCATCTTCCGCCGCCCGGGCCAGGAGCTTCGGGGCGCCGGAAATTGCGTCTTCCAACGAGCAGGGGCGGCTGAGGATGGAGGCGAAGGCATCGATGCCGTGCTCGAAATTGAGCCGTACACCCTTGCCGAGCGTGCCGGCGAGCGCGATGACGGGCACGCCCATCTGCTTTGCCCGGTGGGCCACCTCGGCCGGCACCTTGCCGAAAGGCGTCTGCCCGTCGAGGCTGCCTTCCGCGGTGATGACGAGGTCAGCGGTCGCCATGAAGCGATCGAGTTCCAGATATTGCATGACGATGTCGTAGCGGGGATGCAGCCTTCCGCCGAGAAGGCCGAGCACCGCTGCGCCTAGCCCGCCGGAAGCGCCGGCACCGGGCGCCGTGCCGACCTCGATGCCGGTCGTGCGCTGGATGGCGCCGGCATAGATCTCCATCGCGCTTGCAAGCACCTCGACTTGCGCCGGAGTTGCGCCCTTCTGCGGACCGAAGACCCGGGCGACGCCACGCTCGCCGAGCAGCAGGTTGTGCCAGTTGACGGCCGCGTCGATGCGCACGCGGTCGAGGCGCGGGTCGCGGCTGGCCATGTCGATGGCGGCGAGGCGGGCGAGGGCTGCTCCGCCGCGGGGGAGGGGCGCGCCCGTATCGTCGAGCAGCCGGATGCCGAGCGCCTCGGCCATGCCCGCGCCGCCATCGTTGATGCCGCTGTCGCCGCAACCGAGCAGGATACGGCGGGCGCCGCGGTCGAGTGCGGCGCGCACCAGTTCGCCGACGCCGTAGCTTGTGGTGAGGCAGGGGTTGCGCCGGTCGCGCGGCACGAGGCTGAGACCCGCGGCCGCGGCCATCTCGATGACGGCGGTCGGCTCGCTGCAACCGCCGAGGAAGCCAAAATGGGCCTCGACCGGTTCACCGATCGGACCGGTCACCGAGAGGTTATGCAGCGTGCCGCCGGTCGCCTTGACGAGCGCCCTGGTGAAGCCTTCCCCGCCATCGGCCATCGGTGCCTTCAGGATGGTGGCGTTCGGGAAGGCGCGGTGCACGCCCGTTGCGATGCAATCGGCTGCCTCATCCGCCGACAGGCTTTCCTTGAAACCGGAAGGGGCGACAAGAACCGTGAAAGACATGGAGCGTTCCTTTTCTGCTGTGACAACCATGTGACAGGGGAGGAACGGGCGCGCGCGCGGTCTATTCCATCGGGTCGAAAAAAATTAGTCGGCTAAATAAAAAAAGGCCGCCAATGGCGGCCTTTTTCCCTCGTGTTGCGCTTGTTTAGCGCAGCGGTACACCCTGCAAGGGCCAGATCAGCGTTGCGAAGACGACGAGCAGTCCGACGAACGGCACGATCAGAATGGCGGCGAGGCGGAAGAGGTCGACCTGGCCGAAGGCCGGCGGATCCATGCCGCCGAAGAGCGCCACGGGCTTTGCCGACACCATCAGCGTCTGGCAGAAGCCGCTCGCCAGCGTGACGACCATGACGAGAGCGACGGGATCGGCGCCAAGGGCGGCGAGCGGCAGGGCGAGGGCGGGAATGAGCACTGTCGCCCGCGCCGTGCGGGAGGTGATGACGAGATGCGACAGCGTCGCGGCAATTGCCGCGAAGGCGATGACGAGGGCGGGCCAGGCCGCGATACCCTTGCCGGCAAGTCCGACCACCCGCTCGGCGAGCACGGCCGCCGTTCCGGTCTCGAGCAGCGCCTCGCCGATGACGAGCGTGCCGGCGAGGAACAGCAGGAGGTTCCATTCGACGCCCTTCAGCGCGGCCTTCAGGGAAAGGCCAGAAATGCGCTCGGTCGTCAGCAGCAGGGCGGTGGCAATGCCGATCAGCGCCATGCCGATGCCGTGGAGCTGCTGCGTTGCAAAAAGGAGGACCATTGCCGCGGCGATGGCGAGCACCGTCCACTGGCGCCGTGTCATGCGGGTAGGTGACGCTTCCGCGGCAGGGTGGGCAAGCGCCATGCTGCGCTCTTCGGGGCTCAGGAAGAGACGCAGCAGCGCCGCGCAGGCGATCAGCGAGCAGAGGAGGGAGAACGGGCCGGCGAGCGCGAGCCAGCCGAGGAAGTCGGGGCTTTCGCCACCCGTCTTCTTCATCATGTCGGTAGCGACGAGATGGGCGCCCGCGCCGATAAGCGATGCGCCGGCGGACAGCAGGATGACGGAGGGAAAGAGCAGCGCCAATGCACGGTTCACCCGCCCGTTGCCGATGGCCGCCGACAGGCCGAGATAGACCGGTGCCAGCATGGCGGCGCGCGCCGAGGTGGAGGGAATGACGAAGGCGGTGGCGAAGATGAGGAGCGTCAGCGTCCAGAACAGGCTCTGCACGGTGTTGAGCCGGGCGAGCAGGCGCGCGATGACCTGTTCGACCACGCCGACCTGCCGCAGCACACCGGCAACGACGAAGGCCGCCAGCATCAGCCAGACGATATCGTTGCCGAGCGAGCGGTAAAGCACGTCCTCGTCGATGGCGCCGACGGCCGCCAGCACGGCCGCGCCGGCCAGCGCCACCGGCGTATCCGGCAGATCGAGAATAGTCCAGGCGGTGATTGCGGCGACGAAGACCGCAAGGGTCAGCCGCATAGGCAGCGTCAGGCCGTCGATCGCCAGGAAGATCAGCATGGCGCTGAAGGCGAGCACGATCGCCGCGACGATCTGCTTGACGCGGGCGAGCGGGACGGTGGCTTGCGAAACCGGGGACGGTTCCCCACGCCGGGCGGCGTGGGGTGCGGGCGGGGCGATTGCATAAAGGGCCAAGATCTGCCCTCCTTTCGGTCTTTCAGGCGGGGTCTCAATCGTCGTCGGACGAAGAGTTCGACGAGGAGTTCGAGCTCGAATCGCTCGAGGAGTTGGAAGAGCTGTTCGAGGAGGAATTGCTCGACGAATTGGAACTCGAATTGGAGTTGGAGTTCCGCGAGGAATTCGACGAGCTGTTGGAGCTGCTGTTGGAGCTGCTGTTGGAATTGCGGTTGGAACTCCAGCTGCCCCGGCGGTCGTCGTCCCGGTCACGATAGGCGCGACTGTGGTGCGCCTTGTTGCTGCGCGTCATCTTCTGCAGGAACCGCTGGACCGGATCGTCCGCGACGGCAGGGGCCGGCGCTGCCGCACCGACCACGAGGAAGGTGCCGAGGATTGCGATGAGTTTCTTCATGGCATGTCTCCTTTGAATGACAGCCTTGCCGGCTGCAAAGGAGGAACGGCGGGATAGGGTGTCTATTCCCAAAAAAACGAAATATTTTTCAATTGCATAGATCGTTTTTTCGTCCATGCGGCATCGCCGCCGCTGCATGCGCAACGGCGGTGAAAGGGCAGTTTTCGTCTTCTGCGGGCTATCGCTGTGCGCGTGCGAACTTGCGGTACCAGCCGTCGGCAGCGAGTGTCTTGCGTAGGATCGTCTTGCGGACCGTGCCCTCCGCCTCGCACTCGGCGCGGATGTCAGCGTCGAGGTCGGAGGTTTCGCGGCGGAAGGGGATGACCTGTACGAGGGGCGTGCCGCGTTCGAGCACATGCAGGCCGTCCTCGCCGGTGGCGAAGAAGGGGAAGTGGATTTCCGACTGGTAGGTATCGGTGTCGACGACGCCGGCCACGACCTCGAAGACGCCGTTCGCCCGGTTAAGCGGCGGCACGAAGAGGCAGCTCCAGCCCGGCGGCGTGCGGATGGTCCAGTAGTTGTGGAACTTGCAGGGCGGCAGGGGCTCGCGCGGATTGCCGGCGACCTGGTGGCTCGCATGGTTGCTGACCAGCGTGCGATCGAAATCCCAGCCGCAATCCACGGTCCTGCCGCCATCGGATATCTCCATGCGGACCGTGCCGGAAAGCCCGATCACCCATCCCGCCGCCATGGCGTCGAGAAAGGGCATGCAACGTTTCACCGTCAGGCCGCTGTTCGTCGGAGAGACATGGGCGGCATCGACGGGTGGCAGCTTGCGGAACCAGTCGGGCAGGGCCGTCTTGGCGCGCACCGGGGCGGGGATGACACCCTCGTCCTCCTTGCTGCAGAGGAAGGTCAGCCGGGGCTGCGGTTTCTTCAGAAGGGCGAGTGCCATCGCTGTTCTCCTCATCGTTCGATTGAAGGAGGAACGGCGCCGGCCGCAGTCTATTCCCGGCATCCCGAAAAAATGCCGGGAGATGCCGTTCAGCCGGCCACAGCGGCAGCAAGGCGGTAGAGCTGCACCGGCTTGCGCGGTGCACGCCGGATGACGCCCTTCGCCTCAAGGTCGAGTTGCACGGCCTTCATCCACCAGCCCGCCTTCTGCCGCTCCGGAAAATCCGCTTCCGAGAGGAAGGGCAGGAGGGCGGCCTGGGCCTCCGCCACCGTCATGCCGGGCGCGGTGTCCGGCAGGGCGGTGAGAAGCGCCTTGCGCATCGCCATGTATTTCGTGTGGTCCACCCGCTCCGTGCGGCCGGGAATGTTGATGTTCTCGATTTCGATTTTCTCAGGCATCGACGGTTCCTCCCACGGTGATTTTCGGATTGCGGAAGCCCATGGCGATCCATGCCGCCAGAAGCTTGGCATAGAAGGCGACGGTATGGGTCTTGAGGTTCGGCATGTCGGCCGGCAGGCCGGACGTATTGGCAAGGTCGCCGGTCATCGTGCGGAACGTCGCCTTCGGCCGTGCCGCCTCCGGCCACAGATGCAGGTAGAGGCTCAGCCAGTGCGCGCCCTTCATCTCCAGGAAAACAGGTGTGTTGCAGCAGGTCGCGATCACCCGGCGCGAGCCAGCGCCGGGGGAGAGGCGAAACTCCCGGAGGGTTTCCGCGCCGGAGAGGAACTGTATCCGGTCCTTGCGGTACTCCGCCGCGGGTGTCGCCTGGTAGGCGGTCAGTGTGTTCTTCGCGCCGGGAAGGGCGGCGAGCCTGCCGGCGGCGGCCCGGCAGCTGTTGCACAGGCACTCCGAAACGAGGATCGGGTCTCCCCGCAGTTCAAGGCATGTCCGCCCGCAGGCGCAGCCGATCAGGGTCGTTCTCATCATGCGCGTCATCCTCCATGGCGTTGAACAGGTGTCGTATGTATCGCTCCAGATGATCGAGGCTTTCGCGCGCGAGCACGGGGTCGTTGCCGGCCTTGGCAAGGACGAAACCGCCCTGCAGCACGGCCTGCATGTGCCGTGCCAGACTGTCGGCCGACCAGTCCGCGGCGATGCCGCGCTCTTGCCGCGCCGTCTCGATATCGGCCTCCAGCGTCGCCGTGTGACCGAAGATGCTGCGGCCGCAGGCGTCGCGAATATCGGGCGCGCTCGCGTGCACCTCCTGCGCCATCGTTCCGACGAGGCAGGTGAAATCCTTCAGCGCGCCCGTGATGATCGCCTTGCGGAACGCCACATAGGCAAGGACCCGGGCGAGGGCGTCGTTCGGCGCATGATAGGGCGCGGCTGCAAAATAGGCCGTCGTCGTCTCCGTCCAGAACTCTGCAACCGCCACGCCCAGCGCCTCCTTGCTGGCGAAGTGATGGAAGAAGGCGCCCTTGGTGACGTCGGCTGCCTTGCAGAGATCATCGACGCTCGTTGCGGCAAATCCCTTCTCGCGGATGATGTCGCGGGCCGCCTCGAGGAGCCGGGTTCGTGCATTGCCGCGTTCGGGGGCGTGTTTGGTCGGTCTGGACATGCTGGTAACATACCATACGGTTGGTATGTGTCAAGAATAGATTGATATCAATCTATTTGGCTGTGCCGTCCCCTATGCCCTGAGCAGGGCATCACGTCCAAAACGCCTTGTCTGCCGGCCTTTCCGATGTGGGAGCGGAGCCGTTCGGGGCCTTATGACTTGTCGATTTTCGATCTGCCGCAAACTGCAGGCAAGGCTCCTTCCCTTGTTGGGAGGAGCCGCCGGCCGCCCGGAAGGCGGTATAAGTAGTTTTTCAGGGAGAAAGCGCCTTGCGCTCCTCTTCGGCCGAAAGCGGCGCGCCTGCCTGGATGGAGGCGAGGTAGGCGTCGACGGTCTCCTGTGCGGAGGCGGGCACGTAGCCTTCGGCCTGCGGCGTCGTCAGCGCGAGCCGCGTGGTCCACGCGCCGTCCTGACGGCAGGCAACGGTCTGTGTGTTGCTTGCCGGCTGTGTCAGCCGGTATTCCCGGCAGAGCTCGCCGCGCTCGTCGCGGAAGGTGGCGACGACATGCAGCACGGAAGTGCCGAGCGTCACGTCCCGGCCGGATGCCTCACGATCGAGGGCGGCGGCGATCTCCGCGCCGGAATCCGTCGCTGAAGGGCCCATGCGCCCGAGCGTGAAGCCGACGACGCCGGTGATGACGGCGACGAGGCTCGCCGCGATCGGCATCATCCACGACCGCGCCACCGGCCGGACGGGCTCCGGATGTGGCCTTGCGGGGAAGGAGACGACATTGTCCTGCGGCGGTGCTGATTTCTGTCCCGCCTCCTGCACCATGCGCTGCACCGCAACGGTCAGTGCTTCCGGCACCGGCTCGTCGATCAGCGGCTTGAGGGTGTCGCCGACCAGACGGCGGCTGTCGAAAAAGACGGCGAGCCGTTCGGCGAGGGCCTCGTCGTCGGCGAGCGCCTCTTCCAGGGCGAGGCTCTGCGCCTCGTCCAGTTCGCCATCGGCAAACGCCATCAATGTTTCGTCGTCGAATTCCTGTTTGCTCATAGAACGCCGCCTTTCGTATCGGACGAACGCCCGTCGCTGAAACTTATTCCCGTGAGCTCCATCAAATTTTTCCGTGCGCGGGCAAGGCGGCTCATCACCGTGCCGATCGGAATGGCCAGCACTTCCGCGGCATCGCGGTAGCTCATGTCCTCCACGCAGACCAGAACCAGCACTTCGCGCTGTTCCGTCGGCAGCTTCTGCAAGGCAGCGGCCACGCCGGCGAGGTCCATGCGCGCATAGGCGGCCGCCTCGCCCGAGGGCACGGAGACGTCGAGCGCCTCGTCGATGTCGTCATGCGGGCCGGCCGTCTTCTGGCGGCGCAGGTGGTCGATCCACAGATTGCGCAGGATGCGGAACATCCACGCGTCGAAGCGGCTGTCGGGTGCAAAGCTGTCTGCGGCGAGGATCGCCCGCTCGCAGGCGGCCTGCACCAGGTCGTCGGCCAGTTCCCGTGAACGGCAGAGAGAAATCGCAAAACGTCTGAGGTTCGGCAGGAAGGCCACAAGCCGTTCCGGCACCGTCGGCATGGTGTTCGTCATGCAATTTCTTTGGCACGCCATGGAATAAGCTGTCGAGTCAAACGTATGTCAGGGATGACTATCAACAGAAGGTGGCACCGATGAACCGGTGTCGCCACGGGAGACGGACCATGCCGAGCCGCCTTATGGACAGAACCGTACGCCTTTCCCTCCTCGCTGCGCTGGTCATGGCCGGGGTCGTTGCCCTGCCTGCGCCGCAAGGTAGCCTGGCGCCGGGCGTGGCCATGGCCCTTGCCGACGACGACGACGGCGACGACGGTGATGACGATGACGACGGCGGCAGCAGCCATCGCGGCGGCCGCGGGGATGACCGCCGCATGGAGACGCCGCGTATCCTGCGCCCGCTGTTCTCCCGTCCCGAGCGCGAGGTCCGGCGCGCGCCCGTGCGCCGGCCGGTCGTGGTGCCGGAGCGGGCGCAGAACGAGATCGTCGCGGCGGGCCTCGATGAGGGCGCGCTTGCCGGCCTGACACAGGACGGCTTCGTCATCGACAGCCGCATCGAGGTCGCGCTGGTCGGCGGCGAGATGGTTCGCCTCATCGTTCCCCGGGGCATGACCCTCGAGGCTGCGCGCGCTGCCGTCTCGGCCCGCAGTGCCACTGCGGCGGTGGATTTCAACCATTTCTACCAGCCGCAGGCGGCAGAGGCCGAAAAGGCGGCCTGCGTGCGGGAAAGCTGCGGCCTGGTGCGCCACATGGTCGGCTGGCCGACCGGAGGTGACGGCAGCGGCATGGCCTGCCTGAAGCCGCAACGCATCGGCCTCATCGACACGGCGATCAATGCCGACCATGCCGTTCTGGCGAAGGCGCGGCTGGAGGTGCTCAGCCTTGGCGACGAAAAGGGTGCGGCATCGGGCGAGCAGCACGGCACGGCCGTCGCGGCCCTGCTGGTCGGCGCACCCGGCAGCCGCGTGCCGGGCCTGCTGCCCGAGGCCGAGGTCGTCGCCGTGGATGCTTTCCAGCGTTTTCGCAAGACCGCCGACATCGCCAATGTCTACGACCTCGTACGTGCGCTCGACCTTCTCGTCCAGCGTGACATCCGGGTCGTCAACCTAAGCCTCACGGGTCCGGCCAATATGCTGCTGGAGCGGGCGGTGGCGGCCGCCGCCAGCCGGGGGATCATCATGGTTGCCGCTGCCGGCAATGACGGGCCGAATGCCGAGCCGGTCTATCCCGCCGCCTATGAGCACGTGATCGCCGTGACGGCGGTCGACAAGGCGCGCAATCCCTATCGCCGCGCAGTGCGGGGGGACCATATCGATATCGCGGCGCCCGGCGTCGGCGTGTGGACGGCGGCGTCGGTTTCCGGTGCAAGGCAGAAGAGCGGCACCTCGTTCGCCGCCCCCTTCGTCACCGCTGCCGTCTCCGTTCTCCTGACCGCCAAGCCCGGCCTTTCGCCGGACGCGGTCGAGGCGGAGCTGATGAAATCCGCCGAGGACATCGGCAAGCCCGGCAAGGATGCCGTCTACGGCTGGGGATTGCTCAACGCCCGCGCGTTGTGCGGAACCTAGTCCGCACCATCGAAGACGAGTGGCGGGCAATGCAGGTAGCGGGCAACCTTGCGCTTGGCGGCGATGTCCGTCCAGACCAGTTCGACGTCGCTTGCCTTGAGGCCCGTTGCTGCGGCGATCTCCGCTGGCGGCACGGCGTTCTCCAGCCCGTAGAGGCAGATGTCCATCTTGTCGTAGGGCAGGGCGAAGTAGAACTCCTCCTGTGTCTGCGGCAGGGAATAGGTGTCGGTGGTGGGCGGACGCGACAGGATGTCGGCCGGGACGCCGAGATGGGCGGCAAGCTGGAAGACCTGCGACTTGTAGAGGTGGGCGATCGGCTTGATATCGGCGGCGCCGTCGCCGTTCTTGACGAAGAAGCCCTGGTCGTATTCCAGCCGGTTCGGCGTGCCGAGCACGGCGAAGTTCAGCCGGTCGGCGTGGTAGTACTCGAGCTGCTTGCGGGTGCGCTGCTTCATGTTCGTCGCCGCGACGATGCCGAGATAGGCATTCGCCGACAGGCGCACCTTGCGCATTTCACCGTCGGGCGCGCGCACAACGAGGGAGGAGATGTTGTAACCGCCCGTCGTCATCGGGTTGTCGAAGACGATCTTGGAGGCCCAGCCCGCCTCGTATTCCGGCACGGCCTCGCGGATGAAGGCGTCGCGGCGCGTATAACAGCCCATGGCGGCGAGCGATGGGCCGATATCCTCGACGATGCTCTCGATCCCGAAGGTTTCGGCGACGCTGCGCCCGAGGCGCAGGCTTTCCGGATCGGAATCGTTTTCCGGCATGAACAGGGCGAAGACGTTCTTTGCGCCGAGCGCCTTGACGGCGAGCGCTGCGCAGAGGCTGGAATCGATGCCGCCGGAAAGGCCGAGCACCAGGCCGCGCTTGCGCAGGTCGAGGCGCAAGCGCTCACGCATCCAGCCGGTAATGCGTTCTACCTCTGCAGCGGGATCGAGCACGAGCGGGGCAAAGGTTGGCGTGTGGGACTTCGGCGCGATCATGCAGGCGATCCTGTCTTTTGGCCAGTCGTAATGGCGGGTTCGGCGGCAAGCCGGCGGCTTGCCTTGCCGGAATCGGTCTTGGGAAGGGAATCCCGGAATTCGACTTGCTTCGGGACCATGTGGTCCTCGAGATGGCGGGCGCAGAAGCGCAGCACGTCCCGTTCGGTGAGGGCCGGGTCCGAGGCGACGACCACAGCCTTGACCGCCTGCCCGAGGACCTCATGAGGAATGCCGACGACCAGCGCTTCCGCGACGCCCGGCATGCGGGAGAGCACGTCTTCCACGGCTTTCGGCGCGACCTTCTCGCCGCGCGACTTGATGATGTCGTCCATGCGGGAGACGAAGGTGAGGTAGCCGTCCACATCCGCGGTGAAAAGGTCGCCGGTGTGGAGGCGCAGGCCGTCCATACGCGGATCGGGCCGCAGCGCGCGGCGTGTCGCGGCCTCGTTCTGCCAGTAGCCGCGCATGACATGCGGCCCGCTGATCACCAGTTCGCCGACCGTGCCGGGCGACACAGGCGCGCCTGCCTCATCGACGACCTCGGCCCGGCCGCCCGGTATGGCGATGCCGACAGAACCGCGCCGGGCATCGATATCGCCCGGCGGCAGCCAACTCGCACGGGTGCATTCGGTCTGGCCGTACATCGAATAGAGTTTCACTTGCGGCAAGAAGGCGCGCAGCCAGTCGAGATGGGCGAGCGGCATGGGCGCGGCGGCGCTGGTGACGTAGCGCAGGCTTGCAAAGAGCGACGCGTCGAGGTCGCGCGCCTGCATCATCATGGCGGCCATGGCCGGCACGAGGGGAAATCCGGTGACGCGCTCGTCGCGGATCCTCTCGAAGATCGCCTGCGGAAAGGCGAAGGATTTCTCGATGACCAGGGTCGCACCGCAGCGCATGGCGGTGACGAGCTGGTTGAGGCCGTAGCCGAAGGACATGGGCAGCACGACGAGAATGGTGTCGGCGGCGGTGTTCTCGAGATAGGTGGTGATCGCGCGGGCAGCGGCGTCCATGTTCTCATGGGCGAGCATCACGCCCTTCGGTTCCCCCGTCGAGCCCGATGTGTAGATCAGTGCTGCGAGATCCGTGTCGGGCAGGGGGTCGGCGATGAGCGGCGCGGCATCGAGCGCTGCCTCGAAGCCACCGCCTGCCACGATGCGAGGTGTCGCGGCGATCTCTGGCGTTTCATCGAGCAGCCTTTCGAGGCGGCCTTCCACGAAAACCAGCGCGGGGGTGCAGTCGCGGGCGATCTGCGCGAGCCGTGTGCTCTTGGCCGCGGGGTTGACGGGGCAGATGACGGCACCCGCAATCCAGGTCGCGAGGACGGCGACGGCGGTCTGCCAGCCGTTGTCCAGGAGGATGAGAACGCGGTCGCCGCGTTCGACGCCGCGTGTGCGCAGCGTCGTTGCCGTGCGTGTCGCAAGATCGAGGAAGCGCGCGTAGCTGAGCCGCACGTCGCCCGAGACGATCGCCGTCTGGGCGCCGTCGCGGGCTGCGCTGTCCTTGAGATATTGCTCGATCCGCATGGCCGGCTTGCCGTCAGGCCGCCTGCTTGCGGTCGATGAAGCCGGCGATGCGCTCGATCGTGTCGAGGTTGGTCGGGACGATGTCGGCATCGGCGACCTGGATGCCGAAGCGTTCTTCAAGGAAGCCGACGAGTTCGAGGATGCCGGTGGAATCGACGAGGTCGTTGTCGATCAGCGACAGGTCGGCCGGCAGCGGATGGCTGTCGTCGCCGAACAGGAAGTTTTCCACGATGAAGGTGCGGATTGCGGCTTTGGTCTCGTCGGACATGGTCAGCTTATCCCAATGCTGGATGCAGGTTCTGTGGATCGCGCGGCGCCGGTGCCGCGCAGGAGCTCGGTGGAGAGGATGCCGATGAAGGCCGTGTTGTCGCGGAAGCCGGAGACCTGTCCGTTGCGAACCTTCTCCTTCAGCTTGCCGACGGCCTGGACATTGAACAGCCCACCCTCGGCAAGCCGCTCCGGCGACAGCACGGTGTCGAGATAGGCCGGCGTGTGCGGGGCAGCGAAGCTCTCGCTGTCCGGCGCGCGATAGGGCTGTTTCGGGCGGTCGATGATGACCTCGGGTACGAGGCCGCGGGCGGCTTCCTTGAGAATGTGCTTTTCACGAAGGCCGAGCAGCTTCGTATCCGGGGCAAGGCCGGCGGCGAAGGCGACGACCCGGTGGTCGAGGAAGGGAAAGCGGCCTTCCACGGCATTGGCCATCATCACCCGGTCGCCCTGGCTGGACAGGATATAGCCCGGCAGCAGGAAGGCCGTTTCGAGATATTGCGCCTGGTGCAGCGGATGCCAGCGGCGGAAATCGGCCGGCAGCTGCGCTGCAAGGTCCTCGGCGGCGTCGTAGTTGACAAGCGTCTCCTTGAGGCCGGCGGAGAAGAACAGCTTTGCCGCCGCCGTGGAGCGGAAGCGCGGGCGGTGGGAATAGAGCGGATCGTCGAGGGCTTCCGAGCCGAAGGCGAAGAAACGCGCGAGATATTCCGGCGTCTGCTGTTTGAGGCCCGGCAGATAGGGGTAGAGCCGCTGGAAGAGACGGGGGCGGTGGACGGATCCCGGTTGCCGGCCGCAGAAGCGCCGGACGCGTGCCTCACGGAAAAGGTCGTAGCCGGCGAAGATCTCGTCCGCACCCTCGCCGGTCAGCACGACCTTCATGCCGCGCTCGCGCACGCGGGCGGCAAGCAGGTGCAGCGGCACAGGGGCGGCGCGCAGGATCGGTCGCTCGATATGGCCCATCACTGCGGGCAGGTGGTGTGCGATCGCCTCCGTCGAGCATTCGACGCTGTCGGCGGCCGCATCGAGCGTGGCTGCCATCTGCCGCTGCCAGGCGCTTTCGTCGTGTTCCTCGCTGCGGAAGGTCAGGGAAAAGGTGCGAAGGCCGCGTGTCACGCTGCGCGCAGCAAGCGCGGCGATGATGGAGGAATCGATGCCGCCGGAAAGATAGGATCCGACGGGCACGTCGGCGCGCAGGCGAATGCGCGTCGCATCGGCGAGAAGCGCGCGCAGCTCCTCGACCTGGCTTTCGAACCAGCTGGCCGGCGGGACATCGCAGCGATCGGGGAAGGAGAGTTGCCACCAGGGGCGGACCGTCTGGCGGTCGCCCTCGACGGTCATCAGGTGCCCGGGCGGCAGTTCGAAGATGTTGCGGTAGGCGGTGCGCGGCGGGATCGGGCACCAGAGCGTAAAGATCTGGTCGAGCGCCACGGGATCGATCTCGGCGACCATGCCGGGCAAGGCCAGCAGCGCGCCGATCTCTGAGGCGAAGAACAGCGCGCCTTCGTGCCGCGTATAGAACAGCGGACGCACGCCCATGCGGTCGCGGGCAAGCACAAGCCGACGGTTCTTCGTATCGTGGATGGCGAAGGCGAAGTCACCGTTGAAGTCCGCCAGGCAGGAAGGTCCCTTTTCCGCAAAGGCCGTGAGCAGAACCTCGGTGTCCGACGTGGTGCGGAACCGGTGGCCGCGGGCCGTCAGATCGTCGCGCAGCTCCACATAGTTGAAGATCTCGCCGTTGAAGGAGAGCGCGAGCGCCCCGTCATCCGTCGCCATCGGCTGGGCGCCGTCGGCAAGGCCGACGATGGAAAGGCGCGTATGGGCAAGGCCCGCATCGCTGCGGATGAGGATCCCTTCACCGTCCGGACCGCGATGGCGAAGCGCGGCGACCATGCGGCGCAGGTGGTCCGCCGCCCGTTCCGGCGCGATGTTTCCCCCGTAGTATCCAGCGATCCCGCACATGGCTTACCCGAACCGGTCGCCGATGAGGCGCGTCCAGCCTTCGCCGGCAAGGCCGTTGAGGAATGCCTTGCCGTTCGTCATCGCCTCCAGCAGTGCGGGGTCGCGGGTATGCACGATGGTCGAGGAGGTGTGCAGGAAGGCGCATTTCTTGCCAAGCATTGCCTGCAGCAAGGCCGGCTGTGTGCGGCCGCGGATGGCGACGAGGCCACGGGCGTGCGCATTTCTTATCAGGCAATCGATGATGATGGATTCCTGGCCGGGTTCCGCCATGATCTGGACCGTATGGCCGATACCGCCCGGGCCACCATAATAAAGGTAGGCGCCCATGGCCTTGCCGGATCGGGTCTTGACAACATGCTGAACACGTTCGCCATGCATCGCCTTGCGCGCGGCGTGCTGCAGCATCGTTTCCAGCATCGGTCTGTCCCAGACCGGACGCAGCGGGAAATGGCTGGAAAATTGCCTGCAAAGGTTGGCAAATTCATCATCGGATACCGGCTCGTCGATGAAGGCGTCCGCCTTGCTTGCCTGCGGCGCGTAATGGGACCAGGTCTGCTTTTCGCTGCGCCGGGAAACGATGGCATCGGCGGCGCGGGCGATCGGGCGGAACAGTTTCAGGGCGGAATGGCGTCCGGCTGCGACCTCCAGCGAGAAGGCGGCCGGTTTGAGGATGCGCAGCCATTCGAGGCTGTAGGGCGCAAGGACCGTGGCGCGCGCCTTGCGCCACATGTCGGTGGAAATCGTGTTGGACGTCTCGGTGAAGGAGAAGTCCTGGGGGCCGGAGAACACGTCGCGCAGCAGGCGCGGAGCGGCGAAAGGGTCGCTGTCCCGGTCGTCGCAGGCGAAAGTGCCGCAGTTGGCGACCTTCAGGCGGCGACCCTCGAACTCCATCTCCATCGGCAGGACACCGAGGAAACCTGAAACGCTGCCATCGGCGCGCACATGCACGCGGGAGCGCAGCTCCGGTTCTTTCTCGGAAAAGTCGATGAAGAGGGTGCGCAGATAGGTTTTCAGATCGTCGTTCGCCGGATCGGCGGTCTTGCGCAGCAGGCGCTGGAACAGGTCCGCGACCGCATCCACATCCCCTGCTTCAAATGAACGAACGCTCGACATCGATACCCACCCGGCCCTGTCCCATTCCGGGCCTCGTCCTGTTCTGCTTACGCGAGGAGCGTGAAGAAAAGGTCAAGAAAGCATTCTGGGTTGGTGACGTAACGTAAGGAGCGTGCCATGCGGCAACATGGCACGCTCCCCGGCAGACTACATGGCGTGACCACCGACATAACCGAGGCTGGCTGCCGCCATCCAGACCGCCATGGCGATCATCATCAGGTTCTCCGTCAGCGAGATGAAACCGAGCGGCACGTTGCTGGAGCCGCCGACGCAGGCGCATTTCAGTTCACGCTTCTCGATATAGACCGCCTTGAAGACCGACACGGCGCCGATCGTGCCGATGAAGAGCGCGATCGGGATCGACAGCCCGTTGAGCGCGCCCGCCACCATCAGGATGCCGGCAAGACCCTCGGCATAGGGATAGATGTAGCTGTAGGGCACCCAGCGCTTGGCGAGCAGGTCGTAATTGAGGAACATGGTCGCAAAACTCTCGACATTCTGCAGCTTCAGCATGGCGAGAGCGACCATCGAGAAGGCGATGAACCATTCCGCGGCCCTGAGGGTGAAGGGCGTGCCGCTGACAGCGTAGCTTGCGGCCATTGCCATCAGCGCCGTCAGGGCGAAGAGCACGATGACGGGGCGGTAGGTGGTGGCCTTCGGATCGACGACGGGCTTGCCGAGATAGCGCCTCAGGTCGTCGTAGCCGCCGACGCGCACGTCGTCGATGAAAACCTGCGGGGTGGTGGGAACGGCGTGTTTCGCCTTGAAGGCGTCTGTTTCTCCGCGGCTCGTCAGGTGGCGGTCGTCGACCTCGTAGCCCGAGCGCTTCAGCAGGTCCTTCGCCTTCAGGCCATAGGGGCAGGTGTGGCCGGGCATCACCATGCGATAGAGGATGGCCGTGCGGCCGGCCTGATCGTTTCTGTCCAACATCTCACGTCTCCTGTCTTGTGAAATCGTTGGCAGGACTATAAGTTCCGTACCATGGTACGGAGTCAAGCCCCTGATGAACTGACGATCGGAAAACTTGCGGCGGCAGGCAATGTCGGCGTGGAGACCGTGCGTTTCTACCAGCGCAGGGGATTGCTCGCGACGCCCAGACGCCTCGACGGTATCCGTCGATACGGGCCGGCCGATGTCAGCCGTTTGCGGTTCATCCGGCAGGCGCAGGCCGCCGGCTTCACGCTGGAGGAAATCCGCCAGCTGCTCGCACTCGATTCCGGCGAGGACAGGGCGGCAGTGCGCGTCCTGGCGGCGAAGCGCCTTGCAGAACTGGAGGCCCGGATGGCGGAGCTTCAGGAGGCACGGCTGTCGCTGCAGAAGCTTGTCTCGGAATGTGCGGTCGGCAAGACCGGCCCCTGTCCCATCCTGAAATCCTTCAAGGCCTGAGCAGTCAGCCGCTCGGACGACCGGTTTACCCGTGGCTGCCCCGGCTGGGGCCGTATGTTTTCAATCCTGTTTTTCGAATTTTCTTCTGCGGAGAGGTGACCGCGGCGGCGCATGCCTTCCTGTGTGCAGAAATGGGCATCTGGAAAATTTGTAACATATATTGACGATATTATAACGACGCTATACGTTACAAATAGCGCTGGACGAAGAGGCGCATTCGGAGGAGAATCCATGAAAACCAGGACTTTGCTGGCAGGTCTGTCAGCGATGACGATCGCCCTTTCTCTGTCCACCGCCGCCGTGGCGAAGGACAGCTATCGCGTTGCCGTGATCCGGTGGGAGCCGAACGACATCTATTTCAACGGCGTGCAGCTCGGGCAGGAGATCGAGAGGAAGCGCATCGAGGAAAAGGATGGCGTGAAGATCGAGTTCACGGTGTTCGGCGCCAATGACGTGAGTGCGCAACGCAATGCGCTCGACGCGCAGATCGCCCGCGGCGTCGATGGCGTGCTCCTGGTTCCGTGGCGCGGCGAGGCGATGATCAAGGTGGTCGAGGACCTCGCCGCCAAGAACGTTCCGGTCGTCGTTTCCAATGCCTTCGTGCCGAAGTCCAAGTCGACCTTCGTCGCCTTCGACAACGAGACGGCCGGCCGCAAGGGCGGCGAGGCGATCGTGAACTGGCTCGACAAGAACCGAGGCGAGAGCTGGCGCAAGCAAGAGGGCGTGATCATCGAGCTGCGCTGCATCATCACCGCATCCTTCGACATCGGCCGCAGCGCCGGCTATCATTCGGCCTTCGATCCGATCGTCAAGGACAACCCGAACATCAAGATCGAATCCCATGAGGCGGGCTGCGACGGGTCCAAGGCCCGCAAGGTCGTCGACGACATGATCTCGCGTTACGGCAAGGACAAGATCCTTGCGGTCGCCAGCATCGACGGCACGATGGGTATCGGCGGTGCGATTCCGGCCTTCGGGGCGCAGGATATGCTGAAGAAGTCGGACGATCCGGCGCATATCCCGGTCGCGACGATCGACGGCACGCAGCCGGAACTCGCAGCGGTGGAGAAGGGCGATCTCACCCACGTCTCGGTGCAGCCGGCGACGGGCGAGGGCATCGTCTCCATGCGTCTGCTCTACGACATGATGAAGAGCGGCAAGCTTCTCGACAAGTCGGCTTCCGCCGGTACCTTCCCCATCGAGGGCGAGGAGCTCTGGGCGCCGGTCGAGATCGTGCCCTCCGAGGCCTTCGACGGCGACTGGTACAAGATCCAGGCCTATTCCGTACCGGAAGACGTGCCGGCGGCCGACGCCCGCAACTGGGCGAACCAGATGAAGGCCGCGAACTGATTGAGTGCCGGGCGGCGGCATGTCGGCCGCCGCCTTCCTTCCCGACCACGAGTAGAACCATGATCCAATCCGCCGCCCTCCCGGCGACCGGGACGCCGTCCTATCGCCTTGCCGGGTTGACCAAGAGCTTCCCGGGCCTCACCGCCGTCGCGGATGTCGATCTTTCCGTGCGCCGCGGTGAGATCCACGGCATCATCGGCCGCAACGGTGCCGGCAAGTCCGTGCTGATGAGCCTGATTTCCGGCGCGCAACAGGCGACGTCGGGCACGATCGAAATCGGCGGCGCGCCTGTCGCCATCGCCGACTACAATCCCGTGCGTGCCCACGGGATCGGCGTTTCGCTCGTGCCGCAGGAGCCGAAATTCGCGCCGCGCCTGTCCGTCGTCGACAACATGTTCATGGGCCAGCCGCTGACCCGCAGGCTCGGCTTCCTGCGCCGTGCCGACATGCGACGCAAGGCCGTCGAGGTTGCCGAGGCCGTCGGGCTTTCCATCGACCCGGACGCGCTGATGCTGACGCTGCCCATCGAGAGCCAGCAATTGCTTGCCTTCGGCAAGGCGCAGTTCATCGACGAGGCGAAGGTCATCCTGCTGGACGAGATCACCGCTTCGCTCTCGCGCGAGCGCAAGACGATGCTGCTGTCGCTGCTGCGCGATCTCGTGCGCCGCCATCCCGACCGGTCCTACACGCTGATCTCGCACCACGTTTCCGAGATCATGGAATTCTGTGACCGCGTCACGGTCATGCGCGATGCCCGCGCCGTCGCCACGCTCGACGTCGCCACCACCACCGGTGCGGAACTCGCCAACTGGATCGTCGGCGACATTCCCGTGATGAGCCTTGATGGCCTCGCGCGCGCCGTGCCGGAAGATCAGTCGCGCCCCATTGCCCGCATTTCCGGCCTCACCCGTCGCGGTGTCTTCGAGGACGTCACGCTGTCGCTCGGCACGGGCGATGTCATCGGTTTTGCCGGGCTGGACGGGTCCGGCAAGGACGAGGCGGCCGAAGCCCTGTTCGGCCTCGGCGTGCTTGACGCCGGAACCTTCGAGATGGAGGGCAGGGCGCTGCATCTTGCATCGCCCGGCGAAGCGATGAAGCACCGTATCGCGCTGCTGCCGAAACATCGCGAGCGCCAGGCCGTCATCCAGGGCCGCTCGATTGCCGAAAACACGCTGATTTCCAGCTACCGCCAGTTCTCCACCGCGCTCGGCCTGATCGATAGCCGCCGCGCCCGTCAGGTGACGGCCGACAAGATCGTCGAGTTCAAGGTCAAGGCCAAGGGGCCGGAGATCGGTATGAGCGGCCTTTCCGGCGGCAACAAGCAGAAGGTTCTGATCGCGCGCCTGACGCTGAACGCGCCGCGCCTGCTCATCCTCAACGAACCGACACGCGGCGTCGATCTCGCCACGAAACCCGAAATCCTCAAGGCGATCCGCACCGATCTGTCGCGCGACAGTGCGGTGATCATGCTGACGGAGAGCGAGGAGGAGATGATTACGGTCTGCGACCGCATCTATGTCTTCTTCCGTGGCCGCATTATCGCCGTCCTCAAACGCGGTGAGGAGAACTTCACCGTCTCCGCGCTCTACAAGACCATTCAAGGAGTTTGAACGATGTCCAGCACAGTCCGGCTGTTCTCCCGTCTGATGGAGCGCCACCTCATCTGGGCGCTGCTTGCCGTTCTCGTCGCCGTCGGGCTCACTGTTCCCGGTTTCGCCTCGCTGCAGAACATCACCAACGTGCTCTGGGCGGCAGCGCCGCTCGGCTGCATGGTGCTCGGCCTCTTCCTCGTCCTGCTCATCAAGGAGGTCGATCTCTCGCTGGAATCGAGCTTTGCCTTTGCGCCGGCCGTTGCCATCGTGGCGATGACGGTCTGGGCGCCTGATGTGGTCCATCCCGTTCTCGCCGTCATCCTGACGCCGGTCGTTGGCCTGCTTGTCGGCCTTGCAGCAGGCGCCTTCGCGGTAAACCTGCGCGTCAACGCCTTCCTCGTGACGCTCGCGACGCTGCTCGTGATGCGCGGTGCCGTGGTCTTCCTCATTCCCGAGGGTGTCTACTACCTGCCAGCCGAGTATACCTATCTCGGCGAAGCACGCTGGTTCGGCATTCCGGTTGCGATCTTCGTCTGGCTCGTGCTCTACGGCGTTGCCTATATCTTCATGGAGCGCCATCGCATCGGCAAGGAGATCTACGCCATCGGCAACAACGAGGAAGCCGCCTTCCTTGCCGGTGTAAAGGTGCACCGCACGAAAATCCTCTGCTTCGGCATTGCCGGCCTTGCCGCCGCCGTCGGCGGCCTCCTGGAAGTCGGGCGCCTGCAATCGGTCGTCGCCGATCTCGGCGAAGGTGACATCCTCATGGTCTTCGCCGGCACCATTCTCGGCGGCACCAGCCTTAATGGCGGCATCGGGCGGCTTTCGGGCGTGTTCGGCGCGGTCATCGTCATCGCCATCATCGAGAACCTGATGAACCTCACCGGCATCGAGCCCTCGATCCGGCAGATGGTCTTCGGTTGCGTGCTGCTTGTCGCGATCTATCTTGCCAGCCTGCAGGACCGTTTCGCCCTGCATGCAAGCCGGAACTGACGGGAGAGAACGATGGCGCTGCTTCTGGGCATCGATAATGGCCTCACGGTCACCAAGGCGGTGATTTTCGAGGAGGACGGCACGCCGGTCGCCGTCGCGCGGCGGCGGGTGCCGCAGTCTTTCCCCGAGCCGCGCCATGTCGAGCGCGATATGGCGGGCCTGTGGACCGCGACCGCCGAGGCGATCCGCGAGGCGATCGAGAAGAGCGGCCGGCCGGCCGGCGACATCAAGGCCATCGCGGCCACCGCCCATGGCGACGGCCTCTACCTGCTCGACGGTGACAAGCGCCCGCTCGGCGCCGGCATCCTCTCGCTCGACAGCCGCGCCGGCGGGATCGTCGATGCGTGGGAGAAGGACGGCGTGGCGCGACGCGCGCTGGAGCTGACCGGCCAGACCGCCCACGCCTCGGCGCCCTCGGCCCTGCTTGCCCATATCCGGCAGCACGAGCCGGAGCGCTACCGCGCCATCGGCCATGTCTTCACCTGCAAGGACTGGCTGCGCTTCTGCCTGACCGGTGTCGTCGGCACCGATCTGACCGAGGCGAGCACGAGCTTCACCAATGTGCGCACGCAGGCCTTCGACAGGGCGGCGCTGGAGGTCTTCGGCCTCGGCGACCTCTGGCCGGCCCTTCCACCCGTTGCGCGGCCGGATGAGATCATGGGTACGGTAACGCGCGACGCGGCGGCAGCGACCGGCCTCCTCAAGGGC
This sequence comes from Shinella sp. SUS2, assembly GCF_001262505.1. Classification (GTDB taxonomy): domain Bacteria; phylum Pseudomonadota; class Alphaproteobacteria; order Rhizobiales; family Rhizobiaceae; genus Shinella. The sequence goes on from NZ_KQ410732.1 coordinate 330,630, forward strand.
ACGCCCGTTGCCGCCGGCCTGCACGACGTGACGGCCTCGGCGCTCGGCATCGGCGGCCATGCGCCGGGTCTGCTGGCGGTCGTCGCCGGGACCTATTCGATCAACGAGCTGGTCACCGAGGAACCGATGGCCGATCCGCGCTGGTTCTGCCGCAACGGCATCCGCAAGGGCTGGTGGAATTCCATGGCCATCTCCCCGGCCTCCACCGCGAACTACGACTGGTTCCTCGACAATTTCTGCCGCGACCTTTCGGAAAGGGCCGAGCACGAGGCGACCGACATCCATACGCTGCTGCAGCCGGAACTTGCGCGGGCGCTGGGAAAGCCGTCGGACATCGCCTTCCATCCCTTCCTCTTCGGCTCGCCCTTCGGCAGCGGTGCAAGCGCCGGCTTCTTTGGCATGCACGGCTGGCACGAGCGCGGCGACCTTCTGAAGGCCGTGCTGGAAGGCATCGTCTTCAATCACAAGCTCCACATCGACGACCTCCTGTCGCGCGTGCCGGTGGAGCGCATGCGCATCAGCGGCGGTGGCGCGCGCAGCCCGGTTCTGGCGCAGATGTTCGCCGACGCGACGGGGCTCGCCGTCGACGTTTCCTCCGCCGACGAGGCGGCCGCCTGGGGCGCGGCGCTCGTCGCCGGTACTGCGGTCGGGCTCTATGCGAGCCCGGAAACCGGCGCGGCGGCGACGACCCGTATCCTGCGTTCCTACCAGCCGGATGCGGTGCGCAGCGCCCGGCTTGCCGAGCGCTACAATCTCTATAGACAGCTTGCGGACGGGATGGCGCCCCACTGGCGGGCCATCGAGGATCTCGCAAAACGGTCAAGGGGAGTGGACGGATGAAGGCGGAAGCACGGCGCGAGGAGATTGCCGACTACATCATGAGGGCCGGCCAGGCGCGCATCGAGGATCTCGTCGAGCATTTCGGCGTGTCGCGCATGACCATTCACCGGCATATCGACGCGCTCGCCCAGCAGGGTGTGCTGCGTAAGCTGCACGGCATGGTCACAGTCCAGCCTTCCGGTCTTTACGAAAGCACGTTCCGCTACCGCGAGACGGTGGGCAAGGGGGAGAAGGAAGCGCTCGCCCGCGCCGCCATGGCCTATGTCGAGGCCGGACAGGCCGTGATGCTCGACGATTCTTCCACGGCCTGCGCACTTGCGGACCTCCTGCCGGAGGCCCATCCGCTCACCGTCATCACGAACAGCTACATTTCGGCGGGCAAGCTGATCGAGGCCGAGGAAGTGGAACTGATCAGCCTCGGCGGCAAGTACCACCGCAACTACAACGCCTATATCGGCATCACCTGTGAGAAGGCGGTATCAAGCCTTCGGGCGAACGTTCTCTTCTGTTCCGCCTCTGCCATCGACGGCGTGACGGCGTTCATCCAGGACGCGCAGGTCACCAAGGTCAAGCAGGCGATGATGGCCTCGTCGAGCCGCAAGATCCTGCTCGTTGATTCCTCGAAATTCGGCAAGGTCGCCCTCAACGTGCTGAGCGATCTGACCGCCTTCGACGTCGTACTGACGACGGACCGGGTCGACGAAGCGGTGAGGGCGCGTCTGAAAGACGCCGGCGTCAAACTCGAAATCGTGAAAATGGGCAAGAGTACATGAATGCGACAGCAGCAGGCGCCGCCGCCTTTCCCGGCGGCATGGGCGAACGGATGGCGGCGATGGCGGCGCGCGGCACGGTCGACGTTCTCATCGTCGGGGCAGGTGTCAACGGCGCGGGCCTTTTCCGCGACCTGACGGCCCAGGGGCTCGACTGCCTGCTGATCGAGAAGAACGATTATGCCGCCGGCACCAGCGCGGCGCCCTCCCGTCTCATCCACGGCGGGCTGAAATATCTCGAGACGGGCGAGTTCCGCCTCGTCGCGCAGTCGACGCTGGAGCGCAACCTGCTGCTCGCCAATGCGCCGCACTACGTCAAGCCGCTGCCGACGCTGATCCCGATCTTCTCCTGGACGAAGGGTATCGGTGCGGCGCTGCGCACGCTGTTCGGCTCGAAGAGCGCCCCCCGCAGCCGCGGCGCGCTGCTCGTCAAGATCGGCCTGATGCTCTACGATTTCTATGGCGCGCGCCACCGCGTCATGCCGCGCCATTCGACGGCAAGCCGGGCCGCCTCGCTGCGCGATCTGCCGGCGCTGACGCCCGACATCGTGGCGACGGGCACCTATTACGACGCCACCGTCACCCATCCCGAGCGCCTGATCCTCGAACTCGTACGCGACGGCCTTGCCGACAGCCCGCGGTCCGCGGCGCTCAACCATGTCCGGCTGGAACGCGCCGCGGACGGCGCTCTGACGGTCAGAAGCCTCACCGGCGAGGCGGAGGCGACCGTACGGCCGAAGATCGTCGTCAATGCGGCCGGTCCCTGGATCGACGAGGTGAACGCCATCCTCGGCGAACCCTCGCGCATGATCGGCGGCACCAAGGGGTCGCATATTTTGCTCGACCATCCTGACCTGTTGAAGGAATTGAAGGGACGGATGATCTATTTCGAGGCGGATGACGGGCGCATCTGCCTGGTCTTCGAATATCTCGGCCGTGCCCTTGCCGGCTCGACCGACATCAAGGCGGCCAATCCCGATACGGTGCGTTGCGAGCCCGACGAGGTGGAATACCTCCTCGAAAGCCTGCGCAGGCTCCTGCCGAAGCTTCGCTTCTCTCGCGACCAGATCGTCTATGTCTATAGCGGTATCCGCCCGCTGCCGGCTTCCGATGCGAAGGATCCGGGCCTCATCACCCGCGACCACGCGACGCCGGTCCTCGAACCCGCCGCCGGCCGGCCCTATCCGGTCTATTCGCTCGTCGGCGGCAAGTGGACGACCTTCCGGGGCTATGCGGAAGAAGTGGCGGACATGCTGATGAAGCGCCTTGGCGCAAGCCGCAAGGCTTCGACCCGAGACCTCGCCATCGGCGGGGGGCGTGACTATCCGAAGAACGAGGCGGGAAAGCAGGCGTGGATTGCCGGTCTCGCACGGGAAACCGGGCTTGCGGAGAAGCGCGTCGGCGATCTCTTCGCCCACTACGGCACCACGGCGCGGGTCGTTGCGGCGCATGTCGCCGCGGTTCCGGCCGATGCGCCGCTTCCCGACGCTCCGGACTACAGCACCGGCGAGGTGGATTACGTGCTGCGCAACGAGCAGGTCGGCTCGCTGGCGGACCTGGCCTTCCGTCGCACGACGCTTGCCGTGACCGGCCGTCTGACGGCGCGACTGGTCGAGGCGCTCGCCGTCCAGGCGGGCGAGACGTTCGGCTGGGATGCGGCCCGCCGTGCCGATGAAATCGCCGCCGTTCGCGCGCGGCTGAAGACCTTCCATGGAGTTGATCTGACATGATGCCCAAGAGCTACGACGAGAAGATGGCGCGCATCCGCGCCGGCACCTACCGATCGGGTGATTTCATCCTCGTCGATGCCAAGGATGCCGACATTTCCGGCGGCATCCTGACGACGGGTTTTCGCCGCGGCGCAGACGGGATCGCGGCCGGCAGCCGCACGCGCCGGGAGTTCCTCGCCGAGATGGAAACCCTTATCGCGGAAAAAGCCGTCGATGTCATGCTGGGCTCTGCGAGCAACATCGAGCGGCTCGTCGAGCGCGGCAGCTTCGACGGCAGCCCCGTGACGCCGGCCTTTCGTGCCAACGAGACGACCGACGTCTGGCTCAACATCCGCGGCGGCCGCTATCGCGAGACGCCGGCTCAGCCCTATCGCGGCGCCGATCTTCTGCGCGCGCAGGCTGAGCTCTGCCTGTTCTCGATGACCTTCAACAACGATGCCGTTGCAGACGTCGCCATGCTGGAGGCCTACCGGACCTTCCGCGCCGACGCACGCACCGCCGGCAAGCGGCATTTCCTCGAAGTGTTCAATCCGAATGCCGCAACGGGCTTCGGCGTTGCCGAGGCCGGCGCCTTCGTGAACGACTGCATCGTACGGGCTTTGGCGAGCCTCACGCGCGCCGAGCGGCCGGAGTTTCTGAAGATCGTCTATAACGGCCGCCGCGCGCTCGAAGAGCTGGTCGCTCATGACGACACTGTCGTCGTCGGCGTGATGGGCGGGGCGAGCGGCACGCATCGCGATGCGATGGAAATGGTCGCCCGCGCCGAGGCGAGCGGCGCCCGCCTCGCCATTTTCGGCCGCAAGATCAACCTTGCCGAACACCAGCTGTCGCTGACGACCTGGATGCGCGCCGTCGCGAACCGAAACGTGACGCCGGCGGAAGCCGTGCGCGGCTATCACGGCGACCTGCAGCGGTTCGGCCTGAAGCCGGACCGCGCGCTCGACCTCGACAACACGATCACCGATGCGGCACTGAGGGAAGACGGTAGCCCGTAGCCGTCTGCGCAGAAGCGGCCGATCCAAATGCAGTTCGCCCCGGCTTGCCGGGGCGAACGTGTTTTCAGGCTTTGTCGCTTGATCAGACCGTGAGGTAGGAGGAGATGATCGACGCGATCTCCGATTGCGCATCGCTCTCGGCCTTGGGCTCTGCAGAGCTCGGATCTTCCGCTGCAGACTCGTCGCTCATGGGCGGAGAGGCGAAGTTCTGTGCGCCCCCGCCACCTTGCGGCAGGGCGTTGATCTGTGCCGAGGTCATGGCGGCAAGCTGGCCGGGCGTGAAGGCGGCAGCCTGCTCGGTGGAAAGACCGGCGAGTGTCGCCGTGCCGAGGCCGGAAATCGCGCTTGAGCTCAGCGAGATGATATCCTCGGCCGAGAACGTGGCTAGGTCGTCGGCACCGAGGGCCGCGGCCTGTGTCGCCGTCAGCGCACCGATCTGGTCGGACGAGAGCGCCCCCACCTGCTGGGCGCCGAGTGCCGACATCTGGCCATAGGTGAGAGCGGCGACCTGAGCCGTCGACAGGGCTGCGATCGACGCCGTCGACAGTGCGCCGATCGTGCCGCTCGAAAGCCCGCGGATGGCTGCCGTGCCGATGGCCGCCAGCTCCTCGGAGGAGATGGTCTGCATCTGTGCGGAGGTGAGGCCGGCAATGCCCGGCAGGCTCAGCGCGGCGATCTGGGCCAGCGACAAGGCCTCGACCTGTGCGGTGCTGAGTGCTGCGATCTGGGCACTGCTGAGGCCGGAGATCGCTGCCGTGCCGAGGGCGGCGATTTCACCTTCGGAGAGCGTCGCCATATAGCCCGGCGGCAGGCCCTTGATCGCGCTGGCGCTGATCGCGGCGAGCTTGCCGTGCGAGAACGTGTCGAGCGCCTCGGTCGAAAGGCCTGCAAGGGCGGATGAACCGAGGGCCGCGATCTGGCTTGTCGTGAGCGCTTCGACCTGTTCCAGCGTCAGGCCGCCGGTCTGCGTGCTAGTAAGACCGGCCACACCGCCCGTGCTGAGCGCTGCGATCTGGGCAGGCGTCAGTGCGCTGACGTCGATGGCATCGAGGGCGGCAACCTGCTTGGAGGTGAGGGCTCCCAGCTGCTGGGCGGAAAGCCCGGCGACCTGAGCGGAGGTGAGGGCGGCGACCTGGCTTGTGGTGAGCCCGCTGATCCCCGCAGCGCTGAGTGCGGCGATCTGGCTGGCCGAGAAGCCGGCAAGCACCGCCGGCGACAGGCCGGCAATCGCGCTCGAGCTGATGGCCGCCATGTCGGCCGTCGAGAACAGCGCGATGTCATCCGCATCGAGCGCCGCGATCTGCTGCGAGCTCAGGGCGCCGACCTGGGCGCTTGTCAGCGCCTCGACCTGGTCGGCGGTCAGTGCGCCGATCTGGGCGCTCGACAGGCCGGAAATGCCGGAGGGGCTGAAGGCGGCGATCTGCTCGGGGCTGAGCGCGGCGAGCGTTGCCGTCGACAGACCGGACATGGCCCGTGAATTGATCGCGGCAAGATCGGCCGTCGAGAACAGTTCGAGGTCTTCGGCCTCAAGCGCTGCGATCTGATGCGAATTCAGCGCGGCGACCTGCTTGCTGGTCAGGGCCTCCGCCTGGCTGCTGGAAAGCGCTGCGACCTGCGCGGTGGAAAGGGCAGCGATGCCGGCCGTGCCGAGGGCGGCGATCTGCTCGGGCGAGAGGACTGCGATGTCATCCGTACCGAGCGCGCCGATCTGTGCCGATCCGAAGGCGGCGAGCTGGGTCTTGGTCAGCGCCTCCAGCTGGTCGCTGCTGAGGGCGTTGACCTGTGTGGATGTCAGGCCGGCCCCGTTCAGCGCTGCGATCTGCGCCGTCGTCAGGGCCGCGATGGTTGCCGCCGACAGGCCGGAGACCGCGCCCGATGTGATTGCGGCCATCTCGGCGGCGGTGAAGGTCTCCATCGTGTCGGCGCTGAAGGCGGCGACCTGGCTGGAACTCAGTGCGGCGATCTGGCCGCTGGTCAGCGCCTCGGCCTGGCTGGTGGACAGGACGGAAATCTGGTCCGTGGTGAGGCCGGAAACACCGGCCGAGCCGAGGGCGGCGATCTGCGCCGGGGAAAGGGCGGCGATGTCGTCCGTGCTGAGCGCTGCGGTCTGCTTCGACCCGAGGGCGGCGAGCTGGGCCGTGGTGAGCGCACCGACCTGATCGGTGGAAAGGGCGGCGATCTGGCTGCTCGTCATGCCGGAAAGGCCGGCCGGGCCGAGCGCGGCGATCTGGCTTGTCGTCAGCGAGGCGAGCATGTCGGTCGACAGGCCCGACATCGCGCTGGAGCTGATGGCGGCCATGTCGGCGACGGAGAAGGTGTCGAGGTCGTCGAGATCGAGCGCCGCGATCTGGCGCGAGGTGAGGGCGGCGACCTGCTTGCTGCTCAGGGCCTCGGCCTGGGCGGTGGAGAGCGCCGCGATCTGGTCGGTGGAGAGGCCGGCAATGGCGGCCGTGCTGAGGGCGGCAACCTGCTCCGTCGAAAGCGCGGCAATGTATTCCGTGCCGAGCGTTGCGATCTGCCGGGCATCGAGGGCGCGAACCTGGGCAGGCGACAGGGCGTCGAGCTGGGCGCTGGTGAGGGCCTGGATCTGGCGGGTTGCAAGGCCGCCGATCGCAGCGGTGCTGAGGGCTGCCACCTGCGCCGTCGAGAGGTTCGCGATTGCGGCCGTCGAGAGGCCGGAGACCGCGTTTGCGCCGATGGCGGCGATCTCGCGCGTCGAGAAGGTGGCGATGTCGTCGGTCCCGAAGGCCGCAAGCTGCGCCGAGCTCATTGCGCCGATCTGGGTGCTGGTGAGCGCCTCGGCCTGGGCGACGCTGAGCGCTTCGAACTGCCGTGCCGTCATGCCGCCGATACCGGCGGTGCTGAAGGCTGCGATCTGGGCGGTCGAAAGGGCCGCGAGCGTTTCGGTCGAGATCCCGGCAATGGCGTTCGAGCCGATGGCGGCGATATCCCGGGTCGAGAAGGTGGCGAGGTCATCGGCACCGAAGGTGGCGAGCTGGGCGGAGCTGAGGGCCGCAACCTGCTGGCTGGTCAGGGCTTCGGCCTGCGCCGTGGAGAGGGCGGCGAGCTGCTGGGCGCTCATCGCGCCGATGGCGGCGGTGCTGAAGGCGGCAATCTGTGCCGTCGAGAGCGCGGCGATTGCGGCCGGAGACAGCCCGGCGATGGCGCCGGAGCTGATCATGCCGATATCCCTCGGCGAGAAGGTGGCGATGTCGTCGGTGCCGAGTTCGCTGATCTGGTCGGATTTGAGGGAGCCCACCTGCGCGCTGGTCAGCGCTTCGGCCTGGGCGGTGGAAAGGGTGGCGAGCTGTTCGGAGGTGAAGCCCGCGATGCTGCCGGCATTGAGCGCGGCGATCTGAGCCGTGGTCAGCGCCGCCACGTTGTCGGTTCCCAGCGCGGCGATCTGCGCGGAGGAGAGTGCCGCCATCTGGCGGTTGTTGAGGGCGTTGATCTGCGTCGTGGTGAGTGCCGCGATCTGATTTGCGGTCAGGCCGGAAATGCCGACGCCGCTGAGCGCATTGATCTGCGCGCTCGTCAGCGAGGCGATGTCGGCGGGGCTGAGGGCACCGACCTGTCCGGAGTTGAGCCCGCCGATCTGTGCCGTGGTCAGGGCCGCGACCTGCTCGGAGGTGAGGCCCGCCATCTGGTTCGTGGTGAGGCCGCTGATGGCGGCCGGGTTGAGACTGGCGATCTGCGCGGTGGAGAGGACATCGATGTCGTCGTCAAGGCCGGCGAGCTGGGTGGCGTTCAGCGCCCGCAGCTGGGCGGTGGAGAGCTGGCTCACCTGCTGGGAGGTCAGCGCATCGAGCTGGCTGCTGGTCAGGCCCGTCATGCTGCTCGTGCTGAGCGCGGCAAGCTGATCGGAGGAGAGCGCGGTGATGGAGCCGGCACTCAGGCCGGGAATGGCGCGGAAGGAAAGGGCGGCGACCTGCGCGGTCGAAAGCGCCCGGATGTCTTCCACCTCGAAGGCGCCGGCCTGCGTGGGGGTGAGGCTGGCGATCTGGGCGGTGGTGAGGGCGGCGATCTGGGCGGAGGACAGCGCCTCGATCTGCCGGGCGCTCATGCCCGGGATCGCATAGCGGTCGAGAGCGGCGATCTGGCTGGCCGAAAGGCCGGTGAGCACATCGGCATCAAGCCCGGAAATCGCCCGGCTGCTGATGGCCGCAAGGTCGGCGCTCGAGAAGGTCGCGATGTCGGCCGCGGTCAACGCGGCAAGCTGGTTGGCGCTCAGCGCCTTGACCTGGGTCGGGGTCAGGGCCTCGATCTGTGCCGTGCTCAGCGCTTCGATCTGGCTGGGCGAAAGGATGGCGATGACACTGGCACTGAGGGCTGCGATCTGGCCGGTGGTGAGCGAGGCGAGGACCGTTCCGTCCATCCCGGAGAACTGCTTGGCGGAAAGGCCGGCGATCTGCGCGGTCGACAGCGCGCCGACCTGCTCGTCCGAAAGCCCGATGAAGGCATCGGACGTGATGCCCTGCATCGCCTTGGCATTGATCGCCGCTATGTCCTCCGTCGAGAAGGTGGCAAGGTCGTCCGCGCCGAGGAACGCGATCTGCTGGGCGCTGAGCGCGCGGACCTGCACCGGCGAGAAGGCCTCGACCTGCTCGGGGGTGAGGGCGGCGATCTGCGTCGACTTCAGGCTGGCGATGGCGCTGGTTCCGAGGGCCGCGATCTGGTCGGTGGAAAGCGCGGCGATGGCCTCACTGCTGAGGCCGGAGATGGCCTTGGCATTGATCGCGGCGATATGTGCTTCGGTGAGCATCGCCATGTCTTCAGGGCCGAGGGCTGAAAGCTGTGTCGCGCCGAGTGCCGCGACCTGGGCGGTGGAAAGCGCCTCGATCTGTTCGGCTTCGAGGGCGCGGATCTGCGCACCCGTCAGGCTGCCGAGCGCGCCGCCGCTGAGCGCGGCGATCTGGTCGGTGGTGAGGGTCGCGACGGCGGCCGTGCTGAGGCCGGAAATGCCGCGATTGCTGATGGCCGCCATGTCCGCGGTCGAGAAGGTGGCGATGGCGTCCGGCGCCAGTGCGGCGAGCTGGACGGCGCTCATGGCGCGGACCTGATTGGGCGTGAAGGCCTCGACCTGCTCGGTGGTGAGCGCGGCGAGCTGCGACGATTTGAGGGCCGTGATCTGGCCGGTCGTCAGTGCCGCGATCTGCTCGGGGGTGAGGCGGGAGATGGAGTCGCTGCCGAGGCTGGAAAGCGCGTTGACCGAAAGCGCGGCGATATCGGCGGTCGAGAAGGTTTCCAGCGCCTCGGGAGAGAGAACGCCGACCTGCCGGGCCGTCAGCGCCTTGACCTGCGCGACCGTGAGGGCTTCGGCCTGTGCGACTTCGAGCGCGGCGATCTGCTGCGTCGAGAGGCCGGGGATCGATTTCACGCTGAGCGCGGCGATCTGGTCGGTGGAAAGGCTGGCAATCGTGCCGGTGGAAAGGCCCGTTACGGCGCTCGCCGAGAGGGCGGCGATGTCGGCGGTCGAGAACACCGCAAGGTCATCGGCTTCGAGCGCGGCGATCTGGGTTGCGGTGAGCGCCTTGGCCTGCACCGGCGAGAGGGCTTCGACCTGGTCGCTGGCGAGGACGGCGATCTGGGCGGTCGTCAGGCCGGGGATGGCGCTGCTGTTGACGGCGGCGATCTGGAGCGTGGAGAACAGCGCGATGCCGGCGGTGCCGAGCGCGGCGATCTGTCTTGCGGAAAGCGCGTTGATCTGCGCCGTCGACAGTGCCTCGATCTGCGCCTGCGAAAGGGCGGCGACGGCGGCGGTGTTGAGCCCCTTCAGCGCAGTGTTATTGATGGCGGCGAGGGCGTCGCTGGAGAGCGCGGCGATATCGTCGGCACCGAGCGCGCCGATCTGCGCCATGTTCATCCCGCGCACCTGGGTGGACGTGAAGAGCTCGATCTGGGCCGGGCTGAGGGCATTGATCTGCATCACCGTCAGGGCCTGGATGGCGGACGGGCTGAGCGCCTCGATCTGGTCGGCGGAGAGTGCGGCGATGACGCCGATGCTGAGGCTGGGAACGGCACGGCTGGAGATCGCCGCGATATCCTGGCTGGAGAAGGTGGCAAGGCCGGACGATCCCATGGCCGTAAGCTGCTGGCCGGTAAGCGCGCGGACCTGCGCCGGGGTCAATGCCTCGATCTGCGCGGTGTTCATGGCGCTGATCTGGGTCGATCGGAGACCTGTCAGCGCGCTGGTGCTGAGCGCTGCGATCTGTGTCTCGCTGAAGGCGGCAACCGCTTCGGCGCTGAGTGCCGCGATCTGCGTCGGCTTGAGGAGTGCGACCTGCGCCGTCGTGAGCGCTGCGATCTGTTCCGGGGTCAGCGACGTGGTCTGCGCCGGCGTGAAGCCCGCGATGGCGAGCGGCGTCAGGGCGCTGATCTGTTCGGAGGAAAGGGCGGCGATGGCCGCGGTGCCGAGAAGCTGCACGGCCTTGTAGCTGATGGCGGCCATGTCGTCGGTGGAGAAGGTCGCGATATCCGCGGGGTCGAGGGCGGCGAGCTGGGCGGCGCTCAGCATGCGGACCTGCGAGACCGTCAGCGCCTCCGCCTGCTCGGACGACAGGCCTCTCATCTGGGTCGCGGTGAGGGCGGCGACCTGGGAGGGTGCAAGGTTCTCGATGGCGATTTTGTCGAGAGCGCTGAGCTGGTCGAGCGACAGGCCGATGATGGCGCTTTGCGAAATGGCGCTCAGCTGTCGGGTGTTGAGGGTCTCGATGTCCTCCACTTCCAGCGCTGCGATCTGCTTGGAAGAGAAGGCATTGAGCTGGCTCGTGGAGAGCGAGGCGACGTCCTCCGTCGTCCAGGCCAGGATTGCCGAAGTGGAGAGTTGCTTGATCTGGGCGATGCTCAGGGTGGGCACGATCGACGTCATGGGCAAAGTCCTGAAATATGGAATCGAAAGAACAGCAAATTCACCATTCGGCTGATTTTCGATACAATCGCGAGCTTGCCTGAACCTGTACGTGGAGGTTGCGGGGCGGAATGCCTGATTTCCCGGGAGTTTGCGGGCTTTCCTGCCCGCGCGGGACGGCCGAAGGGTGCGCCTGCCGGCCGGTGTTCTACGCGGCGCCGTAAAGCACCGGCATGAGGCCTGCGGAAGCCTGGAAACGCCGCCAGGATTTGTGTTCCGGTCGGGTCCAGCCGGTTTCGGCGACGGCCGAGAGGCGGGGGAAGACGAGACGGTCGAAGACGGCGCGGTCGAGCATCGGCTCTGACCAGATGCAGGCCTGCACGCCGAGCAGTCTGGCCTTCTGCGCCTCGTTCCAGCCGGAGACGGGATCGAAGGCGTAGGTCATTTCTGGCGTCGAGGCGCCAGCCCAGCTTGCTCCCGGCTCGTCCCAGTCGGCCGAATGCGCCATGTCGAGATAATAGGCCTGGCCTGGGCAGACGACCATCGTGTAGCCCTCGTCGGCAAGTGCCGCCGAGGCCGCGACGTCCCGCCAGCCGCAGAGATAGGTCGTGTCCTTGTCGATGACGTTGCCGTGCGCGGCTTCCTGCCAGCCGCCGGTGGTGCAGCCCTGTGCGGTGAGGAATGCCTGGATGCGCCTGAGGAAGATCGCCTGCAACGCCGCCGCGCCGGACCCTTCGATGGCATCGGCGCCGTGCGTGTTGGTGATCACGTTGAGCCGTTTCGCATGGGCTTCGCTCATGTCCCTTCCGGCGATTTCGGACAGTTTCGCGAGCGCCTCCGGCGAGCCGGACCACGCGCCGATCGGGACTTCGTCTGCGCCGATGTGGATGGTTCGGAAGGGGAAAAGCGCGATCAGTTCCGCAAGGATCGTTTCCACGACACGGTAGGTCGTCTCGCGTGCGGGGTTGAGGCAATTGTCGGCAAAGCCCTGGACCGAATGATAGCTGCCCCGCTCGTCGGGATCGCGGAGCTCGGGGATGGCCATTTGCAGGGCATGGCAATGGCCGGGCATGTCGATTTCCGGCACGATCTCGATGCCGTAGTCCTGGGCATGTCCGACGATGTCGCGGATGGCAGCCTTGCTGTAGTAGCCGCCGCTGCGTTCCGCGCCGGTACCGAGCAAAGGCGGAATGGCAAGACCTTCGCCGCGCCAGGCGCTTGTTGCCGTCAGTGCCGGATAGGCATCGATCTCGACCCGCCAGGCCTCGTCGTCGGAGAGGTGCCAGTGGAAGCGGTTGAGCTTGTTCCAGGCGAGAACGGAAAGGAGCCGCCGGATTTCCGCTGCGCCGTAGAACCGGCGTGCCACGTCGAGATGCAGCCCGCGCCAGCCCATCGCCGGCGCATCGGCGATCTGTCCTTCTGCCGGAAACCCGAAGGCGTGCGGATAATGATGCGCGCCGCGCCAGATCTGGCCGAGCGTGATGAGCCCATAGAGGAATCCGGTCTGCCCGGAGGCGTGGATGGCGACGGAGCCGGGTGTGAAGACCAGTTCATGCGCCTCGGCGGCGAGCGTTTGCCGTATGTGGAAATGCACCGGCAGTCCGCCCTCCTCGGCAGCGCGGACGATGCCTTCGACGGCGAAAAGTGCTTCGGTCAGCCGCCGGAATGCTGCCGCCGCCGCCGTTGCCATGGCATCTTCCGCAAGAAGCGTCAGGCCGGCGGGGGCGGAGCCGAGGCGGGTGAGCGCGACATGGTTCGGCCAGGGGATGACCGAAACCGGTGCCGGTGGTCTGGCGGGCACGGGATAGGGCTCCATGCCCCGTTTCGGCGCAGCGTTGCCGCCCATGCGCTTCGTCGGCGTGGTGGCGACCTGGCGCGTGCTGCCGTCGGGAAAGAGCAGATAGGCGCCGCGTGCACCATCCGTCCAGTGCTGGAATGGCCAGGACAGGCCATGGATGGTGACGGTCCAGCTCGCGCCGGCGCCAAGCTCCAGCCCCTCCGGCGGCAGCAGCTCCGTGAAGGTTGAAAGCCGCCGGCCGATATGGCCGCCCTCCGCGGTTGCCGTGGCATCGACCTGACAGGGGCCGCTGAAGCACAGGCGGAAATTGTCGATGGCGGTCGCCCCGTCGTTGTGCAACGTGAGCCGGTAGGCCATCGCCTGCTCCCCCGCGGCCGGGATCCAGACGGTTTCGAGCGTAAGGCCGTAGAGGTCATGCGCCGGCATGGCAATCATCCCTGGACCGGCAGCATGCCGGCATAGATACCGGGCGCCGAGTCCGGGATCGGCATGGCATTGACCGTCTTCTCGTAGAAGGCCGAAGGTCCGACATCGCCGATGATCGCATAGCCGTATCCCATCGCCTTCAGGTCGAAGAGGCTGGCAAGCAACAGGGCGTGGCCGATGCCGAGCCCGCGCGCGTCCGCTTCCACCCCCGTCGGCCCGAAAAAGCCGCGGGCGATCGCTTCATGACAGGCGAAACCGACGAGCCGGCGCTCGCGGGTTGCGATGAAGACGGTGGGTGGCTGGCGCGTCAGCGCGACCGCGGTCTCGCTGGCCCAGCCATTGCCGAACGTATCCGCCACCCAGTCGGTGACGAGCCTGGCTTCGGGCGCAAGGGCCCTGCGGATCGTCACGCCGGCCTGCGTCATCCGGGCATCGAGCGCCGGGTCGGGATCAAGACGCGAGAGATTGACGAGATAGTCCAAGGCCACGCCTCCGGTTCGGTGATCCCCTTAGAGGATTGGTAGTCAATCGCCGTGATTCAGGCAAACTGCCAGATTTTGTGTGGCCGATGGCGATAGGAATTCCCTATCAAGCCATTCGAACTGGCCCCTTGATCAATCCTGACGAATGGCAAATACCTGATTTATGGATACTCGTTTTATCGGAAAGAAATCCTCCGCGGCCGGTGGCTGGGGGGCGTTGAAAAGCTGTGGCAAGCGACTGCTTGAAAGCGGCACGCCGCTGTCGGGCGCCAGGGCCATGCTGAAGGCGAACCAGCCGGACGGGTTCGATTGCCCGGGCTGTGCCTGGGGGGATCCCGAGCACGGCTCTTCCTTCGAATTCTGCGAGAACGGCGTGAAGGCGGTTGCCTGGGAGGCGACGGAAAAGCGGGCCACGCCCGCCTTCTTCGCCGCCCATACGGTCTCGGACCTGCGCAAGCTGAGCGACTACGAGCTGGAACTCCATGGCCGCCTCACCCATCCGATGCGCTATGACGCGGCGAGCGACCGCTATCTGCCGGTCGCCTGGGACGATGCTTTCACAGAAATCGGCAACATCCTGAAGAGCCTCGACAATCCTGATCGTGCGGAGTTCTACACTTCCGGCCGCGCCAGCAACGAAGCGGCCTATCTCTATCAGCTCTTCGTCCGCCTCTACGGCACGAACAATTTTCCCGATTGCTCGAACATGTGCCACGAGGCGAGCGGCGTTGCGCTGCGCCAGGCGATCGGCGTCGGCAAGGGAACGGTGTTGCTCGAGGATTTCGAGGCGGCGGACGCGATCTTCGTGATCGGCCAGAACCCCGGGACCAATCATCCGCGCATGCTGGGGGACCTGCGCCGGGCGGCCCTGCGCGGCGCGCGCATCGTCGTCTTCAATCCGATCCGCGAGCGGGGCCTGGAGCGTTTCTCCGATCCGCAGGACAAGATCGAGATGCTGCGCGGCGGCTCGACCGACATTGCCAGCCACTATTTCCAGCCGCAGCTCGGCGGTGACATGGCGGCCGTGCGCGGCATGGCGAAGGCGGTGCTTGCAGCGGAGGACGCGGCGGTTGCGGCGGGCCTGCCGCCGGTGCTCGACCATGCTTTCCTTGCCGAACATTGCGTGGATTTTTCCGCCTATCGTGCCGCGGTCGAGGCGACCGGCTGGTCCGAGATCGAGGATCAGTCCGGCCTGACACGGGCCGAGATCGAACGTGCGGCGGCGGTCTACATGCAGGCCGAGCGCGTCATCTGCACCTGGGCGATGGGCGTGACGCAGCATGTGCATTCCGTCGCGACGATCCGCGAGATCGCCAACTTCATGTTCCTGCGCGGCAATATCGGCCGGCCGGGAGCAGGTCTCTGCCCGGTGCGCGGTCATTCCAACGTGCAGGGCGACCGCACGGTCGGCATCAACGAGAAGCCGCCGGAAGCTTTCCTCGATGCGCTGGAGCGGGAGTTCGGCTTTTCTCCACCGCGCCAACACGGGCACAATGTGCTGTCGGCAATCGGTGCCATGCTGGATGGCTCGGCGGAGGCCTTCATCGGCCTCGGCGGCAATTTCGCCCGCGCGACGCCGGATAGCACGCTGGTGGAAACGGCGCTGCGCCGGCTCAAGCTGACGGTGAACATCGCCACGAAGCCCAACCACTCGCACCTGATGCCGGGAGAGGTGTCCTTCATCCTGCCCTGCCTTGGCCGCACCGAGATGGACCTTGCGCCCAACGGCAATTCCCAGCTGATCAGCGTCGAGGATTCGATGAGCATGGTGCATGGCTCGGCCGGTATCAACCGGCCCGCCTCGCCGCATCTGAAATCGGAAGTGGCGATCATCGCCGGCATCGCCGAAGCGACGGTCGGCAGCGGCATCGTGCGCTGGAGTGCGCTTGCGGAAGACTATGACCGCATCCGCGACCATATCGAGGCGACCATTCCGGGTTTTACGGATTACAACACGCGCCTGCGCAAGCCGCGCGGCTTCCTCCTGCGCAATGCGGCGTCGCACCGGGAATGGGATACGCCTGCCGGCAAGGCCTCCTTCTTCTCCGGCCCGCTGCCGGAGGAGACGGTGCACCAACGGGCGCGCAAGGCCGGCGGGCGCTTCGCGCTGCAGACGTTCCGCTCGCACGACCAGTACAATACGACCGTCTACGGCCTCGACGACCGCTACCGCGGCGTCTACGGCGAACGGCAGGTCATCTTCATCCATCCCGAGGACCTGAAGGCCATGGAGGCGGAAGCCGGCGACCGGGTGGACGTCGTCGGCGCTCACAACGACGGGATCGAACGCGTGGCGCGCGATTTCCGCTTCGTGCCCTATGACGTGCCGCGCGGCAGCATCGCGGGCTACTATCCGGAGCTGAATGTGCTGGTGCCGCTCTCCAGCGCCGGGGAGGAAAGCGACACGCCAACCTCCAAGTCGATCATGGTCTCCTTCCGCAGGCGCGAGGCCGCGTGAGCGGCGAGGTGAGGGAGGCCGGGGACTTCCTGGCGCTTGTCGCCCGCGTGCAGGGCGAGGATCCTCGGCTGACAGGCATCCAGGCCGCGCTCGTCGCGGCCGCTCGCATGGGCGTCGCGAGCGACAGCCGCACGTTCGCCTACCGCCTCAGCCTTGCCCACGCCCTCGTGCTGAGGGAATTGAACGCGCTGGCCGAGCGCGGTGTGGTCCGTATCGACGGGCGGGATGCGCGCACGATGCGGACCCGCTATTGCCTCGGACCGGCCGCAGTCGGGCCTATTTGACGGCCGTGGGCTGGAAGCCGGCCGCGAATTTTTCAGCCTTCCTGACGGCCTTTCCTCCGAGCTTTTCGCCGAGCGCCGCCACCATTTCGCCGGCCCGTTCGACGCCGTTGGCCTTTGCCAGCGTGAACCAGTTGAGTGCCTGCCCGGCATCTTTCTTGAGGCCGGTGCCGTCGAGATAGAGCGTGGCAAGCCGGAACTGTGCCTCGTTGTAGCCCTGTCTTGCCGCTTTGCCGACCCATTCGGCGCCGGCGGCGGGGTTCTTTTTCAGGGCGCTGCCGTCGAGATAGAGGTCCCCGAGCCGGAGCTCGGCATAGATATGGCCCATTTCTGCGGCGCCCGTCAGCAGGATCTCCGCCTGGGCGACGTCCTTCGGCACGGCCTTGCCGTCGAGATAATAGGCCGAGAGCTTCTCCATGGCGGGCGCGAATCCCTGTTTTGCCGCCCGCCAGAGCCAGTAGGCCGCCTTCTGCGGATCGGCCGTCACGCCGAGACCGTTCTCGTAGATCAAGGCAAGGTTGAACTCGGCGAAGACGTTCTTCTTCGCCGCCCCCAGCACATACCAGTAGCGGGCTTCCGTCAGGTTCTTCTCGATGCCGCGGCCGTCGCGATAGACGTCGCCCAGCGAACGATAGGCGATCGGAAAGCCGGCACCGGCGCCGGTCCGGTAGATTTCCCGGGCCTCGTCATGCCGGCCGGCGGCATCGATGGCGCGGCCGTAGTTCATGAGGATGCGCAGGCTGTCGGGAAACTGCTTGAGCGCCGTCATGCAGGCCGGCACCGCAGTTTCCGGCTTGATCTGCTTGAAATAGACACCGACGGCGGGGTCGGCGATCTCCTGCACATGGCCGGCCTCGCGGTCGCAATCGGTGATCTCGGGGTAGAGCGGGTTCTGGGCGAATTCCTCGTAATTCGCCGTGACGCGGCCGGAGATCGCCGGCACGGTCTCGTCGGAGCCTTTCGTCGCATCTTCCAGCCGCAGCCGGGCGAGCTTGGCGAAGACGCCCTCGGGGAATTTTTCGAGATAGCCGCGATACTGGTCGGCGGTGCCGTTCGCCTGGATGCCGTTCCACATCAGAAGGTCCTCGGCCGCATTGATGCTGCGATCGACCGGCAGAGCCGCAACCTCCTGTTCCTTCTCCTCCTTCGGCTTGTTCGCTTCGGCCAGCGTATCGACGCGCATTTCGGCGATGTCGGCAAAGAGGCCCTGGGGGAAGGCGGCGAGGTAGGATTGGTAGCTTTTGGTCGTGTCGCCGTCGACGGCTGCCTGCCAGGCTTCGGCATCCTTGGTTGCTTCCGCGGAGAACTTCGGTACTTCCGGCAGGGCGTCGGTGAAGAAGAAGTCCTTGGTCAGCGAGGAATTGTCCCACGGTACCTGTTCGCCGCCGGTCTCCTCGACAACCCGCTCGCGCACCCGCTTGAAGACCTGCTCGATGGGCAGGCCCGGCGCGGTGATGAAGTCGGCGAGTGCCCGCGTGAAGGGACTGTTACCCTTCGTGCCGTCCGTCGCGACCTTTCCCGGTGCGGTGGCGAAGGCGATGAAGGTGCCCAGCGGCCCGGTGGCACGCGCAAGGCCGCGTGTTGCGCCGTCATTGGCCGCCGTGCCCGCCGAGCGGTTGGTCTCCAGCGGATTGTTGCGGCAGGCATCGACGATGAACACGGCGATGCGTGGGCGGGCGCGCTCGATCTGCTCGGTGATCATCTTCAGGCTGAAGGCTTCGAGCGGCAGGTCGGAAGAGGAGGTGAGCTGGCTGTCCGTCGGGATCAGGTAGTTCTCGTCGGCGAACTGGATGCCGTGGCCGGCATAGTAGACGACGAGATTGGTTTCCGGCGTCAGCGCCTCGGTCAGGCTCTTCAGCGCGCGAACCATCTGCTGGCGGTCGCCGTCGATGACCGAGACGATCTTGAAGCCGGCGGCGGAGAGCGCCTTCTCCATCAGCTTGGCGTCGCTCTGCGCATTGGGCAGGCGCGGAAGATCGGTATATTTGCCGTTGCCGATCACCAGCGCGACGCGGTTGTCTGCGGCGGCGAACGCCGCGGTCGCCATCGAGAAAAACAGAACGAGAAGAAGACACAATCTTTGCATGAGCATCGCCACCCCATGAAGATCCTGGCAGGAGGCTAGCATAGTCCTCCGGCCCGATACTGGACAAGACGGGATGCAGCCCGGCGTTATTCTGCGTCCCTGTCCTCAAAACTGCCTTCCAGCATGCGCGCCAGCGTTTCAGCGCCGTTCCGCCAGCCATCTCCGGCCTCGGCGATGCCTGCGCACGTCGTTGCCAAATTAGCTTGCACGTCGGCACGAAGCAGTCTGCCGAGGGCGGCGGAGAGGTGCGCCTCGTCGTCCGCAACGCGATGCAGCAAGGCGGCACCGCGGCTCTCGGCCCAGCGTGCGCGATCGACCTGCCGGTCCATGTCCGGGCTTTCGTCCGGCGCGAAGAGGGTGGGAATGCCACCTGCAATGTTCTCATGGAACGTGTTGTAGCCTGCCCGCACGATCGCGGCGTCCCAGGCGCGGCTTACGGCATAGGCGGGGTGGCGCATGAGCCGGTGGTGGCGTTCGGGATGGCGGGGCGCGGTCTTTCCGGTCAGGGGGGATTGTAGTTCCAGCACATGCAGGTCGGCCCTCGCAAGGAGGTCGTCCAGCAGCCGGGTGTGAAGACGCATGAGATCGGGATTGGCGGAACGGGAGAGGTCGAGAAGGATGACGGTGGCTGTCTGTGGCAGGCCGAGTGTTTGTCGCGCCGCATCACGTGCCAGGCGCTCCGACGGGTCGATCAGCAGCATCGGAGGCACCAGCCGGGTCTTTGCTCGGTCGGCGGCGGTCGGCCCGCCATCGTATTCGCCGGCATAGTCGTCCGGTTCGATGATGATGGGGAAATGCGCGCCGGCACCGATATAGGTTTCATGGTGTGCCGGCCACATTCCGCGCCGGATCCAGATGGCCTGCACGCCGGGATGATGGCCGAGGGCCTGGATGACGCCGTCAAAGACGAAATTGACGTCGTAGACGAGGGTGGTGGCGTGATGGGCTTCGAGCAGCAGACCGATTTCCGCGGCGAGCCGGTCGTTCCAGGCGGCGGGCTCCTCGCCGGTCAGCCCATGATGCGGCACGAAATGCACGGGAAAGCCGAGATCGCGCACGATGCCTGCGCTGTAGCTCATGGTCAGGAAGGCGGCCGGGCGGTGTTTCAGCCGTCTTGCGATCGCAAGCTGGCGAGTGAGATGGCCCTGGCCGATGCCGTTCGCCGAGACGAACAGGATGCCGTCGGGACGGTCAGAGAGAGGGACAGGGCTTGTCGGCTGCGCCGTTGCCGCCCGCTCATCGAGGATCGGCCGATCCTCCAGCCTTTCGATGAAGAAGACGGCACTGTTGTTGAAGCCGCGCCAGGCCGTTTCCGGGACGTTGATGGCGAGAAGCCGTTCTGCGGGAACGAGGCGGGTCGCGTCGTAGTCCGCTGGCAGCGGCAGGACCGCGCCGAGCGTATCGGCGAGATCCTCCGGGGAGAAGATGCGCATGTGATCCGACTGACCGAAGCGTGCTGTGCGCTCGGCCTCGGTGTGCCCCTCCAGCGCCTCGCGGAACCCGCCTTCGAGGAAGGGGATGCTGAAAATATGCAGGCCGCCGGGTTTCACTAAACGGTGGAGGCCGGCGGCGACGGCGCGATAGTCGCAGGCGACGTGTTCGAGCACATGGTTGTGCAGCACGATATCGAAGGAAGCCGGGGCAAGGGTTGGAAGATCGCGGCAGAGATCGAGACGGGTGACGGCGAAAGGGAATTGGCCGGGGTCGATGTCGGCGCTGAGATAGCTGCTGCCGAAGCGGTTTCGAAAGGGGGTGGCGAGGCACTCTTCGGGAGCGAGGTGCAGGATGCGGCGATTTCCCGACAGGAGGCCGCGCAGGCGCAGCACCTCGAAGATCAGCCGGTGACGCTCCAGCGAACCGCAGCCCTCGCAGCGCACGTTTCGGCGCAGGAAGGCGCTGTCCTTCTCGCCATAGGTATCCCCGAAGACCGGACTGCCGCAGATGTTGCAGGTTGGCGAGGCCACCGTCGTCCTCACAGGCTGTCGAGCTTGGTGATGTCCCAGTCGGTCCGGACGATCCGGGCATGGTCCTCCACGTAACGGGCGATGTCGCGGGCGCCGTTCGTCCAGGTGATAGACCGGCAGCGGCGCACCACGCTCTCTCGTTCCACCGGATCCAGCAGGCGCTCGACATGGGCCGCGGCAAAGCCGAGGTCGTAGTCGCGGCGCATCAGCCAGCCGCGGCCGGTGAGTTCCGCCCAGCGGGCGCGGCTTGCCTGCAGGTCCATCTCGTCGGCTTCGTTGGGCACGAACAGTGTCGGGACGGCGCCGAGCACCTGTTCGTGAAAGGTGTTGTAGCCGGCCGCGGTGATCGCCGCGTCGAAGGCGTTGCTGAAGCGGAAGCTCGGGAAGAGCTCGACCACCCGGTGCCGCTCGCCCAGCCTTTCGAGGTCGGCGGCGTCGGGCGTGATCGGCGAGCGGATCTCGAGCGCGATCGTGTCGGGGCGGCGCAGCACTTCGGCGAGCAGCGCGCTGCGAACATCCCGCATGTCGAAATTGGCGCCCGAGCCGAGCTGGAAGGCGACGACGGTTATGCCTTCGGGCAGGCCCAGCGCGGCCCGCGCGCTTTCGCGTGCCATGCGGTCGGCCGGGTCGAGCTGCAGGACGGGCGGCACGAGGAAGGTTTCCCTGCGGCAGGCTGCGGTTGGGCCGTGATCGAAGGTTTCCGCCAGCTCGCCGGGTTCGATCACCGCATCGAAATGGTCGGTGAAGTCGAGGAACACCCGGTGGGATTCCCGCCAGAGCGGTCGCCGCACCCAGATCTTGAAGAGATCGGGAAACGCGCCGAGCGCCCGGGTGACGCCTTCGAAAACCGCCGTCGCATCATAGGCGAAGACAGCGGGGCGCAGATGGGCGATGAGTTCGAACAGCTCCTCGGCAAGGCAGGTGTTCCAGTCCTCGGGGTCGGCATCGAGGATGCGGTGATGCGGCAGGAAATGCGCCTGGTAGCCCTGCTGTACGGCCGCCTTCATGGAATAGGACATGGTGGCGAAGACCGGTGTCAGACCCGACGGCAGCCGCTGCGCGACGGCGAGCTGCTGGGTGAGGTGTCCGACGCCGATGCCGTTGCTGGAGGCAAAGAGCACATTGCGTTGCGGCAGGGCCGGGAAAAGTTCGCCACCGGGGGGGCTCGCCTCTTCCGGCGTCCCCATGATGCGGTTGAGACGGTCGGCATAGATCGCCGCGTCGTGGTTGTTTTCGACGAAGCGGCGGGCCTGCATACATTGCGACCGGTAGCGCTCCGGGTCGTTCACGAAGCCATCGATGAGGCGCTCGACATCTTGAGGTTCGCCGTAGATCGCTGCCTTTCCGAACAGCAGCGCGAAATGCGGGGGCAGGATGACGACAAGACCGGTCGCGAGCGCTTCGAGGATCGTCCGCCCGAAGGCCTCCGACCAGGCCGGATCATGGAAGTAGACATAGAAATCGAGCGTGCCGAGGAAGGCTGGAACACCGTCCCAGGTGAAGGGCACCAGCTCCCAGTTCGGCGGGATCGCGCCGTATTTTTCAGTGAGGAAAGTATCGGCGCCGAGCGCGCGCACGCGAAACCGTGCGCCGTCGGCCGGGTAGGCGAGCAGCACGTCCTCGGCGGTCGGCCACTTCAACGGGTCGGGGCGTGAGTGTCGCCCGATGACGACGGGATAGGCGGGCTCTCGGGCCGGTTTTGCTGCCCAGTCGTCAAGGTCGATGAGATTGCCCCAGTCCTCCTCCAGCATATGCGCATAGGGCGGCAGGCGGCGCGGAAGGCTGTCGCGCACGACGGCGCTAACCGGCGCCAGGAACACATCGCTGCCGAAGGCGTCGCAGGCATGGGCAACGACGCGTTCGAGGTCGTACTGCCGGCGGCCGTCTCCGTCATACATCGGGTGGTGCAGGACGATCAGCAGTTTATTCGTGGTGATCGACAGCGGGCGCGTCGGGCGGTTCTCGACGATCGTCGGGTGATGGATCAGCACGAGGCGGGCGTGGAGGCGCATGTCGGGGTCGATGCGCTCGGTCAATCCTTCATCGATCAGGCGCCGCAGGTCCGGGTGCATGGGGAAGGGCAGACCGAGCAGCGGTCCTTTGACGGCGAGCAACCCTGTGCGCAGGCCTGCGCGTGCGGCGGTACGGATTTCCACGGCGAGTGCCGTCGACGTCCCTCCCTCGAAGCGAACATCCGCAACGAAGAGGACGTCGAGCGCCGTGCTCATCGATTGGTCCGCGCCGTCATTGCAGGGGCTGCGGCAAGGAAGGCGTCGATGTTCTGGCCGTAGCTGATGACATGCACCGGCTGCCATTTCGACATGAGGAGACGCCAGCGTTTGGCCAGATAGGCGTTCCAGGAGATTTCGGCGGCGTGCAGCTTCTGTTCGAGGGTGGAGGGCAGGTATTCGAAGATGGCGTTCCTGTCGCGGAACCGCATGAAGTCGAGGCTGTCGGTGAGATAGACGATCTTGTGCTTCGTGCCGAAGCGACGAGCCGTCACGTCGATGATCTCGTCGATCTGCTCCGCCTCGACGCCGATGAGCGTAACGATGATCGTGCTGAGCGCCGGTTGCGAGGCGTAGATGGCGAGGGTTTGCGCCGGCACTTCGTCCGGTGTGGCAGGCTTAGGGCCGCGTTGCGGCAACCAGCCGAAGATCCCCATTTCGCCTCCCCCTCGATCCCGCCGGGGCGGGCCTGAAAGCGCCTCTGGATGAAGGCTATTGCCGGGACCCGGCGCTGTCAACGAAGGGCGAATGGAAAAAGCGGGGTGAGGGATCAGGAGGCGAGCGGCCAAGCGGCAATGGCAGCGGGGCGCCATAGCGACGGCTGGCCGGCGGCGAGACGCACGACGACCGATTGCGTTCCGGTGGCCGCAGGAACGGGGAAAAACAACCGGCCGAAGGCGGCATTGCTGCTCTCGCCGATGGGGGAAGGGGCGGGCTCGAACGACCAGGCGAGGCCGACCGGTGCCAGGATCTCAGCCGTCACTGTCACGCCGTCGAGGGTGAGCCGGGCGCAGGCGCCATCGAGATCGACGGTGGCTTCGCTGTAGAATTGCCAGAGGCCGGCCGGGGTGGCGGCGCCCTCCTGCTCCAGCTCATCGACGATGAAGGCGGTGTCGGCGCCGTCAAGGGCCACGCCTCGGCGCCAATCGACCGGCCAGCCGTCATCGCCCATGGCATAGGCGGCAAAGCGGCGGCCGTCCCGCTGTCCCACACCGAGGAGCCTTGCAAAGGCCGTGGTCGATTGCGGTGCGCCGTCGATCAGCACGGTGCTGTGAGCCGCGGTCTGCGTGCGAAAATAGTCGAACCGACGCGCGGGCTCGAAATAGCCGGGAAGGGCATAGTTTTCCCGGCCGAGCTCGCTGGCGAAACGCCGGCCGGCTATCTCCAGCACGAAGGTGCCGAGGTCGAGATGGGCGTGGTTGACGTCGTTGCGCCCGCCTTTCAGGGCGAGCCAGGTCGTGCCGGTCCGCAGAACCGCAACACCTGCCGGCTCGTAGGCGGTCGGTGCGTCATCGGCCGGCTGGGGCCCGGCCTCCGGTGCGCACCACAGGAGGTCGAAAGGGTGCGGATCGCCGGGAGCGGTGTGTTGCCAGGCCGTTGCGGCCGGTTCGCTCGCGCGGCCGGCGAGCCAGCCGAGCACGGGCGCGCGGCGCGGCTGCTCCGTCGCGTCGCCGAAATTGAACACCCGGCCGCTGGGGCCGGTGAGGTCGCGGCCATATCGCCAGGTGCGCGTGATTGCGTCCGGCATATCCGTCGCAAGGCCGAGATCGTCGAGAAGGGCGTGGGCGAGCACGGCGTAGCGCGTGGCATATTCCCAGTAGTCCGGCCCCTCCTCATAGCTGCCATCGGCGCCGAAGGCGGACAGTCCATGTCGCAGGGCAGGCCGGAAACACGCCAGCACGTCCCCGGAGAGGGTGGCGTCCGTGTCGGCCATGGCGGCGGCACCGGCGATCATGCCGGTGCAGCAGACGATATTCCAGTTGTTGCTGACCGTCATCCAGGACGCCCCGGCTGCCGCGGCGGCAAGGCCTGGGGCAAGCCCCTTGGTGGCGATGGCCGTGGCGATCGTGTCATGGTCGGCACGGGTCAACAGCGGCCTCGTCCAGCAAAGGCCGAGCGCCATGCCGGTCGTCATCTCCGCGGTGTCGAGGAAATGGGTCGGGTTCCAGTTGGTGAATACGGCAGCGTTCAGCAGTTCGCGGATCACCCGCCGGCGAAAGGCGCTGCCGCCGACAAGGCAATCGGCAACGGCCAGCGTTGCGATGCGGTCGAAAAGCTTGCGGCTCGTCGGTAGAATGACGTCGCGTCCATCCTCCCGTTCCAGTTCAAGCAGGGGGGCGGTGTGGATATCGCCAGCGGTCTGCAGGACCCAGTCGGAATAGCGCATGCCAGCAACGGACGACCGGGCCGAAGACCGGATCTGCCCCGCATTCAGAGAAAGGATCAATAATTCCTGGCCCCGCGCGTGGCGCTTGACGTATCGATATGTGCCTTCTTGGCGACCTTGCAGGGCACCTGCTTGCCCTTGACGGTACAGACTGTCGGTTTACCTGCGCTCGTCTCGCAGCCGCTCAGTAAAACGGATGCCGACAGAAGTGCTGCCAGCGAAGTCCACCTTGCTATTACGAATCTGGTCATGGTCCTGTCCACCCGAAATTAGCAAGTCTTCATGGAAAGCGACAAGACGGGTAAAGTCAATATCCCCGCTGCCCAAAACAGGGTGTTTCCTGCGACTGGGCGACAGGGGTGGCCGGAATTCGATCCCGGCCACCCAGGCTACAGTGACCTGCAAAGGATGAACCCGGCACTGCCGCGCTGCGGAAGGTGCAGTCAGGTGCGCCGGCCGGCTGCGGCCGAGCGCAGGTTGTCGAGCAAAACGGCGAGCAGGAGGATCAGGCCGCGCACGACATACTGGTAGAACGCCTGGATGTTGAGGAGGTTCATGACGTTTTCCGCAATGCCCATGATCAGCACGCCGACGATGACGCCCGTCA
Source organism: Shinella sp. SUS2 (assembly GCF_001262505.1). GTDB lineage: Bacteria > Pseudomonadota > Alphaproteobacteria > Rhizobiales > Rhizobiaceae > Shinella. Next base: position 356,309 of record NZ_KQ410732.1, read on the forward strand.
TGGCCGCCCGGCCGCCGGCAAGCGACACCCCGCCGAGCACGCAGGCCGAGATGACCGAGAGTTCTAGGCCTGTCGCGGCATTCGGCTGGCCGGAGGTGATGCGCGAGGCCAGCAGCACGCCGGCAACCGCGCAGACGAGGCCCTGCAGTGCGAAGATCCAGATGCGCATGTTCGAGACGTTGACGCCGGCAAGGCGCGAGGCCTCGGGATTGCCGCCGATCGCCAGCGTGTTCTTGCCGAAGACCGTGCGGTTCAGCACGAAGCCGAAGACGATGAAGAAGGCGGCCATGACCCAGATCGGCGTCGGGATGCCGAGGAATTTCGACAGGGCGAGCTGGTAGAAGCCCGGATCGTTGATGCCGACGGCGCGGCCGTCCGAGGCGATCAGCGCGAAGCCGCGTACGATCTGCATGGTGGCGAGCGTCGTGATCAGCGCGTTGATGCGGAAGCGGGCGATCACCACGCCGTTGACGAGGCCAACCGCGCCGCCGCAGATCAGTGCGGCGATAAGGCCGACGAGGATCGACCCCGAGGCATTGGACGCCATGACGGCGACCATGCCGGAAAAGGCGACGGTGGAGCCGACCGACAGGTCGAAGTCACGCGAGGCGAGGCAGAACATCATCGTGCAGGCGACGATGCCGATGGTGACCACCGATTGCAAGAGGCCGAGCATGTTGCGCTCGGTCAGGAAGTTGGGCACCGTCAGGGCCACGATGGCGAAGGCGACGGCGAAGATGACGACCAGACCCTGTTCGCCGAGGAGGAGTTTTTTCAAGGACGTCATCGGGACTTGACCTGCTGGTTGGGAACATCGGGAAGGGCGGCGGCGAGGATGCGGCGTTCGTCGAAATCGGCCCGCTCGATGTCCGCGGCGACACGGCCTTCGCACATGACCATGATGCGGTCGGTGATGCCCATCACCTCGGGCAGTTCGCTGGAGATGACGATGATCGCCATGCCCTGGCCGGCGAGCTCGTAGAGGATCTCGTAGATCTCGGATTTGGCGCCGACGTCGATGCCGCGTGTCGGTTCGTCGATGATGAGGACCTTGACGCCTTGCTCCGACAGCCAGCGGCCGAGAATGACCTTCTGCTGGTTGCCGCCCGAGAGGTTGACGATCTCCTGTTTGCGGGAGGGCGTGCGCACGCGCAGTTTGGCGATGAAGCGGTCGGCAAGCTCGGCCTCCTTCTTCGGCTGGAGGATGCCGAAGGGGGAAAAGTGCCGGCGCGAGGAGATCGCCATGTTCTCCTCGATGTTGCGGCCCTGCACGATGCCGTCGAACTTGCGGTCTTCCGGGCAGAGCACGATGCCGGAGCGGATCGATTGCGGTGGACTGTCCGGTGCAACGGCCCTGCCGTCGACGGCCACCGTGCCTTGCGAACGGCTGTCGGCGCCGTAGACGAGACGTGCCATTTCGCTGCGGCCGGCGCCGATGAGACCGAAGAAGCCGAGGATTTCACCCTGGCGCACGGAGAAATTGATCGGCGTACGCAGCTTGCGCCCGGCGAGGTCCTTAACCTCCAGCCGCACGGCGCCGCGCTCGCGGGGGCGAAAACCCCAGATGTTGGCGATCTCGCGGCCGACCATCTCGGAAATGATCTGGTCGCGCGTCACGGCGGCGATATCGGGGTGATGGGCCGCCAGCTTGCCGTCGCGCAAGACCGTGAGGCTGTCGCACAGGCGAAAAATCTCGTCGAGGCGATGCGAGACGTAGAGGATGACCTTGCCCTGCGCGCGAAGGCGGTCGATGAGGGAGAAGAGGATTTCGCTTTCGCGCGAGGAGAGGGAAGAGGTCGGTTCGTCGAGCGCGATGACGCGCGCGTCGGCCATCACGGCCTTGGCGATCTCGACCATCTGGCGTTCGCCGATCGACAGCGACGCGACCTTGGCGGCGGGATCGATGTCGATGCCGATATCCTTGAGCTTCGCCTTCACCACGCCGAGGAGGCGCGTGCGGTCGATGACGCCGGCCTTGCCGGGAAAGCGCCCGAGCCAGAGGTTCTCGGCGACTGTCAGCTCGGGCACGAGCTGCAGTTCCTGGTGAATGACGATGACGCCGGCTTCGAAGGCGTCGCGCACCGAGCGGTAGTGCTGCGCCTTGCCGTCGATCAGGATCTCTCCGGTATCGGCGGACTGATCACCCGAGAGAACGCGGATAAGCGTCGATTTTCCCGCGCCATTTTCGCCCATCAGGCCGTGCACGGCGCCCTTCTTCACGGAGAAGGAGACGTCGGCGAGCGCCTGCACGCCGGGATATCCCTTGGATATCGCGTTGAATTGAAGGAAGTCCTGCATCTCTCCACCCCCGAAAAGAAGCCCGGCGGCCCAAAAGCCTTCAACTGCGCCGCCGGGGTGATATCATCTTGGGAGGATGATTATTCGATGCCAAGGTCCTTGCGGACGGTCTCATAGTTGTCGCGCAGAGCGACCTGGCCGGCCGTCAGGGTCAGCTTTTCCGGTTCCTTGCCGTTGGCGACCCACTCGAACATGTTGAGCGCGGTCTCGTAGCCGTGACGCTTCGGCGAGATGATCACGGTGCCGAAGAAGCCGGTTGCCGTGGGCTTCTTGAACTCGTTGATCGCCGAATCCGCACCGCCGATGCCGACGCCGATCATGCTGTCGGCGGCAATGCCGACGCTTTCGGTGGCGCGCACCGCGCCAAGCACGGCTTCGTCATTGAGGCCGACGGCGACCCAGTGCTTGATGCCGGCATTCTTGTTGAGCACGACGGTCGAAGCGTTGAGCGCCGCTTCCGTGTCGGTCTTGGCCTGCGGGGCGTCGAAGATGTTGGCTTCCGGGAAGCCGGCGGCCTTCAGCACGGAGAGCGCACCTTCGACACGGTCGACGGCGGTCGGCAGCTGGTCGTAGGAGACGCGGATCGCGCCGACGTCCTTCATGTCCCAGCCGCGCTTCTTGATTTCCGCGACAATGGTCTCGCCGACGGCCTCACCGATCTTGGTGGCCGAGATGCCCATATGCGGCACGTCTTCGATCGGGCTGCCATCGGCATTGACCAGGCGGTCGTCGACGGTCATCAGCTTGAGATCGTTGGCGGCGGCCTTGGCGACGATGCCGGGCCCAAGCTTCACGTCCGGCGTGCAGATGATGAAGCCCTGGGCACCCTGCGCGCCGAGATTGTCGATGGCCGACTGAACCTTTTCGCCGTCCTCCGCGCCGATCTTGACGAGGGTAAAGCCCTTCTCCTTGGCGGCGACGTCTGCGAACTTCCATTCGTCCTGGAACCACGGCTCTTCCGGCTGCTTCACGATGAAGCCGATCTTCACATCGGCAGCGAAGGCGGAGGTTGCGGCGAATACGGCGACGGTGCCAGCCAGGATGGCTGCTTTGATAAGGCCCATTGTCTCTCTCCCAAGTTAACTGCGCCTGCAGTGTGCCTTGGTGTAGTGTCTTTCATCATATTCGTCAATTGCGTTTGTATGATGAATTAAATAACAGTGTATGATAGTAACGTCGCGATGATGCGAAGCGGGCCGTCGCCATCGGGCGCGAAACGGGATATGCATCGCGGACGGAAATGGGGTGGAGAATGATCGTGCAGGAACAGGACGGGCGCTCGGGCGTGGCCGATGGCGAGGGCGGCGTACGGCGTCCCCGGGTGCAGAAGAACATCACGCGGGCGATTGCCTCGGATATCTGCGCCGACATCTTCCCGGTCGGCGGGTTCCTGCCGACCGAGAACGAGCTGTGCCTGCGCTACGGCGTCAGCCGCACCGTCATCCGCGAATCGCTGAAGATCCTCGAATCGAAGGGCCTGGTGCGCGGCCGCTCCCGGGTCGGCACGATCGTCTGCCCCAAGGAGGAGTGGAACATCCTCGACCAGCAGGTGCTGGAATGGATCGGCCCGCGCATCTTCGAATTCGATCTTCTCACCTGCGTGCTCGACGCGCGCCGTGCCATCGAGCCCTTTGCCGCCGAACTCGCCGCCGAGCGCGCGACGGTGCAGGATGTCGCGGAAATCGAGCGCGCCTGGGAACGCATGCGCGAGGCGGAGAGCGATCTCGATGCCTTCTCGCAGGCGGACTTCGCTTTCCATGCGGCGCTGCTCAAGGCCAGCCACAACCAGGTTTTCATGCAGCTCGCCAGCATCATCCAGGCCGCGCTCGAATTCTCGCTGCATGCCTCCGCCGAAGCGGCGGATGCCCGGGACGAAGCGCTGGAGGTCCACAAGCGCCTCGTGGATGCGCTGCGCATGCGCGACAAGGCGACGGCGCGTGAATGTTCGCACCGCCTGCTTGATCTTGCCGCGCGCGATCTGGCGATTGCCGTCAAGAATCATCCGACGCCTGCGGGCGCCTGATCCAATCCCCTTTCTGTTTCCAGACGAGTGTCCCCATGAAGATCACCAAGCTCACGACCTATATCGTTCCGCCTCGCTGGCTCTTCCTCAAGGTGGAGACGGACGAGGGCATCGTCGGCTGGGGCGAACCCGTCGTGGAAGGTCGCGCGCTGACCGTGGAGGCGGCGGTGCACGAGCTCTCCGACTACCTCGTCGGCAAGGACCCGCTGCTCATCGAAGACCATTGGCAGGTCATGTATCGCGGCGGCTTCTACCGCGGCGGGTCGGTGCACATGTCGGCGCTGGCCGGCATCGACCAGGCGCTCTGGGACATCAAGGGCAAAGCTTATGGCCAGCCCATTCACGCTCTGCTCGGCGGCCAGGTGCGCGACAAGATCAAGGTCTACAGCTGGATCGGCGGCGACCGTCCCGCCGATGTCGCCAACAATGCCCGCGAGGTCGTCGCCCGCGGCTTCAAGGCGATCAAGCTCAACGGCTGCGAGGAAATGCAGATCGTCGACAGCTGGGACAAGGTGGAAAAGGCGGTGGAGACCGTCGCCATCATCCGCGAGGCGATCGGCCCGCATGTCGGTATCGGCGTCGATTTCCATGGCCGCGTGCACCGGCCCATGGCCAAGGTGCTCGCAAAGGAGCTCCAGCCCTATAATCTGATGTTCATCGAGGAACCTGTGCTTTCGGAAAACCGCGAGGCCTTGAAGGAGATCGCCAACCATTGCTCGACGCCGATCGCGCTGGGCGAACGGCTCTATTCGCGCTGGGACTTCAAGTCGGTCCTGTCGGACGGCTATGTCGACATCCTCCAGCCGGATCTTTCCCATGCCGGCGGCATCACGGAATGCCGCAAGATCGCGGCGATGGCGGAAGCCTATGACGTGGCGCTGGCGCCGCATTGCCCGCTGGGCCCGATCGCGCTCGCCGCCTGCCTGCAGGTGGATGCGGTCTCCTACAATGCCTTCATCCAGGAACAGAGCCTCGGCATCCACTACAACAAGGCCAACGACATCCTCGACTACATCTCCAACAAGGAGGTGTTCCACTATGCCGACGGTTTCGTTTCGATCCCGCAGGGACCCGGGCTCGGCGTCGAGGTGGACGAGGCCTATGTCATCGAACGGGCAAAGGAGGGCCATCGCTGGCGCAACCCCGTGTGGCGGCATGAAGACGGTAGCGTCGCCGAATGGTAGGGGGAGCGGAGATGGCTGGACGTCTTGACGGAAAACGGATCGTCGTCACCGGTGCGGCGCAGGGCATCGGCCTTGCCATCGCCGAATGCTTCCTTACCGAGGGGGCAAGTCTCTTCCTCATCGATCGTGACGGCGATCTGCTGGCCGCGGAAGCCGGCCGGCTTCGTGCCGCTGGCGGCAAGGTTGGCCATGCGGCGGCTGACATCACCGATGCCGATGCCATCGCGCGGGCGGTGGCTGCTGCGACAGCCGAGATTGGCCGGCCGAATGCGCTGGTCAACAATGCCGGGGTCAATGTCTTCTTCGAGCCGCTGAAGCTCTCGGATGCCGACTGGCAGCGCTGCTTCGACATCAACCTCAAGGGCGCCTGGAATTGCAGCAAGGCCGTTCTGCCGGGCATGATCGAAGAGGGGGGCGGGGTCATTCTCAACATCGCCTCGACCCACGCCTTCACCATCATCCCGCACACTTTTCCCTATCCGGTGGCCAAGCACGCGCTGCTCGGCATGACCAAGGCGCTCGGCCTCGAATATGCGGGGCAGGGCGTTCGTGTGAACGCGCTGGCGCCCGGCTATGTGCGCACGCAGAAGGCCGTGGAATACTGGAACAGCTTTCCAGATCCCGTCGCGGCAGAGGCTGAAACGATGAAGCTTCATCCCGGCGGGCGTATCGCCTCGCCGGAGGAGATCGCCAAAGCCGCGCTCTTCATGGTTTCGGACGAATGCCCCTTCATGAACGCCACCTGCCTGACGGTGGATGGCGGGATGAGCGTGCTGCATCACCCCTGAGCGGATGGGATTTTCGACAGCGGAAAAAAAGAGGCCCCGCACGAAGCGGGGCAGCGAGCGCCACGGTTGGCTCCCAATGACGCGGGGAAGCTCGCGGGTTGCGCGAGTAATATCTGAGTAGGGTTTTGCTGGGACGCAGGGAAGGTCTGATTCGGCGATTCCGGTACGCTCGTGCAAATAAACTGCAGATGCAGCGGTTTTGGCCAGGTTGCGGACGGGAAGTGCCCACGAAACAGGCAGCCGTCAGGACGCCGTTTTCAGGATCGCGGAGAAGCGGGGATCGAAAGCCCGGCGGATCGGCTCGGCCGCGGCACCCAGCGCGACCGCCCACGGGCCGATCATGCCGAGCTGCAGGCGCGGCAGCGTGCGGTCAGGTCGGTCGGCGTTGGAGGAGATGAGCGGGAACATGGCATCGAACAGCCGCTTTGCCAGCGGCTCCGGTGCGCTGCCCGAGAGAATGACGGTCTGGGGATCGAAGATGGTCTCGACCGTGTGCACGGCCTGGCGCATGTCGGCCGCCGCGCCGGCCAGCCAGTCGAGAATGCGCGGATCGTCCGCAAGCGTCCGCCGCTCGACCTCAGCGTAGGCCTCCGTGGTCGCCGAATCGAGGCCGAGATGCTGGAACAGCGAAGCGAGCGACGAGCGGTGTTCGAGCGGCGACTGGCTGCCGCCGCGCGAGAACAGCACCATGCCGATCTCGCCGGCATTGCGGTTGCTGCCCGTATAGAGCTCCCCGCCGAGGATCAGCCCCGCCCCGATACCGTAGCCGAAATAGATGCAGACGGCATGGTCGAGGCCGTCCGCCGAGCCGTTCATCCGCTCGGCTGTCGCGCAGGCGGTGGCGTCGTTCTGCAGGCTTGTGGCCAGTCCCGTGCCGGCGGCCAGCGTTTCGACGAGCGGGAAGCTCTGCCACGGCGCCATCATCCAGGCATTGTCCTCGGACGGCGGAAGGCCGAAAGGCCCGGGCATTGCAAGGCCGAGCCCGGCAAGCCGGTGTGTCGATTCGGGGATGCGCCGTGCCAGGTCGCTGCGCATGGTCTCGATGAGGCGAAGGATCAGCTTGCACCCCTCCACCGGGCCGCCCGGCGGAAGGTTGGCGACGGCGCGGGCGACTTCCCGCCCCATGAGGTCGACGGCGACGAGGCGCGTGAGGTGCCGGTCGATCTGCACGCCGAGGGCAAAGGCGCCTTCCGGAACAAGGCGATAGGGCGTTGAGGGCTGGCCGCGCCCGCCGCGCACCACCTCCTCCGACGCGACGAGCCCGTCCACCTCGAGGCTTTCGACGAGATTGGAGATGGTCTGCTTGGTCAGTCGCGTGGCGCGGGAAAGATCGGCGCGCGACAGGGGTCCGTTCAGCCGGATGGCCTCGATGATGACGCGCCGGTTATGGGCGCTGGTGCCTTCCTGGTTGGTTCCGCTCTTGGCGCGGATCGTCCGCAGTTCGTTCATCGATACCCCCTCTTGACACCATTTGAATAATACAGAACACTTAA
>NZ_KQ410732.1:364118-541497 GCF_001262505.1 Shinella sp. SUS2
CAAGAGATTTGACTTAATAAGGAGCCGAAGAGCTCCGGGGAACGGCGGCGGGTCTCCCGCCTTGATCCGACAAGGAGCTGTCAATGGTCCTCAGGGGCCGAGGCGGCCCGAAACGACCAGGGGTGCCCACAGGGTGCCCTCGGATGCATGAACCAAAAAAAGGAGGACGCAATCATGTTGAAATCGATAAAGAAGACCTTGCTCGGCGCGGTGCTGGTTGCCGGCGTTTCCGTTCCGCATGCCTTTGCGGAAACGACGCTCAACGCGCTCTTCATGGCGCAGGCCGCCTATAGCGAGGCGGACGTGCGCGCCATGACGGACGCCTTCACCAAGGCGAACCCCGACATCAAGGTGAACCTGGAATTCGTTCCCTACGAGGGCCTGCACGACAAGGCGGTGCTCGCGCAGGGTTCCGGCAGCGGCTACGACGTCGTGCTTTTCGACGTGATCTGGCCGGCCGAATATGCGACCAACAACGTGCTGGTCGATGTCTCGTCCCGCGTCACCGACGAGATGAAGAAGGGCGTGCTGCCGGGCGCCTGGACGACCGTCAATTATGACGGCAAGTCCTACGGCATGCCGTGGATCCTCGACACCAAATACCTGTTCTACAACAAGGAAATTCTTGAGAAGGCCGGCATCAAGGCGCCGCCGAAGACCTGGGCCGAACTCAACGAACAGGCAAAGGTCATCAAGGACAAGGGCCTGCTGGCGACCCCGATCGCCTGGAGCTGGTCGCAGGCCGAGGCCGCGATCTGCGACTACACCACGCTTGTCAGCGCCTATGGCGGTGAATTCCTGAAGGACGGCAAGCCGGCCTTTACGGAAGGTGGCGGTCTCGATGCCCTGAAGTACATGGTCGACAGCTACAAGTCCGGCCTCACCAACCCGAACTCCAAGGAGTTCCTCGAAGAGGACGTGCGCAACCTCTTCCAGAACGGCGAGGCGGCCTTCGCGCTCAACTGGACCTATATGTACAACATGGCCAATGGCGGCAAGGACAGCAAGGTCGCCGGCAAGGTCGGCGTCGTGCCCGCACCGGGCGTCGAGGGCAAGAGCGAGGTCTCGGCCGTCAACGGCTCGATGGGCCTCGGCATCACCACGACCAGCAAGAGCCCGGACGAGGCCTGGAAGTACATCGTGCACATGACCTCGCAGGAGACGCAGAACGCCTATGCCAAGCTCAGCCTGCCGATCTGGGCGTCGTCCTACGAGGATGCCGCCGTCACTGCCGGCCAGGAAGAGCTGATCGCGGCCGCCAAGCTCGGTCTTGCCGCCATGTATCCGCGGCCGACCACGCCGAAGTACCAGGAGCTTTCCACGGCCCTCCAGCAGGCCATTCAGGAAGCCCTGCTCGACCAGGCATCGCCGGAAGATGCGCTGAAATCGGCAGCCGACAACAGCGGTCTTTGACCTTCGGCCTTGTGGGCGGCTTCGGCCGCCCGCACACTCCCCTTTCCTGCAATCGATGAAGAGGACGCTATGTCCGGCACCTGGATGACGACCCGGGCATGGCTTCTCATGCTGCCGCTGCTGGTGATCATGCTCGCCGTGATCGGCTGGCCGATGGTCGATACCGTGCGGCTCTCCTTTACAGATGCCAAGTTGATCGGTTCCGGCGGTGCTTTCGTCGGTTTCGACAACTACCTGAAAATGCTGTCGAACAGCAATTTTCAGCGCGCGCTCTATGCGACGACCTGGTTTGCCGTGGTCTCCGTGACGGCGGAGATGGTGATCGGCGTTCTGGCCGCTCTCCTGCTGAACCAGCGGTTCTACGGCCGCACCGTGCTGCGCGCCCTGCTGATCCTGCCCTGGGCATTGCCGACGGTGGTCAATGCGACGCTCTGGCGGCTCATCTACAATCCGGAATACGGCGCGCTGAACGCGGCGCTGACACAGGTCGGCCTTCTCGACAGCTACCGCTCCTGGCTCGGCGAGCCCGGCACCGCCATGACGGCGCTGATCGTCGCCGACTGCTGGAAGAACTTTCCGCTCGTCGCCCTCATCGCGCTTGCCGCCCTCCAGGCCGTGCCGCGCGACATTACCTCCGCCTCGCTGGTCGATGGCGCAGGCCCCTTCGCGCGCTTCCGTTTCGTCATCCTGCCCTATCTCGCCGGCCCCCTGATGGTGGCGCTGGTCCTGCGCACCATCGAGGCCTTCAAGGTGTTCGATCTGATCTGGGTGATGACGCGCGGCGGCCCGGCCAATTCGACGCGCACCCTGTCGATCCTCGTCTATCAGGAGGCCTTCTCCTTCCAGCGTGCCGGCTCCGGCGCCTCGCTCGCCCTCGTCGTCACCCTCATCGTGACGGTGCTGGCGATCGGCTACGGCATGCTCGTGCGGCGCACGGCGGGGAGTGCCGCCTGATGGAAAGCCGCAGCCTTCTCGCCTCGATCCTCATCCATGCCGCCGCGCTGCTGCTGGCCGCGGTCATCGTCGCGCCGATCTTCTGGCTCTTCGTGATGAGCATATCGCCGGCGGCCGACCTCGTGGCGCGCCCGCTGCGCTGGTGGCCGAGCACGGTCGATTTCTCGCGTTACGCCACGCTGCTTTCGACCATCCCGAACAGTGCGGGTGCAACCTTCGTCGCCTCGCTCGTCAACAGCATCCTCGTGGCGGGCATGGCGACGGTTGCCGCCGTACTGCTTGCCGTGCCGGCGGGCTGGGCGGTCTCGCGCACACCTTCGGTCGGTTGGTCGCTCTCGCTGGTCATCGCCACCTACATGCTGCCGCCCGTCGCACTCGCCGTGCCGCTCTACATGGCGCTCGCCGCCTTCGGCCTGCTCAATTCTGTCTTCGGCCTGGCGCTCGTCTACCTCACCATCCTGGCACCCTTCACCACCTGGCTGATGAAATCCGGCTTCGACGGCATTCCGCGGGAAATCGAGCAGGCGGCGATGATGGACGGGGCAAGCCTTTTTGCGACGCTGCGCATCATCACCCTGCCGCTTGCCATGCCCATCGTCGCGACCTCGGCGCTCTTTGCCTTCCTGCTTGGCTGGGACGAGTTCTTCTATGCGCTGCTTTTCACTTCGGACCAGCGCGCCCGCACGCTGACAGTCGCCATTGCCGACCTCGCGGGCGGCCGGGTCTCCGACTACGGGCTGATCGCGACGGCCGGCGTTCTGGCAGCGCTGCCGCCGGTTCTGGTCGGCCTCCTCATGCAACGGGCCCTGATTTCGGGCCTTACCAGCGGCGGTGTGAAAGGATGACGATGGACACGACTGCATCCCGGCCGGAAGGTCTCAAGGCGATCGATCGCGAAATGGCGCGCCAGCATGCCGATGCGCTCGCCTCGTTCCGCAACACCGGCGCAATGGCCGAAAGGGCCGCTGCCAGCCTGAAGCGCACCGGCCGGCTGCTGCTCCTCGGCATGGGCGGCTCGCAGGCGGTCGGTCGCGCCGTCGAGCCGCTTTACCGCCGCCTCGGCATCGACGCGATTGCCTTGCCGCTTTCCGAGCAGCTCGGCGCGCCGCTCGCCCTCGACGGGCGCACGATCTTCGTCACCTCGCAGTCGGGGGAAAGCGCGGAGGTGCTGCGCTGGTTCGGGGAGACCGGTGGCAATGAGGACACATTCGGCTTCACGCTCGAAGGCGGCTCCTTCCTTGCGCGCACGGCGCCCTGCCTCGTCGGCCACGGCGGCACGGAGCAGGCCTTCGCCGCGACCCGCAGCCTGACCGTGAGCTTCGCGCTCCACCTTGCGATCCTCGCTGCCCTCGGCGAAGACGCCGCGTCTGCGGTCGGTATCCTGGAAACCCCGCAGGAGCCTTCCATCGATGCGGCGCTGGCCATGTTGCGCGACGTGCGCTCCGTCGTGACGTCCGGGCGGCGGCTGCAGGGGCTTGCCGAGGCCATCGCGCTCGGTTTCACCGAACTGTCGCGTCTGCCGTGTTTTTCGCTGGAAGGTGGCCAGCTGCGCCACGGGCCGATGGAGATGCTCTCGCCAGAGGTGGGCGTGGTCCTCTTCCGCGGTGACGACGCGACGGCGGATCTTGTGACGGCGATGGCGACTTCGGTCGTCGAGGCGGGCGCAAGGCTCGTCATGTTCGACGCATCCGGCCGGCCGCCGGTCGAGGGCGCGGCGACGATCGCCTTCTCGCCGCTGACCGGGCTTGCTGCCATCTTCGCCATGCTGCCGACGGCGCAGCGGCTGATGATCGCCTTTGCTGCGGAGCGTGTCACCGATGCCGGAACGCCGGTGCGCACGACCAAGATTACCCGGAGTGAATGAGTGAAGCCGCTTGCCGTCATCGGAAACGTCAATGTCGACCTGATCATGGGACCGGCTGCGCCCTGGCCGCAGCCGGGCACGGAAAGCATCGTCGATCACGACGAGCTGCGCGTCGGCGGTTCGGCGGGCAATGCCGCGCTCGCCTGGATGGCGCTGGGCACGCCCTTCGAGATCGCCGCAAGCATCGGCCGCGACCAGTTCGGCCGCTGGCTGGCGGAAAGTTTCGGCGCACGCGCAAGCACCTGGCCGGTACACGGCGACAGCACGACGCTCTCCGTCGGCATCACCCATCCGGACGGTGAGCGGACCTTCTTCACGACGCGCGGGCACCTGCCGCTGTTCAGCCTGGAGGACGTCCTTTCGGTGCTCGACGGACCGAGGCTTTCCGGCGGCATTGCGCTCCTTTGCGGCTCGTTCCTGACGGAGCGGCTGGTGGAGGACTACGACCGGTTTTTCGACTGGGCCGATCGGCATGATATCGCCGTCGCCCTCGATACCGGCTGGCCGCTGGACGGCTGGACGGAGGCGAACAGGCGGGCGGCGAAACGCTGGCTGTCGCGCTGCCGGATCGCGCTGTTCAACGAGGTGGAGACGACCAGTCTTGCCGGTGTTGCCGATCCTGCGGAGGCGGCACGTATCTTGCGGCAGGGCATGCCGGAAGGAAGCTTCGTCGTCGTGAAGTGCGGCCCGAAGGGGGCCATCGCCGTGGATCCCGACGAGCGGGTCTTTCACGTCGCTGCGCCTTTCGTGCAGGTTGTCGATACGATCGGCGCGGGCGACGTGTTCAACGCAGCTTTCCTTGCTTCCCACGCAGTCGGCGGAGGGCTTGAGGTAAGCCTTGCCGCCGGCACAGCGGTGGCCTCGCGCGCAATTTCCACCCATCCCCGAAGCTACACACCGACCGGGCAGGACACTACGGCATGAGCACGCTGACCATTGACGCCATCCGCAAGAGCTACGGCGCCGTCGAGACGCTGAAGGGCATCGACATCGCGCTCGAAAGCGGGGAGTTCCTCGTGCTGCTCGGCGCCTCCGGCTGCGGCAAGTCCACGCTGCTCAACATCATCGCCGGCCTTGCCGAGCCGACGAGCGGCGACATCCGCATCGGGGACCGCTCGATCGTCGGGGTGCACCCGAAGGACCGGGACATCGCCATGGTGTTCCAGTCCTACGCGCTCTATCCCAATCTCACCGTGCACCGGAACATCGGCTTCGGCCTCGAAATGCGCAAGGTGGACAAGACGGAACGCGATAGGGCCGTGCATGAGACGGCGAAGCTCCTGCAGATCGAGAACCTTCTGGAGCGCAAGCCCGGCCAGCTATCCGGTGGCCAGCGTCAGCGCGTCGCCATCGGCCGTGCGCTGGTGCGCAATCCGAAAATCTTCCTTTTCGACGAGCCGCTGTCCAACCTCGATGCGAAGCTGCGCATGGAAATGCGCACCGAGCTGAAGCGCCTGCACCAGATGACGAAGACGACCGTCGTCTATGTCACGCATGACCAGATCGAGGCGATGACGCTCGCCACCCGCATTGCCGTCATGCGCGGTGGCCGGATCGAACAGCTCGATACGCCGGAGGCCATCTACAACCGGCCGGCGACACTCTATGTCGCGACCTTCGTCGGCGCGCCACCGATGAATCTTCTGGCCGCTACCGCGGTCGAGGACGGCGTGCGGATCGACGGCACGGACATCGCCGTGCCTGTGCCGGGTCTCAACGGCGTCTCGTCCGGCCGCCGGCTCGTCCTCGGCATCCGGCCGGAGGCGGTCGAGCGGACGGGCGAAGGCGTGTCGCTTACGGCGCGCTGCGAGGTCGCGGAATTGACCGGGCCGGAACTGGTCGTCGCGGCGGTCATGGGCCGCCAGCGCCTCGTCGCCGCCCTGCCGGCCACCGCCCGCATCGCCGCCGGCGACGAGATCGCCCTTGTCGTTGCGCCCACTGCCTTCCATGTCTTCGACGCTGAGACGGAGCAGCGGCTGAACTGACGGTTACTTCGCCGCGGCGAAGGCTTCGGCGATGGCGGAATAGACGCGGATCATCGCCTGCGCACCACCGGCGGCGATGTAGAAATCGCCGGACGGCAGATAGACGACCTGACCCTTCTTCCACGCCACTGTCTCGGCGACCAGCTCGTTGTCGAGCGTGATCCTGGCGTTCTGCTCGTTGGAGCCGATCGCGGCGGCGCGGTCGAGCACGATCAGCCAATCCGGGTTGGCCTCGCGGATGAATTCGAACGAGACCGCCTCGCCGTGCGTTGCCGCCTCTACCTCGGTGATCGCCGGCGGAAGATCGAGCGAGCGGTGCAGCCAGCCGAAGCGCGAGCCGGGGCCATAGGCGGTGACTTTGGGCCCGTTGGTCATGACGATCAGCGCCTTGCCCTTGCCGGCAACCGCGGCACGGGCCGTTTCGATGGCGCCGTCGAGTTCCTTGCGCGCGGCCTCGGCCTCGGTTTCCTTGCCGAACAGGCGTCCGTAGGTGGCGATCCGCGCGCGGGCCTGGTCGATGAGGTCGTCCCCGTCCATCGTCATGTCGATCGTCGGAGCCACCTTGGCCGTGGCGCCCACCTTGGTGGAGGAGCGGCCACCGAGAATGATGAGATCGGGTGCGAGCGCGCTCAGTGCTTCGAGATCGGGTTCGAAGATGTCGCCGACCACAGTCGCACCGTCGCTCAGGCGCGACAGTTCCTTCAGGTAGAGATTGGACGGCAGGCCTGCCGGCCTGATGCCGAGTTTGTCCAGCGTGTCGATGGCGGCGATGTCGAAGACGGCGACGGTGGCGACAGGGGTTGCAACGGTCTTCCGGCCGGCCGCCGTGTCGATCGAGATATCGGCGGCGCCGGCAGTGCCGGTGGCAAGGAGGACTGCCGCAAGGGCGAGGGACTTCAGGCGTTTCATGTCTGTCTCCGGTAAGGCCCCGGCGGTCGGCCGGGGCCATGACGTCAGAACGTGGCGCGCACGCTGAGGAGGAACGCGCGTCCGGGCTGGTAAAGCGGCTTCACCTCGCCGAACTCCTGGCCATAGGTGGCGCGGTCGGCATAGGTCTCGTTGAAGATGTTCTTCACCTCGGCACGCAGCGTCAGGTTCTGGTGGCTCGGCGGCTTGTACTCGACGAAGCTGTTGACGACCTGATACGCCTTGAAGGCAGGGCTTCCATCCGGCACCTTATCGTATTTCGGCGCGATCTCGATATCGCCGCCGACGGTGAGGCCCCAATCGGCGAAGGTATGGGCGGCGGAGACCGTGATGATCTCACCGACCGGTGTCGTGAGGTAAGTGCCGGTATCGGAATCGGCCGGCTTCCCGTCGATCAGCGTGTCGATATTGGCATATTTCACGCGGATGTAGCCGTCGGTCCAGTCATAGCCGGCGCCGATCGAAAAACCTTCCGATTCCACATGCCGTCCCTCGAAGGCATATTTGTAGCGCGCCGCGCGGGCATTCTCCATTTCCGTGCGGAACACCGAGCCTTCCAGCGAAAAGCCGGCATATTTTGCGACGAGGCCGACCGTGTAGTTGTCGGAGGTCGTCGGCTCCGGCTCGGGCGAATAGACCCAGGCGGGGTTCATGATGAAGTTCTCGGCGAGCGGAATGCCGGCCCAGACATGGGAGTACCCGGCCTTGGCGATCAGGAAATCCGGGATGAGGTCGTACTCGCCGGAAATGTTGCCGCTAAGGCCGGCATTGTCCCATTCCTCGCCGGTCGTGCCGGTGAACCATTGCCGGTCCGCGCGGCCGCCGAAGGACAGGCGGGCACGCTCGAAGGGCTCGAGGCGCGCCTGGACATAGGCACCGATATTGCGCGCCTTTTCGGTGGCGGGCTCGTAGAGGTCTTCCACCTCCGCCTTGTCGCTGTAGAAGTCCACGCCGGCCGTCACCGTGCCGAGATCGAAATGGAAGCGGTTTTCGAACTTGCCGTTGAAGGTGCCGGTGATGCCGGTGACCGGATAGGTTTCCGGTGCGCTGCCGGGTTTCAGGTAGACGGTCGTGCCGACCTCCGTCTGGCCGTAGGCGAGCACAAGCTTCGGATCCCACCAGCCCTCGGGCGCGGCGTCCGTATAGGTCAGGACCGTGTTGGTGCGGTCGAGCGCGTAGTCGCGCACCAGCGGCTCCCACGGTTTGGCCCCCGTCGTCGTGCCCATGTTGGCGCGGAACGGGCGCGGTGCGTTGTCCTTGATCGCCTCGTGGCTGAGTTCGATGCGGTCGCCGCTTTCGAACTCATAGGCAAGCTTGCCGAGGCCGCTCTGGAAGTGCGTTCGGGTGCCCAGCACCTCGTCACCGTTGCCGGCGGAGAATTCGCTGCCGCGGCCAATGTTGAAGTAGCCGAGATATTCGAACCCGTCCTGCTTGCCGAAGGTCGAAAGGCCGGTGCTGAAAATGTTGCCGTTGGTGTTGAAGCCGGAATTGACGAAGCCGCCGTAGCCGTTGCCCTGGAGGAAATCGCCGACATCCTTGGTCTCGTAGACGATGGAGCCCGCGAGCGCGCCCGGGCCGGCATCGGCCGGGGCCACGCCCTCGTCGACGCTGACGGCCTTCAGCAGCGTCGGGTCGATCAGCGTCGTCGCATTGTGGTGGAACACCTTGTTGTTCTGGCGGCTGCCGTCGATGGAGATTGCGAGGTTGGTTTCCTCGATGCCGTTGACATAAACCTTCTGCGACATGGGCAGCGAGGAGCCCACCTTGACGCTCGGCTCTTCGCGGAAAACGTCCTGGATGGTGGCGGGGTTCTTGCGCTCGAGATCCTTGGCGGAAATGTTCAGTTCGCTGACGTCGCCCTCACCGACCTGTTCGCCCTCCACCGTGATCCGGTCGAGCGTCGTCGAGCCGTTTTCCACGGAACCGGTCACGAGCGGGGAGAGATGCGAGGCTGTGACGATCGCCGTGCCGTCGGTGGTGACCGAATGGCGCGTGTCGGTGCCCTCGAGAAGCCGGGCAAGCGCTTCCTGCGGCGTGAACGTGCCCTTGACCGGGCGGGAGGTCAGCCCGCGCGAGGTGGCGGCGGCGAGCGAGACCTGCAGGCCGGATTGCCGGCCGAAGCTGTTGAGGGCGCTCGCCAGCGGCTGTGCGGGAATGTCGAACGCCATGGTGCCGATGCGGGCGGATTTCGCCTGGGCTGCTGCCGGCTGTAGGGCGGCCTGCGGCAGGCTGAAGACGAGCGCCGCCGCCGTGGAGACCATCAGCCTGGTCATGAAGACGGTGCGCGTGCGCGCCTTGGCGCGCGACGTGGTCGATCGATCGATATGCAAACGCATTGTACCCCCGGTATCATCCTCGGGATGCGCTGCTCCTGAAGCGCGCATTCCCGGTGCAGAAACGATCGCCTCGGGAATCTTTTTCACGCTTCCGGCAAATTTCCTGAATTTTTCGGAAAACTTTCCGAAAGGCTCAATAACGCGAGACGATCCGGGTATAGGAGGAAATCGCGCGCACCTTGCCGCCATAGGGTTTGACCAGCGCCGTCAATGCCCGGTCCGGGTCGCGAAGGTCGTAGAGGCCGGTCACGCGCTGGCGGCCGAGCGTGCGATCCGGCACGCTGATCCAGGCGGGATGGTAACGCTGCAGGCGTGCAACGACGCTGTCCACGGTGACGTCATTGACGAAGAGCAGGCCGCTCCGCCAGGCACCGATCTCCTCCAATGGAATGGTCGCGTGGCGGATCGCGCCGGTCGCGCCATCGACCGTCGCCATGTCGCCGGGCGCCATTTCGGCAACGGCCTGTCTGTCGCCTTCGCCGGAAATACCGACCACGCCGCGGGCGAGCTGCACTGTGGTTGCGGTATCGTCGAGCGCCACGTCGAAGGCGGTCCCGAGCACGACCACCCGGGCATTGCCGGCCTCCACGGTGAAGGGGCGCTTGCCGTCATGCGCCACGTCAAAGAAGGCCTGGCCGGCGAGGAGGCGCACATGGCGGCCCTCCGGCGTCAGCTCGACATCGATGGCGCTGTCGGCGGAAAGGTTGACGGCGCTGCCGTCGGCGAGCGTCACCATGCGGCTTTCGCCCGTGCCGGTGCGGAAATCGGCCTTGAGCCAGATCATCAGGGCCGGCGCGGCCAGCACGACGAGGAGTGCGGCGGCAAGGGCCAGGGCGATGCCTGCCGCAAGGGGCCGGCGGCTGCGGCGGGGCAGGGGCACGACCGGGCGGGCCGGCCACAGGTCGGCGTGGCGCGGCCGTACCTCGCCGAGGGCATCCCACGCTTTCAGTGCATCGCGCCAGGCGGAACGGTTGGTTTCCGCCCGCGCAAGCCAGTCCTCCACATCCCGGGCGGCCTGCGGACAATCGGGATCGGCCTTCAGCCGCAGCAGCCAATCCATGGCTTCTTCGATCGCGCGGCGCTTTTCGCTGTCGTCCTGAATCAAGTTCTTACCCGTGCCCCGGCTCCCCACGCCATGCCTGGCGTTCTAGCCGAATATCAAATTGCTGCGTAGGGACGATTTGCGCGCCGATTTTTTTCACGGGGCGTCATTGCCGAGCCGAAGCGCGATCTCCACCAGCGCGGCGCGGACATGGCGATGAGCAGTGGCGACAGAGATCCCGAGATGGGCGGCGACCTCCTCCAGCGTGTAGCCGCCGAAGCGGTGCATTTCGAGTGCAACGCGGACATCCAGCGGAAACCGGTCAAGAATCCCGGTGATGGTCCGCACTTCGTCGGAGACGAGCACGGTCTCCTCCGGCGTCTCGACGGCGCGTGGCAGGGACCAGAACGGCGGCTCGCTGTCCTGTTCCCTCATCTCGATCTTGCGCCGCTTGATGAGATCGAGGCAGAGATTGCGCACGATGCGATAGAGATAGGCGAGTGTCTGGCTGGCGGAAGCGCCATAGGTGTTGGCCGGAGAAAAGCGCAGGAAGGCGTCCTGCACGATATCCTCCGCGGCCTCGCGTGAGCCGAGGATCCGCGTCGCATAACGCACGAGGGCAGGGCGGTGGGCGGCGTAGAGCAGTGAGGTGGCATCTCCTTCCTTCACGGCGCAGCCTTTTCGAGGTGGGTCCAGCGGGAGGCCGTCGGCAGGAGTCCGACCCGGCACGTCAAGCCGCGCGCCAGAACCTTTCCCGCTCGTTTTCCGGCATCGCCGCACGTCGCCGCCATTGCCAATCCTTCAGAATCGCCGCGCCTCAGGCGGCAGTCGTGTGTCCATGAGACATATCTTAACTTGATTTATAAGGTCAAGTTTGTCTCGGGAGCGCGGCTGCCCGTCATGCCCGCCGATGCTTCGGCGTCACGCCATAGGCCTTCTTGAAGGCGGTGGTGAAGCTCGATGGGTTGCGATAGCCGGCGAGGTAGGCGGCCTGCGAGATCGGAATGCCGTCCCGCTCCAGCGCGGCGGGTGCCGTCTCCAGCCGCTCCCGCCGGATGAAGTCCGAAACGGTCGTGCCGAAATGCTCCTTGAAATGGCGCTGGATGGAGGATGTGCTGATGCCGACTTCGCGTGCGATGCGGTCGAGCGTCAGGTCCTCGCAAACATGGGCGAGGATGTAGTCGCGCACCTTCTCGCTCTGCCGGCGGCTCAAGGCCGTCGGCTGGTGCGGCGCGGCCGCGTCGGCCTCGACCAGAACCGTGCAGGCCTGGCACATGATGTCGAAGGCGTGCGAGTTGCGGTAGAGTGTCAGGAGTTCGCCCGCCATGGTGCCTGGCGGTTTGAGGATGTGTTCGGCGATCTGGATGAGGTGACGGTTCGGGGCAAAGCTGAACTCGGCGAGGTGCCGGGCGAAGAAGGCGCGCAGCTTCGGCATGCTCGTCGGCTGCGAGCGCATCAGCCGGTCGATCCAGGGCAGGGGCGCGGAGATCATGACCTTGCGCAGCGGCGTCGTGCTTTCATTAACGAACTGCAGCTTGCAGTCCCGCCCGACATTCAGCATGAAGACGGTCGGTTCCGGGTTTGCCGCATCGCCGGCATCGATGCGGAAGTGCTCCCCGTCCATCACGAAATGCTGCTGGCCTTGCAGAAGCACCATGATGAGGAATTTCGGCCAGACGTCATAGAGATTGTCGTCCGGCGTGCAGCTCGCCGGGCCATCCATGGCGCCGACGAACAGGTGTTGGGGAACTTCCGGTTTGATCCTGATGTTCAAGACGCCGCCCTCTTGCATCGCCTTTTTCCGCGCGAGCTGACCTCGGCTGCCGCTTCCGCAAAGTTTTCTGCGGCTTCCGCGAAAGTCTTTGCGGTCGACAGCCGATCCAAGCTACTGGCATAGTTGACTTCGTTAATCAAGTTTAATTGCCGGCCGCCATGCCGGCCTTGTCGTATGTGGATTCAGGAAATGTGGGGCACTCTTTCGCCGTCGATCAGACACCGTCGTATCATGCTGCTTGCCGCGGCCAGCGCCCTGGCACTGAACGCAGCCGTCGCGCAGGATCAAGGGACCGGCCAGGGCAGCACCGCGCTGGAAGCGGTCGTTGTGGAGGGCGGCGCCGGCGAGCGGGGCGATGGACCGGTTGACGGCTACGTCGCCAAGAAGAGCCTTGCCGGTACCAAGACGGACACGCCCGTTTCCAAAACGCCGCAGACCGTCAGCGTCGTTTCCAAGGAGCAGATCGAGGACCAGAGCGCCCAGTCTGTCGCCGAGGCGCTGCGTTACACGCCGGGCGTGCTGACCGACTACCGCGGTGCCTCCAACCTGCGCGACGAGCTTTTCGTGCGCGGTTTCTACTATGTGCCGAAATATCTCGACGGTCTCTTTCTTGGCGGCGACCTCTCCTATGCGAAGATCGATCCCTATCTTCTGGAGCGGGTGGAACTGATCTCGGGGCCTGCTTCCGTCCTGTACGGGCAGGCCAATCCCGGCGGTATCGTCAACATGGTCAGCAAGAAGCCGACCGATACGCCGCTGCGCGCGGTGGAGCTTTCGGTCGGCACGGACAAGTATCTTTCCGCCGGCTTCGATATCTCCGACACCTTCGACGATGCTTTCGGTTACCGCATCGCCGCGAAGGGGCTTGGGCGCGACCTGCAGGAAGACTACGCCAGGAACCGCTCCTTCGCCATCGCACCATCCTTCACCTGGTCGCCGGACGAAGGTACGTCGCTGACGATCCTCGGCGGCTACCAGAAGGAACCGGATGCCGGCTATCGCAACTTTCTCGATGCCGCCGGCACCGTCACGCCGATCCCGGGTTTCGGCTTCGTGCCGCGCGATTTCTTCGTGTCCGATCCGGATTTCGAGCGCTCGGAGCGCAAGCAGGCCTGGATCGGCTACGAATTCAAGCACGAGTTCAACGACAATCTCACCTTCCGCCAGAATGCGCGCTACCACCATGTCGACTGGCTGCACCACACGCTGGTCTATGGCAGTGCCGGCCCCGACCCGGTGACCGGCAACAACACGATCGTCAGCCGCTCGGCGAGCGGCGGCACGGACACCTGGAACCAGTTCACCGTCGATAACCAGCTCGAGGCGACATTCTCGACGGGGGCGGCAGAACACACGCTGCTCGGCGGTGTGGATTTCCAGTATCGCACCCGCGACTACAAGTGGGGCCGTGCCGCCGGGCCGAGCATCGACCTTGCCGATCCGCGCTACGGTGATTTCGACTTCTCGTCGCTGGTGCTCGCAACCACTGATCTTCAGGACCTGACGGCCCGTCAGGCCGGCGTCTACCTGCAGGATCAGGTGGAGATCGGCGCGCTCAACCTCCTTGCCGGCATCCGCTACGACCGCGCCAAGACCGAGATCGACGACCGGCTGGGCACCAACGACCAGTCCTATGAGGACGGTGCCTTCACCTGGCGGGCCGGCGCGCTCTACGCCTTCGACAACGGCCTCTCGCCCTATGTCAGCTATGCGACCTCCTTCGAGCCGGCGCTCTACATGCCGCCTGCCGGGGCGTCGGCCTTCTCGCCCACGACGGCCGAGCAATTCGAAGTCGGCGTCAAATATGCGCCGGAAGGCTCCGGCCTGCTGCTGACGGCCGCCTATTACGATCTCAGGCAGAAGGACGTGGTGGCCGGTGCCTGGGACCCGGACCTCGGCCAGACGGTCTATTCGCAGGTCG
This sequence comes from Shinella sp. SUS2, assembly GCF_001262505.1. Lineage (GTDB taxonomy): Bacteria > Pseudomonadota > Alphaproteobacteria > Rhizobiales > Rhizobiaceae > Shinella. Next base: position 378,335 of record NZ_KQ410732.1, read on the forward strand.
GCAAGATCCACAACCGCGGCATCGAGCTTTCCGCCCGGGCGGAGGTGACGAACAACCTCTCGCTGATCGCCGGCTACAGCTACATCGACTCGATCGTCAAGGAATCCGTCAACACCAGCGAAGTCGGCAAGATGCCGTCGCGCATTCCGCAGCACCAGGCCTCGCTCTGGGCGACCTACACGGCCGATGAGGGTGCACTGGAGGGGCTGACCGTCGGCGGGGGGCTGCGCTACATCGGCACGAGCTGGGGTGACGGCGGCAATTCGTTCAAGGTCGGCGCCGTCACGCTGTTCGACGCCATGGCTTCCTACGATTTCGGCGCGAAGAGCCCGGACCTGAAGGGGCTCTCGCTCCAGCTCAACGTCAAGAACATCGGCGACGAGCGCTATGTCGCCTCTTGCGCCAGCGCCTATGCCTGCTTCTATGGCGAAGGCCGCAGCATCGTCGCGACGCTGAAGAAGGAATGGTGATGCGCAGGATAGTAGGATCGGGCGTCGTGGCCCTGATCCTCTCGGTGACACCGCTGCTCACCGCGGAAATGACACACGCCGTGCCGCTCGCGGTCGGCGCGGTGGTAACGGGGAAGGCTGTGGCGGCCGGGACAAGGCAGGTCTTCGATCCCGAGGCGGCTGCGGGCGACTATGTCAAGGGGACGCTTCGCGTCGAGGCTGGCGTGTTCGATCTCGATCTCGTCGCCAACGGGGGCCGGCACATGCGCCGCCTCGCGGAAGGGGCGGGGGGCGTCGCGGAGTTCCAGTTCGTTGCCGAAGGTTCTGGCGAGCGGCTGGTCGTCACGGCTGACCGCGAGGGCACCTATGTGCTCGGCATCGAGCGCAAGGTCGGCGTCGCCGATCAGCGGCCGGCGCCGACCGCCTATCTGAGCCCTGCCATCGCCGGGATCGCCGCCGCGGTCGCGACGGGTGGGACGACGGAGGCCTTCTGGGCGATGGTCACGGACCGCGGCACGCCACTCGTCGAGGACGGGCAGGACGGGCGCAAGGTCGTCACCTTCCTGGGGCGCGGTGCAAAGCGCAACATCCGCCTGTTCGGCGCACCGAGCGGCGATCACGAGGAGTTGCAGCGCCTTGGCGGCTCGGACATCTGGTTCAAGAGCTTCGAGGTGCCCGACGACACGCGGCTGTCCTATCAGCTGGCTTTCGATGTGCCTGATGTGCCGGGCACCGCGCGCGACCGGCGCGTCGCTATCCTTTCGACGGCCAAGGCCGATCCACTGAACCGGCACGGCTGGCCGGCGGAAGCGAAAGACGCCTACAATCAGGATTCCGTGCTGGAACTGGCCGGTGCCCCGCCGCAGCCGTTTCTGGCGGAGAAAGGCAACCCGCAGGGCCGGCTGAACACGCTGTCGGTCGAAAGCCGTCTGCTCGGCAACCGCCGCGACATCACGTTTTACTACCCGCCCGGTTTCGACCCGGCGCGCAAGGACACGATCCTGCTCTTCGTCTTCGACGCCGACCAGTATCTCGGGCGCGTGCCGGTGCCGCGCATCCTCGATAACATGCTCGCCGCCGGCGCCGTCCCGCCGGTGGTCGCCGTCTTCGTCGCCAATCCCGACCGGGCGGCGCGGGCGCGGGAACTCCCGGCCAATCTGGCCTTTGCGGATTTCATGGCCACCGAACTCCACCCGCTTGTCGCAAAGGAAACGGGGCTGGCGGTTCCGGCCGCGCGTACGGTGCTGGCCGGTTCCAGCTATGGCGGGTTGGCTTCGGCCACCGTCGCCATGCGGCATCCGGAGGTCTTCGGCAACGTGCTCGCCATGTCCGGCTCTTTCTGGTGGAGCCCGCCGGGTACGCCGGAGGATCGCCGGGAGCATGTGGCGGGGCTGATTGCCGCAGGCCCGGCGCTGCCGTTGCGCTTCTTTCTTTCGGCCGGGCTTTTCGAAACGGGTGCGCAGGGCACTGCGGGCATCCTCGAAACCAGCCGGCATCTGCGGGACGTGCTGCAGGCCAAGGGCATTTCCGTCATCTATCGCGACTATGCCGGCGGCCACGACTACCTCGTCTGGCAGGGCGTCATCTCGGACGGGCTGATCGCGCTTTTCGGTGGGGACCGGCCCTGACGGCCGGCTTCCCTTGTTGGGAAAACATGAGTAAAGACGTTATGTTTTCGGTGCCGTCGGCAGGAGAGCCGACCGCCGGACAGGAATGAAAGGGAAGGCCATGCTCGAATCCGTCGCCCATCTGGAAACCGCCCACGGCCGGAAATACCTGGCCCAGCTGTGCAAGCACTTCGCCCACAAGATCGAGGTCACTGTTTCGGAAAACCACGGTGAATGTCACTTCGCTTGCGGCCTCGGCATTCTCGATGCCGATGACTATGGCCTGCGCATGACCGCCCGGGCGGAAAACGGCGAGGATCTCGCCCAGACCCAGTCGGTGATCGAATCCCACCTCGCGCGCTTCGCCTTCCGCGAAGAGCTTCAGCCGCTCGACTGGCAATGGCAGAACAAGGCCGGCTGAGCGCTCGCATCCATCCAGCATGACAGGTAGACCATGAAACAGTTCCGCCCGCTCGCGGCTTTCGCCGCGCTTGCCCTTTCCATCCTGCCCGCCAGCGCCATGGACGTGACGACGGCGCGGGGAACGGTCGCGGTGGACGGCGTGCCGAAGACCATCGCCGTCTATGACATGGCTGCGCTCGATACGCTCGACCGTCTCGGCATCCGCCCGGCGGGCGTGCCGGACAAGCTTTACGTTCCCGCGCTGGAGCCGATCAAGGCGGGTGCGACCACGGTCGGCACCCTTTTCGAGCCCGATCTCGAGGCGCTGAGCGCGCTCGGTCCCGATCTCATCATCGTCGGCAGCCGGTCCGCCGCAAAGGCGGATGTTGTGGCCAAGGTCGCGCCGACGATCGACATGACGATCGATGGCGACGATCTGGTCGGGCAGGCCAAGCTGCGCCTTCAGGCCTATGGTGCCCTGTTCGGCAAGGCGGCTGAGGCAAAGGCGATTGCCGGCGAGTTGGACACGAAGCTTGCTGCTGCCAAGGCTGCTGTTGCCGGCAAGGGCAAGGCGCTGATCGTCATGACCAACGGGCCCAAGGTCTCCACCTATGGCCCCGGCTCGCGCTTCGGCTGGGTGCATGCGGCGCTCGACCTGCCGCCGGCAATCGCCGAGATCGAGACGGCGACCCACGGCGAGGCGGTGTCCTTCGAGTTCATCCGCGAGGCGAACCCCGACTGGCTGCTGGTGCTCGACCGTGCCGCCGCCGTCGGCTCCAACGAGCAGGCCGCGAGGGTGACGCTCGACAATGAGCTTGTCGCGGAAACGACGGCATGGAAGAAGGGCCAGGTCGTCTACCTGCCGGCACCGGATTTCTACATCGCGGCCGGCGGCGTACAGTCGCTCGAACGCGTGCTTGCGACGGTCACGGAGGCCTTTTCCGCCGCGAAATGAGCGCCAGCGCCCTGCACCCATCCTTGCGGACCGGAACGATCGCGGGCCTCGGGCTCGCGATCCTCTTTGTGCTGAGCCTTGCCGTCGGCGTCAGTCCGCTGCCGCTCGGCCGGGTGCTGAGCGATCCCGAAGCGCTCCAGCTCCTCCTCGTCAGCCGCCTGCCGCGCACGCTTGCCGCGGTCCTGTGTGGCGCTGGGCTGGCGATCGCCGGGCTCATCATGCAGACGCTGGTACGCAATCGTTTCGTCGAGCCAGCGACCGCAGGCACGGCGCAGAGCGCCGAACTCGGCATCCTCCTCGTCACGCTGCTCTTTCCCGCCGCCGCGCTGCCGGTGAAGACGCTCGTCGCCAGCGGCGCGGCCCTTCTCGGTACCTCGATCTTCCTGGCGACCGCCCATCGCCTGCCGCCCGCCCAGCCCTTTCTCGTGCCGCTCTTCGGCATCGTCTATGGCGGGGTCATCGGCGCGGCGGCGACCTATGCAGCCTGGCAGGCGGATCTCCTGCAGTTCCTCGCCGTCTGGACCAACGGGGACTTTTCCGGCGTGCTGCGCGGGCGCTACGAGCTCCTGTGGATCGCTGCCGTGATGGTCGCCATCGCCTGGGTGGTCGCCGACCGGCTGAGCATCATGGCACTCGGGCGGGAGGCGAGCATCGGGCTTGGCATCGACTATGCCCGCATGATGCAGATCGGCCTCGTCCTCGTCTCCGTCATCACCGCGCTGGCCGTTGCCGTCGTCGGCATGATCCCCTTCGTCGGGCTTGCCGTGCCCAACATCGTCTCGCGCCTGATGGGCGACAATGTGCGCGGCACGCTGGGCTGGGTCGCCGCCGGTGGAGCGGGACTGGTTCTCGCCTGCGACATCGTCGGGCGCCTCATCCGCTATCCCTACGAAATTCCGGTCGGCACGGTGATGGGCGTGGTCGGCGGCGCGATCTTCCTCTGGCTGCTCTTCCGGCGTGGCGCTCATGCCTGACCGTCGTCTTCTCGCTCTTGCCGCGGCCGCCCTTGCCGCCGCCGCCGCGTTCCTGGCGATCGGCCTCAAGGGCAACATCGTCTTCGTGCTGGAACTGCGGCTGCTGAAGCTTGCGGCTCTGGTGCAGGTGGGTGTGGCGATCGCCATTTCCACCGTGATCTTCCAGACCGTCACCGGCAACCGCATCCTGACACCATCGATCATGGGTCTCGATGCCCTCTACCTCTTCGGCCAGATGCTAATGGTCTTCCTGTTCGGCGGAGTCGGTTACGTGACGCTCGATCCGCAGCTGAAATTCGGCCTGGAGGTGCTGGTGCTGATGGCGCTCGCCTCGGCGCTGCTACTGCCCATGCTCAAGAGCCGCCTCGACATGGGGCTGATGCTGCTGGCCGGCGTCGTCTTCGGCGTCCTGTTCCGCAGTCTGCATTCGCTGCTCGCGCGCCTCATCGACCCCAACGAATTCTCCGTCGTGCAATCGGCGAGCTTTGCCAACTTCAATGCCGTGCGTACCGACCTCCTGGTCTTTGCTGCCATCGTCACGGTCGTCGCCGCCGTCATCGCCTGGCGCGCGCGCCACGTGCTCGACGTTATCTCGCTCGGGCCGGATACGGCGACGGGGCTCGGCGTCGGCTGGGCGGGCACGGTGACGGGCCTGCTGCTGCTCGTCTCCGCGCTGGTCGCCGTCTCCACGGCGCTCGTCGGGCCGGTCGCCTTCTTCGGTCTTCTGGTGGCGGCGCTCGCCGAGCGCATCGTCGATACCCGCCGTCACGGCGTGCTGCTGCCGGCAGCAGCCCTTGCCGGCATCGCCGTGCTTGTCGGCGGGCAGACGTTGTTCCAGCACGCGCTCGGCAATGCCACAGCACTCGGCGTCGTCATCGAATTCGTCGGCGGGCTTGTCTTCCTCCTGCTGCTGGTTCTCGGGAGCCGAAAATGATCCGGATCGAAAACGTCTCCTTCAAACACCGGACAACGCCGATCCTCACGGATGTCAGCCTGACGATCCCGAAGGGCGGCGTCGTGGCGCTGATCGGACCTAACGGCGCGGGAAAATCCTCGCTTCTTTCGCTCGTTGCCCGCCTGCAAGCGCTCCAGACGGGTACCATCGACATCGACGGCCTGCCGGTGGACACGACGCCCGGCCGGGAACTTGCCCGCGTCATCGCCATCCTGCGGCAGGACACGACGGTGGCAAGCCGCCTCAAGGTGCGTGAGCTCGTCGGCTTCGGCCGCTTTCCCCACGGCCGTGGACGCCTTACCGAGGCCGACCACGCCATCATCGACGCGGCCATTGCCCAGTTCGACCTCGCCGACCTTGCCGACCGCTTCATCGAGACGCTGTCCGGCGGCCAGCGCCAGCGCGCACTGGTCGCCATGGCCTTCGCGCAGGGTACGGACTACCTCCTGCTCGACGAGCCGCTGAACAATCTCGATATGTACTATGCCCGTGAGCTGATGCGCTCGCTGCGTAGCGCCGCCGACGGCAAGGGCAAGACGGTCGTCATCGTGCTGCACGACATCAACCAGGCGAGCGCCCATGCCGACCGTATCGTCGCGATGAAGGGCGGCCGTATCGTTGCGGACGGCGCACCGACGGAGATCCTGACGCCGGAAATGCTCGAAACCGTCTTCGGCTTCCGCATGCGGGTGGAGACGATCGAGGGCAAGCCCTTCGTGCTGCATCAGCTTTAGGGCTGATTGACGAACGGGTACGGGATGCGCATCAGTCCCTCCCGTCGCAGGCCGAGGGGGAGCAGCATGGTCTATCCGGATACCTATTATCGCCGCACCATGACGGATCAGGTGGTGCGTCCGGCGCTCTCCGGCACCGTCGAGTGCGACGCGGTGATCATCGGCGGCGGTCTTGCCGGTCTTTCGACGGCTCTCCAGCTCGCGCGGGCGGGGCGGAGCGTCGTGGTGCTGGAAGCGGAAAGCATCGGCTTCGGCGCCTCCGGGCGCAATGGAGGCTTCGTCAGCGCCGGTTATGCGACGGGGGAGGACAATATTGCCCGCATGGCCGGCCCGGCCGTGGCGCACGACCTGTATCGCCTGTCGATGGAGGGCGTGGAGTTCGTCCGCGACAACATCCGGACCCTCGGCCTTTCCGATGCAGATCTCCGGCCCGGCCTGATGAGCGTGCTGCGCTACGATGACGGCGCGCGTCTCAGGGCCGATGTGGAGGAGGTGCGCCGGCGCTATGGCGAAGATATCGCCTACATGGATCGTGACGCCGTGCGTGCGGTGCTGAAATCGGATCGCTACCATCAGGCGGTGCGCCACGGGGCTGCCTTCCACATGCACCCGCTGAACTATCTGCGCGGCATTGCCCGCGAAATCGAGCGCCTCGGCGGTCGCATCTTCGAGCAGTCTACGGCGACAGGCAGCGAACTGGACGAGGCGGAAAAGCGAGTGAGGACGGCGGGCGGCATGGTGACGGCGCGCGACGTCGTCTTTGCGACGGGTGGTTATACCGGGTCGCTGAATGCGCGGCTCCAGCGTGCCTTCCTGCCTATCGCCACCTATGTGATGGTCAGCGAGGAGGCGCCCGACCTTCTCGCCTCGGCAATCGCCACCCGCGACGCCATCGGCGACAACCGCCGGGCGGGCGACTATTACCGCCTGGTCGACGACGGCCGGCGGCTGCTCTGGGGCGGGCGTATCACCACCCGCGCCGCTTCGACCGCCGGGCTGGTGCGCGAACTGCGCGCCGAAATGGTCGGCACCTATCCGCAGCTTGCCGGCCTCGGGACGGAGCTCGCCTGGTCGGGTCTGATGTCCTATGCCCGCCACCTGATGCCCCAGATCGGACGCATGGCGCCGGGCGTCTGGCATTGCACCGCCTTCGGCGGCCACGGCCTCAACACGACGGCGATCGGCGGCAAGGTCATTGCGGAGGGCATTCTCGGTGAAAGCGAACGCTACAGGCTCTTTGCGCCCTTCGGCCTTGTCTGGGCCGGTGGCCTTGCAGGGCTGGCGGTGGCACAGCTGACCTACTGGAAACTGCAGGCACAGGACTGGTGGCGCGAACGCGCGGCCTGAGACGACGGCCGCCACTGAGCGGTGGGTTGCCTGAATTGCGGTGTTGACTATCGACGCCGTCGCCCATTCTTCTTCCGGGAGGATATCGCATTGGAGCAGAGACACCCATGACCGACCAGACCCGAGTAGCGCTCATAGCCGGTGGGGCCGGCGGCATGGGAGCGGCGATTGCCACGCGGCTTGCCGCCGACGGTTACGCTGTCGTTCTCGCAGACCTTGAATCCGAACGCCTGACGGCCGCGGCGGAGGCAGTGCAAGTCGGGGGCGGTGCCGCGCTTGCGGTGCCGCTCGACATGCGCAAGGTCGCCTCCTGTGCCGCTGCCGTGGAGAAGACGCTCGCCTGGCGCGGGCGCCTCGACGCCCTCGTCAATGCCGCCGGCGTCTGGCGCGAGGGCGCGGCCGGAACGATGACGGAAGAGGACTGGGACATCGTGCTCGACGTCAATCTCAAGGGAGCGTTCTTCCTCATCCAGGCGGCCATTCCGCATCTGGAGAACGGCGCCTCCATCGTCAACATCGCCTCGGATGCCGGCCTCGTCGGCAACAACGGCGCGTCGATCTACTGTGCCTCGAAGGGCGGGCTGGTTCTGTTGACCAAGGCGCTGGCGCTGGAACTTGCGCCGCGCCGCATTCGCGTCAACGCGGTCTGCCCTGGCGACGTCGCAACGCCGATGATCGAGTTCCAGGCGGAACGCTATGGCGGAGGCGACCCGGACGGCTACAAGGCGAAACTCCTGTCCAACTATCCCCAGCAGGAAGCCGCCCGCTTCATCCGGCCGGAGGAGATCGCCCGCATGGTCGCCTATCTCTGCGAGCCGGATGCCGCGCCCATCACCGGGGCCGCGCTCTCCATCGATTTCGGCGTGACGGCCGGCTACTGAGGAGGGACGGATGCAGCGCAAGACGGCGATCATCACCGGAGCAGGGGCCGAGGACGGCATCGGCTTTGCCTGCGCACGGAGCCTGGTGGAGGAGGGCTATGCCGTCCACCTCGTGGCAACGAGCGATCGGATTTTCACCCGTGCCGCGGAGTTGAGGCGCGACGGGTTCTCCGCGACGGGCCACATTTGCGACCTCACTGTCAAGGCCGATGTCGAGCGCCTGCGGCAAGCAACGGGGCCGGCCGCGGTGCTCGTCAACAATGCCGGCATGGGCAGTCTCGCGCAGCCGGCACTGCAGCGCGACTTTGCGATGCTGGAGGAGGCGGATTGGGACCGCGGCATCTCCGTCACGCTCAAGACGACGTTCCTTTCGACACGCCTCTATTTGCCGGACATGCTGGCGGACGGCTACGGCCGCATCGTCAATGTGGCGTCGGTGACGGGCCCCTATGTCGCCAATCCCGGCGAGACGGCCTATTCCGCCGCCAAGGCCGGCATGGTCGGCCTCACCCATGCACTGGCGCTCGAAGCCGGCCCGCATGGCGTCACGATCAATGCCGTGGCGCCAGGCTGGATCGATACCGGCGCGTCGACGGACGAGGAGCGCCGCGCCGCCATGGCGACACCCTGTGGCCGCGCAGGCCGGCCAGACGAAGTGGCGGCCGCCGTCGCCTTCCTTGCCTCACCCAAGGCGAGCTATATCAACGGTGCCGTGCTGGTGGTCGATGGCGGAAACATTCTTCAGGAGCGCAAGGCCTGAGATGTTACCGAGGCAGGCGCGGGGATTTCGGTTTTGCCCCGCCACTGTTTTCATCATAGTGACCACACCCCAACAGGCGCTGCAGGCGCCAAGACTGGAAGGCTTCCCATGACCGATCCCTGGCCCACTGCCGGCACGCCGCTCGACGATGTCCTCACCCCGATGCCCGTCATCGACGAGGACCGGCTGGCCGCCAACATCGCCCGCGCGCAGGCCTATTTCGACGGGCACGGCAAGGCCTTCCGCCCGCATATCAAGACCCACAAGATCGTCGCCGTCGCCGAGGCGCAGCGCGCGGCCGGCGCCGTCGGTCTCAATTGCCAGAAGATCAGCGAGGCCGAGGTTTTCGCCGATGCCGGTTTCGAGGACATCCTGATCACCTACAACATCCTCGGTGCGGCGAAGCTCGGGCGCCTGCGCGGGCTGCACGAGCGGGTGCCGCGTCTTGCCGTGGTCGCCGACAGCGCCACGACCGTGGACGGTCTTGCCCGCGCCTTCGATGCCGCCCGTCCGCTGACCGTGCTTGTGGAGTGCGATACGGGCGGGCGCCGATGCGGCGTGCAGACACCGGAGGCGGCAACAGAACTGGCGGCCCGCATCGCCGCCGCGCCGCCCCTCCGCTTCGGCGGCATCCTCACCTACCCTGCAACCGGCGGCGCAAGCGCCGTGGAGGCTTTCATCGCCGGGACCATGACGCTGCTGGCGGCAAGGGGGCTCGATTGCCCGGTGCGCTCCAGCGGTGGTTCGCCGGACCTCTGGAAGGCCCATCTCGTGCCTTCCGCCACCGAACACCGCGCGGGAACCTATGTCTACAACGACCGGAGCATGGTGCGCGCCGGCCATTGCACGCGGCAGGATCTTGCCATGCATATCCTTGCGACCGTCGTCTCGCGCCCGGCTGAGGATCGTGCGGTGCTGGATGCCGGTTCCAAGGCGCTGACCTCGGACCTGCTCGGTTTCAGCGACTACGGCGAGATCGAGGGCCACGAAGGCGCCCGCATCGTCTCGCTCTCGGAGGAGCATGCGGTGGTCGATCTCAAGGATTGCCGGGGAGAGTTTCCCGCCATCGGCAGCGTGGTGCGCATCGTGCCCAACCACACCTGTGTCGTCAGCAACCTGTTCGACCGTATGGTCTTCCACCGCGGTGGCATCGTGACGCGGGTCGAGGCAGTCGCCGCACGCGGCACGGTCTGGTGAGGCCGGATTTCGGTTGATGGCGCGCGGCAAAGCCGCTCGTGCTGGCCGGCAAACGCATTCAAGGAGAATCGCCATGGCTGACAACGACGCCCCCTTCTTCATCGAGGATACCGACGAGACGGAGATCTCCTCCGACACCGCCGGCCTAGGCAACCTCCTCGTCACCACGCATATCCCGCTGCGCGCCGACGGATCGCTGGAGACTGGCGATATCAGGACGCAGAGCATCGCGACGCTGGAGAGCCTGAAGGCGTCGCTGGAAAAGGCCGGAAGCAGCCTTGCCGACGTGATCCACCTGACAATCTACCTCATCGACATCAATGAGCGCCCGGCCTTCAACGAGGTCTATTGCGCCTATTTCAAGAAGCCCTATCCGGTGCGTTGCGCCGTCGGGGTCGCCGCGCTCGCTGATCCCGATATGCGCGTCGAGGTGACGGCGATGGCGGCGCGGCGCGGGCGCGCCTGAGCCCATGCCGGACGCATCGCCTGGTTTTGCGGTGCGTCTGGCTCTGCTCTCGCCGGTCGGCGCGTGCATCCACGGGCGATGCGCAATTGAAATTCATATTTTCTATAAAAATAGTGAAATAAGAAATGGCGTGCCTGCTATCCCGGGCTTCCGCTTGTTATCCCTATCAGCATCAAGGGTCTCAAGCGGAGCGGGAACGATGAACGCCCATGTCGAAAACACACGTTTCAACCTTCACGGCACGTCGCTGATCGAGCAGCCGGCCGACGCCGACACGCTGAAGGCGGCGCTGCGCACGCTCGGCGGCGGCGTCAGCATCATCACGGCCGGCGAGGGCGAAACCCGCACCGGCGCGACCGTCACGTCGGCGACGGCGCTCTCGGTCGAGCCGGCGCGCATGCTGGTCTCCCTCAACCGCACCTCGTCCACCTGGCCCGTCGTCGAACGCTACGGCCACCTCGGCATCAACATCGTCGGCAGCGCCCATGAGGCCCTTGCCAACCAGTTTGCCGGCCGCGGTGGTCTTCGTGGCGCCGATCGCTACCACGGCGCGGACTGGACCACCGCCGTCAGCGGCGCGCCGCTCCTGGTCGATGCCGTCGCGGCAATCGACTGCGTTGTCGAGGAAGCCATCGAACGGCACAGCCACGTCATCGTCATCGGGAAGGTTCTGGCGATCCGCCTCGGCGCCGGCCATTCGCTGCTCTATCAGGACGGCCGCTATCATGCCCTGTCCTGACGCCTGCTGAGCGGCGCCCGCCGCACCGGCATCCACATCCGAGCACTGCCGTACCCCGCCGTGGGCGGGATCGCGACCCCGTGGCCGACGCGGCCCTCTCCAGATGCGATGAAAGGAAACATGATGACACGCAAGATCAGGCTTGGCGCATTCCTTCCCGGCGGCGGCCAGCACGTCGCCTCCTGGCGGCACCCGGACCAGCCGGCGGACGGCGCCACTAGCTTCGAGTTCCACAAGCAACTCGCCCAGACTGCGGAGCGCGGCCTGTTCGACGCTTATTTCCTGGCGGACAACCTTGCCATCGGGTTCGGCGGGGCGCGGGAAGGGGGCAATGCCCGCGTCGCTGGCTTCGAGCCGGTGACGCTGTTTTCGGCGCTTGCGCCCTTCACGAAAAATCTCGGTTTCATCGCCACCGCCTCGACGACCTACGAGGAGCCCTACAACACGGCCCGCAAATTCGCCTCGCTCGACCTCATTTCCGGCGGGCGTGCCGGCTGGAATGTCGTCACCACGACGGGTGATCCGACCGCGCAGAACTTCAACCGCGAGACCCAGTTGCCCCATGCCGCGCGCTATCGCCGCGCTGCCGAGCATGTCGATGTGGTCAAGAAGCTCTGGGACAGTTTCGAGGATGACGCCTTCCTGCGCGACAAGGAGAGTGGCGTCTTCTACGATCCGGAGAAGCTGCACGAGAGCGACCATCGCGGCGAACATTTTCAGGTGCGCGGGCCGCTCAACGTCGCCCGTTCGCCGCAGGGCCATCCTGTCATCGTGCAGGCCGGCCAGTCGGATGACGGCCGCGGGCTTGCCGCCGCGACGGCGGAAGTGATCTTCACCGCCCACCAGCACATCGGGACGGCACAGGAATTCTACCGCGACATCAAGGCGCGCGCCCGCGGCCTCGGCCGCAATCCGGACCATATCCTCATCATGCCCGGCGTCTCGCCCTTTGTCGGCCGAACGCTGGAGGAGGCGCGCGAAAAATACGACCGCCTGACCGCGCTGATCGTCGAAGCGGATGGCGTCGGCCTCCTCAACGGGCTCACCGGCGGCACGCTCGATCTTCGTGGTTACGACCTCGATGGTCCGCTGCCGCCCGCACCGCCGACCGAGGGCATGAAGAGCCGTCAGGCGCTGATCCGCCAGATCGCCGACGAGAACAATTTCACCATCCGCCAGCTCTACCAGTGGATCGCTTCCGCCCGTGGCCATTACACCGTCGTCGGTACGCCAGAGACGATCGTCGATACGCTGCAGGAATGGTTCGAGAACGAGGCCGCCGACGGATTCAACATCCTGCCGCCCTGGCTGCCAACGGCGCTCGACGACTTTGTCGATCTGGTCATCCCCGAACTCCAGCGCCGTGGCCTGTTCCGTACCGCCTACGAGGGCACGACGCTGCGTGAAAACCTCGGTCTGCCGTTCCCCGTCAACCGCTGGGCCGGCGCACGCGCCGCCGTCCAGGCCGCCGAATAGGAGACGACGATGTCCTATGAAAACGTGAACTCCACCCTCGGTGCGGATTTTCGCCTTGCGAACCGGCCGCCGGCGGCGCCCGGTCTTGCGACACGGTTGAATGCGCTGTTGCCGTCGTTTCTCGCCCGCTACGGACTGGTTCTGGCCTTTTTGGCGCTCTGGCAGATTTCGAGCACACAGGGGTGGGTCAATCCCTCCGTCTTCCCGCCGCTCCACATCATCGTCTCGGCTCTCTGGGACAGCCTTGCCAGCGGCGCACTTCTCGATGATATCGCCATCAGCCTCCAGCGCTCCGGTATCGCCTTTGTCGCCGCCGTCGCGATCGGCATCCCGCTCGGCCTTGTTATGGGGCAGGCGAAGATCGTCGAGCAGGCGCTCGATCCGCTGCTGCAGTTCTTCCGCCAGACCTCGGCGCTGGCGCTCTATCCCGTCTTCATCCTGCTGCTCGGGCTCGGTGAAACGTCAAAAGTCTTCGTCATTTTCTGGGCGACGCTCTTCCCGATCCTGCTTGCCACGATCGGCGGCGTGAAGGAGGTCGACAGCAAGTTGATCGAGATGGCGCGGACCTATGGCGCAGGGCGTTTGACGATCTTCCGCCGCGTCATCCTGCCGGCCTCGGTTCCTGCGATCTTTGTCGGCCTGCGCCTCTCCGCCACCACGGCGCTGCTGCTCCTCATCGCCGCCGAGATGATCGGCGCCAACAAGGGCATCGGCTTCCAGGTGATGAACGCCCAGTACAATTTCCAGGTCCCGCTGATGTTCGCCGCCATCCTGCTTCTGGCGCTGCTCGGCCTCCTCGCCAATGCGGTGCTGGTCCTCCTCCAGAAAAAACTCTGCCGCTGGTCGCAGCCGAACGCCTGAACCTTCCGCATTTCTCTTTGTCAAAGGACACCGCCATGACCTTCCACTCGCGAAAACTTCTCCTCTCCACCACCCTCTTCCTGGGCCTTGCCGGCGCGGCCTTCGCCGAGGATGTGAACCTGCGGTACCTCGCCAGCCAGGGCGGTCTTTCCGCCCATGAGCTTGCCGCCGAACTCGGCTATTTCAAGGGAACCGGCATCACGATCGAAAATGTCGGTTATGCCGCGGGCGGCCCGGCCTCGCTGATCGCGCTCGCCTCCGGTGATGTAGAGCTCGGCAGCGCGGCCACCTCCGCCGTTCTGAACTCGATCATCGGCGGCAACGATTTCGTCGCCGCCTATCCCTCGAACGGCATCAATGCCGAAGTCCAGTCGATCTTCTACGTGCTGGAAGACAGCCCCATCAAGGACATCAAGGACATTGCCGGCAAGAGCATCGCCGTCAACACGCTGGGCGCCCATCTCGACTATACGATCCGCGAGGCGCTGCATTCGGTCGGCCTGCCGACGGATGCAGCCAACCAGGTCGTCGTGCCCGGCCCGCAGCTTGAGCAGGTGCTGCGCTCCGGCCAGGTGGACATCTCGGCGTTCGGATACTGGCAGACGACCTTCGAGGGTGCGGCCAGCAAGAATGGCGGCCTGCGTGCGATCTTCGACGATACGGACGTGCTCGGCGAGATCGCCGGCGGCTTCGTGGTGCTGCGCCGTGATTTCGTCAAGGCGCATCCCGAGGCGGCAAAAATCTTCGTCGAACAGTCGGCCCGTGCGCTCGATTATGCCCGCGAGCATCCCGAGGAGACCCGCAAGATCCTCGCAAAGGCCTTGCAGGAACGCGGCGAGAACCCTGATATCGCGCAATATTTCCGCGGCTATGGCGTTCGTGCGGGCGGTCTTCCGGTTGAGCGGGACGTGCAGTTCTGGATCGACGTTCTGGTCCGCGAAGGCAAGCTGAAGGAAGGCCAGCTCGCGGCCAAGGACGTGCTCTATTCGCCCGACGCTGCAACGAACTGAGGTCTCCCATGAGCCTTGCCCCTGCAACGATCCGCGGAGAGGTGACGATCCGTCACCTCTCGAAATCCTACACGCTCGATGGCCGGCCGCTGCCGGTCCTCGATAACATCAACCTGAAGATACGCTCCGGGGAGAGCCTTGCCATCGTCGGTGCCAGCGGCTCCGGCAAGACGACGTTGCTGCGTATCCTTGCCGGGTTGGAGGATGCCGATGGCGGCGAGGTGCTGATCGACGGCAAGGCCGTTTCGGGCGTCGGCGCGGAACGCGCCGTGATCTTTCAGGAGCCGCGCCTGCTGCCCTGGCTGACCGTGCTCGAAAACGTCGCCTTCGGTCTCGATACGCGCGGGGCCTCCCGCGAGGAAGCGAAGGCCCGTGCGCGGCGCTATGTCCAGCTCGTCGGCCTGCAATCCTTCGAGAACGCCTATCCGCGCCAGCTTTCCGGCGGCATGGCGCAACGCGTCGGCATCGCCCGGGCGCTTGCCGTGCAGCCGGAGATCCTGTTGCTGGACGAACCGCTCGGCGCGCTCGACGCCATGACGAAGATCGGCATGCAGCAGGAGCTGACGCGCATCTGGCGCGATGAGGACGTCACGACCATCCTTGTGACACACGACCTGGAGGAGGCCATCTACCTTGCCGACCGCATCCTCATCCTGCCGCGCGAGAAGAACGCCGCGCCGCGGCTGATCGAGATCGACCTGCCGCGTCCCCGCGACCGCAGCGCGCCGGAATTCGTCCGTCACCGCGAGGAGCTGCTGACCCTCTTCGGCCTGCACTGAGCGCCATCGCGCACGATTGCCTTTGACCCCGCCTGCTCCGGCCGATAGACGAACGTCATCCGGCCGGGCAGGCGGGCTTTTGCGTCAGGCCGCCGGGTTGGACAGGACCGTTTAAGACCGGAGGATGCCATGACCGATCTTTTCGACGCTGCGCCGCGCTCCGGCGTCATGCCGCTTGCCGCGGAACTGCGCCCGGCGACGCTGGACGACGTGATCGGCCAGGAGAAGATCATCGGCGAGGGCACCATGCTGCGCC
The DNA here is from genome assembly GCF_001262505.1 of Shinella sp. SUS2. Lineage (GTDB taxonomy): Bacteria > Pseudomonadota > Alphaproteobacteria > Rhizobiales > Rhizobiaceae > Shinella. The sequence goes on from NZ_KQ410732.1 coordinate 394,183, forward strand.
GGCGCATCGCCGCCGGAAGGCTCGGCAGCATCGTGCTCTACGGTCCGCCCGGCCTCGGCAAGACGTCGATCGCCCGTGCCATCGGCAACATGCTCGGCAAGAGTTTCCGCCCGCTGCACGCCGCGCACAACAACGTGGCCGACATCCGTAAGATCGCCGACGAGGCGCGCATGCGGCCGACCCTGCTCTTTGCGGACGAGGTGCATCGTTTCAGCGCGACGCAGCAGGACCATCTCCTCGCGCTCTGCGAAGAGGGCGTCGCCGACTTCATCGGCGCAACGACCGGCAATCCCTACCACACGCTGACGCCTGCACTCATCTCCCGTTCGACCATCTTGAAACTGGAGCCGCTGACGCTCGAGGAGATGGAAGAGGTGGTGCGGCGGGGGCTTCGCCATCTTGCGGCGCGCGGCATCGAGGTGCGCCTGGAGCCCGCCCAGCTGCGCCGCATCGCCGGTCGGTCCGGCGGCGATGCGCGGCGGGCGCTGACGGTGCTCGAAAGCCTTGCCGTCGGGCACGCTCCGGGAATACCCGTCGTCATCACCGAGGCGATGGTCGAGGAGGCCTATGCCGCCGCGCCGGTCAACCACGACCGGTCGGGCGATGCGCATTATGACGTCGTCTCGGCCTTCGTGAAGTCGATGCGCGGTTCCGATCCCGATGCGACGCTCTACTGGCTTGCCCGGCTGATCCACGGCGGCGAGGATCCGCGCTACATTGCGCGCCGCATCATGATCCACGCCTCCGAGGATGTCGGCCTTGCCGACAATACGGCGCTGCAGACGGCGGTGGCGGCGCTGCATGCGGTGGAGAAGATCGGTTATCCCGAGGCGCAGATCATTCTCGCCCATGCCGCTCTCCACGTCGCCCGCGCGCCGAAATCGAACTCCGCCTGCCGCGGCATCTCGCTGGCACTTGCCCATGTGGCAAAGGAAGCGCCATCGTCGGTGCCGCTTCATCTGCGTGACGCCCACTACAAGGGTGCGGCGGCGCTCGGCCATGTCGGTTATGCCTTTCCGCATGATGACGGACGGGGCTGGAGCGAGCAGGTTTACGCGCCGGAGGTGCCGCGCGGCGCCTTCTACCAGAGCGACGCCCGCGAGGCAGGAACTTTCGAACGGCGCGCCGACGAGCACTGGGACCAGATCACCGGCCGGCCGACACCACGCCGCTTCGGCGAGAAGCGCTGACGGCTACGGGGCGGTGAGGCCGGCCCGAACCCGGTTGACGACCGTCCAGGCGAGCAGCACGCAGGCCATCGGCTGGATATGCCATGTCCAGGCGGGCAACGTGCCGAAACCGGCGACAAGCGCGCCGAGCGCCCCGAAGAGGACGGCCCGGTCGCTCTTGCCCATCGGCCCCTCGTAGCTGCGGCCGTTGCCATGGGCGACGCCGAGCACGCCGGCGAACTCCGTCAGCGCGGCGAGAAAGACGATGGCGGTGAACCACGGCAGGGAAAAGGGCGCGACCAGCGCGAAGGGCACGTACAGCGCGGCATCGGAGACGACATCGGTGATCTCGTTGAGATAGCCGCCGAGCGGGCTCTTCTGGCCGTGTTCGCGCGCGAGCATGCCGTCGATGGCGTTGAGCCCCATGCGCAACAGCATCCAGACCGGAACGAGCGCGAAAAGCGCGGGTGCCGGATTGACGAGAAGCAGCGCGCCGATCCCCACCGAGACGATCGCGGCGATCAGTGTTATCTGATTTGCCGTGACGCCCATGGCCGCCAGCCGTCCCACCAGGGGGCGAAGCAGGTTCTGGAAGGACGATTTCAGTTTATAGATCGACATGTCAGCTCGAATCCGCTCGATTGCGTGCCACAAAAGAGGATGCAAATCGTATGAAATCAACTGCAAACATGCGTCCTCATCCGTATAGGTGCTGAGGTTTCTACAGGAGAGATGACAGCATGATCGAATCCGCCTTTGCGAGCCATGACGGCGTGGAGCTTTTCTACCGTGCCTGGCCCGCCCGTTCCGGCACGGCGAAAGGCGCGATCGTGCTTTTGCACCGCGGCCATGAGCACAGCGGCCGGGTGGCGCATATCGCCGAGGAGCTCGGGCTCGACGACTTCGCCTTCTACGCGTGGGATGCGCGTGGCCATGGCCGGTCCCCCGGCGAGCGCGGCCATTCGCCGTCCTTCGCCCATTCGGTGCGCGATCTCGACTGCTTCGTCCGCCACATCCGCGAGACCGGCGGCTTTGCCATGGATCAGATCGCCGTCGTCGCCCAGAGCGTCGGTGCGGTGCTCGCTTCCACCTGGGTGCATGACTATGCGCCGGATATCCGCGCGCTGGTGCTGGCGTCGCCCGCCTTCGACGTGAAACTCTACGTACCCTTCGCCAGGGAGGGCATCGCGCTCTGGCAGAAGCTCAAGGGCACGTTCTTCGTCAACTCCTACGTCAAGGCCCGCTTCCTGACGCACGATCCTGCGCGCATTGCTTCCTTCGAGGCCGATCCGCTGATCACCCGTCCCATCGCCTCCAACATCCTCCTGGAGCTCTACGAGGCGGCGGACCGGGTGGTCGGCGATGCGCGTGCCATCACGGTGCCGACGCAGCTTCTCGTTTCCGGCAGCGATTTCGTCGTGCGCCATGCGCCGCAGCACCGCTTCTTCGAAAATCTCGGCAGCACGATCAAGGAGCGCCATGTGCTGCCCGGCTTCTACCACGACACGCTCGGCGAGCGGGACCGGGCCAAGGCGCTTGAAAAGGTGCGGACCTTCCTCCTCCAGCGTTTCGCCGAACCGCCCGTGGTGGCCGACCTGCGGCGTGCGCATCTTTCCGGCTACACCCGCGACGAGGCCGACCGGCTGGCGACACCCTTGTCGCTGCTCTCCCCGCGCGGGCTCTATTGGGCACTGACGCGGGGCTCGATCCGCCTCGGGAGCCTTTTTTCCAAGGGCATAGAGACGGGCGTGCGCACCGGCTTCGATTCCGGTTCCACGCTCGACTATGTCTATGAGGACGAGGCCCGCGGTCTCGGCCCCGGCGGGCGGCTGATCGACCGGCAGTTCCTCGATGCGATCGGCTGGCGCGGCATCCGCCAGCGCAAGGTCCATCTGGAAGAGCTGATCGGCAAGGCACTGGCACGCCTGAAGGCCGAGGGACGGCCGCTGCGTGTGCTCGACATCGCCGCCGGCCACGGGCGCTACGTGCTCGACGCGGTTGCGGGATCCGAAGCCAAGCCGGAGAGCATCCGCCTGCAGGACTATTCGCCGATCAACGTGGACAAGGGCGCGGCGCTGATCGCCGAGCGCGACCTGAGGGAGGTGGCGGAATTCCACCGGGCCGATGCCTTCGACACCGAAGGGCTTGCCGCGATCACCCCGCAGCCGACGCTCGCGATCGTCTCCGGCCTCTACGAGCTCTTCCCGGACAATGCCCTGATCGAGGCCTCGCTGGCCGGGCTCGCCCGGGCGATGGAGCCGGGGGCGCTGCTCCTCTATACCGGCCAGCCCTGGCATCCGCAGCTCGAGATGATCGCCCGGGCGCTGACCTCGCATCGCGGCGGCGAGGCGTGGATCATGCGGCGGCGCACCCAGCAGGAAATGGACCAGCTGGTGGCCGCGGCGGGTTTCCGCAAGGTCGAGCAACGCATCGACAAGTGGGGCATCTTCACCGTCTCGCTGGCCGAGCGTATCTGAGGCGATCATGGGGGAGGGCGTCGCATCTGTCGTTGCCGTCGATCGCCGCGCGGTTTTTCGCGCTGCGGCGCTGTGGCTCGCCTTCCTGGCACCGTTCTTCTACCTGACCTACGGTTTCTCCAACTGGCTGGCCGCGCAGCAGGCGGATGTGCCGAATCTCGCTTTCGGCTGGGAGCGGCACATCCCCTTCCTCGCCTGGACGATCCTGCCCTATTGGTCGATCAACGCCTTTTATGCGCTCTCGCTCTTCGTCAACGAGACGCCGGCGGAGGTCGGCCGGCTGGCGCGGCGTTATCTTACGGCGCAGGTCGTCGCCGTCCTCTGCTTCATCGCCTTTCCGCTACAGGCGATCTTCGTGCGGCCGGAGACGCAGGGGCTGCCGGGTTTCCTGTTCGACGTGCTCGGCGGCTTCGACAAGCCGTTCAACCAGGCGCCCTCGCTGCATATCGCCCTGCTGGTGATCATCTGGGAACATTGGCGCCTGCGGTTGCGCGGAGCGATGCTGGCGATCTGGCATGGCTGGAGTTTCCTGATCGGCATCTCCGTTCTCACGACCTGGCAGCATCACAGCATCGATATTCCGACCGGCGCGCTGCTCGGCCTTTTCGCCCTCTGGCTCTTCCCGGCCGGCCGGCCGTCGCCGCTGGCAGGGTTCCGCCTGACGCTCGATACGAAGGCGCGGCGACTCGCCGTCTGTTATGCCGCCGGCGCGCTCGTTTTCCTGTTCCTCGCCGTGTGGACGACGTTCGATTCAGGGGCGGGCCTGCTGCTGCTCTGGCCGGCACTTGCGCTCGCCCTCGTCGCGCTCGCCTATGCCGGTGCGGGGCCGGATGTGTTCCAGAAGCGGGCCGATGGCCACATCAGCCTGGCGAGCCGCTGGCTGCTGATGCCTTACAGGCTGGGCGTGCGGGCGAATGTCTGGTGGTGGACACGGCGCCTGCCCGATGCCGTCGAGATCGCCGACGGCGTTTTCCTCGGCCGGGTGCCGTCGCAACGCTCACTTTCCACTTATGCCGCCGTTGTGGATATGACGGCGGAAAGGCCGGGCCTTGTCGTTCCCGGCCTTTCCTGGCGTGCTTTCCCGACGCTCGACCTGCTGCCCGTCTCCGCCGCCCGGATCCGCGAGGCGGCGCTCGCCGTCGAGGAGGCGGGGCGGCATGGGCCGGTCCTTGTCTGCTGCGCGCTCGGCTTCCAGCGCAGCGCGCTCGTCGCTGCCTGTATCCTGATGCGGACCGGCTTTGCCACCACGGCAGCGGCGGCGGTCGCCCAGATCCGGGCGAAGGGTCGGCCGGTGCATCTTGCGCTGGAAACCTATGCCGCGATCGAGGAGGCGGCGCGATGACGGACTGGCAGACGGTTGTTGCGGATACCGTCCGGCGCCTTCAGCGCAACGGCCTTGCCGGCGGGGCAACGGCTTTGCTGATCCTCGCCGTGGCGCCGCCGACGGCCGGCGCCCATGGATTTACCGGGCCGCTCGCCTGGGGGCTGCTGCTCGCCTTCTGCCTCGTGCCGCTGGCACTTTCGGTGCATCTTCTGTTCGACGCCGCGCTCTTCCGGCTCGCCGCCTCCCATGACGGGGAAACGACAGGGCTTGCTGCCATCGACGACGTGCTGGCGCGCATGGGGCTTCGCGCCAGGGGGAGCGTTTCGGCAACGCTGCGGGAGCGTCTGCAGGGATGCCGGCGGCTCCTCTGGCTGCAGCGGATCGCATTGCTGATCGCCATCACACTCTACTTCGTCCTGCTCCTCGACGGGATGGAGGGAGGCGGGGCATGAGCGTGAGCGGTGTATCGCTTTTGCAGAGCGTGTCCGGGGCGGCGCTTGCGGGGCTTTCGCGGGCGGTCACCGGCGTGCGGCCGATCTGGGCGGGCTCGGCGCCCTATGGCCGGCAGCGCATCTATTTCGCCAATCATGCAAGCCACGGCGATTTCATCCTGATCTCCACCTGCCTGCCCTTTGCCGAACGACGCCGAACCGCCGCGGTCGCAGGGGCGGACTACTGGAATGCCGGCCCGGTCCGCCGCTTCATTTCCGGCAAGATGCTGCGCACGGTGCTCGTGGAGCGCAACTGGGTGGAACGCACCGCCGACCCGATGCAGGTGATGCTCGCCGCCCTGGACAAGGGGCAATCCCTGATCTTCTTCCCCGAGGGCACGCGCAACATGACAGAGGAGCCGCTGCTGCGCTTCCGCTCGGGCCTCTACAATCTTGCGGCGCTTCGGCCGGATATCGAACTGGTACCCTGCTGGATCGAGAACATGTCGCGTGTTCTGCCGAAGGGCGCGCTCCTGCCGGTTCCGCTGCTCTGCCGCGTCGTCTTCGGCGCCCCGCTGGTGCTTCAGGTGGGCGAGGAGCGGAAAGTTTTCCTTGATCGCGCCCGCGAAGCGCTTCTCGCCCTTGCGCCCCGAAAGGATGGAACCCGTTGATGAGCGACGACACGCGTCTTTTCCTCGGCCTCGTCTCCGTGCTCGTCATTGCGAGCCTTGTTGCGGGCGTGCTCTCCTGGCGCAGTGAAAAGCCGCTGCCGGCGACGCTCGAAAACCTCAATGCACGCATCAAGGCCTGGTGGATCATGGTCGCGGGTATCAGCGTCGCCTTCCTGTTCGGCACGGGCGGCGTGATCCTGCTCTTCGCCTTCGTTTCCTTCGCGGCGCTGCGCGAATACGTCACGCTTACCAACACCCGCCATGCCGATCGGTGGACGCTGCTCGGCATGTTCCTGATCATCGTGCCGACGCAGTATTACCTGATCTGGATCGACTGGTACGGACTCTATTCGATCTTCATCCCCGTCTACTGCTTCCTCGCCATGCCGGCGCTGACGGCCCTGCGTGGCGACACGTCCCGTTTCCTCGAACGGGTCAGCGAACAGCAATGGGGCATCATGCTCTCGGTCTACTGCATCAGCCATGTGCCGGCGCTGGTGACGCTGCCCATTCCCGGCAACGAGGGCCGGGGCCTGCTGCTCATCGCCTTCCTCATCGCTACCGTGCAGGGCAGCGACGTGCTGCAGTACATTTTTGGGAAGCTTTTCGGCCGGCACAAGGTCGCGCCGAGCATCTCGCCGTCAAAGACCTGGGAGGGGCTGATCGGCGGCATTGGCAGCGCCTCGCTGCTCGGGGCCGGGCTCTACTGGCTGACGCCGTTCTCGCCGCTCGAAGCGGGGGCGCTCGCCGCGCTCGCCTGCATCATGGGCTTCTTCGGCGGCCTCGTCGCTTCCGCCATCAAGCGCGACCGCGGGGTGAAGGACTGGGGCCACATGATCGAGGGCCATGGCGGCATGCTCGACCGCGCCGACAGCCTCGTCTTCGCCGCGCCGGTCTTCTTCCACATTGTCCGGTACGCGTGGACCTGAAACGATCCCGGCAAAAGGGCGCGGCGGTTACCGCCGTTTTGCCATAGGGGTCATCGGGCCGAGGCTGTCGAGATAGGCCGAGGCGCCGCCGTTCTCATAGGTGCCGAAGGCGACATTGCGTTCGCGGTAGGATTTCAGCACCTGGCCGAGCCCGTTGGCGCCTTCGGCGCGCACCTGGCGCACCAGGCCGAGATCGACATTGATCGGAAAGATTTCCGCGACCTGCCCGCACTGGTGCACGACATTGCCTGTCGGGTCGGCGACCAGCGAACGGCCGACGCCGCCGGCATCGAGCCCGTTCACGTCGATCACGTAGCAGGAGAACATCACTGCCGTGGCCTGCACGATGGCCAGCTCGGCCTTGCGGTCGGTCGTGCCCGTGAGGACAGGATGGAGGAGCACTTCCACGCCTGCCGAGGTCAGCGTGCGCGTCGTTTCCGGGAACCAGATATCGTAGCAGATGGACAGGCCGAAGCGGCCGACATCGGGCACGTCGAAGATCAGGAAGTCGGTACCACCCGTGACCCCGGCCTCGAAAGGCATGAAGGGGAACATCTTGTCGTAGCGCCCGACGATCTCCCCATCCGGGTTGATCACGATGGAATGGTTGTAGGTCCGACCTTCGCGGTGCACGAAGTAGCTGCCCGGTATGATCCAGACACGGTGCTTGGCGGCAAGCGCCTGGAAGGCGGCTTCGTCGACGGCAGGATCCTCCGCCGCGCAGGCATGCAGCGGCCCGTGCATGGCGAGTTCCGAAAAGACGATCATGTCGGTGCCCGGATAGAGCGCCATGGTCTTTTCCACCTGGATCGTCATGGCCGGAATGTTGCGGCCGCCGATCGGCACCGGCATCTGGATGCCGGATATCAGGAAACGGGAATTGTCCCGCCGGCCGCCGGACGGCAGCATTGCATTGGCTTCGAGGGAAGAGGCTGACATGGGGGACGATCTCGCTTGAACTACTTGCCCGTGCGCGCGGCCGGCCGCGTCGTCACGCCGCGCGGCGAGGGCGACACCAGGTCGTCGAAGGCCACGCCGCGGTAGGGCTTGCTGGATTTCAGCACGATATAGCTGGAAAGATTGCCGATCTTGGGGCCGAGCCGCAAAAGCTCGTCCGACAGCATCTGGTAGGAGGCGATGTCGGGGCAGACGAAGCGCACGAGATAATCGATCGGGCCGCTGACCTTGGTGCATTCCACCACGTAGCGCATGTCCTCGACCATCTGTTCGAAGATCTGGAAATCCTCGAGCCCGTGGCTGTTCAGGGTGACCGCGGCGATGACGTCCACATGCCGGCACACTTTTGCTAGGTCGATGCTGGCATGGTAGCTGTTGATGACGCCGGCCTTCTCCAGCCGCTTCACCCGCTGCAGGCAGGGGCTTGGCGATAGCCCCACCTCATCGGCCAGTTCCTGGTTGGTCATGCGTGCATTGGCCTGCAGACAGGCCAGAATCCGCAAGTCGATCTGATCGAGCCGGATCGACCCGTCTTCGTCCTTCATTCATTCGCCCCCTGCTGCACGGACCGGGCCATGCTGTCTCATGATGAGCGTGGCCTGGCGGCCCTGGCCATATGGATACTTTTGGCCCGACCCTGTCAAGCTGGCCCCCGTGCGCGCATTTTCCGGCCGGCAAACCTTGCTCCGGCCACGCGATAAAAACTGTCGCCAGGGATGGGCCAGGCAGCAGCAAGTGTCGGAAGAGGATCGAAATACGGCAGCCCCTTTGCCGCATCCGCCGCTACAGTTCTGGCATGTGAGGAGACATCGGAGGGGAGGACGATGGCATCATCTATCTTTGAGCAGATCACGCGCAAGAAGCCGGTCGATCGGCTTGTAGCGGATACGTCGGGCGGGGGCGACGGGCATGGCCATCTCGGCCGCTCGATCACGCTGTTCCAGTTGATCATGTTCGGCGTTGGCGCGACGATCGGCACGGGTATCTTCTTCGTGCTGAGCGAGCAGGTGCCGGTGGCAGGCCCCGCCGTCGTCATTGCTTTCGTCATCGCGGCGGTCGCGGCCGGGCTTTCGGCGCTCTGCTATGCGGAGATGAGTTCGATGATCCCGGTCTCGGGTTCGTCCTATTCCTACGCCTATGCGACGCTCGGCGAGGGCATCGCCTTCTTCGTCGCCGCCTGCCTGGTGCTGGAATACGGCATTTCCGCTGCCGCGGTGGCGGTGGGCTGGGCGGAGTATGTCGAAAAGCTGCTCGCCAACGTCACCGGCATCGTGCTGCCGGGCTGGATGATCAAGGGGCCGATCACCGTCGTCGACGGCGACCATCCCTTCGCCATGGCCTTCTTCGCCGAAGGTTCCGGCCTCATCAACCTGCCGGCCGTCATCCTCGTCATGCTCTGCTGCGTCCTGCTTTTGCGCGGCGCCAAGGAATCGGCGCGCGCCAACGCCATCATGGTGCTGGTCAAGCTCGCCGTGCTCACGCTCTTCATCGTCATTGCCGGCAGTGCCTTCAACAGCGCCAATTTCACGCCCTTCTTCAACGAGAGCGGTTTTGGCGGCGTGCAGGCGGCGGCGGCGTCGATCTTCTTCACCTTCGTCGGCCTCGATGCCGTCTCGACGGCGGGTGAGGAAGTGGTCAATCCGCGGCGCAACCTGCCGATCGCCATCATCTCGGCGCTCGTCATCGTCACCGCCTTCTATGTGCTCGTCGCCTTCGCCGCGCTCGGCGTGCAGCCGGCAAGCGCCTTCGAGGGACAGGAAGCGGGCCTTGCCACGATCCTGCAGAACATCACCGGCTCCACCTGGCCGGCGAATCTTCTGGCCGCCGGCGCCGTCATCTCGATCTTCTCGGTGACGCTGATCGTGCTCTACGGCCAGTCGCGCATCCTCTTCGCGGTGTCGCGCGACGGCCTTCTGCCCTCGATCTTCCACCGGGTCGATCCGCGCAGCATGACGCCGGTCGCCTGCACGATCATCGTCGCCGTCTTCGTCTCGCTGATCGCCGCCTTCGTGCCGTCTGGCCTGCTCTGGGACCTGACGAGCATGGGCACGCTCACCGCCTTCACGGTGGTGTCGGCCGGCGTGCTGATCCTGCGTTACACGCAACCGGACATGCCGCGTGGCTACCGAGTGCCCTTCGGGCCGGTCCTGCCGGTCCTGTCCATCGCCGCCTGCCTCTATCTCATCTTCAAGCTGAGCTGGATGGTCTATGCCATCACCGGCGTCTGGGTGGGGATCGCCGCCCTCGTCTATTTCGGCTACTCCGCCCGCAATTCGCGGCTCGAAAAGCCTGAAGGTCTCGGCGAGGCGGCGGAATGAAGATCCTCGTCGGACTTTCCGCCGACCAGGGCGGGCAGGAGGCGCTCGCGCTCGGCGCGGTGCTGGCCCGCTCCTGCAAGGCCTCGCTCGTCGCCTGCACGGTGACGCCCGATACCTGGGGGCATCCCTCGCCGGCACGCGTCGACGGTGAATATGGCAGCTTCCTTGCCCGGCACACCGCCACGCTGCAAGCCGAGGCGAAGGCATCGCTTCCTGCCGATGTCACGGCGGAGTTCCTTGCCGTTTCCGCCTCCTCGGCCCGCGAGGGCCTGATCCGGGCCGCCTCGGAAACCGGTGCGGACTGCCTCGTGCTCGGCTCGGCGCGCGAGGCTCCGCTGGGCCGTTTCGGCGAAGGGGGCGTTACGACGGAACTGCTGCGTTCGGCGCATCTGCCGATCATGGTGGCGCCGCACGGCTATTCGGCCGGGCCCGAGACCCGCATCCGTCGCCTCAGCGCCGCCTATTCGGGTTCGTCCTCCGCGCCCGACATCGTCGCCCGCAGTGCGGCGCTCGCCCATGACTATTCGGTGCCGCTGCGTCTCGTCACCTTCGTGGTGCGCGACAAGCAGATGTATCCGACGGGTGCCGGCTACGATGCGGAACAGTTCGTTTCCAACGTGCTGCGCGAGCAGGCGCGCGATGCGCAGACGGCCTTGCTTGCCGGGCAGGCGGGGCTCTCCGCGGAGATCGCGGATGGGGCGAGCTGGAAGGCGGCGTTCGAGTCGCTCGACTGGCAGGATGGCGAAGTTCTCGTGCTCGGCTCCAGCAAGCTCGGGCCGCTGCTGCGCGTCTTCCTCGGCTCGAATGCCCGCAAGATCGTGCACAATGCACCGGTGCCCTGCCTTATCCTGCCGCGCGGCGAAGAATAATCGAAAAGAGGTATTTTAGCCGCTCGGACAAGTCTCGTAGAGTGCCATGTAGGGTGGGGCAAAAGACCCAGACACACGCCCCGCCGGAGGAAGAAAAATGACGACAAGAACCTTCAACCAGCCGCTCGGCGGCAACGAAATGCCGCGCTTCGGCGGCCCCGCCACCATGATGCGCCTGCCGACGCAGCCGACCGCCGAGGGACTTGATGCCTGCTTCGTCGGCATCCCCATGGATATCGGCACGTCCAACCGTCCGGGCACGCGCTTCGGGCCGCGGCAGATTCGCACCGAGAGCTGCATGATCCGCCCCTACAACATGGCCTCGCGTGCCGCCCCCTTCGAAAGCCTGCAGGTGGCCGACATCGGCGACGTGGCCATCGACACCTTCAACCTGCCGAAATGCGTCGACATCATCACCGATGCCTATCGCGGCATCATCAAGGACGGCTGCATCCCGCTGACGCTCGGCGGCGATCACACGCTTTCCTATCCGATCCTGCGGGCGATGGCGGAAAAATACGGCCCCGTCGGCCTCATCCATGTCGATGCCCATTCGGATATCAACGAGCACATGTTCGGCGAACCTATCGCCCATGGCACCCCGTTCCGTCGCGCCGTCGAAGCCGGCGTGCTCGACACCAAGCGCTGCATCCAGATCGGCGTGCGTGGCACCGGCTATGCGGCCGACGACTTCGACTGGTCCCGCGAACAGGGTTTCCGCGTGGTGCAGGTGGAGGAGTGCTGGCACAAGTCGCTGACGCCGCTGATGGAGGAAGTCCGCGCACAGATGGGCGACCGGCCGGTCTATCTCTCCTTCGACATCGACAGCCTCGACCCGTCGATCGCGCCCGGCACCGGCACGCCTGAAATCGCCGGCCTCAACACCATCCAGGCGCTCGAAATCATCCGCGGCTGCTGGGGGCTCAACCTTGTCGGCTGCGACCTCGTCGAGGTCTCTCCGCCCTATGACCCCTCCGGCAATACGGCGATCACGGCGGCGAACCTTCTCTTCGAAATGCTTTGCGTCCTTCCGGGCGTGCAGAGGCGATAAAAATGGCAGACACCCGATTGACCACTGGCGAATACCTCGTCCGTCTCCTGGAATCCTACGGCGTCGAATTGATCTTCGGCATTCCGGGGGTTCACACGGTCGAACTCTATCGCGGCCTGCCCGCGACCAACATCCGCCATATCACGCCCCGCCACGAGCAGGGCGCAGGCTTCATGGCCGACGGCTATGCCCGCGTGACCGGCAAGCCGGGTGTCTGCTTCATCGTCACCGGCCCCGGCATGACGAACATCGCCACCGCCATGGGCCAGGCTTACGCCGACTCCGTGCCGATGCTGGTCATCTCGGCGGTCAATTCCCGTGGCGAACTCGCCATGGGCCAGGGCCGCCTGCACGAGCTGCCCTCGCAGCGCAACCTCGTTTCCGGCGTTGCCGCCTTCAGCCACACGCTGCTCGACCCTGCGCAGCTTCCCGAGGTGATGGCGCGTGCTTTCACCGTCTTCAACTCCGCACGCCCGCGCCCGGTCCATATCGAAATCCCGCTCGACGTCATCGTCGCGGAGGCGCAGCACCTTTCGGCAGACGCATGGCCGCTGCCCGGCCGCGCCGCCGCTGATCCCGCGGCCATTGAAAAGGCCGCCGCGATCCTCAAGGCCGCAAAGCGCCCGATGATCGTTGCCGGCGGCGGGGCTGCCGATGCGGCGGCCGAGATTGCCGCTATTGCCGAAAAGCTCGATGCGCCGGTCTTCATGACCATCAACGGCCGCGGCATCCTGAAGCCGGGTGACCCGCGCACCATGACCGGCAATCTCAGCATGCCGCCGCTGCTGGAAGAGCTGGCCGCCAGCGACGCGGTCCTCGCCATCGGCACGGAATTCGGCGAGACGGAAATGTATCCCGAGCCGAAGGCGCTGACCTTCGGCGGCCCGCTGATCCGCATCGACATCGACCCCGCGCAGATCGTCACCGGCCTGCGCGCGGACGTGCCGATTGCCGCCGATGCGAAACTCGCCGCCGCCAGCCTCAACGCCGCCCTCGGCGACGCGCGGCCGGCCGGCGAAGGCGCGGCACGCGCCAAGGCCGTGCGCGAGAAGGTCGCGGCCTTCCTGTGGCCCGCCTGCCGCACCCATGGCAGGCTGATGGAGGTGATCACCCGGGCGCTGCCCGACGCCACCGTTGCGGGCGACCAGACCGAGCCGGTCTATGCCGTCAACCAGTTCTACCAGGCGCCGCAGCCGCGCTCGTTCTTCAACTCTTCCACCGGCTACGGCACGCTCGGCTACGGCCTGCCGGCCGCCTTCGGCGCAAAACTCGGCGCGCCGAACCGGCCCTCCGTCTGCCTGATCGGCGACGGCGGCCTGCAATTCTCCGTGCAGGAACTGGCGAGCGCCGTGGAGGCTGGCATCGCGACCGCCGTGGTCATCTGGAACAACGCCAGCTACGGCGAGATCAAGGCCTTCATGGCCGAACGCGACATCCCGCAGATCGGCGTCGACATTTTCACGCCCGATTTCGTGGGCCTCGCCAAGGCACTCGGCTGCGAAGCCTCGCGCCCAGCCTCGCTCGCGGAGCTGGAAAGCGAGCTTGCCGCCTCGGCAAAGCGCAAGGTGCCGACCGTGATCGAAATCCAGGCGGGCTCCCCGCTTGCCGCAGCCCTGACGGCGTGAGGTGACGACGATGCGGCACCAGCTCTTCATCGACGGTCGCTGGCAGGATCCCGTCGAGCCGGGCCGCATTCCCGTCTTCGATCCCTACCGCGGCACCGTCTATCATGAGGTCTCCGCCGGTGGTCCGGCGGATGTGGACAAGGCTGTTGCCGCCGCGAAGGCCGCGTTCCCCGCCTGGCGCGATGCCGGCGGGCGCGGACGCGCCCGTTATCTCGCGGCCATCGCCGCACGGTTGACCGAGCGCGCCGAAGAGCTGGCGCGCCTTTCCTCCCGCAACAACGGCAAGCCGCTTGGCGAGGCGCGCATCGACATGGCCGATGTGGCCGCCTCCTTCGCCTACTATGCCGAGCAAGCCATCGCCTTGCAGGAGAGGCAGGACGCGGATGTCGCGCTGCCCGACGACGGTTTTCACGCCCGGCTGCGGCAGGAGCCGGCGGGTGTGGCAAGCCTCATCGTGCCGTGGAACTTTCCCCTCGTGACGACCTCCTGGAAGGTCGCGCCGGCGCTTGCCGCAGGCTGCACGGTGGTGCTGAAACCCTCGGAGATCACGCCTGTCGTGGAGCTGGAACTCGGCGCGATTGCCGAGGACGTGGGCCTGCCTGCCGGCGTGCTCAACATCATCACCGGTACCGGCGAGCGCGTCGGCGCGCCGATGACGACGCATCCGGATGTCGCCAAAATATCCTTCACCGGTTCGAACGCCGTCGGCGCCCGCGTCATGGCGGCCGGCGCGCCGGGCGTCAAATCGGTCAGCCTGGAGCTCGGCGGCAAATCGCCCATCGTGGTCTTCGCCAATGCGGATTTCGACGAGGCGGTGGACTGCGTGCTCGGCGGCATCTTTTTCAATGCCGGGCAGATGTGTTCGGCGACATCGCGCCTTCTGGTGGAAAGATCGATTGCGCCGAAGCTAATAGACGCCATAATCGCCGGAAGCCGGGCGCTGAACCCCGGAGATCCGCTCGACGAGGGGACGACGATCGGTCCGATCACCATGAAGGCGCAGCACGACAAGGTGCTTTCCTACATCGAACGCGGCAAGGCCGAGGGCCTGACATTGCTTGCGGGCGGCGGAAAGCCGGCCGCGGCCGGTGACGGCTGGTTCGTCGAGCCGACGATTTTCGGCGACGTGCCGACGACCAGCGCGCTCTGGCGCGAGGAGATATTCGGGCCGGTGCTCTGCATCCGCACTTTCGAGAGCGAAGAGGAGGCGATCGCACTCGCCAACGACTGCGACTTCGGCCTCGTCGCCACCGTTGTCAGCGGCGACGACGTGCAGGCGAACCGCGTGGCAAACGCCATCGAGGCCGGTCACGTCTGGATCAACAGCCCGCAGGCGATTTTCGTGCAAACGTCCTGGGGCGGCTTCAAGGCGAGCGGCATCGGCCGCGAGCTCGGGCCCTGGGGCATGTCGTCCTACCTTGAAGTCAAACACGTCACGTCACGCTTGAAACGTTAACCGCAACGACGGACCGGGGGGCATGTCGAAAAAGAAGAAAGATCGGAAGAAAGACGAGAAGAAACAAAAGAAGCGCGACAAGCGCCAAAAACGCTCCAGGAAACATGAGGGGTACATCATGGAAACCATTCGCAACGTTGCCGATCTGCGCGTCGTCATGCATCGCAACGAACGTCCGATCTATTTCATCTCGGCGACGAACTTCAACCTGATCGGCATCGACGAATGGGTGCGGAACTTCAAGTTCGTCAGCTATATCGACTGCTTCGACGGCCGCCATCCGAACGTCTTCGTCCCCTCCGAAATCCCCCATGCCGAATTCGAGAGCATCGAGGATATCAACAACTACCTGCTGCAGCACAAGGAAGTCATCGACTACATCACGAAACGCGGTGGCCGTGCCGTCGCCACCTTCCTGATGTTCGACGAGACGACGGAAGAAATCTGCAAGGAACTCGGCATCGAGATCTGGTTCCCCAGGGCAAAACTGCGCCAGCGCTGCGACAACAAGATGGAGACCGTGCGCATCGGCAACAAGGCCGACGTGCCCTCCGTGCCGAACACGCTCGCCCCCGCGCGCACCTATGAGGAGCTGCTGGAGTCAGCGAAGAAAGCCGGCATCGGCAAAGACCTCGTCGTGCAGACCGCTTTCGGTGACAGCGGCCACACCACCTTCTTCATCGCGAGCGAGGAGGACTACAACCGTCACGCCGCGGAGATCTCGGCGGAAGACGAAGTCAAGATCATGAAGCGCATCAAGTGCCGCGGCGCGACCATGGAGGCCTGCACGACGGCATCCGGCACGCTCGTCGGCCCGCTCCTGACGGAAGTCGTCGGCCAGCCGGCGCTGACGCCCTACAAGGGCGGCTGGTGCGGCAACGAGATCTTTCCGGGCGCGTTTTCGGAAAAAATCCGGGCCAAGGCGCGCGACATGGCCTACCGCTTCGGCAACCAGCTTCGCGAGGAAGGCTATCGCGGCTATTTCGACCTCGATTTCCTCATCGACGTCGAGGACAACGAGGTCTATCTCGGCGAACTCAACCCGCGCATCTGCGGCGCCAGCTCCATGACCAACCACGCCGCCTTCGCCTATGCCGATGCGCCGCTCTTCCTGTTCCACCTGATGGAGTTTTCGGGCATCGACTACAAGATTGACGTCGAGGAGCTGAACGACCGGTGGGCGCGAAAGGAGTTCATTGATTCCTGGGCACAGGTGGTGATCAAATCCACCGAAGACCTTGTCGACATCGTCACCCATGCGCCGTCGTCGGGCATCTACCGCATGGCGCCGGATGGCAGCGTGTCCTATGATCGCTTCGATTATCACCGCCAGGCGATCGAAAGCGACGAGGAGGCGTTCTTCCTGCGCATCACCGGTCCCGGCGACTACCGCTACGAGGGTGCCGACCTCGGCATCCTCATCACACGCGGGCGGGTGATGAACGACGAGTTCGAGCTGAACGAACGCGCCAGCAACTGGATCAAGGGTATCAAGCGCCTTTATGCCAGCAAGCCGCTCACCGAGATCCAGCGGGACGAAGCGCCGGAAGCCGGCTCGTTCAAGATCCTGTAGGGTGCCATGGACCTCCAGTTTGAAGCCATCGACGAAGACAGACCCGGCCCGAAATGGCGCCGGGTGTTCGATCGTCACTGGCACGCCTACAGCCGCTGGTTCGTGCGCGACGGGGTTCGTTCGCGCCCGACCTACTTCATGAGCCTCAAGGCGCTGCGCAGCCACATGCCGGAGCTGCTGCCGACTTATGAGGCGATCGTCGAGGCGGCCGGCGGCGGCGATCTCGAAGCGCGGTTCCTGTCCATGTGGTGCCCGCCCTTCTATGTCGGCGGCTGTTCGCAGGCGATCGTCACCGGTAAGGAACCGGCGCTGATCCGCAACTACGACTACAGCCCGCGCCTGCTCGAAGGCACCTGGCTCGCCTCGCGCTACAACAAGCGGGTGGTGGCGGTGGTCGATTGCCTGTGGGGCGTGCTCGACGGCATCAACGAGGATGGGTTGGCGGTCTCGCTCTCCTTCGGCGGGCGCACCGCCGCGGGGCAGGGTTTCGGCATCCCGGTCGTGCTGCGCTACGTCCTGGAATTCGCCAGCACCACGGCGGAAGCGGTGGCGATGCTCCAGCGCATTCCCGTGCACATGTCCTATTCGATCGCCGTCATCGACCGGCAGGACAACCACGCGACGGTCTATGTCAATCCGGATCGCCCGGCCGAAGTGGTGGAGCGGCGCGTCAGCACCAATCACCAGCACGGCGTCGAATGGGCCCGCCATGCCGAGACCACCAAATCGGTGGAGCGCGAGGCGGCGCTGGAAAAGTCGCTGGCGGGATCGGCGGATGTCGAAAAGGTGCTGTCCGGCTTCCTGCGCCCGCCGGTCTACCAGACGTCCTACGGGCGCGGCTACGGCACGCTCTACACGGCCGTCTACCGGCCGCTCGATGCTTCGGTGGAGCTGGTCTGGCCCGGCGCGGTCTGGCGGCAATCCTGCGCCGAATTCCACGACGAGGTGCGCATCATCCGTTTCAACGACGGGGATTCCGGCGGCTTCGCGCCGACCTTCAAGCAGGGCGCGGTCAGCAGTTAGGAGCAATTTCAGCAAAAGTGTGAGCGGTTTTGCGTCCGGAATTGCGTGGAAACAAGAACAAAAGGCCGGACCCGTTTCGCAAGACGAGGAAAAGCGGAACGTTCTCGGGGTGAGGGGAGCATCATGAAAGTAGTCGTTCTGGGGGCCGGCGTCGTCGGCACGGCGGCGGCATGGTATCTGTCGAAGGACGGCCATGACGTGACCGTGCTGGAGCGCCACGAGGACGTGGCGCGCGGCACCAGCCAGAGCAATGCCGGCCTCGTTTCGCCGGGCGATTCCACCGCCTGGGCCTCGCCCGCCGCGCTCACCACCTTCATCAAATCGCTGTTCCGCTCCGATCTCGGCATCAAGGTGCGCTTCAGCCTCGATCCGCAGTTCATCTCCTGGTGCCTGCGCTTCCTCATGCAGTGCACGCAATCGCGCGCCCATGCCAATACCGAAGTCAAGCTGCGGCTGGCCTTCTATGCCCGCGAGTGCATCAACGCGCTGCAGCAGGAAACCGGCATCTCCTACGACGACCGGCGCAAGGGCATCCTCTATTTCTACCGCTCGCAGCAGAGCATGGATGCCGGCGCCAAGCATATGCAGTACATCGCCGACCGCGGCCTTGCGATCGAGGTGGTCGACCGCGAGCGGCTGGTGGCGCTGGAGCCCGGCCTTGCCGCCGTCAAACACCAGCTTGCCGGCGGCGTCTATTCGTCGATGGACCAGACGGGCGACTCCTCGCTCTTCACCTGCAGCCTTGCCGAGCAGGCGCGGGTGCGCCATGGCGTCGACTTTCGTTTCAACACGGTTGTCACCGGACTGGATGTGCAGGGCAACAGGGTCGGGGCCGTGCTGACCGACAAGGGGCCGGTCGCCTGCGACGCGGTCGTGCTGTCGCTTGGCCCCGAGAGTTCACTGCTCGCCCGCAAGATCGGGATCGACGTGCCCGTCTATCCCGTCAAAGGGTATACCGCGACGCTCCCGATCGATGCGGACAAGGGCCCGACCATGGGCGGCGTCGACGAGGACCGGCTGATCGCCTATTCGCGCCTCGGCAACCGTCTGCGTCTTGCCTCCACCGCCGAATTCGCCGGCTACGACCGCTCGTTCAAACCCGCCGACTTCAAAACCATGTTCCGGACGGCGCACGACCTCTTCCCCGGCGCCATCGACGAGACGAAGGCCGTGCTCTGGTCGGGCCTCAGGCCCATGATGCCGGGCTCCGTGCCGGTGCATGGTCGAGCACGCTACGAAAACCTCTTCCTGAATACCGGCCACGGCCATGTCGGCTGGACCATGGCCTGCGGCTCGGGAAAGCTTGTCTCCGACCTCGTCTCCGGCCGCAGGCCCGACATCGACACGGCGGGGCTGCTCTATCGGAATTGAGCCTTTACCGGAAAGTGGACCCGGTTTCGTCCGGAAATGCGACAACAAGGGATTGCCATGTCCGATCCGCAAATCTCCATCGACCTCGCCCGCATCGAACACAATGCCCGCACCGTCGTTGACCTCTGCCGCGCCTCCGGCATCACGCCCTTCGGCGTCACCAAGGGCACCTGCGGCATGCCGCAGGTGGCGCGTGCCATGCTGCGCGGCGGCGTCAGGGGCATTGCCGAATCCCGCTTCGAGAACATCCGCCGCCTGCGCGATGCGGGCATCGACTGTCCGATCATGCTGTTGCGCAGCCCCCCGCTGACGCGTGTGGAAGAGCTGGTGCGCACCGTCGACATCAGTCTGCAGTCGGAGCTTCAATTGATGCGCGAGATTTCGCGTGTCGCCGAGCGGCTGGGCCGGGTGCACGACATAATCCTGATGATCGACCTCGGGGATCTTCGTGAGGGCATCTGGCCGAACGATCTGGTGCCCACCGTGGAGGCCATACTGGAGCTGCCGGGCGTGCGCATTGCCGGCGTCGGCACGAACCTCACCTGCTTCGGCGCAATCATTCCGACCCGGGAGAACCTGACCCAGCTCGTCGCCCATGCGCAGACGGTGGAGATCATGACCGGCCGGCCGCTCGATTGGGTTTCCGGCGGCAACTCTTCCTCGCTGCCGCTGCTGCTGGCCGGCGGCATGCCGTCCGGCATCAACAACCTGCGTGTCGGCGAGGCGATCCTCCAGGGTGGCCGCGACACGTTCCTCACCGAACCCTGGCAGGCGCTCGACCGCGACGCCTTCGAACTCACCGGCGAGCTTCTGGAGGTGAAGACGAAGCCCTCCCTGCCGATCGGCCAGTCCGGCATCGACGCCTTCGGCAACGTTCCCGTCTTTGTCGACGAGGGAGACCGGCTGCGCGGCATCGCCAATATCGGCCGTGAGGACGTCATCGCCGAGGGGTTGATCCCGACGCGGCCGGGCGTGCGGGTGCTCGGTGCTTCCAGTGACCATCTGGTGCTCGATCTCACCGAGGCCGACCCACCCCTTGCCGTCGGCGAAAATGTCAGCTTCCGCATGAACTACGGTGCGTTGCTCACGGTCATGACGTCAGAATATGTGGAGAAGGTTCCGATGCGGGATGTGCGCGAGACGGGCGAGGCGAAGACCTATGCGATCGAGACGGACGCGATCGGCGGTGCGCTCGTGGTGGTGCAGGATGTTGCCCAGCGTATCGAGCATCTCGGCTTCGAGCGGGGGGCGGAGGATGCGGATAAGACGCTCACGCTCTCCATCCGCGCACGCAAGCGGGATGTGCTGCCGTTCGTGGAGGAGGCTGGCCGTCGGCATGATGCGCTCGGCCTCATCTGGATCGATTCCGATGCAGCGATGATGCCGGATGGCGAGGCCGGCCTGCCGCCACCGGAAAACGCCGTGCTCAGCCGTATGCTCACCTGCCTGCCGCCCCATATCGCGCCGGAAAACATCGTCCTGATCGGCCTGCGCAATGCGGCGCCGGAGGAGGCGGCGGTGCTGAAGGCCTTGCGCCTGCGTGTCTTCACCATGGCGGAAATCGATGCGGTAGGCCTGCGCCAGGCGATGCGCGACGCGATCACGCTCGCCTCGGCCGGCACGCGCGGCTTTCACCTGTGTTATGCGCCGACCGCCACCGACATGTCCGGCTGGAGCGGCGGCATCGGCGGCATCACGGTGCGCGAGACCCATTCGGCAATGGAAATGGCGGCGCTCAGCGGCAAGTTGCGCTCGCTCAGCATTTCCGGCATTGATGCCGCGCTGCCATCGCCGATCGGCGCGGAATGCGCCAATTTCATCCTGTCGGCTTTCGGCAAAACCATTCTTTGATCAACAACATGGGAGATTTCCGATGATCAAGCGTATCAAGCCCGGCAAGCGGTTCTGCGAAGCCGTCGTCGTCAACGGCGTCGTCACCACGGCCGGCGTCACCGGCGATGGTGCCGACACCGTCGCCCAGACCCGCGACATCCTCGCGACCATCGACGGCCTGCTGGCCGAAGCCGGCACCTCCAAGGCCAAGCTGATCAGCGCCAACATCTGGCTGCGCGACATTGCCCATTTCGCCCAGATGAACGAAGTCTGGGACCAGTGGGTCGACCCGAACAACCTGCCGGTCCGTGCCACGGTCGAGGCGCGCCTTGCCGCACCGGAACTGCTGGTCGAAATCCAGGTCACCGCGCTCGTCTGAGCCCTTTGACGACCCGCTTGCCGGGTGACGAAGCGGGGCCGCATGCATGCGGCCCTTGCAACCCTTGATATTCATCAGGTCGGTTCCGGTTTGGCCTTGTGGAAAACATCCGGATCGGCCCGCACGGCACTTTCCCCATTTTCTTGAAGCGGTATTCTCTCACTGGTTGTGGGGGTGATCGTGTCCTGGTACGCGCATAGCACGGCAGACCAGAGCAAGGTGGACTGGCAGTTGCTCTCGGAGCATTGCTTCGGCGTCGCCGTCCTTGCCGCCGAAATGGCCAAACCGCTGGGCCTCGAACGCGCGGCCTTCTTCGTCGGTCTGTTCCACGACCTCGGCAAATACTGCATCGATTTCCAGCTGCGCCTCGAAGGCAGGGATGTGCCGGTCGATCACTCGACCGCAGGCGCCCAGGTGCTGTCCGGGCTTGCGCAGGGTTCGGACAAGCTGGTGGCGCATCTCCTCGCCTATGCCATTCTCGGCCACCATGCCGGCCTGCCGGACTGGCTGAACGAGACGGATGCCTGCTGCAACATGCGCCTGAAGCGGCCGCTTGCGCTTGATCCCGCGTGGCAGGATGAGTTGAGGCCGGAAGTCTCCGACCTGTTGCCGGACATGGTGGCGCAGCTCCCGAAAACCCCGCCGGAGCAGGCTTTCGCCTTCGCCTTCATGACGCGGATGATTTTCTCGTGTCTGGTGGACGCGGAGGCGTGGATTGAAACGTGCCGGCTGAATAGCCGAGCCCGCCCCAAGCAGTCGCCTCCTTGCGGAGGCGTGGATTGAAACGACGCCACCGGCATGGGCTGGATGGTCGCCGTCTGGGGGGCGCCCCAGCGCCGGAGCGGGGAATGTCCGCTCCGGCGTGCCTTCCGTCAGCCGGCCTTCAGTACGTCGGCAAGGGCGTCCACCAGCATGTCGGCGTTTTTGCGGGAGAAGACGAGAGGGGGGCGGATTTTCAGGATGTTGGCGTTGGGGCCGGAGGCGCTGATCAGGATGCGGCGGGCGCGCAGGCCGTTGACGATGCGCGCCGTCAGGGTGGCGTCGGGCTGTTTCGTCGTGGGGTCCGCGACGATCTCGACGCCGATGAAGAGGCCCGAGCCGCGGATGTCGCCGAGGGCCGGGTGGAGGCGGGAGAGCGTCTTGAGGCCGTCCATCAGGTATTGGCCGACATCGAGGGCATTCTGCTGCAGGCCCTCCGTCCGGATGGTTTCCAGCACGGCCTTGCCGGCCGCGGCGGCGATGGGGTTGCCGCCGAAGGTGTTGAAGTAGCGGGCACGGGGGCCGAAGTCGGCGACGACTTCCGGGCGCAGCACGATGCCGGCCATCGGGTAGCCGTTGCCCATCGGCTTGCCGATCGTTACCATGTCTGGGGAGACGCCGTGGCGCTCGAAGCCCCACATGGTTTCGCCGGTGCGGCCGAAGCCGGGTTGCACCTCGTCGGCGACGAAGAGGCCGCCGGCTGCGTGGATCGCGTCCACGGCCGGTCGCAGAAACCCTTTCGGGCCGGCGAAGATGCCGTCGCTGGAAAAGATCGTGTCGGTGATCAGCATGGCCGGCTTGATGCCGTGACGCTGCAGGTCGGCGATGGCGGCTTTGACGTCGCGGCCGAACTTTTCCATCATTTCTTCCGGCGTGTGGCGGTAGCTGTCCGGCGCCGGTACGGTGCGCACATGCGGGCCGAGCGTCACGGATTCTCCAAGCGAGGGCGAGAATTCGGCGACCGCGCTCGTCAGGCCGTGATAGGCGAGTTCCGTCGCGATGATGCCGGTCCCGCCGGTGACGAAACGGGCGATGCGCACGGCAAGGTCGTTCGCCTCGCTGCCGGTACAGGTGAACATCACCTGGCTGAGATCGTCCGGGAAGGTGGCGGTCAGCGCTTCGGCATAGTCGATGATGCCTTCGTGCAGATAGCGCGTATGGGTGTTGAGCACGGCGGTCTGGCGGGTGATCGCCTCGACGACGCGCGGGTGGCAATGGCCGACCGAAGCGACGTTGTTGTAGGCGTCGAGATATCTTTCGCCGGCCGCGTCATAGAGGAAGACGCCTTCGCCGCGCACGAGATGCAGCGGCTTTTCGTAGAACAGGCGGTAGGCGGGGCCAAGCACCTTCTCCCGGCGGGCGACCAGCACCCGTTCGCTCTCGTCGAGCCGCTCGAAATCCTCGCGCGAAAATGCATTCACCATCGACATGGTCAGGCCTCGGAAAGGTTGGGCACGAGCCTCTTCAGCCCGGCCGGGGTAAGGTCGCCTACGTTCTGCAGGCCGCGCCAGGCGGTGGCGTGGTTGCGCATGATATAATCCCGGTTTTCCGGAAAGCGGGCGGAACGCCATTCGGCGATGATGATCGACATGGCGAGGCGGCAGCGCGTCAGGAGTGGCAGCAGCTCGATCTCGCCGGGTTCCAGCGCGCGCGCTGACAGGAAGCCGGCAAGGAAGGCGCCGGTGCGCGCCGCCCAATTGTCCGTCGCCAGATGATAGGAGAGGGCGACGGCGAGATCGTTGACCAGCGGCGCATGCACCATGTCGCCGAAATCGATGATGCCGACCACCCGTGTCGGTTCCGCCGGATCGAGCAGGATATTGTGCGGATTGAAGTCGTTGTGGATGATCTGCCGCCGCGCGAGGCTGCTCATGGCGGGCAGTGCACGCTCGAATTCGGCGAGAATGGTTTCCACCCGCGCCCGGCGCTCGGGCGCGACATTGTCGACGACCGCGCAAAGGTCCAGCGTGTGGGAAATGTCCCACATCAATTTTCCGGCCGGCGGGCGGCCATCGTAGTTTTCGAGGCCAAGGCCGAGTTCCGCGAGTGCGCGGCCGACATTGCGGCTCTGTGCTTCCGATGCCGGCGTGCGATATTGCAGCTCACCGTCAAGGAAGGTGAGGAGGCGCACGATGCGCGGGCCGTCGCCGGTGGAAAGCGTGTGGCTCGGCCCACCCTCCGTCGTCAGGACGAGGCGCGGCACCGGCACGGCGGGGGCGGCGGCGGCAAGGTGCAGCAGGGCGCCGTCCTGGAATTCCAGAGCTGCAGGGTCTTCGGCGGGGTTGGCGATCTTCAGGACGAAGTTCGTGCCGTCGTTTCGCGTGAAGAGGAAAGTCTCGTCCCGCTCGCTGGAAAGCCGCTTCACGGTTCCAGCAAGGCCATAGATCGCCGCAACGGCGGCCTCGGCGTCGGGAAGCGCGGTCGCGCTCCAGGTTGCCGACATCGAATCCGTCTTCTTGTTTGCCGGCGCTGGCTGCGTCATGCTTGCTCCGTAGGCGCGGTTTCCCGCGGGTTTTTCGATCCTTGCGCGCCGTCTGCCAACGACGGTGCCGGTGCGATTGCCGTCGCCCGGCATTTGGCAGAGGATGCTCCGTGACGGGTTCTACTTGAAACATATCAAAAAAGATGCATCAAGTATCTTATTACTCGATTTTGCGGATCAGTGCCATGGCCGAATTCACGACGCTGGAACATGAGAACCTCAACAGCGTCGTTTATGGCGCGCTGTGCGACGCGCTGATGCAG
Source organism: Shinella sp. SUS2 (assembly GCF_001262505.1). Lineage (GTDB taxonomy): Bacteria > Pseudomonadota > Alphaproteobacteria > Rhizobiales > Rhizobiaceae > Shinella. Next base: position 419,143 of record NZ_KQ410732.1, read on the forward strand.
GGGCGGTTTCAGCCGGGCGACCGGCTGAAGATCCGTGACCTTGCCGAGCAGTTCGGCACCAGCGTCACGCCGATCCGCGACGCCATCCTGCGCCTGGCCAATGACGAGGCGATCACCTTCCGCTCGCCGCGCGACATCCGCATCGCCGGCCTCAGCGAGAGTCGCTACCGGGAGATCCGGGCGATCCGCGTCCGGCTGGAAGGGCTGGCGGCGGAAACCGCCGCGCAGGTGGCGACGAGCGCGGATATCCAGGCGCTGGAGCAGATTTTGCGGGAAAACGAGCAGGCGATTGCGGCCGGGGACCGGCTCAAGGGCACACAGCTCAACCAGGCCTTTCACTTCCTGCTGCCGCAGATTGCCGGGCTTCCGGTGCTGACAACCATCCTCAGGCGACTTTGGCTGCAGATGGGCCCGCATATTTCCGATGCCTATATCGCCGGTGGCCGGGCGATGATCGATCATCACTATCCGGTCGTGGAGGCGCTGAAACGCCACGATCCGGCATCCGCCTCGATGGCGATCGTCGACGATATCCTGCTCGGCGGCAAGCCGATCCTGGAGCGCATCGAGGGGAGCGGAGAGAGGGAAGTGCGCCGGGCATAGCCTTTCACGCGGAGGGGCTTGCAATTCGGAAATGGCCGATTACGATGTATCAAGCATCAAAGGAGAGTGCGCATGACCGAAGAACGCCGCTACATGTTGCTGACGGGGGCGAGCCGCGGCATCGGCCATGCGACGGTCAAGCTCTTCCAGGCGAAGGGCTGGCGCATCCTGACTGTCTCCCGTCAGCCCTTTTCCGAGGAGTGCGCCTGGCCGTCCGCGCGTGAAAGCCATATCCAGGCGGACCTTGCCGACCTGACGCAGATCGACCGGCTGGCCGCGACGGTGCGCGAGCGGCTGCCGAACGGCCGGCTGCATGCGCTCGTCAACAATGCCGGCATATCGCCGAAGGGGCCGGGTCGCAGCCGTCTCGGTGTGCTCGATACGGATGCCGACGTCTGGACGCAGGTGCTCAACGTCAATATCGTCTCGACGGCGCTGATCGCCCGCGCACTGATGCCCGAGCTCGAAGCGGCGAAGGGCTCGATCGTCAACGTCACCTCGATCGCGGGTTCGCGCGTGCATCCCTTCGCGGGCGTTGCCTATGCGGCCTCAAAGGCGGCGCTTGCGGCGCTGACGCGCGAGATGGCGCATGAGTTCGGCCGCCGCGGCGTAAGGGCCAATGCGATCGCGCCGGGCGAGATCGAGACCTCGATCCTTTCGCCGGGCACCGATGCACTGGTTGCGGCGGAGGTGCCGATGGGACGGCTGGGTGAGCCGCGCGAAGTCGCGGAGACCATCCATTTCCTGTGCACCGAGCAATCGTCCTACATTAACGGTGCGGAAATCCACATCAACGGAGGGCAGCACGTCTGACGACCGTCAAGCGGGGAAAATATCCCGTTGACCGGCGAGACCCGGAATGCATCAATCGGCCGTAACGCCCAGGGGAAAGGGTGCGACGACCGGAGAGGCTGCAAGAGCCGACAGGCCAAAGGCCGCGGCGGATCAGCAGTCCGACAGGAGATCGTCATCGGGGCCGGGCCATCCGGTTCCTTCACAAATGAAGAAAAGGGGAGTGCAATGAAGACTGTCTTTAAATCCGGAATGCTCACGGCTGCCGCCATCGTGCTGTCGGCTGGCCTTGCCGCGCCGTCCCTCGCACGCGACCTCACCGTTGTCTCCTGGGGTGGCAACTATCAGGACGCGCAGCGCAAGATCTACTTCAAGCCGTTCGCCGAAAAGTCCGGCAAGCCGGTGCTCGACGAGGCCTGGGATGGCGGCATCGGCGTCATCCAGTCGAAGGTCAAGGCCGGCGCGCCGAACTGGGATGCCGTGCAGGTGGAGGCCGAGGAACTGGCGCTCGGCTGTGCGGATGGCCTCTACGAGAAGATCGACTGGGAGAAGATGGGCGGCAAGGAGAAGTTCCTCGACAGCGCCGTCAACGACTGTGGCGTTGGCGCGATCGTCTGGTCCACGGCGATCGCCTATGACGGCGACAAGCTGAAGGAAGGCCCGGCCAACTGGGCGGATTTCTGGAACGTCGAAAAGTTCCCGGGCAAGCGCTCGCTGCGCAAGGGGCCGAAATACACGCTGGAATTCGCGCTGCTCGCCGATGGCGTCTCCAAGGACGAGCTCTATGACGTGCTCGGCACGGAAGAGGGCGTCACGCGGGCCTTCAAGAAGCTCGACGAATTGAAGGCGAACATCGTCTGGTGGGAATCGGGTGCCCAGCCGCTGCAGTTCCTCGCTTCGGGCGAAGTGGCGATGACCTCGGCCTATAATGGCCGCATCACCGGCATCAACCGTACGGAAGGCAAGAACTTCAAGGTCGTCTTCCCCGGCAGCATCTACGCGGTCGACAGCTGGGTCGTGTTGAAGGACGCGGAGAACAAGGACGCCGCGCAGGACTTCATCGCCTTTGCCAGCGAGCCCGACAACCAGGCGAAGCTGCCGGAGTTCGTGGCTTACGGCCTGCCGGTCAAGGAGGCCGCGGCCAAGGTTCCGGCCGAGTTCGCCAAGGACCTGCCGACCGACCCAGCCAACATGACGGACTCGATCGCCCTCAATGTCGACTTCTGGATCGACAATGCGGAAACGCTGACACAGCGCTTCAACGCCTGGCTGGCGCAGTAAGGCTGCCGTTTGCGGGGCGGAACGGCCCCTCATCCCGCTTGCGGCGACCTTCTCCCTGCAAGCGGGGAGAAGGCAATCCCCGCAAGGCCCGGGCACAAACAGCCCCGCAGACATGTGTTGAGGAAAACGGTGCAGTACACCTTCTCCCTGCTTGCAGGGAGAAGGTGCCGGCAGGCGGATGAGGGGCGCTTGCCCGCCAGCGACCGTTGTGATGGAGTCATGATCTTGGCCGAATTCATCCGTTTCGACCGCATCACCAAATTCTACGGCCCGCTCTGCGTGGTCGAAAATCTCGATCTCGGCATCGACAAAGGCGAGTTCGTCAGCCTGCTCGGCCCGTCCGGCTCCGGCAAGACGACGCTGCTGATGATGCTCGCCGGTTTCGAACAGCCGACATCGGGCAACATCCTGCTCGACGGCACGGCGATCAACGACGTGCCGACCCACAGGCGCGACATGGGCGTCGTCTTCCAGAGCTACGCGCTTTTCCCGCATATGTCGGTCGGCGAGAACGTCGCCTTTCCGTTGCAGATGCGCGGCATGGGCAAGGCGGAGATCGAGGGGCGCGTCAAGCGGGCGCTGGACATGGTGCAGCTGTCGGCCTTCGCCGACCGTCGTCCCTCGCAGCTTTCCGGCGGCCAGCAACAGCGCGTGGCGCTGTCGCGTGCGCTGGTCTTCGAGCCGCGCGTCGTGCTGATGGACGAGCCGCTCGGTGCGCTCGACAAGCAGTTGCGTGAGCAGATGCAGCTCGACATCCGCGACCTGCACCGCCGGCTCGGCCTGACGATCGTCTTCGTCACGCACGACCAGTCGGAGGCGCTGACCATGTCGGATCGCGTCGCCGTGTTCAACAAAGGCAAGATCGAGCAGATCGGCACGCCGCGGCAGGTCTATGACGAGCCGGCGACGCGTTTCGTCGCCGAATTCATCGGCGAGACCAATCTGGTCGAGGGCGTCGTCGAGGCGGTCGAGGGGGCGGAGGCGACCGTGCGGCTGCCATCTGGCGCGCAGATCGTTTCGGCGGTCTCTGGCCGCGTCGCCTCCGGCCAGCCGGTCTTCCTCTCCATCCGGCCGGAACGGGTCGATCTCAGCGAGACCCGGGGCGATGCGCGCAACTGTCTGGAGACCGAGGTCACCGACAGCGTCTATCAGGGCGATCACCTGCGCGTGCAATTGCAGAACGCCGCCCACCCGCTGATCGCCAAGCTTGGCCGCCGGTCCCGCGAATTCCCGCCGGGCACGCGGGTCTACGCGGGCTTTTCAGCCGGCGATTGCCGGGTCATCGCGCCATGAGTGCAGGCTCCTCCCGGACCGGGCGGTCGCTCCTTCTGCTGGCGCCGCTGCTTCTCTTCCTCGTCGGCTTCTTCGTCTGGCCGCTGATCAGCATGATGTCGCAGGCCGTGTCGGATCCGGCCGTGCTGCGCCTCCTGCCGCGCAGTGCCGAAGTGCTGGCCGACTGGGACCGCGCCTCGCCGCCGACCATGCCCATGCAGGCGGCGCTGATGGAGGACCTGAAGGCCGTCGACGACGACCAGGCACTCGGCGACATGGTGCGTCGCCTCAACAGCGCCCGCTCCGGCTTCCGCACGCTGATGGCGAAGACGACGAGCGCACTCGGTGACACGGCCAACCCGCCCGGCGACCTCGTCTCCATCGATAAACGCTGGGAAAAACCGGAATTCTGGCTGGCGATCGCCGATGCGCTCTCGCCCTACACCGACCGAAACCTGCTCGCCGCCGTCGATCTCGGCCGCAATGCCGCAGGCAGCATAGAACACCTGCCGGCCGACCAGTCCGTCAACCGGGTGATCCTCGTGCGCACCTTCTGGATCGCCGCGCTCGTCACCTTCGCCTGCGCCTGCATCGGTTTTCCCTATGCGATCATCGCCGCCTCGCTGACGGGCTGGAAGCGTGACCTGATGCTCGGCGCCGTACTGCTGCCGCTCTGGACCTCGCTCCTCGTGCGCACCGCGGCCTGGTTCATCCTGCTGCAGGAGCAGGGGCTGATCAACGATCTCCTGCGCTGGCTGCACATCATCGACGCGCCGCTGCCGCTGATCTTCAACCGCACCGGTGTCATCATCGCCATGACCCATGTGCTGCTGCCCTTCATGGTGCTGCCGATCTATTCCGTGCTGATCACCATTCCGAAGAACCTGATGCCGGCCGCCGCCTCGCTCGGCGCGCCGCCCTTGCGGGCGTTCCTGCGCGTGCTTCTGCCGCTGAGCCTGCGTGGTGTCGCCTCCGGCAGCCTGCTCGTCTTCATCTCGGCGATCGGCTACTACATCACCCCGGCGCTGATCGGCGGGCCGGGCGACCAGATGATCTCGTCCATCATCGCCTTCTACGCCACGGGCTCGGCGAACTGGGGCATGGCCGGCGCCCTTGGCGTCGTTCTGCTCGTCGCAACGCTGCTGCTCTACAGCGTCTATGCGCGGCTCTCCTCCGATGAACCGGGGAGGCGCTAGGCCATGTCGATGAAATTCGCCAAGATCACCTTCGCCACGCTGGCGATCCTCTTCCTCGTCGCGCCGCTCATCGCCATCCTGCCGCTCGCCTTCACCTCGAGCGTCATCCTCACCTATCCGATCCCGTCCTGGTCGCTGCGCTGGTTCGAGGAACTGTTCACCGCCGATGCCTGGCGGCGGGCGATCATCAACAGCCTGATCATCGGCACGGGCACGACGCTGCTTGCCACGGTGCTCGGCACGGCCGCCTCGCTCGGGCTGCGCAACCGTCTGCTCTTCTTCCGCGGCTCGATGCGCACGTTGTTCCTGCTGCCGATGGTGGTGCCGGCGGTCGTGCTCGGCGTCGGCATGCAGGTGCTGCTTGCGGGTTTCGGCCTGACGAACAGCTATGCCGGCGTCATCATCGCTCATACGGTCGTCGCCGTGCCCTTCGTGGTGGTCAGTGTCACCGGCGCGCTCGCCGGTATCGACGAGCGGGTGGAGCTGGCGGCGCAAAGCCTCGGCGCATCGCCCGCCACCGTCTTCCGGCGCGTGACGCTGCCACTTGCCATGCCCGGCGTGCTCTCCGGCGCGGTGCTCGCCTTCGCGACCTCGCTCGACGAGGTCGTGCTGACGCTCTTCGTCGCCGGCCCCAACCAGCGCACGCTGGCCCGGCAGATGTTCTCCAGCATCCGTGAGAATATCAGCCCGGCCATTGCCGCCGCGGCCTTCCTCTTCATCGCCGCGACGGTCGCGATCGGCCTCATCGTGGTGCTGTCGCGCTCCATGCTGGCGAAACGGCGTTAGGCTGTGCGTTTCAGCGTATTGGCCAGAACCTGGTAGATGCGTGGTTCCAGCATGTGCGCCACATTGAAGCGCATGAAGCCGGCGGCGCTCTGCGACACGCTGAAGACGTTGCCGGGGGCCAGCACGACACCCTCGGCAACGGCTGCCTGTGCGATCTCGCTGGAATCCAGCCCCTCCGGCAGCCGGCACCAGAGGTTGAAGCCGCCGCGCGGCTGGAGCCAGGGCGTGATGCCGAGCCGCGAAAGCCGTTCCGCCACCTCGCGCCGGGTGCGCACCAGCTTGCGGCGCAGCTCCTCCATGTGTTTGCGGTAACCACCGCCGGCAAGCATATGGGCGATGATCTCGCTGGACATCGGGCTCGGCCCGCCGAAATTGGTGGCGATCTGCAGATCGACCAGCCCCTCGATCCAGTCCGGCCGCGCGGCGATGTAACCGCAACGCGCCGAGGCGGAGAGTGTCTTGGAGAAACTGCCGATGCGGATGACGCGGTCGAGCCCGTCGAGCGCGGCAAGCCGGGTGGAGGGCTCCGGCTCGAAATCGGCAAAGATGTCGTCCTCGACGATGATCGTCTCGCTGCCGGCGGCAGCGTTTAGCAGCCGGTGCGCCACCTGTGGCGACAGCGTAGCGCCCGTTGGATTGTGGATCGCCGAATTGGTCACATAGAGGCGCGGCCGCTCTGCCGCGAGCACGGCCTCGAAGGCGGCGATGTCGGGGCCTGACGGCGTATAGGGCACGCCGATGACCGTCACCTGATGGGCCTTCAGCAGTGCCTGGAAATTGAAATAGCAGGGGTCGTCCACCAGCACCGTGTCGCCCGGGCGCAGCAGGAAACGGCCGATCAGGTCGAGCGCCTGCGTGCCCGTGCTCGTCAGCATCAGCTGATCCGGCCCTGCGGCAATGCCTTCCTCCGTCAGCCGGCCGAGCAGCAGCCGGCGCAGAAACGAAGAGCCGCGCGTGCTGCCGTAGTAGGCGATGAGATCGCTGTCGCCGCGCGCAAGGCTGCGGATCGCGCGGCGCAGTGCCTCGTCCGGCATCCAGTCCGCCGGCAGCCAGCCGCAGCCGGGCTTGAGCACCACTGTGTCGGCATCGAGCGATTGCCGCGACACCCAGAACGGATCGACCGCACGCGCCTTCGGTGTCGCCGCTTCCGCCAGCTTCAGTGGGGGCAGAGCGCTCTGCGAGACGTAGAAGCCGGAACCGCGCTGCGCCCGGATAAGCCCTTCCGCCGCCAATCGGTCATAGGCCTCCACGACGGTGGAGGGCGAGACACCCATGCTCGCGGCGAACCGGCGGATGGACGGCAACCGATCACCCGGCGTGAGCGCACGGCTGGCGATGCGGTGGCCGATGGTCGCCATGACCTCCGAAATGCGCGTGTGCGGTGTTGTGTCAGTCATGATTTCTCATTTTTGTACTGGTTCGCATGTGGGTACAGTTTGGAGAAATTGTACTGCACTGTTTCTGTCTTTTCCAGCCTTGCAAGCCTAGGAAGGCAGGACTGTTCCTCTGGAATAAAGCCGCTTCCGCAATGTCAGTCAGGAAGAGGTTTGACGCTCCATGGCAACAGCTCTGCACAGGAAAGGCATGAGATCGATGAGAACATCCATGGAAGGCTGGGGCAGCGGGCTGACCGGCGTCATCATTTTCAGCGGTTCGCTGCCGGCGACCCGCGTGGCGGTGGCGGATTTCTCGCCGCTGTTCCTGACGTCGGCGCGCGCGGTCATCGCGGCTCTTCTTGGTGCGGCGCTGCTCCTTGCCCTGCGCCAGCGGAAGCCGTCGCGCGACACGCTCTTTTCGCTGGCGATCGTCGCGCTCGGCGTCGTCGTCGGTTTTCCGCTGCTGACGGCGCTGGCGCTGCAATATGTCACCTCCGCCCATTCCATCGTCTTCGTCGGGCTGCTGCCGTTGGCGACTGCCTTTTTCGGCGTCCTGCGCGGCGGAGAGCGGCCGAAGCCGCTGTTCTGGCTGTTTTCCGGCATCGGCAGCGCCACGGTGGTGGGCTTCGCGCTGAGTTCGGGCGGGGACGTCTCGCTCGTCGGCGACCTGCTGATGGTCGCCGCCATCATCGCCTGTGGTCTGGGCTATGCGGAAGGGGCGAAACTTTCGCGCACGCTCGGCGGCTGGCAGGTCATCTCCTGGGCGCTGATCCTCTCTCTGCCGTTGATGGCGGTGATCGCCCTCTTCTCGCTGCCCGCGACATTCTCCGGCATTGACGGCGCCGCCTGGGCGGGGCTTGCCTATGTCTCGGTCTTCAGCATGCTGATCGGTTTCGTCTTCTGGTATCGGGGCCTTGCGCTTGGCGGCATCGCGGCCGTGGGGCAGCTACAGCTGCTCCAGCCCTTCTTCGGTCTCCTGCTTGCCGCCGGCCTGCTGCATGAGCGTGTGAGCCCGTTGATGCTGGTCACGACGCTCGCCATCGTGCTGTGCGTTGCCGGCGCGCGCAAATTCGCGCGGTAGCGAAAGCTGCCCGGGACCGGCAGCCCGCGGCGTTCGGGGAATGGAGGTGGCGGGCGAAATCTGCTATGGCTCTTGCCAGCGGCTCGTGCCTTCGGCGATAGTGTCGGGCGGAACGGCCTGGGAGAGCTGGATGGCGGCAGATGTTCGGACGTCGAAGGAGATGAACGGTGCCCTGGCGCCGAAGGCGCTGCGCGTCGGCTTCATCCTGTCGAAAAGTTTCACCCTGTCCGCCTTCGCGCTGTTCGTCGATACGCTGCGGCTGGCCAGCGACAGCGAGGATCGCTCGCGCCGCGTCCATTGTGACTGGGACGTTTTGAGCAGCACGCGCAACTTCATCACCTCGTCGAGCGGCATCCAGGTCGCCCCGACCGCGCCCTTCGCCGATCCCTCCTGTTTCGACTACATTGCCGTCGTCGGCGGTCTCCTGTCGGTGGAAGAGCCCATAGACAGCTATGCCCAGGCCTATCTGCGCAAGGCGGCCCAGGCCGGCGTCGGGCTGATCGGCCTCTGTACGGGCAGCTTCATCCTGGCCGAGGCGGGCCTCCTCAAGGGGCATACGGCCTGCGTCAGCTGGCTGCACCACCGTGATTTCCGCGGCCGTTTTCCCGATATCGAGGCGACGTCGGAGCAGATCTTCCGTTTTGACGGCAAGGTTGCCACCTGTGCCGGCGGCAGCAGCGTTGCCGATCTTGCCGCAACGCTCGTGCGCCACCACGTCGGTGAGGCGGCCGAGCGCAATGCGCTGGAAATCCTGCAGATCCGCCACCGGCGTGATGCGACCGACGTACAGCCGCGCAACCCGCTCGGCCTTGAAGCCCGCGACCGGCGCGTTCACCTCGCCATCATGATGATGGAACAGCACACCGAGGACCTCCTGTCGATCGACAGCATCGCCACCATGACGGGCGTCTCCCGCCGCCAGCTCGAGCGGCTGTTCGAGGGCGATATGGGGGCTTCGCCGAGCGCGATCTACATGAAGATCCGCATGGCCGCCGCGCTCACCATGGTGATGCGCACCAACAAACCGTTGATCGAGATCGCGCTCGAGACCGGTTTCGAAAGCCTGTCGCACTTCACCCGCCGCTTCCGTGCCGCCTTCGGCGATACGCCCTCGCAGATCCGCCGCGACGGCCGCCGCCAGGCGGGCTGAGGGGCAAAACGCCCGGCCGCCGGGAACCAAGCCGCGCGAAAACCGTTCGGTCTCTATTGCTGACAAGAGACTGTAACGGGAGATCGCAATGGCAAGCACCAACGACGTCCAATCCCAGATTTCCGCCCTGCGCGCAGAGATCGCCCAGCTCCAGAAGGACCTTGGCGAGCGCGGCAGCGAAGCCTATGAGACCATCCGCGACCGCGCCGGGAATGCCGTGGAGGCTGCTCGTCCGGCCGTTCGTTCGGCAACGAGATATGTGCGCAACGAAGGTGCCGCCGTCGCGCAGGCGGCGCGCGAGCATCCCGCCGCACTCTCCACGGTCGTCTTGACCGCAGGCCTTGCCGGTGTCGTCCTCGGCTATCTGCTCGGCTCGCTTGAAAGCGAACCGCCGCGCCGGCAGCGCTGGTTCTGAACCGACAAAAGCCCGGCTTGGCCGGGCTTTTTCATGCTGTGAGGAAACGGGGGCAAGACGCGGGTTTCCCTGGTTTTCCCCGTATCCCCGGGCACGCATGTCACCGGTGGCGAAGACCGAAGAGATAACCGATGAAGGCGGCGCCGGCCAGCGCGGCGAGCGGGTTGGCCTGAATGGTCTGGCGCACCTCGTCCCGCAGCGATTCCGCCTTGGCGACCGCCAGCTGGCCGGTTCCTTCGGCGATCAGCCCTGCGGATTCCTTCAGCCGGCTGATTTCCGCCTTCAGGGCCTCGATCTGCTCGTTCACCGTCGCTTCCGCCGCTGCCGCGCGGGCGTCTTCCGAAATGCTGTCGCGCCCCTCAACGACGCCGAGCGTACGCTTTCCGGTGCTCTTTTCGTCAGCCATGGACATGTCTCCTGGATTTGATGGAATGGCGAAAGGGAGAACTTTTGCCGCGCCACTTGGTTCCCGCCGATGATTCAAACTGTGATCTTTCCGGCGCGATCAGGCGATTGACTCTTACGGAATTTGAGAACAAAAAGAGAACATATAGCCTTTCAACCGGGAGCTGCCAAGCCGATGTCCGCCTCCGCCCATGCCGTTGTCGCGGACCTGCGCGACCGCATCCGGCAGTTCGACGGCCGCGCCCAGCGCGACCGGGCGGTGCTGCCCTTCGGTGTGCCCGAAATCGACGAGCGGCTGCCGGGCGGCGGGCTGGCGCTGGCCAGCCTGCACGAGATCTGCGGTGGCGGTGACGATGCCGTCGAGGCCAGCGCCGCCATGCTCTTTGCCGCCGGCATCGCCGCGCGCACCAAGGGACAGGTGCTCTGGTGCCTGACGCGGCCAGATCTTTTCGCGCCGGCGCTGGCGCAGGCGGGGCTTGCGCCGGGCCGTGTCCTCTATGTGGAGGCGGGTGACGAGAAGAGCCTGCTCCTCTGTTTCGAAGAGGGGCTGCGCCATGGCGGGCTCGGGGCCGTCGTTGCCGAGGTGGCGCGCCTGTCGATGACCGCCTCGCGCCGCCTGCAGCTTGCCGCGGAGGCCGGCGGCACGCTCGGTCTTGCCCTGCGCCGCTTCCGCCACCGCAAGGAGACGGAGGCCCTTGCGCAGCCCTCCGCCGCGGTGACGCGCTGGCGGGTCTATATGCGGCCCTCCGTTTCCCTTCCCGTGCCCGGCATCGGCCGGGCGCAATGGCTGCTGAAACTGGCCCGTTGCCGGGCCGGCGAGGCGGCGGACTTTGATGTGGAGGCCACCGATGCCGAGGGTCGTATCGCTTTTTCTTCCCGGCTGGCCGATCGATCGCCTGCGGCGGGCGCTCGGCACTTCGGCGCCGCCGCCGGATAGCCGGCTCGTGCTTGTCGGCCGTGACGGCGCGCGCCGCATCTTGACGGCGGTGAGCCGGCCGGCCGAGCAGGCGGGCCTACGCGTCGGCATGCCGCTCACCAAGGCCCATGCGCTGCTGCCCGGGGTCCTCACCAGGCCGGCTGACCCCGTGGCCGATGCCGCCGCCTTGGGCCGCCTCGCGCTCTGGGCGCTGCAGCACTATGCACCCATCGTCGCCCCGGACGCGCCCGACGGTCTCGTTATCGATACGACCGGTGCCGATCACCTGCATGGCGGCGAAGCGCACATGCTGACCGGCCTCGTCAATCGTCTTGCCGCCTCCGGCATCTTTGCCCGCGCCGCCATCGCCGACAGCTGGGGCGCGGCCCATGCCGCCGCCCGCTTCCTCGCCGATCCTGTCTGTATCATTCCGCCGGGCAGGGCAGGTGAGGCCGTGTCGCCCTTGCCGGTCACGGGATTGCGGATAGCGCCGGAAACGGTGGCTGGTCTCCACGTGCTCGGCTTCTCTACGATCGGTGAGGTGCTGGCCGTGCCGCGCGCGCCGCTCGTTCTGCGCTTCGGCCCGCTTCTCGGCCGCCGGCTCGACCAGCTCCAGGGCCGGATTTCGGAACCCGTCGATCCGCTGCGCGACCCGGAGCTCGTCACCGTCCGGAAGGTTTTCGGTGAGCCGATCGGCGCACCCGAAACCATCGCGCGCTACACGGCCAGCCTCGTGCACGATCTCTGTGCGGCGCTGGAAAAACGCGGTCTCGGTGCCCGCCGGCTCGATCTCCTCTTCCATCGTGTCGACAATTCCCTCCAGGCGATCCGTATCGGCACGGCACGGGCCGTGCGCGACGAAAGACAGCTCATCCGTCTCCTGACGGACCGTCTCGAGACGATCGATCCCGGCTTCGGCATCGAGATCATGGACCTGACCGCGACGCTGGCCGAACCGCTCGTCCTGCAGCAGGCCGTCTCCTCCCTGATTGAGGCGGAGGAAGCGGACCTTGCCGGCCTTGTCGACGTGATCGTCAACCGCATCGGTGCCGCGCGCCTCTACCGCATCGCCCCGGTCGAAAGCGACGTGCCGGAACGTTCCTTCCGCCGCATTCCGCCGCTTTCGCCCGAAACCGGGGTGACCTGGCCAAGCCGCTGGCCGCGTCCTGCGCGCCTTCTGGCCCGGCCGGAGCCGGTCGAGGTCATGGCGCTCCTGCCCGACCATCCGCCCGCCTCCTTCACCTGGCGGGGCGTGCGGCGGCTGGTCAAGCGGGCCGATGGGCCGGAGCGCATCTTCGGCGAATGGTGGAAGCGCGATGCGGAACTGGCGGCCGTGCGGGATTATTTCCAGGTGGAAGACGCCGAGGGAGCGCGCTTCTGGCTCTTCCGCTCCGGCAATGAAGAGCAGGCGGCAAGCGGGGCCGGTCGCTGGTTCCTGCACGGGATTTTCGCATGAAACCGCGTTATTCCGAGCTTCAGGTCACATCCCATTTCTCGTTCCTGCGCGGGGCGAGCAGCTGCGCTGACCTGTTCGCGCAGGCAAGCGCCCTTGGCATCGAGGCACTGGCCGTCGTCGACCGCAACAGCCTTGCCGGCGTCGTCCAGGCCTTCAAGGCGTCGCGCGAACTCCCGGCGAATGCCTCGAAGGTGCGGCTGGTGGTCGGCTGCCGGCTCGACCTTGTCGATGGCATGTCGCTGCTCGTCTACCCGACCGACCGCGCCGCCTATGGCCGTCTCTGCCGCCTGCTCACCATCGGCAAGAAGAAGGCCGGCAAGGGCAAGTGCCATCTCGACTGGTCCGACGTCGTCGACTGGAACGAGGGCCTTCTTGCCGTGCTGGTGCCCGACGAGGCGGGCGAGACCGCCGCCTTTCATCTGCGCCGCCTGCGCGAGCATTTCAGGGACCGCTGCTACCTCGCCCTCACGCTCCGCCGCCGGCCGAACGACCAACTGCGATTGTTCGACCTCTCCAACCTCGCCGCCCGCCATGGCGTTCCCACCGTCGTCACCAATGACGTGCTCTATCACGAACCCGCCCGGCGCATGCTGCAGGACATCGTCACCTGCATCCGCCACAACGTCGCCATCGACAATGCCGGCTTCCTGCGTGAACGTCACGCCGATCGCTACCTGAAGCCGCCGGAGGAAATGCACCGGCTTTTCAAGCGCTATCCGGAGGCGCTGCGGCGGACGCTGGAGATTGTCGAACGCTGCCGGTTCTCGCTGGCCGAGCTGAAGTACCAGTATCCGGACGAGAAGGAATATTCGCATCTGACGCCGCAGGAAGCGCTTGAGAAATATACCTGGGAGGGGGCGGCCAGGCGCTATCCCGGCGGCGTGCCGGAGACGGTGCGCGACAAGCTTCTCTACGAATTGCGGCTCATCGAGAAGATGGAATACGCGCCCTATTTCCTCACCGTGAATTCCATCGTCCACTATGCCCGCAACCTGCCGGTCCCGATCCTCTGCCAGGGTCGGGGATCGGCTGCAAACAGCGCCGTCTGTTTCGTCCTTGGGATCACGGCGATCGACCCGATGGAGAATGGCAGCCTTCTCTTCGAGCGCTTCGTCTCGGAACAGCGCGGCGAGCCGCCCGATATCGACGTGGATTTCGAGCACGAGCGCCGGGAGGAAGTGATCCAGTGGATCTACGATACCTACGGTACGGACCGCTCGGCACTCTGCGCCACCGTCATCCGTTATCGCTCGCGCGCGGCCATGCGGGATGTCGGACGCGCGCTCGGCATGCCGGAGGACGTGTTGAAGGCACTCTCTTCGCAAGTCTGGGGCTGGTCGCACGACTTGCCGCAAGGCCATGCCAATGCGGTCGGGCTCAATGTGGATGACCGCCGTATCCGGCTGCTGTTCGAGCTCGCCCGCCAGTTGCTCAACGCGCCGCGCCACCTCTCGCAGCACCCCGGCGGTTTCGTGCTGACCCGCGACCGGCTGGATAATCTCGTGCCGATCGAGCCGGCGGCGATGGATGCGCGCCAGGTGATCGAGTGGGACAAGGATGACATCGAGTATCTCAACTTCATGAAGGTGGACGTGCTGGCGCTCGGCATGCTCACTTGCATGCGCCGCGCCTTCGATTTCCTGCAAGAGCACAAGGGCGAGAGCTATACGCTGGCCACCATCCCCGCGGGCGATGCCGCGACCTACGAGATGATTTCAAAGGCCGACACGATCGGCACTTTTCAGATCGAGAGCCGGGCGCAGATGTCCATGCTGCCGCGCCTCAAGCCGAAGGAATTTTATGACATCGTCATCCAGGTGGCGATCGTGCGGCCGGGGCCGATCCAGGGGGACATGGTGCATCCCTATCTGCGGCGGCGGCAGGGGTTGGAGAAGGTGGAATATCCCAAGGCTGCTTTCGAGAAGGTCCTCAAAAGAACCCTCGGCGTGCCGCTGTTTCAGGAGCAGGCGATGCAGGTGGCGATCGAATGCGCCGGCTTCGAGCCAGGCCGGGCCGATCAACTCCGCCGCGCTATGGCGACCTTCAAGCAAACGGGTGGCGTGGACAAGTTCCGGGACGAATTGACCAATGGCATGGTTGGCAAAGGATACACCCGCGACTTTGCCGAACGAATGTGCCGCCAGCTCGAAGGGTTCGGCTCCTATGGTTTCCCGGAGAGCCATGCCTACAGTTTCGCGATCATCGCCTATGCCTCGGCCTGGATGAAGTGCCATCACCCGGAGATCTTCTGCGGGGCCCTGCTCAATTCCCAGCCGATGGGATTTTACGGCCCGGCGCAGATCGTGCGCGATGCACGCGAGCATGGGGTGGAGGTGCGGCCGGTCTGTGTCAATGCCAGCCGCTGGGATTGCACGCTGGAGCCGGCAGAGGCGGGGCGCCTTGCTGTTCGACTCGGATTACGGCTTGTGAAGGGGCTTGATAACAAGGAGATGGCCAGATTTGTTGCGGAAAGAGGTGAGGAGCCGTTTGCCTCTGTCGATGATCTGTGGCGCCGCACCAAGCTGGCATCCGACACGCTGGTGCGGCTCGCCGAGGCGGATACCTTCCGGCCGTCGCTCGCACTCTCCCGTCGCGAGGCGCTCTGGGCGCTCCGTGGTTTGCGGGACGAACCGCTGCCGCTGTTTTCCGCGGCGGCCGAGCGGGAGGCCGTGGTCGTGCCGGAATTGACGGAGCCGGTGGTGACGCTGCGGCCCATGGTGGCGGGCGGCGAGGTGGTGGAGGACTATGGCCGCGTCGGCCTGACGCTCCGGGCCCATCCGGTCAGCTTCCTGCGGGAGAGCCTTGCGCGCCGCCGCCTGCTTTCCTGCGCCGATGCGACGCGGCTTCGCGACCGCCAGAAAGTCGAGACGGCCGGTATCGTGCTCGTCCGCCAGCAGCCGGGCTCAGCCAAGGGCGTCATCTTCGTGACGATGGAGGACGAGACGGGCATTGCCAATCTGGTTGTCTGGCGCAAGGTTTTCCTCGCCTATCGTCCCATCGTGATGAGTGCGCCGATGATCGCCGTCAAAGGATATATCCAGCGGGAGGGGGAGGTGGTGCACATCGTCGCGCAGCACCTCACCGATCTTTCGGCCGACTTCGCCACCATCGGCCGGCGTGGCGATGCGGCCCAGCCGGAAACCCGCGAGGCAGTGCAGACCATCCGCGTCAAATCCCGCGACTTTCATTAGGAAACTCGCGCAAGCCGCTGATAAACGGTTTTTTTTGGTGGAAATTGTCGCTCCTCTACATGAAGTCGCGCGGGACCGCCCGTTCGAACGTCTTCTCGAAGATCTGCACCTCCCCCTCATAGGCGCGCACGCTGGCCGAGATCAGCCAGTCCGTCGCCGTGCAGGCGATGGTCGCGGTCGAGAGGGTGCGCACGAACCAGCCGGGGCGTTGCATGTCGCAGGTCCAGACGGCGGTGCCGGTCATCGAAAGCGGATCGTTTTCGGCGATCGACCAGAGTTCGTCGCGCAGCTGGCGGGTGGCAAGGCCCGTGCCGGGGTGCTCGTAGAGGCCGGTGTCCTCGTAGATCGTATATTCGGTGAGGCCGTTCGTCAGGTCGCGCTCGACCCCGCGGACGGTCTCGGCGGGGGCAAGCTCGGTATATTTCGGCAGCGGATCGGGATTGGCCGGTTCGGGGAGTGCGATGACCCGGTGGGCGCCGAGCTTCGGCAGGGCGAGGCCGAGCGAGGCAAGATCGATCGTCACGCCGGCATTCGTCGGCGGCGGCAGCACCATCGGCCAGTAGGAGGTCGAGAGCGACAGGCGGATGCGATGTCCGGCGCGGAAACGGTAGCCCATGGCGTCGAGCATGAGACGGACATGGACTTTTTTGCCCCTCGGCATCGCCTTCGGTTCGGCGTTGCCGTCGCGGTGGGCGAGGTTGAGCACGCCGAAGGTGACGCGCGTCGCCGTTCCGTCCGGATGCAGATCGACGAGGCGGGCGCAGAGATTGGCGATATCGGCGTCCGTTGCGATGTCGAGTTCCAGCACGGGCCGGCCGAGGAAGTCTTCGGCTACCGTGAGCGGCGCGGTTTCGATCACCAGCGAGCCGGCGTCATCGAGGCGCTGGTCGAGCGCCATCTCCGCATCCGGCTTCAGCGTAAACCATTCGCCGGCCATGATGCCGGTGTCGAGCGGGGATTTCAGCGTGCGGTCGTAGCCGCTGGCGCCGGCGATCGGCATGCCGGGGGTTAGGGTGCCGTATTGCTCGACGTAGAAGGTCGCCATGTCGGGCGCCTCCCAGCGATCCTTGGCAATCCAGAAGCCGGGATCGGCCTCGCGGCGGAGCGCCGGGCGGGGGGCGTCCTGGATATAGGCGCGCACCTGCGGTGTTTCCTCCGCCCCGTTCTCTTCGCCGCGCAGCCAGCGGTTCCACCAGGCGATGGCTTCCGCATGGAAATCCATGCGCGGCTTCGGCCAGGCGAAGTGCGGATATTTATGCACCCAAGGGCCGATCAGCGCCTTGGCCTTGTCGCCGAGACCCTCGACGGCCTTCAGCGGCGTGCTGCGATAGCCGTCCGCCCAGCCGGCGATGACGAGGGCTGGCACCGGGAAGCCGGCGAAATCCTCGCAAATGGAGCCGTGCTTCCAGAAGGCGTCGCGGCGCTGGTGCTGCAGCCATTCCTCCAGGAAGAAGGGTTCGTTCTCCAGCCGCTCCAGCCACATCGCCTTCCAGCGTTCGCCGACGATGGCAGGGTCGGGCGAGCGGGACTGATAGGCGAGCATGGTGGCGGCCCAGGAAAGCTGGGCCGAAAGATGCGTGCCGTTCTTGTAGTGGATGTCGTCGTTGTAGCGATCCACGGTGGAGGCGATGGAGATGACGGCCTTCAGCGCCGGCGGCTTCAGGGCGGCGACCTGAAGGCAGTTGAAGCCGCCCCAGGAGATGCCCATCATGCCGACCGATCCGTTCGACCAGGGCTGCGCCGCAATCCACGCGATCAGTTCGCAGGCATTGGCGAGCTCCAGCGGGGTATATTCGCCGTCGATGACGCCGTCGGATTCGCCGGAGCCGCGGATATCGACGCGCACGCCGGCAATGCCGGCGGCGGCGAAGACGGGATAGGTCGATTCATCGCGCGGGCTCGTGCCGTCGCGCTTGCGGTAGGGCAGGAATTCGAAGACGGCGGGTACGGGATCCGCCTCCGCGCCGTCCGGCATCCAGATGCGTGCAGCCAGCCGGGTGCCGTCGGCAAGCGTGATCCACTGGTTTTCGATGACGGTGAAGGGGCGATCGGTCATGGACGGTCCGTTCTGAGGAGGGCGCGGCAAGAAGCATTGCCTCGAGCATGCCCGATTTTCACGCGGGGCGTCGAGCCGGATGCGACCTTTGCCCCCGCCAAATCGTCAAATGTAATAAAACTACAAAACTGAAAGTTTGCGAGATTTTTATGTTGCAAAATTTCAGATTCTCCCTCTAACTGCCCCCACGAAGCCGCGCATAGCAGGACAAACCGGCGCGCTTTCGATTTGGGAGGAGTGAATGGTGAACACGATCTTATGGCGCTCTGCCGCCGCTGCCGCGCTGTCGCTCGGCATGATGGCGGGCATCGGCGCCGCCAATGCAGCCGAACTGGTCTTCTGGTCGATGTGGAACGAGCCCGAGCCGCAGGCCGCCGCTCTGCGCAAGGTCATGGACAACTATACCAAGGCGAACCCGGACACGACCTTCAAGGTCGTCTGGAACGGTCGCCAGAACCAGACCAAGCTGCGCGCGGCGCTTCAGGCCGGCACGCAGGTCGACTTTGCCGACCAGGATGGCGACCAGCTGGCTGGTGGTTTGCAGAAGGAAGGGCTTGGCTACGAGATCGCGGCGGAGCTTGGCGATACGAAAGCAGCCCTCCTGCCCGGCGTGCTCGATCTCTACGCCACCGGCGGCAAGATCGTTCAGGTTCCCTACATCTACAACACCGTCAACATCTGGTACAACAAGGAGATGATGACCGAGGCCGGCGGTAGCGTTCCGCAGACCCTCGACGAGCTCTTCACCCTGTGCGGCAAGCTGAAGGAAAGCGGCAAGCATGCGCTGGTGACCGAGGGCAATGTCGGCTTCTACCAGGTGCTGTACTTCTCGCATCTCCTGTCGCGTGCCAAGGGCTCGGATGCCATGATCAAGGCCTTCGAGGTCAAGGACGGCTCGGGCTGGTCCGATCCGGCCGTGCTTGAGGCTGCAAAGACGGCCCGCAAGTTCTGGGATGCCGGCTGCATCGCGGAAGATGCGCGCGGTTTCCAGTATCCGGCCGGCCAGCAGACGATCGCACTCGGTGACACGATGGGCGAACTTGTCGGCTCCTGGCTTCCGACGGAGCTGACGGAGACGGCCGGTGCCGATTTCCCCTGGGGCGCCTTCAATTTCCCGGCCGTTGCGGGCGGTGCCGGCAAGGTGACGGATATCGAGGTCGGCCTCGTGTCTGTGATGGTTCTTAAGAATTCGCCGAACGCCAAGGAGGCTGCCGGTTTCGTCAATTATCTCCTCAGTGAGGAGGCGCAGTCGATCCTCGTTGCCGATGGCGGCGTTGGCGTGGTGCGTGATGGCGTCGAATGGCCGCCGGTGCTGGCGGATGCCTATGCCTCGGCGAAGAACGCGACGGCACTTTCCGGCTTTGGCGGCGGTCTCGGCGTCTCCTATCCGGAATTCAACGCGACGGTGCTGACGCCCGAATTCAGCAAGATGTTCCTTGCCCAGTCCACGCCGGAGGATTTCGTCAAGATCCTCGTCGAGCGGACCAAGGCTCATTGGGCAAGCCAGCAATAAGGCCCTTTCAGCAAGCCGGGGCGATGCGCCTGCGCCGCCCCGGCCGGCCTTGTGACGATCAAACATTTTGCCCAATGGAGACGACGCGATGATGAGGCGACGCATGGTGGTGGCGTTTTTGGCGCCCGCCCTCATCCTCTATCTCGGCCTGCTGATCTTTCCGGCGCTGCAGGCCTTCTATCTCAGCCTGTTCAAGACATCAGGCTTCGGCGACACGCCGGTCTGGGTCGGGCTCGGCAATTATACGCGTCTCCTCGCCGATCCGATCTTCTGGCAGGCGCTGCGCAACATGTCGCTGATCATGGTCGTGGGGGGCATTGCCACCTTCGGGCTCGCCTTTGTCTTCACCATGCTCCTGAATTCGGGGTTGTGGGGCAAGAAACTGTTTCGCGCGCTGATCTTCCTGCCGAACATCATCGCGGTCGTTGCGATCACGACCTTCTGGTCCTTCGTCTTCATGCCGCGCTACGGCCTGTTGACCAGCCTCCTGAAGGCGCTCGGCCTCACGGGACTTGCCTCCATCTCCTGGACGGCGCCGGAGAACGTCTTCTTCGCCATGATGGTCGGCCTCGTTTGGATCTCGGCGGGCTTCTACACGATCCTCATCCTCGCCGGTGCGGACAAGGTGCCGATCGACATGTATGAGGCCGCACGGCTCGAGGGTGCGAGCACCTTTCAGATCTTCCGCCTCATCACCCTGCCGATGATCTGGGACGTCATCCTGATCACGCTGGTGCTGTGGTCGATCCATGCCATCAAGATCGTCGAGTTCCCCTACGCTTTCGGTGGCCCGAACATCGACCAGAACCTCTATACGCCCGCGATCTACCTCTACATCATGGGTTTCGGCCAGCGTGAACCGGTCTATGCGCTCGGCTATTCGACCGCCATCGGCGTCGCGCTCTTCTTCCTGACTCTCGTCACGATCGTGCTGCTGCGCGTCGTCTTCAAGCGCGAACGCGTGGAGTATTGAGATGAGCAAGCTTCTGACGCTGCGCGGCGCAAAACGCGGGTTTTCCTATCTCGTGATTGGTGGCTGGTCGGCCCTTTCTGTCTTTTTCGTGCTCTGGATCATTCTCGCCTCACTGAAGCGCAACCGTGATCTTTTCGGAAAACCCTGGTCGATCCCGCTTGATCCCGCCTGGGGCAACTACGTCAAGACCTGGGTGAACAGCCGCTTCGGCGACTATTTCCTCAACAGCCTGATCGTCACTTCCGTCTCGGTCATCGCCCTGCTCCTCGTCTCGGTACCGGCCGCCTATGTGCTGAGCCGCGGGCGCTTTGCCGGGCGGGCGGCGCTGTCGAACTTCTTTGCCTTCGGCATGGGTGTGCCGATCCCGCTGCTCTTCGTGCCGCTCTTCGTCATCATGACGACGCTGAGGCTCGGGGACAGCCTGACGGGGCTCTCCCTCGTCTATGTGGCGCTTTCCATTCCGTTCAGCATCTATGTGCTGGAAGGCTTCTTCGCCTCGCTGCCGTCCGAACTGGAATCAGCGGCGATCATCGACGGCTGCTCGGATTTCCAGGTGTTCCGGCACGTCATGCTGCCGCTCGCCGGCCCCGGCATCGCCACGGTCGCGATCCTCAACTTCGTCGGCCTGTGGAACGAGTACCAGCTCTCGCTCGTGCTCCTCAACAGCCCGGAGAACCGGACGCTCTCGCTCGGCATCTATTCGCTGATCACGTCCATGCAATATTCGGGCGGCGACTGGGCCGGCCTCTTCGCCGGCGTCACCATCGTGATGGTGCCGACGATCATTCTCTTCATCATCCTCTCCGAGCGGATGATCAGCGGTATCACCATGGGAGGCGTCAAGTGAACCAGACCCTGCAGAAACCCCGCGCCGAGGGCGTTACGACAATCGAGCAAACGGTCGTGACCCTGCCGATGTCCCATCTTGGCGACCCGAGCCGACTGCCGCGCCTGCGCTGGCAGCAGCCGATCCCGGACAAGGCGACACCACCGTCGCGCGGCCTTACCGCGGAAGAAAGCGCCAACGCCTTCGACTGGGGCAAGGATTCCATCCTGCCCTACCGCGTCTATGACGACTACGACCGCGCACAGCAGCCCGCAGACATGCCGCTGATCGTGCTCGACAACGGCCGGCTGCGCATCGCTGTCGCTCCGCAATATGGCGGGCGCATCATGCAGCTCTACGACTACGCGCTCGGCCGCGATCTCGTCTTCCGCAATCCCGTCTTCCAGCCGGCCAATCTGGCTGCGCTGAACGCCTGGTTTTCCGGCGGTATCGAGTGGAACGGGCTTATCCCCGGCCATACGCCCTTCACCGCGGCTCCGGTCTTTGCCGGCGTCGTCGAGACGGAGCGCGGCCCGGTGCTGCGCATCTACGAGTTCGACCGTATCGTCGAGGCCACCTGGCAGATCGATCTCTTCCTGCCGGCGGGCGAGGACCGGCTCTATGTGCACGGGCGCATCGTCAATGCCGCGCCGGTGGAAAAACACGCCTATTGGTGGACCAATGTCGCCGTACCGGCGAGTGCCGGCATGCGCGTCATCAGCCCTGCGGATTATGCGATCGAACATGTCCTGCCGGGCAACGAGCTTGCGCGCTTCGCTTTTCCCGATCCGGCGCGCTTCGATGGCTCCTATCCGGGCCTCTGGAAGGGGGCGACATCGGTCTTCTTCCGCAAGCCTGATGCAAAGCGCCTGTTCATTGCCGCCCTCGACAAGACGGGCACCGGCCTTGCGCAGACGGCGACATCGGGCCTGAAGGGCCGGAAGTTCTTCTATTTCGGCACGGCGGCCGGCGGGCAGCACTGGATGGACTATCTCGCGCGCAAGGACGAGGGCGACTACATCGAGATCCAGGCCGGCATCACGCCGACGCAGAACCAGCGCTTCGTGTTGGCTGCGGAAAGCGAAACGCGCTGGACCGAGGTCTATGGCGGCCTGTCGGTCGATCCGGCCGCAGCCCATTGCGAGAGCTATGCGATCGCTGAACGCGCGACGGCGGAGGCGGTGGATCGGCGTTTCCCGCAGGCCGACCTCACGGAAGTCGACGGGTTCCTGGCGCGCCTGTCGCAGATGCCGGTCGATCGTCGCCTTGCCGCGGGCTCGCCCTGGGGCGGCCGGCAGGAAAAACTCACCGGCAAGCCGCTTGCCGCAGGCCTCGATTTCTCCGTCGACCGGACCGCCGACCTCTGGGACGACCTTGCAGAAAGCGGCAAGATCTCTGCAGCCAACCTGGCCCGTGTTCCCGCCGACCTTGCGGTTTCGGACGCCTGGGTCGCAGCGCTGGAGCGCAGCGCCGAAGCACAGGGGAAGACATGGCTGCATGAGCTGTTGCTCGGCATCGCCGCGCTCGACCGCGAGAACGTGGCAACGGCGCGCGACCTATTCGCGCGCTCGACGGCGGCGCACCCAAGCTGGCTGGGGCTGCGCCAGCAGGCTCTGATCACGGAGAACGGCGCGGAGGCCGAGCGGCTCTATCTTGCCGCCTGGAAGGCCGAGGATGCCCCGGCCGAGCTGGCTGTCGAGATCGTGCAGTTCCTGCTGCGTGCCGACCGGTCCGCCGCGCTTGAAACCTTCCTGGCCGACCTTCCGGAGGCCGTCGCAGCGCAGGAGCGCATCGTGCTCGCCCGCGCCTCGGTGGCGGCGGCGCGGGGTGATCTCGATACGCTGGAAGCGCTGCTGGCGGTCGAGTTCGCGACCATCCGCGAAGGCGAGGATCTTTCGGCCGACCTCTGGCACGCCCTGCAGACGGGTCGACTGGAACAGCGGCTGGGCCGCGCGCCCACTGCCGCCGAACTGGAAACGCACAACAGGGCCAACCCTTTGCCGGAACATCTCGATTTCCGCATGCGGGTCGTGCTCGAAGACGGGACGAACTGATGACGACGGTCGAGATCCGCGAGCTTCGCAAATCCTATGGCAGCCTGGAGATCATCCGCAGCGCCGACCTTGCCATTTCGAGCGGCGAGTTCGTCGTGCTGGTCGGGCCGTCGGGCTGCGGCAAGTCCACGCTGCTGCGCTGCATTGCCGGACTGGAGCCGATCAGCGGCGGCACCCTCGCCATCGACGGTGAGGACATGACCGCGGCCGATCCGGTGAAACGGGGCGTCGCCATGGTCTTCCAGTCCTACGCGCTCTATCCGCACATGACGGTCGCCGAGAACATCGGTTTCGGCCTGAAGATCGCGGGCACGCCGAAACCGGACATCCGGGCGCGCGTGATCGAGGTGGCAAAACTCCTCAAGCTGGAGGCGCTGCTCGACCGCAAGCCGAAGGCGCTTTCCGGCGGCCAGCGCCAGCGCGTGGCGATCGGCCGGGCGCTGGCACGCAATCCGCGCATCTTTCTGTTCGACGAGCCGCTGTCCAATCTCGATGCCTCGCTCAGGGGCGAGATGCGCGTCGAGCTGGCCAAGCTCCACGCCAAGCTCGGCAACACCATGATCTACGTGACGCATGACCAGGTGGAGGCCATGACGCTTGCCGACCGCATGGTGGTGATGCGGCAGGGGATTATCGAGCAGGTCGGCGCGCCGCTCGAACTCTTCAACAACCCGATCAACCGTTTCGTCGCCGGCTTCCTTGGGCAGCCGCCGATGAACTTCATCCGCTTCGCTTCGGCTGCCAATGAGGGGCGGAGGGTGACGGGTACGCTTCCCGGCGCCGGGCGTGTTGCCCTCGACCTGCCGCCCTCGGCCGTACCTTCACCGTTGGAGGGGCTGGAGCTCGGCGTCCGCCCGGAGGATATGACCGCGTCCGACGGCGGCGAACTGAGCGCGACGGTTGAGGTGGTGGAACAGCTTGGCGGCGAGACCATCGTCTACGGCCGGCTGGCGGACGGCCAGGCCCTGACGGCAAAGCTTGCCGGCCAGGCGGGTGTCAGGGCCGGCGATCGGCTCTCCTTCACGCTGGCGCAGGAGCGCCTGCAACTCTTTGATGCGATGGGCCGCAACTTGCGTTACCGGATGCGAGAGGCCGGTGCGCAGCCCGGCAGTCTGGTCGAAAGGAGTGTGCCTTGACCTCTGTTCCCCCACCCGGCCAGACCCTGATCGAGACCGTTTCCGCCGATTTGCCGGAACTCAACAAGACCTTCCGGCGGGTGGCGCAGTACATGCTCGCCGCGCCGGAGGGCTTCATGCACAAGCCGGTGCAGGAGATTGCCGCCGCCGCGGAGGTGAGCGAGCCCTCCGTTATCCGCTTCTGCCGTCGCTACGGTTACAAGGGCATTCCGGATTTCCGCATCGCGCTTGCCATGGCGCTGGCGAACGGGCCGGCAGCCGAGCGCAGCTCGTTCCTCGAGCCGCAGATCACCGACAAGGCCGTGGTCAACCTCGCACTGAAGCGTGCCATTGCGCGCCACGCGCGCACGCTGATCGGCACGGACCGCTCGATCATCATCGATTCCGGTTCGACCGCCCAGCTCTTCGCTGAAACGCTTCGCGATGCCGACCCGCTGGCGGTGATGACCACCGGCCTCAACATCGTCGATGCGCTGCGCGGGGCAACGCAGCATTCCATCATGCTGCCGGGCGGCGTGCTGCGCCATGAATCGCGCTCGCTCTCCGGCCGCATGGTGGAGAACACGCTTGCCAACATGCATTTCGACGCCGTCTATCTCGGTGCCGACGCCATCGATCCCGCCTCCGGCCTCAGCACCTTCAACGAGGATGAAGCGCACCAGAACACGGCGATGATCCAGGTTTCGCGGCGTGTCGTCGTGCTGGCGGATTCGACGAAGTTCCGTGCGCCCGGCCTGCACCGCTTCTGCGAGATCGAGCGCATCCACACGATCATCACCGATACCGGTCTTGGCGACGACGTGGTCGCCGCGATCGAGGCGCGGGGCGTTGCCGTTCACCGCGTGGAACCAATCGAAGAGACTGCAAAATGACGTCGCAAAGCGCTTCCACCGCCATCCCCGGCCTCGACCGCTGGGACACCACGCGGGAAATCCGCCAGCAGCCCGCGGTCTGGCGGGCTTTCGCCCCCGAACTTGCCGGCATTGCCGCCGAAATCCGCCCATGGCTGGCAAGCCGCGCGCATGATGAGGTGTGGTTCTGCGGTGCCGGCACCTCCGCCTTCATCGGCGAGACGCTGGCATCCTATCTCAACCGCGCCGCCGGCCCTGCGCGCTTCCGCGCCGTGCCGACGACGGACCTCGTGTCGAGCCCGTTGAGCTTCCTGAGGCCCGGCGCACGCAGGCTGGTCGTTTCCTTCGGCCGCAGCGGCAACAGTTCGGAAACCCTTGGCACCCTCCGGCTGCTGGATGCGCATGCGCCCGAGGCCGACCGCCTGCACATCACCTGCAACGCCGAGAGCGCTTTGGCGCGGCCGATGGGGCCGGGGCCGGGCGAACAACGGACGATCCTGCTCCCGCCGGAAACGAACGACCGCGGCTTCGCCATGACCTCCAGCTACACGACGATGCTGCTTTCGGCGCTCGCCTGCTTCGATCCCGCCCCGCCGGACGAGCCGACCGCGCTGCTGGCGCGCCTTGCCGATGCGGCGGAGGGACTGATCGGCCGCGGTTTTGCCGATCTTGCTAGGCTCGCCACGCCCGAGCGCGTCGTCTTCCTCGGTTCCGGTCCGCTGATTGGCTCGGCGCGGGAATGTGCACTCAAAGTGCTGGAGCTGACGGCCGGCGGCATCGCCACGTCCTGGGATTCGACGCTCGGCTTTCGCCACGGCCCGAAGGCGGTGGTGAACAAGAATACGCTGGTCTTCGTCCTGCAATCGGCCGATCCGTTCACGCAGGCCTATGACATCGACCTTGCCCGGGAGATTGCCGTGCAGTTCGGTCCCCAGGCCATCGTGCGGCTCGGCGCGGCGACGGGCGGCGCTGATATCGACGTGCCCGCCATCGGTAACGATGCCTGGGGTTCCGTGCTGCATGTCATCGTTGCGCAGATGCTGGCCGTGATCTGGTCGGACCGGCTCGGTTTTGCGGTCGATGACCCCTTTGCCGGCCGGAACCTTACCCGTGTCGTTGCCGGCGTGACGCTCTACGACCTGCCGAAGCCCGCCCCGGCCGCCTATGGCGCCATCGATGTCGGTGGTTCGAAGATCGAGGCGGCGTTGTTCGGGGACGACTTGCAGCCGATCGAAAAGCGCAGGATCGATACCCGCAAGGACAGCTACGACGACCTCGTGGCGGCGATTGCCGAGCAGGCCGGCTGGCTTGAGGCAAAAGCCGACAACCTTGCCGCCATCGGCATCGGCCTGCCGGGGCTGATCGATGCAGCGACCGGGCTTTCGGTGACCTCCAATCTGCCGGCGACCGGGCGCAGCCTTGGCGCCGACGTTTCGGCGTGCCTCGGCCGCCGCGTGCCGGTGGAGAACGACTGCAAGTGTTTTGCCCTGTCGGAAGCCAATGGTGGAGCGGGCGAGGGCCATCGCACCGTCTTCGGCCTCATTCTCGGCACGGGCGTCGGTGGTGGTGTTTGCGTCGATGGCCGGCTGGCGAAGGGCCTCAACGGGCTTCCCGGCGAGGTCGGCCATTTTGGCCTGCCGGCCGAGCGCGTGGCGACTTACGGCCTGCCGCTCGTCGCCTGCGGTTGCGGACGCACCGGATGCTACGAGACCTACGTGTCCGGCCCCGGCCTGACGCGCATCGCGCAGCACGTCGCCGGCCGGCCGCTGCGGGCGGAGGAGATCGTCGTGGCTGCGGCCGGAGGCGACGCGGCGATGCGGTCCGTGCTGGACATCTGGCTCGACCTGCTCTGCGAACTCGTTCACACGATCCAGCTGACGATCGACGCGGACTGCGTCGTGCTCGGCGGCGGCCTGTCGCGCATGGCTGGCCTTGCCGACGACCTTGCCGCGGCCTTCGAGGCGCACAAGCTGCCGGGCGTGCGCAGCCCCGTCTTTCGGATCGCGTTGCATGGCGACGCCAGCGGAACCCGGGGCGCGGCCATCCTTGCCCGCCAATCGCTGCGGGAGGGCCGGCCATGAAGGAGCTGCGTGCTCTGATCGCCCGCAACCGCGCGGGTTCGGGCGAGACCATGCCCTCAGTGTGTTCGGCGCATCCGGATGTCATCGCCGCCGCACTTCTTCTCGCCGAAGAGCATGGGGTTCCGTTGCTCGTCGAGGCGACGAGCAATCAGGTCAACCAGTTCGGTGGCTACACCGGCATGCAACCGGCCGATTTCATCCGCTTCGTGCACGAGATTCGCGATCGCGTCGGCGCATCGGGCCAGCCACTGCTCTTCGGCGGCGACCATCTCGGGCCGCAGGTGTGGCGCAGCCAGCCGGCCGATGTGGCGATGGCGCATGCGCGGGACCTCGCGGCGGCCTATGTGCGTGCCGGTTTTACCAAGATCCATCTCGACTGCTCGGAAGGCTGCGCGGGTGAGCCTGCCCAGGTGGCCGATGCGGTCAGCGCCGCGCGGGCGGCCGAACTTGCGGGCGTCTGCGAGGCCGCCACTGACGACCCGTCGTCGCTGAGCTACATGTATGGCACGGAAGTGCCGCCGCCCGGCGGTGCCCGGGCGGAGGAGGGCGGGCAGGGCATCGCCCCGACGACGCCGGAAAGCGCAGAGGCCACCATCGCGGCGCATCGCGATCATTTCGAGGCCCTGGGGCTTCATGGTGCCTGGCAACGGGCAGTGGGCCTCGTGGTCCAGCCGGGCCTGGAGTTTGCGCCGGACCACATCCATGCCTTCGATTCGGCAACGCCCGATCGCCTGTCGCCGGTGCTGCGCGATCGTCCCGGCCTGAGTTTCGAGGCTCATTCCACAGATTACCAGGCGCCGGACGTCTATCCCGAGCTCGGGCGGCGTCATTTCGCGGTGCTGAAGGTCGGTCCGGCGCTGACCCATGCCTATCGCCAGGCGGTCTATGCGCTGGAAGGTGTGTCGGACTGGATCGGTGCGGAGCCGGATCGTCCGCGTGTTCCTGCCGTCATGGAGGACCTGATGCTGGCCGATCCCGCGAACTGGCGCAAACATTACAGCGGTGGCGAGGCACAGCTTCGCCTGCTGCGGCACTTCAGTTATGCCGACCGCATCCGCTACTACTGGACCCAGCCGGCGGCGCGGCAGGCGGTGGAGCGCCTGATGTCCCTCCTCGGCGAGACCCGGCCGCCGCGCATGGTGCTGGAGCAATATTTCGCGCCTGGCGTTCTTGCGCGTGCCGATCGCCTGGCATCGCGCGTGCGCGACTGGCGGTTGGCTCTCGTCTATGCGCAGATCCAGGCGGCGCTTGCGCCCTACTATGCGGCGTCTGCGAGGTCCGCGGGATGACGGTCATCGCCGGGCAGGACGTGGCTCCCTTCGATATCGACGCGACCGAGGCGTGGTGGCTCGTGCCGGAGAGGCTTTTCGACGGCGAGACGCTCGATACGGGCCGCGCCGTGCGCATCGTGGCGGGACGCATCGACGACCTGCACCCGGTTGTGGAGGCGGGGCGGGACGACCTGCCCGTCTGGCGGACGAACGGCCTCGCATCGCCTGGATTCTTCGACGTGCAGGTCAATGGCGGCGGCGGTGTCATGGTCAACGGCACGCCGACGGCCGATGGTCTCCGCGCCATCGCCGCTGCGCATCGGCCGGGCGGCACGACGGCCATCCTGCCGACGCTGATCACGGATGCGCCCGAGGTGATGGAAAAGGCCGTCTCAGCCGTGATCGCCGCGGTCGGGCGGGATGGCATCGTCGGCGTTCATCTCGAAGGCCCGCATATCAGCGTGGCACGCAAGGGGGCGCACAATCCACGCTTCATCCGCCCGATTGACGACGATACGCTTTCCTGTGTCCGGCGCCTGCGCGCCGCCAATGTGCCCGTCCTCCTGACGCTCGCGCCGGAATGCGTGCCGCCGGGAACGATCGCGTCGCTGCGCGCGATGGGCGTCGTCGTCTCGCTCGGCCATACCGCGGCCGATGCCGCGACGACGCGGGCCGCGATTGCGGAGGGCGCGCGAGCGGTGACCCATCTCTACAATGCGATGACGCCCATCACCTCGCGCGAGCCGGGTGTCGTGGGCGCCGCGCTCGACAGCGATCTTTATTGTGGCTTCATTGCCGACGGGCACCATGTGGACGATGCGGTGCTGCGCCTGGCAATCCGTTCCCGTCCGATGGTCGGGCGCATGGTGCTCGTCTCGGATGCCATGTCGACGTGGAACGGGCCGGATCATTTCACCCTCTACGGCGAGACCATCCGCCTTGAAGGCGGCAAGCTGGTGAACAGTATCGGCTCGCTGGCCGGCGTGCATACCGACATGGCGACCTCGCTGCGGCGGCTGGTCGATGTCGTGGGTGTTCCTCTCGAGGACGCGTTGAAGATGGCAACGGCAAATCCGAGCCGCCTCATGGGGCTGGAGGCAAACGTCGGCTTCCTCAGGCCGGGCATGCCCGCCGATATCGTCCTGCTCGGCGGCCTGTAAGGCCAATTGATACTCAGCCGATGCCGGTCTGCAAATGGCGAATTTCCGCGCTTCCGGTGCTCGCGCACCGAAAGGACGCTGCGCTGTGGATCGTAAAAACATCAGGCTTGGGTCTGGCCGCTTCATCACTCGATAGCCCGGTTGTCGGCCGGGTCTGTATGTCCGCGCTGCGCGGCCTGTGACGGTGGGCGTATTAGCCGCCGATGTGCGCCCAGCAGAGTGCGTGTTTCCCGCCGGACCAGATGACATCGTTGGCGGCGATGCTGGCCGTAGTGCATCGGATTCCCGTCTCCAAGCGCCGCTCTCCCTATCCATGAAATTTACGTTGACAATAGCTGGCGGTAAATCTATTTCGAGGTATGTAGTAACCTATGTGATAGGTAAGGGCGGCGCGATGGAATCGAAGTCGGAACCGGATGCGGTCAGTGGTCAGAAGGGCGGCGAGGGGCTGCTCGGCGGCGTCATGGATGCCGTCCGGATCCATATTCGCGAAAATGGCCTGCAGGTCGGCGATTGGCTGCCGAGCGAGGGCGCCTTCGCGGAAAAACTCGGCGTTTCCCGTGGCATCGTGCGCGAGGCCTATCGGTCGTTGTCCGCGCTGACGCTGATCGATATCGGTAACGGCCGGCGCCCCCGGGTGGCGGCGCCCAGGGCAGACGTGCTGGCGCTGGTCACCGATCATGCCGTGCACACCGACCAGGTGACGATCCAGCAGATTTTCGATGTCCGCCGCACGGTCGAGCGCCGGACGGTCGTGCTTGCTGCCATGCGCCGCACCGACCGCGAGGCGGCTGCAATCGTTGCGCTGGCCGAAGCGATGCAGCGGGATTTCGAAGAGCCGCAAAAGGTCATGGAGCACGACATCGCCTTTCACGAGGCGATCGGCGCAGCGTCGCGCAATCCGATGTTCTCGCTGATCGTCGGCTCGTTTCATGTGGTGACGCGCCAGACCTGGCCGATCGGCTGGGCAAGCCGCGCCAGCAACGAGACGCGGCAGGAAAGCATCGACGGTCACATGACCATCGCCCAGGCCATCGCCAATGGCGACCCGACGACGGGCGAGCAGGCGATGGTCGAGCATTTCGACCTGACGGTGAAGGCGCTGCTGGCAGCGGGAGTGTACTGAGCATGAAGATCACCGCGTTTGAAACCGTCCGCGCCCGCGACTTTGCCAACATCCTCTGGGTGCGCATCCACACCGACGAAGGCCTTGTTGGGCTTGGCGAGACCTTCTTCATGGCTGCGACCGTGGAGGCCTATATCCACGAGGTCGTGGCGCCGAAACTGCTCGGCCGCGATCCCCTTGAGATCGACCGTATTTCCAAGGATCTGACGGGTTATCTCGGCTTCCGTTCGACGGGGGCGGAAATGCGCGGCAATTCGGCGGTGGATATCGGTCTCTGGGACCTCTTCGGCAAGGCGACGAACCTGCCGGTCGCCCAGTTGCTCGGCGGCTTCTCGCGGCGCGAGATCCGCACCTACAACACCTGCGCCGGTAACACCTACATGCGCGAGGCCAAGGGCCAGCAGACCGGCAATTACGGCATCGGTGGCCCGCGGCGCGACTATGACGACCTTAACGGCTTTCTGGAGCGGGCGGACGAGCTTGCCGAAGACCTCCTGTCGGAGGGCATCACGGCCATGAAGATCTGGCCGTTCGACATCGCGGCGGAAAAGAGCGGCGGCCAGTACATTTCCGGGCCGGATCTGCGCAAGGCGCTCGAACCCTTCGAGAAGATTCGCAAGCGCGTCGGCGACCGCATGGACATCATGGTCGAGTTCCATTCCATGTGGCAACTCACCCCGGCCATCCAGATCGCCCGGGCGCTGGAGCCCTATGCCACCTTCTGGCACGAAGATCCGATCAAGATGGATTCGCTCTCCAGCCTCAAGCGTTATGCGGCGGCAAGCCGCGCGCCGCTCTGCGCCTCGGAGACGCTTGCCACCCGCTGGGCCTTTCGTGATCTGATGGAGACCGATGCTGCCGGCGTCGTCATGCTCGATCTTTCCTGGTGCGGAGGCCTTTCCGAGGCCAAGAAGATCGCCACCATGGCGGAAGCATGGCACCTGCCGGTGGCCCCGCATGATTGCACCGGCCCCGTGGTACTCGCCGCCTCGACGCACCTGTCGCTGAACGCGCCGAACGCGCTCGTGCAGGAAAGCGTGCGCGCCTACTACAAGACCTGGTACGCCGACCTGACGACGCAACTGCCAACCGTGACGAACGGCATGATCACCGTGCCGCCCGGACCGGGCCATGGCATTGATCTTGCGCCGGATCTCGACCGCAAATTCGACGTCTCGCGCCGGACTTCGGCGCTGGAGTGACCGGCACGGCGCTGATCGCTTGACTCGTATGGTAGTAGGCTAGTAGCCTTTGACGGAGTGAGGGAGGCTGGAATGCAGAACATCAAACCGCAGCGCGTTCTCTCGGTCGCCGAGGCCGTCGGGCCGCAGGTCTATCGCATCTTGCGCGAGCAGATCATCCAAGCCGAGCTGATGCCGGGGGAGCGCATCTCGGAGGCGGAGATCGCCAAAAGCCTGTCGATCAGCCGCCAGCCGGTGCGCGAGGCCTTCATCAAGCTGTCGGAGGAGGGGCTGGTGCAGGTCCTGCCGCAGCGCGGCACCTATGTGACGCGGATTTCCACCGCTTCCGTAATGGACGTGCGCTTCGTGCGCGAGGCGATCGAGGCCGATATCGTGCGTCAGGTCACCGCAGAGCATACGGCCGAGACCGTGCGGGAACTGCGCGATCAGATCGCAAGGCAGAAGCAGGTGCCGCAGGACGACCGCGCTACCTTCCTGCGGCTAGACGAACTCTTCCACCACACGCTCGCAGCGGCGGCCGGCCGCGCCTATGCCTGGAGCGTCATCGAAAGCGTCAAGGCGCAGATGGACCGCGTGCGCTTCCTCAGCGTCGACGATATCCAGATCGGCCGGCTGATCGGGCAGCACGAGCGCATTGTCCATGCGATCGCTGCGGGCGATGTCGGCAAGGCCGAAGCGGCGCTGCGCACGCATCTGCGCGAGATCCTCAAATCGCTGCCCGAGATTGCCCGGGCGCGGACGGAATTCTTCGACGGCGTGGAGTGACGCCGGAACAACCACGATTGATGTTCAACGGGAGGTACGCATCATGATGATCCGGAAATTTCTTGCAGGAACGGCCCTCTGCCTGGGGGTGATGGTCTCGGGCGCCAGCGCGGAAGGCCTCAACATTGCCTTCATCAGCCACTCGTCCGCCTCGAACACCTTCTGGCAATCGGTCAAGAAGGGCTATGACGACGCCTGCGAGAAGGTCGGGGCCTCATGCCAGTTGATTCTGACGCAGACCGAAGGCGCTGTCGAGCAGGCCGTCGCCAACCTGCAGGCGGCGATCGCCACGAAGCCGGATGCGATCTTCGTCGCGATCGTCGACAACAAGGCCTATGACAATGTGATCAAGGAAGCCGTCGATGCTGGCATCCTCGTGCTTGCCGTCAATGTCGACGACAGCGAAGGCGCCAAAGGCAATGCACGCAAGGCTTTCATCGGCCAGGGCTTTACGGCGGCCGGCTATTCGCTCGCCAAGGCGCAGTCGGAGAATTTCCCCAAGGAAGGCCCGCTCAGCCTGCTGGTCGGCGTCAACGCGCCGGGCCAGACCTGGTCCGAACAGCGCGCCGGCGGCGTGATGAAGTTCCTGGAAGAATACAAGGCCGCCCATGCCGATCGCGAGATCACCATCACGCGCATCGATTCGGCCACCGACCTTGCGCTGACCGCCGACCGCATCGGCGCCTATCTCAATGCCAACCCGAACACCACGGCCTATTTCGACACTGGCTACTGGCATGCCGGCGTCGCCAAGGTTCTGAAGGACCGGGGCATCGAGCCCGGCAAGGTGCTGCTCGGCGGCTTCGACCTCGTGCCGGAGGTTCTGCAGCAGATGGAAGCCGGCTACGTGCAGGTGCAGGTCGACCAGCAGCCCTACATACAGGGCTTCATGCCGGTCATGCAGGCCTATCTGTGGAAGACGGCCGGCCTGACGCCGTCGGACATCGACACGGGGCAGGGCATCGTCACGCCCAAGGACGTGCCGACCATTCTCGAAATGGCAAAGCAGGGCCTGCGCTGATCCGGCGCTCCTATGGGAAAACCGGTGCCTTGCCTATGCGGCGGGGCACCGAAGCACGAGTGGAGCCCATGAAGCGGTTTCTGAAAATCTATCTCGACAAGCCGGAGCTTGCCGGCCTCGCCCTCCTGATCATCCTTCTTGCCGTCTTCCAGGTGAAGTCGAACGGCGTGCTTCTCTCCTTCGAGAACGTACGCGGCGTCATGGGGCTTCTGCCGGAAATGGCGCTCGTCGCCATCGGCGTGACGATCCTGATGATCTGCGGCGAGTTCGACCTGTCGGTCGGCTCCGTCTTCGCGCTGATGCCGATGTCGATGGCGGTGATCCTCAATTCCGGCGTGCCCTTCGCCGCCGCCGTGCTGCTCGGCCTTGCCATCTGCGCGGTGATCGGCTTCATCAACGGCTATGTGACGCTGCAATTCTCGATCCCGAGCTTCATCACCACGCTCGGCATGCTGTTCATCGCCCGCTCGCTCACCATCGTCATATCCGGGGGCTTTCCGCCGCTTCTGCCGTCCGATCTGCCGACCTGGCTCTTTACGGATTACATCTGGCAGGGCGCGCTCTTCCGCATGTCCTTCGTCTGGTTCGTCGGCATTGCCGTTCTTGCCGCGGCGCTGCTGTCGCTCACCAATTTCGGCAACTGGATCCGCGCCACCGGCGGCTTCAACGAGGCGGCGGCCTCGATGGGCATTCCCGTCAAGCGCGTGAAGATCGCCTGCTTCATGCTTTGCTCGGTGCTGGCGGGTTTCGCCGGCCTGCTACAGGTGTTGCGCCTCGGCTCGCCGCTGCCCTCGATCGGCGAGGGGCTGGAGCTGCAGGCGGTCGCCGCGGCCGTCATCGGCGGCACGGCGCTTGCCGGCGGCATCGGCACGGTTTTCGGCGCAATCATCGGCACTCTGCTCATCCGCACCATCGACAATGGCCTGGTGCTGTCGCGCGTCGATGCTAACTGGTTCAAGTTCGCCATCGGCGTGCTCACCATGTTTGCGGTCATCGCCAATGCCTGGATGGGCAAGATCTCCCGCAAGATCAAGGTGGAGGCGCACAAGTGACGACACCGGTCATCGAATGCCGCAACCTGCAGAAATGGTACAGCGGCGTGCACGCGCTGAAGAATGTCAACCTCACCATCCATCCCGGCGAGACCGTCGGCCTTGTCGGCGACAACGGCGCGGGCAAGTCGACGCTGATCAAGATCCTTTCCGGCGCGCACCACCAGGATTCCGGCGAGGTGCTTATCGAGGGCAAGACCGTCGATCTGCGCAGCCCGAAGGACGCGATGCGTCACGGATTGGAGACGATCTATCAGTACAATTCCATGGTGCCGACCATGTCGATCGCCCGCAATCTCTTCATCGGCCGCGAGCCGTTGAAATGGTCGGTCTTCGGTGTCGGCCTCATGGACCAGAAGCGTATGCGCGCCGAAAGCATGCAGGCCATCGCCGATGTCGACCTGCATCTGCGCTCGCCGGATGCGCTGGTCGGCGAACTGTCCGGCGGCCAGCGGCAGGGCGTGGCTATCGCCCGCGCCATGCATTTCAAGTCCAAGGTGCTGATCCTCGACGAGCCGACCAACCATCTTTCCGTCAAGGAGACGGACAAGGTGATCGGCTTTGTGCGCGGCCTGAAGGCGCAGGGCCTCACCGGCATCTTCATCTCGCACAACATGCAGCACGTCTTCCAGTCCTGCGACCGCATCGTCGCCATGGCGCGTGGCGAGATCGTCTTCGACAAGCCGACCGCTGCAACCTCGATCGACGAGGTCCATGCCCTTCTGTGAGGAGACCATGACAGAGCTTTCAGGAAAGACCGTCCTCATCACCGGTGCGCTCGGCACGCTCGGCCGCGCCCAGGCCGCGCGGCTCGCCCGTGCCGGCGCCAGCCTGCTGCTGCTCGACCGGCCGGGCGCCGAGGGCGGCGCGGCCTTCGCGGCGGATGTTGCCGTAACCCATGGCGTTACGGCTACCTATGTCGGTGAGGACCTCAACGACCTTGCTGCGGCGGAGCGGCGGGCGGAATCGCTTTCGCGCGCGCATGGCGGCATCGTCATCCTCATCAACAATGCGGCGCTGATCATCAACAAGCCGTTCGAGGATTTTTCGCTGGAGGAATACGAGGATCAGGTCCGGGTCAATTCCTCCGCCGCCTTCGCGCTTGTCCGGGCTGTCGCCCCGGCGATGAAGGAAAAGCGTTACGGCAAGATCGTCAATTTCTGCTCGGTCACCCTGAATGGGCGCTGGGACGGCTATGTGCCCTATGTCGCCTCGAAGGGCGCGATGCTGGGCCTTACGAAATCGCTGGCGCGCGAACTGGGTCCGTATGGCGTGCGCGTCAACGCGGTGTCACCGGGCGCGGTGGTGTCCGAGGCGGAGGCGCGCGTCTTCGCCGATCGCCTGCAACAGTACAATGACTGGATCCTCGAGAACCAGTCGCTGAAGGCGCGCATCCAGCCGGCGGATGTCGCCGATCTCGTGCATTTCCTCGTCTCGCCGGCCTCAGACATGATTTCCGGCCAGAACATCGCGATCGACGGCGGCTGGTAATGGGGATCGAACTCGACAATGGAGCAGCGCGCATCTGCGTTCGTCCCGACCTTGGTGCCGGCCTGACCTGTTTCGATGTCAGGCAGGATGGCGTCTGGCAGCCGGTCTTTCGCACGGTGGATCCCGCAACGGACCATCCCTTTGCGCTCGCCAACATCCTCCTCGTGCCATTCTCCGGGCGGGTCTCCGGCGGCGGGTTTTCCTTCGACGGGGCCTTTCACGCCCTGCCGCGCAATGTGGAGACGGAGCCCTATCCGATCCACGGCAACGGCTTCTCCGCCACATGGACGGAGGCCTCCCGGAGCCGCGATTCCATTACCCTGACCCTGTCGTCGGACGGGCCGGGGCCGTTCCGCTACGATGCGATGCTGTGCTATCGTCTGGAAGGCGCCGGCCTCGTGATGGAACTGAGCCTCGTCAGCCGCGCCGAAACACGCCTGCCATATGGTGCCGGCTTCCATCCCTGGTTCGTGCGCGATGCGGATACGACGCTCACTGCGCCGTCGAAGGGCGTCTGGCTGGAGCAGTCCGATCATCTTCCGAAGGCTCATGAGCCCATCGCGAAGCATCCGGATATGGACTTCAACGCGCCAAGGTCCCTGCCGCCGCGGTGGATCAATAACTGGTTCGACGGCTGGGACGGCAAGGCGCGGATCGGCTGGCCGGCGCGTGGTCTGCAGGCCGATATCGAGGCAAGCGAGGTGCTGGACCAGTATGTGGTCTTCTCGCCTGCCGCCGATGCCGATTTTTTCTGTTTCGAACCGGTCAGCCATCCCGTCGATGCCTTCAACCTGCCGGACCGGGCCGACGCCTACGGCCTGAAAGTGCTTTCTCCCGGCGAGACGCTGGACATCTGGACCCGCATCGCCGTTTCGCCACGCAAACCGGCCTGATCCGCGCAAGACATTCGATCTTTCCACCCTGGCAATCGTGGCGTTGCCGGGGCCGATCGCGTGGCCGCGGCGGGGGCATATCCATACGTGAGCCGTTGACAGGCTTGCGAGGCTTGAAACGACAATCCATATATGAAAGAATAATTTAAATAAGAATTGCACGGCGCGACCTCGGGGAGCGCAGGAGGACATGCGCATGCAGGATGAGACAGGACTTCTGGCCGGCCTGACGGTGGTCGATATGAGCCAGTTCCTCTCCGGCCCCTATTGCTCGTTGCGGCTGGCCGATCTCGGCGCCCGCGTGATCAAGATCGAGCGGCCGGACGGCGGTGATCTCTCCCGCCGGCTCTATCTCAGCGACACCGAGGTCGGGGGGGATTCGACGCTCTTCCACGCCATCAACCGCGGCAAGGAAAGCCTCGGCATAGACCTGAAGAACGCCGACGACCTTGCCTTCCTGCGCCGGCTTCTCGGCAAGGCCGACGTGCTCATCCAGAATTTCCGTCCGGGCGTCATCGAACGCCTCGGGCTCGACTATGCGGCCGTCAAGGCGATCAACCCGACAATCGTCTATGCCTCGATCAGCGGCTATGGCGAGGATGGCCCCTGGGTCATGCGGCCAGGGCAGGATCTCCTGGCGCAGGCACGCTCCGGCCTGATGTGGCTGAACGGCGACGCGGCGCAAGGACCGGTGCCCTTCGGCCTGGCGGTCGCCGACATGCTCGCCGGCGCCAATGCCTGCCAGGGCATTCTCGCCGCCCTCGTGCGTCGCGGTATTTCCGGCAAGGGCGCCCATATCCAGACGAGCCTGCTCGAAAGCCTCATCGATTTCCAGTTCGAGGTGCTGACCACCCATCTCAACGACGGCGGCCGCAAGCCGCAGCGCTCGGATTTCCGCAGCGCGCATGCCTATCTTTCGGCACCCTACGGCGTCTATCCGGCGAAGGACGGCTATCTTGCGATCGCCATGACGCCACTCGGCCGCCTGCAGGATCTGCTGCAGATCGAGGCGCTGGCACCCTATCGCGACGACAGCAGGGCCTGGTTCACCGCGCGCGATACGATCAAGAGAACCATCGCCGAGCGCATTGCGAGCGAAACCGTCGACCATTGGCTCTCCATCCTGGAGCCCGCCGACATCTGGTGCTCAAAGGTGCTGGAATGGCCAGAGCTTCTGGCCAGTGACGGTTTCCGCATCCTCGACATGCTGCAGACGGTGACGCGTGAAGATGCGGTTTCGATCGGCACGACCCGCTGCCCTGTGCGGGTGAACGGTCAGCGCCCGGCCGGCCATCGCGCCGCGCCGCGCATCGGCGAACATTCGGCGACGATCCGCGCGGAGTTTGCGTGATGAGCGCGATCACGCTCAGGGGCATGACCTGGAGCCATCCGCGCGGCTATGATCCGATGGTTGCCTGTGCGCAGGACTGGTTTGCCAGAACCGGCGTCACCATCGAATGGGACAAGCGCTCGCTGCAGGATTTCGAGAGTTTTCCGGTCGAGGATCTCGCCCGCCGCTACGATCTCATTGTCATCGATCATCCCCATGTCGGCCAGATCACGGCGGAGAGCTGCCTCGCGCCACTTGACCTGCCCGGCCGCGAGGCGGCCTTCGCGGCGCTTGCGGGCGGCTCCGTCGGCCTCTCGTTCCCGAGTTACAACTGGCGGGGCCGCCAATGGGCCTTCCCGGTCGATGCCGCCACGCAGGTGCTGGCCTTCCGGCCAGACCGGTTGGCGGCGGCACCGGGCTCGTGGGCAGAGGTTGTTGACCTTGCAAAAGCCGGGGAGATGCTGCTGCCGCTGCGCCCGCCGCATTCCCTGATGTGCTTTTTCACGCTTTGCGGCAATCTCGGCCGACCCTGCTCGGTGGAAAGGGACGTGCCTTTCGTCGATGTCGAAATCGGCGTGCAGGCAATCGAGATGATCCGGGAACTGGCCGCGCTCACCGATGCCGCCTGCACCGAAATGGACCCTATCGCCGTGCTGGACCGGATGGGCGAGGCGGGGTCGCACTACAGCGTCTCGCCACTGATTTACGGCTATGTCAGCTACGCCCTTGCAGGCTTCCGGGCCAATCGCATCGCCTTTGCCGATATGCCGGTTGCCGGCGGTGCGGGACCGGTCGGCTCCGCGCTGGGCGGCACGGGCATCGCCGTTTCCGCCTTCTCGGCGCATCGTAAGGTGGCCGTGGACTTCGCCTACTGGATTGCGGCAGGGCCGCAACAGGCGGGTCGCTACTGGCAGACCGGTGGCCAGCCCGGTCATGCGGCGGGATGGGAGGACGAGGCAGCCAATGCCGCAACGCTCGGCTTCTACCGCAACACGCGCCGAACGCTGGAGGGTGCCTGGCTGCGTCCCCGCCACGATGGCTACATGCCCTTCCAGGAGGCCGCGTCTGAGCGCATCAATCAGGCCGTGACGGGCCGTGAACCGGCGGGAAAAGCCATAGCGGATCTCAACGCGCTCTTCCTGAAGAGCTTTGCGAGGAACGGATGAGCCAATGCTTGGGGTGCTGGCGAATCACGCGTTCAGATACGAGGCCTATTGTTCCTCGGCATTGAAGCCGGCGCCCGCCATTTCTGACAGCCTGCGCGTCGTCTCGCCGAGCAGTTGGATGGTCGTCGAGATGTCAGGCGCGACCGGCGCATTGATCAGGGTGATGTAGGGGATCGTCAGGGCGGCGATCGCCCTGCCGTCCGCACCGAGCACGGGGGCCGAGAGGTTAATGACGCCCGCCGTCTGGGCGCTTGGCATCATTTCGTAGCCGCGGGAGCGGATGAGGTCGAGCCGTGCGAGGAATTCCGGCGTGACGCGCACATCCGTGCCGCCGTCGCCGACATGCTCGGCGATCATGCGCAGGCGCTCTTCCGGCGAGCGGAAGGCGAGCAGCGCGTGGCCGGAGCCCGTGTCGAACAGGCCGATGCGCGAACCGACGCGGATCGAGATGCCCCAGTAGCCTGGCGCTTCCTGCTGGGCGATGACGACGGGATTGCCGCGGTCGAAGACGACAAGCTGGTTGGCCTGGCGCGAGGTTTCGGCCAGTTCGCGCATCAACGGTACGGCGAAGGAGACGAGTCGGCGCACCGGCGCGTGCAACTGCGCGAGGCCGAAGAGTTTCAGGGTGAGGGAGAAACGGTCGCCGTCGATGCGGGTGACGTAACCGCGTTTCACCAGTCGGTCGAGCATGCGGTAGAATTCGTTGGGGCTGCGATCGAGCCGCTTGGCGATTTCCGCCTGGGTGAGGCCGCCGTCGACGGCGGCGAGAAGTTCCAGGATGTCGAGGCCCTTGTCGAGCGCTGGCGCCCTGTA
The DNA here is from genome assembly GCF_001262505.1 of Shinella sp. SUS2. Classification (GTDB taxonomy): domain Bacteria; phylum Pseudomonadota; class Alphaproteobacteria; order Rhizobiales; family Rhizobiaceae; genus Shinella. The sequence continues at coordinate 459,843 of NZ_KQ410732.1, forward strand.
GCGATCGTTTTCCTCGTCCGTCACCTGAAATCCTCTAGTGAATGAGCAAATTCATATACGCAGAAACAAGGCGTGACAATCCCGGGATGCTGATTTCCGCTTGACGATATGTGAATAATTGGTTTGTATATGAATGAAGCTCTTATCGGTAAGGGCTGGCGAAAAGCCACTGGGAGGAGAAGATGACAAGATTTCTAACCGGCGTTGCTGCCGGTGCCGTGATCTGCGCGTGGGCTGGCTCTGTGCTTGCCGCCGATCTGCCGGGAAAATTCGAAGGCGTGACCGTCGATGCGAAGCTCATCGGCGGCCAGCAGTATGAAGCGCTCTATGCGCGCATCGCCGAATGGGAGAAGGCGACCGGCGCGAAGGTGAACGTTCTTTCGAAGAAGAACCATTTCGAGCTGGACAAGGAGATCAAGTCCGACATCGCGACCGGCAACATCACCTGGTGCGTCGGCTCGAACCACTCGTCCTTCGCTCCGCAGTATCCTGATATCTACACCGATCTTTCGGCGCTTTTGCCGAAGGAGGAGATCGACGCCTTCGTGCCGGCCAACATTTCGTCCTCGACGCTCGATGGTAAGCTGGTGATGCTGCCGCGCGCGCAATTCGACGTTTCCGCGCTCTACTATCAGAAGAGCCTCTATCAGGACGACGCGAAGAAGGCGGCGTTCAAGGAGAAATACGGCTACGATCTCGCCCCGCCGGACACCTGGCAGCAGGTCGCCGACCAGGCGACGTTCTTCTCCAATCCGCCGGATTTTTACGGCACGCAATATGCCGGCAAGGAAGAGGCGATCAACGGCCGCTTTTATGAGATGCTGGTGGCCGAGGGCGGCGAATATCTTGCCGCGGACGGCAAGCCGGCCTTCAATTCGGACGCTGGCGTTCGCGCGCTCGACTGGTTCGTCAATCTCTACAAGGCGAAGGCCGTGCCGGTCGGCACCACCAACTATCTGTGGGATGACCTCGGCCAGGGCTTTGCGTCGGGCACCATCGCCGTCAATCTCGACTGGCCTGGCTGGGCGAGCTTCTTCAACGACCCGAAATCCTCGAAAGTCGCCGGCAATGTCGGCGTGAAGGTGCAGCCGGCGGGTTCCTCCGGCAAGCGCACCGGCTGGTCCGGCCACCACGGTTTCTCGGTCACGGAAAGCTGCGCCAACAAGGACGCCGCCGCCTCGCTCGTCTGGTTCCTCACCAACGAGGACAGCCAGAAGCTGGAATCCTCGGCCGGCCCGCTGCCGACGCGCACGGCCGTCTGGGATTACAACATCAAGCAGGCAGAAAGCGACGCGTATCGCAAGGAAGTCCTGACCGCCTTCCAGGAAGCGGCCAAACACGCCTTCGCCGTGCCGCAGACGCCGTCCTGGATCGAGATCTCCAACGCCGTCTATCCGGAGCTGCAAGCCGCCATCCTCGGCGACAAGACCTCCAAGGAAGCGCTGGACGCGGCAGCCGAGAAGGCGACGCAGATCCTTGAGGATGCCGGCGCGCTCTGAGGGTGGTTGCCCCTCACCCTAACCCTCTCCCCGCAAGCGGGGAGAGGGGACGTGCCCCACGAACGGTTCCTGGTTGGGGAAACCGGCGCAGCATATCCCTTCTCCCCGCTTGCGGGGAGAAGGTGGCGGCAGCCGGATGAGGGGCGACGCCTATCCGCACCCTAGACCATCCGCTCTTTACGCCTTTGGGTGGGGCAAACAAACAAACTGGCGGCCGCCTTGCGCGGCCGCTTCTTGAAACGCGGCCGCGTCCCGGAAAAGACGGCCGGTCAGCGCATATCCAAGAGGCACATATGAAAGGCTGGAGGCCACCGGCGCCGTTTCTGCTTCTGCTGCCCGCCGTCGTGGTGCTCGCAGCCGTCGTCATCGTCCCGCTCATCCTGTCGCTCTATTCGAGCTTCACGCCCTTCCGGCTGACGCAGCCCGCCTCGCTCTATACGTTTGTCGGCTTGCGCAACTATGCGCGCATTCTGACGGACCTCGAATTCTGGACGGCGTTCGGCCGCACCGTGCTCCTGCTCACCGTCGCGCTCAACGTGGAAATGCTGCTCGGCCTCGGCCTTGCCATGCTGGTGGAGAAGGCGACGAGTGGCCAGCGGCTGCTCCGCACCATCATGATGTTCCCCATGATGTTCTCGCCGATCCTCGTCGGCTTCCAGTTCAAGTTCATGTTCAACGACAATATCGGCCTCGTGAACAATGCCCTGCAATCGCTCGGCCTGACGGACCAGGCGATCCCGTGGCTGATCGACGGTTCGCTCGCCTTCACCGCGATCCTGATTGCCGAAATCTGGTCGTCCACCTCGGTCTTCGCCATCCTCATTCTCGCCGGCCTGCTCGCCATGCCGAAGGAGCCGATCGAGGCGGCGCGCGTCGACGGCTGCACGCCCTGGCAGACGTTTCGCTACGTCACCTGGCCCTTCATCATGCCCTTCGCCTATATCGCCATGACCATCCGTTCGCTCGACGTCGCGCGCGCCTATGACATCGTGAAGATCATGACGGACGGCGGCCCGGCCAAGCGCACGGAACTGCTGTGGACGCTGGTCTCGCGCACCGCCTATGCCGATGCCCGCATGGGCCTTGCCAACGCCATGGCTTATGTCGCGATCCTGCTCTCCATCCTCTTCACCGTCTATTTCTTCCGCAAGCTCGCCGCGGCGCGGACCCAGATTGCGGCGGAGTGGTAAGCAAGATGAACGAGAACGCAAAAGCCCGCCTCAACGGCCTTCTCCTGTCCGCCGCACACAAGATCGGCCTGTTCCTGGCCATGACGGTCATCTGCCTGCCGGGCCTCTGGATCGTGCTCGCCTCCTTCCGCCCGACGGTCGAGATCATGGCGAAGCCGCCTGTCTGGATCCCGCAGGACCTCTCTTTCGACGCCTATGTCGCGATGTTTTCCGGCGTCGGGCAGGGCGGCATTCCGGTCATCGACTATTTCCGCAATTCGCTGATCATCTCCGTTACCTCGACGGCGATCGCGCTCGCCATCGGCATGGCCGGCGGCTACGCCTTCGCGCGCTTCCGCTTCAAGGCGAAATCCTCGATCTTCCTCGGCCTGATGCTGACGCGCACCGTGCCGGGTATCGCGCTCTCGCTGCCGCTGTTCTTCGTCTATTCGAAGCTCGGCATCATCGACACGCATTTCGGGCTGATCATGGCCTATGTGGCGCTCAACGTGCCCTTCACGATCTGGTTGATCGACGGCTTCTTCCGCCAGGTGCCGAAAGATCTGGCCGAGGCCGCGCAGATCGACGGCTGCACGCGCTGGCAGGCTTTTTGGCAGGTGGAGTTCCCGCTCGCCGGCCCCGGCATCGCATCGGCCGGCATTTTTGCCTTCCTCACCTCCTGGAACGAGTTCGCACTCGCCTCGCAGCTCACCCGTTCCGTCAATTCCAAGACACTGCCCGTCGGTCTGCTCGATTACACGGCGGAGTTCACCATCGACTGGCGCGGCATGTGTGCGTTGGCGGTGATCATGATCATCCCCGCCCTCGTGCTGACCTTCATCGTGCAGAAGCATCTCGTGTCCGGCCTCACCTCCGGCGCAGTCAAAGGATAGTCCATGGCAACCGTTTCCCTCGAAAAGCTGGTCAAACGCTATGGCGCGGTTGAAGTGGTGCACGGCATCGATTTGGAGGTTGCCGACCGCGAGTTCATTGCCCTCGTCGGCCCGTCCGGCTGCGGTAAATCGACGACGCTGCGCATGATCGCAGGGCTGGAGCCGATCTCCGGCGGCAATCTCAGGATCGGCGGCAAGATCGTCAACGACCTGCCGCCGCGTTCGCGTAACCTCGCCATGGTCTTCCAGTCCTACGCGCTCTATCCGCACATGACGGTACGCGAAAACATGGGTTTTTCGCTGAAGATCGCCGGCCAGAAACCGGAGGACATCGCCCCGCAGGTGGAAGAGGCGGCGAAGACGCTCGACCTGACGCATCTTCTCGACCGCCGCCCCTCGCAGCTTTCGGGCGGCCAGCGTCAGCGCGTCGCCATGGGCCGCGCCATCGTGCGCCAGCCGGAAGTGTTTCTGTTCGATGAGCCGCTGTCGAACCTTGACGCGAAACTGCGCACGCAGATGCGCGTCGAGATCAAGAAGCTGCATGCGAAAGTCCAGTCGACGGTAATCTACGTCACGCACGACCAGGTGGAGGCGATGACGCTCGCCGACCGCATCGTCATCATGCGCGACGGCCATATCGAGCAGGTCGGCACCCCCGAGGATGTCTTCCAGCGCCCGCAATCGAAATTCGTCGCCGGCTTCATCGGCTCGCCGCCGATGAATTTGAAGGACGCCGAGGTGACGGACGGCCAGCTCGTCTTCGAAAACGGCGACCGCCTGCCGCTGCCCGTCCGTTTCAGGGAGCGCGTGACGGCCGGCCAGAAAGTCACCTTCGGCCTGCGCCCGGACGATCTCTATCCCGCCGGCCACGGCATCCATTCCGGCGAGGATGCCGACGTGCACCGGCACGAGCTTCGCGTCATCCTCACCGAACCGCTCGGCAACGAGACGCTGGTGTTTTCCGCGTTCGGCGGCGCCGAATGGGTCGGCCGCATGCTGAACCCGCGGCGGCTCGCGCCCGGTGAGACGCTGCCGTTTTGTTTCGACCTGTCGCAGGCCCATCTCTTCGACCGCGACAGCGGCCGCACGCTCAGGGGCTGACATGGCCAGGATCGAACGCATCGAACTGAAAATGGTCGACCTTCGCCCGAAGGTCGAGCGCACCGACGCCATCCAGAGTTTCGTCAGCCAGGAAACGCCGCTCGTCACCATCACCGATGCCGACGGTGCGGTCGGCACCGGTTACAGCTACACGATCGGCACCGGCGGCTCCTCCGTCATGCGGCTTCTTGCCGATCATCTCGCGCCGCGCATCCTCGGCCGCGATGCCGATCGGATCGAGGCGATCTGGCACGAACTGGAATTCGCCACCCACGCCACGACCATCGGCGCCATAACCTCGATCGCGCTCGCTGCCGTCGACACCGCGCTGTGGGATCTTCGCGCACGAAAACAGAACCTGCCGCTCTGGAAGCTCGCCGGCGGGGCCAAGGACCGCTGCCCGCTTTACACGACCGAGGGCGGCTGGCTGCATATCCCGGTGGAGGCGCTCGTCGAGGATGCGCTGGACGCCAAGGCGAAGGGTTTTACCGGCTCGAAGGTGAAGATCGGCAAGTCGCACGGTTCCGAGGATTTTGCCCGCCTTGCGGCGGTGAGGAAAGCGGTCGGCGACGGGTACGAGATCATGACCGACGCCAACCAGGGTTTTACCGTTGACGAGGCGATCCGCCGTGCCGAGCGCCTGCGCGACCTCGATCTGGGCTGGATCGAGGAGCCGCTGCCGGCCGACGACATCGACGGCCATGTCCGCCTCAACCGCGCGACGGCGACGCCGATCGCCATCGGCGAATCTCTCTATTCCATCCGCCATTTCCGCGAATACATGCAGAAGGGCGCCTGCTCGATCGTGCAGGTCGATGCCGGCCGCATCGGCGGCATCACGCCCTGGCTGAAGGTGACGCATGCGGCGGAAGCCTTCGACATGCCGGTCTGCCCGCACTTCCTGATGGAGCTGCATGTCAGCCTCACCTGCGCGGTGCAGAACGGCAAATATGTTGAATACATCCCGCAGCTCGACGACATTACCGCCTCGCGCCTTAGGATCGAGAACGGCATGGCGCTTGCGCCCATGACGCCGGGTCTTGGCATCGACTGGGACTGGGATGCGATCCGCAGCCGGTCGATTGCTGAATTCCAGCACGAGATCTGCAAGGGAGCCTGAGACATGCAGCGCATCGGCATGGTGATCGGCGTGAAGCCGGAGACGGTCGAAGAATACAAACGCCTGCACGCGGCCGTCTGGCCGGAGGTGCTGGCGATGATTTCCGCCTGTAACATCCAAAACTATTCGATCTTCCTGAAGGAGCCCGAGAATCTTCTCTTCTCCTTCTTCGAATATCACGGCACGGATTTTTCTGCCGACATGGCAAAGATGGCGGCGGACCCGAAGACGCAGGAATGGTGGGCCGTCTGCATGCCCTGCCAGGCGCCGCTTGAGACGCGGAAAGAAGGGGAGTGGTGGGCTGGCATGGAGGAGGTGTTCTTTCATGCTTGAGCGCAAGGACTTGCCCCTCACACTAACCCTCTCCCCGCAAGCGGGGAGAGGGGACGTGCCCCGCATGACGGAAACGTATGCGGAAAACGGTGCGGCATATCCTTCTCCCCGCTTGCGGGGAGAAGGTAGCGGTAGCCGGATGAGGGGCGGACATGCGCGACAGGGGATGAACCGTGACTTTTGATCCCCGCACGCTCGCCCAATCCTGGCCGCTACCCTCGAACCCACGCCCCATCGTCACCTTCGGCGCCGGCTCGATCGTCGGCGACGCGCACTACCCCGCCTATCGCAAGGGCAGCCTTCCGATCGCCGGCCTCTACGATCCCGATCACGATAAGGCGAAGGTGCTGGCGGAGAAATGGAGTGTCACGGCCTATCGCACCGTTGAGGAAGCAGCCTCTGTCGAGAACGTGGTCTTCGACCTCGCCACCCCGCCGGCCGCGCATGCGAAGGTGCTGGCGGCCCTCCCGGACGGCGCGGCGGCGTTGATTCAGAAGCCGATGGGCGCCGATCTTGCGGCGGCGACCGAAATTCTAAAAATCTGCCGCGATAAGCAGCTCAAGGCTGCCGTCAATTTCCAGCTTCGCTTCGCGCCTATGATACTGGCGCTGAAGGATGCCATCGCCAAGGGTCTGCTCGGCGAGGTCGTGGACTTCGACGTCTATCTGGCGCTCGATACACCCTGGCAGCTCTGGTCCTTTCTCGAAGGCCTGCCGCGCATCGAGATCGCCATGCACTCGATCCACTATCTCGACGTCATCCGCCAGGTGCTGGGCGATCCGCAGGGTGTGCACGCCAAGTCGATCGGCCATCCGAGCCACCGGATGGCGCAGACCCGCACAACGGCGATCCTCGACTATGGCGACCGGGTCCGTTGCGCCCTGTCGATCAACCACGACCACAGGTTCGGCCGCCGGCATCAGGCTTGCGAGTTCCGCATCTCCGGTGCGGACGGCGCGGCCTATCTCCAGCTTGGCGTCAATCTCGACTATCCGCGCGGCGAGCCGGACATTCTGGAAATCTATCCGAAGGGCGGCGATGGCTGGGTGCCCGTGCCGCTGGAAGGGACGTGGTTTCCGGACGCCTTCGTCGGCCGCATGGCGAACCTCCAGCGCTTCGTTTCCGGCGAGGATGCGGAGCTGGTCTCCTCGGTTGAGGATGCGTGGATGACCATGGCGCTCGTCGAGGCGGCCTATGCCTCCAGCGCTGCACCCGCGACACCGCTCGCCGTACGGCCCTAGACAGGAACGGGACATGGAACAGGTCAAGTATTTCGAGGACTATGCCATCGGCGAGGGGCGCAAGACGAGCGGGCGCACCATCACCGAGACCGATTTCGTCGTGCATGCCGGCCATACGGGCGACTTCTTCCCGCATCACATGGATGCCGAATTCATGAAGACGCAGCCCTTCGGCCAGCGCATCGCCCATGGCACGATGGTCTTCTCGATCGGCGTCGGGCTGACGGCGAGCATCACCAATCCCGTTGCATTTTCCTACGGTTATGATCGCATGCGCTTTATCAAGCCTGTCTTCATCGGGGATACGATCCACACCCGCGTGACGATCTCGGGCAAGGAGGATGATCCGAAGCGTGCGGGTTTCGGCCGTGTGATCGAGCGCACGGAGGTCGTCAACCAGAAGGGTGAGGTCGTTCTCGCCGCAGACCATATCTATGTCGTCGAGCGCCGGCCGAGCGCCTGACACACCAAAAGGAGCCATCATGAGCCTTTCCATCAAAGACAAACGTGTCCTCATCACCGCAGCCGGCCAGGGTATCGGCCAGGCGAGCGCCATCGCCTTCGCCCGTGCAGGTGCAAAGGTCGTCGCGACCGATATCAATGCCGAAGCGTTGAAAAGCCTTGCCGGTGAAGCCGGTATCGAGACCCAGGTGCTCGATGTGCTGAGTGAGGAGGCGGTGAACCGGGTGGTGTCAGTGACCGGCCCGTTCGACGTGCTCTTCAACTGCGCCGGCTTCGTGCATGCCGGCTCGATCCTCGACATGCCGGACAAGGACCTCGACTTCGCCTTCGATCTCAACGTGCGCGCCATGGTGCGCACCATCCGCGCCGTGTTGCCGGCGATGCTGGAGAAGAAGGACGGCGCGATCATCAACATGGCGTCGGTCGCCTCCAGCGTGAAGGGCGTGCCGAACCGCGCCGCCTACACCATCACCAAGGCGGCGGTCGTCGGGCTCACCAAGTCGGTTGCGGCCGACTACGTGGCGCAGGGCATCCGCTGCAACTGCATCTGCCCCGGCACGGTCGAAAGCCCCTCGCTGCAGGATCGTTTGCGCGCGCAGGGCGACTACGAGGCGGCACGCGCGGCCTTCATAGCCCGCCAGCCGATCGGTCGTATCGGCACGCCGGAGGAGATCGCCGATCTTGCCGTCTACCTCGCCGGCGCCACCTATACGACCGGACAGGCCTACGCCATCGACGGCGGCTGGACCATCTGAGACACGTCTATCATCGCAAGGGCCGCACCCATGACCAAGATCACCAGCCTTCGCTCCATCGACCTGCGCTTCCCCACCTCGCAGAGCCTCGACGGCTCGGACGCGATGAACCCTGACCCGGATTACTCCGCCGCCTATGTGGTGCTCGGCACGGATACGCCCGGCCTCGAAGGCCACGGCCTCACCTTTACCATCGGCCGCGGCAACGACATCTGCTGCATGGCGATCGAGGCGATGAAACATCTGGTGATCGGTCTCGATCTCGCCTGGGTGCGCGAAAATCCCGGCCGTTTCTGGCGCCATGTGACCAGCGACAGCCAGCTCCGCTGGATCGGCCCGGACAAGGGCGCGATGCATCTGGCAACCGGCGCTGTGGTGAACGCCGTGTGGGACCTCCTGGCCAAACAGGCGGGCAAGCCCGTCTGGCGGCTTGTCGCCGAGATGAGCCCGGAGGAGATCCTCTCCATCGTCGACTTCCGCTATCTGACGGATGCGCTGACGCCGGAGGAGGCGCTTGCCATCCTGAAGAGGGCAGAAGCGGGCAAGGCCGACCGCATCGCGACGCTGGAGAGCGAGGGTTACCCCTGCTACACCACCTCGGCCGGCTGGCTCGGCTATGACGACGAAAAGCTGCGCCGCCTCTGCCAGGAGGCCGTCGATCAGGGGTTCACCCATATCAAGATGAAGGTCGGCCGCGATCTGGAGGACGACAAGCGGCGCCTGCGCATCGCCCGGGAGGTGATCGGCGACGAGCGCACCATGATGATCGACGCCAACCAGATCTGGGAGGTGGGGCAGGCGATCGACTGGGTGTCGGAGCTGAAGCCGTACAAACCCTTCTTCATCGAGGAGCCGACGAGCCCGGACGATGTTGCCGGCCACAAGGCGATCCGTGAGGCCGTTCATCCGGTCAAGGTGGCGACGGGCGAAATGTGCCAGAACCGCATCATCTTCAAACAGATGATCGCCGGCGGCGCGATCGACATCGTGCAGATCGACAGCTGCCGCATGGGCGGGCTTAACGAGGTGCTCGCGGTTCTGCTGATGGCGGCAAAATATGGTCTGCCGGTCTGGCCGCATGCCGGTGGCGTCGGCCTCTGCGAATATGTCCAGCATCTCTCGATGATCGACTATATCGCCGTTTCAGGCACCAAGGATGGTCGCGTGATCGAATATGTCGACCATCTGCACGAGCATTTCATCGATCCCTGCCATATCGAGAATGCTGCCTACATGCCGCCCACGCTGCCGGGCTTTTCGATCGAGATGAAGCCGGAATCGATTGCCGCTTACACGTTCGGCTGACGCGGCCGGGGCGGCCGTCTCCGCCGCCCCGTTCATGATGGAGATCAGGAAACAGGCTTCAGGTCTCCGTCCATCACAAAACGCGGCGTATCTTCCGGGCGATCATAGACCTGCCAGCGGATGCTGTTCGTGCCGACGTGGAACACTGCGGTTGCCAGCGTGTTCTCGTGGTCCGGGTCGTCCGGCTGTGCGCGATAGATGGGCAGCGGCGATACGGCCTTGTCCCACAGGATGGTACGCGGATCCCGCAGGGTTTCGCCACCTTCGGCGACAAGACGGTCTCCGCGCTGCTGCCGCGCCCCGGACGAGCCGGTGATCACCTGCCGCTCGCCAGCCATACGGGCATGAACCAGATGATTGGAATGGCATTGCGGGCGGTCAAGCGTGATGGCGGAGCATTGCCCATGGGTGAATTCCACGCTGACGAGCCGCGGATCGCCCCTTTGCCCGAGCGTCATGTGAAAGGCACCGGCCCGTTCCGAGGTCTTCAGCAGATGGATGGCCGCATCTATCGACGGGCAGTCCAGCAGGGCGCGCCCGAGCACCATGCGCGGGAGGCCCGTGCCGACACCGCGCGAGCGGATGTTGTTGACGGTCTGAACGAGGCCCGCCGCCGTCACCGCAAAGGTGTGGCCGGGGATCGAGGCCGGATAGACGAAACTGGTGAAGGCCGTGCCGCCCTCGGGGCGGATATGGGCGAGCGCGCAATACCCGCGAAAGCCGGGATCGCCGTCCTCGTTATGGGCGAGCAGCGGTTCGGCGCCGGGTATCTGCACGGTCGTGCAGCCATCTGGCGCGAAGGCCCAGAGGTCGCCGCGGCAATTCCACAGGAAGACGTCGTCGAAGGGAAGATCGAGGCCGAGGGCGAGGCCCTGGAGTTCCGCCCAACAGGTCGGGAAGCGGGCCTCCACCATCCGGCGCATCGCGGCAACGCGCGGATCCGCGCGAAAGGCGAGGACCGAAGCCCAGGCATGGCCGTGCACCAGATGCCGATGGACGATGTCTCGACCGAAACGACCGAGCTGGAGGCCGATCTCCCGCGGCCTGCCGGCAATCTCGATGAAACCCAGCCTGGTGTCAGTGGACATGCTGCAAAAACTCCCGCAGGCGTGGATTTTCAGGATTGGCGAGCAGGTCGGCCGGCTTGCCGTCGACGGAAATCTTGCCGTCCTCCATGAAGATCAGCCGCGTGCCGACCTGCCGGGCGAAGGCCATTTCGTGCGTGACGACGATCATCGTCATGCCCTCCTCGGCCAGCGCTTGCATGACGCGCAGCACCTCGTGGCGCAGTTCCGGGTCGAGGGCGGAGGTCGGTTCGTCGAACAGCATCAGCTTCGGCTTGACGGCCAGCGCCCGGGCAATCGCCACGCGCTGCTGCTGTCCGCCCGAAAGCTCGGCCGGGTAGTGGTGGCCGCGCTCGGCGAGACCGACTTTGGCGAGCAGCGCCCGCGCCTGTTCCTCGGCCTCGGCGCGGCTGGCGCCGCGCACGCGGCGGGGGCCGAAGGCGACGTTCTCCAGCGCCGTCATCTGCGGGAAGAGGTTGAACTGCTGGAAGACCATGCCGGCCTCCTGGCGAATGAGGCGCACCTGCGAGCGGCCGGCCTTGACGCTGATGTTGTCGACGGCGAGATCGCCGCCATTGATTTCCTCCAGCGCGTTGATGCAGCGCAGCAGCGTCGACTTTCCCGAGCCGGACGGGCCGATCAGCACGACCACCTCGCCCTTGTCGATGTTGAGGTCGACCTCGCGCAGCACCGCGACGGGGCCGAAGGTCTTCGTGACGTTTCGAAATTCCACGATGCTCACAGGATCCGCATCCTCTTTTCGGTGACGCGCAGGATCAGCGTCAGGGTTCCGGTCATCAGCAGGTAGAGGATCGCCACCGCGCTCCAGATTTCGACCGCGCGAAAATTGGCAGCCATGATCTCCTGGCCCTGACGGGTGAGTTCGCCGACACCGATGACGATGAACAGCGAGGTGTCCTTGAGGCTGACGATGAACTGGTTACCGAGCGGCGGGATCATGCGCCGGAAGGCGACGGGGCCGATGATGTAGACCAGCACCTTCCACAACGGCAGGCCGAGCGCTAGACCGGCCTCCTTCAGGCCCCTGTGCACGGACAGGAAGGAGCCGCGCACGATCTCCGCGATATAGGCGCCCGCATTGACGACGATCGCCGTGACGGCGGCAGTCATCGGGTTGACGCGGATATCGGCGAGAACCGGCAGCGCGAAATAGATGAACATCACCTGCACGACGATCGGCGTGCCGCGGATGAGCTCGATGTAAGTAAAGGCGATGGCGTTCAGCAATGCGTTGCCATAGGCGCGCATCAGACCAGCGACGAAGCCGACGACAAGGCCGCCCACAAGGCCGGCGAGGGTGATGAGGATGGTGAGGCGTGCGCCGCTCAACAGGGCGGGCATGGCCTCGCCGATGACGGACCAGTCGAATTCCATGAAGGGCTCCCCAGCGTGAGGAGGGTGCGCCGGCATGCCGACGCGCCCGGCGAGAGCAGGTTCAGCAAGTGGGCGGGGCGGTTTGCCCGCCGAAACTTGCCGAACGCCGAGACATCAGAGTTTCGGTTCGGTGCCGAACCACTTCTTGTAGATCTCGGTGTAGCGTCCGTCCTTCTTCATGTTGGCGAGCGCGGCGTTCACCTTGACGACGAGCTCACTGCCCTTCGGAAAGCCGATGCCGTATTGGTGGGCCATCATCTGCTCGCCGACGGCCTTCACCTTGCCGCCGCCGGCGGTCTTGACGTAGTAGAGCACGTTCGGCGTGTCGTGCATGGCGGCATCGACGCGGCCGGTCTGGAGTTCCAGATAGGCGTTGTCGATGTTCGGGAACTGGCGCAGCTCCGTTTCCTTGAAGTGCTCCTTGGCATAGTCCGTTGCCGACGTGCCGGTCTTGGTGGCAAGGATCTTGCCCTTCAGGTCCTCGGCGCTCTGGACCGTGCTGTCCGCCGGCACCATCAACAGGAAGCCGCTGTCGTAGTAGCCGTCGGAAAAATCGATCGCCTTCTTGCGCTCGTCCTTGATGGTGATGCCGGCAAGCGCCACGTCCACCTGCTTGGTCTGGAGAGCGGGAATGATGCCGTTGAAGTCCATCGGCTGCAGCGTGTAGGTAACGCCGATCTCCTTGGCGATGGCATCCCACATGTCGATGTCGAAGCCGACATATTTGTCGCCTTCCTTGAACTCGAAGGGCAGGAAGGCGGTGTCGGTGGCGACCACCAGGTCTTCGGCATGCACGCCCTGGCCAAAGGCAAGGGCCGATGCGAAGGCGGCAAAGAGAATGGTACGCAGTTTCATGGTTGTTCCCCTTTTGCTTGGTTATGCGTTTGGAAATGCGCCGATAGCGGCGTCGATTGCGTCGCCCAGCCTTTCGACGATGCGCGCGATGTCCGCGCGCTCGACGATGAAGGGCGGGGCGATCAGGACATGGTCGCCCTGCCGGCCGTCGATCGTGCCGCCCATCGGGTAGACCATCAGGCCGCGCGCCATGGCTTCCTTCTTGATCAGGCCGTTGAGCTTCAATTTCGGGTCGAAGGGTCGCTTGTTGACGCGATCCGCCACCAGTTCCACCCCGCGGAAAAGACCGCGCCCGCGGATGTCGCCGACATGGTGGTGGTTGCCGAGGCGCTCGACGAGCTGGCTTTCCAGTTCGGCGCCCATCGCGACGACATTGGCAAGGAGATTTTCACGCCGGATGACCTGCTGGACGGCAAGCCCGGCGGCAGCGGCCATCGGATGGCCCATATAGGTATGGCCGTGCTGGAAGAAGCCAGAGCCGCTGGCGAAGGCCTCGAAGATCTTTTCCGAAAGCAGGACGGCGCCGACCGGCTGGTAGCCGCCGCCAAGCCCCTTGGCGATGGTCATCAGGTCGGGCGCGACACCATCCTGCTCGCAGGCGTGCAACGTGCCGGTGCGCCCCATGCCGCACATCACCTCGTCGAGGATCAGCAGCACGCCGTAACGGTCGCAGATGGTGCGGATGCGCTTCAGATAGTCGGCGACGGGCGGGACCGCGCCGGCCGTGGCGCCGACGACCGTTTCGGCGACGAAGGCGATGACTTCGTCTGCGCCCAGTTCCAGGATCTTGTCCTCAAGCTGCCGGGCGGCGCGGGCCGCATAGGCCTCGTCGCTCTCGCCCGTTTCCTGCAGGCGGTAGGCGTAACACGGGTCGATATGGTGGGTTTCGACGAGCAGCGGCTTGAACTGCGCCCGCCGCCACTCGTTGCCGCCCGCCGCGAGCGCCCCGAGCGTGTTGCCGTGATAGCTCTGCCGGCGTGCAATGATGTGACGGCGCTGCGGTTCGCCCTTCTCAACGAAGTACTGCCGCGCCATCTTCAGTGCCGCCTCGACCGCTTCCGAGCCACCGCTGACGAGATAGGCGTGGCTCAAGCCTGCCGGCGCATCAGCGATCAGCAACTCCGCCAGCGCCTCGGCGGCCTCGGAGGTGAAGAAGCCCGTATGGGCATAGGCGAGCCGGTCAAGCTGTTCGTGCAGCGCGGAAAGGACAGCGGGATGGGCGTGGCCGAGGCAGGAGACGGCGGCGCCGCCCGAGGCGTCGATATAGGCCTTGCCCTCGGCGTCGAACAGTTCGATGCCCCTGCCGCCCACGGCGACCGGCATGCGGGAATGGATGGTGCGATGCAGGAGGCGGGTCACGGACGCTTCACCCTTGTCTTGAGATGGATGTTGAGGGCCGCCGACTGCCGGTCGACGGCAGCAAGCGCGGATCCTGCCGCATCCCCGGCCTGGCCGGCGACCAACGCGCCGAGCACTTCGGCGACGACGAAGGCAGGCGACATCGTGTGCAGGAACGAGGGGCTTTCGGTCGGCACCACCAGCGTGCAGGCGGCTAGCTGGGCGAGAGGGGCGACGAGGCTGTCGGTGATGGCGATCAGCGGCACGCTCGCCTCGCCGGCGTAGTCGGCGATTTCGATCGTCTGGCGCGTATAGGGCAGAACGCTGACAGCGACCATCACGTCCTCGGCGCTCGCGCTGCCGAGCGCATCGGCGCCGATGCCGCCGACGGCATCCAGCATGATCGAATGTTTTCCCGCGAGCGACAGGATGTAGTGCAGATGCCAGGCCGGCGAATGACTTGAGCGCAGGCCAAGGCAGTAGATGCGTCGCGCTGTGCCGAGCAGGCGGGCGGCCTCCACCAGCATTTCCAGCGATTGCGGCTGCGAGAGCTGGCTGACTTGCGCGGCGATGCCGCCCAGCATGTCGGCCGCCAATACCTGGTCACCCTTGAGCTTCTGGTTTTTCGCCTGTGCGCCGACGCGGCCGGCAAAGCCCGTGACGTCGCCGCGCATGGCATCCGCATGGCGCTGGCGGATATCCTCATAGCCGGCGAGGCCGAGATGTTTGGCAAGCCGCGTCATGGTGGCGGGTTGCACGCCCGCCTGCCTTGCCTGTTCGCGCATGGAGAGCAACGCAACCTCGTGCGGCTGGTTCAGCACATATTGCGCGGCGGCCTGAAGTTGCTCCGACATCGTGTCGAAGGCCTGGACGATCTGATCTGCGAGAGGGCTGGTTTGCATGGCGATCGAATACACCTTTCCAAATCTCTTTGCAACATGTGTTTCATTAATGTAGAATAATGATCCATATGAATCATAGCATGGATGCACGATGACAGATTCTTCCGTACTGCGCCGCGTGGCCATCGCCGTAGCCCCGAACGGCGGCCGCCGCACCAGAGTGGACCATCCTGCTATTCCGCTGACGCCTGCCGAACTGGCGGATACCGCCGCACGCTGCCTGGAGGCGGGTGCCGCGATGATCCACGCCCATGTGCGCCGGCCAGATGGCCGCCATCTCCTTGACGCCGATGCCTACGGGGCGGCGATTGCGGCCGTCCGCGCGGCGGTGGGCGATCGCCTGGTCATCCAGATCACCACGGAAGCGCTCGATCTCTATACGCCAGCGGAGCAGATCGCCGTTCTGAAGGCGGTGAAGCCGGAAGCGGCCTCGCTGGCGTTGCGGGAACTCGTGCCGGATGCGGCTGCCGAACCCGCCTTCGCCGACGTGCTCCTCTGGATGAAACGGGAAAACGTCCTGCCGCAGATCATCCTCTACGAGCCGACGGAGGCGGTGCGCCTCGCCGAAATGATCCGGCGCGGCCTCGTGCCCTGGCCGGATATTCCCGTGCTCTACGTGCTCGGGCGCTACACCGTCTCCCAGACCTCGCAGCCTGCGGACCTGCTGCCTTTCGTGGCACCGGAGACGCCGCGTTTTTCCAACTGGAGCGTCTGCGCCTTCGGTCGCCATGAAGCGGCCTGCGTCACCGCCGCCGCCTTGCTCGGCGGCCATGCCCGCGTCGGCTTCGAGAACAATCTCTTCAGGCCCGACGGCAGCCGCGCGATGTCCAATGCCGATCTTGTTGGCGCGGTCACGCTGGCCCTCGGCCATCTCGGTTGCACACCGTGCACTGCTGACGAAGTGCGCAAGGGTCTCGGCACTCCAGCCTGATGTATTTTGTCAGCATTGATGCTCAAGCCTTTGCGATATCGTCAAAAATATCTTCATAAAAATTGTAGAGGCCGCGATATCTTTGCCGGGCAGTTGAACTCGGCGGTATCCTCTTCGCCCTTGCGCTCTTTGCGGCGCTTGTCCCGGTATGCCGGGCAGCTTGCGAGGGTCGGGAAACTCGCATACGGAAGGAAGGGGACACGTAGGAGGGGTATCATGCAGGATCGAAACACGGCTTTGCAGGAGAGTGTGCGGCTCGACGATCCCGAACGTGCCTACCGTGTCCTGATTGCCGATCTGGTCGGCCTGCGCTTCGATGCCGAAGGGCGCCCCGATTTCAGCGAGGTCGCAGCCTATATCGAGGAAAGAGGCGGTACGTTCCATGACGCGGCCTTCGCCGGCGAGGCCCTACCGCCCGGCATCCACTTCTTCTACCAGCCGGATATCAGCACCGAGGCAGAGATCCTGGCGCAGACCTCACGCGGGCAGTACGATGCGCTCATCGCCGCGGCGACCTTCATTCCGCGGCTGGCGGTCTTTCCCCTCGGCGGGGTGCGCATTGGCGCGGGGACCGGCAATATGGGCTCGCTCTCCTGGGGCGGCGGCAACGGCGAGGGTGGCATCGCGCCGCTGATGAACACGCCGGGCATCAACAGCCGGGCGACGGCGCAGATGGTGATGAAGGCGTTGTTGAAGGTGTCGCCGGATCTGCCGGTCGGCCTCATGCATGAACGCGTTGCGAACGGCGATTTCGACACCGGCCGCGACCTCAAATCCTATCCGACCGCCAAGCTGGAGGGGTGCCGCATGGCGGTCATCGGCTATGGCAACATCGGCCGCGAAGTCGCCAAACTCGCCCGCGCCTTCGGCATGGAGGTGGCCGTTCATGCGCGCGCAAAACATCGCCAGTGGATCGAGGCGGAGGGGTTCGAGTATGCATCCTCTCCGACGGATGCGGCGGCGGGGGCTGATGCACTCAGTGTCCATGTCGGCCTCGGACGGCTCGATCCCGTGACACGCGCCTATGCCAATGCCGGCATCATCAACGACGCCGTGCTCTCGGCGATGAGCCGCGGCGCCGTCGTCGTCAACTATGATCGTGGCGAGGTGGTGGATGCCGGGGCGCTCGACCGGGCGCTCGCCTCCGGCCAGGTGCGCCACGCTGCCATCGATGCCGATCTCTTCAAGGATGCGGCAAGCAGCGCACTCAGCGGGCCGATGCTGCCCTATCTGACGCTCGCTGCCCGCCATCCCGGAAAGCTCGAGCTTCTGCCGCATGCGGCAGCCGACACGGACCATCCCTCGCGTGTTGCCGGGGCCTGCCAGGCGGTCGACCAGATCATCGACGTCATCCGCTATCGCCGCATCCGCAACCTCAAGGGCGACCTGCCGGAAGGCTATGTCGACGCGGGGGCGAAGGTGCCGCACGGCATCGGCCGCGTGTCGACCGCGACGCTTGCTGCCGCCGTCGCCGATCGGCGGTTCTCCGAACTTCACGGTGTCTCGCGTGAAATCTTCGATACGCTGGAGGCGATCGTCGAGGCGGTGGACGAGGGCATGACGCACCAGCCGGCGGCCGGCGACGTCGTTGCGCTCACCCATCTGCTTTTGCGCCAGCGGCGGCTTCTCGAAGCCCTCGGGCTGGACGGCCCGGCAGAAGCCTGAAACCGTACTTTGAGCTGCCTCCTGCTGCGGGCGCCCGATGCTATCGACAATCAGGCGCTGGTCTGCGTTTCTCCGAACCGGCCATAGCGCTGCATGACGGCCACCAGCTCGTCGTGCCTGATGGCATCGATGCGAAACCGGTCATGTGGCGTGCCGCCGCTGTCCTTGGCCGCCAGCATGGCGTTGACCACGGCCTCCTCCACGCTTTGCACCGCCGCCTGGTAGATCGGATCGAGATATTCGTCGTTGACCATGCCGAGGCCGAGCATGAGCGGCGCGCGATGCGCCATCGGCTGCGGATTGGCGGTGGAGAAGGCGAGGAAGATATCGCCGGAATTGTTGCCGCCGGGCGTGCCGTTGCGGCCGATGCCGATGGCGGCGCGGCGGGCAAGGCGTTTGAGCTGGTGCGGGGCCAGCGGCAGGTCGGTAGCGATGACGACGATGATCGAGCCGCGCTCCTGGAGCTGGCTTTGCGGCGTGTTGTCTTGGAGATGTTTTCCGACTGGCACGCCGCAGACCGTCAGCCAGTCGCGCTGGCCGTGGTTCGCCTGTACCAGCGTGCCGATGGTGTAATCCCTGTCTCCGAAGGAGACGATACGCGACGCCGTGCCGGTGCCGCCCTTGAAACCGTAGGCGATCATGCCCGTGCCGCCGCCGCAATTTCCTTCCGCGACGGGGCCGAAGGAGAGATTGTCCAGCGCCGCGCGGGCATCGGCTTCCGCCACCGGCATCGCATTGATGTCGCTCAGCACACCGTCATAGGTCTCGGCGACGACGGGCATCAGCCAGAGGAAATCGCCGATCTCGTAGGTCGAGGCGTAGCGCTCCAGCATCCAGCGGATTGTCGCATGATGGGTGATGCCGACGGCGTGGGTGTTGGTGATCATCACCGGACCCAGAAACGTGCCGCCGTCCTCGATCCAATGGGTGCCGGTCATCTCGCCATTGCCGTTGAAGCGGTGAATGCCGGCATAGACCGGGACGGGCGTTTCGCTCTCGGCATGCGGCAGGATGGCGGTAACGCCGGTGCGTACCGGCAGTTTGCGGCCGGGTCGCGGGGTCTCTTCGACAATGGTCTGGAAGCCGACGGCGATGCCTTCGACGTCGGTGATGGCGTTGAAGGGCCCGGTGCGGCCGGTGAAGGGCAGGCCAAGGGCGCGGGCGCGGGGTTTTACGGTCTGGGTCATGTCATTTCTGCCGGGAACGAAGGTAGAGGCCGAGCGAGGCGACGACGAAGGAGAAGGTCAGCATCATCACGGCGATGGCGTTGATCTCCGGCTTGATGCCGCGCCGGAGCATGGCGAAGATGAACATCGGCAGGGTCGTCACATCGACGCCAGCGATGAAATAGGTGATGACGAGGTCATCCATCGAGATGATGAAGGCAAGCAGCGCGCCGCCGACGATGCCGGGCAGGAGCTGCGGGAACACCACCTTGCGGAAGGTCGTCCATTCGTTGGCGCCGAGATCGGCCGAGGCGTTTTCCAGCGTGCGATCCATGCCGGCGAGCCGGGCGGAGACGACGATGAAGACATAGGAGATCAGGAAGGTGCACTGGCCGATGATGATCGTCTTCATGCCGAGATTGACGCCGGCATTGACGAAGAAGATCAGGAGCGCGATGCCGAGCACGATATCCGGCATCAGCATCGGCATGAACATGACGGTGCGGTAGAAGCGCCGGCCGAAGAAATCGAAACGGTAGAGCGCGATCGCGATCGCTGTGCCGAGCACGGTGGCGATGGTCGTCGTCGAAGCGGCAATCATCAGGCTGTTCCAGACGGCCTGCACCAGCTGGTCAGTCGATTCGATGTAGAGCGCGTCTTCGGAGATCGTCGTCTTGAAGCCGAGGACCTGGGCGTACCATTCGGTGGTGAAGCCGGTCCAGGTCATCATGTTGATCGGGTTGGCGTTGAACGAATAGACGGCGATCAGCACCAGCGGGATATAGATGAAGGCGAAGAACAGCGCGGTGTAGGCGATCAGGCTGCCGCGGGCGAGGGAGGCGAAAATCTTCATCGAAAACCTCCTCAGCGGCCGGTAGCAGTGTCGAGGCCGCGGCGGCCGGACACGATGACATAGGCGAAGAGCAGCACGAGCATGACGCACATCACCATCATGGCGAGCGCCGAGCCGAAGGGCCAATTGCGCGCGGCAAGGAACTGCTGCTCGATGAGGTTGCCGAGCATCATTACCTTCGCCCCGCCCAGAATGGCCGGCACGACAAAGTTGCCGAGCGCCGGAATGAAGACGATGACCGCTCCGCCGGCGATGCCGGGCGCCGTCAGCGGCAGGATGATGCGCAGGAAGGTGCGGATCGGCCCGGCGCCGAGATCGAGCGAGGCGCGCACCAGCGTCCAGTCGAGCTTTTCGACGCTGGCATAGACGGGCATGAACATGAAGGGGATGAAGACATAGACCATACCGAGCACGATCGCCCCGTCCGTATAGATCAGCTCCAGCGGGCGGGCGACGACGCCGGTGCTCAGCAGTACGGAATTGACGAGGCCGGTCTGGCGGAGAATCAGCACCCAGATGAACAGCCGCACGATGAGGCTGGTGAAGAAGGGCAGGGTGATGAGGAAGAGGCAAAAGTTCTTCCAGCGCTCGGAAAGCCGGCTGATGCAGAAGGCGGCCGGGTAGCAGACGAGGAGCGTGGCGACCACCGTCAGCGCCGCGATCTTCAGCGAGCGCAGGAAGATGGCGATATAGACCGGATCGAAATCCTCGAACATCGGATCGGCAAAGCCGAGGATGCGGCCGTAATTGTGCGGATACCAGGTCCATTCCACCCCGCCGTAGAGGCCGGGCGCGAGAAAACTCGTCACGATCATGATGGCGAGCGGGCCGAGGAAGAAGACGGCGAGGAACAGCGAGACCGGCCCGAGCAGCAGGCCGAGCTGGGCGCGACGGCGAAAGGCGATCGACGACATGTCAGGCGGCCTCCGCCGGGATGAGGTGCACCGCCGCGGGATCGTAGGCAAGACGGGCGCGGCGCGATTGCTCGATTTCGCCGACGAGGCTGCGGCGTGCCGCCGGGATTTCTGCGATGACGCGCCGGCCGGTCGCCGTGCGGCCGAATAGCTCGAAGGTGGAGCCGACGAAGACGATCTGTTCGAGGTCGACGTCGAGGGCGGGGGCGGCGTCCCCTTGCTGTGCGAGGAAAAACTGTTCGGGGCGGATGAGGGCGGTTGCCGTGCCCGTGGTTTGTGCCGTGGCGTGCGTGATGGAGAGGCCGTCCGTCGTCAGCAATTGCCCGCCGATCGCCTCGCCTTCGAAAAGGTTGCTGGCGCCGACGAAGGTGGCGACAAAGCTGTTCTTCGGCTGGTCGTAGATGGCGCGCGGTGTATCGAGCTGCTGGATGCGCCCGCCCGAGAGCACCGCGACGCGATCCGACATGGTCAGCGCCTCCTGCTGGTCGTGCGTGACGAAGATGAAGGAGATGCCGAGCTCGTGCTGGAGTGTCTTCAACTCGATCTGCATGGCCTGTCGAAGGTTCTTGTCGAGGGCGGAGAGCGGCTCGTCGAGCAGCAGCAGTTTCGGACGCGCGATGATGGCGCGGGCGAGCGCCACGCGCTGCTGCTGGCCGCCGGAGAGCTGGCGCGGCTTGCGGCCCTCCATGCCCTCAAGGCCGACCATGCGGAGCGCCTCGGCGACGCGCTTTGCCCGCTCCGGCCGCGCGACACCGGCCACTTCCAGCGCGTAGCCGGTGTTCTCGCCGACGGTCATATGCGGAAAGAGCGCGTAGTTCTGGAACACCGTGTTGACCGGCCGGCGATAGGGCGGGCGGTCCGTCATGTCCTCGCCGTCGATCAGGATGCGGCCGGAATCGAGTTCCACGAAGCCGCTGATCGCCTGGAGCAGGGTGGTCTTGCCACAGCCGGACGGGCCGAGCAGCGTCAGGAATTCGTTGCGGCGCACATCAAGGTCGATCGCGTCGAGCGCCGTCACCGTCTGTCCCTCGGGCGTGCCGAAGGCTTTCGCCGCCTTCTCCAGGCGGACTATCGAATCTCGCATCGTCGTTCCCCAAAATGTTATTAAAATAACGCTTGTGCGATTTCGATAGTTGGATACCATTTATCCATTCAAGTCAACGGCCGAAAGAAGCCGGGACAGGAACATCCGGCGCAAAGGAAAACGCCGGGGCCGTGACGGGCCAAACCATCAGAGGAGATCATTCGATGACGAAATTTTACCGCGGCGGCCCATTCGGCCTTGGCAAATGGACGCGCCGCACCGCCTTTTCGCTCGCCGCCCTCGCGGCGACGGCCGGTATGGCGAGCGCCGCCGAACTCAACATCTACAACTGGGGCGAATACATCAATCCGGAGGTTTTGAAGAAGTTCGAGGAGGAGACCCAGATCAAGGTCAACCTCTCGACCTATTCCTCCAACGAGGAGATGCTGGCGAAAATCCAGGGCGGCGCGACGGGCTACGACATCGTCTTCCCCTCCGTGCACATGCACGACATCATGGCCAAGCTGGAGCTTCTGGAAAAGACCGACATCAACACCTTCGAGGGCTTCAAGAACATCGATCCGGCCTTCCTGAGGGCGAAAAGCGACCCGAAGGGCGAATATTGCCTGCCCTATGCCTGGGGCTCGGTCGGCATCTTCTATAACCGCACGATCCTCGGCAAGGACGTCACCGGCTGGAAGGACCTGATCGAGACGGTGAAGGCCAAGGGGCTGAAAATCACCCTGCTCGACGACATGCGCGAGGTGCTGGCGGTCGGCCTGATGCTGAACGGCCACAAGATCAACTCCACCGATCCGGCGGAACTACAGCAGGCGGCCGAGACGATCATTGCCATGAAGCCCTATGTCGCGGCCTTCACCTATGACACGCGGCCGATGGTGCAATCCGGCGACGTCGCGGCCGGCCATTTCTTCGTCGGTGCGATGGTCGATGTCTTCGGCGACGAGAAGGACCTTGGCTATGTGATCCCCGAGGAGGGGGCGACGATGTACCAGGAGGATGCCTGCGTCCTGAAGAGCGCGCCGAACAAGGAGAACGCGATCAAATTCCTGCAATTCTACACCCGCCCGGAAATTGCCGCGCTCAACGTCTCGCAGCAGACCAACGGCACGGCCAACGTGCCGGCGCGGCAATTGACCCTGGAAAAGATCAAGAATAGCAAGGAGATCAATCCGCCGGCCGAGACCATGGCGCGGCTCCAGATCTTTGAGGACCTGGGCCCGGCGCTTCGCCAGCTCGACCGTGTCTGGACGCGGGTGAAGACGGCGCAGTGACCATGCGCGATCCCCGTCCGTCTTTTCGGCGGGCGGGATTTTTGGGAGAGGGCGACGTGTCGAAACGCATTCTGAAGCTCGTTCAGTCCGACGACCTCAGGCGGTCCAAATCCGACAAGCTGATCGCCCACTATATCGAGCGCAACATCGCCGAACTCCCCTTCGAGACGGCGCGCTCCATCGCCCAGCGGCTTCAGGTCTCGCCGATGACCATCGGCCGGTATCTGCGCCGCATGGGTTTCGACGGGCTCGACGAGTTGAAGAGCGAGCTGCGCCGCGGCGGTTCCAATCCGGCGTGGGAAGTCAAGGCACAGGTCGCTTCGCTGGAACAGGACCGCAAGGAGGGAAAGCTCCTCGCCGGCCTCATCCAGCAGCAGATCGACAATCTCGGCCAGATCTATGCGATCACCAGCGCACCGGAATGGCAGCAGACGATCGACGCGTTGATCGGCGCAAGCGAGGTCTATGTCGCCGCCTATCAGAATGTACGCGGCATCGCGCAATATTTCGCCAGCCAGCTTTCCTATACGCGCCCGCGCGTTCAGTTCGTCGATGGTCTCAACGGCACCTATGCGGAATTGCTCGATGGTTCCGTCGAGGGAAGGGTGCTGTTCCTGCACGATGTGCGCCGCTTTGCCGCCAAGGCCCGGCCGCTGGCGCTGGAGGCTCGGCGGGCCGGCGTCAAGGTCGTGCTGCTGACCGACGAATTCTGCCCCTGGGGGCCGGATGTTTCCGATATCTGCCTCGTCGTGCCGGGCTCGCACGGGCCGCTCTGGGATGGCGCAGCCACCATGACCGCCGTCATGGACCTCATGCTCAGCAATATCATTGTGGTCATGGGCGAAGCCGTGAGCGAGCGCGTCGATACGCTTACCCGCCTCCAGGACACCTTCGGAGATTTCGAGAGCTGAGCGCCTTGACGCTGCCGAGCGCGGCGGATTAAGGATGGATCGACGGTTTCCCGAGGGATGACTCCCAGGGGATTAATAGGGAACACGGTGCGGACGACCCAACAGGGACCCATTCCGTGGCTGCCCCCGCAACTGTAGGCGGATTGCCGCCTGTCCTCGGACGCGTTTTCGCGTCATGCCACTGCGGTTTTTCCGCGGGAAGGCAGACAGGCAGCAGATATCCGTGAGCCAGGAGACCTGCCGTCGTCGAGAAAAATCCAAGTCACGGGCGGGGATGCCCGGAACAGGAGACCCTATGACGACCCTGGCTGCCGGCAACGGCGGAATTCCAATCGTTTTCTCCCGACCGCAATCGGCGCGCGCCTGTCGGCGCGTCGGCTGAGCCCGCACGCTTTCATTCATTCGGGAGAAACCCATGACCATTCTGCCTGCGGCCGTGCGCGCCGCATCCCTCGTTTCCGCGCTGGCCGGTGCCGCCGTGTTTGCCCTGTCAGCGGGCGCCGCCCAGGCGGCCGCGACGCAGTATCCGCTGACGCTGGAAAATTGCGGCCGCAAGGTCACCTTCGAGAAGGCGCCGGAACGGGCTGTCTCGCTCGGCCAGAGCTCGACCGAAATCCTGTATCTCCTCGGCGTTGGCGAGCGCATGGTCGGCACGGCGGTCTGGATCGGCCCGGTGCTGTCGGGTTACGAGGATGCCAACGCCAAGGTCGAGCGCCTTGCCGACAACGATCCGAGCTTCGAGAGCGTCGTCGCCAAGAAGCCCGACCTCGTGACGGCGCAGTTCCAGTGGCATGTCGGTCCGGAGGGCATCGTCGCGACGCCAGAGCAGTTCGATGAACTGAAGATCCCGGTCTACACCTCGCCGGCCGATTGCATCGGCAAGGACAATTCCGGTGGCGGCGACGGGGTGCGCAAGACGGTCTTCACGATGGAGCTGATCTACAAGGAAATCAGCGAACTGGCGCAGATCTTTGATGTGCAAGATCAGGGCGAGAAAGTCATCGCCGACCTCAAGGCGCGCGAAGACGCGGCGCGCAAGAAGATCGCTTCGGCGGATGGCAAGCTTTCCGCCGTCTTCTGGTTCTCCAGCGCCGAACTCGACATCGACCCCTATGTCGCCGGGCGCAACGGCGCGCCGGGCTACATCATGTCGGCGCTCGGCATCCGCAATGTCATTGAGAGCGACGAGGAATGGCCGACGGTCGGCTGGGAAACCGTTGCCAAGGCCGATCCGAGCATCATCGTCGCCGGCAAGATGGAGCGCCGCCGCTTCCCTGCCGATGACGTCGCGGTCAAGCACACGTTCCTCAAGGAAGATCCCGTCGCCAGCCTGATGCCGGCCGTGAAGAACGGCCATGTCGTCGATATGGACGCCCAGGCGATGAACCCGACGATCCGCACGATCGAGGGCATCGAGGTGCTTGCCGACGCCATCGAGAAGGCTGGCCTCGCGAAGTGACGGCTGATCGCCCCATCCTGCTGCGCACGGGTGTCGCTCTTGCGGCGCTCGTGCTGCTTATCGCCGCGCTCGGGGTGGGCGCGGCGGTGGGCGAGACCGCTATTCCGCTCGACGTCGTGGCAAAGACCGTGGCGAACCGCCTCTGGCAGGCGGGGCACGCCATCGAGCCGATAGACGAGGGCATCGTCTGGAACTACCGGCTGAGCCGCGCCGTGGTTGCGGCCTGCTGCGGGTCGGCGCTCGCGATCTGCGGGGTGATCCTGCAGTCGCTGCTGCGCAACGCGCTGGCAGATCCCTACATTCTCGGCATTTCCGCCGGTGCCTCCACGGGCGCTGTCGCGGTGGCGATCCTCGGCATCGGCGCCGGTATCCTGACGCTGCCGATCGGTGCCTTTATCGGGGCGCTCGTCGCCTTCGGTCTCGTCAGCGCGCTGGCGGTTCGCGCAGGCCGCGGTACGGGGGCGATCATCCTTGCAGGGGTCGCCGGTTCGCAGCTCTTCAATGCGCTAACCTCCTTCATCGTCACCAAGGCGGCCAATGCGGAACAGGCACGCGGCATCATGTTCTGGCTGCTCGGCAATCTCTCGGGCGTGCGCTGGCCGGATGTCTGGCTGGCGCTGCCGGTTGCGCTTCTCGGGCTTGTCGTGTGCCTCTGGCATGCGCGCGCGCTCGATGCCTTCACCTTCGGCACGGAATCGGCGGCCTCGCTCGGCATTCCGGTGCGCCGGGTCTATGTCGTGCTGATTGCCGTCTCGGCACTGATGACCGCCGTCATGGTCTCCATCGTCGGGTCGATCGGTTTCGTCGGCCTCGTCATTCCCCATGCCGCGCGCATGGTCGTCGGTGTCCGCCACGGTTTGCTGCTGCCGGCCTCGGCGCTGATCGGCGCGATCTTCATGATTGCCGCGGACGTGCTGTCGCGGATCATCATTCCCGGCCAGGTGCTGCCCATCGGTGTCATCACTGCGCTGTTCGGCGCGCCGGCCTTCGCGCTCATCCTCAGCCAAAGGAGATCGGCCCTGTGACCCTTTCGGCAAAAGGTCTTTGCTGGTCGGCCGGCGGCGCGACCATCCTGACCGACGTCTCGCTCGACGTGCGTCCCGGCGAATTTCTCGGCATCATCGGACCCAATGGTTCGGGCAAGACCAGCCTGATGGCGTTGATGGCGGGCATCCGCAAGCCGCAGGCGGGTCTGGTAACGCTTGAGGGCTCGCCGCTTTCGGCCCACGGCCGGCAAGCCATAGCCCGCCGCATCGCCTTCGTCGAGCAGCAGGCGGAGACGACCGAGCGTATCACTGCGCGCCAGGCGGTTGAACTCGGCCGCACGCCGCATCTCGGCGCGCTGACGCCCTGGTCGCGGGCGGATGATGCCATCGTCGACAGGGCGCTGGAGGAGGTCGACATGGCGCACTTTGCCGGCCGGCTGTGGCACACGCTTTCCGGCGGCGAGCGGCAGCGGCTGCACATCGCCCGCGCGCTCGCCCAGCAGGCGCCGATCCTCCTGCTCGACGAGCCGACCAACCATCTCGACATCGGCCACCAGATCGGCCTGCTCCAGCTGGTGCGCGAACAGGATCTGACCGTCGTTGCCGCATTGCACGACCTCAATCACGCGGCCATGTTCTGCGACCGCATCGCCGTCATGCAGGGCGGCCGCATCGTCGCGCTCGGTACACCTGCAAAGGTGCTGGAGCCGCAGCGCCTGCACGATGTCTTCGGCGTCACCGTGGATGTCGAGCGCGACAGCGCCGGCGGCTGCTTCATTCGCTATCGCCGGCCAGAGCCCCGGCCTGCCAAACTCAAGCTCGTTGCAGAGGCAAGATGAAAACCCGTTTCCTCCTGGCTGCGGCCATCGCCGTACTTCTCCACGCCGCCCCCGTCGCCGCTGAAACCTTCCGGGTCGAGATGCGCAATCGCGGCGAAAAGGGCTCCATGGTTTTCGAACCGGATTTCCTGGCAATCAAGCCGGGGGACAGCGCCAAGTTCATCGCCACCCACAAGAGCCACAACGCCGCCAGCATCGACGGCATGGTTCCGCAGGGATATGCCGGCTTCAAGGGCAAGATCAACGAGGAGATCGAGGTCACCTTTGATGCCCCCGGTTTCTACGGCATCAAATGCTCGCCGCATTTCGGCATGGGCATGGTCATGCTGGTGAAGGTCGGTGAGGCGGAACTGACGGAGGCGATCCGCACGGTCGAGGTGCCGGCCCGCGCCCGGCCGCGCTTCGACGACATCTTTGCCCGTATCGATGCGGGCGAGGGGCAGTGATGCACGGCACACGCGGCAACAGTCATCTCAAGGAAGACATTCGCGACTACTGGTCGCGCCGCTCCGAGACCTTCGATCTCGCCTTTGGCCACCGCATTCCCGAAGGACCGGAGTTCGAGGCCTGGGCGGCGGCGATCCGCGAAAATCTCGGTCCGGAGCCACGCCGCGTGCTGGAGCTTGCTTGCGGTACAGGTGAGGTGACACGTCTGCTGCTTTCCCTCGGCCATGAGGTGACGGCGCTCGACTTTTCCGAGGCGATGCTGAAGGTCGCACGGAAGAAACACGCCGGTGCCAAGGGCGTGCGTTTCCTGCTCGCGGATGCGGAAAACCCGATGGAGCCGGACGAGAGCTATGACGCGATCGTCTGCCGCCATCTGGTCTGGACGCTGACGACGCCGGTCGAGGCTTTTTCCGAATGGCACCGCATGTTGAAGCCGGGCGGCATCCTTCTGTTCTTCGACGGCGACTGGGCAGCGCCGACCCGGCTCGGCAGGCTGGCGGGCCGGGCCATCGCCCTGCTCGACAAGGTCATCGGCACCGATCCGCACTATGACGGCGCGATGAGCGCGCGCCATGCCGATATCATGGGCCGGCTGCCCTTTGGCGACGGGCTTACCGTTGAACGCGTCCAGCCGCTTCTGGCGGCGGTGGGGTTCCGCGATATCAAGATCGGCTCACATGGCCCGATCGCGAGGGCGCAGCGGCGCACGGCGGACCTGCGCAACAGGCTGCGCACACTGCTTTACCGCCGTTTCATTCTCTGCTGCCGGAAGTAACTCCGTCGGTTTCCGGCTCCACGGTCAGCTTGACGCGGTCGGCGGCAAAACGCGTGCGGGAGAACTGGACCGGAACGCCGTCAAGATCTGTGTTGACGGCCGTCGCCACAAGAATGATCGCCCCCGGTGAGAGCTTCAGGTGGCGGATGTCGTCGCCTTCGGCATGGAGGGCGGATATTTCAGTCGAGCGGCGCACATAGTCGGACACGCCGAGCTCCTGGAACGCAGCGGTGATGGAGCGTGTCCTTTCGTAGACGGTGTCGATCCCGCTGAATCGGTCCGCGGGGAAATAATGCGTGCCGCAGGAGATGGGCCGCCTGTCGGCGCTGTTCACGGTTTCGAGCCGCACGCAGGGCGCGCCGGCTGCAAGGCCGAGCGCCACGGCAACGGCGGCGGTCGCTGGCTCCGTCGCCGCCGCCAGCAACTGGCCTTCCAGATTGCGCGTCTGATTTCCGAGACCCTGCGAAAATCGGGTACGGCGGGAGATCGGGAAGCGCAGCCGGTCGCGCCGCTCGATGCGCGTGCCGATGCCCTGGATGGGGCGCACGATGCCTTCCTCTGCTAGTGCCGCCATGGCGCTGCGCACCGTATGCCGGTTCACGCCGAAGCGGGCGGCGAGCGTGATTTCCGGCGGCATCATGCCGGTTTCGTCGAAATCGCCATTGTTGATCGCAAGACGCATGCGGTCGGCGATTTGCCGCCAGAGCGCCACGCCCGATTGTCGTTCCACCATTTTCGCCCCCGCGAAACCCTCTGTCACACCCTTGTCATCCCGGCCCTTTAAGACGAGACTTAGATGTTCGGTTGTCTAGATTAATAGACATTTGGAGAGAAGGCAATGACATCAGTTCAGAAATCTGCCGCAAGCGCGGGGGACGGCCGGCAGAGGGCCATGGGTCTCTTGGCGAAGGCGAGCCGGGTCGAGTTGCAGGCGGCTTTTGACGCGCTGGCGGAACAGCCCGCCGTTCAACCGGTGCGCGGGCCGGAAACGGGCCTCGTCATGATCCGTGGCCGCATCGGCGGCGGCGGTGCGCCGTTCAATCTCGGCGAGGCGACGGTGAGCCGCGCCAGCATCCGCCTTCAGGACGGCACGGTCGGCCACGGCCAGGCGCTCGGCACGGACGGCGCCAAGGCGCGGCTTGCGGCGATCTTCGATGCGCTCTTCCAGCAGCCGGCCCACCAGGCTGAGGTGGCGGCGCTGCTCGAAACCATCGCCGCGCGCATTGCCGGCGAGGACGCCGAAAAGGCCCGCCAGACGGCCGCCACGCGCGTCGATTTCTTCACCATGGTTCGCGGAGAGGACTGATGACATTGGATACGCTCGCTTTTGCCGGCGGTTTTGAGGAGCCGGTGTTCGAGGCCCAGGCCGTTTTCCGCACGCTGATGGACTGCATGGCTCGCCCGGGCACGATCGGCGATGTCGCGGCCTCGGTCCTGCCGCCCGCGCCGCTGAATGCGACGGCCGGCGCGGTCGCGCTGACGCTGTGCGACCATGACACCGCTGTCTGGCTGACCCCGGCACTCGCCAATTCCGCGCTGCCCGGCTGGCTCGCCTTCAATGCCGGCGCAGCCGTCACCGACGCGCGGCAGGATGCCCGGTTTGCCTTCATCGAAAAGGGCGCCATGCTGCCGAACCTCTGCCTCTTCGCGCAGGGCACGCAGGAATATCCTGATCGTTCGACGACGCTCGTCGTCGAGATCGAGGCCTTCGACGGTGGCCGTCCGCTGACGCTGAAGGGACCGGGCATTCGCACGGAAGAAGAGATCGCGCCCGTCGGCTTGCCGGACATGTTCCCGCATTTCTGGTCCGAGAACCGCCAAAAATTTTCGCGCGGCGTCGATCTGATCCTCGTTGCTGGCTCAAGCATCCTCTGCCTGCCGCGCACCACCGTCGTCAGCGTGAAGGAGGCATAGACCATGTATGTTGCCGTCAAGGGTGGCGAAGCCGCCATCTCCAACGCCCACCGCCTTCTTGCCGATCGCCGCCGCGGCGACCGTTCGCTGCCGGCCATCGGTATCGAGCAGATCGTCGCCCAGCTTGGCCTTGCCGTCGACCGCGTGATGGCAGAAGCCTCGCTCTACGACCGCGCGCTTGCCGCGCTTGCCGTCCGGCAGGCCCGCGGCGACATGATCGAGGCGATTTTTATCCTGCGCGCCTACCGCACGACTTTGCCGCGCTTCGGCTATTCGAAGCCTGTCGAGACGGGCGACATGTGCGTCGAGCGCCGCGTCTCGGCGACCTACAAGGACCTGCCGGGCGGCCAGCTTCTCGGGCCGACCTTCGACTATACGCACCGCCTGCTCGACCCGTCGCTGCTGAACGACGAAGCGGTGGATGTGCCGCTGGAGCGCGAGGAGGCCGGCGAGCCGGTCATGCGCGTTTCCGACATTCTCGCCGGCGAGGGCCTTGTCGAGGATGACGGCAGCCTGCCGGACGGTCATGTCGCTGGCGACCTGACGCGCGAGCCGCTGGAATTCCCGATGGCGCGGGACCTGCGATTGCAGGCGCTCGCCCGCGGCGACGAGGGCTTTTTGCTGGCGCTCGGCTATTCCACGCAGCGCGGCTATGCCCGCACCCATCCCTTTGTCGGCGAGGTGCGCATCGGCGAGGTCGAGGTGGAGCTGGACATGCCTGAACTCGGCTTTGCCGTCTCGCTCGGCCGCATCCAGGTGACGGAGTGCCAGATGATCGCCCAGTTCAAGGGATCGGCGAAGAACCCGCCGCAGTTCACCCGCGGCTATGGCCTCGTCTTCGGCCAGAGCGAGCGCAAGGCTATGGCCATGTCGCTGGTCGACCGGGCGCTGCGCGCGGAGGAATTCGGCGAGGACATCGTCGCGCCGGCGCAGGACGAGGAATTCGTCATCTCCCATTCCGACAACGTGCAGGCGACCGGCTTCGTCGAGCACCTGAAACTCCCGCATTACGTGGATTTCCAGGCCGAACTCGATCTCGTTCGCCGCATGCGGCGCGAATACGAGGCCGCGCAAAACATCGATCTTCCGGAGGCCGCAGAATGAGCACGGCAGACCTCGCAACCTACAATTTCGCCTATCTCGACGAACAGACCAAACGCATGATCCGCCGCGCGATCCTGAAGGCGATCGCCATTCCCGGCTACCAGGTGCCCTTCGCCTCGCGCGAAATGCCGATGCCCTACGGCTGGGGCACCGGCGGCGTGCAGGTGACGGCGGCGATCCTCGGGCCGAAGGACGTGCTGAAAGTCATCGACCAGGGAGCGGATGACACCACCAACGCCGTCTCCATCCGCGCCTTCTTCCAGAAGGTCGCCAATGTGGCGGTCACGACCAAGACGCGCGAAGCGACGATCATCCAGACGCGCCATCGCATTCCCGAGGAGAAGCTGACGGCCGGCCAGACGCTGGTCTACCAGGTGCCGATCCCGGAGCCCCTGCGTTTCCTCGAGCCGCGCGAGACCGAGACGCGGAAAATGCATGCGCTGGAAGAATACGGCCTGATGCATGTCAAACTCTACGAGGACATCGCCCGCAACGGCCATATCGCCACGACCTATGCCTATCCGGTCAAGGTCGAGGGCCGCTACGTGATGGATCCGTCGCCGACCCCGAAATTCGACAATCCGAAGATGCACATGTCGGAGGCGCTCCAGCTTTTTGGCGCGGGCCGCGAAAAGCGCATCTACGCCGTGCCGCCCTATACTGAGGTCGTCAGCCTCGATTTCGAGGACCATCCCTTCGAGATCCAGACCTTCGACAAGCCCTGCGCGCTGTGCGGCGCGGAAAATGTCTATCTCGACGAGGTGGTGCTCGACGACAGGGGCGGGCGGATGTTCGTCTGCTCGGACACCGACCATTGCGAAGAACGCTGCGCAGGCGGCCATCGCGGCCATCTGGCTTACAACAAGGAGGCTGCCGAATGACCGACACGCCGCTTCTCAAAGTCCGCGACATCTCGAAATTCTACGGCGCGCGCATCGGCTGCCAGAATGTCTCCTTCGATCTCTGGCCGGGCGAAGTCCTGGCGATCGTCGGCGAATCCGGCTCCGGCAAGACGACGTTGCTCAACTGCCTCGCCACCCGCCTGATGCCGACATCGGGCGCCGTCGAATACCGCATGCGTGACGGCCAGATGCGCGACCTCTCCCGCATGAGCGAGGCGGAACGCCGCTTCCTGATGCGCACGGACTGGGGTTTCGTGCACCAGAACCCGGCCGATGGCCTGCGCATGGCTGTGTCGGCCGGCGCCAATGTCGGCGAGCGGCTGATGGCCGTCGGCGAACGGCACTACGGCAATATCCGCGAGACGGCGGGCACCTGGCTCGGCCGCGTCGAGATCAGCGTCGACCGTATCGACGACCAGCCGCGCGCCTTCTCCGGCGGCATGCGCCAGCGCTTGCAGATCGCCCGCAACCTCGTCACCTCGCCGCGCCTCATCTTCATGGACGAACCGACCGGCGGTCTCGACGTCTCGGTGCAGGCGCGCCTGCTCGATCTCCTGCGCGGCCTCGTGCAGGACCTCGGCCTCTCGGCGATTATCGTCACGCACGACCTCGCCGTCGCGCGCCTCCTCTCGCACCGCATGATGGTGATGAAGGATGGCGTCGTCATCGAACAGGGGCTGACCGACCGCGTGCTCGACGATCCGCGCGAAGCCTATACGCAGCTCCTCGTCTCCTCGATCCTTCAGGTGTAACCATGGCCACACCCCTCGTTGTTTCCGAAGTCGCGAAGAGCTTTACCATGCATCTTCGCGACGGCATTCGTCTGCCCGTGATGTCGAACGTCGCCTTCTCGGTGAAGGCGGGCGAATGCGTCGTATTGGGCGGCCCGTCCGGCATCGGCAAGAGTTCGCTCCTGAAGATGGTCTACGGCAACTATGCCGTCGACAGCGGCCAGATCCTGATCGAGCACGGCGGCCGCCTGCTCGACCTGGCGATCGCCGATCCGCGCACCATTCTTTCGGTGCGCCGCGCCACGCTCGGCTATGTCAGCCAGTTTCTGCGCACCGTGCCGCGCGTTGCGACCGTCGATGTCGTCGCCGAGCCGCTCACCGCTCGCGGCGTCAATGCCGCCGAGGCGAAGGCGACGGCCGAAGCCATGCTGGCGCGGCTCAACCTGCCGCGCGAACTCTGGCAACTGCCGCCCGCCACCTTTTCCGGCGGCGAACAGCAGCGCGTCAACATCGCGCGCGGCTTCATTACCGATCACCGCATCCTGCTGCTCGACGAGCCGACCGCATCGCTCGATGCGAAGAACCGCGCCGTGGTCGTCGAGATGATCGCTGAGAAGAAGGCGGCCGGTGTCGCGCTCCTCGGTATCTTCCACGACGAAGACGTGCGCGAAAAGGTCGCCGACCGCATCGTCGACGTCTCCGCCTTCTCGCCACGAAAGGCCGCCGCATGACCCGCCTGTCCGAAACGCCGCTGATCCATCCGACTGCAGTCGTGTCCGACACGGTGCTCGGCCGCTACACGGAGATCGACGAGAACTGCCGCGTCAGCGAAGTCGAGATCGGCGATTATTCCTACATCATGAACGGCGGCTCCGTCTGGTGTGCGACGATCGGCAAGTTCGCCAACATCGCCGCCTCAGTGCGCATCAACGCGACGAACCACCCGATGTGGCGGGCGACGCTGCATCATTTCACCTACCGCGCCAACGATTACTGGCCGGATGCCGACCACGAAGCCGACTTCTTCGAATGGCGGCGCGGGCACCGCGTCGTCATCGGCCACGACGTCTGGATCGGTCATGGATCGACCATCCTGCCGGGTGTCACAGTCGGCAACGGTGCTGTCATAGGCTCCGGCGCGGTCGTCACAAAAGACGTCGAACCCTATACGGTCGTCGGCGGCGTCGCGGCGAAAGTCATCCGCGAACGTTTCCCCCGAAGCATTGCCGAACGCATGGAAAAACTCGCCTGGTGGGACTGGGATCATGCCCGGCTGCGCACCGCTCTCGACGACTTTCGTAAACTTGACGCAGAAGCCTTTCTTGCCCGTCACGACGGGTGAGAAAGCGCTTGCCGATGCCGGAAATTCAGGCCTGTGGACTGTTATTTTTCCGACATGAAACTGACATTGCCCCTTCATCAACAGCGTTTAGAGCCAGTCCCGAAAGCGACAGGCCCGGCCTTTGGCCCAGCCTTGATCCGACACAGGACAAAAAGGGATCCACCATGTTTCGACTGAAGAATGTCACCCGCCGCTTTGGCGTGCGCGTAGCGGTCGACGATGTGACCTTCGATATTCCGCAGGGCCAGATGGTCGGCGTCATCGGCCGCTCCGGCGCCGGCAAGTCGACCATGCTGCGCATGATCAACCGCCTTGCCGATCCGAGCGAGGGCACGATCCATTTCAACGATGTGGAAGTCTCCGCGCTGCGCGGCGCGAGCTTGCGCAACTGGCAACGCGACTGCGCGATGATTTTTCAGCAGTTCAATCTCGTGCCGCGTCTCGACGTGCTCACCAACGTGCTGCTCGGTCGCCTCAACCACCGCCCGACGGTCATGAGCGTCCTCAATCTCTTCACCCGTGAGGAGCGCATCATGGCGATCGCAGCGCTCGAGCGCCTCGGCATCGAACAGACGGCGCTTCAGCCGGCCGGCACGCTCTCGGGCGGCCAGCAGCAGCGTGTGGCGATCGCAAGGGCGCTGATGCAGAACCCCAAGATGCTGCTTGCGGACGAACCGATCGCCTCGCTCGATCCGCTGAACGCAAAAATCGTCATGGATGCACTGCGCGACATCAACGAGCGCGAAGGCATCACCGTCATCACCAACCTGCACACGCTGGATACGGCGCGCGCCTATTGCGAACGCATCATCGGCATGTCCGGCGGCCGCGTCGTCTTCGATGGCCCGGCACGCGAGCTTGATGCCGATGCGGTGCGCACGATCTACGGCACCGGCGCCGACGGCGCGGAAATCGACGAAAGCATGACCTCGACGGCGATCCGCAATCCGGCCCGCCAGGACAATGCAAAGGAATCCGCCAGCCCGACACCGCTGGCACTGGCCGGCCTTTAAGCCGGTTGGGATCGAAGGGCCCGCGTGAAGGGCCATCATTTTTAAAGAGCCCCGGCGAAGCCGGTCAAACAGGAGAAAGACCATGCTGAAGAAAGCTCTTCTCGGCGCCGTCGCGCTCATCGCGCTCGCCGGCCACGTACAGGCTGAAGACCTCAAGGAATTCCGCGTCGGCATCATCGGCGGCGAGAACGAAGCCGACCGCCTGCGCAACTACCAGTGCCTCGGCGACCAGCTGAAGGCCGAACTCGGCTTCGAGAAGGTCTCGTTCTTCCCGGCTGCCGACTATGACGGTGTCATCCAGGGCCTGCTCGGCGGCACGCTCGACTATGCCGAACTCGGCGCTTCCGGCTTTGCCAAGATCTACCTTGCCAAGGCCGACGCCGTCGAGCCGATCCTGACGACCGTCCAGACCGACGGCTCGACCGGCTACCACTCGATCATGGTTGCCCGTAAGGACAGCGGCATCACCAAGCTCGAAGACCTGAAGGGCAAGAAGCTCGGCTTCGCCGATCCGGACTCGACCTCCGGCTACCTCGTGCCGCTCGTCACGCTGCCGGAAGCCATCGGCGGCCCGGTCAAGGAGTTTTTTGGTGAGACCGGCTTCGGCGGTGGTCACGAAAACCTCGTCCTCGAAGTCGTGAAGGGCACCTTCGACGCCGGTACGACCTTCGGTTCGGGCGTTGGCGAGTGGAAGGACGGCTACACGTCCGGCAACCTGCACAAGATGGTCGAGAAGGGCATTCTCGACATGAACGACCTCGTCGAACTCTGGAAATCGCCGCTGATCCCGAACGGCCCGATCGTCGTTCGCTCTTCCATGGACGGCGACATGAAGGCGAAGTTCAAGCAATTCATGCTCGACCTGCCGAAGAAGGACGCGGCCTGCTTCGCCGCCGTCATGGGCGGTGACTTCACCTCCTTCACGGAAGTCAATGTCGACTTCTACAAGCCGATCATCGACGCCCGCAAGGCGACGATCGGCGGTTGATAGCCTCGATGTTTCCGGCGCCGGCTGGACAACCGGCCGGCGCTTTTTTGCTGATGCCATTACCCCACTCTCGACGCCATCCTCGGGCTTGACCCGAGGATCCATGCGGCACCTGCGGCCGTGGATGCCCGGGTCAAGCCCGAGGATGACGGAGGGGAGGTTTGCGGCACGTCATCAGCAGCCGGAATTGTGCACAGGGAACCGCAAGGCGGACTGACCATGGCCATGAACACGCTTCACGACGGCTTCAGCGAAAAGGGTGCGCTCATCGAGCGGCACTGGCAGGAGCTGAACGCCCGCCGCCGGCTCTATACCTGGCTCGGCCTTGCCATCCTCGTCACGGCGCTCACCGGCTCGCTCTGGTTCGCCAACGAGACGAATGCCGGAAAATTCTTCGATAGGCTGCCGTATTTCTTTGACTTCGTCGGCGATATGGTGCCGCGCGATGGCCTCGAGGTCTTTCGCGCGCTGTTCGACCTGCCGTCGCCCTACGATGACGGCAGTTTCAAGTACAACTATCCCGAAGGGCGGCTCTACATCACCGAGAGCCTCTATGTGCCGGAATATTTCCACAAGATGCTGGAGACGCTGAACATCGCGATCTTCTCCACCGTGATCGGCATGACCTTCGGCTTCCTGCTCTGCTTTCTGGCGGCAAAGAACCTTGTCGCCAACCGCCTGCTGCGCGGCTTCGTGCGCCGCTTCATGGAAATCCTGCGCGCCTTTCCGGAGGTCGTTCTCGCCGGCTTCTTCCTCGCCATCCTCTCGCTCGGCCCGCTGCCTGCCGTCATTGCCGTGTCGATCCACACGGTCGGGGCGCTTGGAAAACTCTTCTTTGAAGTGGTCGAGAATGCGGACATGAAGGCGGAGGAGGGGCTTCGCGCGGTCGGCGCAAGCTGGGTGGAGCGCGTCTGGTTCGGCATCGTGCCGCAGGTGCTTCCGAATTTCATGAGCTATTTCCTGCTGCGTTTGGAGATCAATGTGCGCGCCTCCACCATCATCGGTGCCGTCGGCGGCGGCGGCATCGGCGAATTGCTGCGCCTGTCCATCGGTCAGGGACATCAGGCCAAGACACTTGCCATCGTGCTGCTGCTGCTCATCACAATCATTGCCGTCGATCAGTTCTCCGCCTGGCTGCGCCGCAAGCTCGTCGGCGACCAGGCCTTCCGGCTGGCTCAATAGGAGAGTGCCATGACGACCCTCAATCCCGCACAGATGGATGAGATCGCGGCACGTCATCCCGCCGTCTTCCACCGCTCGTTCTGGCAGCGTTTTCGCGTCGCCATCATCGCCGGCGGCTTCGTGCTCTATGCGCTTTATTGCTGGTGGTTCTTTGCCATCGGCCATGTGCTCGGCACCGCCAACTGGAACATCGCCGGCACTTATCTCGCAGACTGGGTCTCCTACGAGGTGCGCCCTGAAGTGACCATCGACGCCGATGGCGCGATGAAGCTCACCTATCCACGTTTCTCGCCGCTCGGCCCGAATGCCGAGCCCGACTGGGTCGAGATCGAACGCG
Source organism: Shinella sp. SUS2 (assembly GCF_001262505.1). GTDB lineage: Bacteria > Pseudomonadota > Alphaproteobacteria > Rhizobiales > Rhizobiaceae > Shinella. The sequence continues at coordinate 498,053 of NZ_KQ410732.1, forward strand.
GCACGATGATCCGCACCACGCCCGCCGCAGGCGGCGCGACGACGACGGAAAAGAACCCCGCCTCGATGGGCTTCATGGGAAGCGGCGGCGCTGTCGGTGGTTCTGCTGCGGCCGCGGAAGCTCTGGCGACCGCGACGACCCGCGAAGAGGAGGTCGTCAAGCGCGCGAAAATCATGCTGAATTCCTCGACGAGCGTCGAAGTTGTTCCTGATCGCGTGACCGTACAGCATTCCGGCGAGACGATGGTCGTCGATCTCTCGGGTGAGGGCGCCAAGGTCGAAGGTGGGCTGCCGGCCTGGGCGACCCAGAAGGCGCCGGGCGAAAAGATCACGCTCGCCTTCGGTGTTGCCGGCTGGGGCGAGATCGAGGCTGATGATATCTCGATCCGCAAGCGCTTCTTCGGCTGGGCCAATTTCCTGTTCGACACCAACTCGCCGTTCCACGGCAGATCGACCTCCGAGGTCGTCTCGCTGCTGACGTCAGGCGATCGCATCGACCCGAAGCAGTCGAACCTCTCGCTCGCCTGGAACAACATTCTCTACAATGCGGAATGGCAGCACCTCGATGTCTGGACGAAGCTGCTCCAGACCATCGTCATGGCCTTTGTCGGCACGCTTTTCGCCATGCTGCTCGCCTTTCCGCTCGCTTTCCTAGCCGCACGCAACATCACGCGCAGCTGGATTTCCAACCAGGTGACGAAACGCCTCTTCGACTTCCTGCGTTCGGTCGACATGCTTATCTGGGCGCTGTTCTTCACCCGTGCCTTCGGTCCGGGACCGCTTGCCGGCATGTCGGCGATCTTCTTCACGGATACGGGCACGCTGGGCAAACTCTACTCCGAGGCGCTGGAGAACATCGACGACAAGCAGCGCGAGGGCGTCAAATCCGTCGGTGCGGCGCCGGTCGCCGTGCAACGCTATGGCGTGCTGCCGCAGGTCATGCCGCTCTTTGCATCACAGGCGCTTTACTTCTGGGAATCCAACACCCGTTCTGCCACGATCATCGGCGCCGTCGGCGCTGGCGGTATCGGCCTCAAGCTCTGGGAAGCGATGCGCACGAATTCCGATTGGGAGAACGTCGCCTATATGGTGCTGCTGATCCTGATCGTCGTCTTCGTCTTTGACGGCATTTCGAATGCGCTGCGGTCGCGCCTGATGGGCAAGCCGGCGCATTGAGCGTGAAAGAGCCGGTGTGACGGCATGATGCTGCCACACGAATCCCTTCAAGTTCCGACGCCGCCGGACCGGCGGCGTTGAATGACTGAAACAGGAATGAGCCATTGCGTTACGCCCTCTATTTCACCCCGTCCGCAAGCGACCCGCTGACCCTCGCCGCCCAGCGCTGGCTGGGGCGCAATGCGTTTACGGGTACCGCGCTGGAGCAGCCGGTCGTGAACGGCCTCGACGCGGCTGCGCAGGCCGGCCTGACCGCCGATCCGCGCCGTTATGGTTTCCATGCCACCTTGAAGGCACCGTTCGTGCTTGCCGAAGGTCGCAGCGAGGCGGAGCTTCTGGCTGAAATCGGCCGTTTTGCTGCGGAGGTGGAGCCTTTCGAGATTCCGCAGGCCATCGTGGGTCGTCTCGGTTCCTTCTTCGCGCTGGTGCCTGGCGATCATTGCGAACCGCTTCAGGCCTTTGCCGGCGAGGTGGTGCGCCGCTTCGAACGGTTTCGTGCGCCGCTCACCTCCGCCGACATCGCCCGCCGAAAGCCGGACGAACTTACCGCCGAAGAGCGCCAGAACCTCGTACAATGGGGCTATCCCTATGTCTTCGAAACGTTCCGCTTTCACATGACGCTGACGGGGCGTGTTCCCGTGGAGCGCCGCGCTGCCGTCGAGGCTGCGCTGCTGACGCATTTCTCCGATTTCCATGAACGCCCGCTGGCGATCGAGGGCCTTGCGCTCTTCCGGGAGCCTTCGCGCGGCGCCGATTTCACCGTTCATTCGCTCTTCCCGCTTGCCGCGGGAGCCAACAGAAAGACCGCCTGACATGACCCGCGAAACCGTTCTTTCCAATGCCCGTATCGTGCTTGAGGACCGGATCCTCGATGGCACGCTGGTGCTCCGCGATGGCCTGATCGCGGACATTTCCGAAGGTGCCTCCACCGTCGGGGAGGACATGGAAGGCGACTTCCTGCTGCCCGGTCTCGTCGAGCTGCACACCGACCATCTCGAAGCTCATTATTCGCCGCGCCCCGGCGTGCGCTGGGGCCTGACGGCGGCGATCCAGGCGCATGACGCCCAGGTCGTCACCTCGGGCATCACCACCGTCTTCGACTGCCTGCGCATGGGTTCGGACGAGGACGGCGGCTTCGAAAAGGGCGAGATGCGTTCCATGGCGAATGCCATCGCCGAGGCGCAGGACGAGGATCGCCTGCGCGCCCAGCACCTCATCCACCTGCGCTGCGAAGTCTCGACCGACAACGTGCTCGACCACTATGAGGAGTTCGAGGACGATCCGCTCGTCCGCCTTGTCTCGCTGATGGACCACGCGCCCGGCCAGCGCCAGTTCCAGACGATGGAACAGTACATCCTCTACTACAAGAAGAAGCGCGGCCTGACGGACGCCGAGTTCGACGCATTCTGCAAGCGCCAGCAGGACCTGTCCGCCCGCTATGCCAAACCGCACCGCGACGCCATCGCCGCGTCCTGCGCCGCCCGTGACATCTCCGTCGCCAGCCACGACGACGCGACCCTCGAACATGTCGAGGAGGCGGTCGGCTATGGTATTCGCCTTGCCGAATTCCCGACGAGCTTCGATGCCGCCAAGGCCTCGCACGGCGCTGGTATGAGCGTTCTGATGGGTGCCCCGAACATCGTCCGCGGCAAGTCGCATTCCGGCAATATCGCCGCCCGGGACCTTGCCACGATGGGCGTGCTCGACGTGCTCTCCTCCGACTACGTGCCCTTCAGCCTGATGCATGCGCCTTTCATTCTGGCTGACGAGGTCGAGGGCATCGACTTGCCGAGGGCGATCGCCATGGTCTCCACCACGCCGGCCCGCACCGTCGGCCTCGATGATCGCGGCGCTATCGCAAGGGGCCTGCGTGCCGACCTCGTGCGCGTGCGCCGGCCCTCCGGTGTTCCGGTCGTGCGCTCGGTCTGGCGGCAGGGCAGGCGGGTCGCTTGACTATGGAGGCCGAAATCGTCTCGGCCCGGCCGCTGCCCGTTGCGGCCGGCACGATGGTCGTCGTTGTCGGCCCCAGCGGCGCGGGCAAGGACAGTGTCATGTCCTATGCCGCGCGGCATTTTGCTGGTGAACCGCGTCTCGGCTTTGTGCGCCGCGTCATCACACGCCCGCAGGATGCCGGCGGGGAGGCGCATGAGGCGGTCGATGCGGTGGGTTTTGCGGCCCGGGATGCGGCCGGAGATTTTGCGGTCTCCTGGGATGCGCACGGCCTTTCCTATGGCATTCCGCGGGAAACCTTTGGCCAGCTTGCGAGCGGCATGACGCTGATTGCCAATGGCAGTCGTTCGGCACTGCCTGCATTCGCTGAAGTCTACGGGCGACTGAAGGTCGTGCTGATTACCGCGCGTGCGGATGTTCTTGCCGCGCGCCTCGCCACCCGCGGCCGGGAAAGCGCTGAGGCCATCGCCCGGCGGCTCGACCGCGTGGTGCCCGAGATCGTCGTTGCCGCCGATACGGTAATCATCGACAACAGTGGTGCCTTGGAGGACGCGGGGGATACCCTCGTGCGGCTGCTCACCTCCGCCCTGGCGCGAAGTGATTAGAGTTTGCCAGGGAAAAGTGGAATCCGGCTTTCCCGAAAAGACAAACGAAAACAAAGAACGCTGGATCAGTCCGCCTTCAGTGATTTGTAGGCGGCAAGCGTCCGTTCGCGGGCGCGGCCATGATCGACGATGGGCTTCGGATAGGTCTCGCCGAGATCGATGCCGGCCGCTTTCAGCGCGGCCTCGGGCGCGGCAAAGGGCTTGTGGATCCAGGCCGCGTCCAGGGTCTCCAGTTCCGGCACGAAACGGCGCACGTATGTGCCGTCAGGATCGAACTTTTCGCCCTGCAGGATGGGGTTGAAGATGCGGAAGAAGGGCGAAGCATCGGCGCCCGAGCCGGCCACCCATTGCCAGTTCGCCGCATTCGACGCCGCGTCGGCATCGACAAGCGTATCGCGGAACCATTTTTCGCCGCGTCGCCAGTCGATCATCAGGTGCTTGATCAGGAAGGAGGCTGTGATCATGCGCACGCGATTGTGCATCCAGCCGTGCCGCCAGAGTTGGCGCATGCCGGCATCGACGATCGGATAACCCGTGAGGCCGCGTGTCCAGAGCATGAAGGCCTCTTCGCGTTCCTGCCAGGGGAAGGCGTCGAACTTATCGTTCCAGTTCTTTTCCGGGAGTGCGGGGAAGTGGAAGTGCAGGTGGTAGCAGAACTCCCGCCAGGCCAGTTCCTTGCGGAAGTGGACGAGATCGCCCGTCGGTGCGTCGAGGCCGCGGGTTGCGTGCCAGATGCGGGCCGGGGAGATCTCGCCGAGCGCCAGATAGGGCGAGAGCATGGAGGTGGCGTCGAGCGCAGGGCGGTCGCGGTCGGCGCCATAGCCATCGATCGCACCGTCCACGAAAGTTTCGAGGTGCGCGCGCGCGGCTGCTTCGCCGGGTGTCCAGATTTCCCGGAACGGTGTGGCCCAATCGGGTTTTTCCGGTGTGAGATGCCAATCGTCCAGACGCTCTGATGCGACGGCTTCGGGAAGAGCGATCAAGCCGGCCGGAGGCTCGATCGGTTCATGCGGTTCGCCGGACCTCTCGAGAGCCTTCCAGAAGGGTGTGTAGACCCGGAAAGGCTTCTTTTCTCCGGTCAGGAGGCGGGTCGGATCGTGCAGAAGCTGGCCGGCGAAACTCGTGGCCGTAAGGCCGCGCGCCTTCAACGCGGCCTTAATCGCGCGGTCGATCGTCATGCCCGGCGGATCGTGTCGGCGATTCCATTGGATCGTGTCGGCGCCGGTCTCGGCAATCAGCGTATCGAGGACCACGTCGGCCGGTCCGCTGCGCAGGGTGAGCGGCGCACCAAGATCGGCCAGCCTGCCGGCAAGTGCGGCGAGGGAATGGTGCAGCCACCAGCGTTGGGCGGCGCCCAGCGGACCGGTTCCGACCTCGGCGGGCTCCAGGATATAGAGCGGCAGGATGGGGCGTCCGGTTTGCGCCGCGGCGGAAAGTGCCGCATTGTCGTCGATGCGCAGATCCTTGCGGAACCAGACGATGACCGGGGCTTGCTTCGTTGCCATCGGAGCCTCACGTCTTTTTTGGCAGGGGGCGTGTCAGGATGAAAAGGGCGCTTGCCGACAGCACGAGGCCCATGATGGCGGCGAGGAGAAGCGACGGCGCGGTGCGGTAGTAGAAAAAGCCGTAGCTTGCGATGATGAGACAGATGGCAATCGTCTTGGCGCGCGCCGAGATCGCTCCCTCGCGCCGCCAGTTCGCCAGCGGCGGCCCGAGGGTGCGGTGATTCAGCAGCCACTGCTCGAGACGCGGCGAGGAGCGGGAAAAACACCAGACCGCGACAAGCAGGAACGGCGTCGTCGGCAAAAGTGGCAGGAAGACGCCGACGATGCCGATCGCCGTCATCAGCATACCTGCCGCCATGTAGATCGATCGCACCGGGTATCCTCGCTTCAGTCCGCGTCGCCCGTTCACATAGAGCGTCGCGACCGCGTCTCCAAGGGCATTGATGCCGCACGAGGATGAAACGGCCGAAAGGCAGGGTATGCGAAGAAAACGCAGTGTCCTGCGGACCGGGCATAGCTTTGTTATGCCCCCTGCCGGATCAGAAGGAAGAATGGGCCGACGCGGCGAACGGAGAAAGAGCGCCGGCACGTCGCCGGCATTCCCTCAATCCGCCGCCGGATCTTGTCGCGATGATCAGGCTTCCGTCCCGTTCGCCGCGGCCTTGACGGATTTTGCTTTTGCGACGGCCTTGGCAGCAATCGGCTTTTCCGCCGCGGCTTCCGCCTTCTTGCGTGGCTTGGCGGCCTCGGACTTCTTCCCTTGCGCCTTCTTGGATATCTCGATCAGCGGCTTCCGTGTGCCGTCCGGCCTGGCTTCAGGGGCAAGCGCCACGCGTTCGAATTCGTCACGCTCCTGTACCGCCTGTTCCCAATGGTCGCCATCATGGCCATGCGGCCGCCCCGCTTCTTCCCAGAGCGTATAGGCCCGCTTGCTGATCCATTCCCTTCGCGCATCCGTCATCGCTAATCCCCGTTCGAGAGTGAACTGACGCCGCACCGCCGATATGTTGCCGAAAAAGGCTGACAGGATCGGGACACGGAACTCGCTGGATGACCGGAACGACATCGTCCGGCGGGTCCAGGTACCAGGTGCACCATGCGCTCCGGGCATCGTCGCCCCACGGGAGCAGGTCTGCTTCATGCGATTCGCCCAAAAAGAATGCGCCCAAAGCGGCAGGGCATCAAGCGGACAAGGGTGCGGCAGGATGACCGTTTTCCGACGCGAAAAGGAAAAACATGCTGCCGGTTGCGGCAAATCAGCGTAATTTTGGAAAAGTTTCATGCTGGCGGGTGGACAGCGTCAATCCAGCCAACGTATTGTCCGGATGAGAGAATATTCAACGCGGGCGACGGAATCGAGAGGCAGGACGTTTGGCAGCATCAGGGCACCAGCATCGACCTTTTCGTCGGGCTTTTTGCCTCTTCTGCACTGCGCTTACCTGTCTTTTGTTGTTGATATCCACGCTCACAACGCCTTCCGCCGTCAGTGCCAGCTCGAAGATGCTTCGTTATGGCACGCAGAAGACTGCGGGTTACCCTTCGGCGCTTCCCGACATCGAATGCCGAAAGCGTGCCGTCGCCGGAAAGGTGACGTCGCTCGACAGCGCAGGGACCGATTTTACCTGCCTGCCGATCCGGGAAGCTTTCCGCCTGGAGGGCCTGGCCGCGGCGCTTGTCGTGGTCCTCAGGCCCGGTGCCGGCGTAGGGCGTACGGAAATGCGCGGGGCCCGTGCCCCTCCGTTGAATTTCGCCTGACGGCTGCCCGATCGTCCCTTCGGTCGCGTGCGGTCTTCCCGATATCGCCGGCGTTCCGGCGGGAGAAGCTCTGACGTTCGAAAGCGATCGATCAAACGATGACAGGTGAAATGATTCTGGTGCTGCTGCTTTGCCTTCCCTTCGCGGGAAGCCTTGCCGCGACCATTCTGCTGCGGACCGATTCAAGGGTGCTTGCCGCGCGCATGTCCGGCGCGGTGGCCTTTGTCGCCCTGGTGCTGACGGCCGCGCTTTATCCCGCGGTGCGCGATGGCGGCAAGGTCCGGCTCGATCTCGAATGGCTGCCGCAGCTTGGGCTCAACGTCACGCTGCGCATGGACGGCTTTGCCTGGCTCTTTGCGATGCTCATCACCGGCATCGGCTGTCTCGTCGTGCTCTATGCGCGTTACTACATGTCGGAAGAAGACCCGGTTCCGCGCTTCTTCTCCTTCCTGCTCGCCTTCATGGGCTCGATGCTCGGCATCGTGCTGTCGGGCAACATCATCCTGCTCTCGGTGTTCTGGGAGCTGACGAGCATCTTCTCCTTCCTGCTCATCAGCTACTGGCATCACAATGCCGCCGCCCGCGACGGCGCGCGCATGGCGCTGACGATAACGGGCATCGGCGGCTTCTGCCTGCTTGCCGGCCTGCTCGTGCTCGGCCATATCGTCGGCAGCTACGATCTCGACGTGGTGCTGTCGGCGGGCGACAAGATCAAGGCTCACCCGCTCTACCTGACGGCGCTGGTGCTCATCCTCATCGGCGCGCTGACGAAGAGCGCGCAGGTGCCGTTCCATTTCTGGCTGCCCAATGCCATGGCGGCGCCGACACCGGTCTCGGCCTATCTGCATTCCGCCACCATGGTGAAAGCCGGCGTCTTCCTGCTCGTGCGCCTGTGGCCTGCGCTGTCGGGCACCTATGAATGGTTCATGCTGGTCGGTATCGCCGGTATTAGCACGCTGCTCCTCGGCGCCTATTTCGCGATGTTCCAGCAGGACCTGAAGGGCCTGCTCGCCTATTCGACGATCAGCCATCTCGGGCTCATCACCACGCTGCTCAGCCTCGGCAGCCCGCTCGCCGCCGTGGCCGCGATCTTCCACATGATGAACCACGCCACCTTCAAGGCCTCGCTCTTCATGGCCGCCGGCATCATCGACCACGAGACCGGTACGCGTGACATGCGACGATTGAGCGGGCTCTTCAAATACCTGCCGATAACAGGCACGCTTGCCATGGTGGCAAGCGCAGCCATGGCCGGCGTACCCTTGCTCAACGGCTTCATCTCCAAGGAAATGTTCTTCGCCGAGGCGGTGGAGACGCACGCCGATTCCGTACTCGACCGCATCCTGCCCTATGTCGCGACGCTCGCCGGCGCCTTCTCGGTCGCCTATTCGATCCGCTTCATCCACATGGTCTTCTTCGGTCCCGAGCCGACGGACCTGCCCAAGTCCAAGCCGCACGAGCCGCCGCACTGGATGCGCTTCCCCATCGAGTTCCTGGTGCTCGCCTGCCTCGTCGTCGGCATCATCCCATCGCTTTCGATCGGCCCGTTCCTGCATTCGGCCGTCGTCTCTGTGCTGGGTACGCGCACGCCGGAATACAGCCTTGCCGTCTGGCACGGCATCAACACGCCGCTCATCATGAGCATGATCGCGCTCGTCGGCGGTGCCGCACTCTATGCGGTGCTGAAGGACTATCTCGCGCGGTGCGACGACGGCCCGCCGCTCTTCCGTCATCTCGGCGGCCAGCGCATCTTCGAGCGCGTGCTCGTCACCGTGTCGTGGAAATGGGCGCGCTGGCTCGAAAGCCACCTCGGCACCCGCAATCTCCAGCCGCAACTGCGCCTCATCGCGGCGGCAGGCTTGCTGGCGGGCGTCGTCCCGCTCTATATGGCGGGTTTCGCGCCGACGCCGCTGGTCTTCGGCGACATCGATCCCATCTTCGCCGCCATCTGGAGTATCGGCGCCTTCTGCGCATTGGGGGCGGCCTATCAGGCGAAGTACCATCGTCTGGCCGCGCTCGTCCTGCTCGGTGGCGCGGGCATCACGACCTGCATCACCTTCGTCTGGCTTTCCGCGCCGGATCTCGCCATCACGCAGCTCGTCGTGGAAATCGTCACGACCGTCCTCCTGCTGCTTGGCCTGCGCTGGCTGCCCAAGCGTTCGGAGAAGGTCGACAATTCCGTCACGCTCTCCGCTCGCAGCCGCCGCTTCCGCGACTTCCTGCTCGCGATCTCCTGCGGCTTCGGCATGTTCGTCTTCTCCTATGCGATCATGAAGCAGCCGGTGCCGGACGCCATTGCCAGCTACTTCCTCGAAAAGGCCTATACGGAAGGGGGCGGGCGCAATGTCGTCAACGTCATCCTCGTCGATTTCCGCGGCTTCGACACGATGGGCGAGATCGTGGTCCTGGCCATCGTGGCGCTCACGGTCTTCGCGCTGCTGCGCCGTTTCCGCCCGGCGGCCGACAGCATCGAGAAGCCGGAACAGCAGCGCATCCAGAACGCCTATGACGATGAGCGCCCAGAGCGTTCGGCCGGCGATACGGTGCGCGACTATCTGCTGGTGCCATCGGTCATCATGCAGTGGATGTTCCCGGTCATCATCACCTTCTCGATCTATCTCCTCTTGCGCGGGCACGACCTGCCGGGCGGGGGCTTTGCCGGCGGCATCACCATGGCGATCGCCTTCCTGCTGCAATATCTCGGCGGTGGCGTGCGCTGGTCGGAGGATCGGCTGCGTATCCTGCCGCTGCGCTGGATGGGCGTCGGCCTGTTGCTGGCCGCATTGACGGGTATGGGCGCCTGGGTGCTCGGTTATCCGTTCCTCACGAGCCATTCGCAGTATGTCGAGATACCCTTCATCGGCAAGGTGCCGGCGGCAACGGCGCTGTTCTTCGATCTCGGGGTCTTCTCGCTCGTCGTCGGCGCGACGGTGCTGATCCTCATCGCGCTTGCGCACCAGTCCATACGCATGCATCGGGTTCGCAGTCTCGACGCTCCCAAGGCGGAGGAAGCTTGATGGAACTCGTTCTTTCGATCGGTATCGGCATCATGACGGGCTCGGGCGTCTGGCTCATCCTGCGTCCACGCACCTATCAGGTCATCATCGGCCTCTCGCTGCTGTCCTATGCGGTGAATCTCTTCATCTTCGCGGTCGGTGGGGTGAAATCCAACGCCGCGCCGCTGCTGGTTGAGGGCGTTGACATCGGTGCTGTGACCGATCCGGTGCCGCATGCCCTGGTGCTCACCGCCATCGTCATCGGCTTTGCCACGACGGCGCTCTTCCTCGTGGTGCTGCTCGCGGCCCGTGGCCTGACCGGCACGGACCATGTCGACGGCAGGGAGCAGCCGAAATGAGCGGCTGGCAGCAACACCTCATCATCGCGCCCATCGTCATCCCGCTTGTCGCAGGCGCGCTTCTCCTGTTCTTCGACGAGCGTGAGCGCGTCGTAAAGGCGATGATCAGCGTGATGTCGTGCCTGGCACTGGCTGCCGTCGCCATCAGCCTGTTCCGTCTTGCGAGCAATGGCTCGGACGGTTTCGAGGGTGTCTATCTGCTCGGCAACTGGCCGGCGCCGTTCGGCATCGTGCTGGTCGTCGACCGGCTCTCGGCGCTGATGCTCGTCCTTGCCTCGATCCTCGCGATCCCGACGCTGGTCTTCGCGCTTGCCCGCTGGCACACCGCCGGCGCGCATTTCCACTCGCTGTTCCAGTTCCTGCTGATGGGCCTCAACGGGGCCTTCCTGACGGGTGACCTCTTCAATCTCTTCGTCTTCTTCGAGGTGATGCTCGCCGCCTCCTACGGTCTCCTGATGCACGGCTCCGGCTCGATGCGTGTCAAGGCGGGCCTCCATTACATCGCTGTCAACCTTGCCGCCGCGCTCTGCTTCCTGATCGGGGTCAGCGCCATCTACGGCTCGGCAGGCACGCTCAACATGGCGGACCTCGCCGTGCGCATCGGCGAGATCGAGGGTGAGCGGCGCATGCTGCTGGAGGCGGGTGCGGGCATTCTCGGCATCGTCTTCCTCATCAAGGCCGGCATGTGGCCGCTGAACTTCTGGCTGCCGGGTGCCTACAGCGCCGCGACGGCGCCGGTCGCCGGCATCTTCGCCATCATGAGCAAGGTGGGCATTTACGTCATCCTGCGCCTCTCGCTGCTCGTCTTCGGGCAGGGCGATTCGGCGGGGCTCGGCCTCAACGTGTTGCTCTACGGCGGCATGGCGACCATCGCCTTCGGCACGATCGGGGTTCTCGCCTCGCAGGCGCTTGGACGGCTTGCGAGCTATTCCGTGCTCGTATCCTCCGGCACCCTGCTCGCCGTACTCGGTTTGAACAACGGCACGGTGACGTCGGGCGCGCTGTTCTACATGGTCAGTTCCACGCTGACGATCGCCGCCTTCTTCATGCTGATCGAACTCGTCGAACGCGGGCAGGATGCGGGCGCTTCGGTTCTCGCCGTCACCATGGAGGCCTATGGCGATGCGGACGAGGAGGATGAGGAGGTCGAGGTCGGCGTCACCATGCCCGGCACGATCGCCGTGCTCGGCATCTGCTTTGCCGCCTGCGGCATCCTCTTGTCAGGCCTGCCGCCGCTCTCCGGCTTCGTCGCGAAATTCGCCATGCTGTCGGGCATGATCGGCACGAGCGCCAATGGCGCGGCGCCCATCGCGGCCTCCGTCTGGTGGATCGTCGGCCTGCTCATCTTGTCGGGACTGGCGGCGCTGATCTCGATGACCCGCGCCGGCATCCGCACCTTCTGGGCCTCGATGGAGGGCACCGTGCCGCGGGTGCTCGTCATGGAAATGGCCCCGGTCATGCTTCTGATCGCGCTGACGCTGGCGCTCACCATCAAGGCCGGGCCGGCGATGGGCTACATGGAAGAGACGATCCGCAACCTTCAGCAGCCGGCCTCCTACATCGACGCCGTGATCAACGCGCGCCGCGCCGGGGTCGCCGAGCCAAGCGGGCCGGATGGCGGGGGAGGGATCTGAAATGCTGCCCTATCCGCTGCTCAGCGCCTCGCTCGTCATCATGTGGCTTGCCCTCAACGGCTTCACGCTCGGCCATCTCATCCTTGGCTGCATCGTGTCGGTCTTCGCCTCCTGGGGCATGGCGGCCCTGCGCCCGGTGAAGCCACGCCTGCCGAAATGGTATCTGCTGCCCAAGCTCGTCGGCATCGTACTCTACGACATCCTGCGCTCGAACCTTGCCGTTGCCTCCATCCTTCTCACCGGTGGCCGGCGCAAGCACAAGGCCGGCTTCATCACCGTGCCCGTCGCGCTGGAAAACCCGACGGCGCTCGCCGTGCTGGCTGTCGTCATCACGAGCACGCCGGGCACGGCCTGGCTCGAGTACAATTCGCTCAGCAAGACGGTGCTGATCCATGTCCTTGACCTCGTCGACGAGGCGGAGTGGCAGGCGCTGATCAAGAACCGCTACGAGGCGCTGCTGATGGAGATCTTCGAATGAGCCACACGATTCTCATCTGGTCCGTCACCATCGCGCAGGTGTTCCTCGCCATCGCCATGGCGCTTGCGGCCTTCCGCATGTTCCGCGGCCCCCGCGCGCAGGACCGTGTCCTGGCGCTCGACACGCTCTACCTCAACTCCATGCTGCTCCTGATGGTCTTCGGCATCCGTACCGGCAAGGATATCTATTTCGAGGCTTCGCTCGTCATCGGCATGCTCGGTTTCGTCGCGACGGTTGCGCTCGCCAAGTTCCTCATGCGCGGGGAGGTGATCGAATGACGGACATCGAGTTCGCAGGCGACCTGCCGGCCTGGGCGGCGCTTGCCGTTTCCTTCTTCCTGGTGGTCGGCGCCGGCCTGACGCTGATCGGCACGATCGGCTTCGTCCGCCTGCCGACCTTCTACGAGCGCATCCATGCGCCGACGCTCGGTTCGAGCTGGGGTACTGGCGGCATCGTCATGGCCTCGATGATCTTTTTCACCGTGCTCGCCACCCGTCCTGTCGTGCATGAGATCCTGATCGGTATCTTCATCACTGTGACGACGCCCGTCACGCTCATGCTGCTTGCCCGCGCCACGTTGCACCGCGATCGGGCGGAGGGCAATCCGGATGTGCCAGCCGAAGCCCCGGTCGAGCGGGAGCCCGAGGGCCAGCCCATCGCGGGCGAATAGCCGCCCGTCGCACGCTACATTATCGACAGTCCCATGCGGGCCGATCTCTTGATCGGCCCGTTTTTTATTGGCGATGGATCTGCTCACGGATGATTGGCGCTTGACAGTCGAAGCCCGGCGCATAATGCTAAGATGTCAGACCAATTTGAGAAGCTGACACGAAACAGGGGACATGGCGTCATGCCAGGCGAATTGAGCGACAGGCCGCAGATCGCGCCGTTGCCGCCCATTGACCGGGCGCGGCAGGTGACGGAGGCGCTGGCCTCCTATATCGACCGCGCCAATCTTGCAGCGGGTGACCGGCTGCCGGCCGAGCGCGAGCTGATGGCGGCGCTCGTGGTGGGGCGCTCGACGATCCGCGAGGCGATCCGTCATTTCCAGGCGCTCGGCGTCATCGAAAGCCGCAAGGGCAGCGGCACCTATCTCCTGAAGCCGATAACGACGGCGACGGTGCATATGCCGCTCTCCTTCGATGCGGTGCACCTGCGCGACGTGCTGCTTCAGACGCTGGAAGTGCGCCGCGGCATCGAATGCGAGGCCGGCATGGTGGCAGCCCGGCGGCGCACGGAAGAGGATGTCGCGACCATCGAAGCGAGGCTCGACGAGATGGAGCGGGTGCACCTCTCCAAGGGCACGTCCGGACCGGAAGACCTCGCCTTCCACCTTGCCATCTACGATGCCACGCACAATCCCCTGTTCAAACAGCTTCTGGAGCAGATGCGCGGCGCCTTCGAGCGCTTCTGGGAAAAGCCGTTCAACCGGCCGGACTTCGCCCGCCGCTCCTTTCCGTTCCACCGCACGCTCTTCAACGCCATCGCTGCACGGGATCCCGAGGCGGCGCGGGGGGAAACGTTAAAAATCCTCGCCGTCGTCGAGGAAGACATCAAGGACATGTCCCGATGATCAACGGAGCCGATCCGTTCGACTTTGCCGCTCTCACCGTCGCCCATGACGAAGCGAACGCCTTCGATGCGGTCGTGCCGCCCATCGTGCAGACCTCGCTCTTCACCTTCGGCAGCTATGACGAGATGGTGGCCGCCTATCGTGGTGAGATCGTGCGGCCGATCTATACGCGCGGCCTCAACCCGACGGTGCGCGCTTTCGAGGAGATGCTGGCCAAGCTCGAAGGCGGCGAGGATGCCCTCGGCTTTGCCAGCGGCATGGCGGCGATCTCCTCCACCGTGCTCTCCTTCGTCGAGCCGGGCGACCGTATCGTCGCTGTGCGTCACTGCTATCCGGATGCCTTCCGCCTGTTCGGCACGCATCTGAAGCGCATGAAGATCGAGGTGACCTATGTCGACGGACGCGACGAGGAGGCGGTGGCGAAAGCTCTGCCCGGCGCGAAGCTGCTCTATCTCGAAAGCCCGACGAGCTGGGTGATGGAAGCGCACGATGTCGGCGCACTCGCCGCGCTCGCAAAGAAGCACGGCATTGTCAGCGTCATCGACAACAGCTGGGCGAGCCCGGTCTTCCAGCGCCCGCTGACGCTGGGTGTCGATCTCGTGCTGCACTCGGCCTCGAAATATCTCGGTGGGCACAGCGATGTCGTCGCCGGTGTCGTCGCCGGCTCGAAGGAGCTGATCGGCCGTATCCGGTCGGAAGCCTATCCCTATCTCGGCGGAAAGCTTTCGCCCTTCGATGCCTGGCTGCTGGTGCGCGGGCTGCGCACCCTGCCCATCCGCATGAAGGCGCATGAGGCCTCGGCGCTCGAAATCGCAAAGCGCCTGCAAGCGCTCGACATCGTCGACAAGGTCTTTCATCCCGCGCTCGCCAACCGCCTGCCGCCGGGACTGACCGGCACGTCGGGTCTCTTCTCCTTCACCTTCCGTGAAGGCATCGACATCCGCGCCTTCGCCGACCAGCTGAAGCTCTTCAAGCTCGGCGTCTCCTGGGGCGGGCACGAGAGCCTGATCGTGCCCGGGGAAGTTGTCCTTCAGCAGAAGGCTCAGCCGAATTCCGCGCATGCCTTCGGCATCGATGCGCGGTCCGTGCGTCTCCATATCGGCCTGGAGGGAACCGAGGTCCTGTGGAGTGACCTGGATGCGGCGATAGCGGCCGCAACCCAAACCTGACGTCAAACTTCTAAGCAAAACCACAAAAGAGGGAACGACCATGAAGAGACTTTTGACTGCAGCATTCATCACCACCCTGATGGCATCGAGCGCCTTGGCGGATACGACGCTGAAGCTTGTCGAGGTCATCACCAGCCCTGAGCGCACGGAGACGCTGAAATCCATCGTCGGGAAGTTCGAGGCGGCGAACCCCGGCACCAAGGTGGAGATCATCTCGCTTCCCTGGGGCGAGGCCTTCCAGAAATTCGCCACCATGGTCTCGGCCGGTGAAGTGCCTGACGTCATGGAAATGCCCGATACCTGGCTGTCGCTCTATGCCAACAACGGCATGCTGGAGAGCCTGGAACCGTATCTTGCGAAGTGGGAGCACACGCCCGGCCTTACGGCTCGTGCCCTTGAGCTTGGCCGCGACATCAACGACACGGCCTACATGCTGCCCTATGGCTTCTATCTGCGCGCCATGTTCTACAACAAGAAGCTGCTCGCGGAGGCCGGCGTATCCGAGCCGCCGAAGACGCTGGACGAATTCGCCGAAGCCTCCAAGAAGGTCTCGGCATTGCCCGGCAAATACGGCTATTGCCTGCGCGGCGGCCCGGGCGGCCTCAACGGATGGGTGATGTTCGGCGCTTCCATGGCGGGCGACAACAAATTCTTCAACGAGGACGGCACCTCCACCTTCAACAGCGAAGGCTGGGTCAAGGGTCTGACCTTCGTCATCGATCTCTACAAGAACGGCTATGCCCCGAAGGACAGCGTCAACTGGGGTTTTAACGAGATCGTCGCGGGCTTCTATTCGGGCACCTGCGCCTTCCTCGACCAGGACCCGGACGCGCTGATCGCCATCGCCGAACGCATGAAGGCGGAAGACTACGGCATCATGACCATGCCGAAGGGGCCCGCCGGAAAGACCTTCCCGACGATCGGTTTTGCAGGCTGGTCGATGTTCGCCTCCAGCGCCAACAAGGACTTGTCCTGGAAGCTGATCGAGACGCTCGAAGGGCCGGAAGGCAATATCGAGTGGAACAAGCGCACCGGTGCGCTGCCGGTGCACACTTCGGCGGAAAAGGACCCGTTCTACGCCAGCGAGCAGTTCAAGGGCTGGTTTGCCGAGCTCGAGGACAAGGATGCCGTGCCGACCGTCATGCCGACGCATCTTGAGGAGTTCGCCTTCTTCAAGGATTCGCTCGTCATCAAGACCTCGCAGGAAGCCCTTCTTGGCGATATCACGCCAGAAGATCTCGCCAACCAGTGGGCGGACTACCTGACCAAGGCACAGCAGAAGTTCCTCGCCAAGAAGTAGGCTGAGGACCCTGCGGGCGGAGACACGAGGCTCCGCCCGCAGACATTCTCCCAGAACGCCCCGCCACCTTGAACGGAAGCGAGACGATGACCCTTGCCGTCCATCCGCAAGCCGTGCGGCCGCTCAGGAAGCGGATCGCCGACGCATCGGAACCCTATCTCTACAGCGCACCGGCGCTGATCCTCATCATATCGGTCATGCTGGTGCCGCTGGTGCTCGGCATTTCCTATGCGTTCCGCGATATCCAGCTTCTGAACCTGCTTTCCGGCGGTTTCATCGGGCTCGATCATTTTCGCGCGCTGTCGGAGGATCAGGCCTTCTTCCGGGCGTTGCGCAACACGCTGTGGTGGACGGGCGCCTCCGTCTTCCTGCAATTCATCTTCGGTCTTATCCTCGCGCTGCTGCTCGACAAACCCTTCGCCGGCCGCGGCCTCGCGCAGGCGCTGGTCTTCCTGCCCTGGGCCGTGCCGAGTTTTCTCGCCGGCCTTAACTGGGCCTGGCTGTTCAATCCGGTGATCGGCCCGCTGCCGCACTGGATGTATGCGCTCGGCATGCTGGACGCGCCGAACAACATCCTCTCCGATCCGCAGCTCGCCATGTGGGGGCCGATCGCCGCCAATGTCTGGTGGGGCATTCCCTTTTTCGCGATCACTCTGCTCGCTGCGCTTCAGGCGATCCCGCGCGATCTCTACGAGGCCGCCAGCATCGACGGGGCAGGGCCGGTGCAGCGTTTCCTCTCTATCACGCTGCCGTTCCTGGCGCCGACCATCGCCATCACCATTCTCCTGCGCACCGTCTGGATCTCCAATTTCGCCGACCTTATCGTCGTCATGACCAATGGCGGGCCGGCCGACCGCACGCAGATCGTCGCCAGCTACATCTTCACCCAGGCGTTCAAGCGGCTCGATTTCGGCTACGCCTCGGCCATCGCTCTCGTGCTGCTGATCCTGCTGCTCGTCTACTCCATGCTGATCGTGCTGCTTCGCCAGACGCTGCTGAACAAGGGCTGAGACCATGCGAAGCAAGCCAATCCTCACCGTCCTGCACCGGCTCGCGATCCTCGCCTATATCGTCGTCGCGCTCTTCCCGCTGTTCTGGCTGCTGAAGGTCTCGGTCACGCCGAACGACCTGCTCTACAGCGAGGGCGTGCGCCTGTGGCCCTCGCGTGCCACCCTGGAGCACTACACCTTCGTGATCGCCCACAGCGCCTTCCCGACCTTCTTCAAGAACAGCCTGATCGTCGCCGGCTCGACGGCCGTCGCGGTCACCATCCTTGCCTCGCTTGCGGGCTACGCCCTCTCTCGCTTCCGCTTCCGGGCAAAATACTGGATCGTCGCACTGATGCTGATCACGCAGATGTTCCCGCTCGTCATGCTGGTCGCGCCGATCTTCAAGATGCTCTCGCCGCTGGGGCTGACCAACAGCCTCACCGGCCTCGTCTTCGTCTACACCGCCTTCAACGTGCCCTTCGCCACCTTCCTCATGCAGTCCTTCTTCGACGGCATTCCGAAGGACCTGGAGGAGGCGGCGATGATCGACGGGGCGACACAGTTCGTCGCCTTCCGCCAGATCATCCTGCCGCTGACGCTGCCCGGCATCGCCGCGACGCTCGGCTTCGTCTTCACCGCGGCCTGGAGCGAACTGCTCTTCGCGCTGATGCTGATCTCGGGCAATGACGCTGCAACCTTCCCGGTCGGCCTGCTCACCTTCGTTTCGAAGTTCTCGGTCGATTTCGGGCAGATGATGGCGGCGGGCATTCTCGCGCTTATCCCGGCATGCCTCTTCTTCCTCCTCATCCAGCGCTATCTCGTGCAGGGCCTGACGGCCGGCGCGGTCAAAGGCTGAAAGGGTTTTTCATGGCCTCCATCGATATCCAGGACATCCGCAAGAGCTTCGGCGCCTTCTCCGTGCTGCACGGTGTCGATCTCACCATCCGCGACGGCGAGTTCATCGTGCTGGTCGGGCCCTCCGGCTGCGGGAAATCCACGCTGCTGCGCATGATCGCCGGGCTGGAGGACGTGACGTCCGGTGACATTCGCATCGACGGCAAACGGGTCAACGACCTTGCCCCGAAGGATCGCGACATCGCCATGGTGTTTCAGTCCTATGCGCTCTATCCGCATATGAGCGTTGCCGACAACATGAGTTACAGCCTGAAACTCCGCCGCACCGCGAAGGAAAAGATCGCCAGCGCCGTCGGCAATGCCGCCTCGAAGCTTGGCCTCGATCCGCTGCTGGAGCGCCGGCCACGCGCGCTATCGGGCGGCCAGCGTCAGCGCGTAGCCATGGGCCGCGCCATCGTGCGCCAACCGAAAGCCTTTCTCTTCGACGAGCCGCTGTCCAATCTCGACGCGCGGCTGCGCGAGCAGATGCGCGCCGAAATCAAGAAGTTGCACGGCGATCTTCATGCTACATCCATATACGTCACCCACGATCAGATCGAGGCCATGACGCTGGCGGACCGGATCGTCGCCATGCATGCCGGGGTGGTCCAGCAGGTCGGCACGCCGCTCGATCTTTATGACCGGCCGGCCAATCTCTTCGTTGCGGGCTTCATCGGTTCGCCGGGCATGAATTTCTTCGAGGGGCGCTATCTCGTGTCCGGCGACCAGGCGGACCTGCGGCTGGCAAACGGCGCGACGTTGTCTGCTCCTCGAAGACGCGGCATCGAATCAGGCGCGGCAGCGACGCTCGGTATCCGTCCCGAGCATGTGGTGCTGAACGCGCGCGGCGCGCTGGAGGCGAAAGTCGATCTCATCGAGCCGACGGGTTTCGGCATCATCATGCATGTGACCATTCACGACGTTCCGATGAAAATTTTCACGCTCGACCGGACCATGCTGGATCCAGGCCCGACGGTCCGCGTCGACCTGCCACAGGAGCGGCTTCACCTCTTCGGAACGGAGGGCCGGCGGATGGATTGAAACGGGATCGTGAACACGATTTCGGCCCCATCCAAAGACAATGTTAACCTTCATTTCCTAACCATCTACGCATCCCTATCGGCAATGATCGTCGAGTTTGCAGGTTCATGCGTATTTCCAGAACAAACTTCTACCCTGTCCTTGAAACCGAAGAGGGAGTCGGCGAACAAGCGCCGTATTATTCCCACGAAAACAACGCCTTGCCGGAAGTCGTTCCGGAAGTCGAGGATTGGCACGCGGCCGATGAGCCGGTTGCCAATGACGAGGACTATCGCCCGCGCTTCCGCTCGCCGGCGCTGAGGAGCTACGATCCGGGCCAATATGCCGACGGAAGCTGGGAAAGCCATTTCTACATGGCGCCGAACGTCCGCTTCACCCGCACCCCCGACAAGGTCGCTTCCAAGATCGAGGAGGCGGTTGCGGAAGAGGTGCGCCAGGTCGAGCCGGTGGTCGAGCAGGTTGCCCAGCCGGCGGCTCAGCCTACCGAGATGCTGCAGCTTTCCCAGGCGGAGCTGCTGCAGCGCCTTCGCGAGGCGCTGGAAGACCGTCGCCGCCGGTCCGAGGCGCAGCAGGCCGAAGCGGCCGCGGCGACTATCGTTGCCGAACCGGTGCCGCCGCTGGTTCAGGCCGTGGTCGCTGCCGGCACGACGGGAACGCCCGCTGATGCCGCTGTCGTGTTCAAGCCGGCCGTTCCGCTGCTCGCACCTCTTGCCGCAAGGGCGGTCGCGCCCGCCATGCCGGTCGCTTCCATTGCCAGACCGGCCACCTCCATTCCAAAAACTGCCGAGAAGACCGACGTGCGTACTGCAATCAGCCGCTTTGCCAACCTGTCCGACCATGCCTTCTGGGAAACGCTTGTACCGGACGAAGATGCGGTCGAGCGGCCGGCAAGGCCCGCCGTCACCGTCGTGCGCATGCCGTTGCCCGTTCCTGCACCGGCCGCCTTGACCGTGCCGCAACCTGTTGCGGTTCCCGAGATGCGTCAGGAAGTGCCTTCCATTACCTCGCTTTTCCGCGTCGTCGAATGCCGCCCGCCCGTTGCCCGGACAACGGTTGCCGACGCTGTGCCCGTTGCCGAAGTGAAGGCCGAGCCCGTCGCGGTCGTTGCCCCTCCGGTCATCGAAGCGGTGGCCGAGATCGTGCCGGCTGTCGTCGAGGTCCAGCCTGTTCCGGTTGCCGTCACGCCGGTTGCTGTTGTCGAGCCTGTGCGCGAAACCCCGTCCTCGGTGCTCTCGCGCTCCCGGCCGTTCCAGGTCATGATGGCGACACCGGCGGGCGATGCCTACGAATACCCGCCGCGCGAACTCCTGCAGGAGCCTCCGGGCACAGTCGGCTACGTGCTCACCCAGGAACAGCTGGAGCAGAATGCCGGCCTCCTCGAAAGCGTGCTGGAAGATTTTGGCGTGCGCGGGGAGATCATCCACGTTCGTCCCGGCCCTGTCGTCACGCTCTATGAGTTCGAGCCGGCGCCCGGCGTCAAATCCTCCCGCGTCATCGGCCTTGCCGACGATATCGCCCGCTCCATGTCGGCGCTGTCGGCCCGTGTCGCGGTCGTGCCCGGCCGCAACGTCATCGGCATCGAACTGCCGAACGCCACGCGCGAGACGGTCTATTTCCGCGAGATGATCGAGAGCCAGGACTTCGCAAAGACCGGCTTCAAGCTGCCGATCTGCCTCGGCAAGACGATCGGCGGCGAGCCCGTCATCGCGGAACTCGCCAAGATGCCGCACCTGCTCGTCGCCGGCACCACCGGCTCGGGCAAGTCCGTCGCCATCAACACGATGATCCTCTCGCTGCTCTATCGCTTCCGTCCGGAAGAGTGCCGCCTGATCATGGTCGATCCGAAGATGCTGGAACTGTCGATCTATGACGGTATCCCGCACCTCCTGACCCCCGTCGTCACCGATCCCAAGAAGGCCGTCATGGCGCTGAAATGGGCGGTGCGCGAGATGGAGGACCGCTACAAGAAGATGTCGCGTCTCGGCGTGCGCAACATCGACGGCTACAACAACCGTGTGGCCGCCGCACGCGACAAGGGCGAGACCATCTCGATCAGCGTCCAGACCGGCTTCGACAAGGGCACCGGCGAGGCGATCCACGAGGAGCAGGAACTCGCCCTCGATCCGATGCCCTACATCGTTGTCATCGTCGACGAGATGGCTGACCTGATGATGGTCGCCGGCAAGGAAATCGAAGGCGCGATCCAGCGGCTCGCCCAGATGGCCCGCGCTGCCGGCATTCACCTGATCATGGCGACGCAGCGCCCCTCGGTCGATGTCATTACCGGCACGATCAAGGCGAACTTCCCGACGCGCATCTCCTTCCAGGTGACGTCGAAGATCGACAGCCGTACCATCCTCGGCGAGCAAGGCGCCGAACAGCTGCTTGGCCAGGGCGACATGCTGCATATGGCCGGCGGCGGGCGCATTTCCCGTGTGCATGGTCCTTTCGTCTCCGACGAGGAAGTCGAAAAGGTCGTGCTGCACCTGAAGGCTCAGGGTCGCCCGGAATATCTGGAGACCGTGACCGCCGAGGAAGAGGAAGAAGAGGACGAGAAGCCGGCGGCCGGCGGCGCAGTGTTCGACAAGGGCGATATTGCGGCCGAAGACGGCGACGACCTCTATGAGAAGGCCGTCAAGGTCGTCATGCGCGACCGCAAGTGCTCGACCTCCTACATCCAGCGCCGCCTTGCCGTCGGCTACAACCGCGCCGCGTCCCTCGTCGAGCGCATGGAGAAGGAAGGCCTCGTCGGCCCTGCCAACCATGTCGGCAAGCGCGAGATCATCTCCGGCGAGCGCGGCAGCTTCCAGGCTCCGGAAGCCGACGAGGCGGAATAGGTCTTTCGCCCGGCCGTTGAGACACGGCCGGGCATTTGTCCTATTTATTTGAACTGGAATGGATTTTTGGCATCCGGTCCGCTCGCGCGGGCCGGATTTTTACCGTGTCCACCGGAAATTTATTTCCGCCGCACCATTTAATCGATTTGGCTTTGACCGGGGTCTTTGAGGGCTGTTGCATATGGCGGAGCGATCTGTGAATAGTGCCGCCAACCCGATGAAACTGCATCCGAAGGAGGACAGGAATGGCATTGATCACCATGCGGCAATTGCTCGATCACGCAGCGGAGAATAACTACGCACTGCCCGCATTCAACGTCAACAACCTGGAATATATCCAGGCGGTCATGCGCGCGGCAGATGCGACGGATTCTCCGGTGATCCTGCAGGCAAGCCGCGGTGCGCGCGCCTATGCGGGCGATGCTTTCTTGCGCCATCTCATCCTCGGCGCGGCGGAAGAATATCCGCATATTCCGGTCTGCCTTCACCTTGACCATGGCGACCAGCCTTCCACCTGCATCTCGGCCATCACCAACGGTTTCACCTCCGTCATGATGGATGGCTCGCTGCTCGCCGACGGCAAGACCGTCGCCAGCTACGAATACAATGTCGATGTCACCGCGGAAGTGGTGAAGATCGCGCATGCGGCCGGTGTGTCGGTCGAAGGTGAGCTTGGCTGTCTCGGTAACCTGGAAACGGGCGCCGGCGACAAGGAAGATGGCCATGGCTTCGAGGGCAAGCTTTCCCGCGAGGAGCTGCTGACCGACCCGGACCAGGCGCTCGATTTCGTCTCCAAAACCGGCGTCGATGCGCTTGCCGTCGCCATCGGCACCAGCCACGGCGCCTACAAGTTCACCCGTGCGCCAGACGGCGACATCCTGTCGATCGACACGATCGCCAGTATCAACAAGAAGTTGCCGAACACGCATCTCGTCATGCACGGCTCTTCCTCGGTCCCGCAGGAGCTGCAGGACCTTTTCACCACCTATGGCGGCGAGATGAAGCAGACCTGGGGTGTGCCGGTCGCAGAAATCCAGAAGGCGATCCCGCTCGGCGTGCGCAAGGTCAACATCGACACGGACCTTCGCCTTGCCATGACCGGCACGATCCGCAAGAACTTCAAGGAAAAGCCGGACAATTTCGACCCGCGCACCTACCTGAAGCCGGCGACCGCGCTGATGACGGAAGTCTGCAAGGAGCGTTTCGAGGCCTTCCGCACCGCGGGTAAGGCGTCCAGCATTCGCGTGAAGCGCTTGCCCGACATGGCGAAGTTCTACGCCACCAAGTAAGGCTTTCGCCCTCCCGGTTCGCCGGGAGGGCGGCTTTCTCGCGGCAGCGGCGGTCGGCCGTCAAATGTACATTGACAGCGTCGCGCCATCATTCTTTATTCGTGAATATCTCATTCATGTGGGGGCGCATGTTTCCCGCCGAAACCGGCAGGAAGGCGTTGCAGGCCTGCGCGCGCCTTCGTAAAAGAGTGCGATCCCGAAAAGCCGGATGATGCGAGGACAGACAGCATGAGCGTAGACCAGGCCCTGACGATCGCGGACCTCAAGGACCGGGCGCGCCGCCGCGTGCCGAAGATGTTCTTCGAATATGCGGATTCCGGTGCCTGGACCGAGGGGACCTACCGGGCCAACGAGGACGACTTCCACAAGATCAAGCTGCGCCAGCGCGTGCTCGTCGACATGACGAACCGGTCGCTGGAAAGCGAGATGATCGGCGAGAAGGTGTCGATGCCTGTCGCGCTCGCGCCGACCGGCTTTACCGGCATGCAGCATGCCGATGGCGAAATGCTCGCCGCACAGGCGGCTGAGGAGTTCGGTGTGCCGTTCACGCTGTCGACGATGAGCATCTGCTCGATCGAAGACGTGCGCTCCGTGACGTCGAAGCCCTTCTGGTTCCAGCTCTACGTGATGCAGGACAAGGAGTTCGTCCACAACCTCATCGACCGCGCCAAGGCCGCCGGCTGCTCGGCGCTTGTGCTGACGCTCGACCTGCAGATCCTGGGCCAGCGCCACAAGGACCTGCGCAACGGCCTTTCCGCCCCGCCGCGCTTCACGCCGAAACATCTCTGGCAGATGGCGACGCGGCCCTTCTGGTGCCTCGATATGCTCGGCACCAAACGCCGCACCTTCGGCAATATCGTCGGCCACGCCAAGGGGGTGGAGGATCTTTCCTCGCTCTCCTCCTGGACCTCGGAACAGTTCGATCCGCAGCTCTCCTGGAAGGATATCGAGTGGATCCGCGATCGCTGGGGCGGCAAGCTCATCCTCAAGGGCATTCTCGACGAGGAAGATGCGCGCATGTCGCTTGATAGCGGCGCCGATGCCATCATCGTCTCCAACCACGGCGGCCGCCAGCTTGACGGCGCCGCGTCCTCTATCAGCATGCTGCCGCGCATCGTCGATGCCGTCGGCGACAAGATGGAGGTCCATATCGACGGCGGTATCCGCTCCGGCCAGGACGTGCTGAAATCCCTCTGCTACGGTGCCAAGGGCACCTATATCGGCCGCCCCTTCCTCTACGGCCTCGGCGCTGGCGGCAAGCCGGGCGTTCGCCGCGCCCTCGAGATCATCCGCAAGGAGCTCGACATCACCATGGCGCTCTGCGGTGAGCGGGACGTTAAGAACCTGTCACGCAAGAACCTGCACCAGGATCTTTAAGCGAGCGTCAGGCGCCCTGGAATCCCTGCAGGACGTTCACGGCGTTGACGCCGAGGGCGTCCACTGCGTAGCCGCCTTCCATGACGAAGAGGGTGGGGAGAGCGAAGTCGGCGATGCGGCGGCCGATGGTGAGGAAATGCTCGCTTTCCAGCTTGAACTGCGAGATCGGGTCTTCCTTGAACGTATCGACGCCGAGCGAGATGACGAGAGCGGTCGGGGCGTAGGCGGCGATCTTTGCATGTGCATCCTCGAAGGCGGCCTGCCATTCCGGCCAATCGGTGCCCGCGGGTAGCGGATAGTTGAGGTTGTGGCCCTCGCCGCTGCCTGCACCACGTTCGCGGGCATAACCGAGATGGAAGGGGAACTCGAAATCCGGGTCGCCGTGCAGGCTTGCGAGCAGCACGTCGTCACGATCGTAGAAGATCTCCTGCGTGCCATTGCCGTGGTGGTAGTCGATGTCGAAGATCGCAACGCGGGCGTGACCGTTGTCGAGGAAACGCTGGGCGGCGATGGCGGCATTGTTGAGATAGCAGTAGCCGCCGAAGAAGTCGCGGCCGGCATGATGGCCCGGCGGGCGGCAGAGCGCGAAGGCGGCGCGCTCGCCGGACAGCACCGCATCGGCGCCGGCGAGCGCCGTATCGGCGGCGCGTTTGGCGGCCTGCCAGGTCGTCTCGGTGATCGAGCCGGCCATATCGAAGGAATAGTAGGAGAGGCGGGCATCGAGGCCGGCGGGCGGGGCGTCGAGCATCGGCATGGAGCGATGGCGCCAGCTATAGGGCCAGACCTCGCCGTCGCGGCCGGCGGCGCGCCATTCGGCAAAGACGTTTTGCAGGAAGTCGAGATAGGCGGGCGTATGGATACGCTCGATGGCCGCCCGATCATAGAAGGCAGGTTCGATCACCGGCCCGAGGCCGACGTCCTTGACGCGTCTAAGGACGATTTCGGCCCGCTCCGGCATCTCGAAGGTCTCGACGATGCGCCCGAAGGAAAGCTCCATGCCGCTGTGATGCAGGTGATGGTCGGCGGTGTAGAAGGTTTTCATGATCAGACGACTTCACCATAAAGCGTGCGTTCGAGCGCGGTGACTTCCGCAGCAAAGCGGCGGTATTCCGCGTGCTTGAGGGCGAGAAGGACGTGGTGCAACCGCTCGCCGAGGGCTTCTTTCAGGAAGGTGGAGCGGGCGGCCGTCTCGATGGCGCTGCGCCAGTCCGGCGGCAATTCGTCGCCGGCATTGTCGGCGTAGGCGGTGGTCTCGGGGCCGGGATCGGCCTGATCGAGCATGCCCTTGCGCATGCCGGCAAGCACGGTCGCGCCGACGAGATAGGGGTTGGAGTCGATGCCGGCGGCGCGTTGCTCCAGATGGCGGCCGGTGGGTGAACCGGCCGGGATACGGACCGCCACGCTGCGGTTGTTGGTACCCCAGGTCGGTGTCGTCGGCGCATAGCTCTGGGCGGAGAAGCGCCGCCAGGAATTGGAGTGCGGTGCGAAGACGAGCATGGATTCATGCATCGTTTCGAGCAGGCCGGCGACTGCGTGTTTCAGGAGGGGCGAAAGGGCGTCGCCCGCGTCGGCGAAGCGGTTTTTCCCCTCAGAGTCGGCGAGGCTCGCATGCACATGCATGCCGGAGCCGGCACGCCCGGCGAAGGGTTTTGCCATGAAGCAGGCCATCATGCCGTGCCTTACCGCAAGGCCGCGTAGCAGACGCTTCAGCATGGTTAGATCGTCGGCGGCCCGCAGAGCGGCACCATGGCGCAGCGTCAGCTCGAACTGGCCCTGGGCGTATTCCGAGATCATCGTCTCGACGGGCAGGCCTTGCGCCTCCGCGCCGCGATAGACGGCATCGATGAAGGGCTCCAGCCGGTCCAGTTCGGTGACGCCATAGACCTGGATACCATCGGGCCGTTCGCCGGAAAGCGGCAGGCGGAGTGGTTGGAAGTTCCCATCGGCCGTGCGTTCGCGATCGAGCAGATAGAATTCAAGCTCATAGGCAAGCACCGGGTGGAAGCCGTCGGCCTCAAGAAGCTTCACTTGCCGCGCCAGCGCATGGCGCGGGTCGGCCGCCATCGGTGTGCCGTCGAGCTCGAAAAGCGCAAGACGCAGCTCACCGCGCGGCGGCGAGGTCCAGGGCAGGGGAACCAGCGAGCCGGCGATGGGCCAGGCGCGGCGGTCGGCATCGCCATCCGACCAGACAAGCCCGGTTTCCTCCACATCCTCGCCTGTCACGTCGAGGCCGAGGATCGAGCCGGGCAGGTGCCGGCCGGAGCGGAAGATCGGCAACAGCTCGTGCCGCCGGATGATCTTTCCGCGGGCGATACCGTTGAGGTCGATCAGAACGAGGTCGAAGGCGATGGTCTCGGGATGGGCGGCGAGAAAGGCCTCGGCCTCCGCGATATCTGCGGCTTCCGGCGGGCGGCTGGAAAGGTCGCGGCTCACGCGGCGGCCCTCCGTTCGGCAAGGCGGCCGGTGACGGTCGCGAATGCTTCCACGAGGCCGCCGGCCTGCTGTTCGGAAAGGGCGGGGCTGACGAGCACCATATTGTGGAAGGGCGTCAGGAGATAACCGAGGTTGAGCATGGAAAGGTGCAAGGCTGCCTCGATGGTGTCGGATGCGGCCGCCCGCGCCTCCGCGGCGTTGCGCACGGCGACGGGCGAGAAGACGACTTCAAGTCGTGCGCCGACGCGCGAGACCGTCCAGTCGAGACCGGCGGTGGCGATGGCCGCCTTGAAGCCGGCTTCGATCCGGTCGGCGCGCGCCTGCATGATGCGATAGGCCTCTTCGGTCATGACATGTTCGAGGCAGGCGCGCAGGCAGGCAAGCTGCAGGGCGCTGCCCGAAAGGGTCGTGCCGATGCCGGAATGCCCGTGGCCGCTCTGCTCGCGGCGGATGACGTGCAGCTTGTCGGAAATCGCCTGGGTCATGCCCCAGACGCTGACCGGCACTCCGCCGCCGATCGGCTTGCCCATCACCATGAGGTCGGGCTCGAGGCCGTGTACCTTGCTGTAGCCGCCGAGGCCGGTGGAGATGGTGTGCGTCTCGTCGATGAGCAGCAGCGTGCCGGCGTCGCGTGTCAGGCGCCGCAGTGCGGCATGGAAGCCGGGAGCTGGCGGGATCATGCCGCAGTTCGTCATTACGGGCTCTGCGAGCACGCAGGCGATGTCGTTTCCTGCGAGTGCCCGTTCCAGCGCCGCCTCGTCGTTGAAGGGGATGGAAACAGTGAGTTCGCCGAGATCGCGCACCTGCCCGAGCAGGTTGCGGCGGGAGATGGTCTTGCCGTCGACAAGGTCCACCAGCGTGTCGTCCACCGCGCCATGGTAGCAGCCGTCGAAGACGAGGAGCTTTGCCCGGCCGGTGACGGCGCGGGCGACGCGGATGGCGAAGCGGTTGGCATCGCTGGCTGTGGCGCCGAGCTGCCAGCGCGGCAGGCCGAAACGCTCCACCAGCAGGCGGCCGACCGCAGCGGCATCGGACGAGGGCAGCATGGTGGTGAGACCGCGCGTGCCGGCGTTCTTCAGGGCTTCGAGAACGGGGGCGGGGCCATGGCCGAACATGGCGCCGGTATCGCCGAGGCAGACGTCGACGATGCGGTTGCCATCGAGATCGACGAGTTCGGCGCCGCTGGCCTCATCGACGACGAGGGGAAAGGGCGTCGGCCAGTCGAGCATCCAGTGTTGCGGCACACCGTCGAAGAAGCCCGAGGTCGCCTCGTCATGCGCCGCCGCCGACCGGGGCCGCCGCGCGCGAAAAACCTCTGCTTCTGCCTCGATGAGCGCGCGGGCGCGCGCCTCCAGGTTCGCCCTCTCCATCCCGTTCTCCAGCAAGTCCTCAAAAAATGTGATCACATATTGGTTGATGTGATTTCAAGTGTCAAACGGCAAGATGACGGAGATCGGAAGGTTCCACGTATTTGGGGTGCCGGACCGCTGCGCATCTTCAACAAACCGGTCAGAGGGCGCTGACGATGCGCAGCCAGTCATGTACCGAGGCAGTGGCCTGCTTTTCGGCGGAACCGAGGGCGAGCGGCCCGCGATCGCCCATCTCGCGCACCTCGCTGGGGCTCATGCCGAACTGGTGGCGGAAGGCGCGCGAAAAGGCGGACATGTCGGAAAAGCCGCAGGCATAGGCGATCTCGCCGACCGTGCGCTTGCGTTCGTCCGCCAGCATGTCGAAGGCCGCGCGCAGGCGGCGGGTGCGGATATGATCGGTAACGCCGCCGATCGGCTCGAACAGCCGGTAGAGCGATGCGCGCGACAGGCCGAACATCTTGCACAGATGTTCCGGCCCGAGATCCGGCAGGGCGAGGTGGTGCTCGATATACCGCCGGATTTCCATGATGACGGCGCCACGCACCGTGGGGGAGGGCAGGCTCCGCTCGGCAATCTGTGGCCCGACGAGAGTGGTGACGAGATTGGCCGTGGCGGTGACGATGGCTGGCGCCTCGGTCGGCGTGATATCCGTGAGGTCGGCGAACAGGGCGCGCAGGTGGCTGCCGATCAGCCGTGCGGTGCTGGTCGAGCGCTTCAGGAGGAGGCCATGCAGGGCCTCGTTCTGTCCCTCCTTGCCGAAAAGCAGGTGACGCGGCAGCGCGAGAGTGAGGTTCCGGCAGTGCTGGGTCTCGGACTGCATGGGGCGCGACAGGTCGAAAAGCGATATGTCGCCCGCCTCCACCAGCATCGTTTCGCCATTGACCGTGCGCAGGTCGCTGCCGTCGAGCGTCACCTGCACGAAGATGAGGTCGAGCCCGCTGCGGGCGATGCGGCTGGGGTCGCGCGAGAAACGATAGGTCGTGCCGAGCATTTCGGCCGCAAAGAACAGGGCAGGCCCCATGAAATAGGTGGCAAGGCTGGCGCGGAAATCACCAAGCTGCTCCGGCGTCGCCATGGTCGTGCGGAAGATGGGATCGAGCGTTTCGGCAAAGAGCTGGCTTTCCCGGCGGCAATCCGCGCCGGCTTCGGCAAGGACGGAGTTGGAAGGCAGCTTTGCGGCGGGACTCATTCTCTCTCACGACGGTTCGATGATGGGTGGTCTTGCCTATCAAGAGGCAGGGACGGGCGAAGGTTCCCGGAAATTCGCCGTCGTACCGGTTTCGTCGGCTTGGCACGGTGTCTCATTCTTTTGGCCCCCCGTCTCATAATGCCGATTGGGCTTAGTAATACAATTGACAGTTTCACCGGGCTGCAACCCCATGGAAAATAAAGGGTCCATTTCGGGCCCGCGATGTCGCGACAATCAGAACAAAAGGGCGCATCGCTCCGGATTGGGGTATAGGTATGGATCAGGTTTCCTTTGCCGACAGTGCGCTGGTTTTCCAGGTGCCGCCGTTCGAATTCTTGAATGCGCCCGGTTTTGCCGCTGCACGGGACCGGCTCGTTGCCGGCAAGCTCGCGCTCTATGAGGGCAATCATCTCTTCAACCGGCTCATCCTGGAAGAGGGGCGCTTTCTTTGTTACCTCGCCGCGCTCTCGCTGCATGCAGGACAGGACATGACGCAATCGTCCACCTGGCTGACGCTCGGGCGGCTCCAGCGTGAGGTCACGGAGCTTGGTGTGGCGAGCCGCAACCGGGTCGAGGCCCAGGTTTCCTGTCTGCGCAAATACGGTTTTCTCGCGCAGCAGCCCCACGCATCGGACCGACGCGTGCGCCTGCTTGTGCCGAGCGCGGCGCTGCTCGCCCGCGATGCCGGCATTCTCGGGCTGCTTGTCTCCGGCCTGTCGGATCTCGGGCTCTCGCCGACGGAGGGGCGCAACGGGCCGCTTTCGCCGGAACTGCACCGCGCCATGCGCCGGGCGACCCTGCCGCATCTGCCGGGCCTCAGCCGGATCATCCGCCGCCACCTGCCGCTTGCCCCCTTCTTTGCCCATGATTGCGGCTACATGATCCTGCTGCTTCTGCTGCGGGACGGGCGCGACGGCGGCGACGGCCTCGTTACCTCCGGCTACCAGAGGCTCGCCACGCAGACGGGCGTATCGCGCACCCATGTCCGCCGGATCGTCGAGGCGGCGCGTGACGCCGGCCTCCTGACCACCACCGCGCGCGGCGGCCACGACATCCGCCTGACGCCGGCCATGTGGCATGCGGCAGATCGCTGGTTCGCGGACAAGTTCGCCCTCACGGATCTTCTGCTGCGCGAGGCGGTGCAGGGGCGGGCCGGGAAAAGCGACAGCCAGGACACCGCCTCGCCGTAACGCAGACAATCGGAACGGCCGTCCGTACACGTTGCCGCGGTTTTCCGCTTCGCCCACCTATGCCGGCTGGCAGCCGCTTGCGGCTCCCTGCCCGTGTGCATCACTCACGGCCGTTCACAACGAGATCGACCTTCGTCACAAGGCCTTCCGGCGGGAGCTTTCCTTTCCAGGCGATTCTTGGGGCAGGCAGCTTGATTCCGAAACGGGGCGAGTACCAGCCGCCATCGCCGGGGGCACCCCCGCTGGCGCATTCCACTTGCCCGGCCTGCGAAAAGGACAGTGTCGCGAGCCGCTGCGCCTCATGAAAGATGCGGATCGCGCCGGCCTCGATCTCTGCGCGGCAGTCGGGTGCCAGCTGGAAAACGACCTCCGCCGACTGATCGGGGTTGCCGACCAGCGTGTCGTGGATCGAAAAGCCGGAAGGATCGGAAGACACCGTTCTGCGGTGGATGCACCCGAAGCGCTTCTCGTATCCGTCATGGGAGGCGACGATGCGCCAGTCTTTCCCGTCCGCTACGCTGTCGAGCCGGCTTGAGGCCTTGTGCGACCAGTTGAACGCGCCCGACATGATGCTCTGGTCGGTATCGCCAAGCGTCAGCGTGTTGTGGGCGCGCGTGCTGCGGAACCAGTCGCGCCAGGGGCCGCCGGAGTGATAGAGATAGGTGCCGGCATCGACGAACAGGGGGATGCCGTCAATGGTGGCGATCACGGAAAGTGCATCCGCATGGCCATGGGCCGCGATGGAGAGATAGCCGAGGGGCGCATGATCCATGACGATATGCACGTCGCGGTCGTTTTGCCGCTTTCTGACGATCGTGTGGCCGCCGTCCGCAAAGGTCATCAGGCCGGAGGGTGGCGGCGTACCGGTGGCGGGCGACCGCAGCAGGGCGTCGCGCAGTTCGTTTTCCTTCGGCCGCGGCCCCGCGGACGGCGTGCCGAGATAACCGGCAATAGCGGCGGAGACCGAGGCCGCATAGGCCGCTTCATGCCGGGACAAAGTGAGGACGCGCCCCTCGTCATCGTCGCAGATGCCGGGAACCTTGCCCTCGGCATCGGAAAGCCAGGCGATGAAGGTCGAAAAGACGCGAAGCCGTGCGTCGACCCCGGCCGAGAGGGGACGGCCCGCCGCGCGCGCGGCAAAGCAGCAGAGAAGCAGGAACTCGGCGGTGAAGGCGCCGTAGGTCGGCGACTGTTCGGCCCCCACGCCGTCGGCGAGGATCTGCTTGTTCGCCTCTTGCGCAAGGACCTTCCGCCCCTTGGCTTCGAGCCGGGCTGACAGGGGAAGGTCCGGCATGGCGAGCGAAATCAGGAACTCGCCGGCCACCTCGGCGACGAGGTGATTGTTGGCCGAGGAGAAACGTGACGGATAGCGGGCCATCCAGACCTGATGCGCGTGGAGGATGGTCCGGATCTTTTCGATCGTTCCGGCCGAGAGCCGGTCGCCGCAGAGGCTGGTGACGACGAGCAGGCTGATGGCGCGAAGCCCGAGCTCGATGCCGCTGTTCCAGCACAGACCGCGAAATGGCGGATTGGCCGCATACCAGCTTTCAAGCGCCGCTTCGATGGTCGCGATCGCTGCGGGATTGCCGGTCAGTGCCGCGTTGGCAGCCAACGGCTGCAGAAACTGCAGCCTGTTGTATTCCCAAACATATTTGATGTCGCCCAGCGTGCGCTCGTGGCGATAGGGAATGTCGAAGCAATAGGCCTCGCTCCCTGGCCAGAGGCCACCGGTGACGGGGTCGAGCCGCCAGGCCTCCGCCGGAAACGGGTTTTGCGGGTCGCGCAGCGGCCAGTCGGCTCCGAGTGCGCTGTAGTGCCCGGAAAGCACGGTGCTGCTTGCAGCCAGTATCTCCGCCTTCATGTCTTCGGATGCGGCAGCGAGATTGGCCGCCAGTCCCGGCAACACCGGTGGAGGACCGGGGGTGCGATAACGCTCCCAGCCCTCGATGCGGCCGCGCGCGGCCAGCTTCTTGCCCTTCTCGACAAAACGATGGGCGATTTCGGCGGGCCCCATGGCGCGCAGCCGATTCATGTACCAGGTGAGGGACATCGCTAGCTCCCGCAGGTGCCGGTGGCCGAAGCCAGTTCAAAGAGGAATGAGAGTGCAGGAGGCAGGCCCGTCTCCGACGAGGTTACCCGGAGCCCCGTCGTCGGTGCGGTACGGCCGCTATGGCCGCACATTCTTGTAGGCTGCGATCAGCTTCGGGATCTCGTAGCTCCAGGCCATCTGCGTTTCGACACGGTGGCGGCCGAAGGCACCCATCTCCGCGCGAAGCGCAGGATCGGCCAGAAGTTCGGCGAGCTTGTCGGCGAAATCGATCGGGTCGTTGGGCTTGGCATAGAGCGAGGCTTCACGGGCGCTGAAGCGGCCTTCCGTGACGTCGAACTGGACGATCGGCTTGCCGACGGCCATGTATTCGAGGATCTTGTTCATCGTCGACTTGTCGTTCATCGGGTTCACCCGATCAGGATTGACGCAGACATCCGCGGTCGACAGCACTTCGAAGAGGGTCTGGTCGGGCGCCCGCCCGGTAAAGGTGACGTAGTCCTTCAGCCCCATCTTTTCCGAGAGCGCCTGCAGGGCCGCGAGGCTGGGGCCGCCGCCGACGAGCGTGAACTGGATGTCCTGTCGGCCGCGTTCGAAAACCAGGTGGCGGGCAGCCTCGAGCAGGAGGTCGATGCCCTCCTGATCCCCCATGACGCCGACATAACCGATGAGGAAATCGCGGCCATTCTTCAGGTCCAGGTTGGGGGCGACGGCCTTCACGCGGCTGAGATCCGGCCCGCTGCGGACGACGAAGATGTCCTCGGGCTTCTTTCCGCCGCGCTCCAGCGCGATCTTCTTGTAGCTTTCGTTCGTGGAGATCACGGTATCGGCCGTCTTGAAGGTCAGCCATTCGAAAGCGCACATCAGACGCCAGAAGAAACCACGCTTGTTGAACTTGGCTTCATAGAGTTCCGGGTTGATGTCGTGATGATCGAAGATGTAGCGCTTGCCCAGCAGCTTGAACTGCCAGGCGATGAGAAAGATGAGGTCCGGCGGGTTGCAGCCGTGCAGTGTGTCGAAGCCGTGACGGAACAGGATCTTCCACGACAGCAACGTCTCCCAGGTGAGCGCCGCGCCATATTCCAGCAGATAACCGAGCGCTCCGCCGGCATCGAGCGGCAGGGGATGACGGTAGATGTGGATGCCGTCGAGCTGCTCGTAGCGCGCTGTATAGCCTTTTCCCGTCGGGCAGATGATCGCCACCTGCGCACCCGCGGCATGGAGGGTGCGCGCCTCCTGCCAGACACGCCGGTCGAAGGGGACGGGCAGGTTCTCGACGATGATGAGGATCTTGCGACCCTTCAGGGCGCCGGCGATCTCGGTATTGCCCGAGATGCTGGCCGTTTCGCTCGCTGAGAGAGTTGTGTCCATCGCGGCGGGCCTCACGAAAGCGCGTTCAGATTGATGATGTCGTCATATTTGCCGATGTCGAGCTTGCGATAGGTGTCGTTGGCAATGATGACGCGGTCATAGGCCGTGCCTTCCGCGACCTCCTTCGACACAAGCAGCTGTGCGAGTGTCGGGATCTGGGTATAGGCGTAGCCGAGGTTGGCGCCGACGAGCTTGTTCGCATCGATCGCCGGATCGAAGACGGAAAGTTTGTAGCCTTCGCGCAGAAGACCGCGGGCGAGATCGATGTTCGGGCTCTCGCGCAGGTCGTCGGTGTGCGCCTTGAAGGCGAGGCCAACGAGGAGGATGGCGGCACCCGGCTTGAGGCCACGGGTCGAATGCTCGAAAAGGCGGTATTTGTGCGCTTCGTTCGAGCGCAGCAGGGAATCGACCAGGTGTGTATGCGCGCCGCAATCGGCAGCGATGAACTGCATGGCACGCACGTCCTTGGGCAGGCACGAGCCGCCGAAGGCGCCGCCCGGGCGCATGTAGTAGGGGGAGATGTTGAGCTTGGTGTCGGAGACGAAAATCTCGTGTACTTTCTTGGCGCTGAGCCCCAGCTGCATGCAGATGCGGCCGACCTCGTTGGCATAGGCCACTTTCAGGGCATGCCACGTATTGTCGACGAATTTGGTGATTTCGGATTCGCCCAGGTGAACATAGAAGGTCGGCGCCTTCAGGTTCTTGTTCAGGAGATCCATGCGGGCGCTCGGCTTTCCGTCGACGGTGCCGATGACGATTTTCGGGGGGTCGAAATAGTCCTGCACGGCGGAGGATTCACGCAGGAATTCCGGATTGTAGACGAGTTCGACGCTGCGCTCGAAGGCGCTGCCGAGTTCCGAGGCAAGGATCGGCGCGATCAGGCCTTCGACGGTGCCTGGACGTATGGTCGAGCGATAGACGACGGTCAGCGGTGAGGTCCGGTTCTTTCCGATTGCGGCCGCGATCTGGCGGGTCACCTCGGCGATATAGGTCATGTTGTGCGCGCCGTCGGGTGCGCTCGGCGTGCCGACGCAGACGATGGCGATGTCGCAGTCCTCGAGATGGTGCTTGATCTCCGTGTGCGCGGAGATACGGCCGGCCTTCAAGCCCTCCGTCAAAAGTTCGTCGACGCCCGGTTCCGTGATCGGCGAGACGCCGCGGTTGATCTGGTTGACCTTCTTTTCGCTGATATCGAAGCCGATGACCTCATGGCCCTCTTTTGCAATGCAGCACATGGCAGTGAAACCCACATAGCCGAGGCCGAAAATCGCGACTTTCATTCAACAGTCCCCAATTCGTAGTCTAGAAAAACCGGCGCCGTTTCCGGCGTTGCAACATACCCTACGGCAACATCCTAACTATTTCCTGCGTACGCACGCCGCCGTTATCGCAGCCACCTGTAGCAGCCATTCGTTTCGTATTGGTTTGAGTTGCTCTCACAAATTGCTTTTACTGGCGCTTTTTTCTGCGCCTGCCCAAATCGGCACAATGCATCGTTTCGCCCGCTCGCGCGTGGGATACGGCAGGGCGAGCTGATCGTGCGGTTGCTGAAAGCCTAGCTGGTGGACGCTGCGGCGGCGAGAAGGATCGCCAGGACGATATGCGTCAGGTGGTGCAGTGTCTGGTCCATGCCGAAAAGCCACCAGAAACCGGTCTGCTGCGGCGTGAGCTTCGCGCGCCGGGCGGCATGGCTCTTCAGGCGGTCGATCGTGCCATGGACGAGGGCATCGACAAGGCCGAGCCAGACGAGCGTCGGTGAAACGACGAGAAAGAGCAGGGCGGTGATGGTGCCATGTACGCCGGCATGGATGGCGAGCGGAAGCACCCAGTCCTTGCAACGCTCCTTGCCCATCACCATCCATTTCGTCTGGAAGATGAAATCGCCCAGCAGGTGCTTTGCGAGAAACGCCACCAGGGCAATGGCGATCCATGCGGTGGAGATCTGGTCCGGTATGTCGATCATTCCGCTCCTGTCTGCCGGCCCTTGCAGCCGGCAGGCCCTAGATTTGTTTTCGCGCCTCTGCGAAGGTCGAAAGACTGTCGCGGCCTGCCCCGCATCTGCCGGTGCAGGCCGCCGCAGGCCGTCGCCGGGATGACCTAGCGGCCACCTGCCTCGATGATACCCTTCGTCAGGCTGCCTGTCGCCGGGTAGAGCGGGATCAGGCAGGCCTGGAGCGCATGATAGATGTCTCCCTTGCCGGCGAACAGGGTGTAGCTCGGCACGAGATCTTCCGTCAGTTCTTCATGCCAGCCGCCGCGCTCCTGATCAAGGAAGTGTCGCGCGATGGTGTCCCAGATCGTGCGATACCAGGTCTCGTGGAAATCGCTCGGCATATGCTCTGCAAGGAACGCCGCCGCGCCGGCGCCTTCGGCCATCGGCCACCAGAGCTTGTTGCGCTTGGCCGGTTCGTCGTTCCAGTCGAGCGTGTAGAAAAAGCCGCCCTTTTCCTTGTCCCAGCCGAGTGCGATCGACTGGGCGAAGAGCGCTTGGGCCGCTTCGGGCATCCAGGCGTGTTTCTTGCCGCCGAGCACGTAGAGTTGCAGGATGAGGCGCGCCCATTCCAGCCAGTGACCGGGCGTGGTGCCGGAGGGGCGGAACATCTCGTTGCCACGATAGTCCTTGTCCAGCACCCAGTTCTCGTCGAAGTGCTCGGCCACGCGGAAGCCGTTTTCGCCCGCACGGCGGCGGATGATCAGATCGGCGATGCGCTCTGCCTTGTCGAGATAGCCCGTCTCGCCGGTCGCCTCGAAGGCGGCCATCAGGGCTTCCGTCAGGTGCATGTTGGAATTCTGCCCGCGATAGCCGGGGATCGTGGTCCAGTCCGCCTCGTACTCTTCGGTGATCGCGCCGTGCTTGTCTTCCCAGAAGCGCTTTTCCAGAACGTCGGTCACGTCGGCGATCATGCGGTCGGCGTCCGGGTGTCCGGCAACCTTGGCGCTGGAAGCGGCAAGCAGCACGAAGGCGTGGCCATATCCCTGCTTGCTGGCATCGAGCAGGCCGGCATTGTCGAGCGACCAGTGGTAGCCGCCGCGCTCGTGGTCGCGGTGCTTTTCCCAAAGGTATTTCATGCCGTGGTCGACAATGGCATCGGAGCCGGGGCGGCCGAGCAGGCTGCCGATGGAAAAGCAATGTACCATGCGGGCCGTGGAGTGAATGCCGCGCACGGGATTGCCGGGGTTGAGCGGGCGGCCCTCGGCATCAAGTTCATGAAACCCGCCGAGCGGATTGAAAGCCCTGTTCTGGAAGAAATCGAAGAGACGGTTAGCTTCGCGCCAAAGCCATTGGCGATGATACTCGCGCTTGCTCCAAGCCGTGCCGAGATGTCCCGTTGCACCCATGATGCGTTCTCCTTTTTTATCGGTCCGCATTGTTGTTTACCGTGTCGGTGCCGTCGGGAGCGCGGGGGAAAACGACCGTGGCGTGGCGTTCACGCACGGCCCGCAACGCTCGCAATGACGGTTGGCCTCCGGACAGGTGGGAGGGGAGTTATGGCCCAGAACGGACCGGGTCGCAACCCGCTCTGCCCGTGCTTCACTCGCCCGGCAACGTGCCGCTCGATGGGATCCGTCGGCGGCGACATGAGCCGAAATGCGCGAAAGGACCGCCGATTGGCCGGCCCCGTGGGGAATTATGAACGGCGAATTTATCAGTGTGGCGAAATTGAGAAAAAATACCCTACCAATCTTATAGGGATAATATATAAATTACTCCCAGAGAGCGGGCGGGCATTCGTGCTCGCCTTGGAGAAGACCGGGAATCCGGCCTCCGCAAGCAAGGGATGTTGGCGAATGAGAAATGCGAAACTCGGCGGCCGTTCCACCTATGGAGCCCTCACCGCCGTGAGCGACCGCAGGACGCGCCGCGCCGAGCGGCAGTTTCTTGTCAACAACATCGCCGTGGCCGGTGCTTTCCTGTTCGTCGGCGCAGTGGTTTTCGGCCTCGTCGGCTGATTTCCGATTTTCCTGTCGCAAAGCAGGGGAGAACTTGGGGGTGGCCCCGCTCCCTGTTTTCTACGTATCCGGTCCTCTTCGCATGGGATGAGGCCGTCGAACCATTCGGCCTGTGAGGGCGGCAGCCCCTCCCGGCATTTTGGATGCGATATGGCCGACGCCGGATCTTCGCTGCACGCACCGATCGAAGCTGGTTTTGACGCGCATGGTCGATCCCCCGCACCTTCTTCCATCCTGACAGTTCTCACCGCCTGAAGCCCGTTGGCGTATCCGATAGAGGACCAATGACGGCCGAGCTTCATTGAGCAGGCCGATTGTGGAGTCGCGCTCTGCGTGCGCTTTAACGAAATCCTAGTGGCGAAATGTTAACAGCAACCATGACTTCGTCCGGACGTATGAAATGGGGAGAAAGACATGCTTCAGCGCGCCCATGATGGCCGCGTCATCCATGTCCTGGTGGCGACACCGGCTGGGACTACGGGGCAGGGCGGCATCGACAGGGTTATGGCTTCGCTGAAGCGTGAACTCGAGCAGCACACCCGGAGCGATGTGCGGGTGCGCTTTCTTGCCAGCCGGGGCAGCGGCCATGTCGCCTTCTCTGCTTTGCATGCCCTGAATTTCTGCGCGAGAATGCTCGCTGCCCGCTTTCGTGGCAAAGTCGATGTCGTGCACATCAACCTTGCCAGCCACGGCAGTACCTATCGCAAGCTTGTCATTTCCCGCTGGGCGGAGATGCTCGGCATCCCCTACGTGCTCCATCTTCACGGCGGCGGATATGCGAGTTTCTGGTCTGGGGCGAGTGCGTCGCTCAGCCGAAGGATCGGCACGATGTTCCGGCAGGCCAGCGGCGTCGTGGTGCTCGGGAAAATCTGGCGGGACTTCGTCCTCGGCAAGGTCCGCGAGGCGGAAGAGCGCGTGATCGTGGTGCCGAACGCCACCGAAATTCCCAGCCTCCCGCATATCGGGGGCGGTGATACGGTCCACATTCTGTTTCTCGGCAGGATCGAGAAGGACAAGGGAACGCCGGAACTGTGCGAA
Organism: Shinella sp. SUS2; assembly: GCF_001262505.1. Classification (GTDB taxonomy): domain Bacteria; phylum Pseudomonadota; class Alphaproteobacteria; order Rhizobiales; family Rhizobiaceae; genus Shinella. The sequence goes on from NZ_KQ410732.1 coordinate 537,568, forward strand.
GCCCTCGGCCTGATGGCGGACATGCCGGGCTGGCGCGCGACCATTGCCGGTTCCGGCGATGTGGAGACGTTGCGCCACCGGCTGGGCCAGCTCGGCCTTTCCGCACGCGTGGCCGTTCCAGGTTGGCAGGGGCCGGACGATGTTGCACGGCTGCTTGCCGAGGCGGATATCCTGACGCTTCCCTCCTTCGTCGAAAATCAACCGATCTCGATCATCGAGGGCATGGCGGCGGGCCTTGCGGTCGTCGCAACGCCGGTGGGTGCCGTCGAGGATATCGTCAGCGACGGCGAGACCGGATTTCTCGTTCCCCCCGGCGACGTCGCGGCGCTCAAGGACGCGCTTGCGCGGCTGGTCGCAGAACCGGACCTGCGTCGGCGGATGGGGGAGGCAGGCAGAGAGCAGCACCGGGCGCGGCTGGACATGGCGCCCTTTGCCGATGCGCTATGCGCCATCTGGCGGGCCGCGGCCACAAGTCGGATGGAGAAACGATGAAACCCCTGGATGTTCTGCGCGGCCTGTACGTCCGAAGCCCACGCTTCGTGCGCAACGCCGCAAAGCCCCTCGTCGCCCTCGTGCCGACCAGCATGAAATTCGGCAAAACCTATGCTAGGGAACGCGCGCGGATCGCAAGGGCCGCAAGCGACCCGCATTTTGCACATGAGCAGCATTTGTCCGCGCTGCGCGCATTGCTTGCCAAGGCGCACCAAGGCAGCGCGTTCTATCGCGACCGTCTCGACGAGGCCCTGGGGCCGGCGTTCGATATGTCGACGTTTACGCTGGCGGACCTGCGGCGGTTGCCGATCCTCGACAAGGACCAGCTTCGGGCAGCCGGGGAAGCTGCGCTCGCCGTACCGCGGTGGCAGCTCGACAGCGTCGAAACCAGCGGCTCCAATCGCGCTGCTCCTCTTTCCTTCTTCCTCGATAAGGACAGAAGCCCGAGGGAGATGGCGTTCGTTTATGACGCCTGGTCGCGCGTCGGGTTTACCGAGCGGGATGCGCGGGCGAGCTTGCGCGGCTTTCACCTGGGGGACGGTGGTTCCGGCATTCATGAGTGGGATCCCGCCCTGCGGGAATTGAAGCTGGCAGTCTTCCCGATGACAGCGCAGGACGTAGCAGCCTATCTCGACGAGATCGACCGGCGGCAGATCCGTTTCCTCTATGGATATCCGTCCGCCATCGAACTCCTGTGCCGCCGCATGCAGCAGATCGAGCGGAGGCCCCGGCTTGCGATCAAGGGCATATTGCCGATCTCCGAGCCGCTCTATGATCACCAGCGCAGCCTGATCCGTCGCGTCCTTGGCGATGTGGCGTTTGGCGTTTTCTACGGCCTCAGTGAAAAGGTCGCGTTTGCCGCCGAAGTGCCGGGCAGCGATGGGCTTTACGAGTTCAATCCACTCTACGGCGTTGCGGAACTTGTCGACGAAAACGGCACTCTCGTTACGGAGCCGGGGCGCGAAGGGCGTGTCGTCGGGACCGGCTTCCTGTCCACCGGCATGCCGTTCATCCGCTATGACACCGGGGATTTCGGCACGCTTGTCGAAGCGCCAACGCCGGGCAATGGAGAGCGGTTGCGGATCCGCGGCCTTGCGCCCCGCCGCAAGCCGGGCTTCCTGATTTCGTTCGACGGTCACAGGGTGGTGGCGCTGGACCTGACGCCGGAAGATCCCGCCTTCTTCAAGGGGATTGCCGAATACCAGTTCTATCAGGATACGCCCGGCGACGTCGTCATCCGCTATATCCTCGATCAGAATGGATCGGCCTCGGATGTCGAGCGGTTGTCCGCTTTTCTTGCCGAAAAATGCAGGGGAAGCCTGGCTTTCCGGCAGGAGGCCGTTTCTCAGATCGTGGCGGGAAGAGGAGGCAAACGGGCGTTCATCGACCAGCGGCTGGATATAACGCAATATTGAAGGGGACGAGTCGGCAGCGGGTATCGTGGGGATACATTTTCCGACGGTGACGGATGCCCCGGCACCAACGCTTAAGGCGAAGGGAACGAGAATTGAAGCTTGGTGAAGACCAGCATAGACACGCGTCGATAAGGCATGCGAGCCCCCGTCATTCCCTGTCGAGCAGGCAAAAAATGGGCTGCGAGCCGTCAAGCCCTGTTTTTGCTCCGGATGCCCGCGTGGTTGGAGCTGCGGCGTGAGACCGATTGTTTTCGACCAGACGATCGGTTGGCTTCATCCTGCCGCAGGCAAACGCGGCGTCGTGATCGCCGGTGCGCTCGGTTTTGAGGACCTTTGCAGCCGGCGCTTTCTGACGCTGCTCGCGGGACAGCTGGCGGGTGCAGGATTCCCGGTCCTGCAGTTCGACTATCCCGGTTGCGGCGATGCGGCCGGTGATCACACACAGCCCGGGCGCCTGGCCTCCTGGATCGGAAGCATCAACACCGCGATAGACCGGTTGAAATCCGAGACATCGGTGACGGATGTTCTGGTCGTCGGCTTTCGGCTTGGCGCGCTCCTCGCCCCCATCGCGGTCGCCGGCAGAAGCGATGTCGCCGGCATGGCACTGCTTGCGCCTCCCGCATCGGGGAAGAGCTATGTTCGTGAACTGGTCGGCCTTTCGCGGATCGTGGATGCGGCTTTGCGCGCGGATGCGTCGGCCTCTGACTTCGACGGTGTCGAGGCGTCAGGGTTCCGGACGAGTGCAGAGACCATCGCGGATCTGCGTGGTGTTGCCTGGGGCGAGGATCTGGCCGTTCGACCGGGCCTGGACCTGCTGCTGATGTCGCCCCAGACGGCCCCGGCGCACGAGGACCTGGCAGGGCGCGTGGTCGCAAGCGGAGGCAAGACGCTGATCAAGCCGTTCGATGGTTTCGAGCGCATGATGAGCCGGCCCATTCACGACGTGCCCGAATTGCCGCTTTCCGTCGTGGTGGAATGGGCAGGCAGCCGCGGAAATCTCTCGGACGGAGAAGAGGTTCGGCTTGTTTCGGAGCCAGCGGTCCTGGAAGGGGATGGATACCGGGAGCTTCCGCAATTTCTCGGCCCGGCGCCGGATATCTGTGGCGTCCTCTGCGTGCCGGAGACGCTTCCGAATGACGCGAAGGTCGTCCTCATTCTCAATGCCGGCGCAATACCCCATATCGGCGCGGCGCGCGGTGCGGTCGACATGGCCCGGTCTCTGGCGCTTCAGGGGATTGCCTCGATGCGTGTCGACCTGCCGGGGCTCGGCCAGAGCGGCGCTCCCACGGAAAAAAGAATCCCGCTCTACGACGAACGCACCCGCATCGACGTGATGCGCATCGTCGATTGGCTCGATCGGTACGGTTTCCGGCGCATTTGTGCCATCGGCATCTGCGCAGGCGCCTTTCAGGCGTTCCATGCCGCGCGGCACGATCCGCGTATCGCCAATCTCGTGATGGTCAACCCGCTCTGCTTTTCGTGGAACAGTTCGTACGCCCTGGACATGGAGCTGTCGAACATTCGCGACAATGCCCGCGGCCTGCAATCGGTGGATGGCGATCAGGACGAGCAGGCAGAGGGGAAGGGCGACGCGAAGACCATGGCGCTCAAAGTCGCAAAGCGTGCGCTGCGATCCGCCATGGAGCTGTTCAAGTCCGCCCTCCTGATATCCAGGACCCTGACCGGCAGGTCGGTCGAAGGCTGGATGCGGGATTTGACACGGCGCGGAACGCGCGTGCTCGTCGTCAGTTGCGAGGGCGACCTCAGCCTTCACGAGATTGCGCGGCATTTCGGGCCGGACGGCCGGCGGTTGAAGCAGATGAACGGCACGGCAACCGCGCTCATCCCCGCGGCGAACCATACGCTTACGCCGCTTCCTGCCCGCCAGCAGCTCACCGAGCTTGTCAGGCAGTTCCTGTAGCGGTGCGGGCGACCCCCAAACCTTCATTCCCTGCGATATTTGTATTATTTTTGTCGTTTTTGATTTCGCGCCAGATGCCCTTTGCGATTGCGATTGTCAGGC
>NZ_KQ410733.1 GCF_001262505.1 Shinella sp. SUS2
CCATCGATCTTTCGATTTGAAAGCAAGGAACGGAGAGAGGCCCGTCGTGCCGGCGTCTATGTTCGACCGATACCGAACCGGGAAGGCAACAGACGATGCACGAGACCATCCGCTTTGCTTGGGGGATCAGCTCCCTTGGCGACTTCTTGCTCGCCGTATCCGAGAAGGGCATCGTGGCCCTCGAATTCAGCTCCGCGCGCATGGCGACGGAGGACGCCTTGCGCATGCGATTCCCGCAGGCGGTGCTGGAACGCAGCGATGAGGGAATCGCAAGCATGACGGCGATCGTGGCCGGGCTCGTTGATGATCCTGCCGCCGGCTGCAACCTGCCGCTCGACTTGCGCGGAACGCCCTATGAGAAACAGGTCTGGCAGTTGTTGCGCGAGATCCCGGCAGGACAGACCACCAGCTACGGGGCTTTGGCGGGAAGGCTCGGCACGCGCGATGCGCGGGTGGTGACGGCTGCGATCGCCAGCAATCCAGTCGCCGTAATCGTGCCGTGCCACCGCGTCATCAAGAAGGACGGCTCGATATCGGGCTATCGGTGGGGCGTCTGCCGCAAGCACGTTCTTCTGGCGCGAGAGCGGCAGCCGGTAGCCCCCTGAAAAGCGGATAGAAAATCGTTGCGGACGCCGCGCCGGGTCTCCGGCGCGGCGTTGTTGTGTGCGCTGTGGACCTGGCAGGAAAGCCCGCCGCGCATTGCGCGACGGGCGGGCAGAGGGTGGGAAATCCAGGCTGCGCCGTCAGCGGGCGTCGTGGAAAATGATGCCAACCGTGTGGCGCAGGCCGGAGCGGACGCGGCTGACGCCATGGCGCAGGTTGACGCGGTAGCTGCCTTTCGTGCCCTGGACCGGGCGATTGTGGACGGCGAAGGCGACGGCATCGCCCTGGCGCAGCGGCACGACCTCGACACGGCTTTGCATGCGCGGCCGCTGTTCGGTGAGCACGAATTCGCCGCCGGTGAAGTCGCGGCCGGGCTCGGAAAGCAGGATCGCCACCTGGATCGGGAATGAGAGATCGCCGTAGAGGTCCTGATGGAGGCAGTTGAAGTCGCCGGGTACATATTGCAGCAGGAGCGGCGTCGGCCGGGTCTGGCCGGCCGCATGGCATTGATTCAGGAACGCCGCGTGTGCTTCGGGAAACTGCCGGTCCAGCCCCATTCGCCCGTTCCAATCGTTGGCGATGCCGGCAAGGCGTGGGTAGAGCGCGGTGCGAAGGCCGCCGATCAGGCCGGGAAGCGGGTATTTGAAGTAGCGATATTCGCCCCTTCCAAAGCCGTGCCGCGCCATGACGATGTGGCTGCGGAAATGGGTTTCGTCGGTATAGAGTGCGGCGAGGTTGCGGCATTCCTCCGGGGCGAGAAGCCCCGGAAGGACGGCGCAGCCATAGCGGTCGAGGTCGCTGGCAAGCGCCGTCCAGTCGCAGGTAGCGACCCGTGCCTCCGCGGACATCTCCGCGAAGGTCGGGAGGATATCGATTGCAGCGCCGTTCATGCCGTGGCTTCCTTCTCGATGAGGGCGCGTTTGCGCTCGAGGCCCCAGCGATAGCCGGCCAGTTCGCCCGTTCCACGCACGACGCGGTGGCAGGGGACGGCGAGCGCGATGGGATTGGCGGCGCAGGCGCTGCCGACGGCACGGGGGTTGGCAAGCGGACTGATCCAGCCGGCCAGCTCCCGGTAGCTCACCGTCTTGCCGACGGGGATGGTCTGCAGTTTTTCCCAGACGCGGCGCTGGAACGGCGTGCCGCGCATATCCAGCGCGAGATGGAGCCCGCGTGCGGGTATTGCCATGTAGCGCTGCACCTTCGCGATGTCGTCTTTCACGCTCTCCCCGTCCTCAACCAGCGTGGACCGGGGGAAACGGGCGGCAAGGTCTGCCGAAAGGTCTTCGGCGCAGTCACCGAGCAGGATCGCGCAGACGCCCTTTCCGCTGCGCGCGACCAGCACCTTGCCGAAGGCGCTGGCGGCGATCGCATAGGAAAGCATGTCGACGGGTGCCGAGGAGGATTTTACCTGCAGCCTGGGCCGCAGCGTCTTCGTTCTGATCATCAGGTTCATCACCGTCACTCCTTGTTCTGGGCTGATGATCGAACCTATCGCCCGTGCCGCACCACCAAACTCCGATCCTTGTTTTCAAATCGGAGAAACCGCCTGGCTGGGAGCTACAGGGCGCCGCGAAACGTGAGGTTTATGCGCATGCGCCCGACGGTCTCGTGCATGCCGTCCTTCAGTTCGGGCACACCGTGATAGAAGAGCCGCGACGGGCCGCCCCAGACCGCGACATCGCCGTGCCGGAGAGCGAATTTCTTCACGGGGTCGGTGCGCTTCAGCCCGCCGAACTGAAAGGTCGCCGGCAAGCCGAGCGAGACCGAGACGATCGGGTTGGCAAAGTCGCGCTCGTTCCTGTCCTGGTGGAGAGACAGACGGGCACCGGGCTCGTAGCGGTTGATCAGGCAGGCGTCGGGACGGAAGCCGGGATAGCCGGCGGCCGCCGCGGCCTCTACGGAAAGGGCGAGGAAACATTCCGGCATGCCGGGCCAGGGGCGGCCGGTTTGCGGATCGTTGCGGTCGTAGCGGTAGCCCGTGCGGTCCGTAACCCACCCCGCCGCGCCGCAATTCGTCATCGCGACGGACATGGTGAAGCCGCCCGGCGTGACCATGTGGCGGAACGGGGACCGGGCGGTGATGTCGCCGAGCGCAGCAAGAAGATCCGTTTCATAGGCGAGCGCAGTGCCGCGCAGCAGCATGGCGCCCTCGGCCATGGCCTCGGCTGCGGGCATCGGCGGGACGAGTGCGTCGAACAGATCGTGCATCCTGCGGCCTTTCGGGTTCGGGTGATCGTTGGGAGAACGCCTGCCCGGCATTCAGGACAGCACGTTTCCGCGTTCGCGCGGGATGTGCCAGAGATACCAGGCGGCCACCGTGCGATGCGGCGCCCACGCCTGCGAAATCTCGCGCAACACCCGGGGCTTCGGCTGTTCGGGCAGCGATTTCAGCACGCGATATCCTTCGCGGACACCGAAATCGTCGACCGGCAGCACGTCCATCCGCTCCAGCGAGTACATCAGCAGCATCTCGACCGTCCAACGGCCTATGCCCTTGATGCCGGTCATGCGCGCGATCAGCGTCTCGTCGTCCATGGCGGTGGCAAGGGCACGCGTCGGAACCAGGCCGTCCAGGGCGCCCTGCGCGACCGCCTTGATGGTGGCGATCTTGCTGGCCGAGAAGCCGCAGGCCCGCAACAGGTCGAAATTGGCCTCGACAAGATCTTCCGGGCCTGGAAAGTCGCGCCCCTCGAAGCGGTCCCTGAGACGGCCGATGATCGCGTCGCCGGCTCTTGCGGTCAGCTGCTGATAGGCGACGGCCCGCACCAGCGCTTCATACGGTTCGCGGGCGGCCTTGGGATCGTGCCGGCAGGGACCGACCAGGTCGATCAGCCGCGCCCAGTCCTCGTCGTGCCGGGACAGGAAGGCGACCGATTGATCGTAGCGGGAAAGGAGGTTCATTCGCAGTTCTCCGGCTTCAGGCGATCCGTGCGTCTTCGCGCGCGAGCAGTGCGCGCTTGCGATCGACACCCCAGGCGTAACCGGAGAGCGCACCGTCGTTGCGCACCACGCGATGACAGGGAATGGCGACGGCGATATTGTTGGCGGCACAGGCGCCGGCGACCGCCCGGGTGGCCTTGGGCGATCCGATCCGGCGGGCGACATCCGCATAGGACATGCGCGCGCCGGCCGGAATCTCCTGCAGCGCCTGCCAGACGCGGCGCTGGAATGCGGTGCCGCGGACATCGAGCGGGAGATCAAGCCCGATGCCGGGGTCCTCGACGAAGCCGACGACGCAGGCGACCAGCTCCTCATAGTCGCGATCCATGCCGATGAGGCGCGCCCTCGGGAAACGGTCCTGCAGATTGCGCACCAGCGCCTCCGGATCGTCGCCGAGAAGAATGGCGGCAACGCCTCTCGTACTGGAGGCGACCAGAATCGCGCCGAGGGAAGCCTCGCCGACGGCGAACCTGATCTCCTCGTTTGCGCCGCCCGCGCGATAGCGGGTCGGTGTCATGCCGAGCAGGCCGGTCGATTTCTCGTAGAAGCGGCCGCTCGAATTGAAGCCCGCACCGTAGATCGCTGCGGTGACGCTGTTGCCGGTCGCAAGGCCTTCGCGCACCTTCTTCGCGCGGTCGGCGGCGGCATAGGCCTTCGGTGTCAGGCCCGTCGATGCCTTGAACAGGCGGTGAAAGTAGCTCGGGCTGCGCTCGACGGCTGCTGCCAGTTCCTCCAGCGAGGGCTCCTCTTCGCTGCCCTCGATGAGGCGACAGGCTCTGGCGACCAGGGCCGCGTTCTCGCATTCGAGCGTGGGGCGGTCGGGATTGCAGCGCCGGCAGGGGCGAAAACCCGTCGCCCGGGCAGCATCGATCGTGTCATGCAGGGTGACGTTCTTCGGGTTCGCCGTGCGCGAGGGACAGGAGGGGCGGCAGTAAACGCCGGTCGTCGAGACGGAATACCAGAGCTGACCGTCGGCGGTCTTGTCGCGGCTGACGATACGCGCCCAGCGAGGATCCTCCGTGACGGGCAGGGAGGCTAGGCGAAGGGCAGGGGTCTGTTGCGCGGCGGTCGTCATCGTTGTCTTCCCGTATCGGTCCAGCCCGACCATGCTCCCGTTCCGTCGCGGCCACACTCCGATCCTTGCGCTCAAATCGAATGGGCGCCCACCCGATTCTTGCCGAGGTGCGTGGGCAGGGAGACGGAAGATTTCGGAATGGTTCGCAACACCGGTCCTCGCGTCCGAAATCTGATGGTAAGGTTCCACGGAGGCGCTTTCAGGGAGGACGAGACAGATGGATGCGGAGACAACGAAGCGGCATCAGGCCTGGCAGGAGGGCGGGACATGACATTGGATACGCGATCCCGCGGCGTCTATGCGATCGCCACCACGCCGTTCTTCGATGACGGCTCGATCGACTTCGACTCGATCGACAGGTTGACGGATTTCTATGTGGAGAGCGGATGCACGGGCATCACAATTCTCGGCATCATGGGGGAGGCACCGAAGCTGGAGCCGGATGAAAGCCGTGCCATCGTCCGCCGCGTCGTGTCGCGCGCCGCGGTTCCCGTCATCGTGGGCGTCTCGGCGCCGGGTTTTGCTGCCATGCGTTCGCTGGCGCGTGAATCGATGGAGATCGGCGCGGCCGGCGTGATGATCGCGCCACCGCCGGCCCTGCGCACGGACGACCAGATCGTCAACTACTTCGCCGGTGCCGTCGAAGCGGTGGGCGAGGATGTTCCGTGGGTGCTGCAGGATTACCCGCTCACCCTCACCGTCGTGATGACGCCGGGAGTGATCGCAAGGATCATGAGCGACCATCCGTCGTGCCAAATGTTGAAGCATGAGGACTGGCCGGGCCTCGAGAAGGTCTCGAAGCTTCGCGCCATGCAGAAGGCCGGCACGCTTCGGGATTTCTCGATCCTTTGCGGCAATGGCGGCTTGTTCCTGGATTTCGAGCCGGAACGCGGGGCCGACGGCGCGATGACCGGTTACGGCTTTCCGGACATGTTGTGTGAGCTCGTCGATCTCTTCGCGGCCGGCAGGCGTGACGAGGCGCACGACCTGTTCGATGCCCATTTGCCGCTGATCCGCTACGAGCAGCAGCTCGGCATCGGCCTTGCTATCCGGAAGCACGTTCTGAAGCGGCGCGGCGTCCTGTCCTCCGACGCGCAGCGCAAGCCGGCCCAGCTGCTCTCCGCGACGGCGAAGGCGGAGGTCGACTACCTCCTCGCGCGTATCGCCAGATACGACAGGCGGGCCGCCGTGTAAGCCGCAGCCTGAAATCCTTCTCTCGTTCCGCTCCTCCGCGTACACGGATGGAGGGGCTTGGCGTTGCCTGGCCGGATAGTCCAGCGGCGAACCAGGCCGTCCGTGCGTGTTTCAGAAGATTCGCCGTTGACGAAGAAAGTTTTCGTGACTAAAAAATTTACTCAGTAAAAGTTTTAATCGGCTATAGATTATTGGGCCTTTCATGGCGTGTTCGATCGGAGGGATCGAGCCCGCCCTATGACGTGGTGGACGTCGGGCCGAGGGATAGACGGTCGCATCCATGCCGGATGCAAAGAGGGGGGAGTGAGCGATGTCATCGACAAAAGTGATGGAAGGATCCGGGCAAAGCTCGGAGTTTGAAGGGGCCGATGGAGAGGCGCATACGCTTCGGCGGCGGCTCCAGGTGTCGCATGTGGTGTGCCTGGCCATGGCCGACGCCTCGCCGGCCATGGCTGTGCTGCTGCTGACGGCGGGCGTCTTCCAGGTGGGCGGAACCTTTGGCGTCGGGGCGATGCTGATCCTCAGCGTCGTCGTGGTCCTGATCGCGATGTGCCTCGGCGAACTCGCCTCGACCTACCCGTCGACGGGCGGTTCTTATTCGATGGTGCGCAGTGCCCTGCCGGAACCGCTGGCCTGGATCACGCTTTTCAACTTCGTGACGCAGGGTATCGTGATCCCGGCCTCGCTGCTGCTGGGCATTCCGATCTTCCTGAAGAACCTGCTGCCGTGGATTACCGTGCCCAATGAGGTGATCGCTTTCCTGCTGCTGGCCATTTCTGGCGCCATCGCCATCACGAAGGTCGAAATCGGCGCGAAGGTGAACATCGCCATTCTCCTGGTGCAGCTCGTCGTGGTCGGGCTCATCGTGCTGGCGGCGATCGTCGCTCCGGTCCAGGACCCTGTCGATATCGTGTTTCATCCTGTCGTTTTGGAGAACGGCCAGCTCGTGCCGCTGACGCTTGGTATCGCACTGGCGACGCTGGCTCCGGCCTTCAACGTCCTCAACGGCTACGATGCGGTCTGCGGCTTCGTCGAGGAGCTTGTCGGCGGTGCGCGCGATGTCGGCCGGGCCGTCATCTATGCCGCGATCCTCGCCTCGATCCTCATTACGATCCCGCTCTTTGCCGGCGTCATCGCCGCGCCGGATCTCGTCGCCTTCCTGCAGTCGGATGCGCCGATCGTTTCCGCTGTGGAAAGCGCGCTCGGCCCCTGGGCCAGCACGATCGTCAACATCGGCGTCATCGCGGCACTCTTCAATGCGGCGCTCACGCTCCAGATGTATTTTGCCCGTGGTGTCTTCGCCTCGGCGCGTGACGGTCTCTGGCCGCCGGCGATCGGCAACAGGCTTGCCGAACTGAACCGCTTCCGCTCGCCCGGCTGGGGTGTCGCCGCGCTGCTCGTTCCCTCGGTCTTCCTGATCATGATGTCCAGCCTCGACTGGCTCATCATGTTCGCGGGAACCATGATCGCGACCGTCTATTTCTTCGTCGGGATCGCCGCCTTCTGGAGCCGCATCTCCCAGAAGCATGTCCACCGGCCCTTCAGAATGCCGTTCTGGCCGCTTCCGCCCGTCATCGTCGTCGCTTTCACCGGCTATGCTCTCGTGACCCAGACCACCGACTTCCTGATCGGCGAACTGGTGCTGGCCGGTATTGCCGTCGGCCTCTGGGCTCTCTCGAAGCTCTGGCGCAAGACGGCCTGACGGCCGGCGCATCTAAGAACCGTTCAGCCCGTCGCATCGTCCGATGCGGCGGGTTTTACACGGCCAGACGGCAGCATGGGGCAGGCCGGTCGGGATGTTTATCGTGCGGAGAACAGCCCCTTGAGGGCGGTGAGGTCGCTGCGCAGGCGGCGGTCGATTTCCGCATCGTCGCTGTTGTCGTCGGCAATGAACTGGAAGAAACGGATGTTCTGCAGGGAGAACAAACAATCGGCCAGCGCCTCGCTGTCCACGCTCTCCGCGATCAGGCCACGCTTCTGGAACGCGAGGATCATCGCGCGCATCAGCTCGATGAGAATGCGGTCGAGTTCCAGATAGGTCCGGCCGAAGTCGCTGCTGCCCTCCTGGATGCTGGCCGAAAGCACCTCGCGCCAGGTCGACTTCTCCAGGTAGCGCATGGCGTGGCGACGCAGGATCTGGCCGAAGGTCGCGACGGCGTCGATGATATCCGTCGGCTCGCGCGCGATCATCGTTTTCAGCTGGCGGATCAGCAGCTGGTCGCTCTCACCGACCAGCGCGAGGAGAAGCCCGGCCTTCGTGTCGAAATAATTGTAGACGGTGACGGCGGAGACGTCGGCATCCTTGGCGATCATTTCGATCGTCGTCGGCGCGTAGCCATCCGTCTGGAAGCGCGCCTTTGCGACTTCCAGGATGCGCTCGCGGCGGTTTGCCTTCTGCCGTTCTCTCAGTCCCATCAAGGCCATATCACCCGTCTGCCTCTCTCAATGGCTTTTGCCTGCGATTTCCTTGATGTGCAACCAAAATTGGTGTTGACAAGAATTTTTAGTGACATAAAGTTTTTATCACATAAAGGTTAGGAGGAGCCGGCATGTGCATTTCCCGACATTCCCTGCGCTAGCGAGGGCGCTGCCCGACCGGGGCGGCAGGAGCCGGCAGCCGGCCATTTCGTGTGCGGTTTCCCTGAGATCCGCCGCCCCGAACGACGCGGAGCCGGAAGGCGCGCGCAACCTTCAAACTGATTGTCATCCACCTGAAACGGAACGACCATGACCAGCAATTCCTATGAGACCGGCCGCCTGAACCTGCCATTCGTCGGCATCTGCACCTTCGGCAAATACCCCTACCAGCCGGATTGGAACGCCATCAACGCCGATGTCGCGATCCTCGGCGCGCCCTTCGACGGCGGCACCCAGTGGCGTGCCGGCACCCGCTTCGGGCCGCGCTCCATCCGCGAGGCCTCCACGTTGTTCTCCTTCGGCCATGGCGGCGCCTACGACCACGAGGACGACGTCAGCTATCTTCCGAGCGGCGAGGTCTCCATCGTCGACATCGGCGACGCCGATATCGTGCACACCGACACGATGAAGAGCCACGCGAACATTGAATTCGGGGTGCGCAAGATCCTTGAGGCCGGTGCGCTGCCGGTGGTGCTGGGCGGCGACCATTCCGTCAACATCCCCTGCATCAATGCCTTTGCTGAGGACTGCGCCAAAAACGGCCCGATCCATATCGTGCAGATCGATGCCCATCTCGATTTCGTCGACGAGCGCCATGGCGTGCGCTACGGCCACGGCAACCCGATGCGCCGCGCGGCGGAAAAACCCTATGTCAGCGGCCTCTCGCAACTCGGCATCCGCAACGTCTCCTCGACGGCCAAGGAGGGCTACGAGGATGCGCGGAACATGGGCTCCGATATCCTCTCTGTTCGCCAGATCCGGGCGCTCGGCACGGATGCGGTGATAGAGCGCATCCCGGCTGGCGTGCGCTACTACGTGACGATCGACATCGACGGTTTCGATCCCTCGATCGCGCCGGGCACGGGCACACCCTCGCATGGCGGCTTCATCTACTACGAGGTGCTGGAAATCCTGTCGGCGCTCGCCGAGCGCGGCGACATCGTCGGCATCGACCTCGTCGAGGTTGCCCCCGACTACGACCATACCGGCGGCACGGCCATCCTCGCCGCCCAGGTTCTCATGAACCTCATCGGACGCATCATGCACGCAAGGAAGGGCTGATCCATGGGACGACTTCATTACGATTTCTCCGGCGAGCATGTGCTCGTCACGGGGGCGAGCCGGGGCATCGGCCGGGCTGTGGCGGAAGGTTTTGCCGCCGCTGGCGCCGATGTCACGATCCTTTCCTCCGGTTCGGGCATCCATGAAACGGCCGGGGAAATGTCGGCCCGTTTCGGCCGTAAGGTCGCGGCGATCGAATGCGACATCACCGACAGCGCCGCTGTGAAGGCCGCGCTTGCGCCGCTCGGCCGTATCGACGTGCTCGTCAACAATGCGGGGCTGGAGCGCATCACGCCGCTGCTCGATCCCGATCCGTCGATCGAGGATACGTTCCGCCGCATCACCGACATCAACACAAACGGCACGTTCTACGTGACCCGCAATGCCGTGCCGCATATGGTGGAGGGAGGCCGCATCATCGTGACAGCCTCGATCTGGAGCCGTGTCGCGGTGCCGGAATTTGCCGCCTACATCACCTCAAAGCACGCCAATCTCGGCTTCACGCGCGTGATGGCGAAGGAGCTCGGCCCGAAGGGCATTCGCGTCAACGCCGTCTGCCCCGGCTGGGTGCGCACGGAAGCGGCCATGCTGTCGCTGAAGAACATGTCGCTGCGCACCGGCCGCAGCGAGGAGGACCTGCTGGCCGAAATCGTCGGCGCGCAGGTTCTGCCCGGCCTGCTGGAACCGGAAGACCTTGCCGCGCCCTATCTCTTCCTTTCCTCCGACGGGGCGAAGGACATGACGGGTCAGGGTCTGATGCTCGATCGCGGCGAGGTGATGGCATGAGCCGGCGCGTTCTCGTCACGGGGGCCTATCGCGGCATTGGCGCAGCCTGTGCCCTTGCCTTTGCCGGAACCGGTGCGCGTGTCGCGCTCGCCGATATCCGCATGCCCGATGAAACCGCCGCGGCGGCCATGAAGGCCGGCGCAGCGGAAACGCTGGCGCTCGCCTGCGACATCTCCGACGAAGCTGCGGTCCTTGCGGTCGGCGATGCGGTGAAGGAAAGGTTCGGCGGACTGGATGTCGTCGTGCACTGTGCGGGCGTCATCCATGAGGCGCCGCTGCTCGAAACACCGGTCGCCGATTTCGACCGGGTGATCGCCATCAACCTGCGGGGTAGTTTCCTCGTCGGCAAGATGGTGATCGGACTGATGGAGGGAACGGTGGAAGCGCCGGCCCGGGTGATCCTGATTGCCTCGGACATGGCCTATTACGGCCGCGAGACCTTCTCGCCCTATGTCGCCTCCAAGCACGGCGTGCTCGGCCTCACCCGCTCCTGGGCGAAGGAATTCGCGCCGCGCATCCTCGTCAACGCCATCTGCCCCGGCCCGATCGATACGGAAATGCTCGGTGCGGCCAATATGAGCGCCGAATGGCGGGCGCGGGAACTTGCTATTCCGCTTGCCCGCTTCGGTCAGCCGGAGGAGATCGGCGAGCTCGCGCTGTTCCTCGCCGGTCCCGGCGGGCGGTACTTCACCGGACAGGGTGTCGGCAGCAACGGCGGGAGCATCATGCCGTGATCAGAAATCCCATTCCCTGGCCGAACGGTGCGAAATGTGCCGCCTGCATCACCTTCGACATGGATGCGGACAGCCTCATCCATATCGCCCACCCGGAGGATGGCCACAGCCGCGTCGCCGGCATCTCCATGCTGCAATACGGGCCGAAGGTGGCGATCCCGCGCATTGTCGAAAGCTATCGCCGGCTCGGCATCCGGCAGACCTTCTTCGTGCCGGCCTGGTGCATCGAGCGCTATCCGGAGGCCATTGAGGCCATTCTGGAAGGCGGCCACGAGCTTGCCCATCACGGCTTCCTGCACGAGCATCCGCGCGAGCTTTCCGACGATGACGAGGCCTACTGGCTGGACCGCGGTATCGAGGTGATCGTCAAGGCGAGCGGCAGGCGACCGCGCGGCTGGCGGGCGCCGCTCTACAACTTCTCGCACCGTTCGGCCGACCTTCTGGTCTCGCGCGGCTTCGAGTACGACGCCTCGCTGATGGGCGACGACATTCCCTATCTTCTGGAATGCGAGGCCGGGCGGCTGGTCGAGCTGCCCTCGCACTGGGGGCTCGACGATTGGCCGCAATATGTCCAGTCGATGGATCTCGACTACATGATGCCGATCCGCGCGCCAGAACAGGGCTTTGCCGCCTTCGCACAGGAGTTCGAGGCTGCTCGGCGGTATGGCGCGCTTTGGGTGCCGGTCGTGCATCCCTTTGCCACGGGCCGCCTTGCGCGCTGGGACGTGGTGCACCGTTTCCTCGAACAGGTTCTTGCGCAGGGGGACGTCTGGTTCGCGCCCATGGAGGAAATCGCGGCACATGTACGCTCTGTCGTCGACAAGGGGCTGTGGTCGCCCCGGATCGACCGGCTGCCCTACTATGCCGAGCCTGTCCGGGTGCGGTGACGAGGCCGGCGGCATGTTCGCCGCCCTGCGGAGTGCCTTCATGTCCTGGACGAAGGCTGTGCCTGGTCCTGGCCTGCCGGGGCCGGGCGGAAAACATCAGTGCGCCTTGCGTACGCTCGCGGTGATCGCTTCGGCCAGCGTTTCGGCAGCGCGGGAGGGTTTGTTGCGCGGATAGGCGATGTGGAACATGTCCTCGAAGCGCATGCGCTCGGGCGAAAGCACGCGCAGGCGGTTGGTGCGAACCCATTCCTCGGCATAGTGGTCGGGCAGGAAACCGATATAGGCGCCCGATAGCAGAAGAAGCAGCGTGCCCTCCATATGCGGCGTCGCAGCGGACCAGGTAAAGTTCACGCCGCAGATCGTCTCATTCGGCATATAGGTGCGGCCGGCGAAGGACTGCGCTGCCAGCACCTCGTCGGTCAGTTCCGCATCGGGGCAGGCGAAGAGTGGATGACCCTCGGCGCAATAGAGCTTCTGGACCTCGGAGAAGACTGGCTGGCTGCGAAAATGCGGCATGACGCTGCCGACGAAGGGCATCAGCACGATCTGGTAGGAACCGTTGAGCAGGCCCTGATGCAGCACCTGCGGCGCGGCGACGTCGATTTCCAGGTGTACGCGCGGAGCCGCGCGGTGAAAGGCGGCGAGGGCGCCCTGAAGGTCGAGGCCGCGGTTGGTGATCATGGCGTCGACCGTGCCGAAGCTGAGGCTGCCCGTCAGTTCCCCCTGTGCCTCCCCGATGCGGCTCTGGAATTTTTCCAGCGAGCCGAAAAGCTCAAGCGTCGCCTCGTAGACGAGCCGCCCTTCGTCGGTCAGCTGGAAACCGCCGCGGCCGCGGCTGCACAGGCGAAGGGCGAGCCGCTCCTCCAGATGGCGCATATGGGTGGAGATCGTCGCCTGCGTCATGCCGAGCGCCGACTGTGCGGCGGAAAAGCCGCCATGCTGCACAACGGAGGCGAAAACGCGCAGCAGCCTGAGTTCTGCATCGCCAAGCGAGAGATTGAGAATGCGGTGCCGGACCTTGTTGATCATTCATTGATTAATGCACAAGTGAACATGCAATCATAGATACTTTTAAACGTATCTTTCTTTGGCACACTCCCTTCACCGTTGGAGGAGGGGACGTGGCCAGCAAATCCCGTGCGACCGAATGCGTAACCCTGCCGTTCACCGGCGTGGATCTCGTCGGGATCGCTGCCGCCAGCGACGCATTCACCCGGGTGGCACGGGTTTCCATGACCTTCACCGGACACATCCCGCACGCATGGGCGCGGCGGCGCTGACTGAACAACAGGGCAAGACCGGCATGTCCGGGCGGCCGGCTGAGGAGGAACAGCACATGGACGAAAGCGTCCGAAACTATCTCGATCACTACGGCGTCAGCGATGCAACGCGGCGTTTTCTCGCCAAGCCCCAGAAGATGTTCATCGACGGGGCGTGGGTCGATAGCGGCAACGGTGTGACCTTCGATGTTTTCGAACCGTCCACTGGCGGGCGGATCACCAGCGCGCCGTCCGGCACGACGGAGGATCTCGACCAGGCTGTTGCAGCCGCGCGCCGCCAGTTTGACGGCGGAGAGTGGCGCCGCCTCAAGCCACTCGAGCGCGAGCGCCTGCTGCACCGCCTTGCCGACCTCATCGAAACGCATGGCAACGAGCTGGCGGAAATCGAAGCCGTCGACATGGGCAAGTCCGTGAGCTTCGCCCGGGACATTGACATCCAGGGCACGGTCGACACGTTCCGCTATTTTGCCGGCTGGCCCTCCAAGCTGCACGGACGCATCGTCGAGCCGTCCATTCCCGGCAACTACCTCGCCTATACCCGCAAGGAGCCGCTGGGTGTGGTTGCCGCCATCGTGCCGTGGAATTTTCCGCTGCAGACCATGGCCTGGAAGCTTGCGGCCGCCCTTGCCGCCGGCTGCACTGTCATCGTCAAGCCGGCCGAGCTGACCTCGCTTTCCACCCTGCGCTTTGCCGAGCTGGTGCAGGAGGCCGGCATTCCCGACGGCGTGGTCAACATCGTCACGGGCCGCGGCAGCGTCATCGGCGCGGCCATGTCCACGCATCCGGGCATCGACAAGGTTACCTTCACCGGCTCGACGCCTGTCGGGAAGGACGTCGGCCGCGCCGCAGTCGGCAGTCTCAAGCATGTCACGCTGGAGCTCGGCGGCAAGTCGCCGGTGCTCGTTCTCGACGATGCCGATCTGCCGAGCGCCGCGCTCGCGGTGGCGAACGGCGTGTTCTTCAATTCCGGCCAGGTCTGCGACGCCGGCACCCGGGTCTATGTCCAGCGCGCGGTGCACGATGCCTTCCTCGACGAACTCGTCAAGGTCACCCGCACGCTCAAGATCGCGCCCGGCCTCGACCGGGACTGCTACATCGGCCCCATGGTCTCGGCGCAGCAGAAAGCAGTCGTTGCCGGCTACATCGAGGCCGGTCGCCGCGAAGGGGCGGAGCTGGTGCATGGCGGCGCAAGCCTCGACGGACCGGGCCATTTCATCGAACCCACCATCTTCGCCCATTGCAAGCCGGAGATGCGCATCGTGCGTGAGGAGATCTTCGGGCCGGTGCTGGTGACGAGCCCCTTCGATACGCTCGACGAGGCGGTTTTTCTGGCGAACGACACGCCCTTCGGCCTCGCCGCCGCGATCTATTCGAACGACCTCGCGCGCGTGCACGGCCTCATTCCGCGCCTTCATGCCGGTTCCGTCTATGTCAACGCGCACAGCACGATCGACCCGTCCATGCCCTTCGGCGGCTTCAAGGATTCCGGCTTCGGCAAGGACCTCGGGCCCGAGCAGCTCGACTATCTGATGGAGACCAAGGCGGTGTGGATCACCCTGCCATGACATCCGCCGGCCGCCATCCATCGGCGGCCGGTATCTTCACCGTGGGCGCTTTGCGCGTCCGCATGATCGGCGGCTGATGGAGCCGTATGCATCGCGGAAAGACGCCGAAGGCGCGACGCGAAAGGGGAGCGACAATGGAAAACGATATTGCCTGGCAAAACGAACTGGCGCGCCGTGCCCGCATCTATGAGGGCATTGAAGCGGAACACCGCTTCGAGGGCGCCATGTCCGTCATCGACTATGCCTGCATGAGCGCGCTCACGCTCGCCCTGGTCGCGGGCTTCTGGATCTGGGGGGCGTGAGATGACTGATCATGTCACCCACGGCGGCTTTGCCGCCATCGAAACGGAACAGGCTGAGGCCGAGCGCAACCGCGCCGCCGCCGAACGCGGCGACGCGCCGCTGCTGCCCTCCGAGCGGCTCTGGGGCTTCTGGGAGTTCACCTACGCCAATTCGGCGCTTGCCATCGCCACCTGGGCCTTCCTGATCGGCGGCGCGGTGGGCCTCTTCGTCGGGCCGAAGGAGGGCATTGCCGCCATCGTCATCGGCAACATTGTCGGCGTGATGCTGACGGCGCTCGCCACGACGCCGCTGTCCGGCCGCTACGGCATCGAGCAGTTCGTCGCGCTGCGCAGCCAGTTCGGCTACAACGGCAGCCGCGTCGTCTACGTGCTGGCCGTGGTCGTGCTCACCATGGGCTGGCTTGCGGTGCTTGCCATGATGTTCGGCCGGTCGATCGACGGCCTTGCGGCGCTCAGTGCCGGGGAAGCCGCCAATCCCACCGGCATCAAGATGATCATCGCCGCTGTCGGCGCGATCCTCGTCACCTGGTTCATCGTCGCCAGGGGGCCGACATCGATCAAGTTCTTTAACATGGTCGTCTCGCCCGCGCTGGTGATCCTGATGATCGTGATGCTCTATCTGATCCTCCAGCACCGCTCCTTCTCCGAGCTTCTGGCGATGCCGGCGCTTTCCCCGCCCTTCGAGGACAACACGCTCAACTTCATCATCGCCGTCGAGGTGAACCTTGCGGCCGGTTTCTCCTGGTGGCCCTATATCGGCAACCTCGCGCGCCTGACGAAGAACGAACGCACCGCCTTCTGGCCGAACGTCATCGGCATCTTCGGCGCCGCCACGCTCGGCGAGATCGTCGGCCTGCTTGCCGCCGTCGCCCTCGGAGATTCCGACCCGACCATCTGGATGACCAAGATCGCCGGCCCCGTCATCGGCATCATCGCGCTGCTCTTCGTCGCCTTCGCCAACATGACCTCGATGGCGAACATCCTCTACACCTCTATCGTCGGCCTCCGGCAGGTGGGAACAGCGTCCATCCGCGCCATTTCCTGGGGCACGATCCTGTTCCTCTTCTGCCTCATCCCGCTCGGCCTCGTCGTCTTCTATCCGCAAATGTACGACGGCTTCTTCATCTTCCTCGTCTGGACCTCGGCGCTCAATTCCGCGCTCGCCGGCATCGGCATCGCCGACTATTTCTTCCTGCGCCGCCAGAAGCTCGACATGCGCAGCCTGCACGGCCCACAGGAAAACGGTCCCTACCGTTTCTGGGGTGGCTTCAACCCGATCGGGCTCTTCGCCCTGGCTGTCGGCTTCGGCGTCTATGTTCTGGTCTTCAATCCGCAGACGCTCGCGAGCCTGCCGGCCTTCAAGTATCTCACCGCCTCCGTGCCATCCTGCCTTGCGGCTGGCGCGGTCCACTATGTCCTGACCCGGCTCTTTGCCCGCGGGCGGGGCTGGGGCCTCTACCCGTAACCTCTGGATATCAGCCATGACCGAGACCTACGACTACATCATCATCGGCGCCGGATCGGCCGGCTGCGTGCTCGCCAATCGCCTGTCAGAAGATCCGGCCGTAAAAGTCCTGGTCCTCGAATATGGCGGCAGCGACAAGTCGATCTTCATCCAGATGCCGACGGCGCTGTCCATTCCGATGAACGGCACCAAGTACAACTGGAAATACATGACCCTGCCGGAACCCGGCCTCGACGGGCGCCGGGTGCATTGCCCGCGTGGCAAGGTCATCGGCGGCTCCTCCTCGATCAACGGGCTCGTCTATATGCGCGGCCATGCCCGCGATTTCGACGAATGGGAGGAGCAGGGGGCACGCGGCTGGCGATATGCCAATTGCCTGCCCTACTTCCAGCGTGCCGAAAGCTGGCAGGATGGAGGCGACGCCTATCGCGGCGCCTCCGGCCCTCTCGCCACCAATGCCGGCAACAGGATGAAGAACCCGCTCTACAGGGCCTTCGTCGATGCCGGCCGGGAGGCGGGCTACATCACCACGGAGGACCCGAACGGCCACATGCAGGAGGGGTTCGGCCCCATGCACATGACCGTCAAGGACGGCGTGCGCTGGTCGACGGCGAACGCCTATCTCAAGCCGGCGATGAGTCGGCCGAACCTTTCCGTCGTCACCCATGCCATGACACGGCGCGTGCTCATGGAAGGCAAGCGCGCCGCCGGTGTCGAATATGAACTCGGCGGCCGCCGCCTCGTGGCGAAGGCCACCCGCGAGGTGCTGATCTCCTCTGGCCCGATCGGCTCGCCGCATCTTCTGCAGCGCTCCGGCATCGGTCCGGCCGCTGTGCTGCAGAAGGCGGGTGTCGAGGTGCTGCATGACCTGCCGGGCGTCGGCGAGAACCTGCAGGACCATTCGGAAGTCTACATCCAGTATGCCTGCAAGGAGCCGATCACGCTGAACGGCAAGATGGGGCTTTTGAGCCGCGCCCTGATCGGCGCGGAGTGGCTTTTGTTCAAGAAGGGTCTTTCGGTCACCAACCATTTCGAGAGCGGCGGGTTCATCCGTTCCGACGCATCGCTGCAATGGCCGGATATCCAGTTCCATTTCCTGCCTGCCGCCATGCGCTACGACGGCAAGAAGCCGCTCGATGGCCACGGTTTCATGGTGCTGACCGGGCCGAACAAGCCGAAGAGCCGCGGCTATGTGCGCCTGCGCTCGCCGGAGGCGCACGAGCAGCCCAACATCCTCTTCAACTACCTCGACCGAGAAGAGGACCGCGAGGGCTTCCGCCGCTGTCTGCGCCTCACCCGCGAGATCGTCGGCCAGCCGGCCTTCGACCGGTTCCGTGGCGAGGAGATGGCACCCGGCAAGGACGTGCGCAGCGACGACGAGATCGACGCCTTCGTGCGCGAGACGATGGAAAGCACCTACCATCCCTGCGGGTCCTGCCGCATGGGCGAGGATGCGATGGCGGTCGTCGACAGCGACCTCAAGGTGCGTGGCCTGACGGGGCTGCGCGTCATCGACAGTTCCGTCTTCCCGACCGAGCCGAATGCCAATCTCAACGCGCCGACGATCATGCTGGCCGAACGCGCTTCGGACATCGTGCGCGGCAAGCCGCTGCTTGCGGCCTCCAATGCGGAGGTGGGCGTCGCTCCCGGCGTCGGCACGACCCAGCGCAGCGGCACGCCGCTCCGGTCCATCAGTTGGTAGAAGAGGAACCCTATCCGCCGGTATCGACGGTCTGCCGGCGGAAAGTCCCGGCCTCTGCGGCTGCCGATCGGCACGATCGCCCGCCGGATCCGACGGGAAGTCAGGCGATATAGGGTGCCGCATTCCTTGCGGCGTCACATAACACCCTGGGGTTATTGGCTTTGGCCGGCTCTTCCCCGACCCTTCCGCGGATTACCTGGAGGAGGGGAACATGACACAGACGATCAAACTCGACCGGACACTTGGCCTGTGGTCCGTCGTATTGTTTGGCCTTGCCTATATGACGCCGATGATCGTGTTCGGCACGTTCGGCGCCCTGGCATCGGCAAGCCAGGGAACCACGGCAATGGCCTATTTCATCGCGGCCCTCGCGATTTTTCTGACCGCGGCGAGCTACGGCGTAATGGCGAGGGTCTACCCGGTTGCCGGATCCGCCTATACCTATGCTCGCAGGTCGCTGAATTCCGGCGTCGGCTTCCTCGTCGGCTGGGCGGTGTTGCTCGACTACTTCTTCCTTCCGATGGTGATCTGGCTGATCGGCGCGGCCTATCTCACCGCCGCCTTCCCGGCGGTGCCGGCCTGGATGTGGATCGTCGGCTTCATCGTGCTGACCACGGCCATCAATGTGATCGGCATCGCCTTTGCGAACCGGGTCAATGTCGTGCTGATGCTGGTGCAGCTTTCGGTGCTGGTGGCCTTCGTGGCGCTTGCGGCCCGTTATGTCGCCGCGCTGAACGGCGCGGGCGGGCTTGCCTCGGTTCGCCCGTTCTTCGAGGCCGGTGTGCCCTTCAGCGCATCCGTCGCCGGTGCGGCCATCGCGGCCTATTCGTTCCTCGGTTTCGATGCCGTCTCGACGCTGACGGAGGAAACACGCGAACCCACCCGCACCATGCCGAAGGCGATCATGATCATCGCCGTGATCGGCGGCCTGCTCTTCACCGGTTCGGCCTACATCACGCAGCTTGCCCATCCGGGCGGCACCTTCGCTTCGGTCGATTCCGCTGCATCGGAAATCGCACTGATGATCGGCGGAGACCTTTTCGTCACGGTCTTCCTCGCAACGCTCGTCGTGGCGCAGTTCACCTCCGGCCTTGCTGCGCAGGCAAGCGTCGGCCGGTTGCTCTTCGCCATGGGCCGTGACGGCGTCCTGCCCGCCGGCCTCTTCGGCAAGCTGCATGAGACGTGGCGCACGCCGGTGCTCAACCTCGTCTTCGTCGGCGTCGTTGGCCTGCTTGCGCTGACGCTTGATGTGACGACGTCGACATCGTTCATCAATTTCGGCGCGTTCCTTGCTTTCACTGCAGTCAATGTCTCGGTCATCGCGCTTTATTTGAAGGGTAACGCCACCGTGCGGCCGCTCGGCCCTGTACTCGGGTTGGCCGTCCCTGCGGCGGGCGCGCTGTGCGACCTGTTCCTGCTGTGGAATCTCGACAGCCATGCCAAGCTGCTCGGCGTGCTCTGGCTTGCCATCGGCATCGCCTATCTTGCCTATCTCACCCGTTTCTTCCAGCTTACCCCGCCGGAGGTGGAGTTCGTCGAATAGTCAGTTACGGCTTAGGAAGAGATGGAAGAGTTCTGCCTGGCTGGAAATGGTGAGCTTGGCATAGGCCTGGCGCCGGTGCACCTTCACGGTGTTCGGCGAGAGGCCGAGCGTGGCGGCGATGGAGTAGGTGGAGTGTCCCTTGAGGATGAGGGTTACGATTTCCAGCTCCCGCTTCGACAGGAGCGGGTGGCTGATCGCCGCGGCCGCCTTCGCGTCTTCATCCGGCGGCGTGAAACGACCGTGCCAATGCCGCTCGGCAAGCGCGCGCACGACGGGTGCCGCGCTTTCCAGCCGGGTGATGTCGCGGCGGGAGAATGCCGTCACCGTACCGATGCGCGACAGCGACAGAACCGCATCGGCATGGCGCAGTTTCAGGACGAAGCCGATCTCGTCGACAATGCCCGTCGCCTGGTAGTGGCGGCGGTAGTACTCCGTCTCCGTAAACCGGTCGGGGGCAAGCCGCCGCATGATAAGGACGCCCTGGTGCGGGCTGTTGCGGACCGCATCGTAGAACGGGTCGAGAATGTAGGCGCCGGCAAGATAATGATCGACGATGGTGGTGCGGTCGCCGACGATGCGGTCGTTGTCGAGGTCGAAGGCCTTGCCGCCCGGCGCATAGGCAAAGCCGTTCATCATCTCGAAGGCGACGAGGTGGCGGAGTGCCTGTTCCAGCGCCGCGGGAAAACCCGGCTCACCGAGCACCGCAACAGCCGCGGCAAGGCTGGCGTTCCACTGGTCGATATAGGCCTGTGCCCCTGCTGCCACGATCCTTCCCCGCTCATCGAAGCCAAGACCTAGCACGGAGTCCGCCGTCATGCAGACAGTTTCTCACCGCCATCCGCTCGACCTGCCGGCAACGGACATCGCCTCCGGCATCCGTGCTGGGCATTTTTCGGCCGAGACGGTGGTTGTCGAATCCCTTCGGCGCGCAAGGAGCGTCAATGCGGCGCTGAACGCCTTCACACTGCTGCGCGAGGAGGCGGCATTCGCTGCCGCGCGCGCCGCGGACCGGCAGAGGGCCGCGGGCGGGTTGCTGCCGCCCCTTCTCGGCGTGCCCTTTGCCGCTAAGGACCTGACGCCGACCAGGGGCGACCTCACGACGCTCGGCTCCTGGACGCGCGGGGACTGGGTGCCCGGAGAAAGCGCCGTCTGCATCGCGCGGCTGGAGGCGGCCGGCGCGATCCTCATCGGCAAGACGACGACACCGGAATTCGCCCATTCCAGCTTCACCGCCAGCCCCCGCTGGGGCGTCACACGCAATCCCTGGGACCCGGCGCGCACCTCCGGCGGCTCTTCCGGCGGTTCGGCGGTCGCCGTCGCCGCCGGCGTCGTTCCCTTCGCCGAGGGCACGGACATGGGCGGCTCGGTGCGTATCCCGGCTGCCTTCACGGGTACGGTCGGTCTCAAGCCGAGCCTCGGGCGCATTCCCATGACCATCCTGCCCAGCATGTTCGACAGCATTTCGCATTTCGGCCCGCTTGCCCGCACGACCGGTGATGCCGTTGCCTTCATGGCCGCGGCGGCGGGGCCTGACGACGCGGATATCTTCTCGCTGCCTCTCTCCTTCTCTGTGGAAAAGGCGCAAGCCCGCCCGCTGGAAGGTCGCCGCTTCGCCTTCTCGCTGGACCTTGGCTACTACAGCGTCGATGCGCCGGTGCGGGCGGTGATCCTTTCGACGATCGATGCGCTGCGGGCGGAGGGGGCCGTGGTCGAGCCCGTCGAGCTTGGCTGGACGCGGGTCGTCAACGACCAATGGTACGATCTCTGGTGCGTGTTCATGGCGGCCTTCTTCGGCGAGGCGCTGGAGGACTATCGCGCGCGGATGGATCCGATCGTCGTGGAACTTATCGAGCGTGGCCAGACCTTGAATGCTGTGGCGTACAAGCGGGTGGAACTGCTGCGCACGCGGATGTGGCAGGATCTCTCCGCAGTGCTTTCCCGGTATGACGGACTGCTCTGCCCGACCTGTGCCGTCACGGCTCCCGCGGCAGATGCCGACGACAACGACTATATCGCGGACCTGCCGGACGGGCGTTTCCGCGGTCTCGACATGACCTGTCCGTTCAATCTCCTGCCGCAATGCCCGGCCCTGTCGCTGCCGGCCGGGCTGGCGGACGATGGCATGCCGGTCGGCCTTCAGCTCATCGGCCGGCGCTATGCCGACGAAGACGTCCTGTCGATGGGTGGCGCGATCGAGCGGGTGTTGCGAACAGCCGGCGCGACGGCCGCCCGGCCACGCGACTGGTTCTGAACGTCACGCGTCCAGCGGGACGGCATTGGGGGGTAATTCCTCGCCTCAAAGCAAATCCGAACTCAAAATCGCTGGGCGTTCTTGCCGGGATTTTTAGAGGTTCGACAGCCACTCCTGGAGGTCGGCCTCGGCCTTCTCCAGTGCGCTGTAGTTCAGGAGCTTGCGCAGGAGCGCCGTGGTGACGGCGCGGGTGCGCAGGTTGAAGCGGGCGTCCTCGCTGTCCTCGCCGGTCGACTGGTAGACGTCGAGCTTGTCGTAGAGCTGCTGCAGACGGTTCTGCACGCTGCGGAGCGAGAGGTTGCGGCGGCGGGCGATGGCCCTATCCGTCAGGCCGAGGGCGATATCGATAAGGATCTCGTATTCGGAATCGGTGAAGCCGTTCGTCTGGCCGAGGCTCTTTTGCTGCACGCCACGGATTTCGCGGTCGATCACGCACTGGCTTTCGACGAAGATCGAGCGCAACGCCAGCTTCAGCCGCTCGTCGGAGGCGGATTTGAGCACGTAGCCATAGGCGGCGCCGTCGGGCACGATGCGCGAGACGCCGCGCACATAGGCTTCGTCGGAATAGTTCGACCAGAAGAGGATGCGCGTTTCCGGCCGCTCCTTCCAGATCGTGCGCGCCGCCTCGATGCCGTTGCGGGTCGTCATCTGGAGGTCCATGACGATATGCGCGGACTTGTGGTCGCGCGCGAGCTTTTCGCCGGAAAGACCGTTCTCCGCCTCGATGACGGTCTCGCATTCCGGCAGCGCCGAGCACACCGCCTCGTGCAGGTAGGAACGATGCAGCGGATCATCCTCCACGATCAGGACTTTCATCACCCGTTCCTCCTTCACATGGGGCTCCCGCGCCGCGTTCCGGGGCGAGGGGAAGCCGGACCGTTACGGTCGTGCCGCCGTTGTTGCGCCCCGTGCCGATCGTGCAGGTCGCCGAGATCAGCCGGGCACGCGTCTTCATGTTCTCGACGCCGCTGCCGATGCGTCCGCGCGGGCGCACGACGCCGCTGCCATCGTCCGTCACGTCGAGCACGAGACTTTCGGCCTCGACGCGCAGGCGTACGGCGAGTGTCGCCGGCCGGGCGTGCCGGACGGCATTGTTGATCGCCTCCTGCGCGATGCGGAAGAGGGCGACGCTGACGGTCGGCTCCAGCCTGTCGAGTGCGCCGGTCGTCTCGTCGGCGAGCGCCCAGCGGATCGGCATGCCGCTGTCGCGCACTGAACGGTCGAGGTGGTTCTCGACGGCCTGCGCAAGGCCGAAGAGCTGGAGGACGGAGGGTTTCGCCTGCTCGATGATCTGGCGGAGATCATGCATGCAATGCTGCAACGAGCGCGACACCGGCTCCAGGGCGTCGGGGCCGATTTCGCCGCTCAGCGAAAGCTGCTCGACGCGGCGGGCGAGGCGGGTGAGATCGGCGAGGGTCTGATCGTGCAGGTCCATGCCGATGCGTTGCCGTTCCTGTTCGAGCGCCTCCGTCAGCCGCAGCGCGCCGAGGCGCAGGCCCTCTTCCCGCGCGCGGGCCTCCGCCTCGACGATGGCGGAGCGCTGCGCCTGTTCGGCGGCGCGCAGCGCGAAGAAATAGGGCGTCAGCAGGTCGGCGATGACGCGGGCGTGCTCGACGTCGTCGAGCGAATAAAGCCCGGCCGTTCGCGACGAACAGGAGAGGGCGGCGATGATCGCGCCTTCCACCTTCATCGGCACATGGATGCGGCTGCGCAGCGACTGTTCGTCGATCGGCGCGCGGAAGGCGCCCTCGAAGCGGAAGCGCGGATCGACGGTGGCGTCGTCGCTGAGAAGGTAATCGACCTCGTTCCAGAGCAGGGAGCGGATGGGGCTGTAGACGACGGGCGCGCCTTCGAGGTCGCCCCAGGCGGTGTCGATGCCGGTCTCGTAGGCCGTATGGTAGTTGCCGTCCTCCACCAGCACGCAGACGTCGAGATGATCGTGCGGGATGATATGCGCGACCTCGTTGGCGACGGAACGGATGGCCGAGCGGAAATCGAGTTGGCCCGCGAGCAGCCGCGAAATGCCGAGATAGTGCTCGAAAAGCGCGGCAGGCGCGAGTTGCAGCATGGGCGAAAATCCTCCCGGCGGCGGCCTCCCATGCCGTCGCCGCCCTCCAGTAAGCGCCGACAAGCATAGCCGCGTCTTGCGGAAACCCGCAACTTCTCGCGCAAATCCCGCAAATGTCTTGCCGAACCGCGCCTGTACAGCCCCCTCGTTCTCCCGCATCCTGCCTTTGCTGAGAGGAGGAAGCTCAGCGGACAACGATTTCGATCCGGCCAACTGGATCCTGAGGGAGAGAGACAGATGGGAATTCGTAAGATGCTTCTGGCATCGGCCGTCGCCGCGTGCGTCGCCATGCCCGTTTCCGCCTTCGCCGACACGTCGGGCAAGAAGATCGCCCTTTCCAACAACTATGCCGGCAATTCCTGGCGTCAGGCCATGCTGACGAGCTGGGACAAGGTGACGGGCGAGGCCGTGAAGGCTGGCGCGGTTGCCGCCGCCGATCCGTTCACCACCGCCGAGAATCAGGCGACCGAGCAGGCCGCGCAGATCCAGAACATGATCTTGCAGGGCTATGACGCCATCGTGGTCAACGCCGCCTCGCCGACGGCGCTGAACGGCGCGGTCAAGGAAGCCTGCGATGCCGGCATCACCGTCGTCTCCTTCGACGGCATCGTGACGGAGCCCTGCGCCTGGCGCATCGCCGTCGACTTCAAGGAAATGGGCCGCAGCCAGGTCGAATATCTCTCGAAGAAGCTGCCCGAGGGCGGCAATCTGCTCGAAATCCGCGGTCTTGCCGGCGTCTTCGTCGATGACGAGATCTCGGCGGGCATCCATGAGGGCGTAAAGCAGTTCCCGCAGTTCAAGGTCGTCGGCTCGGTGCATGGCGACTGGGCGCAGGACGTCGCGCAGAAGGCCGTCGCGGGCATTCTGCCGAGCCTGCCCGAGATCGCCGGCGTCGTCACGCAGGGCGGTGACGGTTATGGCGCGGCGCAGGCGATTGCCGCGGCCAAGCGGCCGATGCCGGTCATCGTCATGGGCAACCGCGAGGACGAGCTGAAGTGGTGGAAGGAACAGAAGGACGCGGGCGGCTACGAAACCATGTCCGTCTCCATCGCGCCCGGTGTTTCGACGCTCGCCTTCTGGGTCGCCCAGCAGATCCTTGACGGCAAGGAGGTCAAGAAAGACCTCGTCGTGCCGTTCCTGCGCATCGACCAGGACAACCTCGAAGCCAACCTCGCGAACACCCAGGCGGGCGGCGTCGCGAATGTGGAATATTCGCAGGCCGACGCCATCAAGGTCATCGAAGCCGCCAAGTAAGGCCTCCCGGCGCCGCGCGGTCGCCCTGGCCGCGCGGTCTTTTCCAGCACAGAAGCGATGGCCAATGACGGGTGAAAAGCGGAAACCGGTGATCGCGGTCACCGAGGCCCGGGTGAGTTTCGGGGCGGTCAAGGCGCTCGACGGCGTGACGCTGTCGATCCTGCCGGGCGAATGCGTCGGTCTCGTCGGCCACAACGGTGCCGGCAAGTCGACGATCGTCAGCGTCATCAACGGTGGCCTGACGCCGCACGATGGCGGCGTTGCGGGCGAGGACGGGGCGATCGTGCGCTACGGCATCACCGCGGCGCGCGCCCGCGGTGTCCGGTGCGTCTTCCAGGAACTGTCTCTGTGCCCCAACCTCACCATCGTCGAAAATGTCCGGCTGGTGCACCGTTCGCTCGGTGGCTTCGGTTGGCGGCGGCGGGCGCGGGCGGTCATCGAGGCGAGCCTTGCCACGATCTTCCCCGGCCACGGCATTGCGAGCGACCGCACGGTCGGCGAACTCTCCATCGCCGAGCGGCAGATGGTCGAGATCGCCATGGCCTTTTCCGATGCGGGCGTCGCGCCACGTCTCGTCATCCTCGATGAGCCGACCTCTTCGCTCGATGCCAGTCTTGCCGAACAGATGCTCGTCCATGTCCGCCGCTTCGTCGCGGGCGGCGGGTCGGTGATCTTCATCTCGCACATCCTGAACGAAATTCTTTCGACCGCGGACCGGATCGTCGTGATGAAGGACGGCCGCATCGTCGCGGAGCGGCCGGCAGCGGATTTCTCCGAACGCAGCCTCGTCGAGGCTATGGGCAGCGTGGTGAAGGGCGAGGCCCATCGTCGCGCTGCGCGCGATCTTGCCGGTGCGCCCGTCGTGCTGGAGGAGAGCGGGCGCGGCCTGCCGCTCGTTGCGCGGACCGGCGAGATCGTCGGGCTTGCGGGCCTCGCCGGCCATGGCCAGACCGAGATGCTGATGACGCTGCATGCGGCGCGAAGCGGCGCCTGGCTGCCGGCACGCGATCCCGCCGTCACCTTCGTCGCCGGCGACCGCCGCCTCAACGGCGTGTTCGAGCTCTGGAGCATCCTGCGCAATTTTTCCATCGCCTCGCTCGGTGACATGACGCGCAACGGTCTGGTGCGGACCGGCGAGGAGGACGCGCGCGGGGCGGACTGGAAGAAGCGCATCGAGATCCGCACGCCGGATATGGGCAACCGCATCCTGTCGCTTTCCGGCGGCAACCAGCAGAAGGTGCTGTTCGCCCGGGCGCTTGTCACCCGCGCGCCGGTCGTGCTGATGGACGATCCGATGCGTGGCGTCGATGTCGGCACCAAGCAGGAGGTCTACGAGATCGTGCGCCAGGAGGCCGCAAACGGCCGCACCTTCGTCTGGTATTCGACGGAGATGGAGGAGGTCTGCCTCTGCGACCGCGTCTATGTTTTCCGTGAGGGCAAAATCGTCGCCGAACTCTCGGGCGACGCCGTCAGCGAAGCCAACATCCTCGCCGCCTCCTTCGAGGGAGTGGCCGCATGAGGTTGTCCAATGATGCACTGCGCCTTCTCATTCCGGCGCTCTCCCTGACCGTTCTTCTCGCCGCCGTCTTCTGGCTTCAGCCGCGGGCGATGAGCTATGTCGGCCTCAACCTCCTGTTCAATCTCGCGGTTCCGATCGCGCTCGCCACCATCGCGCAGATGCTGATCATGGCGGTCAACGATCTCGACCTCTCCATGGGCGCCTTCGTCAGCTTCGTCGCCTGCGTGACCGCCACCTTCCTGCGCGATGCGCCGCTCCTCGGCGTTCTCATCCTCGCTGGGGCTGTCTCAGTCTACGCGCTGATCGGCGTCGTCATCCACCTGCGCAACCTGCCGTCCATCGTCGTCACGCTCGGCATGAGTTTTGTCTGGGCGGGCCTTGCCGTGCTGCTGCTGCCGGCGCCGGGCGGGCAGGCGCCGGACTGGGTGCGCGCGCTGATGACGATGAAGCCGCCGGTCGCGCCGATGGCGATCGTCGCCAGCATCGTCATCGCCGTTGTTGCCCATCTCCTCGTCATGCGCTCCTCGCTCGGCGTGCTCATGCGCGGCGTCGGCGGCAACCAGCGCTCCATCGAGCGTGCCGGCTGGTCGGTGATTGCTGCCCGGGCGGCGGCCTATGGGCTTGCCGGTCTTTTTGCCGTGCTTGCCGGCATCGCGCTCGTCGGGCTCACCACCTCGGCGGACGCCAACATTGCGCTGCGCTATACGTTGCTCTCGATTGCCGGCGTCATCCTCGGCGGCGGTGAATTCATCGGCGGTCGCGTCTCCCCGGTCGGCGCCGTCATCGGCGCGTTGACGCTGACGCTGGCCGGCTCGTTCCTCTCGTTCCTGCGCATCTCGCCCGATTGGCAGATCGGCGCACAGGGCGCGATCCTCATCGTCGTGCTGGCGCTTCGCCTCGTCCTCAACCGCATCGAGGTGAGGGAGACGCGGCGATGACCCTTTTTCACCGACTTGCGCAAAAAAGCTGGATCTGGTCGTGGATCGCCGCCTTCGTCGTCTGGCTCGCGACGATCTCCGTGACGGGCGGCGCGAGTGCCATCGGGCTCACCCAGGCCGCGCTCACCTTCGCCGCCTTCTCCATCATCGTCGGCATCGGCCAGATGTTCGTCATCACGCTCGGGCCGGGCAATATCGACCTCTCCGTGCCCGCCACCATGACGCTTGCCGGCACGGTGGCGCTGAAGCTGATGAATGTCGAGAACGGCATGATCCTGCCGGGCCTCTTCGTCGCCATCCTCATCGGCGTCGCCGTCGGTATCGGCAACTATGCGCTCATCAAGACGCTGCGCATCCCGCCGATCATCGCGACGCTGTCGATGAGTTTCATCGTGCAGTCGACGGCGATCTGGACGAACCGGGGCCTACGCATCAAGCCGCCGCCCTTCCTTGCCGAGTTCACCACGGCCAGCACCCTCGGCGTGCCCAATGTGGCGCTCATCGCGCTTGTTCTCTCGCTTGCCGCCTGGCTGCTCCTCGAAAAGACGCTGTACGGCCGCTGGATTTCCGCCATCGGCCAGAGCATGCCGGCGGCGCGCATGGCCGGTATTCCCGTCGATGGCACGCGCTTCGTCACCTATGTCTTATGCGCGGTGCTCGCTGCGCTTGCCGGCTACCTGCTCGCCTGCTTTTCCGGCGGCGCGGCGCTCAACATGGGCTCGGAATATCTTTTGATGTCGATCGCCGTCGTGGTCATCGGCGGCACGGCGGTGGCGGGCGGCGATTCCAACGTGCCGGGCATCTGGGGCGCCTCGCTCTTCATGTTCCTCGTCGTGTCCATGCTCAACACCTACGGTCTCGGCGCCGGCGTGCGCCTCATCATGACCGGTCTCATCATCATCAGCGTCATCATGCTTGCGGGCGGCCGCCGACCCGGCGCCCGGTAATCCAGGAACCCAGCCATGGCCTCCGATTCCCCTTTTGAAATCCACGATCCGCGCTTCCTGCACCTGATCGTCAGCAGCGCGCGGCTGGAAGAGCTTCATACCGGCTGCCGCTGGGCGGAAGGCCCGGTCTGGTTCAGCGACGCCAACCAGCTCCTGTGGAGCGATATCCCCAACCAGCGCATCCTGCGCTGGACGCCGGAGGGCGGCGTCTCCGTCTACCGACAGCCCTCGAATTTCGCCAACGGCCACACCCGTGACCCGCAGGGCCGCCTCGTCTCCTGCGAACACGGCCTGCGCCGCGTCACGCGCACGGAGATCGACGGTTCGGTCACCGTGCTTGCCGATAGCCATCAGGGAAAACGCCTCAATTCCCCCAACGACGTCGTGGTGAAATCGGACGGCTCCGTCTGGTTCACCGACCCGACCTACGGCATCCTCTCGGACTACGAGGGCTACCGGGCCGAGCCGGAGCAGGCGGCGCGCAACGTCTATCGCCTCGACCCGGAAACCGGTGCAATCGAGGCCGTCGTCAGCGATTTCGCCCAGCCCAACGGCCTCGCCTTCTCGCCGGACGAGCGAACGCTCTACGTCGCCGATTCCGCCGCGAGCCACGACCCCGCGCTGCCCCGCCATATCCGCGCCTTCGACGTGATCGATGGTCGTCGCCTTCAGAACAGCCGCGTCTTCTGCCACATTGATGCCGGCATTCCCGACGGCATCCGCACCGATATTCTAGGCAATCTCTGGTCCAGCGCCGGCGACGGCGTGCATTGCTTCGACCCGGCAGGAAAACTCGTCGGCAAGATCCGCGTTCCCCAGACCGTCGCCAACCTGACCTTCGGCGGCCCGCGGCGCAACCGGCTCTTCATCACCGCGACCGCCTCGCTCTATTCGGTCTACCTCGCCGTGTCGGGTAGCCAACCCCCCTGAAGGACCTTGCCGCAGCGCCAGCGGTTCTCTTCCCGATCGTGTCATCCGGGAACGGGCGAATCCGGC
Source organism: Shinella sp. SUS2 (assembly GCF_001262505.1). Lineage (GTDB taxonomy): Bacteria > Pseudomonadota > Alphaproteobacteria > Rhizobiales > Rhizobiaceae > Shinella. Next base: position 29,749 of record NZ_KQ410733.1, read on the forward strand.
GCAGCTTTCGGCTCCCGCTGCTCGCTTGTAAAATCGAGGAAGGCGGCGACGAAATGGTCGAACACCGCCGCGACCCGCGCCACGGACCTCAGATCTTCATGGGCGACGATCCAGATGTCCATGGACGCCGCCACCATATCGGGAAAGAGGCGGTGCAGGCCCGGATCCTTCGATCCGACGGCGATCTGCATGATGGTGATGCCGAGCCCCGCCCGAACGGCGGCGATCCGTGCCGGGTGGCAGTCCGTACGCAGCGCGTAGCCGGCCGGGCTGATGTCAGGCACTGCTGCCTTGCCGAGCTGCAGGTCGCTGGCCGTGCGATCGGGGCCGACGATGTCGTGGCCGGCAAGGTCGGCGATCGTCTGCGGCCAGCCCCGCCGTTCCAGATAGTCGCTGCTTGCGAAGAAACCGAGCGGCATCGCTCCGACCTTCCGGGCGATCAAGGCGTCCTGCTCCGGGGCGAAGGCCCGTATGGCGATATCGACCTCCTGGCCGAGAAGATCGGCCGGCCTGTTCGACACCTGCAGTTCGACGGTAAGGGCAGGATAGGCCCGACGCAGGGCGACGAGCATCGGCGGCACCACCTCAAGCCCCATCGTCTCCGATACGCTGACCTTGACAGCGCCGGCGATCTCGCCCGGCGGGGCGCTGGCCCGGCGAACGAACACATCCGAGGCGAGTGACATTGCGCGCGCCGGCGCGACGAGTGCGCGCGCCCCGTCGGTCGGGATCAGGCCGTTCACCGAGCGGCTGAACAGCCGCGTGTCCAGCGCTGCCTCCAAGCCGGCGATCCAGCCGCGAACGGTGGGTTGCGATACGCCGAGCCGCCGGGCGGCGCCGGAAAGACTACCCTCTTCGATCACGGCCAGAAAAGCCCGCTGATGATCCCAGGAAACGATCGTGCTCATAAGAAAGATACTAGCAGCTCAAGGAAATCTGGCAATTTTATTCAGGTTGCCGGTGATGGCATGGTGCTCCGCAGCCAACAACAGCGCCCTTCGGAGCAAGACCATGTCCGTCAGCCGATCCTCTGGCACCCCGCTTCCACTTTCCCTCAACCGCCGTTGGGGGTGGGGCCTCGTCGCGGCTGCGGCGATTGCCGTCGGCCTCTATGCCGTTCCGCCCTATCTTCTGCTCGATCCGCTGTCGAGCCGCATACCGCTCAACCTGGCCTTCCCCTCGCACCTGAGCTGGCTGTTCCTCCATGCCGCCTCCGGCGGCCTCGCCCTGTTGATCGGTCCGTTCCAGTTTCATCCGGCCCTGCGCGCGCGCTGGCCACAGCTGCATCGGCTGGGCGGCAGGGTCTACCTCGCCTGCATCCTGGTAGGCGGGATCGCGGCCGTTCCCGTCACGGTCATGACCACGGCGGGGTTTGCCGCGCAGGTCGGGTTCGGCCTTCTCGTCGTCGCCTGGCTCTATTCGGCCTTCCATGCCTATCGGGCGGTGCGCGAGCGCCGCTTCGCCGATCATCGCATCTGGATGATCCGGAACTATGCGCTGACCTTCGCGGCCGTGCTGCTGCGTGTGATCCTGATCGCGGGCATGGTCGCCATGCCGTTCGTTCCGTCGCTCTCGTTCGAGCAGATCTACATCGTCAGTATCTGGGGCTCGATCACCGTTTCGGCGCTCGCCGCCGAATGGTTCATCATTACCACCGCAAGGGGCGGAGCATCGTTCACGGCGCGTCCAGAAACTCCATGATGATGCCGGTTGTATAGTCGGCAAGCCTGCTGCCCGGCCTTGCGGCCAGCACCTCGCCGAGATAGCCGCCGTGCCCGCCCGGCAGGACGACGAGCTGGGATCCGTGAATGGCCTTGCTGAGGGCGGCGATGTGCTCGACCGGCGCGACATCCTGGTTGGCTTGCAGGATCATCGTGGGAGCCTTGATGGTGGCGAGGTTCGCCTCGGTCCACCCCTCGAACGAGAGGATGTTGCGCATCAGCTTCGGCGTCAGTTCGGCAAGGGCGTCGGGGTCTGGCGCGACGGCGAGATAGGCATTGCGATAGACCTCTGGCATATCCGCCGCGTTCGCCGTCCTGAAGGACCGCAGCAGTTCGGGATGGATGCCGTCGCGGCGATAGTAGACCGACGCCACCACCAGGCGCCGGACGAGACCCGGATGGCGCATCGCCATTTCCATGGCAATGCTGCCGCCGTTGCTGAACCCGAGTACATCCACCGGACCAACGCCGAGCTTGCGGACAAGGGCGGCCGTGTCGTCCGCCATCTGCCGGAAGGATAGCGGCCGGTCCACGTCTGCCGTGTGGCCGTGCCCCTGCTGCTCCGGGGCGATCACGGTATGGTTCTTCGCAAGCGCCGGGAGGATGGCGCCGAAGGTGGTCCGGATGGTGGACCCGCCGCCATGCAGGATCAGCAGGGGCCTGCCGTTACCATGCACCTCGTAGTACATCCTGAGCGGACCGATCCGGGCATAGCTGCTCTCGGCCCTTGCGGCGTAGCCTGCCGTGGAAAGCGCGGCAAAGGCGAGGAACAGGTAGGCGGCGCTCCGCCTGGCCGCGCACTCAATGCGCATGGACCGTTTCCCGTTCGACGGCGGCGACGAGCCGGTCGTAGCCTTCCTCCGTGCCCTGGATACGCTGTTCGCGGGTGCCGCCGGTCAGGAAGGCCGCCTGCTCGGTGACGGTGGCACGCGTGGCCGCGCCGAGCGGCTTCAGCTCCACGGTGACGAGGGACGCCGAGAGCCTTTGCCCGCCAAAGGTCATTTCATAGGCATAGATGATCCGCCGGCCGGGTTCGATGTCGAGATAGAAGGCCTGGAACGTCAGGTCCTTGCCCTCGGGCGTGCGCCAGTGCTTGCGCTCTGCGCCGCCGACCCGGAAGTCGAATGCTTCCTCCAGCACCGTCCAGTCGGCATGGCAGGCGTTCCAGAGGGCCTTGAGCCGCGGATCCGCCCAGAACCGGAAGGCGTGGGCGGGGCTGCCGGGCAGGTCGCGCTCGATCGTGAATGTCGTATGTTCCAGCTCGGTCGGGATCATGATTGTCTCTCCTCTTCGTCGATTTCCTGCATGGCCGCGGCAAGGCGATCAAAGGCGGCATGCCAGGCCGCCTCCCGGCTGTGGGCCCATTCGCTGATGGTCCTCATGGCCTCGACCTGCAGGCGGAAGGTTCGCTCGCGGCCACGCTTGCGCGAGGCGACGAGCCCGCCTTCCTCCAGCACTTTCAGATGCTTGACGGCCGAGGGCAGGCGCATGCCCAGGGGCTCGGCAAGCTGCTTCACCGTCGCCGGCCGGAGACTGAGGCGTTCCACCATGGCCCGGCGCCCGGGGTCCGACAGCGCCAGGAACATGCGATCGAGCGTGGGTTGCAGCATCTGGCATTTCCTGCATTGGTTTCCTGTTGTGGAAACTATCAGGGCGAGCTCTCCTGTCAAGACTGTTTCCTTGATGGGAAACTATTTGTGTGTTCTGTTTTCGGAAGGGCCATTTTCCAGGGCATCAGGCCCGTCGCGGGCTGGCACTTGACAGGTCGCAACGAATAAACTTAACATGTTAATGGATTGGCGCCCTGATGAGGAGAGACGGGCGCTTCATCGGACCAGGCGTGGCCGGCGCCGCCGGAAGTATGGGCTTGCGGGGCGGGTCGACATCGGATTGACAGGGAGGAGATTACGATGCTGAGCAGACGGAACTTGATGAAGACCGGCGGTGCGCTGCTTGCGGCGCCCTTCATCCTCGGTGCGGGAAGCGGCCGGGCCCAGAGCGCAGTGACGCTGAAGCTGCACCATTTCCTCCCGCCGGCGTCCAATGTCCATCAGCGGCTTCTGATGCCCTGGGCCAAGGCCCTGGAGGAACAGAGCGGCGGTGCTCTGAAGGTCGATATCTTCCCGGCCATGCAGCTGGGTGGAAAGCCGCCGCAGCTTTACGACCAGGCGGCCAACGGTGTTGTCGATATCGTCTGGACCCTGCCGGGTAACACGCCCGGGCGGTTCCCGTCTACCGAAGTGTTCGAGCTTCCCTTCCTTGCCGCAAGAGAAGCAACCGTCAATGCGCAGGCCTGCCAGGAATACGGCCAGACCCATGTCCTGAAGGAGGCGGGCGACACCCAGCTTCTGTGCTTCTGGGCGCATGATCACGGGCTTATCCACACCAACAAGGAGATCAAGTCCGGTGCCGATCTGGCCGGCCTGAAGCTCAGAAACCCGACGCGCCTTGCCGGCGAGGCGCTGGCCGCGCTTGGTGCGACCCCGGTCGGAATGCCTGTGCCGCAGGTGCCGGAAGCGCTGGCCCAGCGGGCGATCGACGGCTGCGTCATCCCATGGGAGGTCGTGCCCTCCATCAAGGTGAACGAGCTCACCAAGTTCCACACCGAAATCCCCGGCTCGCCGACGCTCTACACCGCGACGTTCTTCCTGGCGATGAACAAGGGCAAGTACGAGGGCCTGCCGGCTGACCTGAAGGCGGTTCTGGATGCCAACAGCGGCATGACCTTCGCAAAGAAGGCGGGCGAGATGTGGGACACCGTCGGCGCCGAAGTGCGCGCTTCCATCGAGTCTTCCGGCTCGGGCACGATCGGCACCATCAGCGAGGAGGAGAAGGCGAAATGGGTGGCGGCAACGCAGCCCGTCCACGGTAAGTGGATCGAGGACATGAAGGCCAAGGATCTTGATGGCAAGGCCCTGATTGACGCTGCGCAGGCGCTCGTCAAGAAATACTCGAGCGCCTGACGGCGCCGTCTGTCCTGTGCGCGCCCGGACCGGCGCCATCGCAACTCAAGACCTGGGGCCGGAATGACGGAAGACATGGGAAACGAGGGCGCGGTGGCCGCTGCGCCGCTGCGCCGCGGGATCGAGCGGCTGGCTGGCTGCCTCGCCTTTATCGGCGGCGTGCTGCTCTGCCTTGCCGCGGGGCTTGTGACGGTCAGCGTGCTCGGGCGGTGGCTTTTCAATCGGCCGGTGCCTGCCGACTATGAACTGGTGGAGGTCGCGATCGGCGTCGCGGCCTTCTCGTTCCTCGGATACACGCAGGCCCGCAACGGGCACATTGCCGTCGATACCTTCACCCTGGCCCTGCCGGGGCGTGTCACGCGGCGCATCGATGGCCTGTGGGACCTGTTGCTGGCCGCATGCCTGGCCTTCTTCGCCTGGGGGCTCTTCACCGGTGGTCTGGAGGCGCGGCAGTACGGAACCACGCTCATCCAGCTGCCCTGGCCGATCTGGCCCGTCTATCTGGTCTGCGCCGTGCTGGCGGGGCTTGCATCCGTCATTGGCTTGTCCGTCGCCCTGTTGAAGATCGGAGCTGGCCGATGAGCGGCTTTGCCATTGCCTTTGTCGGTTTCGCGGCCATGCTGGTCCTGATCGCCGTCAGGATGCCGATCGCCCTTGCCATGCTCGCGGTGGGTGCCGCCGGTTATGCCTATCTCTCCGGCCCGCATGCGCTGGTCTATTATCTGCAGACCAACACCTACAGCCAGTTTGCCAGCTACACGCTGTCCGTCATCCCGCTCTTCATCCTGATGGGCGCGCTCGCCGAACAATCCGGGATCGCGGCGACCCTGTTCCGGGTGGCGGAGCGCGGGCTCGGGCGGTTCAAGGGTGGCATGCCGATGGCGGTGATCGCGGCCTGCACGGGGTTCGGCGCCATCTGCGGCTCGTCGGTCGCAACCACCGCGACCTTCGGACGGGCCGCGCTGCCGGAGCTGCGCCGCGCACGGGTCGATGCCGGTTTCGGTACCGGGACGATCGCTGCCGGCGGTACGCTCGGCATCCTCATTCCTCCTTCGGTCATCCTCGTGATCTATGCCATCACGGCCGAGCAGAATATCGCCAAGCTGTTCCAGGCGGCCCTCGTGCCGGGCTTGCTGGCGGCAGCCTTCTATATAATCGCGATTGCGGTGGTCGTCCGGCGCAAGCCGCACGTCGCCCCGCCGGTGAGCGTGGCCGATGTCGCAGCGACGCCCCGGCCGTTCTGGGCCCGGCCGGCTGGTGCGGTCGTGCTCGTCGGCGGTCTTGCCGGCTGGATGGTGGGTGCGCTCGGCACGGTCGGCGGGATTCTGCTGGCCATCTTCGGGTTGCTCCTGCTTGTCGCGGATTTTGCGATCGTGCCCGCCGCCGTCATTGCCGTCACGGTTGTCGGCGGCATCTATGGCGAGGTGTTTACCCCCACGGAGGGCGCCGCGGTCGGTGCCGCGGTCACGCTGGTGATCGGCCTCCTGCAGCGCACGCTGAGCCTTGGCGCGCTCAAGAACGCGTTGCTTCAGACGGCGGAAACCAGCGGGATGATCTTCCTGATCCTGCTTGGCGCAGAGGTCTTCGGCGCCTTCCTCGCCCTCACCCAGATGCCGGCGATGCTTGCCGCCATGGTCGGGCAATCGGGTCTGCCGCCCTATGCGGTCATCTGCGTCATGCTTCTGACCTATATCGTCCTCGGCGCGGTGATGGATGAGCTGGCGATGATCCTGCTGACGCTGCCCGTCTTCATCCCCATCGTGATGACGCTCGACTTCGGCATGCCGCCGGACGACGTCGCCATCTGGTTCGGCATCCTCGTTCTCATCGTCGTCGGCATCGGCCTGTCCGCCCCACCGATCGGGCTCAACGTCTTCATCATCAACAAGCTGGCCTCCGACGTTCCGATCGTGCAGACCTACCGGGGCGTGATGCCGTTCGTGATTTCCGATCTGGTGCGGCTGGCCATCGTCACGCTGTCGCCGGGCGTTGCGCTGACGCTCGTGCGGCTGCTCAATTAGGTAGGGAGGCTCCTTTAACCCACTGCGTTGCAGGAGCAACGAGGGCGAGCGCGGCCGTCCTTGCCGTGGCTGCAGTTTCAGCAGACGCCGCGCGCGAGGCGGCCCTGTCGCTTCACCGTGTGGGCTGGGGCAGACGCACCTGCGTCAGCGCCTTGATCCTGCCGGGGCGGAGCGCTTTCAGCCGCGTCAACAGATCCTTGGCGGCTGCATTGCCATAGGCACGGCGGCTGATGCCGAAGAGCATGACGCCCGGTTTGCCGCCGGCATCGCTGTAGCGGGCATAGCGATAGGCGTTCCACTCGACGATGTATTGTCCGTCGGCATCCTTGCTGCTGAGGATGAAATCGAGCAGTGCCTCGCCTGCTGGGGTGTTCTGGATGACCTCCATGTTGACGAGGGGGTCCGTCGCCTTGCGCTGGTGTTCAGCATTGCTGCCTGGACGCGGACGGCATCCATGACCGTGATGCCGCTCGTGACGGTTTCGACCAGGATCATCTGTTCATATCGCTCGGCGTGCTGTCCGGCCGGAAGATATTCCTGCTTGATGTAGGTTGCTGAGGGCTGTGCGCTCCAGACGAGCCTGTAGGCGTCGCCTTCGAAATCGATCGGGCCCGGTATGCCGAGAACGTCGGTAGCCTGTGCAAGGGCGGGTGCGGTCGTCAGCACGAGTGCGAGAAGCGCGGCGCCGAGATGGCGAGCGAGGCGCCGGATCGAAGGGATGGCTGACATGGCTTGTCTCCTTCCATCAGAGCGACAAGGCCGCCGGGTTCATCCGGCGGCCTTGCATTCATCAGATACTCAATCGGCGTCCCGGTCCTTGGCGCGGTCGGCGGGCACCCTTGCCGCCGCGTTGCCGACCGAGGCGGCCAGCAGGGCCTGTGTCGGATCCGTGCCTTTGAAGCCGGCCTGTGCGAGGATCTCGTCGAGGATGGGTTTCTGCGCGGTGAAGCTCAGAAGCTGGCTGCTGAGGTCACCGACGGGATTTCCTGCGCCGTCGCCGCCATTGCCGGCCAGCGCACCGGCGAGGCCCCCGGCGCTGAAGATGCGGATGTCCGAGATCTTCTCGATCGGCTTCATGGCCTGTTCCAGCGCCTCGGGTATGATGGCAACGCGGGCGCGGGCAAGCTCGAACTCGATGATGCTGGCCGAAAGGGCGTTGCGGGCTTCGTTGAGCGCGCGCTCGGCCTGAGCTTCGGCCTGACCGAGCTCGACAACGCCGGTCGCCTTGATCTTGGCAGCTTCCGCATCGGCCTGCGCCTGGATTTTCGTCGCGGCGGCGAGGTTTTCTGCAGCCTGCCGCTCGGCCTCGGCCTTCACGGTGATGGCGGTCGCGGCCTGTTCGGCTTCCTTGCGCGCATCGAGCACGGCGATGCGCTTGGCGCGCTCGGCGATCTCGACTTCCCGCGCGGTCGTTACCTGTTCTTCGGCGGTGATGGCCGAGGCCTTGGCTTCGTCCGCCTTGGCGCGGGCGGCCTGCTCCTGCTCGCTCTTCTCCGCCACGGCAATCGCGGCGTCGATACGGGCGGTTTCCGTCACCCGGCGGGCCTCGGCTTCCCGTTCCGCAATGCCGCGCTCGGCGTCGATGCGGGCGGTTTCCTTGGCCTGGCGCGCCTGGGAGTCGCGCTCGGCAATGCCCTTTTCGGTATCGAGCCGGGCGGTTTCCTCGCTGAGACGCGCAAGCTGTTCGGCCCTTGCTGCCTCCGCGCGCGTCTCGGCGGTCTTGTTGGCGATATCGCGTTCCTGCGTCAGCTCGGCGTCACGCTGTTCGCGCTCGATGGTGAGGCGGCGCAGCGAGGCTTCCCGGTCCTTGGTGGCAATCTCCACCTCGTTGTCGCGGACGATCTGGTTGCGCTCGCGCTTGCGCTCCTCGGTGATCTTGGTGAGCGCGGTCAGGCCCTCGGCGTCGAAGCTGTTGTTCGGGTTGAAATGCTTGATGTCGGTCTGGTCGAGACGGGTCAGCGACACGGACTCCAGCTCTAGGCCGTTCGACTGCAGATCGTGTGCGACCGCGGCCTGCACCGACTTGACGAATTCGGCGCGCTGCTCCTGCAGGTCGCGCAGCGACATGGTGGCGGCGACCGAGCGCAGGCCGTCGACGAACTTCGCCTCGACCAGCGTCTTCAGCGCATCCGCGTCGTTCGTGCGATCGCCGAGCGTCTGGGCGGCAAGGGCGATGTTTTCCGAATCCGGCTTCACGCGGACATAGAATTCCGCGGTGATGTCGGCGCGCATGCGGTCCTTGGTGATCAGCGATTCGTTCTCGGCGCGCTTGACCTCCAGCCGCAGCGTGCTGAGCGACACCCAGGAATAGGAGTGGAAGATCGGCAGGATGACCGACCCGCCGTCGAGCACGACCTTCTTGCCGCCGAGGCCCGTGCGCACATAGGCCTTGTCGCGCGTGGCGCGGGTATAGAGCGAGGTCATGATGATGCCGATGACGACGACCGCCGTCACGATGACCCCGGCGATGATTCCTACCGAGAGGAAGTCCATGATCGTTTACCCTCCGTTGTTGGGATAGTGGCTGTCTTCGAGCACCGCGGGGGCGGGGATGGCTTCGAAGAGGCCGTCCTTCCCGTCGACGATGAGCACGGACGCGCCCGTCTCGATCACGTGCCCGGGCACGGCCCGGGCACGCAGTGTGTGGATGTTGTCGTAGCGATCCTTGATCCGGACTGTGCCGGGATGGCCCTGATCGAGCGGCCCGAGCGTCACCGTGCCGACGAGACCGATGAAATCGGCCTGTTCCTGCACGCTGGTCTCGTCGCGCGGGATGATCCGTGCCAGCCCGCGCGATGACCAGCGGGTGACGGGAATGGCAACGGCGAGCGCGCCGGTGACGGCGGCATAAAGCGGCAGCGGTTCGTGGAACTGCGAGATGACCGCCTGCAGGGCGAAGCCGGCAGCGGAAAAGGCGGAGAGCAGGATGACGGCGAGCACGAGGATCGGTACGCCGCCGGCATTGAGCCAGGACATCCACCCGCCGAGAAGACCCGATTCCGCATCACCCGGCCCGTTGAAGTCGAGGCCGTCCTCGATCAGTCCGGAGGCGGACGCGCCGAGCAGCACCGAGACCAGCTCGACGATGCCGAGGCCCGCCACCGTCAGAAGCGCGATCCAGAAGGGAGCGGTGCCCGGGTGGACGATGGAATCCATCAGCGCTCACCGTGCTTGAAGGCGGCCAGGCGTGCCTCGATCGCCTTCTGGCGTTGCAGGCGTCCCAGTTCCTCCACCTCCGCCGTGCCTTCCATGGCCGGCTTGGACGGAACGCCGGTGACGCGTTCGACGGCCTCCAGCGCATCGGCAAGGCGCCGGTCGTTGCGCTGGGAGGGCGTGGCGGTCGGTGGGACGGCGCGCTCTGCGCGGCGTGCATCCTCCAGCCGTTTCATCGCATCGGCGCGGGCCGAGGCGATGCTGCGCAGCGTCGCTTCGGCCTCGGCAATCTCGCCGGCATTTTCCAGGATGGCCTTGGAGAGGGCGTCTCGCTGGGCTTCGAGGTCGATCTGGACGCCGGTGGCGGCACGGGCGAGGTCTTCCCGGCCGCTTTCCAGCCCGACCTTGATCTTCTCGTCGAGGTCGCGGATCTCCGCGTCGAGGTCGTCGGCCTTGGCTTTCAGCCGGTGGCCGGCGGCCATGGCGACGCCGAGCGCGGCGCGGGCCTCCTCCGCGATCGTGCCGATCTCGCGGACGGCCTGCTGTGCCACGGCGACCGGGTTCGATGCCTCGGCGGCATCGACTGCGGTGTTGACGACGCCGGCGATGACGCGCCCGAGGCGGGCGAGGATACCTTCGTTGGACATGGAAGCCTCCTTCTTCGAATGGATGCCGGCCTGGATGCCGGCATAGAGACAGATGGACGACCCGGAAAAGACGAGCCGCGCTTCGGCAAAATCCCCCCAGCCGTCGCGATAACCGCTTGCCGCATAGGGCAAGACGATGCGCCCGCCGAGCGTTGCAATGCTCACGCTGTCCGGGCCCTTGACCGCGAAGAGCTTGGAATCGAGCGGGACGTCCGCGACGATCTCTCCTGGCTTGCGGCGGCCGTGGTCGCGCAATGCGAGTGTCACGAGGCGGGCGGGAAGCCCTGTCGCGGTGCGGATGTCTTCATAGGCCGCCTGATGCAGTGCCACGACATTGGCGCCCTTGGTCCGGTCCAGGATTGCCATGGCCTGCTGGTAGGCCGCCAGCGTCTCGGACAGTGCTCGGCGCATGTCCGGGGTGGGCTGAAGGTCGAGCCTGAGGCTGGATGTGAACTTCGTTGCCATAGCTAAATATATAAAGCACTTCATTGGTGCTTTCAAGGCCGATTTCGCTTCGACTGCCTATTCAACGGATGAGGTCGGCAGTCTCTTCGGTGGGGCAGGCGTTGTTTTTCGTCCCGCCCGCGAGCGACACGATGCCATCTTGCCTGACCGTCTGCCGGAACCGCGAGCATGAAGACCGGCGGCTCGCCTGACCGTTGCCGAAAACGAAGAGCGAGATCCATTCCGGTCTTGAATTTGAAATAAGCCGGTTATGTTGATCGTCTTATCTGGGTCGCGCCCGCGACCGGCAAAGCCGTTCGATATCGTCAAGAAGTGTCCTCATGCAGCTTTCCCTCCGTATCGTTCTCTCCCTCGTCCTTTTCATCTTCCTCGCCATGCCGGCTTCTGCAAAGGCCCCGACGCAGGCGGCCATCGCGCGGTCGGACGTCATCGCGGCGGAGATGAAGGCGCTTGCGGAGGGCGGCGACCTGAAGGGCGCGCGCCGCAAGGCGGAGGCGGCGAGCGCCCAGTTCAAAACGGAGGGAGAGACCTGGCTTGCCGCAAGCTATGCGGTCTCGGCGGCCGATTATGCGATGCGCATGGGCGATGCGGCGCGCGTCGATGCCGACTACTATCCGCGCATGGGGGAACTGCTCGCAACGCTCGAGCCGGTGGAGGAAACCCGGGCCAATCTCCTGCTTGAACTTCTGATGGACGCGAAAGGCCGGCTCGGCGACAAGGACCGGCAGGATGCGCTGGCGGAACTCTACGAAGAGCGGATTCGCAAGGCCCATGGCAGGGACAGCGCGGAGGACGTCGACGCCCGGGTGCGCACCGCCTACAGCCTGCTGGAGAGCCAGCGCCTGGAGGAGGGCCGCAAAAGGCTGCGCGCTGCGCTGGCCGCTTCGGCGAGGACGGAGCTGCATGCCGTGACGTTGCGGCACTATACGCAGGCCGCACGCAGCTTCCAGGCGAGCGGCCTCAACGACGACGCAGCGGAGCTCTTCCGGGAGGCGGAGCAAACAACCGCCATCCGCGCCGAGGTGAAGGAGCTTGCGGACTTCTACCTTGCCTATGCGGAGTTCCGCACCGCAGTGCCCGACAGTGGACAGCATTTCGTGCCGCTCTACTCCATGGCGACCAATCTCTATGCGCGTTTCTACGGCCATGAATCCTCGGAGCTGATCCATGCAACCGACAAGCTGGCAAGCGCACTGTCGGAAGTCGGGCAGTATGGCACGGCAATCGATCTCGAACGGCGCAACTACGAAATCGCGCAGAAGTCGCTTGGCGACGACGATACCATCACGTGGCGCATCGCCAACAATCTCGCCGACATGCTGCGCGGCATGGGCTCGCCTTCCCGGGCGCTGGAATACGACCTGAAGGTGCTGGAAAACCGCACCCGCCACTACGGCCAGAACCATTTCAACACGCTGGTGAGTGCCAACAACACCGCGCAGAACTATCTCGATCTCGGCGATTATGCCGAGGCGCGTCGCTACTTCGCGCTGTGCCTGGAGATATCGCAGGCGCTTGGCGATCCCGTGACGATTGCCGGCATGGAGGCCTGGCTTGCCTATACCGATCTGCTCTCGGGCGCCCGACCGATGGATGCGGCGGCGCTCGGGCGTATCGAGGCGCTCGTCACCGATTCCAACTATCCGGCGATCCTCAGCATGAAGGCGGCCAATTTGCTGGCGGATCATTTTGCCAAGGCAGGCAACGTGGAACGGCAGATCAAGCACCTGCAGCAGGCCTACAGCATTGCCGGGGGCGAGATGAGCACCGGTCACCCGCTCGCCGTTGCCGGGCGCATCGCCCTTGCCAATGCGAAGGCCGCGACGGACCCCGCCACGGCTGCGGAGGAATTCGCCGCTATCGACCAGGACATGCTGCGCTGGGTGCACTTGCAGGTCTCCGTGGCGGGCGGTCGGGAGGTCGGCGAGGCGGTGCGCGCCATGGCGGACGACATGCTCTACGATTATGCGCGCTTTGCCGAACAGCACACCTCCGCCGTACCCGCCTTTGCCGATGCCGCCCGGCGCTGGCCCTCGCTCGCCACTGCCGATGCGGACAATGCGCTGAAAGTTGCCCGCATGGTTGATCGCTCGGATACCGAGACAGTGCGCCTGCTTGACCGCATCACGCGCCTGTCGCGCATTGCACGTGAAATCTTCGCCGCCGATGTCGAGCAGGATCTCGCCTATGCCTATCTCTCCGACACCAAGGCGCTGGAGCAGCAGCTGCATGAGCGTATCGTTGCGCGCTACCAGCTGGATCGAGAAAAGGTTCTGAACCAGCCGTTGCCGACCCCGGGTGATCTCCTGGGCAGGGATCAGGTGCTCGTCCAGTATTTCACGACCCGCAAGTGGCGCGTGGACCGTGAAAGCGCCGATCCGATCGCAGATGCGCGGCTTTACGCCATCGTCTGGCGCAAGGGTGCGGCGCCGGTCCTGCGGGGGCTCGGCGATCCGCGCAGATTGCTGGTGGGCGGCGAGGATATGGTGGCCGCGCTCCAGACGCGCGATCGCAGCACGGGGGAGGGCAGGGGGCTGTTGGTGCAGGCGAGCAAGCGCGCCTTTTCCCGGCTGCATGACGGGCTGATCGCGCCGATCGACGCCGACATTGCCGGTGCCAAGACCGTCTTCATCGTGCCGGATGGACAATTGTTTGCCTTGCCCTTCTCCCTGCTCGAGGATCCTGCGGGCAGGTTGCTCGAAGAGCGCTTCACGCTCAGGCTGCTGACCGAGCCGGAAGCGCTATACCGGGCTGTCGAGGACCGTGCGCTGCCCTCCGAGGGCCGGGTCGTGCTGGCGGGCGGCATCGACTACGCAAAGGGCGAGGAGGCGGGTGCCATGCCGCTGCCGGGCACGCTGCGCGAGGTGGAGGCGATCGGCAAAGTCCTGTCCGGCCCGGGCTTGAGGATCGAGACCCTTTCGGGAGCTGCTGTTGGCGAGGCGGCACTGCGCGAGCGCATGACGGGGGCGACCGTCGCCCATCTGGCGACGCACGGCGCCTATGGCAGCGCGAAGAATGGCGGTGCCAGCAATGTCGATACGCTGTGGCAGAGCGAGGTCATCCTCGCCCGGTCGGGCGATACGCGCGCCATGCGTCGCGACGAGAAGGACGGGCGGCTCTACGCCTTCGAACTGATGGGCTGGGATCTCTCCGGCCTCGATCTGCTGGTACTCTCGGCCTGCGAAACCGGGCGCGGCGACGAGGCGTTCGTCGGGGGGCTGCGCGGCCTGCCGACCGCGGCAAATCTCGCCGGTGCCAGGCGCTCCCTGCTGACGCTCTGGCCCGTCGCCGACGATGGCACCGCCGATTTCATGGTGCGCTTCTACGAGCACCTGAAGGACGGGCAAGCCTATGCCGAAGCGTTGCGCAGCACCCGGCGCGACGCCATCGAAGGCCGCATACCCACGGCGCAGGACCCGCTTGTCTGGGCCGCCTTCGTGCTGTTCGAAAACTGAGCGTGGGATCGGCCGATACCGGGAGGGTGCCATGCGCAAGTTTCTATGGACGCTGACGGCGCGAAACGGTAAACAGTCGCCAGCGCCTGCAGGGCTTCGGCTGGGACGACCCGGCCGTGACGACACGATCGGGGACGGCCCCTTAGAAGGTCGCTGGTAATGCCCTCCCTCTCCGTTCCCAAGAACACCATTTTCAAGATCGTCGTGGCCTGGCTGGTCGTCGCCGCCTTCCAGCTCGGTGGCAAGGCCTGGCTTTCGCCCGACATGACGCCGGTCGTGGCCGGCATCTGCTTTCTGGTGCTGTTTGCCACAATCCTCATGGCTGCCTTCGGTGTCGTCGGCGAGGCCGATGAATTGGCGCACAGCCTCGGCGAGCCCTACGGCACGCTCATCCTGACGCTCTCCATCGTCTCCATCGAGGTCATCCTGATCGCCGCCGTGATGATGGGGCCGAACGAGGCGCCGACGATCGGCCGCGATTCCATCTTCGCCGTCATGATGATCATCCTCAACCTCGTGACCGGCATATGCCTCGTCGTCGGGGGGCTGCGCTATGGTGAGCAGGAATACAATGCGCAGGGGGCTCTGGCCTTCATCTCGATGACCGTCGTGCTCGTCGGAACAGCCCTGCTTCTGCCTAACACGCTGAGCACCGGCGACGGAACCTTCTGGCCCTCGCAGGCCATTGCTCTCTCGGTGTTCACGGTCCTGCTCTATGGTGCATTCCTGCTGCTGCAGATGGGGCGCTACCGCAGCTATTTCATGCAGCCGGAGGCGGGCGCGCTTTCCATCCGTCTGTCGCCGGCGCGGGGCCTTCCCGCCGAGCCTGCTCCCGGCGATGCCGCCGACCGCCGTCAGAACATGGTGCATGCGGTGCTGCTCATCGCCCTGATGGTGCCCATCGTGCTTCTCGCCCATGACCTTGCCGTTGTCATCGACTACGGCGTGGCAAGCGCGGGTGCGCCGGTCGCGGTCGGCGGAGTGCTCATCGCCATCATCGTGTTCACGCCGGAATCGATCACGGCGGTCAAGGCCGCGTTCAACAACGAGACCCAACGTGCGATCAACCTGTGCCTCGGGGCGTTCGTCTCGACGGTCGGCCTGACCGTGCCTGCGGTGCTGACCGTGGGGCTAGTCGCCGGCAAGACCGTCGTGCTCGGCATCACTCCGACGGAAACGGTACTCCTCGCCCTGACGCTGGTTCTGACGCTGCTGACCTATCTCGGCCAGCGTACCTCGGCCATGCAGGGCTTCATGCACCTCACCCTGTTCGGCGTGTTCTCGCTGCTGCTGTTCACGAACTGACGCCGAAGCGTGGAGGCCGGACGCTCGTTCGGCCTTCCGTGCGGCGGAATGGCCCCGCCCACTGGCCTGCCCGATTACTATAAATGCTATCTTTCCTTAATCCTCGCTCAAGCAGCACCTGACACTGTAAGAGGATGCGGATAACCACAATCACCAATTGGGCTTACGGCATCACCGTCATCCTGACGGCGCTGTCCGGTGCGTCGTTCATCATGTCGTCGCGCAGCGCGCTTCAGGAGCGCGCGGCGGCCGAGGAGCATCTCGTGCTCGATACGCTGGCCGAAGAACTGGCGCTCGGTGCGGAGGTCAGGAGCGACGAGGCGCGGCTTTATGTGATGCGTGGCGAGGAGCGCCACCTGCAGGCGTTTCATGCGGAAGAACAGGCCGAGCGACGGCGGGAGACGGCGGCGTCGAAGCTTGCCGCCCGGACATTGACGGCGGCCGAGGCGCAGGCCCTGCTGGCGGTCGATGCGAATGCCGAGGCACTGGACAAGATCGAGTCGGCGGCGGTCGAGGCGTTCCAGCGCGGTGACAAGGCGGCGGCCCAGACGGCCCTGTTCGGCCCGGAGCACGAGCGGGTCCAGGGAGAGCTGCTCCAGATGGTCGCCCATTTTCGCGATCTGACGGCGACGCGGACGGCATCCGAGCTCGAAGCCGCCCGTTTGCGCAGCAATTGGTGGAGCCTTGTCGCCAAGATCATGCTGGCCTTGACAGGCGCGCTGTTCGTCGCGGTGCTCTATTTCGTCCTGCGGCGACGGGTGGCAATGCCCCTGCGGCGAATGACGGGGATCGTGAGCCGGCTCGCCAGGCAGGACTACAGCGTCGAGGTTCCAATCGACCGCCGTGCGGATGAAATTGGCGAGATGAACGAAGCCATCGAGGTCTTCCGCACGAACCTGATCGAGCGGGAAAGGCTCGATGCCGAACGGCGGGCGGACCAGCATACCAAGGACCTGATCCTGCAGATGATGCACCGCGTGCAGGCCTGCCAGAACCAGGAGGAGCTGACGGACGTGATCGTCCGCTTCGCGCCACAGATCTTTCCCAGGCTTGCAGGCGGGCTCTACATTCTCAGCGATGAAGATGCCTCCCTGATGCGCGTGGGGGCCTGGCTCGACCCTGAGCATTCGGCGGCGGTATTTCCTGCCGCCGAATGCTGGGGGCTGCGCCGTGGACGGGCGCATCACAGCAATGACAGCGGCTCGGACGTTCCCTGCCAGCATGTCGCCCCTCCCGGTGTGACGGCCCTTTGCGTTCCGCTGACCGCATTGGGTGAAATGATCGGGCTGCTCTATCTGGAGGAGCCGGGTGGGGAGGTTCTCGGTGCGATGGGGCCGCGGCTCTATCTCGAACTCATCGCCGAGAATGTCGGCCTGGCGATCGCGAACCTTCAGTTGCGGGAGAAGCTGACAAGGCTTGCGATCCGCGATCCGCTCACCGGGCTCTTCAACCGCCGCTTTCTGGAGGAAACGCTGCATCGGCATGCCCGGAAGCACGGTGGCGAACGACTTGCCTGCCTGATGATCGACATCGACCACTTCAAACGCTTCAACGACCAGTACGGCCATGATGCGGGAGATCTCGTCATGCAGTTCGTCGGGCAGACGCTGCGCGATACCTGTGCGCCTGTCGGCGATGCCTTTCGCTTCGGCGGAGAGGAGTTCACCACCCTCCTGCCGTCGCTCGGCGAACAGCAGGGTATCGAGCTTGCGGAGATGCTGCGGCAAAAGATCAGCAGTGTCGCGCTGTCCCATGCGGGTCATATCCTCGGAAAGGTTTCCGTCTCGATCGGTGTGGCGGCGTCGCCCGAGGGCGGCTCGGTCGAGACACTCGTGACACGGGCCGATGCCGCGCTGCTGGCGGCGAAGGCCGCTGGCCGCGACAGGACGATCGCCGCAAGCGGTGTCGCGCGGTCAGCCTAGGGGATCTCGCCCGAAGCGGTGCTCCCGTGTTGGACGATGTGACCGACGAGCCATAATGGCGTCTGCAGCGATGCCGCGGCATTCACGCATGGACGGCGTCAGGTTTCCTTGCGAGCAAAACTGGCATTGCCGAGCCCGGTACCGATCGTCACGGCCGCCCAGCGCGCCACATCCGTCATTCGTGGTACTGCCGACAGGCCCTGCACGACGGCATCGTTGTGCATGATGACGAAGGTCGGCTGGCCGGCGATATCCGGGATTGCCTTGCGCAGGGCTTCTGGAAGATTGAAATGCGTACTCTCCCAATTGCCGCCCGGCAGGTTCTGGCCACCCCGCGCGATCGACCCGTCGGCGGCGATAATGCCGGGGCAGCCGATGCCGATGACCGGCGCGAGGGCAAGCTTGGCCTTCGCCGCCTTGGCGATGAGCGCTTCGATCATCCGCACGAGATATTCGATGGTCGCGGTGCGGCGGGGTTCGTCGTCGGCGTGCCGCCACAGTTCCGATTTCCAGACCCTGGCCTTGGAGAAATCCGGCTGGTCGTCGAGATTGAGCTTGATGATGCCGGCCCGGATGTTGGTGCCGCCGATATCCACGGCGAGGATCGCATCATGGCCCTTCAGCATCCAGGAAGGGATGAGGTGCACGGCGCCGATAAGCCCGGCTTCATCAGGATGATGCGCGATCGGCACGAGATTGACTTTCAGCCCCTCGGCCTTGAGCCGGATCTGGGCACGGGCAATCGCCATGAGGCCCGCCTTGCTGTCCTTGAAGCCGCCGCCGACCACGATCCGCTCCGTGCCTTTCCAGGCCTCCTCCCTGAGATAGCGCGCAAGAATGCCGGCAAGTTCCGTCGCAAAGTCGTCGATTGCCGCCAGCACCAGGGAAGCGGCCTCCGTTTCTCCCTCTTCAAGCAGCGCGTCGATCTCCTTCTTGGAAAGACCGTCCGTCGGCACGTCGCCCAGCGGATCCGGGCCGCCGGTGCGGACCCGTTTGCGCCACGCCTCGATCGTGTTGCGGAAGGCGGCCTTGTTGGCCTTGTCGCCGATGAAGCCGTCCTTGTCGCGCAGTTCGAGATTGTAGCTCGTCACCCTGACGACCGGCAGGTCATCGGCTCCATGAGCGACGGGGGCGCTGTTTTCTTCGATCGGTCGCGGCTTCTTCTTCTGATTGTTCATGTCGGCTCCTCTGCCCGGTGCGAAGGCACAATGCGCCGGGGAAAGACTTGTTCCGGTCGCCGTTTCGGCGTCAGCCCTTGCCTCGCGGCGGTTGCGATCTACTTGCTTGCCGATGAACGAACTGGAGAAATTGCGGCCTTCGGATGCCGCAGCCCGTCATCTTGTCCGCCGCCTCATCGACGAGCCCGAGCGCTGGGCGCTTTTCCTCGATATTGACGGGACGCTGCTCGACCTTGCCGCGACACCCGATGCCATTCAGGTCCCCCTGTCGCTGCCGGCGGACCTTGATGCCGTATCCGCCCGCCTTGGCGGCGCGCTGGCGCTGGTTACCGGGCGAAGTCTTCCCTTCGCCGATGGATTGTTTGCCCCCTTTCGCTTTCCCATCGCCGGCCTGCATGGTGCGGAGTTCAGAGGCGCGGACGGAGCGACGTCGGTCGTCTCCGCGACACCGGCCTTCGCTGCGCTGAAGCAACGTCTCATCGAGCAGACGGCGTGGATGGAGGGCGTGCTCATCGAGGACAAGGGCGCTGCCGTCGCGGCCCATTACCGGCTTGCGCCGGCCTATGACACGGCGCTCGAGAGGATCATGCGCGACTTTGCCGAGGAGGCGGGTTGCGCCTGGGTGCTGCAGCCCGGCAAGATGGTCTTCGAGATCCGCCCTTCGCGTGCCGACAAGGGAGAAGCTGTTGCCAGCTACCTGGAACAGCCTGCCTTTGCGGGGCGCCTGCCGATCGCGATCGGCGACGATCTCACGGATGAGAGCATGTTCGCGCTTGCCAATGCCCGTGGGGGCCAGTCGATCCGCGTCGGCTCGCTCGCCACGGCCACCTGTGCGCTGGCAAAGGCATCGTCGCCATCGGCCATCCGCTCGGCGCTGACCACCATTGCCGGTGCAGGCAGGGACCGCAAGGCGGCGGCCACCTCCTGACCGTGCAGAAGGCAAGGGCGCTTCGGGCTGAATGTGGCGGGGGACGATGATGACGAACTTCCGGCGAAGGATGTCGGCAGGCAGCTGCGTTTGAAGCAAGGCATGCCGCTCATCTGGCACGCTATGGGCGCAAATCGGTATCCCGGCACGGCCTGGGTGGTTATATCGACTCAACTGTTGAGTGAGATATTCATAAATAAGGAATAAATCCTGCAAAACATCTGTGAAGCTCTGTTCCTCTATTGTCGGAGGGCGTATCCCGGATAGTTTTCTCCTTCGTTAGGTGGGCGAGGGGAGAGCGGGTTCGCGGATGCACTACAATATTCGGTCGTTGCAGGTGTTCGAATGTGTCTACCGGCATGCCTCGCTGGCGGGCGCGGCACGGGAGCTGGGCATAACCTCGAGTGCGATCAGCCATCAGCTGCGCAGTCTCAGGGAGCAGATCGGCGAGGAGCTTTTCGTCAAGCAGGGCCGCAGCATCGCCTTCACCGATCGGGGGCGGCAGATCGCCGAAAGCCTGAAATATGCTTTCTCGGAGATCGATTCTTCCGTCCGAAACGGTATTGCAGCTTCCAGTCGCTTCCTGCGGGTCACCATGTGCAGCTGCTTCGGGCTCGGCTGGTTCATTCCGCGGCTGGAGGGCTCGGCACAGGCCGGCTGGCGCAACCATCTGCGGGTCAAGATGGATGCGGAAGACATGGATCTCAGCGACCGCATCGCGGACGTGTTCTTTTCGACCACTCCGCTGAAATCGGGTTACTGGTCCTGCAAGCTGTTTGACGAGACGCTGATCGCGGTTTCCCCCGAGCACGGGAGAGGAAGTCAGCTCATCACGCATGATGTCGAGGAGGCGGTCTTTGGAGACGACTGGCTGGCCTTTTCCCGCACGGCCGGCAATCTCTGGCCGACACCCGTGGATCGATCCACGTTCATCGGCTCCAGCCACTATGTCTTCGGGCTGGAAATGGCGATGGCCGGGGTTGGTAGCGCGCTGGTTCCGGATTTTCTCGCGGAACGGGCACTGGAAAAGGGACGGGTCGTGCTCGCCTCCCGCCACCGCATGCCCTCGGGACGGGCCTATTACATGAACATCAAACACGCCCGGCGTCATGAGCCGCTGATCGACGGGTTTTGCTCCTGGGTTCTCAAGACTGCACGCCGGTAGCGTCCCCACTCTGTATTCCCTGTAGAGGCGCGGTTGATACCCTTCATTCCCTCTTTTCGGGAATATGAGGTCGACTTTGATCGCATTGGTAGTGGAAACGGACAGAATACGTGTATTTTTATAATAATGCAATCTTAGGAAGTAAATTGCTGTTCTATACCGGTGAATTTGGTTCAGGTGAATGAGATAAACTCAATGTTCAATGAGATGTACAGTTAAATTTTTGCAATCTATGGTATTTTCCGAGTAATATTTCCTGTTTAAGCCCGAATTAACAAATGGATGTAATATTTTTCCTAGTCGATTACCCCATCTGCTCAGTCGGAGTTCCACATTTCCCGAAAACAATGTGGCATTGGTTGCCTGCCCGCGATGGGCCGGGCGGCTCGTTGATGCGCGGATGAGGCGGTTGCACCACCGTTTTTCCATCCTCGCGAGGCACTCATGTCCTTTCTGCAGAATGCCAAGATCATAACGAAAGTGCTGGTTCCAGTCGTCGCGCTAAGCGCGATCGTCATTGCCAGCATTGCTTACCTGTCCTGGAGTTACCATCGCGCCGATGAGAGTTACAGCGCGTTTGTCTCGAGCGACAACCGTGCGACCCTGCTCCTGTCGCGGGCCAATACGAGTGTGCACACCGCGGCCTATGTCGCCTACAAGGTCCTCGCTTACGATGCGAAGGCACCGGAAATGCAGCAACTCCTCGGCAGTTTTGCAGACAGTTCGAAGCAGGCGATCGAGCGCTTCGAGGCAGCCAAGCAGCGCCTGCCGGAAGCGGCGACCGCTATTGATGGCATGATTGGCAAGGCTCAGGCGATTTTTGCAGAGTTGAGCAAGGCCGTTGAGTTCGGTTCGCGCAATGAGAATGACGCGGCCCGCCCCATCCTCGCCCAGCAGGACGTCGCGATTATCGAGCTTCGCAAGATGCTCGGCACATTCATCGATGAGAACACCGCATCCATCGATGCGCAGACCGAAGTCCTGGCGAATGGAACGGATTTCACGATCAAGTCGTCGCTCATAGCGCTCGGTTTCGTCCTGGTGGCCGCACTGGCCGCATCGCTCGCAATAACCATCTACGGCATTACCCGGCCGGTGGATGCCCTTCGTCAGCGCATGCTGGGCCTTGCCGACGGAGAAACGGAAGCGCCGGTTTCGGGACTTGGCCGCAAGGACGAAGTCGGCCAGATGGCCGCCGCCGTTGCGGTGTTCCGCGACAACGCCGTCGAGCGCATCCGGCTTGAGCAGGAAGCGGCATCGAACCGCAGCCTCTCGGAAAACGAGCGGCTGGAGCGCGAGGCCCAGAAGGCACGCGAGGCCGCCGCCATCCAGGCCGCCGTGGACGCGCTCGCCACGGGCCTCGAACAGCTGTCCAACGGCAATCTGACCCACCGCGCCCACGAGCCCTTCGGTCTCAATCTCGATGGCTTGCGCACCAACTTCAACGACTCGATGGTCAAGCTGCAGAACACCTTGAAGCGGGTCGAGGAAAGCACCCGCAGCATCAATGCCGGTGCAAACGAGATGCGCTCGGGCGCGGACGATCTCGCCCGCCGGACTGAACAGCAGGCCGCATCCGTCGAGGAGACGGCGGCCGCGCTGGAGGAAATCACGACCGCGGTGAAGGATTCGGCCCGTCGAGCGGAAGAGGCCGGCACACTCGTGGCCCGCACCCGGGAAGGGGCGGAGCGCTCCGCCATCGTGGTGCGCGACGCGATCGAGGCGATGCAGCTGATCGAGAAATCCTCCGGCGAGATCACCAACATCATCAGCGTGATCGACGAGATCGCCTTCCAGACGAACCTCCTGGCGCTCAATGCCGGCGTCGAGGCTGCCCGAGCCGGGGAAGCCGGCAAGGGCTTTGCAGTGGTCGCGCAGGAAGTGCGTGAACTCGCCCAGCGTTCGGCGGCGGCCGCCAAGGATATCAAGAACCTCATTGGCGCTTCCAGCCAGCAGGTGCAGGCTGGCGTGCAGAAGGTCCGCGAAACGGGTGCCGCGCTTGGCACGATCGCGACGGAGGTACAGGAAATCAACCGCAATGTCGTCGCCATCGTCGAGGCGGCGCGTGAGCAGTCGATCGGACTTTCGGAAATCAACACGGCCGTCAATTCCATGGACCAGGGCACGCAGCAGAATGCGGCCATGGTTGAACAGACGACGGCGGCAACGCACAGCCTCTCCAGCGATGTCACTGCTCTTTCTCAGCTGTTGGCCCAGTTCAAGCTGCACGAGCGGGAGCATGCTCCGGTTGCCGTCGTTCCCTCTTCCGGGAGTTCTCCCGTCCGGGCGCTGACCCGCAAGGTCGCAAGTGCGTTCTCCGGCTCTGCCGCCCTCGCCCATGCTCCACAGGGCGATCAGTGGCAGGAGTTCTGAGATATCCGGGACCGGCAAGCCCGAAAGGGATGCCGGTCCCGGGCTTCGTTGCAGGCCGCATCAGGCAGCGGATTGCCGGTTGGTGTCACCTCGAGCATGCACAGGATGGAGTTTTAGCGAATGTTGACGGTATATGGCTGCCTCGTGAACGAGCACGATCTGCGGCTCGTGCTCCTCGCCGGGCTGGTTTGCACCCTGGCCTCCTTCGCTGCGATCAGCCTCCTGCACCATGTGCTGCGTACGCAGGGGCCGCTTCGGACGATCTGGCTGTGGGTTGCCGCGACGGCGACGGGTTTCGGCATCTGGGCCACGCACTTCATCGCAATGCTCGCCTTCTCCCCGGCCATGCCGACCGGCTATAACATCGCACTCACGGCGGTCTCGCTGCTGGATGCGATCCTGCTGACGCGCCTCGGGCTTTCGGTCGCGCTGGCCCGTATCCGGTTTGCACGCTGGCTGGGTGGGGCAGTTGTCGGCGGCGGCATCGCGGTGATGCACTACACGGGCATGGCCGCCTTCGAAATTCCCGGCCGCATCGAGTGGGACCCGGTGCTGGTCGCCGCCTCAATCATACTCGGTACGGTGATCGGCGCCTGTGCCCTGCCGGTCGGTCTGCGCGAGCGCAGCAAGGCGGCACTCGCCGGGGGAGCGTTGTTGTTGACCCTTGCCATCGTCAGCCATCATTTCACGGCCATGGGCGCGGCGGCGATCGTTCCCGATCCACGCTATCAAGTCTCCCCGCTGGCTATCCCGACGGGCTGGCTGGCCGTGCTGGTCTCGATCGCGGCGTTCACCATCCTGCTTCTGACCTTCGCCGCGCTGGCGCTCGACATTCGCGACCGCCGGCTTGCCGAGCGGGAATCGGAGCGCATGCGGGCACTGGCCAATGCCGCCTTCGAGGGCCTTCTGGTCTGCCGGCAGGGGGTGGTCGTTTCGGCCAATGCCAGCTTCGAGACACTCGTCGCCTGCCCGCAGGAGCAGGTGATCGGCGCCGCGCTTGCGACATTCCTGCCCGATGCGGCGGCCCGTCGCCAGCTCGCGGACAGGCCGAACACGGCTTTCGAAACGCGGCTGCGCGCGATTGACGGGGCAATGATCGATGTCGAGGTGGTTTCCCGGCCGATCGGCTTTGCCAACGCGCCGCACAGCGCCATCGCCGTCAGGGACCTGCGTGCCCGCAAGAAGGCCGAAAACAACATCCACTTCCTTGCCCACCACGATACCCTGACGGGCCTTGCCAACCGAAACAGCTTCAACAGCGAGCTCGACGAGCAGATCGCCGCCCATCAGCCGAACGGGCGTCTGGGCGGGTCGCATCTGGCGGTGCTCTGCCTTGATCTCGATCGCTTCAAGGAGGTCAACGACCTCTTCGGCCATGCCGCTGGCGACAAGCTGCTTCAGAAGGTGGCGCTGTCGGCTTCAAGGGTCCTGCGCAAGGGCCAGCTGATGGCAAGGCTTGGCGGTGACGAATTCGCCATCATCGCGCCTGGTCTGAGCAATCCCATGCAGGCGGGGCGGATCGCCGAGAGCGTGCTTGATGCATTGCGGACGGAAAATGAGAATGCTTCCGCCACGGACGGCCTGATCTCGACGAGCATCGGCATCGCGCTCTTTCCGGCGGACGCGGCCGACCGGACGTCGCTCATGAGCCATGCCGACACTGCGCTCTATCGCGCAAAGGCGGACGGGCGCGGCATCTACCGTTTCTTCGAGAGCGCCATGGGCGAGCAGGTGCGCGAACGTCGCCGCATCGAACACGACCTGCGGCACGCCATCGTGCGGCGCGAGCTCTCTCTCGTCTACCAGCCGCAGGCCCGTACCGCGGACCGGGAGGTCGTCGGCTTCGAGGCGCTGCTGCGCTGGAACAGCCGCGAGCGGGGTCGTATCGGACCGGACGTGTTCATTCCCATCGCGGAGGAATGCGGGCTCATCCTGCCGATCGGCGAATGGGTGCTGCGTGAGGCCTGCCGGGAGGCGGCGGGCTGGGCGCATCCGCTCGGCATTGCCGTCAATGTCTCGCCGATCCAGCTCCACAGTGCCCATTTCGCCCAGCTGGTGCACGAAACGCTGCTCCAGACAGGCCTTGCGCCCCATCGCCTCGAACTGGAAATCACTGAGACCGCTCTCATCCGTGACTTCAACCGGGCCCTTGCGACGCTACGCCAGTTGAAGGCTCTCGGGGTCCGGATCGCCATGGACGATTTCGGAACTGGCTATTCCTCGCTTTCCAACCTGCGGGCGTTTCCCTTCGACAAGATCAAGATCGATGCATCGTTCATCCGCTCGGTCGACGGAAACGGGCAGGCGGCGGCGATCGTGAAGGCCGTGCTCGGCCTTGGCCGCGGCCTCGAATTGCCGGTCCTTGCGGAAGGCGTGGAGACGGCGGAAGAACTCGCCTTCCTCAGCGCCGAAGATTGCCAGGAGGTGCAGGGCTATCTCGTCGGCCGGCCGCGACCGATCGGCGAATTCTCCAAGCATACCGGCTCTATGCCGGCCGTGCGCGGGCCTGCCTATGCCGAAAAAGGTGCAAACACCTGACGAGGCCGTCTATTGAGACAATTGTCCACTTGGACAGAGCAGGGCGACATCGGCACCCGGCCCTGCTCAGGCGGCCGCTGCCTGCTGTTCCCGCAGGAAGGTCGAGATGCGTTTCAGCCCTTCCGCCAGCACCGTGCCGTTGTTGGTGAAGCCGATCCGTACATAACCTTCCATGTCCATGGCGCTTCCGGGCGTCAGCATCACGCCGGTGCGCGCCAGCAGCCCTTCACAGAACTCCACGGAGGAGAGAGGCAGGTGGTACTTCAGGAGCGCGGTTGTGCCGGATTTCGGCTTGATCCAGGAGACCAGCGGCTCGCCGTCGACCCAGGCCGCAAGTGTTGCGAGGTTGCTGCGGGTGATGGCGCGGCTGCGGGCAAGGATCTTGTCGCGGTTCTCCAGCGCGATGGCGGCGAAGTGGTCGTCCAGCATCCCGACGCTGATCGTGTTGTAGTCGCGGTGGATCGAGACGGCGTGCAGCAGGTCTACCGGTCCGGCGATCCAGCCGAGACGCAGACCTGCAAGCGCGAAGGTCTTCGACATGCTGGCAGTGCTGATGCCCTTTTCGTAGAGATCGGCGATCGAGGCGGTCATGCCGTCGCCCTCCTGGTCCGTGCCGCGATAGACCTCGTCACAGAGGATCCAGGCGCCGGCGGCCCGGGCGATCTCGACGACCTTCTCCAGATAGGCGCGATCCATCAGTGCGCCGGTGGGATTGTTGGGGTTGTTGATGGCGATGAGCTTCGTGCCCGGCGTCGCCAGCCGCTTCAGTTCCTCAAGATCGGGTAGGAAACCGGTCGCCTCCGTCAGCCGGAGGATCTGCACGTCGGCGCCGATGCTCTCCGGGATGGAGTAATGCTGCTGGTAGGTCGGCAGCACGGAGATGACGCGGTCGCCGCGCTCGACGAGCGTGCCGTGCACCAACGCGTTCGCGCCGATCGCACCATGCGTGATGACGACGTTTTCCACCGCCTGCTTCTCGTAGAGGGCGGCGACCAGCTTGCGCAGGCGCTCGCTGCCCTCGATCGCCCCGTAGGTCAGCTTTATCGGCAGAAGCTCGGAGAGGATCGTGTCGGTCTTGCCCGCCATCTCCAGGAGCTCGGCGACGGTCAGAGATTCGACACAGGTCTCGGCGATGTTCAGTTCGCAATTGTTTTCATAGCGGTTCATCCAGATTTCAACGCCGAAATCACGAATCTTCATGGGGCAACTCCTTTGGTGTCTCGGACATCGGCAGCAGGCGATGGAGAGCGTGCGGTTTGCTGTCTTCAGGACAGGGATGATTGCACAGGATGCTATGAGCAATATATTGCTCAGTCAAGGAGGCCCGATGTCTTCGCCCCGTTTCAGGCGCCCGGCTTTGGTCGCGAGCCATCCTCTATCGGGACGGACCGGCACCGCCGCGCGCGAGCATCCTTGGCAGGTCGTACCCGCCTGCGGCCTTTTCTTGGAAAAGGTCACGTCTGTCGGAAAACCTGGATCAGCGCGCCATCAGCTGCAAGGCGTCCTGAAGGCACGGCATGGCGATGCCTGCGCCCTTGCGCGTCACGGCGACGGCGCCGAAGGCGTTGGCGAGGCGGCAGCAGTCGGGGCCGTTGAGGCCGGTGAGGCTGCCGTGGATATGGCCGGCGGCGAAGGCATCGCCGGCGCCGGTCGTGTCCACTGCCGCGGTGGAAAACCACGGGGCACTGTCGGTGCCTTCGCGTCGGCAGAGGCGTGATGCGGCTCCATCCCCCTTGAGCGCGATGCGTCGCACGCCACCCGCCAGCAGCGCGGCGAGCATCGGCTCAAGGTCGCTCCCCTGCGGCCGATGCAGGAGGCGGGGAAGGTCGGCGCCGTCGAGCAGGATCATCTCCAGCTTCGGCAGAAGGCTCAGCACCTTGCCGGCGATTGTCGAGGCGACGCCGCCGGGCACGTCGAGGCTGACGGGGATGCTCCGCGCTGCTGCAATATCGATGGCGCGGCAGGCGGCCTGCGATTGGGGGGCTTGAAGCAGCGCATAGCCGGAGAGATGGAACAGCGCGGCGCCTTCGAAGGCGCTTTCGGCAATGTCGTCCGGCACGAGATGGGCATTGGCGCCACGATAGGCGAACATGGTGCGTTCGCCGCTCGCACCCACCGTCACCACGTTGATCTGCGTCGGCTCGGCCGGATCCTCGCCGATCCAGCGGGTCGCAACGCCGGCTCCGACAAGATCCGAAAGCGCCTGCCGGCCCCAGGCATCCGCACCGATACGCCCGATCAGGCGGGCCTCGTGGCCGGAGCGGGCAAGGGCAATCGCCGTGTTGGTGGCCGAACCGCCGAGTGCCACGGTCTGGTGCGTGGCGATGCCTTCCCCGCCCTCGGGCGGGTAGAAGGGAATATCGAGCACGAGGTCGATATTGATATCGCCGAGCAGGACGACCGCGGCCATCGGGCGGCCTCAGAGATCGACGTGCATCAACGCGATCGCCTGATCCACATCGGCGATGATGTCGTCGATATGTTCGATGCCGACCGAGAAGCGCACCAGGCCGTCGACCACGCCCATCGCCTCGCGTTCCTGGCTTGGAATGTCGAGGAAGGCCATGGTGGCGGGAACCTGCGTGGTGGTGCGAAGGCCGCCGAGGCTGGCTGCGAAGGAGCACAGTTTCAGCCGCTTGAGGAGGCGTGCGCCGGAGGCTTCGTCGGCCACCTGGAAGGAGAGCATCGCACCGCCGCCCTGCAACTGCTCGCTGGCTGCAGCGTAGTTCGGATGCGAGGGCAGGCCGGGATAGAAGACACGCTTGACGCGCGGATGAGCCTCCAGGTGCTTTGCCAGCGCCAGCGCGTTGGCGCATTGCTTTTCGAGGCGCAGCGACAGGGTCTGGGCGCCGCGCAGAAGCAGCCAGGCGTTGAAGGGAGAGAGCGGCGCGCCGAGCTTGTTCAGCGTGTTCCAGCGCACATCCTCCAGCCAGTCGGTGGGCAGGATGTCCGATTTCAGTGTGATGACGCCGCCGACGGCATCGTTGTGGCCGCCGATGAACTTGGTGGCGCTTTCGACGACGACGTCGACGCCGAATTCATGCGGGCGGCAGACGGCGGGGGAGGCGAAGGTGTTGTCGCAGATGACGACGATGCCGCGGGCATGGGCGATCTCGACCAGCTTTCTGAGCGGCGGCACCTTCATCGTCGGGTTGGCGATGGCCTCGACATAGAGGACCTTGGTTTCGGCGGTGAAGGCGTTCTCGACGGCACGCACATCCGTGCAATCGACGAGGCTGACCTTCAGGCCGAAATCCTGGGCGCGGTGGTCGAAGAATTCATGGGTCGAGGAATAGGTGGTGAGGTCGGCGACGATATGATCGCCGGCCTTCAGGATGCCGAAGAGCGCATGCGAGATCGCTGCCATGCCGGATGCCGTGGCAAGGCAGCCGGTGCCGCCTGTGAGCTGCGCGATATGCTCTTCGAACTTGTACTCTGTCGGATTGCCGCAGCGCGAATAGATGTTCACTTCCTTGCGCGCGCCGGCCACGATCTGGTCGTAGATGTCGCCGGCATACTGGAAGTTCGCCGACATGTAGATCGGGTAGCTGATCGACTGGGAGTGTTCCTCAGGCTCGTAGAAGACGGCGCGGCTGGCGAACTGGTAATCCTTGGCAGACATTGTGTTACTCCTTCACGGCGCCGCCGATGAGGGCGGCCGTGATCTGGCGTTCGAAATAGACAAAGAGGATGAGCGGGGCGATGGCCGCGATCAGGATAGCCGCCAGCATCGCCGGATAGTTGGTGATGTGCTCGCCGACGAAATCGGTAAGGCCGACGGGCAGGGTCTTGCGCGCCGGATTGTTGATGAAGACGACGGGGAAGAGGAAGTCGTTCCACACCCAGATCATGTTGACGATGGCGACGGTGAACATGGCCGGCCTTGCGATGGGCAGGGCGACTTTGCGAAAGATCTGCCATTCGGAAGCGCCGTCGACGCGGCCGGCGTCGAAGAGTTCGCGCGGCAGCGTGTTGAAGAAGGCCTGCATGATGAAGATCGATACGGGCACGTTGAAGGCCGCTGTCGGCAGGATGACGCCGAGATGGGTGTCCAGCAGGCCGGCTCCGCGCAGCATCACGACGAGCGGCACCAGCGCCACATAGGCGGGGATCGCCATGGCGGCGGTGAGGGACAGTTCCACCGCCGGCATCCAGCGGGGCCGGTAGATGGCGAGCGCGTAGCCCGCGAGCGTTGAGACGAGGACGGTGATCAGTGTCGCGCCGGCCATGACGATCAGCGAATTGACGGCGTAGCCGCCGAGCGCCCCGCCGCTCCACGCCCCGATGTAGGCGTCGAAATTGAGGCTGGTCGGGAAGGACCAGACGGAGCGCATGAATTCCTTGTTCGTCTTGAAGGTGCTGTAGATCATCCAGATGAAGGGGAAGATCACCATCAGCACATGCAGGGTGAGGAGCGCGAGCACGACGCTGTTCGTGCGGTTCCAGCGGTGGACGACCGTCGTCATGCGTCCCCCTTGCGCTTCATGTAGCGGAAGATGATCCAGGCGGCGAGGGCCGTCAGCACCATCTGGGCGAAGCCGATGGTTGCGGCATAGCCCATCTCGAAGCTGCCGAAGCCCATCTTGTAGAGATAGGTGGAAATGACCTCGCTGGCGTGGCTCGGCCCGCCATTGGTGAGCACGAACACCAGAGAGAAGGTTTTGAGCGAGCCGATGATGGCGAGCAGCGAGTTGGCGCGCACGGCATCCCAGACCATCGGGATGGTGATCGAGACGAACTTGCGCCGATGGCCCGCGCCGTCGATCTCCGCCGCCTCGTAGACGCTTTCCGGCACGGAACGCACGGCCGCGGTGAAGAGCAGCACATAGAGCCCGAGATAGGTGAAGCTCATGACCACGACGACGGCGAGGAAGGCGGTGTCGGATTCGCCGAGCCAGCCGCGCTTCAGGCTGTCGAGGCCCACCACTTTCAACGCCGCGTTCACCAGCCCGAAATAGGGATTGTACATGAAGCGCCAGAGCAGGCCGATGCAGATCTCGCTGACCATGACGGGCACGAGATAGAAGAACAGGAAGATGCGGCTGAAGGCCGGCACGATGCGCACCAGGCAATAGGCGATGACCAGCGCCAGAAAGACCTGGAAGACGATGGCCGAGAGCGCGACGAGCAGGTTGCGGCCGAGTGAGGCCCAGAAGATCGGGTCGGCGGCAAGCCTGAGGACATTGCCGGCGCCGACGAAGAGCGGCGGGGAGGCGCCGTCCCACTGGAACATCGACAACCAGCCGGCATAGACGACGGGATAGGCGACGAAGGCGAAGACGAAGACGAGAGCCGGCGCCAGGAAGACCAGCGCCGCCCGATTGTGTCTCTTCGCAAAGCCGATGTCAGCGCGCATCATCCCGCCGGTTTCCTGGAGGTATCGGCCCGCCCACGTTGAAGCGCCGGCGGGCTGTTTTCCTACTTGTTCGCCTTCAGCGCGTCTTCGAGACGCTTGGCACCGTCGGCGGGCGCAACGGAACCGTCGAGCACGCCCTGCAGCGTCGTGTAGTAGATGTTCGTCGCAGCCGGCGGCATGGCCGTATCGTAGAAGGAATCGAGATGGCCGGCGGCGTTCATCAGGTCGTTGCTGATGCCGTAGAGCACGGGACCGGCAGCGGCCTCGGTGGTGGCGCCCTTGACGGTCACCATCGTCTTGCGCAGCTCGACATACTTGGTCATCACCTCGGGCGAGGAGAGGAACTTCAACAGCGTGACCGCGTCGGCCTTGTTGTCCGTCTTCTCCGAAATGCCGAAGGAGGCGGCAACGCCAGCCAGTACGTCCGTCTGGTCTCCCGCGCCGCCGGAAACGCTCGGGAAGGCGAAGTAGCCAAGCTCGAAACCCTCGGGTGCATCGGCCGATGCGCCGATCTGCCAGGTACCGTTGAGCAGCATGGCGGCCTGGCCGTTGAGGAAGAGCATGTTGGCTTCCTGGTCGCTCATGCCGTTGAAGCCGATCGGGAAATACTCCTTCTTGGCGATCTCGGCGACCGTCTGGAAGGCCTTTTCGCCCTCTGCGCCGAGCGTCGCAGCGGCGTCGCCATTGACGAAGGACGCGACGACACCGGAGCCCTTCAGGCGCATTTCCATGTACTGGAACCAGAAGGTGGCCGGCCAGGAATCCTTGTTGCCGAGCGAGAAGGGCACGAGGCCCTCTCCCTTGACCTTCTCGGCGAGCGCCATCAGCTCGTCATAGGTCTTCGGAACGGTCCAGCCCTTTTCGGCGAACAGCGCCTTGTCGTACCAGAAGACGACGGAATCGACGTCGACGGGCACCGCATAGGTCTTGCCGTCCTTGCTGGTCTGGGCGATGGCGCTTTCCAGGAAGCTGTCGCGCCAGCCGTCCTTGGCAAGATCGGCATCGAGCGCATACATCTGGCCGCCCTTGACGAAGGCATTCAGGAAGCCGCCGGGCAGGGTGTAGAAGACGTCCGGCGGGTTGCCGGACGCCATGGCGGTGTTGAGCTTCGTCTTGTAGGCCGATTGCTCGGCCGCGACGACATCCAGCGTAATGTCGGGATGTTTCTTGGCGAAT
The DNA here is from genome assembly GCF_001262505.1 of Shinella sp. SUS2. Lineage (GTDB taxonomy): Bacteria > Pseudomonadota > Alphaproteobacteria > Rhizobiales > Rhizobiaceae > Shinella. The sequence continues at coordinate 62,115 of NZ_KQ410733.1, forward strand.
TCGTCGAGCGCGAAGGTGATGAAATCGATCTTGTCCTGCTGCCCGGCATAGGCATGCCAGAAGGAAAGCTCGCCGGCCGCGGCCGGAAGTGCGGTGAGCGCAAGCGCGGCGCCGGCAATGAGAAGACGTTTCAGCTTCACGATATCCTCCCGAAACGATGGGGCAGCGCCCTCCGCCGCCATATGAAGTGATGCCACAACAAAAACTAGCTGTCCATAGTGACACCACAACATGCCCATGCTAGCGTCACCGCTATCGACCGTGTCAGACCGCGAAAGAGCCGCCATGACCGTTGACCTGCGTGGTCCGTCCAATCCCGCGAGCAGCCGGCTGCGCAGCGTGCTGCCGAAACTGTCGGACTCCGAGCGTCGCGTTGCGCTCTGGGTGCTCGACAATGTCGAGGCGACCATCCGCAATTCCATGTCGGCCATCGCCCAGGCGGTGGACGTCAGCGACACGACCGTGCTGCGCATGTGTCGCACCGCCGGCTTCGAGGGCTTCACCGATCTCAAGCTGGCCTTGGTCCAGGAGCCGCGCCAGAGCCAGGACACGAACGCCAGCGAGCCCCATGCGAGCGACCTTCAGGCTGCCGGCCGCTTGTTCCGCGCCGTGGCGCAGGCGATCAACGATACGCAGGGCGTGCTTTCCGAGGCGACCTTTGCCGGCGCGCTCGATCTCATCGCCGGCGCGCGCCATATCCTTGTCGGCGGCGTCGGCGGATCGGGCATCGTCGCGCAGGCTCTCTATCAGCGCTGCATCCGGCTCGGTCTCCGGTGCGATGCACCCGTCGATTCCCAGTTGCAGATCATGCATTCGGCGCTGACCGGGCCGGAAGACCTCGTCGTCGTCATCTCCTACTCTGGCATCACCAGCGATCCGGTGCTCGTGCTTCAGGAAGCGAAGTCGCGCGGGGCAAAGACGCTCTGCATCACCGGCAACAGCGCCTCGCCGCTGGCGCGGCTTGCCGATGTCGTCCTCGTCAGCGTCTCGCACGAGCAGGGCAGCGAGCCGATGGCCGCACAGATCGCCCAGATGGCGCTGATCGACGCGCTCTATTCCGCCCTCGTCGCGCGCAATGCCGAGCGGGCCCAGCTCACCGAGGAGCGGATGGTCAACGCCATCCTTCCCAAGTCCATCTAGTTCCAAGACAGGGAATGCCGTGAAAATTCAGATCTACACCATGCAGACCGTTTCCGAGGCGATCGCCGCGGCAGAGGCGGGCGTCGACTATCTCGGCCTGACCCCCTCCAATCGCGGCCTGCCGGGCGAAATCAGCTTCGCGACGGCGCGCGAGATCGCCGATGCACTGAAGGGCCGGGCGTCGCGCGTCGCGCTGTCGGTGGAGAGCGATCTTGGCGCCATCGCCGACATGGTCGCCGCCGTCCGGCCGGACGTGCTGCATCTGTGCGGCGACATCACGCTTGTGACGCCGGATCATGTGCGCCAGCTCCGCGAAACCCTGCTGCCGCTCTATCCGGACCTCGGCATCCTGCAGGCCATCCCGATGACCGGGCCGGAAGCGCTTGATCATGCTGCTGCCTTCGAGCCCTATTGCGACAGCTTCATCCTGGATTCCGTCGCCGCCCATATCGGCGGCATCGGTGCGGCGGGCGTCACCCATGACTGGTCGCTGAGCCGCGCGATCGTCGAGCGCAGCAAGCTGCCGGTCATTCTTGCCGGGGGGCTCGGACCGGACAATGTCGCGGCCGCCATCGCCGCCGTCAAACCCTGGGCCGTGGATTCGCTGACCCACACCAACAAGCCGCTGCCCGAAGGTGGCTTCCGCAAGGACCTCGACAAGATCAAGGCCTTCGTGACGGCTGCAAGGGCGGCCTGAGCGGTATCCTTTAAGGAAGAAAAGGGGCGGTACCATTGGTGTCGCCCTTTCTTTTTAGATTGCTGCGTTGCCCCTTATGGCTCCATTGGAACTTCTAATTTTCCAGCGACAGCGAAGATTTCTACCTTGAATCCCGTCAACCGGCGCGATTGGCCGCGGTCAAGGGAGTTTTTCGAATGAACATGTTTGCGCGAGGGATGCCGAACCAGCTGCTGCGGCTGCAGGAGATGCACAATGGCGAGAAGGTGCGGCCGACATTTTCGGCGGGCGAGATGGAGCGGCGGCAGAATGCCATGCGGCGCATCCTGGAGGAGCTGAAGCTCGATGCGGCGATCCTCACCTCCTACCACAACATCTGCTATTTCTCCGATTTCCTCTACTGCTCCTTCGGCCGTCGTTATGCTTTCGTCATCACGCCGGAAAAGGCGACGTCGGTTTCCGCGGGCATCGATGCGGGCCAGCCCTGGCGGCGCACCTTCGGCGACAACATCACCTATACCGACTGGCAGCGCGACAATTTCTTCCATGCCCTGCAGACGCTGCTGCCGAAGGTCTCGCGCATCGGCATCGAGTTCGACCAGGTCAATCTCGACCTGCGCCGGCTGCTGGAGGAGGCGTTTCCGCATGTCGAATTCGTCGATATCGGCGCGCCGACCATGTGGCTGCGGACGATCAAGTCGGCCGAGGAGATCGTGCTCATCAAGGAGGGTGCCGCGACGGCCGATATCGGCGGGGCGGCGGTGGCAAACGCCGTTCGCGAAAGCGTGCCGGAATACGAGGTGGCGCTGGCGGGAACGCAGGCCATGGTCCGCCATATCGCGAACCGTTTTCCCCATGCCGAGCTGATGGACACCTGGGTCTGGTTCCAGTCGGGCGTCAACACGGACGGCGCGCACAATCCGGTGACCGCACGCCGGGTGGAGAAGGGTGACATCCTTTCGCTCAACTGCTTCCCGATGATCGCGGGCTACTATACCGCGCTGGAGCGCACGCTGTTCCTCGACCACGCCAGCGACGAGCACCTGCGCATCTGGGAGATCAATTGCGCCGTCCATCGCCGTGGCCTCGAACTCCTCAAGCCCGGCGCGCGCTGCGGCGACGTCGCGACGGAACTCAACGAGATCTACCGAGAGCACGGCCTGCTCGGCTACCGCTCGTTCGGCTACGGTCATTCCTTCGGCGTGCTCTCGCACTATTACGGCCGCGAGGCGGGCGTGGAACTGCGCGAGGACATCAACACGGTGCTGCAACCCGGCATGGTCGTCTCCATGGAGCCGATGCTGACCATTCCGGAGAGCATGCCGGGCGCCGGCGGCTACCGGGAGCACGATATCCTCGTGATGACCGAGACCGGCAGCGAGAACATCACGGGCTTTCCCTTCGGTCCGGAGCATAATATCCTCCCCGCCTGACCCGTCCGCGGGCAACTTGGAACGGGCCGCCCGATCGGCCCGTTTCCTTTTGGAGCGGTGCCGATCCCGTGAGAAACATTCCGACCGATCTTCTTCGCACCTTCCTCGCGGTCATCGACCTGCGCAGCCATACGCGCGCCGCCGAGCAGCTCGGCCGCACCCAGCCGGCCATCAGCCTGCAGATGAAGAAGCTCCAGGAGCTTCTCGACGTTTCCCTCTTCGCCAAGGATGCCAGCGCCCAGCCGACCGAGGCGGGCGAGCTCGTGGCGAGTTATGCCCGGCAGATGCTGACGCTCAACGACGAGATGGTGCTGCGGCTCTCCAGGCGGGACCAGCACGGCAAGATCCGCCTCGGCATTCCCAACGACTATGCGGACCATTTCCTGCCGAAGCTAATGCCGCGTCTTGCCCGCAGCGGCCACGATTTCCGCTTTGAGGTGGTCTGCGATCTCTCGCATGTCCTGCTGCAGGGGCTGCGCAACGGCCTCTACGATCTCGTCGTGGCGATGACGCCGGACGGGCCGGCGGAAGGCGCGTTCATGACCTGGAAGGAACCGCTCGCCTGGGTCGGCGATACGCCGACCTCCGTCGTGACGGATGGAAGCGCGAACCTGCGCATCGTCTGCTATCCGGAAGGCTGCCTCTATCGCCGCGCCATGCTGACGGCGCTGCAGCGCGACGGGCGCGGCTACGATCTCGTCTATACCAGCCCCAGCCTTGCCGGGCTGGAGGCTGCCGTCGGCTCCGGCTTCGGCAACACGGTGCTCGCCCGCCGCATCGTGCCGAGCAAGCTGAGGACGCTCGACGAGGCGCTCGGTCTGCCGCGCCTCGCCGACGTCGTCGTCGGCATCTATCTGAGTTCGGATCGCAAGCGCTCGCCGGTTGCCGAAAGTTTTGCGGCGCATTTCGCCGATGCATTCCTCGCCAGCAACCGGGACGGCTGATCAGGCGCGGCGCGCCCGCCCGATCAGGCTCAGCACCACGAAGAGTGCGATGGAGACGGTGGTCAGCAGGCTGGCCGCCGCCATGATCGTCGGGTTGATCTGGTCGCGGATGCCGGAGAACATCTGTACCGGCAGGGTGCGCTGGTCGGCCCCGGTGAGAAACAGGGCGACGATTACCTCGTCGAAGGACACCGCGAAGGCGAGCAGCGCGCCCGAAACGATGCCGGGCAGGATGAGCGGCAACGTGACGGCGAAGAACACGCTGACCGGTCCCGCCCCGAGGCTTGCGCCCGCCCGGCTGAGATTGGTGTCGTAGGTCGACAGCGCCGAGAGCACGGTGACGACCACGAAGGGGATGGCAAGCGCCGCATGGGCCAGCACGAGGCCGGTGCGCGTGTTGGTCAGCCCCAGTGAACCGAAGAACATGTAGGCCCCGACGGCGACGATGACGACCGGCATGATCATCGGCGAGATCATCAGTGCCATCACGGCCTTGCGCGCGGGGAAGCCGGGGCGGCTGATGCCGAGGGCGGCGAGCGTGCCGAGGACGGTCGCGATCAGCGTGCTGAGGGCGGCGGCGGCGAGGCTATTGACGAGGCTCTGCATCCAGCGAGCGTTCTGGAAGAAATCCGCATACCAGCGCCACGAATATTCCCGGATCGGGAAGGTGAAGAACGGATCCTTCGAGACCGAGAGCGGGAAGACGACGAAGAGCGGCCCGATCAGGAAGGCGAGCACGGCGAAGGCGAAGAGGACGACGGCGATGCGGCAGAGCCGTTCGCTGCGGGTCGCGTAAGCGGGAAGCCACATGGTTCTATCCAAGCTTGATACGCTCCGCGCCGACGAGGCGCAGGAACAGGAGATAGATGGAGATCGTCATGACGAGAAGCAGGCCGGCCAGCGCCGCCGCCATGCCCCAGTTCAGGTCGCGGTTGATATAGGTGGCGATGAAGTTCGAGAGCATCTGGTCGCGCGGGCCGCCGACCAGCGCGGGCGTGATGTAGTAGCCGAGCGACAGGATGAAGGTCATCAGGCAGCCGGCGGCGACGCCCGGAAGCGTCTGCGGCGCGTAGACCCGCCAGAAGGCGAAGAACGGCGGGGCACCGAGCGAACGCGCCGCCCGCATCTGTCCCGCGGGAATGGATTTCATGACGCTGAGGATCGGCAGGATGGTGAAGGGAAGCTGGATATGGGTCATTGCCGTCACCGTGCCGAAGCGCGTCAGCATCAGTTGCAGCTTTTCGGTGGTGAGGCCGAGCGCCAGGAGCGCCTGGTTGATGACGCCGTCCGTCTGCAAAAGCACGACCCAGGCGGTGGTGCGCACCAGAAGCGAGGTCCAGAGCGGCAGCAGCACCATCAGCAGCATGAAGCCGGCAATGCGCGCGGGCGCCAGCGAAATGACATAGGCCGTCGGGAAACCGAGAAGAAGCGTCGCCGCCGTCACGAGGCCGGCGATCCAGAGGGTGCGCCCGAGGATGCCGAGAAAGACGGCCTGGTCGTCCTTGACGCGCGTGACGGCGCCGGACGCGTCCTGTTGCAGGTCAACCGCCGTCAGCAGGTAGTAGGGCGTCACGGGCGCGGCATTGCGCTTGATGATCGCCCAGAGGTCCGGGCTTGCCCAGACGGGATCGAGCGCGGCAAATTGCGGGGCGAGGGCACCGTCCTGAAAACCACCGAGATGGCGCACGACGGACATGATGCGGCTGCGCATGCCGGCGCTTTCGTAGTTCAGCCGTTTTCCAAGCGCGGCAGCGGTGTTTTCCTCCTTGGCGCGGGTCAGATCGCCGAGAAGCGCGGCGTAAGCTGCCTCGCCCGGCGTCGCCAGCCCATCCCAGTCGGCAAGGATCGCGGCGGTTTGCGGCAGGGTATCGCGCACCTCCGGGTTTCGCACGGCCGTGGTGAGGAAGAGCCCGATCGGCGCGGCGAAGGTGACGACGAGGAAGAGCAGCGCCGGCAATGCCAGTGCGAGCGCGCCGAGCCGGCCCGGCCGTTCGGCTCGCCGGAGTGCGGCGCGCAGGTTCGGGGCGGCGGCTGGGGAGGGGAGGGAAAGGGTCTGTGTCACGGTCACCTCGCCAGCAATCTGCAATCGGCGGCGGAAAAGGCCATGCCGACCTCGCTTCCGGGCAGGGCCGTCGCGCCTTCGGCTGCCGGCAGGCTGGCGACGAGGCGTTCGGTGCCGAAAGCTTCGAGGGTGAGACGCACCCGGTCGCCGAGGAAGGTCTTGTCGAGCACCCGGGCCTTGATGCGGTTTTCCGCGTTCGCGCTTCCCGCGCCGTCGAGAGCAAGTCGTTCGGGGCGCAGCGAGACGGTGAGGTCGTTTTGCGCGGGATGCGCCGGCCCGCTCGCTGCAAGGCGCGTTCCGTCCTTCATCCGCACGAAGGCGAGGCCGTTCTCGCTGCCGAGGAATTCGCAGGAGAGCGTGTTGTTGTCGCCGATGAAGCCGGCGACGAAGCGGTTCTCTGGCCGGTCGTAGAGCGTCACCGGATCGGAGAGCTGCTGGATGCGGCCGTCGTTGAAGACGGCGATCCGGTCGGACATGGTCAGCGCCTCCGACTGGTCGTGCGTCACATAGACCATGGTGATGCCGAGCTGCTGCTGGATCCTGCGGATCTCGATCTGCATGTGCTCGCGCAACTGCTTGTCGAGCGCGCCGAGCGGTTCGTCCATCAGGATGAGCTTCGGCTTGAACACCATGGCGCGGGCGAGCGCCACGCGCTGCTGCTGGCCGCCGGAAAGCTGCGCCGGGCGGCGTTCACCAAGCCCGTCGAGCCTGACCATGGCAAGCGCCTCCGCAACCCGCCGTGCCGCATCCGCCCCGCGGATCCCGCGGTAACGCAGCGGAAAACCGACATTGTCGGCCACCGTCATATGCGGGAAGAGCGCATAGTTCTGGAAGACGAAGCCGATGTCGCGCCGCTCGGGCGGCAGGCGTTCCACCGCCTGCCCCTCCAGCAGGATGCGCCCGTTCGTCGGTTGCTCGAAGCCGCCGAGCATCATCAGTGTCGTCGTCTTGCCTGAGCCGGACGGGCCGAGCATGGTGAGGAACTCGCCGCGCCGCACGGCAAGGTTCAGGTCCTCCACCACCAGCGTGCGCCCGTCATAGGTCTTCTGCACCCTCTCGAAGGCGACCATCGGATTGGCGGCAGGGGATGGCGACGGCTCGTCGCCGAGCCGCCTCCTTTCCAGCGTCATCGTGTTCATCCGCCCGTCCTTCAGTTGGAAAGCCAGGTGGTGAAGCGCTTGCGGATCTCGTCGCCATGGTCGGCCCAGAAGGCGTTGTCGAGCGTGAGCGAGGTCGTCAGGTTGGCCGGGCTCGTCGGCAGGTTTTTTGCGTCTTCTGCGGCCACTTCGGCAGCCGCCGTCGAGCGAACGGGGCCGTAGGGGATGTATTTGGCGATACCGGCCAGCACCTTCGGCGCGACGGCGAAGCGGATGAAGGCGAGGGAACCCTCGAGGTCCTTCGCGCCCTTGGGAATGACCCAGTAGTTGGAATCGAGGATCTGGTTGTCCCAGACGATGCCGAAGGCGCGGCCTTCCTTGTTGGCGTTGAAGATGCGGCCGTTCCAGGCCGTCGTCATGGTCACCTCGCCCGAGGCGAGCAGTTGCGGGGCCTGCGCGCCGGCCTCCCACCAGACGATCTGCTCCTTGATCGTGTCGAGCTTGGCGAAGGCGCGGTCGAGACCCTCCGGCGTCGCGAGCACCGTATAGACGTCCTGCGACGGCACGCCATCGGCAAGCAGCGCAAATTCGAGGTTGGTCGCGGGGTTCTTCCACAGGCCCCGCTTGCCGGGGAAGGCGGCAAGGTCGAAGAGGTCGGCAAGTTTCGTCGGCGCCTTTTCGAGCTTCGTCTCGTCGTAGGAGAGCACCGTCGCATAGACGATCGTGCCGACGCCGCAGTCCGATGTCGTGCCGGCCAGCCATTCCGATTTCGGTCCGATCTTCTCCCAATCGATCGTTTCGAAAATGCCTTCGTCGCAGCCCTGCAGCAGCGTCGGCGCATCGACGTCGACCACGTCGATCGTCGTGTTGCCGCTGTCGATCATCGCCTTGATCTTGGCGATCTCGCCGCCGTATTCCTGCTCGGAGACGGCCCGGCCGGTTTCTTCGGCATAGGCGCTGAAGACGGCCTTGCGCTGGGCGTCCTGGTAGGCGCCGCCGAAGCTCATGACGGAAAGCGGTTCAGCGGCGCTCGCCGCGCCGAGAAACAAACAGGAGGCAAGCGCCGTCGCTGCCAGAAACATGGGTTTTCTGAACATGGAAATTCCTCTCTGGAGACAGATTCAAATGCCCGTCGCGCCGCCCGTCTTGATTGCGGGCTGTGAGGAAAGCCTATGTTGCGCCATGCTGCGGCGCAAATAAGTAGGTATGATGGAGACATGAGCGCCGCTTATCGGCATGCGCCGGACAAAAAAACGCCCCGTAAAACGGGGCGTTGTATCTTTCGTTTCGAAACGCCGGTCAGGCTGCTTCGCGGTTCTCGACGTCGGTCGGGACGGTGGAGATCGTCTTCAGGATCTGCGAAGCGATCTGGTAGGGGTCGCCCTGGGAGTTCGGGCGGCGGTCTTCCAGATAGCCGCGGTAGCCGTTGTTGACGAAGGAGTGCGGCACGCGGATCGATGCGCCGCGGTCTGCCACGCCATGGCTGAACTGGTGGATCGAGGCCGTTTCATGCTTGCCGGTCAGGCGCATGTGGTTGTCCGGTCCGTAGACGGCGATGTGGTCGGCACGGGCTTCTGCGAAAGCGCCCATGAGGGCTTCGAAATAGTCCCTGCCGCCGACTTCGCGCATGTAGGCGGTCGAGAAGTTGGCGTGCATGCCCGAGCCGTTCCAGTCGGTGTCGCCGAGCGGCTTGCAGTGATATTCGACGTCGATGCCGTACTTTTCGGTCAGGCGCTGCAGCAGGTAGCGGGCAAGCCAGATCTCGTCGGCAGCCTTGCGCGAGCCCTTGCCGAAGACCTGGAATTCCCACTGGCCCTTGGCGACTTCCGCGTTGATGCCTTCATGGTTGATGCCGGCGGCAAGGCAGATGTCGAGATGCTCTTCGACGATCTTGCGGGCGGTGGCGCCGACATTGCTGTAGCCGACACCGCAATAGTACGGGCCCTGCGGAGCCGGGAAGCCGGCATCCGGGAAGCCGAGCGGCCGGCCGTTCTGGTAGAAGAAGTATTCCTGTTCGAAGCCGAACCAGGCGCCGTCGTCATCGAGGATGGAGGCGCGCGTGTTCGACGGATGCGGCGTCTTGGCGTCGGGCATCATGACTTCGCAGAGGGCGAGAACGCCGTTTTTGCGCTCGGGATCAGGATAGACGGCGACCGGCTTCAGCACGCAGTCCGAGCTCGATCCTTCGGCCTGCATCGTGGAAGAACCGTCAAAACCCCAGAGCGGAAGCTGTTCCAGCGTCGGGAAAGCGTCGAATTCCTTGATGAGGGTCTTGCCGCGCAGGTTCGGGCTGGGCTTGTAACCGTCGAGCCAGATGTATTCGAGCTTGTACTTTGTCATTTCGTTCTCTCACGTGACGCTGGTTTTACGAGGCTGCCGGACGCCTGGGGCGCTCGACAACCGGATAGCAGATGAAATGCATCAAACGTGCCAGATCGAAGCGAGCGCGGATATCTGCGGAAAATTCATCGTCCTGCGGAGGTCTGCCCGCAAACACGGCGATACTTTCGCTGAAAGAAGGGGCGCGTTGCACAAAAAATGGGCGGAACGAGGCGGGCTTTAAGGCATTGCTCGTTTTTGAAGCCAGTGGCGTAACCTTCGGCCCACTGGAACTCCGGGCAGATGGATCGCTGGACCTCCGGTGAGGTGAAAAATTTCACGATGCCGCGGCGGTGCGCGAAGAATATCTCCGGTGACTGGCAATCGCAGCGATTCATTGCCTATAAAATCTATGGATTATATCTTTTAATAGTCTCGTTGGCTTGCCAGGAGGATATCATGCCCAAGACCGAATCCAATCCCATCACGCTGGGGACCCGCGCTCCGGACTTTGTTCTGTTCGATGCCGATGGCGCCGCGTTCAGCCTCAAGGATTTCGCGGATAGCCCGGCACTGCTGGTCGCTTTCATCTCGAACCGCTGCCCCTTCGTGGTGCTGATCCGCGAGGCGCTGGCGCAGTTCGCCCGCGATCATGCCGGGCAGGGGCTTGCCATCGTCGCGATCAACAGCAACGACGCGGAGGCGCATCCGGAGGAAGCGCTCGAACGGCTCGGCATCGAGGCGAAGACCTATGGCTATGATTTCCCCTACCTGAAGGATGAAACGCAAGGCGTCGCCAAAGCCTATGGCGCAGCCTGCACGCCGGACTTCTTCCTCTACGACCGCGAGCGCAGGCTGGCCTATCACGGCCAGTTCGACGACGCCCGCCCGGGCAACGGCAAGGACGTCACCGGCGCGGATCTACGTGCGGCCGTGGAAGCTGTGCTGATCGGGGGTGCTGCAGCAGCGGCACAGGTTCCCTCCATCGGCTGCAACATCAAGTGGACAGCCGGCAACGAGCCCTCCTGGTTTCCCACCGCCGCCTGAACCGGCCGTCATTCTCCTCGTACCAGGCCGGAACATCATGGCATCGCGTCGCAAGGAACAGCCCACCCTGGAGGGGCGCCTCATCGAAACGGACGTGCTCGTCGTCGGCGGCGGGCCGGCCGCCGGCTGGGCGGCGCTGTCGGCGGCCGAGGCCGGCGCCCGCGTCGTCCTGGCCGACAAGGGCTACCATGGCACAAGTGGCGCCACCGCGCCGTCGAACACGGGGACCTGGTGCGTGCCGCCGGGCGAAGGACGGGCGGCCTCCGTCGAGCAGCGTTTCAAGCGCACAGTCGGCCTTGCCGACCGCCGCTGGATGCTGCGCGCCGCCGACCAGGCCTACGAGAACCTCCAGAAGCTGGTGGAATGGGGGTATCCGTTCCCGAGCGAGGAGGACGGCAGCCTCTACATCGCCAATCTGCGCGGGCCGGATTACATGCGCTTCCTGCGCCAGCGCGTGCAGAAGGCCGGCGTGACGATCCTCGATCATCACCCGGTCCTCGAATTGCTTGGCGACGACAATCATGTCGCTGGCGCCGCAGGGCTTGCGCGCCGCACCGGGGCAAGTTTCCAGGTCCGGGCGGGGGCCGTGATACTGGCCACGGGCGGTTGCGCCTTTTTCGAACGCATCCTTGGCGGTACGGGGCTGACCGGCGACGGCTATCTCTTCGCCGCGGAGGCCGGTGCATCGCTGTCCGGCATGGAGTTCACCGGCAAATACACGCTCGCCCCGCATGGCACGTCGCTGAACAAGGGCCTGCCTTTCCGCTGGGCCACCTTCTACGGCGCGGACGGTCAGGTGCTGCGCGACGCTCGCGGCGAGCCGGTGACGAACGGCATCGGCGGCGGGGAGCGGCTGGTGGCAGAAGCGCTTCTGTCCGGTCCGGTCTACGCCCGGCTCGATCTTGCCGAACCCGCCATGCAGGACTGGCTGCGGCGCGGCCAGCCGAACTGCTTCCAGCCGTATGAGCGCATGGGCGTCAATCCGTTCGAGGATCTCTTCCGTGTCGATCTCAAATACGAGGGCACGGTGCGCGGCACCGGTGGCATCCGCATCGTCTCCTCCGATTGCGGCACCGGTATTTCCGGCCTCTATGCCGCCGGCGACGCAGCGAGCCGCGAGAACGTGACGGGCGGCATTTCGGGCGGCGGCGCAATCAATGCCTCCTGGGCGATCGCCAGTGGCTGGTGGGCCGGCCATGGCGCGGCCCGGCACGCCCGCCGTTGGCAGGGACGTGATGGAAACCGCCTGCGCCCACTCGGCAGGACAGGCCTTCGCGGCCCGGCCGGGGAGGCCATCGATCTTGCCGCCGCCGCCCGTACGGTGCACGACGAGATCGCCCCGCTCGACAAGAGTTACTGGCGCACGGCTGCCACGCTTGAAGCGAGTGGCAGGACGCTGGAGGACCTCTGGTCCCGGCTGAACGGGGCCTCGCCTGCCGCGGGCCTTGACCGCCTGCAGACCCGCGAGGTCGCGGCCGTCACCGCCAGCGCCCGCTGGACGGTTGCCGCGGCCGCGCTGCGCACGGAAAGCCGCGGCGTGCACCGCCGGCGCGATTTTCCGGGCGAGAGCGAGGCGCAGGCAAGCCGCATCATCGTCTCAGGCCTCGATCGCGTGACGGCGGTGCGGGAGACCCTTTCCCTCGAGACGGCGCAGGAGGGCTGAGGATGATCGAAGTCGTCTCCGCCGACCGCTGCATCCGCTGCGATATCTGCGAGCGCATCTGTCCGGCCTTCGTCTTCGATCGGGACGAGACGGGGCTTCCCGTCATCGCCCGACAGGACGACTGCCAAACCTGTTTCCTCTGCGAAATCTACTGCCCGACCGATGCGCTCTACGTCGCCGAGCAGGCGGATGGCCCGACCGGCATCACCGAGCCCGACGTCCTCGAGCGCGACCTCTTCGGCGCTTATGCCCGCGCGCTCGGCTGGAACCGCGGCCGCGCCGGGGGAACAAGGAATGATCCGACCCGCCACATCCGCGTGGCACAGGTCTGAAAAGGAGATACCATGGAACGCATCGCCGTCAGCGCTGTGCGCAAGTCGTTCAACCTGAAGCCCGGCCAGACCGTGACCGTCGACGGTGTCACGTCCAGTCGTATCGCGGTGCTGGATGGCGTGGACCTCACCATTAACAGCGGCGAGTTCATCACGCTCGTCGGGCCCTCCGGCAGCGGCAAGTCGGTGCTCCTCGACGTGATCGCCGGGCTGACCGAGGCGACCTCGGGCGTCGCCCGCATCGATGGCATCGAGGTCACCAAACCCCATGCCCGCACGGCCTATGTCTTCCAGCAATATGCGCTCTTTCCCTGGCGCACGGCCTTGCAGAATGTCGAATATGCGCTGGAAGTGCGTGGCGTTCCAGCAGCCGAGCGGCGCGAGCGGGCGAAGGACTTCCTGCATCTCTTCGGTCTCAAGGGCTTCGAGGACCGTTTCCCCTCGCAGCTTTCCGGCGGCATGCAGCAGCGCGTGGCGATCGCCCGGGCGCTTTCGACGGATCCGCAGGTCCTCTTGATGGACGAGCCCTTTGCCGCGCTCGATGCGCAGACCCGCGATATCCTGCAGAGCGAGCTCCTTCGCATCTGGGAGCAGATCAAGACGACGGTGGTTTTCGTCACCCATTCCATCGACGAAGCGATCTATCTTGCCGACCGCGTCGTGGTGATGACCGCCCGGCCGGCGAGCGTGAAGGAGATCGTCGAAATCGACCTGCCGCGCCCGCGTGATCTCGATATCCGCAACAGCGAAGCCTTCAACGCCTATCGCGGCCGCGTCTGGGAAAGCCTGCGCGACGAAGTCGGCAAGGCCCAGCGCGACTGGACCCTTGCTTCCACCTACGCCAATTGAGGGAGGATCCGATGAGCCTCATCGTCGACCGCAACCTGCCACTGCGCACCGCCTTTTCCTTGCGCCGCAAGCGCACCTCTTCCAAGGCGCCGAGTGCTTTCGGCGAGACCGTCTCCACCATCACGCTCGGCCTGCCGGCACTCGTCGCCTTCGCGCTGCTCTGGGAGGTCGCACCGCGTATCGGCTGGATCAATGCCCTGTTCTTCCCGCCGCTGAGCCAGGTGCTTGCGGTGCTCTGGGAGATGATCGTCTCCGGCCAGCTTGCCGACCACATCGGCATCAGCCTGCAACGGGCGGCGATCGGTTTTGCGCTGGCCGTCGTCACCGCCGTGCCGCTCGGCTTCCTGATGGGGCGCTATTCGCTGTTCGAGAAAGCCTCCGACTTTCTCGTCCAGACGCTGCGCAACACCTCGCAATTCGCGCTGCTGCCGGTCTTCATCCTCGTTCTCGGTATCGGCGAAGCCTCGAAGATCGCCATCACCTTCTATGCCGCAGTGTTCTTTCTTCTGATCAACACGATCGTCGGCGTGAAGTCCGTCGATCCGCTGCTCGTCAAGGCGGCACGCTCCATGGGCACCTCGGACTGGGACCTCTTCAAGAAGGTGATCTTCCCTTCCGCCATTCCCTCGATCGTCGCCGGTGCCCGGCTCGGCGTGAAGACCTCGCTCTTCTCGGTGATCGCGGCCGAGATGCTCGCGGCCCAGTCCGGCATTGGTTACCTCATCCAGAATTCGTCGCTGATGCTGGAAACCGATCGCATGTATGCGGGCATCCTGACGCTGACGATCATCGGCCTCCTGCTCAACTACCTGCTCGTTGCTGGTGAACGGCGTGCGACGCACTGGCGCGGCAGCGGCGAAAGCGGCCCGAACTGATCCCGATCGCATCGCTTCCTCAATCAACGACCCATCCCGAAAGGATTTGCCCATGACATCGTTTCCGCTCCTTCCGCTGCGCCGGACACTCCTGAAAATCGCACTCGCGCTGTCGATCCTGCCCGGTGCTGGCCTTGCGACGGCCTCCGCCGACGAGGCGAAGCCCGACGTCATCCGCATCGGCTCCACGGCGCCTGGCCACCTGAAGTTCATCCTCTACCGCAACAAGAAGCTCTTGGAGGACGAGTTCGCCAAGGACGGCATCAAGGTTGAGCTGACCACCTTCGACGGTGGCTCGGCGGCGACCGTCGCCCTCGGCTCCGGCGCAATCGACTTCACCTATATCGGCAACAACCCCTCGCTGCGCCTTGCGGCCACCGGCGCCGACGTGAAGCTGATCGGCCTGTCGAGCTGGAACCGCTCCAACGAGACGCAAATCGTCGTGAAGCCGGATTCGCCGATCCAGAAAATCGAGGACCTCAAGGGCAAGAAGGTCGCCTATCTCGCCGGCACGGTGCGCCATTCGACTTTCGCCAAGGCGCTGAAGACGGTGGGCCTTTCGCTGGGCGACGTCGAGAGCCTCAATCTCGGCATCGAGAGCTCCGGTCCGGCCCTGTCGCGTGGTGACGTCGATGCCCTCGTGGAGAGCACCGGTCCTGTGCAGAAGCTGGTCGAGGAAGGCGAAGCCCGGGTGATCTTCGATGCCGGCGTTTCCGGCAGCCCGGAATGGGCCGTGCCGCATCTCCTCAGCGTCAACGGCGATTTCGCCCGCAAGTACCCCGACATCGTGACGCGCCTTTTGGCCGTCGATATCGCGGCGGCGCGCTGGGCCGACGCCAATCCGGAAGAGACGATCGCGATCTTCGTCAGGGAGACCGGCAACAGCGACAAGGCCGTGCGCGCGACCTATCCGGACGGCAAGTTCTTCCAGGATCCGCAGGTGACCGAGGAGGCCGTGCGTGCGCTTCAGGGTGAGGAGGTGTTCATGGCCGATGCCGAGCTTTTGAAGGGCAAGGTCAACTACGACACCTGGATCGATCGCTCCTTCTACGATGCCGCCGTCAAAAAGCTGGATGCCAGCAACTGATTTACGGGCGCTTCCGCTTGTCTCCGGATTGCGGAAACGCTCCCTTCGTTTGTCTCCTTGCACGTCCGGCAAATCCGCTTCGCGCTCTCGCTGGAATTGCTCTATAGGATCGGACGGCGGCGTTTTGAACGCCGTCGCCTTTTTTGTGATTGCGATGTCTTCCATTCCCTCACAGCCCATACCGCTCCACCGCACCCGCATCGTCCCGGCCGTCGTCGCCGTGGCGTTCTTCATGCAGATGCTCGACAGCACGATCATCGCGACGTCGCTGCCGGCGATGGCGAAGGCCTTCTCGACAGATGTCGTGGGGCTCAACATCGGCTTCACGGCCTATCTGCTTGCCATGGCCGTGTTCATTCCGCTGGCCGGCTGGCTTGCCGACCGGTTCGGCGCCCGCGAAGTTTTCGTGACGGCGATCGCACTTTTCACGCTTTCTTCCGTCGCCTGCGGCTTTTCCGGTTCGCTTGGCGAGTTCACCGCGGCGCGGCTCTTTCAGGGCGCATCCGCCGCACTGATGACGCCCGTCGGGCGCCAGCTCGTGCTGCGCGGCGCGCCGAAGGCGGAGTTGGTGCGAGCGATCGCCACCATCACCTGGCCGGCGCTGATCGCGCCGGTGGTCGGGCCGCTGATCGGCGCCTGGGTTACAACCCATGCCGGTTGGGAGTGGAATTTCTTCATCAACCTGCCGCTCGGCCTGCTCGGCGTGGTGCTCGTGCTGTTCTTCGTGCCGGAAGCGCCGGCCGAGGGCGCGCGCCCCTTCGATCTCAAAGGCTTCCTGCTGACGGGAAGCGCGCTCGCCCTCACGCTTGCCGGCCTGGAGCTCTCCAGCGCGCCGACGGGCGGTGCCGGCACGCTTGCCGTTCTCGCCCTCGGCCTTGCCGCCGGTTGGGCTGCCATCCGTCATCTCCGGTGCGCGCCGCATGCGCTGCTCGACATGGCCGTGCTCAAGGTTCCGACTTTTGCCTTCGCGACGCTCTCGGCCGGTACTGCCGGGCGGCTTGCGGTCAATGCCACGCCCTTCCTGCTGCCGCTCCTGTTCCAGGTCGGCCTCGGTATGGACGCCGTCGAGACCGGCTCGCTCGTGCTCGTCTATTTCCTTGGCAACCT
Organism: Shinella sp. SUS2; assembly: GCF_001262505.1. Classification (GTDB taxonomy): domain Bacteria; phylum Pseudomonadota; class Alphaproteobacteria; order Rhizobiales; family Rhizobiaceae; genus Shinella. Next base: position 78,746 of record NZ_KQ410733.1, read on the forward strand.
CCTGATGAAGAGCGTGACGACGCCGGCGCTGCGCCTTTTCGGCTTCCGTACGCTGCTCGTCGTCAACGGCCTTGTCGCTGCGCTGACGATCGGCGCCTTCGCTTTCGTCGACGATAACACGCCGTGGCTGCTGCTCTTCGGGCTGCTGATCGTTTGCGGACTGTCCCGCTCTATGCAGTTCACCGCGCTGACGACGATCGCCTTTGCCGATGTCACGCCCGCCCAGCGCAGCGCGGCGACTACCATCTCCGCCATGCTGCAGCAGCTCGCGCAGCTTCTCGGCGTCGCCGTTGCCGCCGCCTTCATCCGCCTTTCGGCCGCCCTTTTCCCCGAGGCCGCTGGCGGTGGCATGCTGGTGGATATCCGTGCCGCCTTCCTGTGCATCGCCGCCATCGGGCTCGTCTCGGCCCTGCGTTTCCTCGCGCTGCCTGGCGGTGCCGGGGCGGAAGTTTCGGGACATCGTCATCGCCCCTCTTGATTCTCCTCAAGATTGCGGTAGCCTGCGCGCGTTCGACAAGACTGCATGGGAGAGACCGGCTGCAAGGCCGGCGCCGACGGAGCAACCCCCCAGGAAACTCTCAGGCACAAGTGACCGTGCAGTTGAACGATCTGGAGAGAGACGCTGTGAGCGTCCACCGAAGGGGAAAGCCGCCGCGGCCGTGCCGTGCGGGTAAACTCTCAGGTACCGTGACAGATTGGGGAAAACGCGGGCTCCGGCCCGTACCCTGATGTCATACGGAGCGAGAGACCTATATGCCCCATATCGCCGTTATCGGCGCCGGTATTACCGGCGTCACCACTGCCTATGCTCTTTTGGAGCGTGGCTTCGACGTTACCGTGCTCGAAAGCCAGCGCTACGCTGCCATGGAAACCTCCTTTGCCAATGGCGGTCAGCTTTCCGCCAGCAATGCCGAGGTCTGGAACCATTGGTCCACCCTGTTCAAGGGTGTCAAATGGATGATGCGGAACGACGCGCCGCTGCTGATGAACCCGCGGCCGACCTGGCACAAATATTCCTGGCTTGCCGAGTTCGTCTCGAACATCATGCGCTATCGCGACAACACGGTGGAAACGACCCGTCTGGCGATCGCCGCCCGGCAGCACCTCTTCTCCATCGCCGAGCGCGAAAACATCGATTTCGACCATGTGCGCCGCGGTATCCTGCACATCTACTGGGACAAGGCGAGCTTCGACCACGCCGCGAAGGTCAACGCCATGCTGACCGAGGGCGGGCTCGATCGCCGGGCGGTGACGGCCGAAGAGGTCAAGTCGATCGAGCCGACCCTGCACGGGGCCTTCCATGGTGGCTTCTACACGCCGTCGGATTCGACCGGCGACATCCACAAGTTCACCTCGGGCCTTGCGAAGGCCTGCCAGCGCCGGGGCGCCCGGTTCCTTTTCGATGCCCGCGTTACGGCGATCGGCAGAAACGGTGCATTCCGCATCAGCTATGCGACGGGTGAGGGCGCGGAGCGCCAGGTCGAGGCGGATGGCGTCGTCGTCTGCGCCGGCACGGCCAGTCGCCAGATTGCCGCCATGCTCGGCGACCGGGTCAATATCTATCCCGTCAAGGGCTACTCGATCACCGTGCATCTCGATGACGAGCGCAGCCAGGCGGCAGCCCCCTGGGTGAGCCTGCTCGACGACCGGGCGAAGATCGTGACCAGCCGTCTTGGCCCCGACCGTTTCCGCGTTGCCGGCACGGCCGAATTCAACGGCATGAACCGCGACATCCGCCACGACCGCGTCAAGCCGCTCGTCGACTGGACGCGCATGCTGTTTCCCGAGGCCGATACCAATCGTGTCGTGCCTTGGGCGGGTCTCCGCCCGATGATGCCCAACATGATGCCGCGGGTCGGCAAGGGGCGTCAGCCGGGTGTGTTCTACAACACTGGCCACGGCCATCTCGGCTGGACACTTTCGGCAGCGACCGCGCAGATGGTGACGGATACGATTGCCGGCGAAATGGCAGCAGACCGCGCCATCGCCGCCTGATAGAAGGGCAGCGAAGCTTTCGACAGTTCGGGTTCCGGCGATCCTTCGCCGGGACCTTTCGGAAAACAGGACCCTACGAGGACAGACATGGCCGAACTTACCCTTGCCGTCGCCAACAGCATCATCGCCGCCGCCCTGGAGGCGGGCGCTCAGGCCGGCCTCAAGCCGCTCACCGTGGCGGTGCTCGATGCCGGAGGGCACCTGAAGGCCTTCCAGAAGCAGGACGGTGCCTCCATGCTGCGCTATGAGATCGCTTTCGGCAAAGCCTATGGTTCGCTCGCCGTGGGCATGGGCTCACGCTGGCTGGACAAGAACGCGAAGGAGCGCCCGCACTTCATTGAAGGCCTGACCGCCGTCTCGGGTGGCAAGATCGTCGCCGTTCCCGGCGGCGTGCTGATCCGCGATGCCGCCGGGGCGCTGCTTGGTGCGGTCGGTATCACCGGAGATACCTCCGACAATGACGAGATCTGCGCGGTTGCCGGTATCAAGTCCGTGGGCCTCGTCGCCCAGGTCGATTGAGGCTTGCATCCTCAACGGTTGCCAAGTGGACGGTGGAGAGCGGAGATTGGCAAAGCGGGAAAAGAATGACGTTCTCCACCCGCATCCGTGCTGATTTCAGGGTTCTCCGAAATGACCGACCTGCTTGTAACCAATGTCCGGCCCGATGGCGGTGAGACTGCCGACATCCTGATCAAGGGCGGCAGGATCGTCGCCATCGGTGCAAACCTGCCGCGCGAGCCGGGCGTTCCCGCGCATGATGGCGGCAATGCCGTCGCCATCGCTCCCTTCGTCGAGCCGCACGTGCATCTCGACAAGATCCTCTGGGGCCTGCCGTGGCACAGCATCAATGTGCCGCCCTCGCTGCGTGCGATGATCGACAACGAGGTCGAGATCCGCCAGAACCTGCCCTGGAGCACGGAGGAGCGCGCCGGCAACCTCATGCGGCAGTGCGTTGCCATGGGCTCGACCCATATCCGCAGCCATGTCGACATTTCCAGCGGCTACAAGCTCGACAACCTGCATGCGGTGCTGCGCGCCCATGAAAGGACGCGCCACGCCGTGGGTCTCGAACTCGTCGCGTTTCCGCAGCTCGGCATGATGATCGACCCTGGCACGGCGGATCTGATGGAAGCGGCGCTCGACGAGGGGGCATCCATCATCGGCGGCATCGATCCGACCGATATCGACGGTGATCCCAAAGGGCATCTCGACACGGTCTTCGACATCGCCAGCCGCAAGGGGGCGAAGATCGACATCCACCTGCACGAGGCGAGCGAACTCGGCCTGGCCACCTTGAAGATGATCGCCGAGCGTACCAGGGCGAACGGCATGCAGGGCCGCGTCGTTGTCAGCCATGCCTTCTGTCTTGGCGACGGGGCGGCCGATGCGGTGGACAGGATGATCGACGTCCTTGCGGAAAACGATATCGGCATCATTTCCGCCGTTCCGGGCGAGATCGATTTTCCGCCGATTTTCGAGCTGGCTCGACGCGGCGTCAGATGCGCCGTCGCTTCGGATTCCCTGCGTGACACCTGGAACCCGCACGGCAACGGCGACATGCTGGAGCGCTGCTGGCTGCTGTCCTACCGCTCCTATTGCCGCACCGATGACGAGCTGGTCGCTGCGCTCGACATGGGCACGGCGCGCGGCGCCGCCCTGCTCGATCTTGAAGGCTACGGCCTCGATGTCGGTCGCGAGGGCAGCCTTGTGCTGATCGAGGGCGAAAACCGGGCGCAGATCCTCGTCGACCGGCCGAAGCGCAGCCTGGTGGTCAAGCGCGGCCGTATCGTCGCGCGCAACGGTGCCTGGGTGGAGTGAGGCCGCGCGTAGCGCGGCACTCGTGCGATGATCAGCGCGGGCTCAGTTTCCAGTAGAGCGTGAAAGCGACCGCAATCAGCATCGCCACGGCGACGCCGACAACGCCGACAAAGGCATAGTCGAAGGCGGACTGGGCAAGGGTGATGACCTGTTGTGCCTGGTCCGGTTTGAGGCCGTCGGCAAGAACCAGCGCCTCGTCGAGGCTGTCGCGGGCCTCGTCGGCAAGCGCTATGCCCTGCGGCACCACCATCGCCTTCGAGTAGAGGGCGGACATCAGGCTTCCGAGCAGTGCAATGCCGAGCGCGCCGCCCAGTTCGAACGAAACTTCCTCCACGGAGGCGGCCATGCCGGCCTGCTCCTCCGGTGCCGAGAGCATGATCACGGCCGATGCCGCCGTCATGGAGGCGCCGACACCGAAGCCCATCGCGGCGAGGGCCGCGATCCAGTAACCCGTCGGTCCCTGGTGCGTGGCGAGGAAGGCGGCAAGCGCAAGCCCGGACAGCAGCAGTGCGGCCCAGAGTACCCGTTCGCCACCGAGGCGCGGCAGGGCGAGCCCGGTAAGCGGCCCGGCGAAGAAGGCGGCTGCGGGGATCGGCAGAATGAGCAGGCCGGCCTCGAGCGGGGAATAGCCGAGCACGAGCTGAAGCCGCTGGCTGAAGACCAGCTCCACGCCGATGAGGGCGGCGGAGGCGACGAGTGCGGTGACGACGCCCGCGGTAAAACGCGGATTGGCGAAGAGCGCGAAATCGATCAGCGGTGCCGCGCTGCGGCGCTGGCGGCGGATGAATACCGTCATCGCCGCAAGGCCGATGGCGAGCGCGATGGCTGCGCTTTCCCAGGAAGGATCGCGTTTGCCCGCTTCCTTGACGGCATAGGTGAGGCCGACGAGGCCGAACATCACCTGCACGGAGCCGAGGAGATCCCAGGGCCGGGTGCGGTCTCCCGCGCGGCGGGCGAGCAGGACGGCGCTTGCCGCGAGCGCGACGAGCACGACCGGAACGTTGATCAGGAAGACGGAGCCCCACCAGAAATATTCGAGCAGCAGCCCGCCGACGACGGGGCCGAGCGCTGCCCCGCCCGAGGCGACCGCAGCCCAGATGCCGATGGCGAAGGCGCGCTCCTTCTCGTCGGTGAAGGTGAGGCGGATGAGCGACAGCGTGGCGGGCATCATCATCGCGGCCCCGGCGGCCAGGACGACGCGTGCGGCAATCAGGAGGGCGGAGGAGGGGGCGAAGGCCGCGCCGAGCGAGGCGAGACCGAACACGATGAGGCCGGCCATGAACATCTGCTTGTGGCCCAGCCGATCGCCCAGCGTACCGAGACCGGGCAGCAGGCCGGCGACAACAAGTGGATAGGCGTTGACGATCCAGAGCTTTTCCGCGGCTGTCGCTGACAGTGCGTGCGTCAGTTTGGGCAGGGCCGTGTAGAGCACCGTCATGTCGATGACGATCAGGAAGAGGGCACTGGAGACGACGGCGAGAACGAGCCAGCGTTTACCACGAGACATGGGTATGATCCTTGGGCATGGTGTTTAGAGGTTGCATGCGCGTGGGGCGCTATATAAATACGTTCGTATTGAAATGGAAGAGGTGAAATGGCAGGACGACCGCGCAGTATAGATCGCGACCGTGTTCTGGACGCCGCGGAGGCGATCGTGGCCTTGGACGGTGCGACGGGCCTGACCTTCGATGCCGTCGCGCGCGCCGCGGGCATCACGAAGGGCGGCGTGCAATATTGCTTCGGCACGAAGGAGAATTTGATCCGCTCGATGATCGAGCGCTGGGGCAGCACGTTCGAGGGGGAGGTGATGGCGCATGCGGGCGATGACCGCTCGCCGCAGTCCGTCATCCGCGGACATCTGCTCGCGACCCGCGACAGCGACGAGGCGGAGTACTCTCGTTCCGCTGTAATGATGACGGCCCTCTTGCAAAGCCCGGAGCAGGTGGCGTCGAGCCGGGTCTGGTACACGCATCGCCTGGCGGGGCTGGATATGGACAAGGCGGAGGACAGGCAGGCGGCGCTCGCCTTCCTCGCTGGTGAGGGCGCCTTCCTGCTGAAGGCCTTCGGCCTTATCGATATCACAGAGGCCCAATGGACGGCCCTGTTCTCCGACATGCTTGCCCTTGCAGGTGGGCGCGGCGGGAGAGGAAACGAGGACCCGTCGAAATAGGCCACTATCGTCTTGGGGGGTGTTGCCGCATTCCCGCGACGAATGCTTCAGGCCTGCCGGCGAAGCCTCGCGGAGAGGATCGCCGGGATCATGCCGCCGGAAACCAGGATGGCGGCCTCCCGGTCCGTTTCCACTGCGGCGCGGGCCTGCAATTGCTGGCGGGTGCCGTCGGGCCGCAGCAGGGTCACTCTGATCGGGCCACGCGGTACCACCTGCGTGGCGTCGATCTCGATACGGTCCGTTGGCCCCGGGGAAAAGGGCGTCGCGCGGTCGATCACGATGGGAAGCACGCCCATGCCGACGAGATTGGTGCGGTGGATGCGCTCGAAGCTGCGGGCGAGCACCGCGCGCACGCCGAGCAGCGCCACGCCCTTGGCGGCCCAGTCGCGTGACGAGCCGGTGCCGTAGCGCTCGCCGGCGACGAGGACGACGGAACGGCCCTCCGCCCGGTATCGTTCGGCGACGTTCCAGAGCGGGCCTTCCTCCAGCGTCGGCGCATGGATGGTCCGCGAGGCCGGCCGGCCGCCGATCAGGACGTTCGCGGCAGTCCGGTTGTCGAAAAGGCCGCGCACCATGGCCTGCCAGTTGCCGCGCCGGGCGGCGTAGACGTTGAGGTCGGCCGGGGGATCTCCGCGTTCGATGAGGTGTTGCCCGGCAAGACTGCCGGCTGCGATCTGGCCGGCCGGTGAGATGTGGTCGGTCGTCATGTCGTCGCCGAGGACGAGCAGGGGATGGGCCGTATAGGCGCCCAGCCGGTTTTCCTGTCCCGCGGCGGCAAAGGGCGGCCGGCGGAGATAGGTGGAGGTCTCGGACCACGGAAAGCGCACGGATCGCGGCGCATCGAGCTGTTGCCAGGGTTCGTATTGCCCGGCCTGCGCAAAGGCCTCCCTGAAGGCCTGCGGCTCGGAAAACTGTCGCACCACAGCATCGATTTCCGCGTCTGACGCGAGCAGTTCGCCAAGGCGGATCGGGGTGCTGCCGCCCCCGCGGGCGATCTCGACATTCATGGGATCGGGCACGATCCTGCCGACAAGCGACAGGGCGACGACGAGTGGCGGAGACGCAATAAAGCCGAACTGCAGGGCCGGATGCACACGCCCCGGAAAGTTGCGGTTGCCTGAAAGCAGCGCCGCTGCCACCGTTCCACCGGCAATCGCCTCTGCCATGTCCGGCTGCAGCGGCCCGGAATTGCCGATGCAGGTCGTACAGCCATGGCCGACGATGCCGAAGCCCAGCGCTTCCAGATCGGCAAGCAGTCCGCTGGCCGAGAGAAACTGCTCGGCGGAGGGTGAGCCGGGCGCAAGGGAGGTCTTGACCCAGGCGGGCGGGCGAAGGCCGAGGCAGCGGGCCCTGCGTGCGACGAGGCCTGCGGCGGCAAGCAGCCGACGGTCGGAGGTGTTCGTACAGCTCGTAATGGCGGCGATGGCGATCGCGCCATCCGGTATGTCCTGTGTTCCCTGCCGGAACGGTTGGCCGCTTGCCGCCTCCAGTGCCCGTGCCGCCTCGTCAAGTGGCAGCTTGTCCTGCGGCCGGCACGGGCCGGCGAGAAGCGGCGCAACGTTTGCAAGATCGAGCTCGACGACGCGGGTGTAGCGCGGTTCCGCGGCGGGATCGAACCAGAGGCCGAGCGCCCTTGCCGCCGTCTCCACCAGCGCGCAATGTTCGGCCGAGCGCCCCGTTTCACGAAGATAGGCGATCGTTTGTGTATCGATCGGAAAGAAGCCGGTCGAGGCGCCGTATTCCGGTGCCATGTTGGCGACGACCGCCCGGTCGCCGCCGGTCAGCGTGGAGACGCCCGCGCCGAAGAATTCGACGAACTCGCCGGCGATGCCGTGCCGGCGCAGCAGGTGGGTGACCTCGAGCGCGAGGTCCGTCGACAGCACGCCGGGCCTCAGTCGCCCGGTGAGGTGGACACCGACCACGTCAGGAATGCGCAGCGTCACCGGCATGCCGAAAAGCACGCTCTCAGCCTCGAGCCCGCCGACACCCCAGGCCAGAACACCGATGCCGTTGATCATCGGCGTGTGGCTGTCCGTGCCGACGAGCGTGTCGGGCGCAACCCAACGCTCACCGTCGCGCCCCTCGATCCCGATGACCGTGGCGAGCTGTTCGAGATTCAGCGTGTGCATGATTCCGGTGCCGGGTGGATGGACCCGGACGCCGGGCAGCGCGGTGGTCGCCCATTTCATCAGACGGTAGCGCTCGCTGTTGCGGTCCATCTCGCGGCGCATGTTGTGTTCGCGCGCGCCCGGGCGACCATACCAGTCGACGGCCACGCTGTGGTCGACCGAAACGTCGACGGGCAGCGCGGGGGTCAGGGACGAAGGGTCGCCGCCAGCCTCGGCGATGGCGTCGCGCATGGCGGCGATATCCACCAGTGCGGGCACGCAGGTCGTGTCGTGCATCAGCACGCGGGACGGATGGAAATCGACCTCCCCCTCGCTCGTGCCGTCCTCGATCCAGCGGTCGAGCGCGGCGACGAAGGCCGCCAGCCGGCCAGGGTCGCGCCGTGCCACGTTCTCGAGCAGGATGCGCAGGACGACGGGCAAGCGTTCGAGCCGACCTTCGAAGACCTCGTTCAACGGGACGAGCCGGGCGGTTCCCTGCGCCGTTTCGATCTGCCGCATCGCCGAAAGCTCCAAGAAAATGATTTTTAGAACTTAAAAAGCCAATTATATGGATGTGTCAATCGGAATCTGGCCTCTCATTGGCTTTTATCCGGCAGGATATGCAAAAAATCTGGGCTATTGTTTCTTTTGCCCCACCCGTGGAATAACCTCTGCCCGACACGCCCCTCCGGAAGACCAGGGACACCGAAGACATGCGCTCCAGCCAGCTGGCCCAGACCATCGCCAACGAAATCACCCTTCTCGTCACCTCCGGGGAGTTGACGGTGGGCGACCATGTCAAGACCCAGCAGCTGGCGGACCGCTTCGGAGTCTCCCGTTCGCCTGTGCGTGAGGCGATGGACATGCTGGCAAGTCAGGGATTGCTGGAGCAGAAGGAAAACCGTGGCTTCTTCGTGCGGGAGACGGCCGGAGGCATCGTCGAGCGGGTGCGCGACGATGCCGAGCCATTCGAGATCGCGAATGACTACCAGCGGCTGGCAGAGGACTGGCTGACGGACCGCATCCCCGCCGAGGTGACGGAGCAGATGTTGCGCGAGCGCTATGAACTGACCAAATCGCAGCTCAACGATGTCCTGATGCGTGCTACCCGCGAGGGCTGGGCGGAGCGCAAGCAGGGATACGGTTGGCGCTTCCTGCCGGTGGCGAAGACGCCGGAGGCCTTCGAGCAGATCTATCGGTTCCGCATGCTGATCGAGCCGGCCGCCATGCTGGAACCGGAGTTCCGCCTCGACCGGAAGATCATCGAGGAGCAGCGGCGTATCCAGCAGCGGATGCTGGACACCGACATCGAGCGCCTACCGGCCGAGCGGCTGCTGCACAATGGTGCGTCCTTCCATGAGGAGCTGATCAAGATGTCGAACAACCCGTTCTTCCATCTCTCGCTCGTGCGCGTGAACCGCATGCGCCGTCTTCTCGAATACCGCTCGCGCGTCGACCGCAGCCGCACTGTGCGGCAATGCCAGGAACACCTCGAAATTCTCGATCTTCTCGAGCGCGGCGAGATCGTCGAGGCGTCCTACACGATGCGCCGGCATCTCGGCGGTGCGCTCTCCAAGAAGTCGCCCGTTGCCTGGTCCTGGTCGCACCAGGCGCATGAAAAAGAAGGTCCCGAAAAATAGAGATTGCATTTATGAATTAAAAAAGCCAATACTTCTCCCGTGACATTGCGCGGCGCTATCGCTCGTCGCCTTATGGGAGATGGATCTGATGAAACTGTTCGTGACGCCGTGTGACGGGATTGGCCCCGAGATCACCGCGGCAACCATGGAGGTCCTGAAGGCTGCGGATGCGGCCTTCGGTCTCGGCCTCGAATACCACTTCGAAGACACCGGCTTCACCAGCCTGGAAAAGTTCGGCACGACGCTGCGGGACGAGACGATCGAACGGGCGCGTACCTTCGACGGCATCGTCCTCGGCCCGCAGTCGCACATGGACTACCCGCCCCGCGACAAGGGGGGTGCGAACGTCTCTGCCGGTTTCCGCGTCAAGCTCGACCTCTATGCGAATGTGCGCCCGGCCCGCTCGCGTCCCTTCCTCAACAACGCCAAGACGATGGATCTCGTCATCATGCGCGAGGCGACGGAAGGGTTTTACCCCGACCGCAACATGTTCGCCGGCACGGGCGAGTTCATGCCAACACCGGACGTGGCGCTGTCGGTCCGCAAGATCACGGCTTCGGCCTGCGAACGCATTGCGCGCCAGGCATTCCTGCTCGCCATGAAGCGGGGCAGGAAGGTGACTGCGGTCCACAAGGCGAACAACTTCATCCTGACCGATGGCCTCTTTCTGCAGCAGGTCCACAAGGTTGCCGCCGAGTTTCCGGAGGTGACGCTCAACGACGTCATCATCGATGCGATGGCGGCCCATCTGGTGCGCGATCCCTCGCGCTTCGACGTGATCGTGGCGACCAACTTCTATTCGGACATCCTCTCGGACCTTGCAAGCGAGCTTTCCGGCAGCCTTGGCCTTGCCGGCTCGATCAATGCCAATGCCGAGACCGGCCTCGTCTGCGCTCAGGCCCAGCACGGTTCGGCGCCGGACATCCAGGGCAGGAATATCGCCAACCCCACCTCACTCATCCTGTCGGCAGCGATGATGCTGAGCTGGCTCGGCGAGCAACGCGACCTGCCGCAGTTCGAGGCGGCGGGTGCGGAAATCGAGCGCGCTGTCGACGAGATCCTGGCTGATCCGGGTTCGCGCACGCGCGATCTCGGTGGCGCCACCAACACAGACGTTTTCGGCTCTCGCGTGGCGGGTGCGGTTCGGAACGGTGGTGGCGAGCGGAAGCGCGCCTGATGGTATTGTTTGTGTTTTGATTTGCTGAAAACCAAAACACAAACGGGGAGGATGCGAGGGCAGGGAGTGGCCCTCGCGCATTGCCCGCGGCTGTTTTCGCGACGCGGGTTCAATCTTTGGGAGATGAGATGATGAACAGGATCCTATCCGCCCGCGCGGCTGCCCTTGTGTTCGGCACTGCGCTCATGACCACCTTCGGTGCATTCGCCGAGGAGCTTCCTGCCGGATATCCGGCCGACTATGCGGCAACCACGTTTCCGGTGACAAGCCGTCGAAGGAAGTGTTCCTGCACAGGGCGTTCTACGAGACGCGGGAAGGGACGGGCGCGGTGGTGCATCTCCATTCGACCTTCGCCACCGCGCTGTCCTGTCTTGCCGATACGGACCCCGACGACTGTATCCCGCCGCTCACCCCCTATGTCGTCATGCGCGTCGGCGCGGTGAAGCTGCTGCCCTATGTGAAGCCGGGTGACACGCGGATGGGGGAGATGATCTGCGATCTCGGCGGGCGTTGTGCTGCCGTGCTGCTCGCCAATCATGGGCCGGTTGTCACCGGAACGGACATCGCCTCCGCCGTCTATGCCGCCGAGGAGCTGGAGGAAACCGCCAAGCTCCTGGTTCTCCTGCGCGGTGCCCCCCGGCGCATGCTGTCGCCGGAGAATGTCGCGGAGTTGAAAGCCGTGTTTGGCAGGGCCTGAGGGGGATCGTACTCAACGAAGGGAAGACCGGGGAACCGAGCAACGAGAAGGGCCCGTGTCGGCATCGCGGAAGATGGCGCAGCGTACAATGGCTGGGGAGTTGAGGCTGGGGATCACGTAGTCGCTGGCGGCAGCGGCATGAAATGCCCCGCCCGCCGGTCATGCCGGCGGTAGTCAGCTCCTTGCTGCCGGAAAAGTGCACGAAGGTAACGGGGCGATGTGCCGCGCGGACGGCGGACGTGCCGCAGCCGGAGACGCTCATCAGGACGGTGCGCCTGTTTTCCTCACAGTGAGGCCGTGATGCCGCCGTCGACATAAAGCGTGTGTCCGTTCACGAAGGAGGAAGCATCGGAGGCAAGGAAGATGCACGCGCCGACAAGCTCCTCCACCTTGCCCCAGCGGCCCGCCGGCGTACGCTTTTCCAGCCAGGCGGAAAAGGCGGGATCGGCGACGAGGGCGCGTTTGCCCGTGAGGTCGAAGAGTTGCGTGCTCATGGCTCTTTCCTAGCTGAATATGATCTTCATCGACTGGCCCTTGCCCGAGGCGATCCCGAAGGCCGAGACGCATCGGCGTGCGCTCCGGCCACCCCATCCTCGATCCGCACGATGAGCGGCCGGACGTACCGCATGTCGCCATCGAGCCGCGGCTGACGCTCTTACCCTGCCTTCAACTGCTCCCGGAGTTTTCCGGCGGCCAGATCCATGAAGGCCTGGATTCGTGGTGTGCGGCGCAGGTCCGGATGGACGAGGAGCCAGACTTCCGATTCCAATGTGTCGATGAAGCCGCCCCGCCGTTCAAGATCGAACGACCGGTGCAGATAGTCCGGCAGCAGTGCCTGCCCGAGGCCGGCTGCCGCGGCCTGGGCGGCGGCCCACATGCTGTTCACCCGCAGTACGGTCTCCTCTTCCGCTACGTGGACGGCCAGCCAGCGGGCGGCGGGAATGGCCGAAAGACTGTCGTCGAGTGCGATCCACGGCAGATCCGTCGCGCTGCCGGTTTTCGCGTAGATTGCGTAGCGGAACGCGCCCGCCCGCTGGCCGACCAATGTCTCCGGCGGGGACCGTGTGGGGCGGATTGCGACTTCCGCCTCGTAGCGCGCCATGTCGGCAAAGGCGTTGGAGACCACAAGGTCGAAGCGGATGCCGGCATGTTTCCGGCGGACCAGCGGGAGCAGCGCGGTGACCAGAGGCACCAGGGAATCGGGCGTCGTGAGGGTGATGCGGCCCTCAAGACGCTGTTCGCCGCCCGCAAGCCGCCGTCGGGCCTCGGCAAGGCTTGCCGCGACGGCCGTCGCGGCGCGGACCAGCTCGCTGCCGAGCGGGGTCGGGATATATTGCCCGCCGAGGCGCTGGAACAGCGGTGCGCCGGCCTCCTGCTCCAGTTCCTTCAGCCGGCGATAGACCGTTGCAAGATGCACATTGAGACTGGTGGACGCCGCGGCGGGCTTTCCGCTGCGTGCGAGGGCCGCGATCAGAAGAAGGTCGTCGGTCGAGAGCATTTTCGCGCCAATGCGAACTGGTTTCGTAATTCATGCAGAATAATTCGCGCAGACGCAAATTTATATGTCGATCCAGCAAAGGAGATCGACATGACCGAACTGCTGCATATCAAGGCGTCACCCCGTGCGGACCTCTCCCATTCCGGCAAGGCGGCGGCGGGTTTCATAAAGGCGCTTGAAACGCATCGCCCGGGCCTTCAGGTCCGCGAGGTCGACGTCTGGCAGGCCGACCTGCCGGCCTTCGACGGGCCTCTGCTTGCCGCGAAGTATGCGCGTCTAGCGGGCCGCTCCTTCACGCCGCAGGAGGCCGAGAGCTGGGCGGCGATCGAGGATCTGGTGCAAAGGCTCGATGCAGCGGATGCGGTCCTCATTTCCACGCCGATGTGGAACCTCTCAATCCCCTACCGGCTCAAGCACTATATCGACCTCGTGACCCAGCCGGGCCTCAGCTTCCGCTTTGATCCGCAAACCGGCTACACGCCGCTTCTGCGGCCGCGCCCCGTTGTCGCGATTCTCGCAAGCTCCGGCGGTTTCTCCGAGGGCCCGTCCTGGGGCCGGCCCGATCTTGCTACGCCCTACCTGCGGCAGGCGCTGGCGTTCATCGGTCTGGGTGACGCGGACATCGTTCCCGTCGGCCCGACGGCTGGCAAGCCGGAGGGCGTGCTCGCTGCGGCAGGAAAGGCGCAGGTGCAACTGGCGGCCCTTGCAGAGCGCTTCGCGGGGGCGGATGCATGAGTGCCGCGGCGGGGTGGACCTTGCTGGTTCTGTCCGGCGTGCTGGACGTGCTCTGGGCGCTGGCGACCAAGAAATCGCACGGCATGACCCATTGGGGCTGGGGCTTTCTTTCCATCCTCCTTCTGGCGGCTTTCGTGTTTTCGCTCGCCAGAGCTCTGTCCGTCCTGCCCCTCGGTATGGCCTATGCGGTCTGGACGGGCATCGGAGCGGTCGGCTCGGTTCTCGTCGGTGCCGTCGTGTTCGGCGAACCGCTGGGCGCCCAGCGCATAGCCTATGTGGCGATTATCGTGATCGCCATTGTTGGTCTGCATCTCGGCACAGGGCAGGAAGGCGCAAGCTAAAGGACGAGGCCGGGCTGCGCTTGGTGACGGGATCGCCCTGTGCCTCTCGCACGCATGCCCGGACGGACAGCGCCTATGCCAGCGTCTCCCGGCGAAAACCGGCCGGGCTCGTCGCCGTCCACTTGCGGAAGGCGCGGTGGAAGGCGCTGGGTTCGGAGAAGCCGAGCCGGGTGGCGATCTCCCCGACGCCGAGCGCCGTCGTCTGCAGCATCTCGATGGCGAGGTCCCGGCGGATTTCATCGCGGATCGTCGCGTAGTTCTGGCCTTCCGCATGAAGGCGATGCCGGAGGGTCGAGGGGGACATGCGCAATTGCGCGGCGAGATCGTCGAAGGCGCTCCAGGCGGTGGGTGGCACCTGCCGCAGGCGCTTGCGTACGCTCGCCGCAAGGCCGGCATCGTAGCGATAACGGACAAGGATGTTGGCGGGCGCGTTGCGCAGGAACTGTTTCAATGCCTGCTCGCTACGGGCAATCGGCAGTTTCAGCACGGAGGCATCGAAGGCGAGACGGCTGACCGGCTGCGAAAAACGCGCGGGAGCGCCGAAGAACAGCCGGTAGTCCGCGCCGTGCTCCGGCTCGGCGCAGCGGAAGTCGACCATGCGCAGCGGAATGCGCCGACCGACGAGCCAGCAGGTGATGCCATGCAGCAGGATCCAGTAGGTCCGGTAGGCGAAGGCGGTGCGCGGGCCGATGGCGTCCTTGAGCACGATCTGGGCAAGCCCGTCGGAAATGTCGAGATGGCCTTGCGGATCCTCCAGCATTGCGTTCAGAAAACGCAGCGCGCGCCGCAGCGCCTGGTCAAGGGTCTTGGCGTGCAGGATGCAGTGGCAGAGCAGGGTGAAGCTGCCGCTGGGCATCGGCCGGCCGCCCATGCCGAAGAACTCGTCGTCCATCTCGGCCGCGATTGCCAGCCAGAGGGCACCGTAGCTTTCCGCGGAGATCGGCGCTGTGATCCGGGCGGGTAGGCCGACGGAGGCAAGCACCTTTTCAGGTGCTTTTCCCTGTCGTTTCAGACAATCGATCGCCTCTTCCACAAAGAAGGGTGATATCATCCGCCGTCCGGTTTCCGTCATCGTCATGCCCTGCAGGATATGGTAAAACTGGCCGAAAAATCGAGACGCTTTGGTCATCGCATGCAATACCGCGCCATCGTAGAGTGATGCAAGACGGATGGGCAGGCCCGTCGAGGGCGTGCGACCCATTCGCGGTTCACGACACTTCACGCTGGCCCAACGGACAAGAACTGTGCTGAGGGAGAGCAGCCATGTTGATCCGCGCAAAGACCTTTGTCGTCACCGGAGGCGGTTCGGGCCTCGGTGCTGCCGTGGCCCGCATGCTGGCGGGCGAGGGCGCCAATGTCGTGATCGCCGATGTCAATGCGGAGGCCGGTTCGGCCATCGTCGGCGAACTTGGAGGCAGTGCTGCCTTCATCCAGACGGACGTGACGCAGGAGAGGGATGGCCAGGCCGCCGTCGATCTTGCGCTCGAACGGTTCGGCCATCTGCATGGGCTGGTCAATTGCGCGGGCGTCGCGCCCGGCGAAAAGGTGATCGGCCGCGACGGGCCGCACCGGCTCGATAGCTTTGCCCGCACCGTCGGCATCAATCTCATCGGCACCTTCAACATGATCCGGCTCGCCGCCGCCGCCATCGCCCGGCAGGAGCCGGGGGCGGACGGCGAGCGCGGCGTCATCGTCAACACGGCCTCGGTCGCCGCCTTCGACGGGCAGGTCGGCCAGGCGGCCTATGCGGCCTCCAAGGGCGGCGTTGCGGCGATGACCTTGCCGATTGCGCGGGAGCTTGCCCGCTCCGGCATCCGGGTGGTGTCCATCGCGCCGGGCATTTTCGAAACGCCGATGATGGCGGGCATGCCGCAGGAGGTGCAGGATTCGCTGGGGCGCAGCGTGCCCTTCCCGACGCGCCTCGGCAAGCCGGTGGAATTTGCCGCATTGGTGCGCCACATCTGTGAGAACGTCATGCTGAATGGCGAGGTCATCCGCCTTGACGGCGCGTTGCGCATGGCTCCGCGCTGAGATCGGATTCGGGAGGTTTCGATATGATGTTGCAGGATCCCATCGTCATCGTCGGTTCGGCCCGCACGCCGATGGGCGGTTTTCAGGGCGATCTCCGGGACGCCACCGCGCCGGAACTCGGCGCGGCCGCGATCCGCGCGGCGCTGGAGCGCAGCGGCGTCAGCCCGGAGACTGTCGAGGAGACGGTGTTCGGCTGTGTGCTGCCGGCCGGTCAGGGGCAAGCGCCGGCCCGGCAGGCGGCCATCGGCGCGGGCCTGCCCTTCGCCGCCGGGGCCACCACCGTCAACAAGATGTGCGGCTCGGGCATGAAGGCCGTCATGCTGGCGCACGATCTCATCGCGGCCGGCAGCGCCTCGGTCGCCGTCGCCGGCGGCATGGAGAGCATGACGAATGCGCCCTATCTGCTCGACCGGGCGCGCGGCGGCTACCGGCTCGGCCATGGCCGCGTCATCGACCATATGTTCCTCGACGGGCTGGAGGACGCCTATGACAAGGGCCGCCTGATGGGCACGTTTGCGGAGGACTGCGCCGAAGCCTACCAGTTCACCCGCCCCGCGCAGGACGATTATGCCGTGACCTCGCTCAGCCGCGCCCGCGACGCCATCGAGAGCGGCGCTTTCGATGGCGAGATCGTTCCGGTCACCGTCAAGGCCGGACGGTCGGAAACGGTCGTCAGCCGTGACGAGCAGCCCGGCAAGGCGAAACTGGAAAAAATCCCGACGCTGAAACCGGCTTTCCGCGAAGGCGGCACGGTGACGGCGGCCAACGCCTCCTCGATTTCCGACGGCGCGGCGGCGCTGGTGCTGATGCGGCGTTCGCAGGCCGAGCGCGAGGGATTTGCGCCGCTCGCCACCATCGTCGGCCATGCCACGCATGCGCAAGCGCCCAATCTTTTCGCGACCGCGCCGATTGGCGCGCTCAAAAAGCTCGGCGAGCGCACCGGCTGGAATTTTGCCGATGTCGACCTGTTCGAGATCAACGAGGCTTTCGCCGTCGTCGCCATGGCGGCGATGCGCGATCTCGACCTGCCGCACGAGAAGGTGAACGTGCACGGCGGCGCGTGTGCGCTCGGCCACCCGATCGGCGCATCCGGCGCGCGCGTGCTCGTCACGCTGCTCGCCGCGCTGCAACGCTACGATCTGAAGCGCGGCATGGCGACGCTCTGCATCGGCGGCGGCGAGGCGACGGCGGTGGCGATCGAACGGCACTGAACGGTTTGGGGGGAGACCGGACATGATCCTGACGGAACAGCAGGCCCAGATTCGCGACATGGCGCGGGATTTTGCCCGCGAGCGGCTGGCTCCGGGCGCGGCGGAGCGCGACAGGCAGAGCCGTTTTCCGCGCGAGGCGTTGGCGGAAATGGGCGAACTCGGCTTCCTCGGCATGCTGGTGCCGGAAGCCTATGGCGGCTCGGAGACGGGCGCGGTCGCCTATGCCGTGGCGCTGGAAGAAATCGCCGCCGGTGATGGCCCCTGCTCGACCATCATGAGCGTGCACAGTTCCGTCGGCTGCGTGCCGATCCTGAAATACGGCACGGAGGCGCAGAAAGAGCGCTTCCTGCCGAAGCTCGCCTCTGGCGAATGGATCGGCGGCTTTGCGTTGACCGAGCCGCAGGCCGGCTCCGACGCCTCGAACCTCAAGACGCGCGCCCGCCGCGACGGCGATCACTACGTCATCGACGGCGCGAAACAGTTCATCACCTCGGGCAAGAACGGCAACCTCATCATCGTCTTCGCCGTCACCGATCCCGATGCCGGCAAGAAGGGCATTTCCGCCTTCCTCGTGCCGACCGATACGCCCGGCTACGAGGTCGTGCGCGTGGAGGAGAAGCTCGGCCTGCATTCTTCCGACACCTGCCAGATCGCCTTCAGCGGCATGCGCATTCCCGCCGAAAACCGGCTCGGCGGGGAGGGGGAGGGGTATCGCATCGCGCTGTCGAACCTCGAAGGCGGGCGCATCGGCATCGCATCGCAGTCCGTCGGCATGGCGCGGGCGGCCTTCGAGGCCGCGCGCGATTACGCCCGCGAGCGTACGGCCTTCGGTGCGCCGATCATCGAGCATCAGGCCGTCGCCTTCAGGCTCGCCGACATGGCGACGCGGATCGAGGTGGCGCGCCAGATGGTGCTGCATGCAGCAGTGTTGAAGGAGGAGGGGCTGCCCTGCCTCACCGAAGCCTCGATGGCAAAGCTGTTCGCGTCGGAAATGGCGGAAAAGGTCTGCTCCGATGCGATCCAGATCCACGGTGGCTACGGCTACATGGCGGATTACCCGGTCGAGCGCATCTATCGCGACGTGCGCATCTGCCAGATCTACGAGGGAACGAGTGACGTCCAGCGCATCGTCATCGCGCGCAATCTATAACGGCGACAAGCCGACAAGGGAGGTATGATAGGGCATGACCGAGGTTCCGCATCTGAGCCTGCACGTCCCCGAGCCGGCGGTCCGGCCGGGCGGCCAGCCGGATTTCTCCAGCGTCAAGATCGCCAAGGCGGGCTCGGTGCCCCGGCCGGCGGTCGATGTGGCGCCGGAGGATATCCGCGATCTCGCCTATTCGATCATCCGCGTGCTCAATCGCGAGGGCGAGGCGGTCGGCCCCTGGGCCGGGCTGCTCTCCGACGAGGAGCTGCTGACGGGCCTGCGCAACATGATGATGCTGCGCGCCTTCGACGCCCGCATGGTGATGGCGCAACGGCAGGGGAAAACCTCCTTCTACATGCAGCATCTCGGCGAAGAGGCGGTCGCTTCCGCCTTCCGCAAGGCGCTGGAGAAGGGCGACATGAATTTCCCGACCTACCGGCAGGCAGGGCTGCTCATCGCCGACGACTATCCGATGGTCGAGATGATGAACCAGATCTACTCGAACGAGGCGGACCCGCTGCGCGGTCGGCAATTGCCGATCATGTATTCCTCGAAGGCGCACGGTTTCTTCACCATCTCCGGCAACCTCGCCACGCAATATGTGCAGGCCGTCGGCTGGGCCATGGCCTCGGCGATCAAGAAGGACACCAAGATCGCGGCGGCGTGGATCGGCGACGGCTCGACGGCCGAATCCGATTTCCACTCCGCCCTCGTCTTCGCCTCCACCTACAAGGCCCCGGTCATCCTCAACATCGTCAACAACCAATGGGCCATCTCGACCTTCCAGGGCATCGCCCGCGGCGGCTCCGGCACGTTTGCGGCCCGCGGCCTCGGCTTCGGCATCCCGGCGCTGCGTGTCGACGGTAACGACTACCTTGCCGTCTACGCTGTCGCGAAGTGGGCGGCGGAGCGGGCGCGGCGCAATCTTGGGCCCACGCTGATCGAATACGTCACCTACCGCGTCGGCGCACATTCCACCTCGGACGATCCGAGCGCCTATCGCCCGAAGACGGAATCCGAGGCGTGGCCGCTCGGCGATCCCGTCCTCCGGCTGAAGAAGCACCTCATCGTGCGCGGCGCCTGGTCGGAGGAGCGCCACACGCAGGCCGAAGCGGAAATCCTCGACGAGGTGATCCAGGCGCAGAAACAGGCCGAAAGCCACGGCACGCTGCATGCCGGGGGAAAACCCTCGGTGCGCGACATTTTCGAGGGCGTCTATGCGGACATGCCCGCCCATATCCGCCGCCAGCGGCAGAAGGCAGGATACTGACATGGCAAGAATGACGATGATCGAGGCTGTGCGCAGCGCCATGGACGTCTCGATGGGACGCGACGACGATGTGGTCGTCTTCGGCGAGGACGTCGGCTATTTCGGCGGCGTTTTCCGCGCGACGCAGGGCTTGCAGGCGAAATACGGCAAGACACGCTGCTTCGACGCGCCGATCAACGAATCCGGCATTCTCGGCACGGCCATCGGCATGGCGGCTTATGGGCTGAAACCCTGCGTCGAGATCCAGTTCGCCGACTACATGTATCCGGCCTACGACCAGATCACGCAGGAGGCGGCGCGCATCCGCTATCGCTCCAACGGCGATTTCACCTGCCCCATCGTGGTGCGCATGCCGACCGGCGGCGGCATTTTTGGCGGGCAGACGCACAGCCAGAGCCCGGAAGCGCTTTTCACCCATGTCTGCGGGCTGAAGGTGGTGGTCCCCTCCAATCCCTACGACGCCAAGGGCCTCTTGATCGCCGCCATCGAGGACCCGGACCCGGTGATGTTCCTCGAACCGAAGCGCCTCTACAACGGCCCCTTCGACGGCCATCACGAAAAACCGGTCACGCCCTGGTCGAAGCACGATCTCGGCGAGGTGCCGGAGGGGCACTACACCATCCCCATCGGCAAGGCGGAGATCCGCCGGCCGGGCGGCGCGGTCACCGTCGTCGCCTATGGCACGATGGTGCATGTGGCGCTCGCCGCGGCCGAGGAGACGGGGATCGACGCCGAGGTGATCGACCTGCGCAGCCTGCTGCCGCTCGATCTCGACACCATCGTGCAATCGGTGAAGAAGACCGGCCGCTGCGTCGTCGTGCACGAGGCGACGCTCACGTCGGGCTTCGGCGCGGAGGTCGTGTCGCTGGTTCAAGAGTATTGCTTCTACAGCCTCGAAGCGCCGGTGGTGCGCGTGACGGGCTGGGACACGCCCTATCCGCATGCGCAGGAATGGGACTATTTTCCGGGGCCTGCCCGCGTCGGCCGGGCGCTCAAAGAAGTGATGGAGGGCTGAGGATGGGCGAGTTCGTCATCAAGATGCCCGATGTGGGCGAGGGCGTGGCGGAGGCCGAGCTGGTCGAATGGCACGTCAAGCCGGGCGATCCGGTGCGCGAGGACATGGTGCTCGCCGCCGTGATGACCGACAAGGCGACGGTGGAGATTCCCTCGCCGGTCAATGGCACGGTGCTGTGGCTCGGCGCAGAGATCGGCGACACGGTGGCCGTGAAAGCGCCGCTGCTGCGCATCGCTGTGGCTGGGGAGGGCGAGAGCGGTGGTGAAAGCGAGAATGAGAGCGTAACGGAAGAGGCGCGGCAGCCTCTCCCTTCTCCCCAGCGGGGAGAAGGTGCCCGAAGGGCGGATGAGGGGGTATCTTCCCCCGCACCGAGCCAGCCGCCCCCCTCATCCGGCCCGGAGCCTGTCCTGGGGCTCGCCTCCGGCAAGACCCGGGGGGGCCACCTTCTCCCCGCCGGGGAGAAGGGGAAGACCTCGACGGTGGAGACAAGGCCGCTCGCCTCGCCCGCCGTGCGGCTGCGCGCACAGGAGGCCGGCGTCGATCTGCGGCAGGTATCGGCCACCGGCCCGGCCGGCCGCATCACCCATGACGACCTCGACCAGTTTGTTGCGCGCGGCGCACAGCCCGTCGCCGCGCCGGCCGGCCTTGCCCGCAAGACTGCGACGGAGGAAATCAAGGTCACCGGCCTTCGCCGCCGCATCGCGGAAAAGATGCGGCTTGCCAGCGCCCGCATCCCCCACATCACCTATGTCGAGGAGGTGGATGTCACCGACCTCGAAGACCTGCGCGCGACGATGAACGCCGGCCGCAAGCCCGACCAGCAAAAACTGACCATCCTGCCCTTCCTGATGCGGGCGCTGGTCAAGACGCTGGGCGAACAGCCGGGCGTCAACGCTACCTTCGACGACGATGCCGGCATCATCACCCGCCACAGCGCCGTCCATATCGGCATCGCCACGCAGACGCCGGCCGGCCTGACGGTGCCGGTCGTGCGCCATGCCGAGGCGCGGACGATCTGGGACAGCGCCGCCGAATTGACGCGCCTCGCCGACGCCGCCCGCAACGGCACGGCCGCGCGCGAGGAACTCTCCGGCTCCACCATCACCATCACCTCGCTCGGTGCGCTCGGCGGCATCGTCACGACGCCGATCATCAACCACCCGGAAGTGGCGATCGTCGGGGTCAACAAGATCCTGACCCGGCCGGTCTGGGACGGCGTGCAGTTCATTCCGCGCAAGATGATGAACCTGTCGTCGAGTTTCGACCACCGCATCGTCGACGGCTGGGATGCGGCGGTGTTCGTCCAGCGCATCAAGGCTTTGCTCGAAACCCCCGCACTGATCTTCATCGAAGGCTGATGACATGAAAGAGATCGTCTGCAAGCTTCTTGTCATCGGCGCAGGCCCCGGCGGCTATATCTGCGCCATCCGCGCCGGCCAGCTCGGCCTCGATACGGTCATCGTCGAAAAGGCCAAGGCCGGCGGCACCTGCCTCAATGTCGGCTGCATCCCCTCCAAGGCGCTGATCCATGCGGCGGAGGAATTCGACAAGGTGCGCCACATGACGGCCCCCAACGCGCTCGGCATCACGGTCGAAGCGCCGAAGCTGGACTTTGCCCAGACCATCCGCTGGAAGGACGGCATCGTCGGCCGGCTGAACAGCGGCGTGCTCGGCCTCCTGCGCAAGGCCAAGGTGAAGATCGTGCACGGCGAGGCGCGGTTCCGCGACGGCAAGACCGTCGAGGTGGAGACCGAGACCGGAACGCAAGTCATCCGCGCCGAGACGGTGGTCATCGCCACCGGCTCCGAACCGGTCGAGCTGCCGGCGCTGCCCTTCGGCGGCGCGATCCTGTCCTCCACCGAGGCATTGTCGCTGCAAAGCGTGCCGCAAAAACTTGCCGTCGTCGGCGGCGGCTATATCGGCCTCGAACTCGGCACGGCCTTCGCCAAGCTGGGCGCGGCGGTCACGGTGGTCGAGGCCATGGCGCAGATCCTGCCGCAATACGACGCCGAACTCGTCAAGCCGGTCGCAAAGCGCCTCGCCGATCTCGGCGTCAGCGTGCTGACCGGCGTCAAGGCGAAAGGTTTTTCCGGCGAGGCGCTGGTGATCGAGACCGCGTCCGGCGCGGAAAAACAGATTGCCGCAGATAAGGTTCTCGTCACCGTCGGCCGCAAGCCGCGCACGGAGGGCTGGGGCCTCGAAGACCTCGATCTCGACCGCGCCGGCCGCTTCGTCCGCATCGACGAGCGCTGCCGCACCTCCATGCGCGGCGTCTATGCCATCGGCGACGTCACCGGCGAGCCGATGCTCGCCCATCGCGCCATGGCGCAGGGCGAGATGGTCGCCGAGATCGTCGCCGGCCGCAAGCGCGCCTGGGACAAGCGCGCCATCCCCGCCGTCTGCTTCACCGATCCGGAAATCGTCACCGCCGGCCTTTCGCCCGACGAGGCGCGCGCGCAGGGCTACGACATCCGCATCGGCCTCTTCCCGTTCAACGCCAACGGCCGCGCCATGACCACCCAGTCGGAAGACGGTTTTGTCCGCGCCGTGGCGCGCGCGGACACCAACCTGCTGCTCGGCCTTCAGGCGGTCGGCGCTGGTGTCTCGGAGCTTTCCAGCGCCTTCTCGCTGGCGCTCGAAATGGGCGCGCGGCTGGAGGACGTCGCCGGCACGATCCACGCCCACCCGACCCGCAGCGAAGGCTTGCAGGAAGCCGCATTGAAAGCCCTCGGCCATGCCCTCCACATCTGAGCCGCAAACCCTGATCGACCGCACCGGCGCGCTCGGCCGCATCCGGCTCAACCGGCCGAAGGCGCTCAACAGCCTGACCCTCCCGATGATCCGCGACATCGACAGGGCGCTGGACGCCTTCGAGGTCGATCCCGACGTCGCCGCCGTGCTTCTCACCGGCGAGGGCGAGCGCGGGCTGTGCGCCGGCGGCGACATCCGCATGATCTATGAGGGCGGCAAGGCCGGCTCCCCGGAGCCCGTCGATTTCTGGCGCGAGGAATATCGCCTGAACGCCCGCCTGAACCGGCTGCAAAAACCCTTCGTCGCCTTCATGGACGGCATCGTCATGGGCGGCGGGGTCGGCGTTTCCGTCTATGCCAGCCACCGCATCGTCACCGAGCGCACCCGCTTCGCCATGCCCGAAACGGGCATCGGCTTCTTCCCGGATGTCGGCGCGTCGTGGTTCCTCACACGCGGGAAGAACGAACTCGGCACCTATGCCGGATTGACCGGCGAACTGCTGGCTGCCGCCGACGCCATCGCCTTCGGGCTTGCCGACAGCTACGTCCCTTCGGAACGCCTGCCGGAGCTGGCCGAAGCGCTCTCCCGCCAGCCCGATGTGCCGGCAACGATTGCCGCCTTCTCGCAAACGCCGCCGCCCGCAAGCGTCGCTGCGCAGCAACCCCTGATCGATCGGCTTTTTGCCTTCGATACGATCGAGGACATCCTGAAGGCGCTGGCGCAGGACGGATCGGCTTTTGCGGAAAAGACGCTCGGCGTTTTGCGGACGAAATCACCGCTCAGCCTGAAGGTGACGCTCCGCCTGCTCCGCCTCGGGAGGCAGGCGCCGTCGCTTGAAGCCTGCCTCGAACGGGAGTTCGCCGCCACGGCGGCCGTTCTGCGCAGTCATGATTTCTACGAGGGTGTCCGGGCCGCCGTCATTGACAAGGACCGCAATCCGCAGTGGCGCCCGGCGCGATTGGATGACGTCACTGCCGAGCATGTCGCCGCCTTCTTCGAACCGTCGGCAAAGCCGCTCTTCGTTGTGGATGCAGGGAAAGGAGAACGCCTATGAGCCCTATCGCCTTCATCGGTCTTGGCCATATGGGCGGCCCGATGGCCGCAAACCTCGTGAAAGCCGGCCACAATGTGCGCGGTTTCGACCTGACGGCCGCCTCGCTGGAGCTCGCCCGGGAAAATGGGATATCGACCGTCGCCTCGGTCGCGGAGGCCGTTTCCGGCGCCGGCATCGTGATCACCATGCTGCCGGCGGGTGCGCATGTGCTTTCCGTCTGGCAGGAGCTGGTGGCCATCGTGCCCTCGGGCACGTTGCTCATCGACTGCTCGACCATCGACATGGACAGCGCCCGCAAGGCCCACGCGCTCGCCGAGACACATGGTTGCCCGGCGCTCGATGCACCCGTTTCCGGCGGCACCGGCGGGGCTACGGCCGGCACGCTCACCTTCATGGTGGGCGGGGATGCGGCGGTCTTTGCCGGCGCGAAAACGGTGTTCGAGGCGATGGGCAAGAAGATCATCCACTGCGGTGGCGCCTCCGCCGGCCAGGCGGCAAAAATCTGCAACAACATGATCCTCGGCATCAGCATGATCGCCGTGGGCGAGGCCTTCGTGCTCGGCGAGCAGCTGGGTCTCACGCACCAGGCGCTGTTCGACGTCGCCTCTGTCTCCTCGGGCCAATGCTGGTCGCTGACGACCTATTGCCCGGTGCCCGGGCCCGTCCCCGGCTCGCCGGCCAATCGTGACTACGAACCTGGCTTTGCCGCGGCGCTGATGCTGAAGGATCTGAAGCTCTCGCAGGCAGCAGCAACAGATGCCGGCGCGATGACACCACTCGGCGCCACGGCGGCGGCGCTCTATCAGAGATTTGCCGACGAAGGGTTCGGCGGCAAGGATTTTTCCGCCATCATCAACATGTTGCGGGGCGAGACGGGGACAAGGTAGCGGACATGGCATCGATCATCGAGGGAGTGGCTGGGGTGGAGCAACCTGTTATCGTCGAACGGCAGGGCCGCGTCGTCATCGTAACGCTGAACCGGCCGGCGGCTCGCAACGCGCTGAATTCCGAAATCATGCTTGCACTCGCCGATGATCTTGCCGCGCTCGATCGCGACCCCGGCGTCGGCTGTTTCGTTATCCGCGGCTCGGAAAAGGCTTTTGCCGCGGGTGCCGATATCAAGGAGATGGCCGACAAGTCCTTCGCCGAGATGTACAGCGAGGACTTTTTTGCCGCCTGGGAACGGTTCGCTGCGCTGCGCACGCCGAAAATTGCTGCGGTCTCCGGTTATGCGCTCGGCGGCGGCTGCGAGCTGGCCATGATGTGCGATATGATTTTTGCCGCCGATACGGCCGTGTTCGGCCAGCCGGAGATCAAGCTTGGCGTGATCCCCGGCATGGGCGGAACACAGCGGCTGACGAGGCTCGTCGGCAAGGCGAAGGCGATGGATCTCATCCTCACCGGCCGGATGATGGACGCGGTGGAGGCGGAACGGGCGGGCCTCGTTTCCCGGGTGATCGCGTCCGACAGGCTGATGGAGGAGACGCTCGCCGCGGCCGAGACGATCGCCACCTATGGAAAGGCGGCGGCGATGGCCGCCCGCGAGGCGGTGGACCGTGCGCTCGAAACAGGCCTGCGTGACGGGATCGCCTTCGAGCGGCGGCTTTTCCATGCGCTGTTCGCAACGGCGGACCAGAAGGAAGGCATGGCCGCCTTCGTCGAGAAGCGCAGGCCGACCTTCGTCGGCAAGTAAGCACACCATCATCAGCATTACCGCATTTTCGGCAGTCCGGCGAGCAACGCTCCGGGCTGGTGGTGCCGTTCGGACAAGGCGGCAATCTTGCTGAAGCGAAACCCGGTGTCGTGCCGGGCACTGACGGGTGCGCCAGGCCGCATGCCGTGAACTTTCAGCCGCGCCCAATTGCCGCAGCGAGAGATTTCACCTATGTTGACCAAGTGGTAAAAAAAGACGCTTTTCAATGAATTGCGCGATAAGCCAAAGGGGAATCGAATGCATCGCAATCCATTCAATTTCGGCATTTCCAGACGAACCCTGATCAAGGTCGCCGGTGCGTCCGCGGCGGTTGCGGCCGCAGGCCTGCCGGGCCGCTTGTTCGCCGCCGACCCGCTCAAGGTCGCGGCCATCTATACCGTTCCGGTCGAGCAGCAGTGGGTCAGCCGCATCCACAAGGCGGCCAATGCCGCCAAGGAGCGCGGGGACATCGAATATGTCTATTCGGAGAATACCGCCAACAACGATTATGAGCGCGTCATGCGCGAATATTGCGAAGCCGGCCACAAGCTGATCCTGGGAGAGGTCTTCGGCGTGGAGGATGCCGCCCGTGCCGTCGCCAAGGATTATCCGGACGTCGCCTTCCTGATGGGCTCCAGCTTCAAGCCCGATGCCGCCGTGCCGAACTTCTCGGTTTTCGACAACTACATCCAGGACGCTTCCTACCTCTCCGGTCTTGTTGCCGGCGCGATGACCAAGTCGAAGAACATCGGCATGGTCGGCGGCTATCCGATCCCCGAGGTCAACCGCCTGATGAACGCCTTCATGGCGGGCGTGAAAGAGGTGGCCCCGGATACCAAGTTCCAGATCGCGTTCATCGGCTCGTGGTTCGATCCGCCCAAGGCCAAGGAGACCGCCTTCGCCCAGATCGATGGCGGAGCGGACCTGCTCTATGCGGAGCGTTTCGGCGTGTCCGACGCGGCCAAGGAAAAGAAGGTCCTGGCCATCGGCAATGTCATCGATACCCAGGCGGACTATCCGGAGACCGTGGTCGCCTCCGCGCTGTGGCATTTCGAACCGACGCTGGACAAGGCGATCGCGGAAGTGAAGGCCGGCGCCTTCAAGGCGGACGACTACGGCGTCTACTCCTTCATGAAGAACGGCGGCTGTTCGCTCGCGCCGCTCGGCACCTTCGATGCCAAGGTTCCCGACGACGTGAAGGCGAAGATCGCCGAGAAGGAAAAGGCGATCAAGGACGGTTCGTTCACCGTCGAGATCAACGACGCAGAGCCGAAATCGAGCTAGCGTTCCGCGTTCTGACGATCGCGGGGCGACATGGCTGGCGGCAGAGGATGTTTTCCCTTGCCGCCATCACGCCTCCCTGTGAGCAGAACAGCCCTCAAAACCCACGCCCGGTTACCAACGTGTCCGATACACCCGTCCTCCGTCTTTCCGGCATCAGCAAGCGTTTCGGTTCCCTCCGGGCCAATGACGGCATTTCCTTCGATCTGAAGCGTGGCGAGGTCATCGCGCTGCTCGGCGAGAACGGCGCCGGCAAGACGACGCTGATGAACATTCTCTTCGGCCACTATGTCGCCGATGCTGGAACCGTCGAGGCCTTTGGCGAGCCGCTGCCGCCGGGTGATCCGCGCGCTGCGCTGGATGCCGGTATCGGAATGGTGCACCAGCATTTCACCCTCGCCGACAACATGACGGTGCAGGAGAACATCGCACTTGGCACACAAAGCCTCTGGCGGGCGCGGCTCAACAGGGCGCTGGCGCGGACACGCATTGCGCAGCTCTCCGCCGATTTCGGCCTTGCCGTCGATCCTGCAGCCACCGTCTCCACGCTTTCGGTTGGCGAGCGCCAGCGTGTCGAAATCCTCAAGGCGCTCTATCGCGACGCCCGTATCCTGATCCTCGACGAGCCGACCGCCGTCTTGACCCCGGCCGAAACCGATGCGCTGTTTCGAACCTTGAAGCTGCTCGTCGCCAGGGGCTTGTCGATCATCTTCATCTCCCACAAGCTGCATGAAGTGATGGCCGTCAGCGATCGTGTGCTGGTGCTGCGCGCGGGCCAGCTTGTCGGCGAACGCGAAACGGCATCGACCGATCGCAAGGCGCTGGCGGCTCTGATGGTCGGTCAGGAGGTGAAGCCGGCGGAGGTCAGCCCGGCCAATGTCGGGGCACCGCTGCTGGCGCTCGAACGCGTCTCCACCACGCCCTACAACGGGGCTGCGCTCGACGACATATCGCTTACCCTGAGGGCCGGCGAGATCACCGGCCTTGCCGGCGTTTCCGGCAATGGCCAGGCGGCCCTTGCAGCGCTCATCGCCGGCACCCAGCGCGCGACCGGCGGCCGCATTTCCGTCGCCGGGCAGGACGTGGCCGGCTGGTCGCCGCGTGTCGCGCTCGACCATGGCGTGGCGCGTATTCCGGAAGACCGCCATGCGGTCGGCACCATCGGCGACATGAGCGTCACCGAGAATGTGATCGCCGAGCGCTACGGCAGTGCGCGCTTCAGCCGCATGGGGTTTCTCGACTGGAAGGCCGCCCGTCGCTTCGCCGAGAAGATCATCGCCGACTACGATGTGAAGTGTCCCTCGCCTGAGGCGCGCATACGCCTGTTGTCGGGTGGCAACATGCAGAAGCTCATCCTGGGTCGAGCGCTCGATCCGGAACCCGCTGTCATCCTGGCCAGCCAGCCGACGCGCGGCCTTGATGTCGGCGCCGTCGCCTATGTCCACCGCAAGCTGCTCGCGGCGCGGGAACGCGGCGCGGCCGTCCTGCTGATTTCGGAAGATCTCGAGGAAATCCTGGCCTTGTCCGATCGCATCATCGTCATGTCCAAGGGGCGCCTGTCGACACCCTCCGCCCGCGGCGAGCGCAGCATTCGTGAGCTCGGGGAGCTGATGGCCGGCCACAGCGGGGAGCGCACCGATGCGGCTTGAGCCGAAACCCGCGCCGACGCTGGCGGTCACCCTGCTGTTCCCGCTGGCGGCCATCCTCGCCACGCTGCTGTTGGTCTCTCTTCTGGTTCTGGCGGCCGGCGCGTCGCCGCTCTCGGTTTTCTACCTGGTCGCGCAGGGCGCAGCCGGCTCGCAATTCGCGCTGCTGGAAACCCTGACGCGCGCGGCGCCGCTGATCTTCACAGGCCTTGCCGTCGCCGTCGCCTTCCGCGCCAAGCTCTGGAACATCGGCGCTGAAGCGCAGCTCTATATTGGCGGTGTGGTCACCGTGGTGCTGGGAACCGGCGCCCTACCCCTGCCGTCGGTCATCCTGATTCCGGTGCTCATGGCGGCGGCGATGGCGGCCGGTGCGCTGCTGCTGCTTGGCCCGGCCGTGCTGAAGACGCGCTTCGGCGTCGACGAGGTGGTCACCACGCTGCTTTTGAACTTCATCGTCCTGCTCTTCGTGTCGATGCTGCTGGAAGGCGTACTTAAAGACCCGATGGGGCTGGGCTGGCCACAGTCCCAGAAGGTCATCGCGGAGGCGCAGCTGCCGCGCCTCATCCAGGGCAAGCGTCTGCATCTCGGCTTCGTCATCGCAATCATCGCGGCCGTCGTGGTGTGGGTCATCACGACGAAGACCAAGCTCGGCTACGAGATGCGCGCCGTCGGCCACAATCCCGAAGGCGCGCGTTTCGTCGGCATTCCGGTCAACCTTGTGCTGATGAAGACGGCCTTGCTCTCCGGCGGGCTGGCCGCACTTGCGGGCTTTTCCGAAGTGTCCGGGCTCAAGGGCAACCTGACGCTCGATCTGTCGGCAGGCTACGGCTATACCGGCATCGTCGTTGCCATGCTGGCGATGCTCAATCCGCTCGGCGTCGTCGCCTCGGCGATCTTCGTCGCCGGCATCTTCGTCGGTGCCGATGCGATGAGCCGCGCCGCCAAGGTGCCGAGCTACATCGCCGATGTCATGGTGGCCACCTCGCTGTTGACGATGGTGGTGGCGATCCTTCTGACACGGTACAGGATCAGGTGGAGGTGATGATGGACGCGCTTGAAATCCTCTTCACCGCCTCCTTCTGGGTCGCCGTCGTGCGCATCGCATCGCCGCTGATCTTCGCGACCATGGGCGAACTGATCTGCGAACGCGCCGGTGTGCTCAATCTCGGTATCGAAGGCATCATGACTGTCGGCGCTTTCGCCGGCTGGTTCACGGTCTATAGCGGCGGCGACCTGTGGGCCGGCGTGCTTGTGGCGGCCCTTGCCGGTGCGCTGTTTGGTCTGCTGCATGCCACGCTCACCGTGCCGCTCGGCCTGTCGCAGCATGTCGTCGGCATCGGCGTTACGCTGCTGGCGACCAGCCTGACCTATTTCACCTATCGCCTCGTATTGCCGGAGGTGACCTCGCCGCCGAAGATCGAGCCGTTCCAGCCGCTGGCGATCCCCGGCCTGTCGAACATCCCCGTGCTCGGCGAGGCGCTGTTCACGCAGACACCGCTGACCTATCTCGCCTTCCTCGCGGTCGTGCTCGTCACCTGGGTTGTCTATCGCACGCCTGTCGGCCTTGCCGTGCGCGCGGCTGGAGAAAACCCGTCGGCCGTGGAGGCGCAGGGTATTTCGGTCACCGGCATCCGCATGGGTGCCGTCGTCGCCGGCAGCGCGCTGATGGCGGTCGGCGGCGCCTTCCTGACCATGTCGGCGTTCAACTCGTTCTTCTTCGAGATGATCAACGGCCGTGGCTGGATCTGCATCGCGCTTGTCGTCTTCGGCTCCTGGCGGCCGGGCAAGGCGTTGGTCGGCGCCATCCTGTTTGCCGCCTTCGACGCCTATCAGATCCGCCTGCAGCAGATATCGGGCGGCATCGTGCCCTACCAGGTCTTTCTGATGATGCCCTATGCACTGTCGATCCTGGCGCTGATCCTGGTGGCGCGCCGCGCCACCTATCCCAAGGCTTTGATGATCCCATACCAGAAAGGCGAAAGATGAGCTTCGACCTGATCGTCAAGGGTGGCACGCTACCCGATGGAACCGTCGCCGATATCGGCATCAAGGGCGAGGTGATCGCCGCAATCGAGCCACGTATCGACGCCGAAGCCGGCCGTGTCGTTGATGCGTCGGGCAATCTCGTCAGCCAACCCTTTGTCGATCCACATTTCCATATGGATGCGACGCTCTCCTACGGGCTGCCGCGCATCAACGCCTCGGGCACGCTGCTCGAAGGCATTGCGCTCTGGGGGGAGCTCAAGCCGCTGCTGACCCACGAGGCCGTCAAGGAGCGTGCGCTTGCCTATTGCGACTGGGCGGTGTCCATGGGCCTGCTCGCCATCCGCACCCATGTCGATACCTGCGACGACCGTCTGCTGGCCGTGGAAGCCCTGCTCGAGGTCAAGCGTGAGATAGCGCCCTATATCGACCTCCAGCTCGTTGCCTTCCCGCAGGACGGTCTCTACCGCGCGCCCAACGCGCGTGAAAACACCATCCGCGCCCTCGACATGGGCGTCGATGTCGTCGGCGGCATCCCGCATTTCGAGCGCACCATGGCGGACGGTACGCGGTCGGTCACCGACCTCTGCGCGATCGCGGCCGAGCGCGGCCTGATGGTCGACCTGCACTGCGACGAGACCGACGATCCGCTCTCCCGCCACATCGAGCAGCTCGCCTACGAGACCCAGCGCCTCGGCCTGCAGGGCCGGGTGGCCGGCTCGCATCTCACCTCGATGCACTCGATGGACAATTACTACGTCTCGAAGCTGCTGCCGCTGATCGCCGAGGCGGGTGTGTCGGCGATTCCCAACCCGCTCATCAACATCATGTTGCAGGGCCGGCATGACACCTACCCGAAGCGTCGCGGCATGACGCGCGTGCCGGAGATGTTGAAGGCCGGCATCCGAGTCGGCTGGGGCCAGGACTGCGTGCTCGACCCCTGGTATTCGCTCGGCACTGCCGACATGCTGGATGTCGCCTTCATGGGACTGCACGTCGCCCAGATGTCGTCGCCCGTGGACATGCGCGCCTGCTTCGACATGGTGACGCGGGTCAATGCCGAGATCATGGGCCTCGATCACCTCGGCCTCGCCGTCGGCAAATCGGCAAGCCTTGTCGTGCTCGATGCGGGCAATCCCATCGAGGCAGTGCGCCTGCGTGCCGAGCGACTCTGCGTCGTCTCGAAGGGCAAGGTTGTTGCCGAGCGCGAAAAGCGCGACACCACCCTGTCCATCAAGGGGCGCCCGGCAAGCATCAACCGTCGCCACATCGTGCCGCCACAAGCGCGGTAGAAAGAGGCCTCGTCACCGGAATGGCCGGAGTGCCATCTCACAACCCAGCAAAAGCAGGCAGACAAGGAAACCCCGGCGGAAGGTTGCCGGGTGGATGTGCCGCCGGATCCCCTGTCCTATCCCCATGCCGGCCAGGGCGGGTGCGACGGCGAGGAGCGAAGGCAGCAGGCTATCGGCCGGCAGCGCGCCGTGCAGACCGAGCGCGAGGGCAAGGGCAATTGTCGAGACGGTGAAGGAAAGGCCGAGCGCCTGGACCAGCGCGTCTCTGCCGAGGCCCAGGGACTGGAGGTAAGGCACCGCCGGAATGACGAACACGCCGGTCGCGCCCGTCACGATGCCGGTCGCAAGGCCGACGAGCGGCGAGGCGACGGCCCGCCACGACCGCGGCACGTGTTTTGGCCCGGCGCAAAGGGAATAGAGGACATAGGCCACGAGGGTGAGGCCGAGCACTGCGGTGGACCGGTTGGTGTCGCCGCCGGCAAGCAGGCCGGCGCCGAGGAGCGTTCCGATGACAAGCATCGCCATCATCGGCCAAAAGGAGCGAAGGACGGCCGTGAAACCGGGGCCGGCGAGCAATTGCCAGAGATTGGTGACGAAGGACGGGACGAGCAGCAGGGCTGCGGCGCTCAACGGCGAGATGAGGGCGCCAAGCACGCCCATCGCGACGGTTGGCAGGCCCATGCCGGTGACGCCCTTGACGATGCCGGCAAGGAAGAAGGTTGCGGCGACGATGATGATTTCGGTCTTGTCCATGTGGAGAGCTAGTGCCGGGCATGCCCGGTGCGCAAGCCGGAAGGTCCAGTGCCAGCTTCCGGTTTTTCCGAAAGCACAATCCGTGTTACGCTTCGGACATGCGCTTTGACCTAGCCGATCTTCGCCTCTTCCTGGCCATCGTCGAGGCTGGCAGCATCACGCACGGCGCCCTTGCCGCAAACCTTTCGGTCGCGGCGGCAAGCGAGCGGCTGCGGGATATGGAAGCCTCGGGCAGGGTGCTGCTTCTTGAACGCGGCCGCCGCGGCGTGACGCCGACCCGTGCCGGGGAAACGCTGGCGCACCACGCCCGTCTCGTGCTGCACCAGGTCGGCACCATGCATGCGGACATGTCCGAGCATGCGCGCGGGCTGAGGGCGACGATCCGGGTTCTCGCCAACACGGCCGCGATGATGGAGTTCCTGCCAGAACGCCTCGCCCCGTGGCTTGCGGCCCATCCCCGGGTGGATATCGACCTTTCCGAACGGCCAAGTCGGGACACCGTGGTTGCGGTGGCACGGGGGCTGGCCGAGATCGGCATCGTCTCCGATGCCGTCGATGCCGGTCCGCTTTCGACATTTCCTTTCGCCGTGGACCGCCTCGTCGCGGTGCTGCCGCAGGACCACCCACTGGCAACGCACAAACAGATCGCCTTTCCGGACATGCTCGGCGAGACCCATATCGGCTTTGCCGGTGCACTGCAGGACCATATCGATCAGCAGGCCCTTCGGATCGGGCAGAAGCTCCGCATGCGCATCCGTCTGCGAACCTTCGAGGGGATCTGCCGCCTTGTGGCCGCCGGCGCCGGGGTCGGCATTCTTCCGGACGTTGCGGCCCGGCGCTACCGGCGCACCCTGCCGATCCGCTGCGTCCGGCTGAGCGCACCCTGGGCAACGCGTCGCCTGCTGTTGTGCGTTCATCAGTCCCGACCGCTCGATCCCGTCGCCCGAAAGCTGCTGGAGCATCTGGCGACCACGTAGCGCTTGCCAGCGCTTTCAGGCAGCCATCGGACAGGCAAGGGCTTCCCTGCCGTTCTCCAACAGGAAGAGCCACGGAACGCTGGACACAGGCGATGTTACGCTATAACAAAACTATGTTACGTTATTACATTAAAAGGAGACCCTATGTCCCGCTCCAGTTCCGGCGCCTTTCTCGCCACCACCATCCTTGCGACCCTCGCCCTTCCCTACGCCGCCCATGCGGATGAGGAGCAGCGCGAGACCTGGCGGCTGTTTGTCGCCGATCATACCCAGCCCGTGGTTCGCGCCATCGATCTGGGCTCCGACAAGGAAATCGGCCGCTTTGACCTCAAGGGTTATGCGGCGCTTTCGCTAAGTGCGACAGGGCGCACCGTCTTTGCCGTACAGGGCGATCAGAACATGGTTCAGGTTATCGACACCGGCATTGCGCTTTCTGACCATGGCGAACACCGGGACATCGAGATCAAGGAGCCCAAACTCCTTTCGACGACGATCAGCGGCGAGAAGCCCGGCCATGTGGTGGCGCATGGCGACGATCTCGCGATCTTCTACGACCGCGGCGGCAAGTTCGATTTCGTCAGGGAAAGTGCGCTGCTGGAGGGCAAGGCGGACCTGAAGCCCTACGACACGACAGCAGCGCACCATGGTGTTGCGGTGCCGATGGGCAATCATCTGCTCGTTTCCGTGCCGAACATGGAAGCGTCGGTGAAGGAGGGGGAGTTGCCGCCCCGCCTTGGCCTTCGCGTGCTGGACGGGGATGGCAAGCAGGTGGGCGACGTCGCGACCTGCACGGGATTGCACGGTGAGGCGACCTCGGCACGCCTGGTGGCTTTCGGCTGCGCGGAAGGTGTGCTCGTTGCCCGCCCGGGTGGCATGGATGGCCCGAAACTCGATATGCTCGCCTATGGCGACACGCTGCCGGACGGCAAGGTCTCGACCCTGCTCGGCGGCACGTCCATGCAGTTCTTCCTCGGCAACTACGGCGACGACAAGGTTGTCCTCATCGACGCCGATGCCAAGCAGCCCTACCGTCTTGTCGAGCTGCCGCTTCGGCGGGTCGATTTCACCCTTGATCCGGCCAAGCCGCGGAACGGCTACATCCTGACCGAGGACGGCAGGCTCCACCTTCTCGACGTCGTGGATGGTGTGATCACCAAGTCCGAAACCGTCACCGAGCCCTACAGCAAGGATGGGCATTGGCGTGATCCGCGACCGCGTCTTGCGGTCGCCGGGGACCACATTGCCATCACTGATCCACGCAAGAGCCTTGTGCGGCTTGTCGATTCCGAAACGCTGAAGGAGACCCGCACCATTGCCGTCGAAGGACAACCCTTCGCGATCGTCGCTGCCGGGGGATCCGGCGCGAGCCACTAAGGCCCGTTGTCAAAGGCGTGCCGGTTTGACGCCGGCACGCTCCGACCCCTTGAACTTTTCGTGAAGTCCGGAAGCGCCGGCAGGGTCCGTTCGTATACCGCGCACATGGAGCCTTGTGCCGGGCAGGTTTGAAGCCTTCCGGCCGATGGCGACATGACGGGCAGGCATCATTCTGTCCGCCAAGCACAGATGCGCATCGAAAGGATCACATAATGGACCGCAACGACCAGCAGGCTATCGAAGGCCTGTTCAGCAAACTCGCCGCTGTCGAACGCCAGGCCGGCCCCCGCGACGCCGACGCCGATCGCTTCATTCAGGACAGGGTGGGCCAGCAGCCCGGCGCGCCCTACTTCATGGCCCAGACGATCGTCGTGCAGGAGCAGGCGCTGGAAGCCGCACAGCGGCGGATCGAGGAGCTTGAATATCAGGCTGTCAACAGCCCGGCGCAGCGCGGTGGACTCCTGTCCGGCCTTTTCGGCGGAAATGCGCGGCCGCAGCCGGCCGCCATGCGCCCTGCCGCGCCGCAGCAATCGCCCTGGGGTCAGAATGCCGGTGCAATGCCGATGCAGGGCCGTGCCGGCGGCGGTTTTCTTGCCGGCGCCGCGCAGACGGCCATGGGCGTCGCCGGCGGCGTCCTGCTCGGCAATGCCATCATGGGCATGTTCGGTGGCGATGAGGCACAGGCAGCCCAACCCGCTGCCGCGGAGGAGCCCGCCGAGGATGAGGATGGCGGCGACTTCGAAATGTGAGGTCGAACGCCCCAGCCGGACAGGGGGAACCCATGATGGCCGGGGCCGATACTGCGGAGGATCGAAGGGCACCTTTGGTACAGTCTGGAACCCTAGCGCCGCCTGTAAACAGGCGGCGTTCTTTCTGCGTCCATGTATCCCTGTACCGCAAATGTCCCTGCCGGATTTTACTGCTGCACCGTTGCCCGCCTGCTATGGCGAAACGGCATGCCCTGCCCTACCTTCCGTTCGGATCGTCAGGTGGGGCGGCTGGTGATCCGCGTGACTTGCCGTAAACGGAGGTGTCGGCATGAAAGCTCTCGTCGGTGCGATCGCCATCTGTATCGCTCTTTCGCCAACGGTCGTGCAGGCGCAACAGAACGCCGGTGCGACGGCCTCCGGCCAGTCGCTGGAGGACCTCGACCGCTCCATTCGTCTCGACCCAAAGAACGCCGTTGCCTTCAATGAGCGCGGCCAGCTGCATCTCAGGATGGGCCAGCCCGATCGGGCGGTCGCCGATTTTGACGCCGTCGTGTCGTTGCTCCCCGCCAGCGAGACTGCGCGTCACAATCGCGGCATGGCCTATCTGTTTCTCGGTGACTTTCCGAAGGCGATCGCCGATTTCGATGAAGCGTTGCGGATCGACCCCAACCGGGCGGACACTTACCAGAACCGCGGCGCCGCCCATGTGCGGACCGGCGCGCTCGACAAGGCTATTGCCGATTTCAACGAGGCGATCCTGCGCAAGCCGACGGCCAATTCCTACAATTCGCGTGGTTCCGCCCATGCGATGAAGGGCGATTTTGCGCGCGCCATCGCCGATTACGACCGGGCACTGCTGATCGAGCCGAAGCGGGCAGAGAGTTTCCAGAGCCGTGGCTCTACCCGTATCGAGATGGGGGAGATCGATGCCGGCATTGCGGATCTCGGCGAGGCCATCCGTTTCGATGACAAGCAGCCGGCCTATTACGACATGCGCGGGGTCGCCTATCTGCGGAAGCGGGATTACGCATCGGCGCTCGCCGATTTCAAGCGCGCCTTCGAACTCGATCCAACTCGTATCGATTCCCTGCGCAATCTCGGTGTCGCCCAGGCGGAGACCGGCGAGGCCAAGCTGGCCGTGGCGAGTTTCGACAAAGTACTGGCGATCAATCCGAAGGACGACAAGGCACTCTCGGCACGCGGCTTCGTCCTCCATCGCCTCGGCGAATTCGAACGGGCCTATGCGGATCTCGACGCGGCCCTTTCCCTCAATCCTGACAATGCCGACGCCTACAACAACCGCGCGGAGGCTTATCGCCGTGACGGCAAGCTGAAGGAAGCCTTTGCCGACCTCGAGTCGGCGCTGAAACTGGACCCGAAGCATAGAAACGCCCGGCACAATCGCGGCATCGTGCTTTTCGATCTTGGCCGATATGACGAGGCGATCACCGACTTCGACACGGCTATCACGATGAAACAGGCGGACGAGGAGACCTATTACGGCCGCGCCGCAATCTTCGTGAAGAAGAACGATCTCGCCCAGGCGCTATCGGATCTGGAGCAGGCGCTTCGCATCAATCCGGCATTCTACAAGGCCATCGACCTGCGCACCGAAATCAAGGGTCAGGTCAAGTGAGTCCCATCGCAAGGCATGGTCGCCGTCACCCTAAAGGACGAAATCGACCAGCATTTTGACGTTCAACCCGGCGATGACAACCGCGATCAGGAGCGCGAGCGCCGTCAACCAGCGTGGTGCGACGAGCGCTCCCATTTTCCGGCGATCGGCGGTGAACATCACGAGCGGAAACACGGCGAAGGAAAGCTGGAGGCTGAGGACGACCTGCGTGAGGATGAGAAGCTGCGCCGTCCCGCTGTCGCCATAGGCGATGGTCACGCCGGCGGCCGGAATGATGGCAATCCCCCGCGTGATCAACCGTCGTAACCAGGGGGCCAGGCGCATGCGCAGGAACCCTTCCATGACCACCTGCCCCGCCAGTGTCGCGGTCACCGTCGAGTTGATGCCGCAGCACAGAAGTGCCACGCCGAAGAGCGTGGGGGCGAGGGCGATGCCGAGAAGCGGTGCCAGAAGATTGTGCGCCTCGCCGAGTTCGGCGATGTCCGTCCGGCCTGTCGCGTGAAAGGCTGCGGCGGCAAGGATCAGGATGGAGGCATTCACCAGGAGCGCGAACATCAGCGCCACGGTGGAATCGATCGTCGCGAACTTCAGCGCCTCGCGCCGTTCGGCAAGCGTCTCGCCATAGGCGCGCGTCTGGACGATCCCGGAATGCAGATAGAGATTGTGCGGCATGACGGTCGCTCCCAGAATGCCCAGCGCGAGGTAGAGCATGTCGGGATTGGTGACGATCTCGGTCGTCGGCGCGAAGCCGCGGATGACCTCGCCCCAGTCGGGATCCGCAAGGCCGATCTGGATGGCGAAGCAGACGGCGATGACGCCGAGCAGGACGATGACGAAGGCTTCGAGCCAGCGGAAGCCGAGGCGCTGCAGGTAGAGGATCAGGAACACGTCCAGCGCGGTGATGACGACGCCGAGTTCCAGCGGGATGCCGAAGATCAGGTTGAGGCCGATCGCCGTGCCGATGACCTCGGCAATATCGGTGGCGATGATGGCGATTTCCGCCAGAAGCCAGAGGCCGATCGCCACGGGGCGGGAAAAGGCGTCGCGGCATGCCTGCGCCAGGTCGCGTCCCGAGGCGATCGCCAGTCGCGCGCACAGCGATTGCAGTACGATCGCCATGATGTTGGACACAAGGGCCACGACAAGCAGCGTGTAGCCGAAGCGCGATCCGCCGGCGAGCGAGGTCGCCCAGTTGCCCGGGTCCATGTAGCCGACGGCGACGAGATATCCTGGTCCGAAAAACGCAAGCGCACGCCGGAGCGTCGATGCATCCTTTCTGACCGGGATAGAGCGATGAACGTCGGACAGGGAGACCTCCCCGCCCGCATGCAGCCAACCTTCCCGACGCGTATCCATGATCCGATCCAATAGTTGCGAATGCTATTGCAAATCATTCGCATAAATGAGGTGGGCTCGCAAGGGTATGCGCTCTGCCCTATCGCCGGGCTTCAGCGCACGACGATGCGCGCCTTCGAGGGCACCCGGGTATAGAGGTCGATGACATCCTGATTGATCAGCCGTACGCAGCCGGAGGAGACGGACTTACCGATGGAGCTCCACTCGCGGGTGCCGTGCAGGCGGTAGAGCGTGTCTTCGCCATTCTGGAAGATGTAGAGGGCGCGGGCGCCGAGCGCGTTGTTCGGTCCGGGCGGCTGTCCGCCGTTTTCGACGGAGAATTTTGCCAGCTCGGGCTGGCGCGCGATCATTTCGGCCGGCGGCTTCCAGTGCGGCCATTTCTGGCGCCACTGGACGACCCCTTCGCCTTCCCAGGCAAAGCCGGCCCGGCCGAGCCCCACCCCGTATCGCATGGCCGTGCCGCCGGGCTCCACGACATAGAGAAACTTCGAGCCGGTATCGACCACGACGGTGCCTGCCGGCTCGCCCGTCATGTTCATTACCCGCTGGCGATAAAATTTCGGGTCGATCTGTTGATAGGGAACGGCGGGCAACGTGTAACCGCCATCCTCCAGGCCGGCATAGCGTGTCGCCAGTTCCTCTTCGCTCGGCAGCCCCATGGGGCGCCGGGCGGTGCTGGGCGTGATGCTCGTGATGCCGGCGGGAGAAAGGGTGGAACAGGCCGTGAGGGTCGATGACAGCATACCCAGGAGGAGAACCCGTCTGGATAGCGTGGAAGCCCGATCTTTCATGTCTTTCCGTTCCGTTGACGTTTGCATCATGGTTTCGCAGCGCCTGTCGGCGTTGACATCTCGATTTCACCGCGGATATGGAGCGCGCTGTAAGCCGTCACGACCAGGACAAAACTGGACAGGATGAGCAGCATGATCCGGTTCCGGCGCCGAACCCTATGCTGGCGCGCAGCATCGGTCGTCCGGTTCGCCGCCTCAGTTGGCACCATGGTCGTGCCCATCGTCGGATGCTTCGGGCATGGCGACGTCGGGAACGAGCTTCTCGATGCGCGCGCTGGCCTTCAGGTCGGCGATGATCTTGCCCACGGCCTGAGCCTCTATGCCGCGCCGCAGCTCCGCCGACACGGTTTCGAAAGCAGGCGGTTCGCGCTTGCGCCGCTCTTCCAGCTTCAGGACGTGAAAGCCGAAGGGCGTTGCGATGGGTTTTGCGGACGTCTCGCCGGCCTTCATCGCCGCAATGGCGGTCCCCAGTTCCGGCGGAAGCTGCTCGGCCGTCAGAAAACCGAGGTCCCCGCCCTTGCTTTTGGATGCGTCGTCCAGCGAGGCGCGTCCTGCCACCTCTTCGAACGGCGTTCCCCCGGCAATCTCCCGGATTGCCGTGTCCGCGCTGGCCTGATCCTTGGTCAGGATGTGCCGCACGCGCACCTCCTCGACCACCGGCAGCGCGGCGACACGCTCGTCATAGGCCTTGCGCACCGCGTCTTCCGTCACGGCGGCCGCGGCGGCCTTGGTCAGATAGGCCTGCCTCAAGGCCTGCTGGCGGAGAAACGCCATCTGGCGCTTGAACGTCTCGTCGTTCTCCATGCCCTCGCGCAGCGCGGCATCCGAAACCACCTTGAGGTCGATCAGCGCATCGACGACAGCCGATTTCCTGGCCTCCGGTGTCGCCTCGGGGTTGGGATCGCCGAGGAACGAGGTTGCGAACGCGACATCGGATTCCAGAATTTCCGTATCCCCGACGCGGGCCGCAACCTGGTCCGCCCGTTCCTCGGCGAAGGCTGGGGCAGCAGCCAGAATGAGCCCTGCGAGAAGGGCATTCCTGATATGTCTGATGGTCATTTGCCTGCTCCCGCAACGAGGGGCTCGATGATGGAGCGCATCTGCTCGATCGGCATGACGCCGGTAAATTTCTGGCCATTTATGAAGAAGGTCGGTGTCGAATCCACGCCGAGTTCCTGGCCCCGCGCGGCAACGGCGTTCACCTTGTCGAGCAGCGCCTGGTCGCCAAGACAGGCCTCAAGGTCGGTTTCCTTCAGGCCCGTCATCGAAAGCACCGAGAGGAGGCCTGCTTTCCCGTCCTCCGCCCGCGCCCAGCGCGGTTGGTTGCGGAAGAGCAGATCGACCGTCGGATACCATTTGTCGTCGCCCACGCAGCGGGCGAGCATGAAGGCGGCGGTCGATCGCGGGTCGAAGGGGAACTCGCGCAGGATGAACCGGACCTTGCCGGTATCGACGAACTCCGCCTTGAAGGCGGGCCAGACTGTGAGATGGAAGTTGGCGCAGTGACCGCAGGTCATCGAGGCATATTCAATGACGGTGACGGGCGCATCGTCGCGCCCGAGGATCCGCTCCGGCAAGGGGCCGGGCTGCATGAGGTCGGGTACCGCCGCCGTGCCGGTGCCCTGTGCCATCACGCGGCTTGCCGCCAGCAAGCCCAGTCCTGCTACGGTCGATCCCAGAAATTGCCGTCTGTCCATGTTGCCTCCAAATCAAGGGAGCCGGATCATAAAACCTCTAGCTGCTTGAGCTGCAAGTGCGCGAAAGCGCGCATTTTCGAGAATCCTGCAAAGGCTGGAAACTGCATGGAAATTGCCCCTGCTAACGGCTTGTTAAGCACAATGCCGCGACATTATCCTTCGAGGTCGGAGCTATTCGGGCGTTACGGGCATGCCGCACCGCGCAGTTATGAGATTGATCGTCATCTTGCTGATGTCGCTGGTCGTCGGCATCAGCACAACCGCGTCGGCCGCCGTCCGCAGCCATCCGTCGTTCGAGCCGCTGCAACTTGCGGTGAGCCTGACGACGGTAGATCTCGAGGACGACCTGCCCGATCACCCGACCCCGGCGGACAGCTGTCATGAAGCCTGCAGCTGGCTCGTCGAATGGCACTGGCCAGGAACCGCTCCCGTCTATCGCCTCCGGCCCGATCGGGCTTCCGACCCGCGGGTGCCGGGTCCCGTCCTGCTGATCCTGCCTCCTCCCCGCGTGGCTTGATACAACAGCGCCTTGCCGGCCGATTGCGGACGACGTGCTTTCCGGAGCCGGCCGCATGGTGACCGGTGGGCCTGTCCCGCTTCACCGTATTTCCCCTTTTGATCGCGGGCGACAGATGGCCGCCAGAGGCGCCCTGCCCGCAGCAAGGATGATTTCCATGAGACGTCTCTTCCCCTCCGACATCGATCCCTTAGCGGTGCGCCTTGACCGGCGAAGCTTCAGCCTTGCCGCCCTCGCGCTGCTTGCCTCGCCAACGCTTGCCCTTGCCGAGGGAAAGAAGCGTGCGATCGAGATCGACGCGCGGTTCCTGCCGCAGCTGGTGAGCTCCCCCTATCCGGAAGACGCCGGTACCATCGTGGTGGTGCCGCAGGACCGCTACCTTTACCTCATAGAAGACGGTGGCTTTGCACGCCGCTATGGGGTCGGCGTCGGCCGCGCCGGGCTGGCCTTTTCCGGTTCGGCGACTGTCGGCCGCAAGGCAAAGTGGCCAAGCTGGCGCCCGACCGACAACATGATCCGGCGCAACCCGAAGAAATATGCCCGCTATGCCGGGGGCGTGCCGGGCGGACCGAAGAACCCGCTGGGCTCCAGGGCCCTCTACCTGTTTCGCGACGGGCGCGATACGCTCTACCGGATCCATGGCACCACCGAGCCCTGGACCATCGGCAAGGCCGTTTCGAATGGCTGCATCCGGATGGTCAACGACCACGTCGAAGACCTTTACGAGCGGGTTCCCGTGGGAGCCCGGGTCGTGGTGATTGCTTAGGGGCGACAGGTGCTGCCTGGCCGCGGAACCTCTTCGGCCAAGGGCGGCGCCCCCGCGTTGCCGGCGCCATTGCGCGCGCCGGCGGCCTCCGCTCGGGCCCAGTCCGGGGCTGCGTAGCAGGAGTCACGGGGCAGGGTTGGGGCATGGGCTACTGCCATCAACGGGTTCTTAACCCTTCATTGACCATAATTCCTGTCGGTGCCTGAGCGCCGTCATCCACTTTCGATGACTGTATCTCGTTTGATTGGAACGTGTCGTGTTCGAGTATTTGTTGCCCGCGTCCTGGGCGAACGCCTTGCATGCCGTCGCAAGGAATGGTTTTG
The DNA here is from genome assembly GCF_001262505.1 of Shinella sp. SUS2. GTDB lineage: Bacteria > Pseudomonadota > Alphaproteobacteria > Rhizobiales > Rhizobiaceae > Shinella. The sequence goes on from NZ_KQ410733.1 coordinate 122,199, forward strand.
GCAAGGCCACGCGCCGGGCTGTACAGGCAGGTGCGATCGCCGCCGCCACGGCTTTGACCGCTGCTCCCTCCGCCGCCTTTGCAGAAGTCCGCTCGCTCAAGCTGTTCTTCACCCATACCGGCGAGCGTGCGACGATCACCTACAAGCGCAATGGCAAGTACGACCCGAAGGGGCTCGCACAGGTCAACCGCCTTTTGCGCGACTGGCGCCGGAACGAACCGGCCCGCATGGATCCGCGCCTGCTGGATCTGGTCTGGGAAGTCTATCAGCGCACCGGCGCGAAGGATTACGTCAACATCGTCTCGGCCTATCGTTCGCCGGCCACCAACAACATGCTGCGCGGCCGCTCGCGCAATACGGGCGTCGCAAAGAACAGCCAGCACACGCTCGGCAAGGCGATGGATTTCTACATTCCCGGCGTCAAGCTTGCGCGGCTGCGGGAGGTCGCCATGCAGCTGCAGATCGGTGGCGTCGGCTACTACCCGACCTCCGGCTCGCCCTTCGTGCATCTCGATGTCGGCCGTGTCCGGGCCTGGCCGCGGATGTCGCGCCAGGAGCTGGCGCGCATTTTCCCGAACGGCAAGACGCTGCATCTGCCTGCCGACGGCCGAGCTCTGCCAGGTTATGACCTGGCGATGGCGGACTACAAGCGGCGGGTCAAGGCGACATCCGTCATCGCCGCCAGCACCGCCGGAAAATCGAAATTCAAGGGCGAGGCCGCGGCGTCCGAAAACACGCTGCTCACCGCCATGCTGCCGACCCGCAAAGGCCGGGCGGAAGAGGCACTCGAGCTGCAGACCACGCGCCAGATGGTTGCCGAGGAACCGCCGTTCTTCGACCTTGCGACGATTACCGCTCCGCTCCCGACGTTCCGGGCTGCAGCCGTCGAGCGCGCGCTGCCTGTGAACACCGCTGCGTTCGTTCCCTCTGCATCCTTCAGGGTGGCGCAGGGCACGGGTCTCCTGCGGCAGCCGACTGCCGCCGAGTCCAGCCTCACGGGTTCAGGCCCTTCCGGCACGCAGGCGGAATGGGCTGTTTCCGAAGCGGCGCTCTTCGACTGGGCGCTGGCGCCAGCCAAGGAACTGGAGCAGCTGCGCCTTCCGTCCAGCCTGCGGCGGATCGTGGCAAGCGCTGAGGACATCCGGCAGCCGCTGGGGCGACAGGCCCAGCCCGCCGACCAGCAGACGACGTTCGACGAGAACCGATTCGGATGGGACGGCTGATGGCGTGACCCGGTCATTCGTGCCGGGCGACAAGCGCACCCGGCGGATCGACCTGCACCGTGACATGATCGATGCGGCCCTTCGCCTTGAGCCAGGCAGAGACCACCGGCGGCAGCGACAAGGGATCGACGCCCTCGGCGGGACTGACATGGACGGTTGCGACGATGCTCTCGTCGGTCAGCGTCCAGGCGTGAAAGTGGCCGGCTTCGGATACGTCCGGAAGGCTCCGCAAGCCTGCTTCTATCTCGTCCGCACGGATGCCTTTCGGCGTTGCCTGCAGGAGGACGCGGATGGAATCGGAAACGAGCCCCCAGGCCGACCGGATGACGAGGCCGGCGACGAGCACCGACAGGATCGGATCGAGCACACTCCAGCCGGTCAACATGATGCCGACCGCGGCAGCGATCGCGCCGACCGATCCCAACAGGTCGCCGATGACGTGCAGAAGCGCCCCGCGCAAATTGCTGTCGCTGCTGTTGCCCGACCACAAGGCATAGGCGCCGATCAGGTTCACCAGGAGGCCGATGGCCGCGACGACAAGCATGGGGCCGGCGAGGATTTCCGCTGGCTCGTTGATCCGCTGGACGGCCTCCCACGCGATCCAGACCACCAGCAGAAGCAGTGTCGCGCCGTTGGCGAGGGCGGCGAGAACCCGCACGCGGTGGAACCCGTAGGTCCGCTGCGCATCGACGGGCCAGCGTGCGACACGATAGGCGATCAAGGCCAGCAGGAGGGCTGCCGAATCCGAGACCATGTGTCCGGCGTCCGCGATCAGGGCGAGTGACCCCGCAAGCCAGCCTCCGACGGCCTGCACGAGGGCGTAGCTGGCAGTGAGGATGAAGACGAGGCGGATCCGCCGCTCGTTCGATTGCGTCACCTCGGTTGCATGATCGTGGTCGCCGTCCGAATGGGGATGCCCGGTATCACTGCTCATGGTCTCGATATCCCCGTTCCCGTTCGTGACGGCATTGACGGAAACTGGCGCGGGTTCCGGCTGTCGTCAACCGTGCCATGAGTGGGCTGGTCAGAGGGCGTCGTGCAGCAAGGTGGTGTCCAAATGCCGCATATCGGCGCCGGCGGCCGCCGCTATTGTGACGCGAAGCCGCCTATAACGGCTCGATGGTTGGAGCTGGAGACGCAAGACATGCGCTTGAAAATGGTGGCAGCAGGGGTTCTCGTTTCCCTGTCGCCGACCCTCCCGGCCGATGCGGCGACCGGGCGGTTTCCCCATGAAAACCCGCCCGCAAGCCTGGTGGTCGAACACGCGGAACTCCTTGTTGCCGACGCCGCGTCTGGTAGGGCGGAGGGGTTCCTGACGATCTGGAACGGAACGAGCGTAGAAAAGCGCCTCATCGGCGTCGCAAGCGAGGCGTTCCGGTCCGTCGCGGTTCTTCCTTCGCCGGAAGGCATGGTGGCGGCTGAAGAGTTTGTCCCGATCCCTGCCCATGCGGAACTGCGCATGAAACCGACAGGCCTTCGCCTTCTCCTCGCCGACCGGGTGACTGGAGAGGCGCCTCCGTCATACCGTCTCACGCTGACCTTCGAGGACGGCACGCGCCTCGCTGTCACGGCGGCGGTCGTCAGGGCGCAGGCCGAACTCACACGGCATCATCACGGACAGGCAGATCCCGGCCCTGGAAATGGCACGGCATCGGGCCCGGATTAGCGCGAGGGGTCAGTGCCCTGGGCCCTGACATCCTCGCATTTCAATCCGGGCTTGAATGCCGGATTTCTGCCGATCCCGGCTGCAGGCAGGCCCGGCGCGTGGATGTTACGTGCCGGTGCGAATGCACTTTTACCAGATGAAGTCGTACCGGGAGAGTTCGCCGAGCCGCGTGTCCTCGATGACGAGATGGTCGTCGCCTGCCTGGATGACGACGTCGTTGCCGGATTGCTTGGCCGCGTCGCGGATATCGGCATAGCTGTCGAAGCTGTTGTAGTAGGAGACGTCGATGCGGTCGTCGCCGTTCTCGAAATCGGTGACGATGTCGCGGCCGCCGTTGAAGACGAAGATGTCGGCGCCCTCGCCCCCGGTCATCGTGTCGTTCCCGCTGCCGCCGTTGAGGACGTCATTGCCCTCATGGGCGATGATGCGGTCATTGCCGGCCTGGCCTAGGAGCTTGTCGTCCCCCTCGCCGCCGTAGAGCTTGTCGTTTCCGGCCCCGGCGCGGATCACGTCATTGCCCTCGCCGCCACTAATATCGTCGTTGCCCTTGCCGGCAACGGCGTGGTCGTTGCCTTCGGCCAGGCTCAGCCAGTTGTTGCCGTTGCCGGCGTGCAGGACATCGTCGCCCTCGCCGCCCCACAGCTTGTCATTGCCGTTCCCCGAAACGATCCGGTCGTTGCCCGCCCCACCGCGGACCTGGTTGTGGCCGCCGCCTGCGTCGATGCGGTCGTTGCCTTCCTCGCCATAGAGAAAATCGTCGCCGCCATAACCGTAGAGTGCGTCGTCGCCCGAACGGCCGTAGAGATAATCCTGCTGGCTCGTGCCAAACATCCGGTTGTCATCGTCGTTTCCACGTTTCGTGACCATCTCGAAGCTCCTTTATACGCAGGCACGATTGCCCTGTTGCGGTGGAGTAACGAGGGACGTGGCGGCTTATTCCATGGAGATTCATTTTTTTGATTGTCGCGTTGGCGTATCAGGACGGGTGTAGACTTTGGCCACCGGCCGGCAGGCGCCGGTAGACTGCTCCGGCCGCGCCGGAATGAAGGCAAACCGGCCTATCGGCCCGCTTCGATCCGGCACTCGCTGCTTTCCGATTTAATGCCGATTGTCGCTGCGAAGCAGTGGAACCTGTCATTGGTCGCTGCGGGTGAAGTATGGCGCTACAGGTAGGCATATGAATTTCTCGGGAATCTCCCTTCGCGACCTCGAATATATCGTGTCGATCGCCGATCGCGGCAGTTTCGGGAAGGCCGCCGTGCAGTGCGGGGTCTCACAGCCCGCGCTGTCCTCGCAGGTCCGGAAAGTCGAGAGTTTCGTCGGGATCAACATTTTCGAGCGCACGACAAGGCGCATCCTCATCACGTCACCGGGGCAGGATTTCATCCGGCAGGCGCGCCGGGTGCTGGAGGAAGCATCGATCCTGACGAACATGGCGGTTCGTTCGGAGCAACCATTCGGGCACGAACTCAAGCTGGCAGCCATTTCGACACTCGGCCCCTATCTGTTTCCGCGCATCATCGGGGCGCTCCGGCAGGCATATCCCGATACCATCCTTCTTCTCAGCGAGGGATTGACCAAGGACCTCACGGAAATGCTGCTGGCCGGGGAGCTCGACGCCGTGCTCCTCTCCCTCCCGGTCGCCGGCGCGCTCGAGCATACCGATATCTTCACCGAGCCGTTCTATCTGGCCTGCCCGAACGGACACCCCGCCGGACATGCGGACGGGCCGGGTTGGGAGGATCTGGGTGCGGGAGAACGGCTCGTCCTCAGCGAAGGGCACTGTCTGCGGGATCAGGCGCTCGACACCTGTTCCTTCATTGATCCCGGAAGACGACAGGCAACGAGCATCGAAACGTTGAAATACATGGTCGCCGCCGGCGAAGGATGCACGCTGTTGCCGGCGCTCTCCCTGAGCAGGACGGCCCCCGTCACCTGGCGGGCGATGCGTGGCACCGCCTATTCCCGTCGGGTCGCACTCGTATGGCGGCAGACTGATCCGCGGAAAACGGAGTTTTTGAGCCTCGGACAAACCATCGCAGCGATCGCGAAGGAGGCGGAAGGCGCAGCCTGAATGGCGAGGCATCCCGCAAGCCTTCCACTTGGGAAGGGCGTGGGCTCACATGGCAGGCCGGGCTCACCTTCATGGGCGTGCCCGGCCCTGTCGAATGCATCAGGCGCGGGACTGTGTCGTGATTGCGGCCGCCACGCCGGCGCCATAGGCCGGATCCGCCTTGCTGCAGTTGTCGATGTGGCGCTGGATCACGGCCGTGGATGCGCCGTTGATGGCACGCGCCGTATTCTCGAAGAGAACGGTCTGCTGCTCCGCCGACATTTTCCGGAAAAGGTTGCCGGGCTGCGAATAATAGTCGGTGTCTTCCCGATGGTTCCAACGCCAGGCGGCGTCGTGCAGCTTGAGCGGCGGTTCGGAGAAATCGGGCTGCTGCTGCCACGCGCCATGGCTGTTCGGCTCGTAGGAAAGGCGCCGTCCGCCATTTCCGTCGACGCGCATCGCACCGTCACGGTGGTAGCTGCTGAAGGGGCACTGCGGCGCGTTGACGGGAATCTGGGAATAGTTGACGCCGAGCCGGTAACGCTGCGTGTCTCCATAGGAGAACAGACGGCCCTGAAGAAGCCGATCCGGCGAGAAGCCTATGCCGGGTACGATCGTGCTTGGGCTGAAGGCCGCCTGTTCGACTTCGGCGAAGAAATTCTCCGGGTTGCGGTTGAGCTCCATGACGCCGACTTCGATGAGCGGATAGTCCGCCTTCGGCCAGACCTTTGTCGGATCGAACGGATTGATGGCGCACGCATTGGCTTCATCCTCCGTCATGATCTGGATGTAGAGCGACCAGCGCGGAAAGTCGCCGTTTTCGATACTGTCGAAGAGATCGCGCTGGCTGCTTTCGCGGTCGCGGCCGATCAGGTTGGCGGCCTCTGCATCGGTCAGGTTCTGGATGCCCTGCTGCGTGCGGAAATGGAACTTGACCCAGTGGCGCTCCTGATGGGCGTTGATGAAGCTGAACGTATGGGTTCCAAACCCGTGCATGTGCCGCCAGCTCTTCGGAATCCCCCGGTCGCTCATGATGATCGTGACCTGATGCAGCGCCTCCGGCAGGAGCGTCCAGTAATCCCAGTTGTTTTCCGCACTGCGCATGCCCGTGCGCGGGTCGCGTTTGACCGCATGGTTCAGGTCTGGGAACTTGAGCGGATCGTGCATGAAGAACACGGGCGTGTTGTTGCCCACCAGATCCCAGTTTCCTTCCTCCGTGTAGAATTTCAGGGCAAAGCCGCGGATATCCCGCTCGGCATCTGCGGCGCCGCGCTCGCCGGCAACCGTCGAGAAGCGTGCGAACATCGGCGTCGTCTTGCCGATCTGCGAGAACAGCTTTGCGCGGGTGTATTTCGAGATGTCCTTCGTGACAGTGAAGGTGCCGAAAGCGCCGGCCCCCTTGGCATGCATGCGACGCTCGGGAATCACCTCCCGGTCGAAATGTGCGAGCTTCTCCAGGAACCAGACATCCTGTAGAAGCTGCGGCCCGCGAGGGCCTGCCGTAAGGATGTTGTTGTCGTCGGCAACCGGAGCGCCGAACGACGTTGTCAGCTTTGACATGTGTTTCACCTTCCAAAAATTGGGTTTTGGTCGGCCGACCGGGTAGGATTACTAGAGCCGTCGAGGAGAAACTAAAAAGACATTCTGCTTACCGGATATATAGGCTGAAGTTATGAATGTGTTTGCTGGGCCCTGTTCTGGTGTATTTGCCAGGCACACTGTCGATTGTTCGGCCGCATTGTAGGAAAGCGATGGAAAGCTTCACCAATTTCTGCCTTGTTGTCCGTACCGGCTTGCTGGAGACCATGGGCAACGCCTAAGTTCCGTCCTGAGCGCAGCAAGAGTAGATAGGCCGAATGGGAAAAGGAACGGTGCTTGCCATCGAGGTCAAACCGGAGGGCCGCGAGCCGGTGTTCCTGGCTTTGGTGCGGACGATCATCAACGAGATCGAGCGTGGCCGGCTGAAGCCCGGGGCGCCCCTGCCGGGAACGCGCGCGCTTTCAAAGAACCTGAAGCTCAATCGCAACACCGTCGATGCTGCCTATCATGAACTGGCCATGCAGGGCTGGCTGGTAACGGAGCCTTCCCGCGGGACATTCGTGGCGATGGATCTGCCCGACATGGCGATGCCGCCGCGCGCCTCCCCGCCGCAGGGTGTTGTTACCGGGCTGGCCCGGCCGGCCGCTCCCGGCATCCTCCGCCTGTCCGACGGCTATCCCGACGTCCGCCTCGTCCCCACGACGGCCTTTGGGCAGGCGATCCGCCGCGCGCTCAACAGCGCCGCCTTCGTTTCCGGTAGCGCCTATGGCGATCCACGGGGCAATGCGGCCTTGCGGGATGCCCTTTCGCACTACCTGCGTGACGAGCGCGGGCTGACGGCGGCAGCAGCCGATATCATGGTGACGCGGGGCAGCCAGATGGGCTTGTTTCTTGCTGCTTCCGCTGTCGCGGAGCCCGGCATTGCTATTGCGGTGGAGAGCCCCGGCTATCCTCTCGCCTGGGCCGCTTTCCGGGCCGCCGGTGCGGATGTCGTCGGCGTTCCGGTCGATGCGCATGGCATAGACGTCAATCTCCTGGAGACGCTGGCACAGACGAATGCCAGCCTCCGCGCCGTCTACGTCACGCCGCATCATCAATATCCGACGACGGCAACGCTGGGTGCGGCGCGGCGGATGCGGCTGATGGACGTTGCCCGGCGGTATGGCCTGCTTATCATCGAGGACGACTACGACAACGAATACCGTTTCGACGGGCGGCCGATCCTGCCGCTGGCCGCAAGAACCGATGAAGACCTGCCCATCATCTATCTCGGCTCGTTGTCGAAGCTGCTGGCCCCCGGCATTCGCCTCGGCTATGCGGTCGCCCCGCCGCAGATCCTGCTGCGCATGGCGGACAGGCGGGAAGCCCTGGATCGGCAGGGCGACTGGCCGCTGGAGCATGCGCTTGCCGACCTTCTGGCAGACGGAACGATCAAGCGGCATGCCCGCAAGGCCCGGCGGATTTATCACGCCCGGCGGGACCAGATGGCCCGAATGCTCGAAGAGCGGTTTTCCGATGACGGAGAGTTCACGCTGCCTGCCGGCGGGCTTGCGATCTGGTGGCGGCTCCGGCGCGGCCTCAGCGCCGAGACCTGGGCTGCCAACGCCGCCAGGCTGGGTCTTTCCGTCATGCCCGGCCTTCAGTTCGTGCTGGATACGGCCAATCCCGCGGAAGCGTTCCGGCTTGGTTTTGCCAGTCTCGACAATCGGGAAATGCTCCGTGCCATGGACATTCTTTCGCGTGCGAAACCCGTTGGATGAACGGCATAGCCGGTCCCTGCCCGTCATTCGACCGGCCTAGCGGACTTCTCCAATCCGTCCCTGCCTGCCTGGCCGCCCGATGAATAGAGCCATCCGCATGTGATGGAGTCTTCGAATGTCAGCTTTTCTCAAGATGGCGTGCCTTGTTGCGGGTCGTGGTGGCAGGCGGGCGGAGCCGGTGCCGGGTGCAGTGCCCGATCGCTTTGATGATCGCGAAGCCTCGGGCATGGCCGCAGGAACATGCGCATGAATATCGCCCTGTCGATCCGCAACGGCCTCGTGCCCATTCATCGCGCCGGGCGCCCGTTCATTGTGGCAGGGGTCCTTGCCACTGTTGCCGCAAGCTTTCTCTGGACGCCCCTGGCATGGAGCGCCGGCCTGGTTACGCTCTGGGTCTGCTACTTCTTCCGCGATCCGGAGAGAACGACACCTGTAGAGGACGGGATCGTCGTGTCACCGGCGGACGGGCGGATCAGCATGATCGCCGAAGTCCTCCCGCCGCCGGAGCTTGATCTCCCGAGGGTGCCGATGCTGCGGGTCTCCGTCTTCATGAGCATCTTTGACTGCCATGTGAACCGCATGCCCGTCGAGGGGCGTATCCGTTGGATCGCCTATACGCCCGGAAAATTCTTCAATGCCGATCTCGACAAGGCCAGCCAATACAACGAACGCAATGCCATTGCGATCGAGACGCCCTACGGCGCTGTCGCGGTGGTGCAGATCGCGGGCCTGATCGCCCGGCGCATCGTTCACTGGGCCGCACCCGGAGACACGGTGGAGGTCGGCCAGCGTTTCGGCCTCATCCGCTTCGGCTCCCGCCTCGACGTCTATCTCCCCGCGGATGCGATCCTCCTCGTCACCGTCGGCCAGACGGCCGTCGTGGGGGAAACCGTGCTCGGCAAGTTGCGGGGCGTGCCTCCTGAAAGAGGGTACAGAACCGGCTGACCGGCCAAGTCGTTCGAAAAGGGGACCGGCATGTTCGCCCAGTCCCCTTCCCGGTGTTTGGAGCGCGCTTTCAGCCTGTCGTACCTTGAAGCCATTCGGTGCACATCTTTCGTGCGGCTTCGCGCAGCGCCGGGCCACAGCGTCGGGCATCCTCCCGCAAGACACGGGGATCTATGCCTGCTGCCGCAAGTTCAGCGGCATGGCCGATCAACCAGCGCTCAATACCGGCGCAGGCATCGACCTCGGGGTGAAACTGCAGTCCAAGGATGTTCGGCCCGACGGCGAAGCCCTGGGTGGCGCAAAGTGCGGTCGTAGCTAGGCTTGTCGCACCCTGCGGGATCTCGAAGGCGTCTCCGTGCCAATGCAGCACGGGAATGCCTTCCAGATGCCGAAGCGGGCCGAGCCGCCCGTCCTCGGTGACCGCAAGGGGGGAAAAGCCGATCTCCTTGTGCCCCATCGGGGCCACTCTCGCCCCGAGCGCCGCTGCGATCTGCTGGGCGCCCAGGCAGATACCCAGCGTCGGACGCCGGGCGGCAAGGCGCGTTTCGAGAAGTTGCCGCTCTTCCTCGAGGAAAGGATAGGCCCTGGCTTCATAAACGCCGACCGGCCCTCCCAGAATGACCAACAGGTCCGGGACTGCGGGATCCACGGTCCACAGCTCGTTCATGCCGAGGTCGTAGTAGTAGATGCGGTACCCCGCCGCCGTCAGCACGGCCTCGAATGTACCCAGATCCTCGAAATGGACGTGGCGGATGACGACTGCCGTCTTCAGCATGGATGGCGCTCCCTCGATGTCCAGAACATCAGCCCAGTACGGACAGGTCTGCGCCGTGGTTGATGTGATAGACGGCGTCCCCTATCACGAGGGCGGGGACCGACTTGACGCCTGCATTCCGGGCTTCCGCAACGCGCTCGCTCGCCAGGCCCAGATGAACGGTTTCGACGGAGTACCGGGCGGGGTCGAGCGCACCGACGAAGCGCTGCTCCGCATCGACACAAACCGTGCAGCCCGCGTGATAGAATACTGCCTTCTCTGCCATGATCGTTCTCCTTTCAATGACACAGCGTGTGCTGTGTTGACGCTGTCAAAAGAAGGAAAACGGGGCCGTTGTTACAGGGCCGGATTTCTCACGCGGACTGGGCCGGCTGGAGACCGTCGCGCCGGCGCCGCACGCAGCCGTTGACCGACAATTCGAGCGATTGCTTCCGGGTTCGGTCCAAAGCCCTGCAGCTAATCCAGAACAACGATGGCTTCGACCTCGAAGAGCATCGGGTCGATGGCGAGTTTCGGAACGGGGACCAGGGTCTGTGCGGGCAAGGTGTCGCCGAACATCGCCTTGACGTTCTCGGTGAGCACGCCGAGCCTGGACATGTCGTGATCGACGACGAAGATCGTGAGCTTGGCGACCTGGTCGGGCCGGGCGTCGAGTGCGTCCAGGGCCGCTCCCAGATTCGCGTAGGCCTGCCTGACCTGGACGGCAAAGTCGGGCGACAGAGCCCCGGTGCCGTCCTGTCCGCCCTGGCCGGAAATGTAGGCCAGCCGAGCGCCTGCAGGCACGATCACCGCCGTGCTGTAGCCGTTCGGTGTCGGGTCGTAGAGCCCTTTCGGATTGACGATGGTCAGGGCGCGCGCCGCTTCGCGCGCGGCCGTTGCCCTAGGGGTGCCCATGGTCATGATGATTAGTCCTCCAAGAACCAGTTGCTGGATTGCGCGCGACATCATTTTCTCCGCGGCCCGCAGGATTGAACTTCAGCACCGTACGCGTGCTATTGACTCGTACGGCGTACGATTAAATGATCCCGTACATCGTACGAGTCAACCCGGCGGGATCGACATTCTGTTGGGGCCGGCTTAAATCGTCGGTCTGATCGGCAAGGGAAACGGATGGTGGCCAAGGGTAGCGGCACGCGGAGCAAGGAATCCGTGCGGAAGGCAACACCGTCCCGGCCGGGTGGGGAACCGCAGGCGGAGCCGCCGCTTTCGCTGGAACGGATCGTGGCAACGGCGATAGACCTGCTGGACGCCGAAGGGGTCGACGGGCTGAAGATCCGCCGCCTGGCCGATCGCCTCGGCGCGGGGGCGATGAGCCTCTACTGGCATGTCGAGAACAAGGAGGCCGTGTTCGACCTCGTGCTCGACGCCGTCTTCGATTGCCGCGGCATGCCGGAGGTCGATGAGGCGCTGGACTGGCGCCCGGAGGTGGTCCACATGCTGGAGGACTGGCGCGCGGCCATGCTCCGCCATCCCTGGTCGGCCGCGCTTCTGCCGCGCCGGGCGCTTGGTCCGAACATCCTCGGCCGGCTGGAACGCCTCGGCAAGGCCTTGTCGAAAGCCGGCGTCCCGGAGGCCGAGCTGAACGCAGCGATATGGTCTCTCTGGAACTATGTGCTCGGTGCAACCATCACCCGGGCGAGCTTCGACCTTTCGGCCGCTGACATGGCTGCCGGCCAGCAGCGGCTTTCCCGTCTCAGCGAACACTATCCGACGATCGAGCGCTCCCGCCTTCTGCTCGACAGCGATTGGGACGGCACTTTCCGGAAGGGCCTCGACTTCCTGCTGGATGGCCTTGCCCTGAAAAGATGAAAGCGGTAGGCGCTCAGCCGCGCAGGATCTTCTCCATCGCCTTGCCCTTCGCGAGTTCGTCGATGAGTTTGTCGAGATAGCGGATTTCGCGCATGGTCGGCTCTTCGATCGTCTCGACGCGGACGCCGCAGACCGTACCCTTTATCGAGGTGCGGGCCGGGTTCATTCCCGGCGCCTGGGCAAAGAAGTCCTCGAAGCTGGTTTTGTTTGTCAGCTGTTCGTTCAAGGCCGCGGGGCTGTATCCGGTCAGCCAGCAGATGATCTCGTCGACTTCTGCCTTCGTGCGGCCTTTTCGTTCTGCCTTCGCGACATAGTGGGGATAAACGCTCGCGACGCTGACGGAATATATGCGGTGTCCTGTCATGCATCCTCCTGGTCGAACCCGCCCCGGTCTTTATGGGCAGGACGGGAATACGCGGGCCGTCAGGCCGTATGCAGCTTGCGCAGCCGGCCATTCAACCAGCGCCAGAAAGGGGCAATGGCCCTGCTGACGATGGGGATCAAAATGGCACCGGCAACGAGCCCGATGATACCGGAACCGGCGGCCTGGACCAGCCAGGAAACGAGGCCGTCGATGGCCGGAAGGGCGCGCGCCGCGGCTTCGCCGGCATCGTGCAGCGCATGGGCGGGCGCCGAAAAGCCGAACATCTCCGCACCATGCACCAGGATGCCGCCGCCGACCCAGATCATCGCCGCCGTGCCGACCGCGCCGAGCAGTTTCAGGAGGTAGGGCATGCCTTTGACGAGGCCGTGGCCGAGGAGGCGAAAGGTCCTGTCGATCGGCGTGCGCAACGGGCGGCCGGCGAGCCAGAGGCCCACATCGTCCGCCTTCACGATCAACGCGACGACGCCATAGACGCCGGCCGTGATGACGATGCCGACGAGCGCGAGGATCAGTGCCTGCATGACGGGGCCGGCATCGGGCACGGAGGCGAGCGTGATCGCCATGATCTCGGCAGAGAGGATGAAGTCGGTGCGGATGGCGCCGGCGACCTTGCCGTCCTCGAAGGCTTTCGCATCGGCCCCTGCCGGGTCGAGCTGCTCCTCATGATGATGGGCGCCATGGGGCGAGACGAGCTCGTAGACCTTTTCCGCACCCTCGTAGCAGAGGAAGAGGCCGCCAGCCATCAGGAGAGGCGTGATCGCCTGAGGTGCGACGAGGCTGAGCGCGATGGCTGCGGGCAGCAGGAAGAGAAGCTTGTTCTTTAGCGAGCCGAGCGCGATCTTGCCGATGATCGGCAGCTCCCGTGCCGGCGAAAAACCGGTGACGTAGCGTGGTGTCACGGCGGCATCGTCGATGACGACGCCGGCCGCCTTGGCACCGGCCTTGCCGGCCTGTGCGGCGACGTCATCCAGCGAGGCTGCGGCAGCCTTGGCAATGGCGGCGACATCATCGAGAAGGGCAATCAGGCCGACGCTCACGAAAAACCTCCATCTTCGACGGGACTGGTCGGATCGAGCAATAGCCTCTTCGCAGGCCTGGAAAAAGCAAAAATACGCTCATTGCCGGAGAAGTGCTGCCGCCGTCCGCGGCGTCCATGGTATGGACACCGCGCAAACAGGGTGCCGTTCCGCCCTCGGTGTCACCCGGCTTTTGCGGTGTTTGCCTGTAGTCGGACATTCTTGAGGGAGAGTGCGGCCAGCAGCCCGAGCGCGATCATGCCGGCCATGCTGAGGAACACGGGCTGGAAGGCATCCGTATAGACCGTTGCGACCAGCGCGCGGACCTGTTCGGGTAGCATGGCGAGTTCGGCCGGCGTCAGTCCCTCGATGCTGGCGACGCCGGGAATGCTATGCCCCTGTCCGGTGACGAAGGCGGCGAGTGTGGCGCCGTAGATGCTGATAGCGATCGATGCGCCTGCCATGCGGGTCAGCGTGACGGCGCCGGTGGCTGCGCCGAGATCTGCGGCATTCGCGGCATTCTGCACGCCGATCACGGGGACCTGCTGGCCGAAACCGACGCTGAGGCCCTGCAGCAGCATCAAAAGGCCGATGAGATAGACTGGCGTGCCGGGATGGATTGTCGTGAAGAGGAGGAAGGTCACCAGCCCGCCCGCCGTGCTGACGACGGAGAAGATCTTGTAACGGCCTGTCAGCGAGATCAACCGCCCCGCCGTCAGCGAGCCGGCAGCGATGCCGGCCGTCAGCGCCATGAACAGGAGGCCGGCCTGCGAGGGGGAGAGGCCGGTGGTGGTCTGCAGGAAGAGCGCGATATAGTTGACCGAACCGATGCCGATCGCGCCGCTCACCAGCGAGACGATCAGGAGGAGATTGACGGTCGGATTGCGGAACAGGCCGAGCGGAACGATCGGCTCGGGCACGCGGCGCTCGACATGGATCCACGCGATCAGGCAGACCGCGCCGAAGGCGATCACTGCAAGGCTTTCGGCGGACACCAGCGAGCCGAAGATCTCCCGGCTGTCGGCCCAGAGCACAACGCTCGATACCACCGCGGCAAGCAGGACCGCGCCCGCAAAATCGATCTTTGGCCGGCGGATCGGCTTGCGATAGGGCAGGATCAGCGCGAGGCCGGTGAGCACGATGATGCCGATCGGCAGATTGACGAGAAAGATCGAGCGCCAGCCGAAGAGGTCGGAGAGCACGCCCCCTAGTGTCGGGCCGACGGCGCCGGCTGCCATCAGCATCAGGCTCGAATAGCTCTGGTAGCGGGCCCGCACGCGCGGCTCGAAGAGATCGGCATTGATCGAGAAGATGGAGACCATGATGCCGCCGCCGCCGAGACCCTGCAGCACGCGGGCGGCGATGAGCGTGTTCATCGAGACCGCAAGGCCGCAGGCAAGCGACCCCAGTGCGAAGATGAAGATCGCGGTCATCATCACATATTTGCGGCCGAAGAGGTCGCCCAGCTTGCCATAGACCGGCATCACGGCACTGGTCGCCAGCAGATAGGCCGAGCCCACCCAGCCGAAGCGCTCCAGCTCGCCGAACTCGCCGACGATGGTCGGCAGCGCGGTCGAGACGATCTGGTTGTCCAGTGCCGCCATGAAGATGCCCGTCATCAAGAGGCAGACGACAAGCATCCGGCGGCGCGGATCGGGCACGAGCGACGCATAGGCTGTATCGGTATCCTTGTCGGAGCGCAGACGGGCATCCATGGCAGTAACGTGATCTCTCTATCTTTTTCAGCGGGGAATTTGTGTGCCTACCGCACATATATGTCAACTGCACATATGTGATAAAGGCACAAATATGTTTTGACATCGATGGAAATCTGCTAATCCATGGGCATGAGCAGCGATGACGAACAGAAGGCCGGTCCTGCCGGCACCAGCGCCTTTGCCCGTATCGGTGCGGCGATGGGGCGGATGCGGATCATGACCGGCCGGCGCTACATTGGGCGCCTTGCCATTTCGCGCGTCGGCGCGGGGCTGGAGCTTTCGCATCTCGACGCCCTGTCCCTGGTCCGGCGTCTCGGTCTCGAGCAGGAAGTCACGGTCGGCGCGCTTGCCGAGCAGTTGCGGATCGACCATTCGCGCGCGAGCCGCATTGTCGCGGATCTCGTCAAGCGCGGCGTCGTGCGCCGTGCCGCCTCGCAGGACGATGGCCGGCGTACCATCGTCACATTGACGAAGGCCGGCATGCACTGGCTCGATCAGGTGAACGGCGTCAAGGAAGAGGTGCTGTCAAAGGTGCTGTACGACTGGACGGAGGAGGAGATGGCGACGTTCGCCAATCTCTACACCCGCTTCATCGAACGGCTCGAGGTGCAGGCGAAGGATTTTGACGCGGAGAGTGCGGGCAAATAACCGCTGGCCGCCAGTCTCAACGGCGCCATTCGGGGGCTTCAAGGGTCTCCCGGAAGGCGAAGCGCAGGAGATGCGAGGTGATGGCGGATTGCGCCCAGGCGAGGCTCTCTTCGTTTTTTGCCTTCACGAACAGGCGAAGCCCGTCCGCATCCGCGTCGAAGAGAGCAACCCCGCCATCGAACCGGCACTCGCCATGCGTATCGGAATAGACGACGTCCACCTTGTGGGCAAAGTGCTTGCACATCTGGACCAGATATTTGGCGCCGGCAGCGGTTTTTACATGCGCGGTGGATTCGATCATGCTTTTCTTCCCTTTCCAATGTGGTGAGCCGCCCGCCCGGAGCGCCGGCCGCTAGCGGATCACGATCAGGGGGCCAAGCCGGGTTACCCTTACTCCCAGAGCCTGGCGGATGAACGACAGGGCGGCATCCGTGTCGGAGACGGTGATGGTGCCGCTCACCCGGCGCTGCGCCAACGCGCTGCCCGCAAGGACGATCCGGCCGGAGAAATGACGGCTCATCTCCTCGATGACATGGGAGAGAGGCGCATCTTCCACTGCGATCTGCCCGCGCTGCCAGGCAAGAGCCACGACACCATCAACCGGCTGGACATTCATCCGGCCGGTGTCGCGGTCATAGGTGGCCTGCTCGCCTTGCGAGACGCGCAAGGACGAGGCCGCTGCGTCACCCGGCTCGATGAGAACGGCATTTTCGGTAACGGTGACCTCCGTATCGGCAGTGCCGTAGCGCACGTCGAAGGCCGTACCGAGCGCCGTGACGTGTGTCGTCCCGGCCTCGACGGTGAACGGCCGCTCCGGCGCGTGTGCGACCTGGAAGAAGGCCTGGCCGCGCAGGAGGCGGACGGTTCGGCGGTTCGCGGTGAAATCGACGGCAATCGCCGACGTGGCGTTCAGTTGCACCGTGGATCCGTCCTCAAGGGCAACGACCGGCATTTCCGCGGTCCCCGCAATGGCATCGGCCTGTAGCCGCATGGGCCCGTCCAGCGCAAGAAACGCAGCGGCGGCGCAGACAAGGAGCGCGAGCGATGTGGCGGCAGGTTTGGCAAGGCTGCGCGGCCTGGCCTCGATGTTCCGCAGCGCCGGGTCCGACTGGATGGCCGTCCGTGCGTCGCCCAGCAACCTTTCGGCAGCCCGGTAGGTACGACAGTTCTCGGGATCATCGAGCCATTGCTGGAAGCGCGCCCTTTCTTCCGGGGATTGCGCCGGATCGCCATTGCGCAGAAGCCAGTCTGCCGCCTCTCTGTTGCGCTTTCGCTGCGCTTGCGTGGCACGGTTGCCCGGCATCGGCTTCTCCCGGAGCGTTTCGTCCTGCCAAGTAGACGATTGGCGTCGCCTTTTCGGGACTCTTAGTCGATCGAAAGAAGACGGTCGAGGCAATGGGCGAAGGCCCGGCGCAGGTGGCGGTCGACCATGTTGCGGGAAATCCTGAGCCTGACCGCGATCTGGTCCGGCGAGAGATGGTGCAGCCGATGGAGGATGAACACGACGCGGCGCCGTTCCGGCAATTCGGCGATGGCTGCCCGGAGAATGGCGACGCGCGCCTCGATCTCGAGCGCCATGTCCGGCGCCGGGCCCAGGCTGGCGACCGAAAGGGCCTCCCGCTCGGTTCCGGAGAACAGCCGCGCCTCCATGTTTTCCCGCCGCAGCCGGTCGATGCCCAGATTGATGGCGGAACGGCAGAGGAAAGCCTTGAGCGAGCGTTTGTTGCGCAGGACATCGGGCTGGGCCGCGAGCTTGACGTAAAGGTCGTGCACCACGTCCCGGGCGGTGGAGAGGGGGTGCCCCTTGCGCCGCACGGCTGTGGTTATGTCGGCGTAGTGGGCCTCCATCGCGCGGTTCAGCAGGTCGTTGCTGTCAAGGATATCCCAGGCTGGGGAGGAGGAGCTCGGCATCAGCACTCTGTTCCTGATCCAAAGAGGACGAAGCAGCGCCCGGAGCATCTGAACATGCCCGCAGCGATGGAGAAATGGCTATCTGCTCTGCAAAATCCCTGCAAGTGCAATAGCTTAGAATGTTTCAAAGCTGGAAAATATACGGCGATTAAATCAAGACAAAAAAACTCATCTTTATGCCTGATTTCGTTGCGAGAATCCTCGTGGCGGCGGCGAACCCGCAAGCTGGTCACTGCTTCGAAAAGCCGGGAAGCGTGGCAATCCCGCAACATTGCCATCGCCCGTCAGAGTGGTACGCAGAGAGGGGTTCCCGCAACGGGGTCGCGGATGATCACGGACTGCACGCCGAACACATCGGCAATCGCTTCCTCCGACAGCACGTCGTCGGGCCGGCCGGCGGCGCTGATCCTGCCGCCCTTCAACAGGACGATATGCTCGGCATAACGGGCGGCCTGATTGAGATCGTGCAGCACCGCAACAACGGTCTTGCCGTGATCGCGCACGAGGACCGTGATCAGGTTCATCAGCTCGATCTGGTGGGCGAGGTCGAGATAGGTCGTCGGTTCGTCGAGCAGGAGCACCTCACCCCGCTGCGCCAATGTCATGGCAATCCAGGCACGCTGCCGCTGGCCGCCGGAAAGCCTGTCGAGCGGTGTGCCGGCGAGGATCGTCGTGCCAGTCAGCATCAAGGCCTCCTCGCAGGCCGCCTCATCCTCGTCCGACCAGCGCCCAAAGAACGCACGGTGCGGATAGCGCCCCTGGCGGACCAGATCACGCACCGTCAGCCCCTCCGGCGCCACCGGCCCCTGCAGGAGCACGCCGATGCGTTTCGCCATCTCCTTTGTCGGCAATTTGTCGATGTTTCTGCCATCCAGCAGGATTGTTCCGCGGGATGGCGCCATGAGGCCGGCAAAGGTGCGCAGGATGGTGGATTTCCCACTGCCGTTCGGCCCGACAAGCGCCGTGAAGCGGCGTTCGGGCACGAGCAGGCCAAGGTCCTCGACGATCGACTGCATGCCATAGGCGATGGAGACGTGATGTCCGGCAAGCTTGGCCGGGACGGCTTGTTCATCCCCGGACATGACGGCGCCCCCATAGGAGATAGGCGAAGAATGGAGCCCCGATGAGGCCGGTCACAATCCCGGCGGGAAGCTGGGCGGGGGCGATGACCAGCCGGCCGAGAAGGTCCGACGCGACAACGAGGATCGCCCCGCTCAGGGCGGCAATCGGAAGGATCCGCGCATGGGACGGCCCTGCCAGCCGGCTTGCGATATGCGGCGCGACGAGGCCGACGAAGCCGATCAGCCCCGCGGCGGCAACAGCCGCGCCGGACAGGAGCGTGCACAGCACGATCATGAGGCCTCGAACCAGATCCACCCGCTGGCCGAGGCTGCGGGCTGAATTGTCGCCGAAGCGGATGAGATCGAGCTCGCCGGCTGACATCCAGGCCAGCGCCAGCGGCACGAGCAGCCAGAAGAACAGGAGGCGCACCTTCACCATGTCGGCCTCGTAGACGCTTCCTGCGAGCCAGATCATCGCGCGCTGCACATCGCCAATCTCGCCGAAGGCCGACAGGAAGGTGGTGGCGGCGCTTGCAAGCGAACCAAGGCCGATGCCGATCAGGATGATGCGCAGCGACGAGGTGCCCCGCTGCCACGACAGGAGATAGACGGCGGCGGCCATGATGGCCGCGCCAAGGAAGCCGGCCAGCGGCAGCAGGGCTACCGGCGGCTCCGGCATGAGGACGATGACACCCATGACCGCAGCGGCGGCGCCGCTGTTGATGCCAAGCACGCCGGGTTCTGCGAGCGGATTGCGCATGATCGCGAGCGCGATCGTGCCGGCCGTCGCCAGCGCCGCGCCGACGAGAAGGGCAAGCAGGATGCGCGGCAGGCGCAGATCGAAGACGATCATCCCGTTCTGCGCGGTCGCATCCGCCGACCCTGCTATCGTTTCCATGAGCTCGCGCCATGACAGGGATATGTCCCCGAAGGCCAGGCTGGCGGCGACCAGCCCGGCAAGGAGAACCGCAAGAAGTGTGGCGAGGCGCATCACCTCGCCTCTCCCGCCCGGCTTCGCGCCAGCCACAGGAAAAATGGCGCGCCGATCAGCGCTACCGTCACCCCGACGGGAAAGCTTTGGCTGGCGAAAATCACGCGCCCGGCCGTATCCGCGGCGATCACGAGCAAAGCACCGCCGAGCGCGCTGAAGGGCAGGATCCAGCGATAGTCGATACAGATCGTCAGCCGCGCGATATGCGGAACCACGAGCCCCACGAAGCCGATGGGGCCGGCGAGCGAGACGGCACTGCCGGCAAGCAGGATGACCACGGCAACGGCTATCGCTCTCCAGACAATGGGGTTCTGGCCCAGTGCGCGGGCCGCATCGACACCGAGGCCCATGGTCACCAGGTGCCGTCCGAGGAGAAGCGCCGCGGCAAGGCCGAAGAGGATATAGGGAGCCACCGCGGTGGTCTGCGCCATGGTCCGGCCGGACAGGGAACCGGCGGTCCAGAGACGAACGGCGTCCAGCGTGCTCTGGTCGAAGATGAGAACGGCGCTGGTCAGGGCCGTCAGGAAGGTGGCGACAACGGCGCCGGCGAGAACGAGGCCGACGGGCGAATGCCCGGTCGGACCGAAGGTGCCGATCGCAAAGACCAGCAGCGCCGCGCTGCCGGCGCCGACAAAGGCGAACCACATGTAGGCGCCGCCGGTGCCTGCCCCGAAAAGGGTCATGACGAGGACGACGGCGAAGGCGGCGCCGGCATTGATACCGAGCAGTCCGGGCGAGGCGAGCGGATTGTTCGTCACCGCCTGCATGATCGCGCCCGAAACCGCCAGTGCGCTGCCCGCCAGCAGGCCGGCCAGAACCCGCGGCAGACGGATCGTCGCCACCAGCAGATGTTCACGCGATCCGTCAAAAGCGGCGATGGCGTTCCACACGGACGACGGTGAGATATGCGTGGTGCCAAGCGTCACCGCCCACATCGATGTCGTGAGGAGTAGGCCGCTGAGAAGGATGAGGACAACGAGCCTGCTTCCATCGCGCTTGGCCGGCCGGCCGGCTGCGCAATCGCGGTGGGCTTGTCCGGGCTCATCGGTCTGCAAGAACGTAGCGCTCGATATCGTCAAGGATGCGATTGGCAGAGGCAATCCCGTGGAAGCTCTGCCAGGCCACCCGGTCTACCCGATGGGCGCGGCCGTTCTGCACGGCGGGCAGGAGCTGCCAGAGCGGGTTTTCCGTTACCGCTTTCTCCAGCGCGTCGTCGGGGCCGCTTTCGAAGCCGCTGGCGGAGACATAGAGGAGGATGTCGCCGTCGAGATTGGCAAGTTCCTCCCAGTCCGGCCGCTTGACGATCGTGCCGTCCGTCACCGTCTCATAGGCCGTGCGCTTGACGCCAGCCTCGCGCAGCACCGCGAAGGGCGCGTAGGCGAAAGGACCGTCAAGGAAGACGACGAAGCGGTCCGGCGCCAAACGGACGGTGGAAACGGTCAGGTCCTTGTCCTTCATGCGTGCCCGGATCGTGGCGGCGCGTTTTTCGTAGGCGGCCAGCGCCTCGCCGGCCACGCTCTCGCGGCCGGTGATGTCGGCGACGCGCTGGCGATAGGCCTTCCAGTCCGTATGATGGAGCAACACCGTGGGCGCGATCTTCGATACCGTCTCATAGATGGAAGCGTGGGCTTCCGCGCTGCCGATGATGAGGTCGGGCTTCAGGGCGGCGACCCGCTCGAGGCTCGGCTCCCTCGGATTGCCGAGATCGACCACGTTCGACTGCTTGATGAACGCGAGTATCCCGGTGTCCTGAATGCCCATATAGGGCGTGGCGACGACGGGGGCCTCGAGTTCGACGAGCAGGCCGAGCGTCAGGAGCGGGTCGAGCGTGACGACCCTTCTGGGCTCGGCCGGTATGCAGAGCGGCGGATTGTAGACGCCCTCCGTTATCTCCCTCCCCTGGCAGGTGGCATTGGCCAGCGAGAACGAGACGGCGAGGAAGAGGACGGCAAGGAAGGAGCGCAAGGCGGATACCATTTCGGATGGATACGGAAGACGGAGATTGCGGGGCTTTTGCCCCGCAATCGGAGATCAGAACTTGGTGCGGATGTTGAGGCCGAAGGACCGCCGCGCGCCGGCCTGGCCAAAGGGCAAGGCGGCGTCCGGATCGACGATGGTGAAATACTTCTCGTCGGTCAGGTTTTCCGCGAAGGCCGTGACCTCCCAATTGTCCTTCTTGAAACCGGCCTGGGCATTCACGAGGAAACGGGAGTCGATCTTGTACATGCCTTTCGTGCCGAACCGGGAATTGTAGTCCGTCGTGTATTTGGCATCGGCGCCGACATAGACGCCATTCTCGAACTCGTAACGCCCACCGAAGCCGTAGGTCCATTCCGGCGCCTCGGGGAAGGATTTTCCGGACTGGTCGCCCAGGCCGCCGTGGTCGAACTCCAGGAACTTGGTGTTCAGGTAGCCGATCGACGCGAAGGCCGAGAACTGGTCGGTGACCTGGAAGGTCGGCTCGATTTCGAAGCCCCATGCGCGCGAGGATGCGGCGTTCTCCGTGATACGGTAGCCCGGAATGTCCGAAGGCGGCCGGATCTCGACCTGCTGGTCCTCATACTTCGTGTAGAAGAGATTGGCATTGAGCACGAGCCTGTCATCCAGCAGGGTGCCCTTGTAGGACAGCTCGTAGCTCTGCGAATATTCCGGATCATACGACACGAGGGGGAAGGCCGGGTCGCTGCGGTTGACGTAGGAGCCCCCCGAACGGAAGCCCTGCGTATAGGTGATGCCGACCCGCTGGTTTTCGCCGAATTCCTTGGAGAGCCCCAGCTTGGGTACGAAGTTCACCTCGTCGAAGGACGCCGGACCGCCGGAGAAGGCCGGATCCATTCCGTGCAGGACGGCAGAATTCAACTCGGCGTTCTTTTCCTTGAGATAGTCGAGGCGCCCCCCGGCGGTCACGAACCAAGTCGGCGCGAATTCATAGGTCGCCTCGCCGAAGACGGCGAGGTTCGTGGTCCTGCGGTTCTGCTTGTCGTCGAGCTGGTAGACCGTGCCCGGCATCAGATCGGGATAGGGCTCCGCGATGAAACGCGAGGCACCCTCGAAGATCTGGTGGCTGCCGAAAACGCCGGCAACCCACTTCCAGCGATCGCCGTCGTAGTTCAGCCGCAGCTCCTGGGTGAAGATCGAATCGTCGTCCGTGCCCCAGATCCCGGTTGCGATGCCGGGCGTGCCTGCATCGACGGAGCTTCGTGTGTTGATGCCGTACTGGAAACCGGTCTGCGAGGTGAAACGCAGCGTATCGGAGAAGTCGTGTGTAATCTCGAGGCCGACATTGTGGACCTCGGTCCAGCGGAATTCGGTATAGGTGTCGGGATTGTTGTTGAAATCACCACGCCCATCGTAGAGCCCGACCAGCCGGTCGTTCGGGCGGTCCTTGGAATAGGCGTAGGTCAGAAGGGCGCGGGTGTCCGGCATTTCCGACGGGGTGATGAGCATCTTTGCGCGAATGGTCCCGCTGATATCGGTCGTAAGATCGTCAAAACCCGCATAGTTCTTGAAGTTCGAATAGGACACGTCCGTATGGGAGCGCTCGAACGCCCCGGAAATGCGCAATGCGATCTGGTCCTCGACAAGCGGCGTGTTGACGACAAAGGCCGAGCCCGCGAGGTCGTTGCTGCCGACAGTTCCCGAGAGTTCGACTTCCTTGTCGAAGGTCGGGTCCTTCGACTTGATGTAGACCGCGCCCGACATGGCGGCCCGGCCGGAAAGCGTCGATTGCGGGCCGCGATAGACCTCGACCTGCTCGACGTCCCAAAGGTTTCTTGCGCCGAAACGGGAATTGTAGCGGGTCTGGAGAATGCCATCGATATAGAGCGAACCGACCGGCGCTCCGCCAGGAACGAAACCTTCGGAGCTCATGCCGCGGATGACGAAACCGGAATTGACCGTCGCGCTGTCCAAAACGTTGGCGAGGCGGCGATAGGCATCCTGCGTGTGGCGGATCTGGCCTTTTTCGATTGCTTCCGCATTCACGATGCCGACGCTCGCGGTCGTGTCGTTCAGCGTGGTTGCCTCGCGCGCGCCATAAAGCGTGATCGTCTCGAGAAGGGTGGCCCCCTCTTCCGCCGGGCCTGCGGCGGCGGGGTCGAGGCTCAGCGTTACATGGCTGCTACCGGCAAAGCGCGCATCGACGCCGGTGCCGGTCAATACGGCGTTCAGCGCCTGTTCGGGCGTCAGGTTACCGCGCACGCCTTTGGTCGATTTGCCCTGTGCCAGCGATGCGTCATAGAGGATCTGGAGGCCTGTCTGGGCGGCGAGGCTGTTCAGGGCCGGCGTCAACGGGCCGGCCGGCACTGAAATCGACCGCTCGGCCGCCTGCGCTTGCGCGGGTGCCTGTGCGATCGCCGGCGCTGCCGGGCTGAACACCAGAGCGGCCGTACCGGCCAGCAAGGCGGCCCGCAGCCCCGCCCTGGTGGAAACGTTCTTCTTCATCAAAACCCCCAATCGTGCGGCGTTCAAGGCGCCGCAGTCCGTCCAGACAGCGGATGAAACCCCGCTCATTGGGTCTGACGATCAAGCTTTCCGATTTGGGACTCCGCGTGGCCGATTTTCCTGAAAAACACCATCGCGCCTTTCGGTTGGTCTGGCGGCGTCACAATGGGCAGGCGGAGAAGACGGGTCTCAGTCCTTCGGGCACGGCCAGCTTGCCGGCGTCGCGAGACCCGTCGGAAGCCTGGTCTCACCGTTGCCGCAGGCGATATCGATCTGTGACTGGTCGAGGCCGGTCGCACGGGAAAGATCGAGCCCCTCGATCCGCGTCAGCAGCATGAAGGCCTTGTCCAGGCCGATCGTGCCCTCGATGCGCGCCTTGCTCAAGTCGGCGCGAGACAGGTTTGCATAGGTAAAACTTGCGCCCGAAAGGATTGCCTCGTCGAAGGACGCGCGGCTGAGATCGGCCTTTTCGAAACTCGCATAGCTGAGATCCGCCCCATCGAATGCGGCGCGTTGCAGTTCCGCGGATGCAAACGACGTTCCCTTCGCGATGACCTTCTGAAAGCTGGAGCGATAGGCTTCCACCCGTGCGAAACTCGCCTTGTCCAGCCGTGCGCCGGTGAACCAGGTCCGGATCAGGGTCGCCTTTTCCAGAACGGCCGCCGTCAGGTTCGTATCGCGCATGTCGGTGTAGCTGAGATCGGCATCCCGGAAGTTCGCCCCGGCGAAATCGTTGCCACCCAGCATCAGGTTCTTCTTGCTGCAGGCGCTCCAGTCCACTTCCGGCTCGGGATCCGCCCGGCAATCCGCAGCATCGGCATAGCGGAAGGGAAGACTTGCGGCCATCACCAGACATGCCGCGAAGAAGCCAAGAAGCATACCCTTCTGCAGTCCACTCACTGATGTAACTCCCATTGCAATGGCCGTGTCCAATCGGGCCGTTCCCTAAATATGGCAATCGGGAGCCGGATGTCATCAGCTAACCGCACGGATGGATGCAAGATCGGAGCGTGTTGGCTGCCGAGTTCGCCGAACTCTGGCGCCTCGCTGCTCGCGTCGTTCCGGCGAACCCTGCCGCAAGGAACGCCGTCAGGCCTCTCCTTCGCCACGGCGCGCGGCGAGCGCACGGGACGGCTGCATGCCGAAACGGCGCAGGAAGAGTTGGGAAAAGTGGCTCGGATTGCTGTAGCCGACGGCGATCGCCGCCTGTGTCACGTTCATCTCTCCCTGTTCGATCAGCCGGCGCGCTTCCAGAAGCCGCTGCTCCTTGAGGAACGCGTAGACGGCGAAGCCATAGAGGCTTTTGAAGCCGGATTTCAGCCGCTTCTGCGTCAGTCCGACCTCGCGGGCGAGCTCTTCGAGCGTCCAGGGGCGGGCGAGTTCGGCAATCAGCAGGTCACGGGCGCGCTGCAGCGGGCGACGGTCGCGCGGCGGGATCGTCTGGGCCGGTTGCGTGCGGCGCATCGCAGCGATCGAGGCATTGATGATGTCGAGGGCACGGGCCTCGAAGGCGAGATCGTCCCCTTCCACCATGGCGCTGTCGAAGAGCGCCCGCGCCACGGCGAGCAGGTCCGGCGGCACCGGCAGCACGCCGACCCAGGTGCCGTTGCCCGATGCCATGTGCAAAGCGTGGTGTTCGTCGAGATTGGCAAGGAGGTCGCCGGCGCCGAGCCGCTGCCAGAGGCTGATATCGACCCGGATGTCCATGCCTTTGAAGCGCGTGCCCACGGGCACGTCGTAGAGGCCGACGGATCCGTACGGCGCGGCCATGATGTAGATGCGCCCCGGCCGATAGGGAATGGATGACAGCCGCTGCTCGGCGTCGCTTCCCAAAAGCCACCCCTGCCCCGAGGCCTCGAAGAGAAAATCGATCGCAACGCAGGGCTCCGTGGCGAAACGGCCGACGAAATCGGCCCCGATCACCATGTCGAAGACGGAAATGGTGAGGCCCGGGCGCACGCCGAGGATCTTGTAGGCACCCTCTGTCGAGGTGTCGGAAAAGGTCGGATCGGCCGGGCTCGGGCCAAGCACGACCACGTCGTCCTGATCGGACTGCGCCAGAACGCGCTGTTCCACACGGAGATTCATCTACCCCACCAAATAATGGACCGGATCGCAATAACATTGAACCTGATTACAATAGTCAAGTTTTGCGCATCGGCCTAGTGAGGGCGTGAAATACATTGCGAGGGGTGATGTCGACTGCTGTTGTGAATTTCGCCGGACGCTCGGCGAGCTGGGCCGTGCTCGGCCTCCTGGCCGGTCTCTATGCCGCCCAGTCGGTAACCGGATCGATGGTGCAGACTGCGCTGCCCGTGGTGCTGCGGGATGCCGGCATGCCGCTCGACCAGATCGGCTATCTGGCAGTGCTGTTTCTGCCCTGGGCGCTGAAGTTCCTGTGGGCGCCGCTGGTCGACCGCTTCCTCAGCGAACGCATCTGGATCCTTTCCTGCCAGCTCGGCATCATCCTGTGCTTCCTTGTGGCGATGGTGCTGCCGCCGCAGACCCATATGGGGGCTCTTGCCGCCGTGCTGCTCGTCATGGGTGTCTTCGCCTCGACGCAGGATGTCGCGACCGATTCCCTTGCCGTCCGGGCCTCGGATGCGGCAACGCGCGGACTTGCCAGCGGCGCCTCGACGGCCGGCGCCTATCTCGGCTTCCTCATTGGCGGCGGCCTCTGGCTCATCGTATACCAGCATGCCGGTTGGGCGGTTTCCATGGCCGCCATGGCTGGTTTCGTCCTGCTGCTGACCATTCCCGTCTTGCTGTCTGGCGGCCTTGCCGCCCCCAGAAACAAGACGGCTTCGGCGGTGCGCACGGTGGGCCTCAGGAAGACGATCGCGAACCGCGCCCTGATGCAGGGGCTCGTCTTCCTCGCGGTCTACCAGATTGGTCTTCGCATGGGGCAGGCACTCACCGGGCCCTATCTCGTCGACAAGGGCATTGCGCTCGACACGATCGGGATCCTGCGCGGCGCGGGCGGTGCGGTTGCCGGGTTCATCGCCTCCTCGCTCGGCGCCCTCCTCGTGCAGGCGGCCGGTATTCCCCGCGCGATCGGGATCGCCGCCGTGCTGAATGTCCTCCTGCTTTTG
The DNA here is from genome assembly GCF_001262505.1 of Shinella sp. SUS2. Taxonomy (GTDB): domain Bacteria; phylum Pseudomonadota; class Alphaproteobacteria; order Rhizobiales; family Rhizobiaceae; genus Shinella. Next base: position 149,234 of record NZ_KQ410733.1, read on the forward strand.
GCGCTCGGTGTTGCCGAGTTTACCGGCCTGGCCACGCCGGTGCTTGCTCTCGGTATTCTGCTCATGCAGGTTGGCGCGGTCGCGTTCTCCTTTGTTGCGCTCTATGCGGCCATGATGAACTGGTGCAATCCGGAGCAGACGGCGACCGACTTCGCCGCGCTGCAGAGCGTCGATGCGATCCTCGCCATTGCCGCGTCCTCCGTTGCCGGCCTGCTCGCCAGCGCCTTCGGCTACGGCTGGCTGTTTGCCGCCTCGGCGGTCTTCATCCTCGCCGCCCTTCTCCTCGCTCCCCGTACGCTCGGCGCCTCCATCCGGACGGCGCGGGGCCCTGCACTTCCAGAAAAGGTATCGGAACCATGATGCGTCACAGCCTGTCCGGCGTCTCCCTTCTCGCTCTCGCCGTCAGTCTCTCGCCGACCAGCGTACTGGCTGAAGACACCGCCACGGCATCGACGCTCGAGCCGATCATCATTACCGCCACCAAGCGCAGCGAGGACTACTTCCTGCTGCCGTCCACGGCCGATATCGCGAATGCGGACGCACTGCTTTCGCGCGGTATCGACACCGTCGCCGATCTCGATCGCATCTTCCCGGACGTCAACATCCGCTCGCGGTCCAGCCGTGCCTATGCCAATTTCACCATTCGCGGCCAGGCCTCGCTCGATTTCTACAATCCGAGCACGCAGGTCTATGTCGACGGCCTGCCGCAGGACAGTTTCAACCTTACCCGCGCCCTACCGGGCGGCGTTGAAAATGTCGAGCTGCTCTATGGTCCGCAGGGCTCGCTCTATGGCCGCGGCGCGATCGGTGGCGTCATCAACATCGTCACCCGCAAGCCGGACAACGAGGCACGGTTCGGCTTCGACGCCAACCTGACGAATGAAGGCGCTGGCGGCACCTTCCATGCCAGCACGCCGCTGATCAAGGATGTGCTCTATGGCGACGTGAATCTCTCGCTGCTGGACGCCAAGGACATGTACACGACCACCACCGGCGCGGATGTCGGCGGCACGAGGGATGTCAACGGGCAGGTCCGCCTGCGGTATGCTCCGACAGACAGCCCTTGGGACGTGACCATCAGCGGTGGTCGTGGCCAGGTCTCCTCGACCGAAGAATACTTCGTCCTGGAATCGATGCTGGAGGACCGCATCGCCTTCGATGCACCGTCGGAATACGATCTCGACACTTGGAATTTCGGCATCAATGCCGCCTACGATCTCGGCTTTGCCACCGTCACGGCGCTGACCGGTTACCAGAAGAGCGATCTCGACCGCACGGTCTTCGGCACCTACACGCCGGAAAAGCAATGGACGCTGAGCCAGGAACTGCGTATCGCTTCCAACCCTGACCAGGGCAGCCCCGTCGACTATGTGGCCGGCCTTTACTACCAGCATCTCGACTTCACGCGGGCCGTGCCGGTCGCCAGCCAGACATCGCGGCAAAAGATCGATTCCTACGCGCTCTTCGGCGATGTGACCTGGCATGCCACCGACCGCCTCGATGTCTCGCCCGGCCTTCGCCTCGACTACGAGAGGGCAAGTGCGGAGGCGGTGGGCGGCGTGAATTTCAGCGACGACAATGCGTTCACCGCCCTTTCACCGAAACTCGGCGTGAGCTACGGCCTGACCGACGAATGGCGCGTCTACGGCCTTCTCAGCACCGGCTTCAAGGCCGGCGGTTTCACCCGCAACGTGACGTCCGCCAACAACGCTTTCACCTATGATCCGCAGCACACCTACAACGGCGAGGTGGGGCTGAAATACCGCGACGAGGCCGGTCTGATGGAGGTGCAGCTTTCCGCCTACTACAACGTCACCAAGGACTACCAGATGTTCGTTGACGTTCAGCCATGGCAATACCTGCAGAATGTCGGCGAGGTGACGGCGAAGGGCATCGACCTCAAGGTCCGTGCGAAGCCGACGGAAGAACTCGGCATCACGGCGGGCCTTGCCTACAACCACACACGCTTTACGGACTACGACAATCCAGTAGCGCCGGGCACCGATTTTACCGGCAACACCGTGCCCTATGCCCCGGAGTTCACGGCCAACCTGCTGTTCGACTATCGCTTCGAACTGGAGAGCGGTCGCGGTGCGCTGGTTCCCTATGCCGGCCTCACCTATGTCAGCGAGCACTACTTCGACGAGACGAACACGATCGGCCAGAAGGGCTATGCCCTGGTGGATTTCGGCGTGAAATGGGAGCTGGACGACAAGGTCACCGCCGAGGCCTTCGTCACCAACGTCTTCGACAAGACCTACACGACCTACGGTTTCCAGTATCCCGGTCTCGGCAATCTCTACCAGCTCGGACAGGGCCGCACGATCGGCGGCCGCATCAACATGACGTTCTGAGGAGCCCGGCATGCGCATCCTCATCGTCGGCGGCGGGCCTGCAGGCTTGACCCTCGCTGCCTGCCTGCTGCGGCACGGCATCGAACCGGTCGTCGTGGAAAAGGCCGCACACGGCCGTACCGGCGGCTATTCCATCGGCCTGCACATCAACGGTTGGCAGGTCGCCGAACGGCTCGGTCTCGTCGAGGCCTTTCGCGCGAAGGCCATGCCGCTCGGCCCCGCGCACCATCTCGACCGCCGCGGCCGGAAGCTCTTTTCCTACGACTACCGCACTCTGGCGAAGGCGGCGGAGGGGAGGCTCCTCGCCATCATGCGAAGCGATTTCCACGAGATCCTGACCAAAACCGTGGAGGGTAGGTGTCCGATCCGCTACGAGACGACCGTCACTGCGCTGGAGGATGACGGGAGCGGCGTCGATGCCATCTTCTCCGACGGCAGCCGAGAGCGCTTCGATCTCATCGTCGGCGCGGATGGTTATCGCAGCACGGTTCGTGCCCTCGCCTTCGGTCCCCATGAGGATTTTCTCCGACCGCTCGGCTACCGTGCCAGCGCCTGGCGCGTTCCGCTCGAAGAGCCGCTCGGGGCCAGTTTTGTCGGCATGATGGATGTCGATCATCAAGGCGGCCTCTATGCCGTCGGCGACGGCACCGCCGCCACGCTGTTCTGCTGGCGCGACGAACGGACCGACCGGCTGGATCCCGAAGCGCGGCGCACGGTGCTGCAGAAGGCGTTCGGCCATTGGCCGGAACCGGTGGCCTCCGCGCTGAGATCTGCCATCGACTGGGATCAGGCCTTTTTCGACACGGTCGCCCAGATCGAGATGCCGACGTGGTCGAAGGGGCGGATCGTCCTGCTCGGGGACGCCGCCTGGTGCCTGACCTTCCTTGCCGGCCAGGGCACCTCCACCGCCATGGCTGGTGCCTACATCCTTGCTGCCGAGCTCGCCCGCAAGACCCATACGGAGGCCCTGGAAAGCTACGAGGCCCGCATGCGGCCGCTTGTGACGCGAATGCAGTCCGTTTCGCGCAAGATCGGCGGGCACTATATTCCGCAGAGCACCCTGGGCATGCGCCTGCAATCCTGGATCCTGCCGATCATGCTCTCGCGGCCCTTCATCCGGTTCACCTCCAGCCGCTTGGCGGCGCCACCTCTCGCGCTCGACTGATCAGGCAGAGACGCAGCAGGCTTATCGATACCTTCGCCGGTATCGATAAGCCTGCTGCCGGCAGGTCCTTTCGGGGAGGTCTTCGACCGCATCTTCGGGCAGGCGACGAAGGGGAGGCTTCGGCCACCCCTTCTTTACCGTCCTGGAACTTGTCCCGGGGTGCTACTCCGCCGCGACGATATGGAACTGGGGTGCGCCGTCGCATTTTCCGGCGCCGCCCATGATGTAGATGAGACAGCTCGTCCTCAGCAGCGAGGCGAAATTCGACACCGAGCCGTTGATCTCAAGCGCCTCGTCGTAGAGCGTCGAAAGGAAGCGGGATGTCGACAGGCCCTGGCCTGCGGCCATCTCGTCGATCAGGTCCCAGAAGGCTGCCTCGATCTGGATGCTGGTCGAATGTCCGCCGATCCGCACCGAGCGGTTGACGGGCCGGTAGCGTTGCGGGTCCTGGCCCGCAAAGACCTCACACATGGTATATCCTCCAGTCTTGTTTTTATGGGCGCGATTATGCGGTGACCCCGGGCTTTGGTCAAATCATCCGGGTGACGCCGGCTTGGCGAAAAATCCTTCGAAAGAAACTCCAGAAATGAAAATCCTCATGCGGTAATGGGCTGCTACCCACCGCGGTGAATCCCGGCGCAAAATCTCCTCACGATACGAACTGCAAAGAGGAGAAGAACAGCGTGGCGAAGTCGATCCATTCCATGATCCGGGTTCTGGATGAAGGCCGGTCCGTGGACTTCTACAACAAGGCCTTCGGGCTCGACGTGGCCGACCGGCTCGACTTCGAGACCTTCACGCTCGTCTACATGAGCAATGCCGAAAGCGACTTCGAACTCGAGCTGACGATCAACAAGGGGCGCTCCGAGGCCTACAATCTCGGCGACGGCTATGGCCATTTTGCGGTCTCCGTTTCCGATCTCGACGGCGAGCACGCCCGCATCTCCGCCCTCGGCTTCACGACAGGCAAGATCGTCGAGTTCAACCGTGACGGCGGCCTGCTCGCCCGCTTTTTCTTCGTCACCGATCCTGACGGCTACAAGATCGAGGTCTTGCAACGGCACGGCCGCTTCAAATGAACGGGCGGGCGGCCGGAGGAGGGTCGCCCGTTCCAATGCAACGGGAGGAATGCGACATGACGACCATCTACGAGCAGCGCCCTGGGCTCTCCCGGCGCGAGCTTTTGAAGCGCGGCACGATCGGCGCCGCGCTGATCATCACCGGCAATGCGGTGCTCAGCCCCGACAAGGCCTGGGGGCTGGAGACGGCGGCGCTGAAGCCGGACACCATGGCGACCCTCATCAAGCTCGCCCGCGACATCTACCCGCACGATTCGATAGCCGACCGGTTCTACGCCATCGCGGTGAAAGGCCACGACACCAAGGCCGGCACGGACGCCAAGCACAAGGAACTGATCGAGGCTGGCATCGCCGATCTCGACAAGCGTGCCGGCGCAGGCGGCTACCGCGCACTCGGCTGGGAGGACGACCGCGTCGATATCCTCAAGCAGATCGAGACGACGCCCTTCTTCCAGGCGGTACGCGGCGATCTCGTGGTCTCGCTCTACAACCAGAAGGAGCTCTGGCCGCATTTCGGCTACGAGGGCGAATCCTATTCCAAGGGCGGCTACATCGCCCGCGGCTTCGACGATATCGAATGGCTTTGACGGCGATCTGACGGCCAGCGCCGGAGGAGGCGCGGCTGCAAGGCGCATGGCGCCGATCGCCCATGTTTCGGGAGGAAACCATGGCAGCTCCTTATGATCTCAACGACGACAGCGTGGTCGTCATCATCGGTTCGGGTGCCGGCGGCGGTACGCTGGGCAACGAACTCGCGCAGAAAGGCATCGACGTTGTCGTGCTCGAGGCCGGCGCGCGTATCGAACACGAGGACTTCATCAACGACGAATGGGACAGCTTTGCCCAGCTCGCCTGGCTGGACCATCGCACGACGGGCGGTGGCTGGCGTGTCTCGAAAGACTTTCCCAACCTGCCGGCCTGGATCGTCAAGGCCGTCGGCGGCACCACGACGCACTGGGCCGGCGCCTCGCTGCGCTTCCAGGAGCACGAGTTCAAGACCCTGACGCACTACGGCAAGGTCGAGGGCGCCAACCTGCTCGACTGGCCGCTGACACTGGCCGAGCTGGAGCCTTACTACGCCAAGGCCGAAGACAAGATGGGCGTGACCCGCACCAACGGCATCGAAGGCCTGCCGGGCAACAACAACTTCAAGATCCTGAAAGCCGGTGCCGACAAGCTCGGCTACAAGGAATGTCACACCGGCAACATGGCAATCAACTCGGCCGATCGCGACGACCGCATGAGCTGTCAGCAGACCGGCTTCTGTTTCCAGGGCTGCAAATGGGGCGCCAAATGGTCGACGCTCTATACCGAGATCCCGAAGGGGGAAGCGACCGGCAAGCTTGAAGTGCGGCCGAATTCCCATGTCGTCAAGATCGAGCATGACGACAGCGGCAAGGTGACGGCTGTCGTCTATGCCGACAAGGACGGCAAGCTGCAGAGCCAGAAGGCCCGCATTGTCTGCGTCGCCGGCAATTCCATCGAAAGCCCGCGCCTTCTGCTCAATTCTGCATCGAGCAAATATCCTGATGGCCTCGCCAACTCCTCCGGCCAGGTCGGCAAGAACTACATGCGGCATACGACCGGCTCGGTCTATGCCGTGTTCGAAAAGCCGGTGCATTTCTACCGCGGCACCACCATGGCCGGCATCATCCGCGACGAGGCCAAACACGATCCCTCGCGCGGCTTCGTCGGCGGCTACGAACTGGAGACGCTGGCGCTCGGCGTGCCGTTCATGGCGGCGTTCCTCGATCCCGGCGGCTGGGGCCGTTCCTTTGCCTCGGCCATGGACAGCTATGCCAACATGGCGGGCCTGTGGATCGTCGGCGAGGACATGCCGCAGGAACAGAACGCCGTGAAGCTGCATGGCGAATTGAAGGACAAGTACGGCATGCCGATCCCGGATGTCTGGTTCACCGACCATGCGAACGATGTGGCCATGCGCAACCACGCCTACAAACAGGGCGAAGCGCTCTACGCTGCGGTCGGCGCGACGCGCAGCTTCCCGACGCCGCCCTATCCCTCGACGCACAATCTCGGCACCAACCGCATGAGCGAGAAGGCTGAGGACGGCGTCGTCAACAAGTGGGGCCAGACGCACGACATCAAGAACCTCTTCGTCTCCGACGGCAGCCAGTTCACCACAGGAGCGGCGGAGAACCCGACCCTGACGATCGTCACGCTCGCCATCCGCCAGGCGGACTACATCGCCAAGGAAATGGGCGCCGGCTCGATCTGAGCAAAACCGCGATCCTCCCCGGTCGCCTGCGGGCGGCCGGTGATCGCGTGCGGCTCCTGAGGCCGCGCCACCTTTGGCCGGCTTCCGCCGGCCGCTTTTTGCCGTCACCGTGGATCAAGCATGAAAAATGTCATCCTTCTAACCGCCCTGCTGCTCCCCATTGCTGCCAATGCCGCCGAAGGCTCGGCAGAGGCTGGCGCCGCGGTCTTCAAGAAATGCACCGCCTGCCACAGCGCCGAACAGCCGGTGAACAAGGTCGGTCCCCATCTGGTCGGTATCATCGACCGTCCGGCGGCTTCCCTTGGCGACTATGGGAAGTATTCCGAGGCAATGAAGGCGGAAGGCGAGAAGGGGCTCAGATGGGACGAGGCGGCGCTGTCCGCCTATCTGGCCGGACCGAAGAAAATGATCCCGAAAACACGCATGGCGTTTTCCGGACTGAAGCCCGGTGACGCCGATGACGTCATCGCCTATCTCCGCTCCCTTGGACCGGCCCGGTAAAAGGGGCAGTTCCCGGGGCCATGCATTCGGCAAACAGGCCCGGTGTGTGACCGGGCCTGTTCGCTGCGGAGGTCGCTTCCCTGAAGGATGGCGGCGCCATCCGACGGTGGTGCCCTTACTGTGCGATCGGCGCGTAGTTGCCGTTGCTCCAGCGGTTGATGTCGTAGCTGGCGTTCTTCAGATCGCCCTTCTCGTCGAAGGTGACCGTTCCGACGACGGTGTCGATCGGCTGGCCGTTCTTCAGGGCTTCGGCGACCTTGGTCGGATCGTCCGAGCCGGCACGTTCGATACCCTGGGCAAAGGCCTGGATCACGGCGTAGGAGAAGAGGGTGAACCCTTCCGGCTTGAAGCCGCCGGCCTGGATCTTCTCGACGGCTTCCTTCGCTTCGGGCTTGGCCTGCGGATCGGACGGGAAGACAAACATCGTGCCTTCGCCGGCCGGGCCTGCAACCTGCCAGAATTCCGGTGAGGCAATCGAGTCCGGCATGATCAGCTGGAACTTGTAGCCCTGCTCGGCGGCCTGGCGCAGGATGAGGCCCGCTTCCGGATGATAGCCGCCGAAATAGACGACATCGACCTTGGCGTCCTTCAGCTTGGTCACCAGCGCATTGTAGTCCTTCTCACCGGCATTGATGCCTTCGGCAAGAACCTCCTTGAGGCCGTTTTCATTCATCGTAGCGCGCACGGCATCTGCAACGCCCTGGCCATAGGCCGTCTTGTCGTGCAGCACTGCGACGTTCTTGCCGGTATATTGCTTTGCGATCCACGGGCCGATGAAAGCGCCCTGGGCGTCGTCACGGGTGTAGAGGCGCATGATGTTGGTCCAGCCCTTGGCGGCCGCATCGTCCGTCATGACCGGGTTCGAGGAGGCCGGGCTCATCATCAGCGTACCGTTCTCGGCGTAGACGGCCGATGCCGGAATGCTGGAACCGGAGCAGGCGTGGCCATCGACGAACTGGATGCCGCTGGCGGCGATGCGGTTTGCGACCGAAACGGCCTGCTTCGGATCGCACTGGTCGTCCTCGAACTGCAGCTTGATCTGGCGGCCCATCACGCCGCCCTTGGCGTTGATGGCGTCGGCGGCGGCCTGCGCACCCTGCTTGAACTGGTCACCGATCGTGGCGAGCGGCCCGGTCAGCGGGCCGGCGACGGCGAATGTCAGGTCTTCCGCCCGCGCGGCGGTGCTCATGAGCAGGCCGAGGGCCGTGCCGATAATCAGAAGGCTCTTCAATGTCTCAACTCCCTTTTTCGCCCGCACCAGTGCGGGTCGTTCTTTTCACAATAAAACATCAACTCGGGACGGGCTCTCCGTTCCCACCCAGAAGAGGCTGACATTCGAGCCACTCCCAGAGATAGGAAGCAAGCCCCCTGTCGATATGAATCCGCAGGCTCCCGGTGTCGGCGTGCCGGTAGATCGTCGCCATCATCCCTGCAAACGACATGGCGGCGCAAGGCCCGGCATTGTCCGGGTCGAGGGTCGTTCCGCGCGCGAGGAGGTCGCGAACACCGTCTCCTTTCGCTTCGATGACGCGGAGGGCGGCGCTGACGGTCGTTGCGGCCCAGCCCTCGTCGTGCCATCCGTCTGCCAACTCCCCAGACGAGATCCCGACGACCAGCAACCGATCGCGGGCAACACGCACGACATAGCGCTCGCCAACGGCAAGCCCCAGCGCGCCGATATCCTTGCCGAGATCATGACGGGCGAGAAACCGCTCGACATCACCGCTGACGAGGCGCTGCGTGAGTCCGGCGACAGTCCCGATCGTGAGGTTGGGGCCGGCGAGACGGGCAAGCGTCCAGTCTGGTTCGGGGCGCCATTTCGCGAACACGTCAAGCATGGAGGCGGTTTCCTTCCGCGTCGAAGGCGCAGGGGGAGATGATGCGGGCGCGTCTGATCTCCCGGAGATGCTGCAGCTCGATGATCTCACCCATACGGGAAAGACCGCGCTCGATCAGCCCCAGCGCGATCGGCGTCTGCAGCGCCGGGCTGAAATAGCTGGAGGTGACATAGCCCGTGCTGCGCAGGCTGCCCGCCTCCCGTTCGATGCCGTGCGCCCCGGTCGGCAGCACGCCCTTGCCGTCGATGGCTTCGAGGCCGACGAACTGCCGTCGATCCAGGCGCGCGGCGTCCTCTGTGATGAGCGACCGGCGACCGATGAACTCGATCTTCTTGCGCTCCAGCGGCGCGGTGAGACCGAAATCCATCGGGCGGCTCGTTCCGTCGGTGTCCTTGCCAATGACGATGTAGCCCTTTTCGGCACGCAGGATCATGAGGGCTTCGAGGCCGAGCAAGGTGGCGCCGAAGGCCTCGCCTTCCCGCCGCAGCCGCGCCCAGAGTGTCGCGGCATGGTCGGCGGGCACGGAAACCTCGTAGGAACGGTCGCCGGTGAAGCTGACGCGGGCGATCCGTACGGCGACGCCTTCGAATACGCCGGCCGCCACGGCCATGTGCGGCAGGGCCGCATCATCAAGCGGAACGTCGAAGCCGATGGTTTCCATCAGTGCTCGTGCACGCGGTCCGGTGACGGTCAGCGTCGCCATTTCGGCCGTCGCGTTGTGGATGAAGACCCGTCGCCTGTCGTAGCGGTCCTGACGCCACTCCTCCAGCAGGGCGTGTACGCCGGCCACGTGTGAGGAGGAGCAGGAAACGACGAAACGGTTCTCGTCGAGCCGCACCAGCACGCCATCGTCATAGATGTTGCCACCTTCCGTGAGGATGAAGCCGTAACGGCAGCGGCCGGGCGGGAGCGTCGACACGGTATTGTAGTAGATGAAATCGAGGAAAGTGGCGGCATCCGGGCCGATCACCTCGATCTTGCCGAGCGGCGAGCCGTCGAAGAGCGCGACACCCTGGCGGGCGGTCTTTGCTTCTGCCTGAATGCGCGCCTCCGCAGCGCCGCCGCCATAATAGGCGGGGCGCAGCCAGCCGCCATAGTCGCGGAAGACGGCACCCTCGGCGCGGTGCTGCCTTTCCAGCGGCAGGCGGCGGAGCGGGTTCATGCGCGTGCCGGAGCGGGCGCCCGCGAAGGACGCGAGCGGGACCGGCGCAAAGGGCGGGCGGTAGGTCGTCGTGCCGACCTCGGGAATGCGGCGACCGGTGATCTCCGCCATCAGCGCCAGGCCATTGACGTTGGAGGTCTTGCCCTGGTCCGTCGCCATGCCGAGCGTCGTGTAGCGCTTCAGATGCTCGACGGAGACGAAGTTTTCCCGCACGGCGAGTTCCACGTCCTTGGCGGTGACATCGTTCTGAAGATCGATCCAGACCCGTTCCTTCGCGCCCGGTTTCGGCCAGGCCGCGATGATGCCAAGCGTCCGGTCGGCGCCCTCTGTCAGGTCTGCGGGAAGGCCGAAGTCACCGGCGGCGGCCCCCGCAACCGCAACGCCCTTGACCGGCCGGCCGGGGACGAAGGCGAGGATGTCGTCGCGCCAGTCGAGCTTGCCCTGCGCCTGGCAGTAAAGGTGCACGGTCGGCGTGAAGCCGCCGGAGGCAAGCACGGCATCCGCTTCCAGCATGCTGCCGTCGGAAAGCCGGACGGCACGGACGGCGCCGCGGCCGCTGGCGGAAAGCACGGTGCGTCCCGCCAGAACGCGGAGGCCGGCGAGTGACGATGCATCGGCGCGATAATCGACGACGGTCACCTCCGCCCCGGCCGCGGCCAAGGCCTCCGCCGTCTCGTAGGCAAGGCCGTTGTTCGTCGCGACCACGACCTTGCGCCCCGCGGCGACGCCGAAACGGCGAAGATAGACAAGGGCGGCTTCCGCCGACATGATGCCCGGCAGGTCGTTGTTGCCGAAGGGAAGCGGCCGCTCGATGGCGCCGGTGGCGAGCACGATCGATCCGGCGCGGACCCGCCAGAGACGGTCCGTTGCGCCATCTTCCCCCTTCTGGTGAAGGCCGACCAGATGATGGTCGTAGATGCCGAAGGCCGTCGTTCCGGTCAGCACGAGAGCTCCGGCCTCGGCCAGTTCCCTAGCCACGTCTGCCGCCCATTCGAGGCCGGCTTTGTCCTCGATGGTCGCGGTGCGGAAAAGCAGGCTGCCGCCGACCTCCCGGCCGTCGTTGCACAGGACGACGCGTTTGCCGGCATGCAGCGCCTTGCGGGCGGCCAGCAGACCCGCCGGGCCAGCGCCGACCACCAGCATGTCGCAATGGTGGTTCACCTGCTCGGCGAAGGCGGGGCCTTGTACGGCCGCGTCCAGCACCCCGAGGCCTGCCATCTGCCGGATACGCGGCTCGAAGAGGTGCCAGTCCGGGAACATGAAGGTCTTGTAGTAGAAGGCGGCTGGAATGAAGCGCGAGAAGGCATCGAGGAAGGCGTGGCGATCCTTCTGCGCGCTCGGATCGGCATTCACGCTGCGCACCGCCATGCCATCCACGGCGCGCGCCTGCGTTGCCCGCGTGTTCGGCATACCGCCGGCGATGTCGACCAGAGCGTTCGGCTCTTCGACGCCGGCGCCCCAGAGGCCCCGAGGGCGGTGATACTTGAAGCTGCGGCCGAGCACAGAGACCCCGCCGGCCAGCAGTGCCGAAGCCACCGTATCGCCGACAAAACCCTCGACCGCGCGCCCATCGAAGGAAAAGCGCAGCCGCCGTGAACGGTCGATGGCGGAGCCGCCCTCAGTGCGCCATGCCGTCATGGCCGTCTCCCTCTCCCAGCGCGAAGGACTGTGCCACGCGGTGATTTACGGTGTCCCGTTCCATACGGAAGACCTCGCCGCAGGTCATGTGCATCCAGATCTCGCTTGCCTGTCCGCGCGGATTGTTGCGCGCGTGCAGATAGCTGCTCCATTCGCCGTCCGTCACGGCGCGAAACCCTTCGGGGCGGTGATTGCCGGCATCGCCGCCGAAGTGGAATTCGCTCTCGCTTCGCGGGCCGCAGAAGGGGCAGGGAAAGAGCTGCATGGGTTGCCTCCTAGTGTGCGATGCCGGAGCCGGCGGCTTCGTCGATCAGGCGGCCGCGTGCGAAGCGGTCGAGATCGAAGGGGCGGCTGATGTCGTGGTGCTTGCCCGTCGCCAGGAGATGGGCGAGCAGCGTGCCGCCGGCCGGAATGGCCTTGAAGCCACCCGTTCCCCAGCCGCAGTTGAGAAAGAGGCCGGGCAGCGGGCTCTCCCCGAGGATGGGCGATGAATCCGGGGTCACGTCCACGATGCCGGCCCATTGCCGCATCAGCCGGAGCTGGCGGAACGAGGGGAACATTTCCAGAAGGCCCGCGACGACGTCTTCCAGCACCGGCAGGTTGCCGCGCTGCCCATAGGACGGGATCCGGTCGAGAGCGCCGCCGATGACGAGCTCGCCCTTGTCCGACTGGCTGGCATAGGTACCGGTTCCGGGAGAGAGTACGACCGTATCGAGCGCCGGTTTGATCGGCTCGGAAACGCAGGCCTGCAAGGCATAGGAGGTGATCGGCAGGCGGAAACCGGCCTTGGCCGCAAGATGCGAGGAATGGCCGGCGACGACCATGCCCGTGCGTTCGGCGCGGATCTCGCCGCGGCTCGTCCTGACGCCGCGGCAGTGCCCGCCCTCGATCAGGAAGTCCTCCACCTCGCAGGACTGGATGATGTCGACGCCCAGCCTGTCGGCGGCGCGGGCGTAACCCCAGGCGACCGCATCGTGGCGCGCCGTCCCGGCCCTGCCCTGCCAGACGCCGCCGAAAACCGGATAGCGCGCCGCGGGCGAGACGTTGAGGAGCGGCAGCACGCGCCGCACGGCTTCCGCGTCGAAGAGTTCGGCATCGGTGCCGTTGATCTGCATGGCGTTGACCGTCCGCGCCGCCATCTCCATCTCCGCTTCGCTATGGGCAAGCGTGATGATGCCGCGCTGGGAGAGCATGATGTTGTAGTTGAGGTCCCGGCCGAGCGTTTCGTAGAGACGGAGCGCAAGGTCGTAGAGCGCCGTGCTTTCGGGAAAGAAGTAATTCGAGCGTACGACGGTGGTGTTGCGCCCGGTGTTGCCACCGCCCAGCCAGCCTTTTTCAATGACCGCGACATTGCGGATATTGTGCGTCCTGGCGAGATAATAGGCTGTCGCAAGGCCATGTCCGCCGCCGCCGATGATCAGGATGTCGTAGCGCGGCTTGGGCTGCGGCGAGCGCCAGGCCTGCTGCCAGCCCTTCTGCCCCTTGAGGCCTTCCTTGAGAAGCGAGAATGCGGAGTAGTGTCGTGTCATAGCGCGCCGCCCCATGCGCGGCCCTGCGACAACAAGGCTGAGTGCTGCTTCATGCGCTGCCCCATGGTTGAAAGACCACCCCCCGAGCCATCCCTGCTCGACGGATCCTATGCGTATTCTCTCTGTACACTAATGTCCAGAAGATTGCGATGGAATGCACACTTTGGCGAACCTCGTGCGGAGGATCGCCTTAAAGGCCGTAAATCGCGAAGCGTACAAACATGTCCATTGTTCAGCCATCCGGCTGAACGCGCCGCATCAAGGTTTCGAAGGCTTCGACCTCCTCGTCCGAAGCCGTGCGGCCCGTGAAACTGAGGAGATAGGGCCTGAGAAGGCGCAGCCGCATTTCACGGTCATCGCGCATGCCGAGCGTGTAGTGGCCGATCTGCGTGAAATAGAGGACGCGCGCGCGGATGAAGGCCTCGTCCTCCGGGTAGCTGTAGCGCTGGAACATGCGTGCGACAGCATCGACGCGCTGGTCGTCCGCCTGATCGACGACGTTGCGTACCGACGCATCCACCTGTGCCCAGGAGCGGACTGCGGCGTCGAGGCGGGGGCTGAAGAGGCCGGGATCCACCCAGCATTCGAAGATGTGGCATACGGCCTTCGTGACCGTGAGCGCGGGGCGCAGCGCTCGTTCGATGATCGGACTGGTGTTCTTGCGCAGCCAGTGTTCGAGAAGCTCCCGGTGCAGCTCCTGCAAATCGGCGAAGAACCAGTAGAAACTGGACCGCGACACGGCGAGTGTCTTCGCCATGACCTGGATCTTCACATTGGCAATGCCCTCTTCCACAAGCGCTGCAATGCCCGCCTCGATCCAGGCCTCCCGCGTCATGCGGCCGGCCGCCTGCTTTCCGGCAGACGCTTTTGTCCTCGGGGGGCTCGCAGTGCTCACGGCGTCTCCTTCTGGCAAGCCCGGCGTCCGACGGCGAGCGCGGGATGTTGCGCACGGCAAGAGGGATATCAAGTTCGCGACGAGAATCTACCCTGTTGGCAGAGCCCGCTGCGGGAAGCGCTGAGGGTTCCCGGCACTGCCGTATCGCCTCGAACAGTTCAGCGCCAGAATTTCTTTGCATCGAGCAAGTCGTCCAGCGCGGCCTGCGAACGCCCGATCAGCTTCGCCTTGTCACGCGGCCGATACGCCTGTTCGCCTTCCTCCAGTGCAGTAAGACCATATCTTGCCGCGATCTGCGGGCCGGTCACAAGGTCGTTCAAGGCACCGAGCTGATCCTGCAGGCGCTCCATTGCGTCGGAGAAATGTGCGAGGCGGCGCTGCCCGCGCTTGTCGTCGAACAGGCAGCCGAAGAACTCGGCGGCATAGCGCAACCTCTTGGCGTCCTTGCGGATCTGGTGCCGTTCGTCATCGGTCAAGCCGGCGAGGTCCCTGCCATTCTTCTTCAGCTTCCTTCGCAGCTTATCGAGGGCACGCGCGGCAAAGTCGACCACCGGCTCGCCGAGTACGGATGCCTGCAAGTAATCCCCGGACTGGAGCCACTCGTTGAAATCGATCATGAGAACCCGGGCCTGGGGCGACGACAGCGCGGCGAGCGCGGCTTCTTGGGCGGTATTTTGTGCCTGCCGGAGTGTTGCGTCGGATGCGGGCGATGTCGTCTTCGCCATCAGCACATCGAGATCGCGGGCGTCGCCCAGCAGGCGGGCGAGCCAGCGAAACGCGTCGGACAATCGCTCCGCCTCGCCCCCGAGATGGGGCCTGAACACCGAGAACGCGGTGCGCAGCCGCCGCAAGGCGACCCGCGCCTGATGAAGGGCCTCTTGCGCGCTGTGCCGGCGACGCAGGATTGTTTCGTTGAGCCGGAACTGGCGAAAGCAGGATCCGGCGATCACGCGAAAGGCGTGCCCTGCGGTGTGGCCTGTTTCGAGGTGAATGGGGTCGGCCTTGATGGCAACGGGGGCCGCATCGAGAAGGCGATAGCCGCGTTCGGTTTTGGATTGGACGCCGATCGCAACCGGTATGGTCGCTTCGATCTTCCGTGCCAGCCGGAACAGGTCGGCCGGCTTGCCGCCTTTCAGCTCAAGGTCCAGTTCGCAAACGGCGAGCCGCCGTTCCCCCGCGATCACCTCGCCGCGATCGGCAGAAACATCGATATGGGACCCATTCTCGGTCGCGGTCCAGGTCTGGCGGACGATATCAACCTCAAACAGGGGGCAGAGCGCAGGGACGATCGTTCCGAACCTCGAGGCCAGGGGCGCTGCTTCGTCGAGGACCGGCTCCAGCGAGGCCACGGACATTTCCCATTCCGGCCGGATGAACAGGGGGGCGGCGGGGCCGGTTGCCTTGATGGTCTGGACGAGTGATGTCCCCGTCCGGCGTATGCGAAGCGAAAACCCCGCCTTTTCGAGACTGTTCTCGGCGGTGTCGAAATAGGTCTCGTGCCGCTTGATGGAGCCGACCGGCTCACCGAGCAGTCTTGAGGCGAGGAGAGCTTCGAAATCCTCCGATGTGACGTCCAGCTTCAGCTCGATCTCCGGCATGCTCGTCTCCCGCTGTTGCTCGAAGCCGGCCGGCGGAAGGCGGACCGCTTCGAAGCGGTTCGGGGCCCGATGGCGCAAAGCAAAGGCACGTCAGGATACGGCCCTGCGCTTGAGAGGCAAGTCGGCGAAAGAGACATGAAGTAGACGCAGCCTCGCGACCCGCTCCGCGGCGGCATGTCAGCGAACACCCCGGCTGATCCGAACCATCCGTTTTGCCGATGGGAGGAAGTGGAATCCTCCTCCCATCGGTTGCACGAAAGGACCGGCGTGTCAGCCCTTGCGGGTCACGAGCCGGGTATCGAGATAGGCCTGCAGCGCTTCCGAGCCTCCCTCCGTACCATGGCCCGAATCCTTGATCCCGCCGAAGGGGACTTCGGGCAGGGCGAGGCCGAGATGGTTGATGGAGACCATTCCGGCCTCCACCTCGTTACCGAGGCGCGTCGCGGTGGCGCTGCTGCGCGTGAAGGCAAAGGCGGCAAGGCCATAGGGCAGGCGGTTCGCCTCGCTGATCGCCTCTCCGAGATCACCGAAGCGGTTGACGACAGCGACGGGGCCGAAGGGTTCCTCGTTCATGATGCGCGCCGCTACCGGCACGTCGGCCAGCACCGTCGGCTCGAAGAACCACCCTTCATTGCCGATGCGGCGGCCGCCGGTCGTCAGCTTTGCACCGTGTTCGACGGCGTCGCCGATCAGGCTTTCCAGCGCCGGGATGCGCCGATCGTTCGCCAGTGGCCCCATCTCGATATCGGCATCAAGGCCGTTGCCGACCCGCACCGCCTTCGCTCCGGCCGTAAAGCGCTCGGTGAAGGCATCGGCGATCTTCTCCTGGACGAGGAAACGCGTGGGCGAAACGCAGACCTGCCCCGCATTGCGGAACTTGTTGCCGACCATCAGGTTCACGGCAAGGTCGAGGTCCGCATCCTCGGTGACGATGACGGGCGCATGGCCGCCAAGTTCCATCGTGGCGCGCTTCATGTGTGCGCCGGCAAGCGCGGCGAGCTGCTTGCCGACAGGCGTGGACCCCGTGAAGCTGATCTTGCGGATGACCGGATGCGGGATGAGGTATTCCGAAATCTCGGCCGGAACACCATAGACGAGATTGATGACGCCGGCCGGGATACCCGCGTCCGCGAAGGCCTTGATGAGGGCCGCGGGCGATGCCGGAGTTTCCTCGGGCGCCTTGACGATGATCGTGCAGCCGGCGGCAATCGCTGCGGAAAGCTTGCGAACGACCTGGTTGATGGGGAAGTTCCACGGCGTGAAGGCGGCGACAGGCCCGACGGGCCGCTTCAGGGTGATCTGCAGCACATCCGGTGCGCGGGAGGGGATGACCTGTCCGTAGGCGCGCTGTGCCTCGCCGGCAAACCACTCGATGATATCGGCGCCGGCCAGCGTCTCCATCCGTGCCTGCGATACCGGCTTGCCCTGCTCCAGCGTCATCGTGACGGCAATCTCGTCGGCGCGCTCGCGCAGGATATCGGCCGCGCGGCGCATCAGCCTCGCGCGCTCGTAAGCCGATGTCGCGCTCCACTGCGGGAAGGTGCGGTCGACGGCCGCCAGCGCTTCGTCGAGATCCGCCCGATCCGCCCAGGCGACGGTGCCGATCGGCTGGGCCGTCGCCGGGTTGAGAACCGGAATGGTCCGTCCGCCGGAGGCCGGCCGCCAAACACCGTCGATGAAAAGCAATGTGTCAGGATAGGTCGTCATCGTAAAATCCTCATTCGTATCATACGCGGTTCGCATCGGCGCGGCCGAGCTGGAACATCGGCCCGCCGCGCCTTCGCGGAAAGCCATAGCCGTGGACTTCGACGAGGTCGATATCGGCGGCGCTTGCGGCGATGCCTTCTGCGAGGATCGCCTGTCCCTCCTGTGCCATCGCGGCCATCAGTCTGGCAACGATTACCTCGCCGGCCATGTCCGTTCGCGGCCCCATGAGTGGTGCGAGAATCCGCTCGGCCTTGGCGGAGGGCTGCGGTCGGCGGTCGCCGGGCGCGTAGTCGTACCACCCGCCACCGGTCTTCTGGCCCTTGCGCCCCGCCCGCACCAGCAGATCGCCCGGCATGTCCGATACGGGTTCGCCCCGCTTGCGGGCCGCCTCGCGATGGAGAAAGGCAATATCGAGGCCCGCCATGTCCTGCATTTCGAATGGTCCCATGGCAAAGCCGAAGCCGCGCATCGCCGCGTCGATGGCGGCGATACCGACGCCATCGCGAACCAGCGCCTCCGCTTCCGTCCGGAACCTTCGGAGGATGCGGTTGCCGATGAAGCCGTCGCAGATGCCCGCGCGCACGGGGATCTTGCCGAGGCGCCGGGCGATTTCGAAGGCCGTCGCCAGCACGCCCGGCGCCGTTTCCGGTGTCGGTACGATTTCGAGGAGTTTCATGACATGCGCCGGACTGAAGAAATGGAGGCCCAGGAAACGCTCCGGTTCCGGCAGGCCTTCCGCGATCAGCCGCGGGTCGATGTAGGAGGTGTTGGTCGCAAGAATGGCATCCGGCCGGCAGAAGCGCCCCAGCTCGGCGAAGACGGCACGCTTGACGGCGAGCTCCTCGAACACGGTTTCGATCACGACGTCGCAGCGCTCCACGCCGCCATAGCCGATGTTCGTTTCGAGACGGCCCAACCGCTCGGCCACCTCTTCGCCCGTTGTCTGTCCCCGGCGCTGCGATGCCTCGAAAAGGTTTGCGAGCGTTTCGCGTGCCCGTGAAACGCCGGTAGCGTCCTGCTCGACAAGCACGACGGAGAGACCGGCATTGAGAAGGGCGGCGGCGATCCCGCTGCCCATCGTCCCGCCACCGACGACGCCGGCGGTGTCGACCGGTCTCGGCGCTGTCCCGCGGATATCCGCCGGTCGCATCGCTGCGCGCTCGGCGAAGAAGAGATGGCGCAGGGCGGCGGCCTCCTCGCTTCCGCGCAGCGAGAGGAAGGTCGCCCGCTCGCATGCCAGACCGGCCGCAGCACCTTGCTCGACCCCGCATTTGAGGACCTCTAGTGCCTGCAGGGGCGCCGAAGCACCCTTCGCGCGCGAAGCGATCCTCTGTTCCGCTTCCGTCCAGATCTCTTGCGCCGGTTCGGATAGCGGACGATCGAGGCTTGGCAGAGGCAGGGCCTTGTCGAGCGCCACGCGCACGAAGGCAATGGCGCCCGGCAGCAGCGGTTCCTCGACCATGGCATCGACCAGTCCGAGCCGTACAGCCTCTGCGGCGTCCAATGTATGGTTCTCCGCAACGACCCGGATCGCCTCGGCAATGCCGATCACCCGCGGCAGGCGCTGCGTGCCGCCGGAACCCGGAATGATGCCGAGATTGACCTCCGGCAGGGCGAAGCGGGCGGTTCCGGTCGCAATTCTCATGCGGCATCCGAGCGCCAGCTCCAGGCCGCCGCCGAGCGCCGCACCGCGGATCGCCGCAACCCATGGCTTTGCCGCCCGCTCGATCCGGGCGACGACATCGGGAAGGAACGGCGGCTCCACAGGGCGGTCGAATTCGGTGATATCGGCTCCCGCGACGAAGAGGGCGCCGGCTCCTGTGAGGATGACGGCCCGGATCGCCGGATCCTTGTCGAACGCCTGGGCCAGGGTCAGCAGCCGTTCCCGCGCGGCCGCGTTGATGGCGTTGACCGGCGGATTTGCGATCGTGACGATCGCGATTCCACCGTCGATATCGATGTTGACGGTCATCTTGTTTCCCGGTGTTGCAGGCTCGTATCGTGCGGCCGCGCGCCTATGCGATCGCGCTTTGGGCGGGCAGCGGCGACGGCGCGCTCTTGATATCGTGGCAGGTGACGACGCCGGCGCGCACCAGGTTTTCGATCTGCGCCTCCTCGAAACCCAGCACGTCGCGCAGCACGCTACGCGTATCCTCGCCGAGAAGCGGCGGCGCCTTGGCATCGGCATGTGCCTGTGCGGCAAGTCCGTGCGCGGGCCGGATCAGCGAGACCGTGCCGAGTTCCGGATGCTCGAGGCGCTGTACGACGCCCCGCTCCGTCACGCTCGGGCTCTGGAGTGCTTCGGACACGGACTTCACCTGTCCGGCCGGCACGCTCGCCGCAAGGCAGGCGGCAAGCCAGTGCTCGCAGGTTTCCCCGGCGATGATCGTTGCGAGGAGCGGCAGCAGCTCGTCCCTGTGCACGGCGCGCTGATGAGAAGTCACGAACCGCGGATCGCGGGCAAGGTCCGGCCGGTCGATCACCTTTTCACAGAAATCGACGAACATGCGGTCATTGCCGACGGCGAGCGCGAACGTGCCGTCGCTTGCCGCGAAGATCTGGTAGGGCACGACCGTCGGATGCGCGTTGCCGTAACGCACCGGCTCCACGCCGGCGTTGAGATAGCCGGTCCCGACGTTGATCAAGAGGTTGAGCGTGGCATCGAGCAGCGCGACGTCGATATACTGCCCGGTACCCGTATCCCGGCGCTGGTAGAGCGCGGCGAGGATCGACTGGGTGGCGACCATGCCGGCCACCACATCGGTGAAGGCGACACCGAGCCGGTTTGGGGGGCCATCCTCCTCGCCCGTGATCGACATCAGGCCGCTTTCCGCCTGCATGATGAAATCGTAGCCCGGCCGGTCACGCTCGGGGCCTGTCTGGCCGTATCCGGAAATCGCGCAGTAGACGACGCCCGGATTGATCTTCCGGATATCCTCGTAGCCGATACCCAGTCGCTCCACGGTGCCGGCGCGAAAATTCTCCACCACGACATCGGCTCTGGCTGCAAGGTCGAGTACGATCTGCCGGCCTTCCGGTGTCTTCAGGTCGAGCGCGATGCTCTGCTTGCCGCGGTTGGCGCACAGATAGTAGGTGCTGACCCCCTTGAAGTTCGGCACGGACCAGGCGCGCGTGTCGTCGCCGCCCTTGATGTTCTCTATCTTCCAGACCTCGGCGCCGAGATCCCCGAGGCTCATGGTCGTCCATGGTCCTGCAAGAACGCGTGTCAGGTCGAGCACACGGATACCCTCGAGCGGCAATCTCAACTGCGTCATTCCATTCCTCCAGGCCCGCTCTTCTCGCGAGCCGACAAACCGGTCTCCATGGCATTCGGAAAGTGGCACGCGACCGAATGGCCTTCCTCTCGTTCGTTCAGCGGCGGCTCCACCTCCGCGCAGACCTTCTGGGCGATGGGGCAGCGCGTGCGGAAGCGACACCCGGACGGCGGATTGAGCGGGCTCGGCAGGTCACCCTTCAGCACGATGCGCGAGCGGCTGCGTTCCAGCGCCGGGTCGGCGAGCGGCACGGCGGACATCAGCGCCTGGGTATAGGGATGCATCGGCGCCCGGTAGAGCCGGCGCTTTTCGGCGATCTCGACGATCTTGCCGAGATACATGACGGCCACCCGGTGCGAGATGTGCTGCACGACGGACAGGTCATGCGCAATGAAGACATAGGCCGTACCGAAATCCCGCTGGATATCCTTGAGGAGGTTGAGCACGCCCGCCTGCACGGAGACGTCGAGCGCGGAGACCGGCTCGTCGAGCACGAGCAGTTCCGGTTTCAATGCCAGTGCCCGGGCGATCACCACGCGCTGGCGCTGGCCGCCGGACAATTCGTGCGGATAGCGCTGGCCGTGTTCCGGGTTGAGGCGGACGAGGTGGAGCATCTCGGCGACCCGTTCCTTGCGCCCGGCCTGCGAGAGGTCGCTGATGCGCAGCGGCTCGGCAATGTTTTCGGCAACGCGCATGCGCGGATGCAGCGATGCGTAGGGATCCTGGAAGACCAGCTGGATCTTCCGGCGCAGCGCGCGCATCTCGGCGGGGTTCGCCGCGTTGATATCGCGGCCGCGGAACAGGGTCTGCCCGCCGGAAGGCTCGATCAATCGCAGGATGCAGCGGCCGAGGGTGGACTTGCCGCAGCCGGATTCACCGACCAGCCCCAGTGTTTCGCCGGGCTTGACGTCGAAGGACACGCTGGTCACAGCGTTGACCTGGGCAATCTCGCGCTCGAAGATCAGCCCGCCGGTGACGGAGAAGCGCTTCGAGAGGTCCCTGACGGAGAGGATGGGGTCCGGCCCGGTCATGCAGCGCTCCCGACAGGAAGGGTGGCGAAATGGCAGGCCGCCCGGTGGTCGCCCTCCGTGCGGACGGGCGGCGGCATATGCTTGCAGATATCCTGCGCCTGCGGACAGCGGGGATGGAAGGCGCACCCGCCAGGCAGTTTGCCGAGGGGCGGCGGCGCGCCGTCGATGGAGAAGAGCCGCTCTTTCTCCTCTGCCATGTTGGGGATCGAGGCGATAAGACCTCGCGTATAGGGATGGGCCGGCCGCGCGAAGAGGGCACCGACGCTCGCCTGTTCGACGACCTCGCCCGAATAGACGACAGCGACCCTGTCGGCATGCCCGGCGAGCACGCCGAGATCATGGGTGATCAGGACGAGCCCCAGGTTCAGCCTGCGCCGCAGGTCCGTGAGGACGTCCATGATCTGCGCCTGCACGGTCACGTCGAGGGCGGTCGTCGGCTCGTCGGCGATCAGGAGATCGGGGTCGTTGGCCACGGCCATGGCGATCATCACGCGCTGGCGCATGCCGCCGGAAAATTCGTGCGGGTACTGGTGGATGCGCCGGTCGGGCTGGGGAATGGCGACGAGGGCGAGCAGTTCGGCTGCGCGATCCATGGCAGCTTTCTTCGAGACGCCGGCATTGTGCAGCCGGATCGTTTCGGCGATCTGCGCGCCGACCGTCATCACGGGATTGAGCGAGGACAGCGGATCCTGGAAGATCATGGCGATGCGTGAGCCGCGCAGGGCACGCAATTGCGCGATGGGCATGCCGACCAGCTCGCGCCCCTTGAACCGTGCCGATCCGCTGACAGAGGCGGTCTTCGGTTGCAGCCCGAGGGCGGAGAGCATGCCGACCGACTTGCCGGAGCCGGATTCACCGACGATGCCCAGCACCTCGCCGTGATCGACCGCGAGGCTGATGCCGCGCACGGCCTCGAAGGATTGCCCGTGGCGGGTGAAGGAGACGCGAAGGTCGCGAACGGCAAAGAGCGGTTCCTGTTGCATGGTGCGCCTCATTTCGACTTCGGGTCGAAGTAGTCGTGCAGGCCGTCACCGATGAAGTTGAAGCCGAGCACGATGGTCAGGATGGCAAGGCCCGGCCCGAGGGCGACCCACCAGGAATAAAACTGCGCTGCACCGTCGGAGATCATCGAACCCCATTCCGGCGTTGGCGGCGTGGCGCCGAGGCCGATGAAGCTGAGCGAGGCGGCAAGCAGGATCACCTGGCCGAGATCCATCGTCGCGCTGATCAGCACCGGCGTCCAACAGAGCGGCAGGATGTGCTTGAAGAGGATGCGGCCCTTGCCGGCACCTGCCGCGACCGCAGCCTCGACATGCTCGCGCTCCCGGATCTCCAGAACCTGCGCACGCATCAGGCGGGCATAGACAGGCCACCAGACGATCACCATGGCGACGGTCGCATTTTCAAGGCCGGGGCCCAGCGAGGCCGCCACGGCCATGGCGAGGAGCATCGGGGGGAAGGACAGGGTGACGTCGACGAGCCGCATGATCGCCGAGCCGAGCAGGCCGCCGGCATACCCGGAAATCGCGCCCAGCATGGCCCCGATCGTGACGGAGAGAGCGACCACGACGATGGCGATCGGGATCGAGTGCTGTGCGCCGTAGAGGGTTCGGCTCAGGACGTCCCGCCCGAGCGCGTCGGTCCCCAACCAATGGCTCCAGCTCGGTGCCTGGAGCCGCCGGCCGACCATGTCGAGCGGGGCATAGGGGCTCATCAGCGGCGCGAGCAGCGTGACGGCGAGCCAGAAGACCACGATCGCGATGCCGATGGCGAGCGGGATCGACAGCCATGCCGGCCGGCGGAAAGAAACGAGGGTCGCAGCGATCATGTTCTTACCCCAGGCGCACGCGCGGATTGGCGATGACATAGGCGATGTCGGTGATGAGGTTCGTCAGCAGGAAGACGACGCCTCCGACGATGGTGACACCGATGATGGCGGGAAAATCGAGACCGCGCGCCGCCTCCACCGCGTAGGACCCCATGCCCGGCCAGGAGAAGATCGTCTCGGTCAGTACGGCTCCTGTGAGCAGGTAGGCGAAGGAATAGCCGATGACGGTCAGCGTCGGCACCAGCGTGTTGCGTAGCGCATGGCGCACCACGACACGAAGCTCCCCCGCCCCCTTCGCACGCGCCGTCAGGATGAATTCCCGGTCCAGCACCTCCAGCATGTTGGCGCGCACCAGCCGCGATATGGTGCCTGCGACGGCCCAGCCGAGCACGAAGGCCGGCAGGATCAGATGCCACAGCGCGTCCAGAAAGAGCCTCACGTTCCCGGCGATCAGCGTGTCGATGGTCATGAAGCCGGTGACGGAGGCCGGAGGGGTTGCCCGCGGATCCAGCCGGCCGGGGCCGGGCAGGACGCCCCATTTGACCGAGAAGACATAAAGCAGCGCCAGTCCCAGCCAGAAGACGGGAATGGACGATCCGAACAGGGCGAAGAAACGCGCCGCATGGTCGATGACCGTATTGCGGAAATAGGCCGCCAGAACGCCCAGCGTGATACCGATCGCCGAGCCGATGACCATCGCGGCAAGAACGAGTTCCATCGTGGCCGGCAGGCGGAAGAACACGTCCTGCGCGACGGGCCGGCGTGTGATGAAGGAGGTGCCCATGTCGCCGGACAGAAGATTGCCGACATAGATGACGTAGCGTTCCGGCAGACTGCGATCGAGCCCCCAGCGCGCCTTTGCGGCGGCCACTGCCACCGGATCGTTCATCTGCCGGTCCGACACGATCGCCGTCAGCGGGTCGCCCTTCGTCACGGTCGTGAGCAGGAAGGCGAGCGTCACGATGCCGAGAACCAGGAAGGGCATCGCGACCAGGCGTCGCAGAATGTATCGTGTCACAAATCGCGTCCTTTAACCCGTGTGCCATCCCGTGCCGATCGGCGTATGGGGAGATTGATGCAGGCATTATTGACAACAGGCGAAGCGGACGTCAACATAAATGAAATTATATTCCATTTACGGCAGATCGACAGATCGCGAAAATCCGCTATGGCTCCAGCAGCGCTGACACGAAAGGCAAGACATGCGTAAACGGACCAAACCGGCAGACGGCAGCGAAGGCGCGGAGGGCGGGAATTCCGCCGCTTCGCTGACACGCGGGCTGGAAATCCTGCGATCGTTCACCGCCGACGACGCCACGCTCGGCAACCAGGACCTTATCGAACGGACGGGCTTGCCGAAAGCAACCGTCTCGCGCCTGACCTCGACGCTCGTCGGCCTCGGCTATCTCCACTACGACGACATGCTCGGCCGCTACAGCATCGGGCCCGCGACGGTGTCCCTCGGCTACTCGGCGCTCAGCTCCAGCGCCGTCATCCATATGGCAAGGCCCCTGATGCAGGAGCTGGCGGACCAGACCGGCGCAGCCGTGGCGCTCGGCACGCGCGACGGGCTGGAAATGGTCTATCTTGCCAATTGCCGCTCGATGAGCCCGGTTTCGCTGCGCCTCAATGTCGGCTCGCGCCTGCCGATCTACCGCACGGCCATGGGCCTTGCCTATCTTGTCGAAATGCAACCGGACATTCGCCAGTCCGTCGTCGGGCAACTGGTCGTGGCCGAGCCCGAAAGGGCCGAGGAACTCGACCGTCTTGTGACGAACGCAATCGAGGACTACCGGCGCGACGGGTTCATCAGCGCGTTCGGCAGCTGGCACAGTTACATCAATGCCGTCGGCGTCGCCTTCCGGCCGACGGATGGCTCGCCCCTCGTCGCCCTCACCTGCGGCGGGATTGTCGATATCCTGTCGCGCAACCATTGCCGGGAAACCGTCGGTCCCGGGCTGCTCCGGCTTACGCGCCGCCTGCGCGCGCGGCTTGCCGGGGAGCCCGATCCGTTCCCCACCTCGCAACGACCACCCACCTGGAAAACCTCAGCCGAATAGGCTCAAGCCTCAAGGGATCCCCCAATGCCCACCCATGTCGTCTATCCGAAGGTCAGTCTCGAAATGTCGAGCGGCCGTATCGCCCGCTGGCTTGTTGCAGAGGGCGAAACCGTTCGGCAGGGGCAGGTGCTTTTCGAGATCGACAACGACAAGGCCGCCGTCGAGGTCGAATCCCCTGCGTCCGGCGTCATTCACACCCTTGTTGAAAGCGAGATCGAGGTGGATGTCGGGGCGGATGTCGCCCGCATCTATGGCGATGGCGAAGCCTACGGCGGGATGGAAATACAGGAAGTCGAGACCGGGGAAGCCGTGACCGAGGCGAGCCGAGCCATTCTCTTGCCGGGCGCGCGGCGAAGCGGGCGCGGCCCCAACCCCACTCCCCTCGCCCGCCGCATCGCGCGCGAACATGGTATCGTGCTGGATGGCCTCACCGGTACCGGTCCGGGCGGGCGGATCCAGAAGACAGACGTCGTTGCGAGGGTCGGCGATGCCCGCCGGCCGGCAACAATCGAGATGCCCACCGTTCTGCCCGCGGTCCGAAAGGATGGCAGTCCTGCGCCGCTGAATGCGACCTGGCTGCGCAAGGGCGACGGCCTGCCTGTCGTGCTTCTCCATGGCTTCAGCGCAGACCTCAACAACTGGCGCGGCATGCTCGCCGGCGCGCGCGCGGACTGGCCGGCGCTGGCGGTCGACCTTCCTGCGCACGGCCGCTCGCCGCATGCGATCCCCGACGACCTCGACCGGATGGCGGCAACCATCGAGGCGACCGTCGCGGCAGAGCATGACGGCCCGCTCGTGCTGGCCGGTCATTCCTTCGGCGGGGCGCTGGCGGCGCGGCTGGCAAGCCGCGGGCAGCTGGATATCCGCGGTCTCTGCCTTGTCTCTCCCGCAGGCCTCGGGCCTGAGATCAACGGCGCCTTCGTTGCGGGCGTGTTACGCGCGCGGCAGCGGCAGAGCCTGAAGCCCTGGCTCGACCTTCTGGTGCACGATGCCGCCGTCATCTCGCCGGCCTTCCTGCAGGCGGTGGTGCAGCAGCGTGACGACACGGGCCTGACGGCGGCGATGGGGGCCTTTGCCGAGCGGTTCTTCCCGGATGGAACGCAGTCGATCTCCATCCGTGACGATCTCGCTCGCCTGTCCCAGCCGGTGCGCATCGTCTTCGGCCGGCAGGACCGTATTCTCCGCTTTAGTGCCACGGTGGGCCTTCCCGGCAATGTCGGCCTGCATGCCGTCGATGCGTGCGGGCACATGCCGCATCTCGAATATCCGGCGCTGGTAATGAAGATCCTCGGCGAAGTCCGCAGAAGCGTCTGACGGTCAGCGCTTCGCCTGCTGACCGTAGGTGCCGTAGCGGGTGCGCACATCGACGAGTTCCGCCTGCGTCAGGAGAACGGGCTCTCCGATCGACCGGGCGAGCACGTATTGGCGCGCCAGCGTTTCCAGCTTTTCCGCGCGCGCCAGAGCGGTCCCGACATCGGGGCCGATCGTGACTGCTCCGTGATTGGCCATCAGGCAGGCGGAGTAGGTCGTGCCCATGGCGGCGACCACCGTTTCCGCAAGCGCGGCACTGCCGAAGCAGGCGTAGTCCGCACAGGGTATCTCGCTGCCGCCGAAGCCGGCGACCATGTAGTGGAACAGCGGGATCGCCCGACGCAGCGCAGCAAGGGCGACGCAGTGATCGGGGTGGGTGTGGACGACGGCGCCGGCATTCGTCGTGGCGTAGAGCCTGGCGTGAATGGCCCATTCCGAGGACGGCCGCCAGCCGCCGATCCAGGCCCCGTCGAGATCAACAGCGACGATCTGCTCGGGCGCAAGGGTGTCGGGCGCGATGCCTGTCGGCGTGATCAGCATCCCTTCGCCGTGTCGCAGACTGAAATTGCCGACCGTACCGCTGTTGAGGCCGATCGCCACCGATCGCCGGCTCGCCTCGACCAGGGCCATCCTCGCTGCCGCTTCGTTCGTCATCGTGCATTCCTTTGGTTCATCGCCTCGACGGCCCTGAGCAGGATGTCGTCGGCGCCCAGCTTGCCGGGTTTGAGGTATAGCGAAAGGGGTACCGGCCCGGTGGAGACGCAGAAGCCGGTTCCGAGCGGGTCATCCGGCAGGGCCCGAACGGCGGTAATGCCGAGCGCATCGACAACCGCGCCCGACGTTTCTCCGCCCGCGACGACAAACCGTCGGACGCCGCGATCACACAATCCCTTCGCGATGGCGCCAAGGATGCGCTCCGCCCGGCGGGCCGCCTCCACGCGGCCGAAGGCGGCCTGTACCGCGGCGACACCTTCCGGTCCGGTTGCCGTCGAAATGGCGAGGGGCGCCGTGCCGATCCGCCTCGCGGCCCAGTCGAGCGCTGTAGAGACAAGCCCCTCCTCCCCGGCCGGATCGAGCAGATCCAGCGACAGGCAGGGGTGCTCGGCTGAAAAAGCCGCAAGCTGCGCCAGGACGATCGGCCCGACGCTTCCGGCAAGCACGGCCGTGGAGCCATCGACATGCCGCGGTGCGGGCATCGTGCCTGGCCGCATGGCACGGCCGAGGCGGGTCGCATAGGCGATGATCAGGGGATCGCTGGCGACGACGACGCGGTCCATCGATGCGGCGACCTCGGCCGCAGTCTCGACGTCGCCGTCATCGGTCGTATCGAGGAAGACGTGGCCCATTCCCTCGGCCGCGAAAGCCTCGATGGCGGTGCGTGCCGCATCGGTGCCACTGCGAAGGGCGGCATGGTTGAGGAGCGCGATCCGGTGCGGCGTCTGCCGCCCGAGGAAACGGACGAGATCGGGGTCGGACATCGGGGTCAGCGGGTCGAAGCGCTTGATCGATTCGGAAACGAGGCGGCCGCGATAGAACATGTAGCCCTGATGGACCGTTGTGCCGAAGCGGGGAAAGCCGGCGCTCATCAGCACCGGTCGCTGGCCTGCACGATCGGCGAGGTAGTCCGCCGCCGGGCCGATATTGCCGTCTTCGGTGGAATCGAACGTGGCGCAGGCCTTGTAGGCGACGCGCCTGCAGCCGGCCTGCAGAAACGCGTCGGTGAAGCGGCCCAGTTCGGCAAGCGCTTCCGCGACGGGCACCGTGCGCGTCCGCGTGCCGGCCATCACCACGGCCGCGGGCGGGATTTCGCCCTCGGGACGGAACAGTACGGGACAGTGGATACCGGCGCCTTCCAGATAGCCGGCGACCATGAGGGCGCCGGTAAAGTCGTCAGCGATGATTCCAAGGGCTCGCTGCATCGTCCGGCCTCAGGCGTTCAGCATTTCGCGGGCGATGATGAGCTGTTGGATCTGTGATGTGCCCTCGTAGAGCCGGAACAGCCGGACGTCGCGGTAGAAGTGCTCGACCGGATAGTTCTGCATGTAGCCGGCCCCTCCGTGGATCTGCACTGCACGGTCGGCGACCCGGCCGACCATTTCCGAACAGAACAGTTTCGCGCTCGCAGCCTGCTGGATGACGCGATCGCCCGCATCGAACCGCCGCGCTGCTTCCAGCACCATTGCGCGTCCGGCAAAGGCCTCCGTGGAACTGTCGGCGAGCATGGCCTGGATGAGTTGGTGCTCGGCGATCGGCTTGCCGAACTGCACCCGCGCGCGCGCGAACCGCACGGCCTCGTCGCACAGCCGCTCCGCGGCGCCCACGCAGACGGCGGAGATATGCAGGCGGCCGCGGTTGAGCACCTTCATCGCGGTCTTGAAGCCAGCGCCTTCCACGCCACCGATGACGCTGTCGGCGGGGATGCGGCAATTGTCGAAGATGACGTCGCAGGTGCGGGTACCGCGCTGCCCCATCTTCCTGTCAATGGCGCCGAGGCTGAGGCCGGGGCTGTCCTTCGGCACCAGGAAGGCGGTCACGCCCGCAGGTCCCGGTCCGCCGGTGCGCGCCATGACGGTGAAGACATCGGCCACCGGGGCGTTCGTGATGTAGCGTTTCGTGCCGTTGAGGATGTAGTGGTTGCCGTCTCGCCGTGCCGTGGTCTTCACGGCGCCTGCATCCGAGCCGACGTCCGGTTCGGTGAGGGCGAAGGAGCCGATGGCCTCGCCCGTCGCCATGCGCGGCAGCCAGTACTGTTTCTGTGCTTCCGTGCCATCGACGATGACGCCCTGCGAGCCGATGCCGTTGTTCGTGCCGATGACGGAGCGGAAGGCGGGAGAGGCATAACCGAGCTCGAAAGCGACGAGCACCTCTTCCTCCATCGTCAGGCCGAGTCCGCCGTGTTCTTCCGGGATGGACATGCCGAAAAGGCCCAGCGCCCGCATCTCCGCGATGATCTCGGGTGGGATGGCGTTTTCCTCCTCCACCCGGGCCTCCGCCGGCAGCAGCCGTTCGCGCGCGAACCGGCGCACCATCTCAACCAGCGCGTTCAGCACTTCGGCGTCCCGGATCATCGCATCTCTTCCTCTTTGGCGGCCCGTGAAAATTTCTGTTGCATCCAAAGGCTGGCACAGCTTAGTGTGCCGTTCAACAGAAATCGGAATTTATTTCCATAAACGGCAATCGAGCCCACTGCGGCTCCCTTGCGACCCGAGGACACGAATGGCACGCCAGATACCGCTCGCCCCTTCCGCGCCCTGGTTCCGGCTGGAACTGGACGAGGCGGACTGGAGCGAGGAACAGGCAAAAGACCTCGTCCACTGGTACGGCCAGATGCTGCTCATCCGCCGGTTCGAGGAAAAGCTGCTCGATCTGGAGAAGGCCGGGCTCATCCACGGCCCGGCCCATGCCAGCATCGGCCAGGAGGCCGGTGCGGTCGGCGCCATGGCTGCGCTCGGTACCGACGACAAGATCAACGGTACGCACCGCGCCCACCATCAGGTGCTGCTGAAGCTGCTCAATCCCTCGGTTCCCGATGGCTTCGACATCCGCAAGGACGCCTTCACGCCCGGCATGGACGAGGCGATCTACCGCTTCATGGCGGAGATCATGGGTTTGACCCCTGGCTATTGCGGCGGGCGGGGCGGCTCCATGCATATGCGTTTCGCTGGCGCTGGCGTCGTCGGCACCTCGGCGATCGTCGGCGGCAACCCGCCCCATGCGGCGGGCTACGCGCTCGCCGACAAGATGCTTGGCCGCGACCATATCTCCGTTGCTTTCTTCGGCGACGGCGCGGCGCAGAACGGGGCGAGCTACGAGGCGATGAACATCGCAGCCGCGCAGGGTCTGCCGGTGATCTTTTTCATCGAGAACAACCTCTACGGCGTTTCCACGCACATTTCGGACGTGACGCGCGAGACGCGGCTGTCGTCCCGTGGTGCGATGCTCGGCATCGCCTCGATCGAATGCGATGGCATGGACGTCGTTGCCGTGCACCGCGCCATGGCGGAAGCCCGCCGCATCATCCGCGAGACGGGCGGCCCCGTGGTGGTCGAAGCCCTCTGCTATCGCCATTTCCATCAGTCCGGCTCCCGCAGCGGCAGCGACTTCGGCTATCGCACGAAGGAGGAGGAAGCCGCATGGCGCGCGCGCGATCCGATCGCGCTTGCCGAAGCGCGCCTGACGGCGCTCGGCCTGCTCTCTCCGGAGGAGTTCGCCCAGATCGACGCGCTGGTGACGGATCGGGTCGCCGCCGCGGCCGGAAGGCTGACCGAACCGGTCCCCGGTGGAAACACGCTGCGCATTCCCGACAGCCTCTGGCCGGATCCGGCGACGCGCGACCATGGCATTCTGGGCAACCTTTCCGAGCTTGCCGGAAAGCGTTTTCTCGACCACGACGACATGCGCCCCGACGCCGTCGAGAAGGTGAAGTTCGTTACTGCCGCCTCCGAGACGCTGGCTGCCGCGATGGCGCGCGATCCCCGCATCATCGTCATGGGCGAGGATGCGCACCAGATGCGCGGCGGCGTCAGCGGCTTCACCAAGGGCGTTCTGGAACGCTGGCCAGAACGCGTCCTGCCCATGTCGATCGCCGAGAACGGCTTCACGGGCGTTGCCCTCGGCGCGGCGCTTAACGGCCTGCGACCGGTGGTCGAGATCATGTTCGGCGATTTCTGCTTCACCGCGGCCGACCAGATCGCCAATGGTGTCGGCAAGGTGCGGCACATGTTCGGCGACGGTTTCCCCGTTCCGATCGTCATGCGCGTGCGCATCTCGCCCCACACCGGCTACGGCTCGCAGCATTCCGGCGATCCCTCGGCCCTTTTCGGCCTGTTCCCCGGCTGGCGCATCGTCACACCGTCGAACGCCTTCGACTATATCGGCCTCATGAATTCGGCGCTGGCCTGCGACGACCCCGTCGTCGTCTTCGAGCACACCGAACTCTACCAGAAGGAGTTCGAGGTGCCCGCCGGCGACCGGGACTTCTTCATTCCCTTCGGCACGGCGCGCGTCGTGCGGCCGGGAAGCGCCTGCACGGTTCTTGCGACCTCCGTCATGGTGCAGAACGCGATCCGGGCGGCTGAGGAGGCGGGCATCGATGCCGAGGTCATCGACCTGCGCAACATCGACCATCACGGCATCGACTGGCAGCGCATCGGCCAATCCATCGACAAGACGGGCCGGGTCGTCATCGCCGAGCAGACTGCACGCAGCCTGTCGATGGGCGGCACCTGGGCCGCCGAGATCCAGGAGCGTTTCTTCGACTGTCTCGACCACGAAATCCTGCGCGTGACCGGTGGGTTTGCCGCCCCCACGGTCTCGGCCGCTCTCAACCGCGCAGCGCTCGCAACAGTGGCCGACGTGCGGGACGCTTTGCTTCGAATTGCGGAAAAATAGTGGAACAGGGCATCCGCAGCCCGTCAAACTGGAGGTATCCAACCGATGAAACGACTTCTTCCATCGAAATCCAGACTGGCCTTTCTCTCGCTCGCCCTCTCCGCCACGATCCTGGGCGGAGCCACCCACCCGGCATTGGCCGAAGAGCGCGCTTTGGTGATCGCCCGTGACATGGACGTCAACTCGCTCGATCCGGCTCGCGCCTGGTGCGACACCTGCCAGATCTACAACACCTCCGTCTACGAGCAGCTCGTGACGCTCGACAAGGACAACAAGGTGCAGCCGCTGATCGCCTCAAGCTGGGAGATCAACAAGGAACAGACCCAGCTGACCTTCAAGCTCGATCCGGCCGCAAAGTTCTCCGACGGCACGCCGGTCGAGGCCAAGGATGTGAAATGGTCGTTCGAGCGGCTGAAGAACATCAAGGGCAACGGCGCCTTCATCGCCGACCCCATCAGCTCGATCGACATTCCCGACGCGCAGACGGTCATCGTGAACCTCTCCGCGCCGAATTCGGAGTTCCTCAACCAGGCGGCTGCGGGCTTCCTCGGCATCATCAACAGCGATGTCGCTGCCGCTAACGGCGCACTCTCGGATGCGACGGCGGTCGACAAGGACACGTCGGAAAACTGGTTCCTGAGCAACTCCGCCGGCAGCGGTCCCTTCGTCCTCGAATCCTACGAGCCGAATTCGGAACTGCGCCTGAAGCGCAACGACAATTACTGGCGCAAGGCCCCAACGATCCCGCAGGTCGTCTTCCGCCAGGTCAAGGATGCCGTGGCGCAGGCGCAGATGCTGCAGTCCGGTGCCGCCGATATCGCCATGCAGATCGACGCGGAAACCGCCAAGACGCTCGAAGGCAGCAATGTGGTGGTCGACAAGGTGCCGTCCTACAACTTTGTCTACATTGCGCTGTCGCCGGGTGCCAAGGCCAATACCGTCAAGCTGACGCCCGAGGTGCGCGAAGCCATCTCGATCGCCATCGACCGCACGTCGCTGATCGACTTTACCGTTGGCGGCGCCGGCCGTGCGATCGCAACGCCCATCCCGCTCGGCTTCCCCGGCGGCGACAACCATGAGATCCCTGCCTACAATCCGGACCGCGCCAAGGAGCTGCTGGCAGCCGCTGGCGTTGGTGACGGTTTCACGCTGAAGTCGATCTATCCGGACATGAACGTCTATGGCGTCGATTTTTCGCTGATGATGCAGAAGATCCAGCAGGATCTTGCCAAGGTGGGCATAACGGTCGAGTTGTCGCCGGTTCCCTTCGCCAACTGGCGCGAAGCCGCCAACGGCGACCATATCCCGCTGACCGCCGTCTTCTTCGCCCCGGACTTCTTCGGCACCTCGCAATATGTCGATGTCTTCGGCCTGTCGGAAGGTTCCGTCTGGGCCAAGCGGGCGGGCGGCGCGACCGATCCCTCGATCATCAGCACCGAAACCGGCAAGCTGCGTGAACAGGCGCTCGCCGCGCCGGCCGAGGAGGCGGAAAAACTCTGGTTCGAGGCCGGTGAGCAGATGGCCAAGGCCCGGATCATCATCCCGATGGTCAGCCCCGACCTCATCCTGGCGCACAGCCCGACCGTCAAGGGCGTTCGCTACAGCGCCTGCTGCAACCTGCCGCTCGCCGAAATCACGAACTGACCGAGCCATCGGGAGAGGCGAAATGCCTCTCCCGCCCAGGAGGACATACAAGATGACAGCGAAACTGCTGAACAGCCGCGATACGGAACTCGTCGAACGCGCCCAGCGCGTGGTGCCGAACGGCATGTGGGGACATATGGCGACCCGGGCGATCGCACCGGGCTATCCGCAATTCTTCTCGCGCTCGGACGGTTGCCGCGTCTGGGATGCGGATGGCAACGAATACATCGATTTCATGTGCGCCTGGGGGCCGAACGTGCTCGGCTATCGCCACCGGGACGTGGATGCCGCGGCTCTCGCGCGGATCGATGCGGGCGATGTCGGCAATGGTCCGACAGAGAGCATGGTGGAGCTGGCCGAACTGCTCGTCGATACGCTCGATCATGCCGACTGGACGCTTTTCCAGAAGAACGGCACGGATGCGACGACGGCCTGCGTCACCATTGCGCGTGCGGCCACCGGGCGCCGCAAGATTCTCGTTGCCCGCGGTGCCTATCACGGCGCCGTTCCGTGGTGCTCCCCTTCGCTGCTCGGCGTGACGGCGGAAGACAGGGCCCATATCATCGTCTTCGACTATAACGATGCTGCGAGCCTCGATGCCGCGGTCAATGCTGCGGGCGATGATCTGGCGGCTATCCTGCTGACCGCCTTCCAGCATGATGTCGGCAAGGACCAGCACCTGCCGCAAGCCGCCTTCCTCGCTCATGCGCGCAAGATCTGCGACCGTACCGGCGCGGCCCTCATCCTTGACGACGTGCGCGCGGGCTTCCGCCTCGATGTTAGGGGCAGTTGGGCGCGCTATGGGGTCAAGCCCGACCTTGCGGCCTATTCGAAGGCCATCGCCAACGGCTGGCCGCTCGCCGCCGTGGCCGGTGCGGAACGCTTCCGGGAAGGCGCAGGCAAGGTCTTCGTCACAGGCTCGTTCTGGTACGGCTCTGCTGCCATGGCGGCCGCGGTCAAGACTGTCCAGATCCTGCGGGACAGCGACGCCCTTGCGCATACGGAGGCGATGGGTGAGCGTTTCCGGACCGGCCTCTCGGAAATTTCTGCCCGGCACGGCTTCACGCTGCGGCAGACCGGTCCGGTGCAGATGCCGATGGTGCTGTTCGACGGTGACCAGGAGCTGAAGATCGCCAACGCCTTCTGCCTGGCGGCCCTCAGACGCGGCATCTATCTGCATCCCAAGCACAACATGTTCCTGTGTGCCGCCCATACGCCCGGGGATATCGACCGGGCACTCGAGGCCGCGGACGGCGCCTTCCGCGACATCGTCTCGGCGGGCGTGCTCGCCGCCTGAACGTCGCCGCCCCGACCCTGCATGCCGCCTGTGGGCGGCGTGCACCGGCGTGTCACCCCTTTTTCGAGGAGGGCCATCATGTCCTATACGGACCACATTTTCGACGACTATCGCCTGCGCGTGAAAGCGCTCGAAGCGAGCGACAATCCATTCGCCAAGGGCATCGCCTATATCGCCGGGGAATACGTCCCGCTGCACGAGGCACGCATTCCGATCCTCGACCAGGGTTTCCTGCATTCGGATCTGACCTACGACGTGCCGGCCGTCTGGAACGGCCGGTTCTTCCGGCTGGAGGATCATCTCGACCGTTTCGAAAAGAGCTGCGCCCAGTTGCGCCTCAAGAGCCCTCTGTCGCGGGAGGAAATCCGCGATCGGCTCGTCGAGATGACGGTCAAGAGCGGTATCCGCGATGCCTATGTCATGATGATCGTGACCCGCGGCCTGCGCTTCGTGCGCCAGTATGCGCCCGAGGAGTGCGACAATTTCTGCTATCTCATGGTCATGCCCTATCTCTGGGTCATGGACGAGGCGACGCAGAAGAACGGTGGCAGCGCGGTCATCACCCGCACGGTCCGCCGCGTGCCGCCGGGCGCCATCGACCCGACCGTCAAGAACCTGCAATGGGGCGATTTCACCCGCGGCCTGATGGAGGCGCGTGATCGCGGCGCGATGTACCCGATTCTGACCGATGGCGACGCGAACCTCACCGAAGGCTCGGGCTTCAATGTCATCCTGATCAAGGACGGCAAGCTCTACACGCCGAGAAAGGGCGTGCTGGAAGGCGTGACGCGCAAATCGGTGCTCGCGGTCGCCGAGAAGCTCGGATACCCCTACACGATCGACGATGTGCCGGTGGAACTCGCCTACCAGTGCGACGAGATCCTCTTCGTCACGACTGCCGGCGGCGTCATGCCGATCACCACGCTTGATGGCCAACCGGTCGGTGACGGTCAGGTCGGCCCCATCAGCAAGGCCCTCTGGAAGGGCTACTGGGACGCTCATGCAGATCCGGAGCTGAGTTTCGCTGTCGAAGACTATCGAGCTGGCGGCTGACCCCCCTGCCCTGCGGCAAGCCGGAATGCCCGGCAGGATCAGCCCGTTCTGAACGGCATTGTGAGCGATGCCCGGAACCGCCCGGGCGCGACAGGCCCTGCAGCCAGGAAAGCGCCGGCGGGAAAGTGGGTTTTGACGCGATGGGCAACATTGGCAAGGCCGATGCCGAGGCCAACTTTGCCAGTTGCGGCGGCTGCGACGTCGTTTTCTACCGACACGCAGAGCATCGGCCCTGTCCTGACCGCGCTGACATGGATTTCGGCCCTGCCGGTCGAGGAGCCGACGCCATGTTTCACGGCGTTTTCGATCAGAGGCTGCAAGATCAGGCTGGGAACCATGGCGTCGTTGAGTTCGGCCGGAATGTCGATGCGGACGGTCATCCGGTCTGAGAACCGCTCCTTCTCGATGTCGAGATACTCCTTCTGAAGGGCCATTTCAATCGACGAGCCGCAACTCCCGCAAAGGGTCGAGCTGCAATGTCGAGCGGAGGAAGGCCGAGAGCGACATGATCATCCGCTCGGCGCGCTGCGAGGCGCCTTCTTCGACGAGGCCGGTAATCGAGTTGAGCGTGTTGAAGAGGAAGTGTGGGTTTATCTGGTAGTGCAGCGCGCGCATCTGTGCGGCGAGAGCTTCCTCCCGCGTGGCCAACAGCTTCAGGTCCCGGTCGCGCACGTCGATAAGGTTGAGCAGCGCGACGAAGAGAAACGACCAGCCGAAGAAGATCGACATGCGGTAGCAGACCGCATAGCCGTATTCCCTGAGATCGAACGGCGTCGCGGCCGGCAGCATGATCAGACTGTAGAGGTAGTAGTCGAGCAGCGACATGCCGAGGGAGCTGAAAAGCGAGAGGAGCAGGCACGCGAGAAGCTGCACGCTGTAGGGCTGCCGCCGGATGCGGCTGAGCAGATAGGCGAAAAGGATCGCCAGCAGGACGAAAACCACCTCGAGGACGAGTTTTCCCAGGATGGGTTTGATCGGGTTGTCGCCGATGGAAAACCATGTGGGGCTGCTGATCAGGAACTCGGCCGCGGCATAGACGAGAGCAAGGCGCACGGTTAGCGCAGGCAGCCCGGCGCCATCCAGAATGCCGGCGGAAGGGACGGAGATCTCTTTCATGCATAACCCTGTCACGTTCGGTCCGCGGGTCTGTCCGGCTCAGGCTTAATCCGTCGGGTCAGTTGGGGCGAGCGATTTCAGGCGCCGGCGCCTGTCAGGCGGATTGCCGTCGCGCGGCCGGCCTTTGCCGGACGGTGTTGTAGCGCTCCAGCAGGCGATCGGCCTTTGCCGGCGCAAAAAGATCGTCCAGCAGCAGATGCGCTGCACCGAAAAGCGCGCCATCCTCGCGCACGGTGGAGAGCACGATGGAGAGATCGCGGGTCGCGAGCGGCAGACAGCGTTGGTAGACGAGCTCGCGGATGCCTGAAAGCATCAGGTCTCCGCCGCGTGCCAGAGTGCCGCCTATTACGATGAGACTCGGATTGATGATGCTGACGACGTCGGAAATGACTTCGCCAATCGTGCGGCCGGCGGCGCGCAGCAGCATCAGGGCCTCGGGTTTACGCTGTTCGACGAGGTCGATCACGTCGCGGGCGGTCTCGGCGCGAAAACCGCGAGCCGAGAGGTCTCGGGCGATCGCCCAGCCGGCGGCGCGCGCCTCCACGCAGCCGAATTTGCCGCAGCGGCAGAGCGGTGCGTCTTCGGAGAGGAACTGGATGTGGCCGATATCGCCGGCCGCGCCCTGCGCTCCGCGAAACAGCCGCCCGCCGGCAATCATGCCGCTGCCCATGCCCGTCCCGACTTTCACGAAGAGCATGTCGTCCACCGCGGGGAAGCGGCGTTTGTGTTCGCAGATCGTCATGAGGTTCACGTCGTTCTCGACATAAACGGGTACGTCGAAGCGCGTGTTGAGGTGCCCGATGATGTCGAACTCGTCCCAGCCGGGCAGGACCGAGGGGCCGACGACGCAGCCACGCTTGAAATCGACGGGTGTCGGCAGGCTGAGGCTGATGCCGAGAAAGAAGCCGTGCGTCTCCTTGGCTTCCGAGGCCAGGGCGTCGAAAGCGTCGCCGATCTGCGCCAGTGTCGCCTCCGGGCCGCTCGCGACGGAAAAGGGCAATGTCGTCTGGGCGAGGATCGACGGCGTCAGGTCCATGGCGGCGAGGTGGATATGCGTTTCGCCGATATTGGCGACGAGGAGAAAGCCGCCCGCCGCGTTGATTGCCAGCACCCGGGTCGGTCTGCCGCCGCTCGGCAGGGTCTTTTCCGTTTCGCGAACGAGGCCGCTGGCGAGCAGCGCGTTGAGCCGCTGTGTCACCGTCACGCGGGAGAGGCCCGAAGCGGCGAGAAGCTCGGCCCGTGAAGCAGCACCGCCGCTGGCGATCAGCGACAGGATGCCGCCCGCGCCGTCAAGCGTTGGTCTGTCGTGCCCGTCGTCCGTGCGCGCCATGCAAAACTCCTGTTTCCCGACCGGTTTAGCGACAAAGGTGCATGAGATAAAGCACGGAGTTTTTCTGTCGCGTGGACTTATGTAAGATAATATACATAAGATTGCTATTTATGTATGTATTTGTGTATATGGGGCATCAGCGTTTGGAGAGGCGCCGCGTGACCACCTATCTCATCGGACTGGACTACGGATCGGAATCGGCGCGGGGCGTGCTGGTGGAGGTCGAAAGTGGGCGACAGGTGGCGCAGCACGTCCATCCCTATCGGCACGGCATCATGACACGGCAGCTGCCGGGCGGAACGCCGCTGCCACCGGATTTCGCGCTGCAGAATGCCGAGGATTATACAGAGGCTGCCTTCGAGATTCTTTCCCGGCTCGGGCGGGGGCGCACCGTCGCGGGGGTCGGCCTTGGCTTTACCGCGAGCTCGCCCCTGCCCGCCCGGGCCGATGGCGTGCCGCTCTCACGTCTCCACCCCGACGCGCCGCACGCCTATGTCAAGCTGTGGAAGCACAATGCGCAAACCTATGCCGATGCGATCAATGCTCGTCCGGGCCCGTTCCTCGCCAATTTCGGCGGGCGGGTTTCCGGTGAATGGCTGCTGGCGAAAGCGGCTCAGATCGCCGCGGAGGCGCCGATGCTCTGGGCGGAGACGGACCGCTTCATCGAGGGCGGTGACTGGCTCGCCTGGCAGTTGACGGGGCGGGAGGCCCGCGGTCTCGGGTTCGCCGCCTACAAGGCGCAGTTTTCCGCCGCGGCCGGCTATCCACAGGGTGTTGTAGAGGACCTTGACCGGCGGCTGGCGACGCCGCTCCCCGTCGGTTCGCCCGCTGGGCCACTTTCGCCGCAATGGCGGGATCTGACCGGGATCGAAGGGCCGGCAATCGTCGCCGTCGCGGTCATCGATTCCCATGTCATGCTGCCGGCGATTGGCGGTGTGACGCCTGGCGCCTTCGTCGGGGCGCTCGGCACTTCGGCTGCCTACCTCTATCTCAGCGACGTCTACCGGCCTTTGCCGCCGGGCATCGAGGGCGTCGCCTTCGACGGCTCCATGCGCCAACTCTGGTGCTACGAGGCTGGCCAGCCCAGTTTCGGCGACACGCTTGCATGGTTCGTGCGCGCTTTTCCCCGTGGGGCGGACAGAGAGGACAGCTTTCGCATCTACAACGCCGAGGCGGCGGAACTCCCGCCGGTGGCGGGGCGGCTTGTCGCGCTCGATTGGCTCGGCGGCAACCGCGTTCCCTATGCGGACGGCGCGCTTTCCGGGCTCCTTGCGGGCCTGACGCGGGAGACGACAGCGGCGGAAATCTACCTCGCGCTGATGGAAAGCCTCTGTTTCGGCGCGCGGGCGATCTACGACCTTTTTCCCGCCGGCGGGCTGCCGGCCGAGCGCGTGCTGATGGCGAGCGGTCTCGCCAGGGCCAATCCCCTGCTGATCCAGATCATGGCCGATGTGCTCGACCATCCTGTCGAGGTGCCTGAAATCGCCAATGCCACCGCCGTCGGTGCAGCGATCCATGGCGCGGTGGCGGCCGGAACCGTTGCCACTTACGCCGAAGGTGCGGAGCGGTTTGGTGCGCAGAGCGTCGGTCAGGTCTTGCCCCGCGCCGCTCACGCCCGGCGCTATCAGAAGGCCTATGAGATCTACCAGCGGCTGGCGGCTGGTGATGAGGTGCATGCAGGGCTTCGGGCCCTGCGGGGGCTGGAAACCAGCCCGTTGGTGTGACGAAATTATTTTTGGATAAAAATATACAAAACATACATAATTGGCATTTGACTTTATCCAAAAGAGATGACCTAATCCCCTTGGCCTTTGAGGAGAGGTCATGCCCGCCAGAAGAGCCGGAAGGGCTCTGCGGCGCCGTTGGATCTGGGAGGATTTCATGTCGCTTCATCGCATTCGCGCATCCGCGTATTCCGCCGCCGCCTTGGCGCTCGGCCTCGCCCTTGGCGCAGGTGCCGCAAACGCCCAGGAGGTCATTGTCGGCCTCGTCACGAAAACCGAGGTCAATCCGTTCTTCGTCAAGATGCGTCAGGCCGCCGAGGCCCGCGCCACGGAAAAGGGCGTCAAGCTGATCGCCCGCGCCGGCAAGTTCGACGGCGACAACGAAGGGCAGGTCGCCGCGATCGAGGACCTGATCAGCGCCGGAGCCAAGGGCATCCTGGTCACGCCGAACAACTCGTCGGGCATGCTCGACGTCATCAAGAAAGCCCGCGAGGCCGGCGTTCTGGTCATTGCGCTCGACACGGCGACGGATCCGGCCGACGCCGTCGATGCCACCTTCGCCACGGACAATTTCGAAGCCGGCGTGCAGCAGGGCGCCTATGCCCGCAAGGCGATGGGTGACAAGAAGGCCGTCGTCGCCATGCTTGACGGCACGCCGGGCGGCACGGTCGATACCTTCCGCCATGACGGCTACCTGAAGGGCTTCGGCATCGCCGAGGGCGACCCATCGATCGCGGGCGCGGCCATCACCAACGGCGCGCAGGACAAGGGCCAGGTCGGCATGGAGAACCTGCTCTCCAAGAACGGCGAGATCAATGCGGTCTACACGATCAATGAACCGGCTGCGGCCGGCGCCTATGCAGCGCTGAAATCCTTCGGCAAGGAAGCCGATGTGATGCTCACCTCGATCGACGGTGGCTGCGCCGGCGTGCGCGACGTGAAGGATGGCAAGATCGCCGCGACCGTCATGCAGTTCCCCTACAAGATGGCTTCCATGGGCGTCGATGCTGTCGTGGAGTACGCAGCCTCCGGCAAGAAGCCGAGCGGTTTCGTCAACACCGGCTCCTTCCTGATCACCGACAAGCCCGTCGAGGGCCTGGAATCGAAGGACACGGCCTGGGGGCTTGAAAACT
The DNA here is from genome assembly GCF_001262505.1 of Shinella sp. SUS2. GTDB lineage: Bacteria > Pseudomonadota > Alphaproteobacteria > Rhizobiales > Rhizobiaceae > Shinella. Next base: position 191,132 of record NZ_KQ410733.1, read on the forward strand.
GCTGGGGTGACTGATCTTCTTTCTCCCGGCGGGACCGCGCGCGGCCGAGCGTCGCCGCGGGCCTGACCGGGTGATCGGCCGCGCAAAACCTGATGCACGGGATGCCCATGAATACAGCCACCGTTTCCGACGCCGAGACGCCACGGAGCCTGAAGGCCCGCATCCTGGGAACGCCCTCGGTGGGGCCGCTTCTGGTCCTTCTCGGCTTTTGCGTGATCTTCGCGCTGACCAATCCCCGTTTTCTCGCCACGCACAATCTGTCGATCATCCTGCAGCAGACCGTCATCATCGGCGTTCTCGCGATCGGCCAGACGCTGGTGATCCTGACCGCGGGCATCGACCTTGCGGTCGGCGCCATCTGTGTGCTCGGCACCATTGTCGCCGGCAAACTGGTCAATCTCGGCTATGACCCCGTGCTCTCCATGGGGTTTGCCATTCTGCTCTGCACGGCTGCCGGTCTTGCGGCGGGTGGTCTCGTTTCCGGCCTCAGGCTCCCGCCCTTCATCGTCACGCTCGGTATTTTGGGCATCCTGACGGCAGCGCTGCGGCTGATCTCCGAAGGCGGCGCCTTTCCGGTGCGCGATCCCTTCCTCGCCTGGACGGGCAACACGATGAAGCTCGGTGGCTTCGTGCTGACCTATGGTGTGCTGATCATGTTCACCCTTTACGCCGTGGTTTGGTATCTCCTGAACCAGACGAAATGGGGTCGCCATACCTACGCCATCGGCAACAATGCGGAGGCTGCCCGCCTCGTCGGCATTCCGGTGCGCCGCCACCTGCTCTCGGTCTACGTGCTCGCCGGCCTGATCTACGGCATCGCCGCCTGGCTGGCGCTCGGGCGTATCCCCAATGCCGATCCCAACGCCATGCAGAGCGCCAATCTCGATTCCATCACCGCCGTGGTGATCGGCGGCACCAGCCTGTTCGGCGGCCGCGGTGGCCTCATCGGGACATTGATCGGCGCGCTCATCGTCGGGGTGCTGCGCAACGGCCTGACGCTCGCCGGCATCGACCCGCTCTGGCAGGACCTCGTGACCGGCATCCTCGTCATCATCGCCGTCGCGCTCGACCAGATGTCCCGGAGGAAGAGCTGATGGCCGACGCCGTTCCGCACGTGGTTCTCGAAGCGCGCAACGTGGTGAAGACCTACGGCCATGTCACCGCGCTTGACGGCGTTGACTTCGAACTTCGCGCCGGTGAGATCCTTGCCGTCGTCGGTGACAATGGCGCCGGTAAGTCGACATTGATCAAGACGCTGGCCGGGGCCGTGCGCCCGACCAGCGGTGACATCCTGCTAGACGGTGCGCCGGTGCATTTCAAGGGGCCGCTGGATGCGCGCCACGCCGGTATCGAGACGGTCTACCAGGATCTCGCCGTCGCGCCTGCCCTCGACATCGCCGCCAACCTCTTCCTTGGCCGCGAGCTGCGCGCGCCGGGCCTGCTTGGCGGTCTCTTCCGCCGTCTCGACAAGACGCGCATGCGTGAAGAAGCCCGCCGCGCCATGGGCGAACTGAAGTTCCGCCTGCCGGCGATCGACAATCCGGTGGAGTCGCTGTCGGGTGGCCAGCGGCAGGGTGTCGCCGTCGCGCGCGCCGCGCTCTTCGCCCGCAAGCTCGTCATCATGGACGAGCCGACGGCGGCGCTCGGCGTGCGCGAAACGGGCCAGGTGCTGGAGCTGATCCGCTCGATCCGCGATCGCGGCCTGCCGGTCGTTCTCATCAGTCATAACATGCCGAACGTCTTCGACATCGCCGACCGCATCCACATCATGCGCCTTGGCCGGCGCGCGGCCGTCGTCACCCCCAAGACACACACCATGAACGACGTCGTCGCCATCATGACCGGCGCGGCGGCCGCCTGACCCTGTCCCGAACGGAGCAAGACATGTATCGCCTCGACCAGAAGCTCGCCCGCATCCGCGCCGGAAACTACACCCGCAGCGATTTTATCATCGCCGACGCGAAGGACGGCGACATGGGGCCCTCCATCACGTCCTGCGGTCCGAAGCGGGCGAAGGACGGCAGCTGGTCGCGCCACTACACCCGCGTGGAATTCCTGGAGAACATCCGCGCCGTCGTCGAGCAGGATATCGTCGACATCATGCTGACCTCCGCCTCCAACATGGAGGCGCTGACAGACATGGGCGTGTTCCGGGGAAGCGCCGTCAAGCCGGCGATCCGCGCCAACGACACGACCGACGTCTGGGTCTGCCGGGGTGCGACCTATTCGAAGCAGCCCTCGCGCCCCTTCCGGACGGCCTCGCTCTCGCGCGTCGCCACCGGCACGATCGATCCCGCGCCGGGTGCGCAGATTACCGGCACGGACCTCGGCCTCTACTCCATCACCTTCAACAACGATCTTGAGCACGACTACCAGTCGCTGGAAGCCTTCCACTGGTTCCGCGAGGACGCGGCACGCAACAACTTCAAATACTTCCTTGAGGTATTCAATCCCAACGTGGATTGCGGCGTCGACCCTGAAGTGGTTCCCCACTACGTCAACGACGTGATGATGCGCTGCCTTGCCGGTGTTACCAAGGCGGACCGGCCGCAGTTCCTCAAAATCCCGTTCAACGGGGCCAAGGCGCTGGACGAGCTCGCCTCCTACGATCCAAGCGTCATCGTCGGGGTTCTCGGCGGTGGCGCTGGCACGACGCGCGACTGCTTCGAGCTTCTCCACCAGGCCGAGCGGTTCGGCGCGCGCGTCGCGCTGTTCGGGCGCAAGATCAACCTCGCCGAAGACCCGCTGGCCATGGTGCGCTTCATGCGCGAGGTAGCATCCGGCACGATTGCGCCTTCGGAGGCGGTGAAGGCCTATCACGCAAGCCTTTCCAAGGACGGGATCAAGCCGTTGCGCGAGCTCGCCAACGACAACGTCGTCACGGAAGCTGTGCTCAAGCCGGAACAGAGCAGATGACGGGCGGGCGGCGGGGCATCCTGACGGGTGGGACGTGGTGTGCGGATTACAACCGCACGGTCAGCCACTGGCCGGGTGAGGACGGCCTTGCCGAGCTTTTCGAGGAGGAGCGTCACGGCGGCGGCTCCAGCTGCAATCTAGCGCTTGACGTCAAGCGGCTCGATCCGTCGATCCCCGTCGAGACGATCGGCCTCGTCGGGGATGATGACGATGGCCGCTATCTGCGCAAGACGGCTGCGGCAGCGGGGATCGACACGCGCCAGATGACGGTGACGCCGGATGCCGCCACGCAGTTCTGCGACGCCTATGTCTCGCTGCGCTCGCACCGGCGTACCCATATATTCCATGCCGGAACCGGCGCGCAGCTGACGCCCGATCACTTCGATTTTTCCCAGACGCGTATGCGCTACCTGCATCTCGGCCTGCCGGGCGTGCACCGCATTCTCGACGCGCCCTGGCAAGGCGAGCCGAACGGATGGGTGGCGGTGCTGAAGAATGCGCGCGCGGCGGGGCTTCAGACAAATCTGGAGCTGGCGAGCATCGACCGTGGTCTGATGGCCCGGCTTGTCGCGCCTTGCCTGCCGCATCTCGATCTCCTCATCGTCAATGACATGGAAATCGGTGCCATCGCCGGTGTCGAGACCATCCTGGACGGCACTTCGGACAAGGACGCGTGCCTTCGCGCGGCGCGCATGGTGCTGGAACGGGGGGCGATGGGGCTCGTCACGGTACACTGCCCGGCTTTTGCCATTGCCGTCACCCGTGACGGGGATAGTGCGGTCGCGCCCTCCGTCGCCATCCCTGAAGTGGAGATTAAGGGCGCGAACGGGGCGGGCGACGCCTTTGCTGCCGGCATGCTCTACGGTCTTCACGAGGGGTGGCCCCTTGCCCAGTGCCTCGAACTCGCTCACGCCGCCGCCGCCGTCTCGCTGCGCAGCGTGTCGACGACGGGAGCCATGCTTTTCTGGCGCGAATGCCTGTCCCTTGCTCAGAAATGGGGGCCAAGGAGGGACATCTGAAATGTTGCCCGGAACGGTTCAGTATTCGAGCAGGCACATTTCTCTTGCCGATTGCTTGATCGGTGTCGTCAGGTGGAGCACGAAAATGGCGTGCGCCGAGACCACGTAAAACGGCGGGGATTTCAGGGCCATAACCTCATATGTGACGTCGGGTGCTTAAATTCGGACATCCTTTGATTTAAAAATAGACGAACATCGGCTTTAAATCAGACGAATTCTTCGCTAAGAATGGCCGCATGATTTCCCCTCCCCTGCCCCGTCTTCATATCGAACGCAAGGTCCGACAGAACGTCGAAACCGCCTTGGCCGACACGCGTGTGGTCCTGATTGCCGGCCCTCGTCAAGCCGGCAAGACGACATTGGCGCGGATGTTTGCCGGCGAGGATCGGCCGTTCATGACATTGGACGATGCCGGCACCCTCAGTGCTGCGAAGTCCGACCCGATCGGCTTCATACGGGGCATCAGGCGGGCCGTCATCGATGAGGTGCAGCGCGCGCCCGAACTGATGCTGGCGATCAAGGAGAGTGTCGACCGCGATGAAGAGCCGGGACGGTTCCTGCTGACCGGCTCGGCCAATCTGGCGACGATGCCCGCCATTGCCGATTCTCTGGCCGGGCGGATGGCCGTGATTTCCCTTTTTCCATTCGCCCAGTCCGAGATCCTTTCGACCCCCGGCCGCTTGCTGGATCGTCTCTTTGACGGCGAAGAGCCGGTGTCCGGCGGCGGGGCCGTCTTTGGCGACGACCTGGTGGAGGTGGTCGTGAAGGGCGGCTTTCCTGAAGTCCTTCGGCGCACGACTGCGGCCCGGCGTACCGCTTGGCTTGAGGACTACGTGGCTCTGATCCTGGACCGCGACGTGCGCGACATCGCAAACATCGATCAGCTCGATCGTTTGCCGCGTCTCCTGAGCGTGCTTGCCGAACATGCCGGACAACTGGTCAACCACAGCAGCTTGGGTGCAGCGCTGGGCCTTTCGAGCATCACGGCCCAGAAATATGTCGCTATCCTCGAACGGCTGTTCCTCGTGAGAACGCTTTCTCCCTGGTCGAACAACCGCCTCAGCCGGCTGATCAAGACGCCAAAGCTGCATTTCATTGACACCGGGCTGCTCGCGGCCCTGCGGGAAGACGAGGCGGAGCGGCTGATCCGGGATCGGACGCGATTCGGCCCGTTGCTCGAAAGCTTCGTCGTGTCGGAGATCCTGAAACTGGCTTCCTGGTCCGAGCGGCGCCTCGCATTCTCGCACTACCGGACCAAGGATCAGGACGAGGTGGATGTGATCATCGAGGACCGTCGCGGCCGTATCGTCGGCATTGAGGTGAAGGCGTCGGCGACCGTAAAATCGGATGATTTCCGCGGGCTGCGCCAGCTCAAGGATGCCGTGGGCGACCGGTTCGTGCGGGGACTGGTCCTGCACGATCATGACCGCATCACGCCCTTCGGGGAGAAGCTGCAGGCCGCGCCGATTTCACTGCTCTGGACCATGTAGAATCCGGCTGACAGGGAGGGCAAGGTCGCCGGCGCCGGCTTTTACACGGGTATTGGGCGGGTACGCCATTTGCGAGATCATCTGTGCAACGCCTGAAAAAAGAGCGTTCCCGCAGGTGCGCAACTGTTCTTATTAACCTTTTGTTAACCCTAAACTTCTGGACGGTCCGGGAGAATCGTGTTCTATCTTTGGCGGGCAATGGCCGGCAAACCGGCTTAAGGCCGCCAAGAGGAAGACATGGCGATAGCAAACCGAGTAGACCCAATTGTTGGCACCAAGGAAGACGCAGGCGGCAAGATCATGCGCCATGCGGGGCTTCTGTCGGCGCAATTGCAGCAACTCAGAACGCGTATGTATCCTCCGAAGTCGGAGAAGACCCTTCGTTCGTTTTTGACCAACGAGGTGTCGAAGCTCACTTCCATACCTGATTCCACCTTGAAGCTCATGTCTACCGAGGGACGCGGACCTGTTCCAAGCCGGCTCGAGAACAATCATCGCGTCTACACGCTGGGCCAGATCAACGAGCTTCGCGCGCTGTTTGCAAAACAGAAGCCGGCCGAGGCTTTGCGCTTTCTTCCCCGCCGTCGCCCGGGCGAGCATCTCCAGGTCATCGCGATCGCCAACTTCAAGGGCGGCAGTGCGAAAACGACGACCTGTGTGCATCTTTCCCATTATCTCGCCCTCCAGGGCTATCGCGTTCTTGCGCTCGATCTGGATCCGCAGGCGTCCCTGTCCGCCATGTTCGGCTTTCAGCCGGAAGTGGATGTCGGCTCGAATGAGACGATCTATGCAGCGCTGCGCTATGACGATACCGAGCGGCGCTCGATCCGCGAGGTCATTCGCAAGACCTATTTCGAAGGGATCGATCTTGTTCCTGGCAACCTGGAGGTCATGGAATACGAGCACGAAACGCCCCGTGTTCTGGCGAGCAAGTCAGGTTCGGGCGCAATTTTCTTCGAAAGGCTGAAGCTCGCCCTCGCGGAGGTCGAGGCGGATTACGACGTCGTCATCCTCGACACGCCGCCTTCGCTCGGCTTCCTGACCCTGAGCGCGATTTACGCGGCGACCAGCATGATTATCACCGTGCATCCCGCCATGCTGGATGTCGCATCAATGAGCCAGTTCCTGCTGATGATGGGTGACCTTATCAGCGTTCTGAACGAAAGCGGCGCGCAGCTGGATCAGGACTTCATCCGGTACCTGGTCACGCGCCATGATCCGAACGATGCGCCGCAATCACAGGTCGTCGCGATGCTGCGGCATATGTTCGGCACGGACGTGCTTCTTCCGACCGCGATCGAAAGCACGGCAGTCGAAGCGGCCGGCCTCGCAAAACGCTCGATCTACGAGCTGGAAATGGGCCAGATCGGGCGGGACACCCACAAGCGCGCGCGCGAAGCCGTCGATGGCGTCAATGAAGCGATCATCCGGCTCATCAATGACAGCTGGGGGCGGACATGAGCAAATCCTCCCGCAAATCGATTGTCGCCAGCTTCGGTCTGCTGTCCGCGGAACTGGAGAACAAGCTGGCAGGCGACGAGCAGCCGGCCCCTGCGGCTCCGACGCAGCGCGTCGGTGCTGGCGTGATTGGTGCTGCCCACCGGGCAATCGACGATATCCGCTCGGAACGGGATCGGCTCAAGGCGCTTGTGGAGGCCGGCGGCGGCTCCGTACGGGAGCTGGATACTGCGCTGATCGACCCCTCGCCCTATCCCGACCGGTTGCCCGACGACGATACGGCAAGCTTTGAGGCTTTCAGGCGTTCGATCGAGAGCGAGGGACAACAGGTTCCCATCCAGGTTCGCAAGCACCCCTCCTCCGCCGGGCGCTACCAGATCGTCTATGGCCACCGCCGCTGGCTTGCCGCCAGGCAGCTCGGCAAGCCCGTACGCGCGATCGAGGTGGAGATATCGGATCTCGATCTGGTTCTTGCACAGGGCATCGAGAATGCCAGCCGCCAGGACCTGACGTGGATCGAGCGTGCCCTCTTCGCGTCGCGTATGGATGATGCGGGGATAAAGGCGCGTCACATCTACGCGGCGCTTTCGATCGAGGACGCCGAGCTTGCAAGGATGCGCAGTGTCTACCGCGCGCTCCCGGCCGATATCATCGAGGCAATCGGCCGGGCTCCGAAGGTCGGCAGACCGCGTTGGCTCGACCTTGCCAAGATCGTTGCCGGCGATGCGCAGTCTCTCGGCACGATCAGGGCGGTCCTGTCGAATGGGACAGATAGCCCCCTGCTGTCCGATCAACGATTTCAGCGCGTGCTCGATGCGGTGAAACCCGCCGCTCCAGGGAAGAACACTTCAGTGACCGCGCTTGCGGATGCGGGTGGCAGGAAGCTTGGTGCCGTGACGGCATCGGCGAGGGAAGTCCGGATTTCGGCGGAAGGCGCCCTTGGCGCGGCTTTCCTGAAATTCGTGGAGGCCGAACTGCCGGGCCTTGCCGATCGATTTGCCCGCTTGCGGGATGAATGACAACCCTGACAGCTGTCAGGATTCTGGAAAATGAAAGGAAGCGCAGCAAAAGAAAAAGGCCCCCAAAACGTTGCCGTCGTGGAAGCCCCTCTCTGATTTAGCACCCCGAGAATCGCATTTCCACGAATCGTAGTCAAGAGTCTTTGGCGCCATTTTTGGCGGGCGGATTTCTTTTGCCTTTTGCAAGGTGAAGGAAAATGCAGAGTGGAAATGTGACGACGCCCTTCGGGCGGCGGCCGATGTCGCTTGCGCTCGTACGCCGGCAATTGGCGACGGCTGAAATCAAGCCAGGCAAGACAGTGGACAAATGGAAGGTCTTCCGGGACGTCTCGGAGGCGAGAATACTGCTTGGCCTGCAGGACAGGAGTCTGGCTGTGCTGGACGCCCTCCTGAGTTTCTACCCGGAAAGCGAACTGCGCCAGGACGCCCAGCTTGTTGTCTTTCCGTCCAATGCCCAGCTTGCCCTGCGCGCCCATGGCATCGCCGGCGCGACCTTGAGGCGGCATCTCGCCCTGCTTGTCGACGCGGGCCTGATCGTGCGCAAGGACAGCGCAAACGGCAAACGCTATGCGCGCAAGGACGATGCGGGCGGCATCGAAACGGCGTTCGGCTTCGACATGTCGCCGCTACTCGCGCGCGCGGAGGAGCTGGCCATGCTGGCCCAGCAGGTCGTTGCGGATCGCATGGCGTTTCGGCGGGCCAAGGAGAACCTGACGGTCTGCCGGAGGGATGTCCGCAAGCTGATTACCGCCGCGATGGAAGAGGGCGCCCAGGGAGATTGGGGGGCGATCGAAGCGACCTACATCGGCATTCTCGCAAGTCTCCCGCGGACACCCACGCGGAACGACATCCATACGGCGCTCGACGAGATGGAACTTCTGCGCAGCGAGGTCGTCAACCTTTTGGAAAGGCAGCAATTTTCGGAAGATTCAAGCACCAATGATGCTCATTGTGGGCGGCACATACAGAATTCAAAATCCGACTCCATCTATGAATTTGAACCTCGCTCTGAAAAGGAGCTGGGAGCGGCGTGGAGGATAAACGACGAAATCCCGAGGACGCCTATCCGTAATTTCCCACTTGGCATGGTTCTGAACGCATGCCCTGAGATCGTGATGTACGGTCCCGGCGGCAAAATCGATGGATGGAGGGAGCTGATGTCGGCGGCCGTGGTGGTACGGTCGATGCTTGGCGTCAGTCCTTCTGCCTATCAGGTGGCCTGCGAGGTGATGGGTGCAGAAAATGCGGCCGTCGCGATCGCCTGCATCCTCGAACGAGCGGGGCACATCAACTCTCCCGGGGGATATCTCAGGGATTTGACGCGCCGGGCAGAGCGGGGCGAGTTCTCGCTGGGGCCGGCTTTGATGGCGCTTCTTCGAGGACAGGGCGGAACAGGCAGAAAGGTGGGATGATGGCGGACATCAGAAAACCCTGACAGCTGTCAGGGTTTGGAGCCGTCTTACGTTTCCCTTTTGTCTTCCTTCGGCTCCTACTGTTCGGTTCGCTACATCTATACCCCGGTCAAGCTGAGGGTAGGGGCTTGTGAGAACTCGATCGGGAAGACAGAGAATCGAGCAAGCCGTCGATGCCATCGAGGCGCAGCCCCGTTTTGAACTTCGTAGCGTCATCAGGGCAAGACTGCTTGGAGGCTGCGGTTTACCTGCTCGGCCTCAGGAACAGTAATTTGTAGCCGGACTATTTCGAATGGCGGGATATGTCGAGTTCTGCGTCCAGGCGATTGTAGGTGGCTTGGACCATGTCGATATCGCTGAGGTGGCTGGCGACGGCCAGTTCGATCACCACGTTGGCAACGGCTGCGTCCACCCTGAGCTGGCGCCGTGAACGATGTGCCTGGAGAAGCGCATCCAATGCCTCAATATTGCCGCCAAGGGCGAAGTGAAGATCCAGCGCGCTCTTGAGAAATGGAATGCATCGGTCCGAGGACGCTTGAGAGGAGAGATCGTCTTCTCCCTGCGATGCCAGCGTGACCGCCTTGTTCTGCAGTTCGCTCATATTGGTATCCTGTTGCCGATGCGTTTGGTGCCGGGTTTCGGAGAATCTACCCTTATAAACCTCGCCCGAGCCTTGCGTGCAACCCAGACGATATCCGGCGAGGGCAAATTGCTTGCTCTTGCAGTCCGCAGCCAATGGCGAATGGCACCTTCACAATGAGTGATGTCAACAATGCATCGGCCGTGAAGGTTCTGCATATCGATGCGCCAAAAGCGAAAGCGGCACTCATTATTCGTGTTGTCGGCGGGAAGAAACAGTAAGCAGGGTAGGCGACAATGGCTCACCCTTTTTCGGAATGCTCAGGCAGACATGAGTTGATTGTCAGCGGCGGCGGGCTGTTATTGGGTGGCTCGTGTGTGCGAGCCATAGTGGGGGGAGGGACAGAATGAGAGCCGCTTTTGCGGCACCCCGGAGAGGCCGTGTCTTCGTCGTCCTCGGAGCTTTCCCGTTACTTCTCGATCGCCGGGTTGGAACTTGCGAAAGTATGAATGTCAGCCCCGGCACGCTTCGGTGAATTTGCGAATGTGTGCGCTATCCTGTTCGGTGGCCGTAAATACCCGCATCTCTTGCCCATCCACGGCAAGCGTGAAGCCACCCTGCAGCAGGTCGGCCAGTTCCGGCTCCATGGATGTCTGGCCATCGATCGTGTAGCGGCCGTTGTACACTTGCGCGGCTGCATCAAAGGCGAGCCTGCTGGCGCTACGGGAAAGCGTGAGCTCCGCGTTTTTCTTCCCCTCTGCAAGAGCGGCTTCGGGATAGAAGGCAATGATGGTGTCGCTGTAGCCTTGCGTACAGGTGGCGGCAAAGATCACGTTGCCGGAAGAGGGATCGTAGTAAGCGAGGGTCAGTGTCGGTGCCTGGTCATCATGCAGAAACCAGCCCTTTGGCGTGCTCGATTGAGCGTGAGCGGACATAGACAAGAAAATGCAGAAGACAGCTGTGGCAAGTCGCAAACCCATGGAACCCTCCCAATCCTGTGCAGCGATAGCAAAACATACCACACAAAATGAGCCGCAGATCGGAGCCAGCGCGCAACAATCAGGGGATAGCACTGGGAGTGGGTGAAAGCGCTTGCGGTGTTCTAGAGCCCTGCCGCCTTTGTAAGATTGACCCGGAAGCGGTCGCGGCGACGTTGGTAGCGGCGGGTCATTTCGGCCGAGGCGTGGCCGAGCTGCTTCTGGACATGGCGCTCGTCCACCTCGGCCGAGGTGGCAAGACCGGCGCGCAGCGAATGGCCGGCGAATTTTTGTGCCCGCTCTGCTTCCGACAGATCGCCACGTACCCCGGCGGAAAGCGCTGCCTTCTTGACGAGGCGAGCCACCTCCTGGTCGTTCAGCCGGTCCGGTCCGACATCCTTGCCCTGGCCGGTGACGCGGCGAAACAGGGCCCCGCGGGCGATCTTCGCAAACCGGATCCAGGTTTCGAGTGCGGTCACGGGGCAGGTGGCATCGGACGAACCGCGGCCGATCTCCACTTCGCGCCAGCCGGTCTTGCCGCGCAGCGTCACCAGGGCGCCCTTGTCGAAGATTTCGACCCAGCCACGCCCGTCCTCGCTCTGGTCGCGCCCTAGGTCCAGCCCCGTGATCTCCGAGCGGCGCAGGCCCCCGGCAAAGCCGACGAGCAGCATGGCCCGATCGCGCAGGCCGCGCAGCGTGCCGCGATCGATCGTTTCCAGCATGGCGATGAGATCTTCGGGAAGCAGGGCCTCCTTCTGGCGCGGCGGGGCGGCATGCCGGTTGCGGATACCGGCCATGACGGTGGCGATGGCGGGATCCCTGCGGTCGAGCTTCATGCCGCGCTGTGCGCTGTTCCATCCGATCGCCGCAAGGCGACGCTCGATCGTCGAAACGGTGTTCGGTTTGCCGCCACGTTCGGCCGTACCGGACGCGCAGGCGGTGATGTAGAGGCCGACGACCTGCGGATCGGGGGGAAGGGCGTCGAGGTTCTGACGCCTGCACCACGCCGAGAAATGCTTCCAGTCCGAGGCGTAGGCTCTCCGCGTATTGGCGGAACTTGCTGCTTCAACATACCCGCGGGCGCGATCCGTGAGATCCTGCAGATGAGTCGGCAAAGGCGGCGGCGCATCTGCCGCAACGAGGGCAGTGGAATTGCCGTCAGCCACTGGCGTTTCCTGCGGCTGTGCAGGATGCTCCTGGTGGTGGTTTTCGCTGGTTTCGTCGATGATTCGTGCCATCTCTCCTATAAAGACCAGAATGACCGATAAGGCAATCTTATCTCTCTTTATGCAGGAAAGAGAGACTGTGCGGTTTTTCTCGTTTAGGACAGGAAAACTGCGCGCCTATCCCACTCCATCCGGTCGGCGGGGCAGGTATAAGGTTGCGTCCTATGTGGTGCTCACCTCGAGCGAGCCGGCCACCGCCTTTCGATAGATCGCCGCATAGTCGTCGGCCCCCAGCGGGCGCGCATTGGTGTCCGAGGAGGAGGTGTCGGCGAGTGCCTGGGCTCCGACCCAGTCTGCATCCGTGCCGTCGAGGCCGAAATGCACCAGGGCGGGCGGGATGCCTATGCGGGTCCTGAGGGCCAGCAGCCATGCCATGAGACCGTCGAAGCCGGCGCCGGGCAGGTCGAGATAGCGTGCGAGCCGGGCCGCGTGCTCCTCGATCGCCGGCCGGTTGGCGACGAGGACATAAGGCAGGAGGACGGCGTTGAGCAGGCCGTGGTGCAGGTGATGACGCGCGCCGATCGGGTGGGCCAGGGCATGGACCCCGCCGAGGCCCTTCTGGAAGGCGACGGCGGCGCTGGCAGAGGCGACCAGCATGCCTTCGCGCGCTTCCAGATCGTTGCCGTCGTTGACCGCGCGTTCCAGATAGGCATGCACCAGCCGGACGCCTTCCATGGCGACGCCGGCCGACATCGGGTGGTGCAGCGGCGAGAACAGGGATTCGAGGTGGTGCGTGAGAGCGTCCATCCCGGTCGCGGCGGTGAGCGCCGGCGGCAGGCCCGTTGTCAGGAGGGGATCAAGGAAGACGCAGGCCGCCAGAAGGTCACGGTGGCCGATGATTTTCTTGATGCCCAGCGCCGTATCGGTCAGCACGGCTTCACGCCCGAGTTCCGAGCCGGTTCCCGCCGTCGTCGGCACGACGAACAGGGACGGGAGCGCCAGGGCCGGGAAATCCGCCAGCGTGGCATAGCGGGCGAGCAGCTCGCTCCACTCGAAGCGCCGGAGGCCCTGCGGATCGCGGCTGGTCAGGGCGATGCCCTTGGCCACGTCGATGGCGCTTCCGCCGCCGACGGCGATGACGAGATCGTGCCCACCCGCCACGAAGGCGCGGCCGCCCGCCTGGGCTTCTTCGAAGGTCGGATTGCCGGAAAGCGCATGAAACACGTCATAGCGGATGCCGGCCTCGTCCAGGCATGCCCGGACTTTCTGCATTGGTGGCAGCGTCAGCAATCCGGGGTCGGTGACCAGGAGTGGATAGGCTGTGCCGGCGAGCCGGCAGCGATGCGCAAGTCGCTCGACCGCGCCCTTGCCGCAGAAGATTTCGGTCGGATAGGTCCAGTAGTGGATGTCGGTCATTGGATGTCCAGGCATTGAAAGGGAATGAGGGGCCGGTGGCGCGGGCCTCAGGGAAGGAGCGTCGTTGCGAAGCTCGCGGCGGTGGGGATGCGCCGGTGCGGCTTGGCGACGGCAAGGTAGAGAAGGCCGAAAGCCGAGAGGGCGGAGAAGACCAGGATGACGGCCCAGACCTGGAACCACGGTGCGCCGGGCGGTGCGAGAAGCACCCGCGGCCAGGCCACGTTGATCGCCTCGAAGACGAGCCAGAGGGTAGCGACGATGTTGACCGGAAGGCTCCAGCGGCCGAGCTGGAAGGCTCCCTTTGCCGGATTCCACCGGCCGTTGAGACGGGCGACCAGCGCGCTCGCCGTGACGATGAGGAACACGAAGAAGAAGCCGCCGCTGCCGAAGGCGATCAGCGTGCCGACGGCGGTGGCGTTGAGGCCCAGCACCAGGCCGAAGGTGGCGATGACGGTGCTGCACAGCATGGCGGCCATGGGCACCTTGCGGCGATCGACGCGCCGCAGCAGGGCGGAGCCGGGCAGGATGCCATCCCGCGCCATGCCGAAGATCGCACGGCCGATATAGGTCTGCACGGAGACGACGCAAGCGACGAAGGCGACCAGGACGACGGCGACGAACGGGCGTTCCGACCAGGCGCCGAGCGCATCGACGACGGCCGGCGTGACGGGGTCGATGATCTGCCCGCTGACCACGGCAGCCGGATCCTTGTAGGAAAGGGTGACGGCGAAAGCGGTCAGCATCACCGTGCCGCCGACCACCAGCATCGAGCGGAGAATGGCTCGCGGTACGGAGATCCGCGCGTCGGTCGTCTCTTCCGAGATCTGCGAGCAGGCGTCGAAGCCGAGGAACGCCCATCCACCGACCGCAAGCGCAGTGAGGAAACCGCTCAGATAGGAGCCGTCCGAGGCCGCTTCCGCACCCATGCTCGTGAACAGCAGGTCGAAGGAGTGGTTGCGGAAGAACAGAAGGAGCACGACGCCGATGCCGATCGAGGCGATGGCTTCCGCGATGATGCCGGCATTGACGAAGTATTTGAGCGGGTTGATGCCGAGAAGATTGACGGCGAGCCCGAGCGCCAGCAGCGCCGCGCCGCAGGCCACCTGGCCGTCGGCCGAGGGCGGGGATCCGGTGACGAAGAGGCCGAGCCAGAAGCCGCCGAGATAGGAGACGGTGGTCAGCGAGGCCAGAGCGGAAGCGAGGTAGAGGAAGCCGGTGAACCAGGCGAGGCGGTCACCGACGAGATGGCGGACCCATTGATAGCATCCCCCGGCAAGGGGGTATTGCGAGGAGAGCTCGGCATAGACCAGGGCGACGGTGAACTGAAGGGCGAGGCAGAGCGGGACGATCCAGACCCAGGACGGGCCGATGCTGATCGCCCCGAGCGACATCACCGAATAGATGCCGACGACCGGCGAGATCGTGGCGAAGCCCACGGAAAACGACGACCAGAGGCTGAGGCCGCGGTCTAGTTCCTGTCGATAGCCGTGGTTGGCAAGGAACCGCTCGTCGTTGCTTGACGCTGCTGACTTGGTATCCGGCATGATGACCTCCCGTCGTCCGCCTTGCGACCGGGCGCAGGGCGCCATTGGCCGCGAGGGGTTTCCTGCGCGGGCCTGCGGTCGGGGTTGCTTTGAAAGAATCCCGGCCCGGTCCCTGTTTTCTTTGAGATCGTGGCCGCCTCCAAGCATACGGTAGACAAAGGTAACGTCAGGTGGAATTCCAATTTGATTGCGTTGGCATCAATCGAAACTGATGTAATGGTTGCCATGCAAGAGGTGGCCGTGCGATGCGGCCGCTCGCCGGAGGGGCGATGCTGAAGAATGTCACGGATGTCGATTTGCGCCTGTTGCGGTTGTTTGCCCGCGTGGTCCGCTGCGGCGGCTTTACAGCCGCGCAGGCCGAACTCAACATGAGCCAGTCGAACATCAGCATGCATATCGGCAATCTCGAACGGCGGCTCGGCTACCGGCTCTGCGAGCGCGGCAAGGGCGGGTTTCGTCTTACCTCGAAGGGCCGCCACATCCTCGAGGCCTCACAGAGCCTGTTCGAGGCGATCGGCGTGTTCGTCGCGCAGGCCGGGAGCCTCTCCGGACGGCTTGTCGGCGATTTGAGCCTCGGCCTTGCCGATACGATCGTTACCCTGCCGGGGACCCGGTTCGGCGAGGCCATGGGGGCGTTCTTTCGCCGCGACCAGGATGTTCAGCTGAACCTCTTCGTCAATGCGCCGACCGATCTGGAGCTTGCGGTCATCGACGGGCAGGTGGAGCTGGCGATCTCCTACTTCAGCCGCTCCCGGCCGTCGCTCGACTATTTTCCACTCTACATGGAGGAGATCGCGCTTTATTGCGGTGCCCGGCATGCGCTCTTCGCCGTGGTATCGCCGGACGAGGCGGATATTGCGGCGGCCAACTGGGTCATGCACGGTTTTCTTCCGGAAAGCTCGATCCTGCCCCTGCGACCACTGCGCAGCCGCGCGACGGCGCACCACATGGAAGCGGTCGCCCAGATGATCCTGGCGGGGACGCATGTCGGATACCTTCCGCGGCACTATGCCGAGATCTGGGTCGGCCGCGGCGAGATGACGGCGCTCCTGCCGGAGCGCCTGACATACGAAGTCGAGCACAGCATGATCACCTATGCCGGGCGCCCGCTGAGCGAGGCGGCGCGCGCCTTCATCGATGACCTGCTTCGCGCCCACGACCTGCCCACGGCGGAACCCGTCTGATCCGATCCCGCGCGCTCAGTTGCGGAACATCTGGAAAACGCTCTCCATCTGGCGGATTCCGGTTGCGGTCTGGGTTTCGTCGCATGCGGCATAGCCCATGACCAGGCCCTGCATGGCCGCGCGGTTCCGGAAGAATTTCGACATCGGACTGGCATTGACGCCGCGGGCGGCAAGCGCGTTGGCCACAGCTATATCGTCCAGCCCGTCCCTGAGCTGGCCGATGAGCTGGATCCCGGCTTCACAGGGCAGGATTTCCATGTCCGCACCGAGGCGCCGGGAACAGATTTCCACGAAGGCCTCCCGCCGACCGGCATACAGGCGGCGCATCCGTTTCAGGTGACGGGCCATGTGCCCCTCCATGATGAAGTCGGCAAGGGCCGCCTGCAGCAGAAGTGGTGCGAACTGTCCCGTCGTGCTGAGCGCGTTGACGAAGCCTTTCTGCAAGGCCTGCGGCAGGACAATGAAGCCGAGACGAAGCGCCGGGAACAGCAGTTTTGCGAACGTCCCGACATAGATCACCCGGCCGCTGGCATCCATGCTCTGCAAGGCCGGCACGGGACGCCCGACGAACCGGTACTCGCCATCGAAGTCGTCCTCGATGATCCAGCTGTCCAGGCGGTCGGCCACGTCGAGCAGGGACAGGCGCTGTTCGAGCGGCATGGTGATGCCGAGCGGATGCTGGCATGCCGGGGTGACGTAGATGAGGCGCGCGGCGCGCGGCGGGGGAGCAAAGCGCCAGCCCTGGGCGTCCACGAGAAGCGGAAGAATATGGGCGCCGGCGACAGTGAAGGCCGCCTGCGCGCCGTAATATCCGGGTTCCTCCATCCAGACCGGGTCGCCCGGGTCGAGCAGCAGGCGTGCAAGCAGGTCGAACGCGGCCTGTGCGCCGGTCGTTATGACGATCTGTTCCGGCCGGCAATGAATGCCGCGGGCGGACGCCAGATAGCCGGCGATCGCCTCCTGCAGGGCCGGCAACCCGCTGACGTCGTAGGTTCCGAAAAGCTTGCCCCCGGCAAAGGCGGCCCTGCGCGCCACGAGCTTCGCCCATACGCCGAATGGAAAGGAATGGGCATCGGGCATGCCGGGATGGAACGCCTGGCTGCCGGGCCGGCCGTGATGCACGGGCTGTTCCAGCAGCACGCGTCCCCGTTTTGACACGGGGCGAGTGTCTCCGGCGGCGCTGGCCGGGCTGGGTCGCGGCGAAACGGCGGGCAGGGCGACCACGACCGGTCGCGCGCCCGGGCGGTTCAGCAGGTAGCCTTCTGTCGCGAGCTGGTCGTAGACGGCGACGATCGTATTGCGCCCCAGGCCGAGTTCGGCGGCCAAAGAGCGGGTCGAGGGCAGCTCCGCTCCTGCCGGCAGGATGCGGGAACCGACGAGCTGGGCAATCGCGCGGTAGAGCTGCCGCTGCAACGGCTCCGGGCTGCCCCTGTCGATCGCCAGAGCATCGAGGGGGAAGACTTGCCTGCTGCGCGGGGTTGATTTCACGGAATTTCCCTCTCCGAGATGGCGAAACTGGATCCATCAATTTCTACCGAACTGGCTCTCGTGACGGATACAGTAACCGGTAAGGTATCCGCATGCCGCATTCAAGGAAATCGATTCCGGACGGGAGCCGATGTATCGATCCACCCCCCCTGACTGGCGGCCGGAGACCAGAATTCAATCGAGGGCAGTGCGTGAGATGAGTGTGAAAATAGGCATCAATCCAATCACCTGGACCAATGACGATGTGCCGGAGCTCGGGGGAGACACGCCGCTCGAAACCTGCCTGGAGGAAACCCGCAAGGCGGGTTATGCCGGCACGGAGCTCGGCGGGAAGTTCCCGCGTGCTGCAGGGGAGCTCGGCCCCATCCTGTCGGGCTACGGCCTTGAACTGGTATCCGGCTGGTATGACGGGCGTATCCTGGAAAACACGGTCGACCAGGAATTCGAGGCGATCCTGCCGCACCTCGCTCTTCTGCGAGCGCTCGGTGCGCGCCATGTGGTCTATGCCGACACGTCGAGAGGCCGGCATGGCGCGATCCATGACCCGATCTCGCAGCGCCCGCACCTGATGGAGGACGAGTGGAAGGGCTACGGCGAGAAGATCACGCGGCTGTCGGAGCGGTTTGCAGACTTTGGTGTCGGCATGGCCTTCCACCACCATATGGGGACGATCATCGAGACCGATGCGGAAATCGACCGCCTGATGGAAAACACCGGTGAGGCCTTCGGTCTGCTCTACGACACGGGCCACTGCGCCTTCTCGGGCGGCGATCCGAAATCGCTGCTGCAGCGGCATGTCGATCGCGTCGTGCACGTTCACTGCAAGGACTACCGTCCGGAGATCCTTCAGCATGCGCGAGCACAGGACATGAGTTTCATGGGGGCGGTCATGGACGGGATCTTCACGGTCCCGGGAGACGGCGCTCTGGACTATCTGACGCTCCTCAAGATTCTTGCCGATGCCGGTTATGCCGGTTGGCTCGTGGTGGAGGCGGAGCAGGATCCGGCCAAGGCTCATCCTTTGACTTATGCCACCATGGGCTACAGGAACCTGAAGGCGCTGGCGGAGGAAGCCGGTTTCGTCGTGAACGGGAGGACAGGAGAATGAACGGTTCTGGGAGGACGGAGGCCGCGGCCAGTGCGACGCCCCTCGTCGTGGTCAATATCGACGATGTCGGCATGTGCCACGGTGCCAACACGGCCTATATCGAGTTGCGGCGGCTTGGCGTGGTGGATTCCGGATCGGTGATGGTTCCGTGTCCGTGGTTTCTCGAAATTGCGGAGGCGGGGGCGCTTGATCCGACGCTCAATCTTGGCGTCCATATCACGCTGACCTCGGAGAAGCGCCACTACCGCTGGCGCCCTCTCACCAAGGCGACACCCGCATCGGGTCTCGTGGATGCGGACGGCTTCCTGTGGCGCTCGGTGATCGATCTGCGCAAGAACGCCCATCCGGATGCTGTCGAGGCGGAGATGCGCGCGCAGATCGAGGCGTTCCGCAATGCCGGGCTGACGGCGACCCATATCGACGGTCACATGGGTGGGGTCTTTTCGCCAGAATTCGTCGAGCGATATGTCGAGGTCGGCGTCGAATATGGCCTGCCGACCCTGTTCCCCGCCACGATCCAGTCCTACGGACCTGTCCACAATCTCGGTGCCGTCGATCAATCCGCCTATGACGCCGCGGCCGCGCGCCTGACGGCGGCCGGCGAGGTTTGCGCGACGGCAGTCCTGGAGACGCCGTGGCACAGGGAGCAGCCGGCACAGGAGCGCTACCAGGCACTCTACGGAAAGATCGGGCCGGGGCTGAACTTCCTGTGTCTCCATGCGAATGCGCCCGGGGAGATCGAGGTCATCGAACCGACCTCGGCACAGATCCGCATCGATGAATACGAGGTGCTGAAGAGCCCTGCCTTCCGCCGGTGGGCAGAGGCGCTTCCGGTGCGCAGGGGATCGATGAAGGAGCATGCAGCGGCAAGACTGGCCGCCTGAGACGAAATCCATCGCCGTCCGGCAGGATACATCCACCATAAAAAAGGGAACAGCAACCATGATTGCAGCAGTCTTGAAATCGAAATCCGCCCGTTTCGTCCGTACCGGTGTCCTCGCGGCGACGGTCGCGCTTCTCGGCGTGACGAGTGCGTCGGCGGAGGCCAAGAAGGCAGAAGACGTCCGTATCGTCTTCGTCACCCACGGACAGGCGAACGACGTCTACTGGACCGTCGTGAAGAACGGCATGCTGGCGGCGGCCAAGCAGCTCGGCGTCAAGGTCGATTACCAGGCACCGGAAACCTTCGACGTCGTGCGTATGGCGCGTATGATCGAAGCTGCCACCGCCTCCGCGCCTGATGGCCTTGTCATTTCGATCCCCGATGCGGATGCGCTCAAGGCGCCTGTCGAGGCGGCGAGGGCCGCCGGTATTCCGGTCGTGGTCATCGATTCCGGCGAGGATCAGGTGGAGCCGTGGAAGCTCGACCTTTTCGTCGGCGGAGGCTCCGAATACGACAATGGTGTGCGTGCCGGCAAGATGATGGGCGAGGCGGGTGTCAAGGAAGGCATCTGCGTCAACCACGAGGTCGGCAATGTGAGCCTCGACAAGCGTTGCGCAGGCTTCAACGATGGCCTGAAGGAAAGCGGCGGCAAGTCCTCGGTCGTTGCGGCGACGATGGATCCGACCGACGTCACCCGTCGGGTCGAAGCCTATCTGTCGGCCAATCCCGGCGTGACGGGGGTTCTGGCGCTCGGCCCGACTGTCGCAACCCCGATCCTCCAGCTTTTCAAGGATCGCGGCACGCTGGCCAACTACAAGATCGGCAGCTTCGACCTCTCGCCGCAGCTGCTCGACGCCGTGAGCGACGGCAGTGCCATGTTCGCCATCGACAACCAGCAGTTCATGATGGGCTACCTCCCCGTCGTCTTCCTTACCAACAAGGCGATGTACAAGACCTTCCCCGCCTCTGCCGTCCGCACGGGACCGTCCTTCATTCTTCAGAAGGATGCGGCTGCGGTGCGTGATCTCAGCAAGGAAGGTATTCGCTGAGACCTTCCAGGCCGGCGGGAGGAGAACCGCCGGCCTGGATCATGAGGAATAGAATTGGGAGAACATTGATGACGGCGGAAGCTATCAAGCCACCCCGTGCCCTACAGGCCACAAGCGGGCAATCCTCCAGCAGGCTGACAAGGGCACTGCGGCGCCCTGAACTCGGCGCGCTTACCGGCACGATCCTTGTCTTTGCCTCGTTCGGTATCTTTGCCGGAAACAGCGGCCTTTTCAGCCCGCTGGGGATCAGCAACTTCCTGCAGGTCTCGGCTCAACTAGGGATCCTCGCGGCGGCGGTCGCGCTGTTGATGATCGGCGGAGAATTCGACCTGTCGATCGGTTCGATGATCGGTTTTGCGAGCGTGACGATCGGGCTGGGCGTGACGGAATTCGGCCTGCCTATCTGGCTGTCCGTCATGATCGCCTTCGTGTTCGCTATCGCCATCGGTGCGGCGAACGGGTTTCTCGTCGTGCGAACGCGGCTGCCGTCCTTCATCGTGACGCTGGCCGGTCTGTTCGTCCTGCGTGGGCTGACGCTGGCGCTGACCCGGACGATCACGGGACGGACCCAGATTCCCTACATCACCGAAGGGCAGGAAGGCAGCTTCTTCGTCCAGATCTTCGGTGGCAAGTTCGGTGCCGGGTTTTTCCAGTGGCTGGCGGATATAGGCATGATTGCCAAGCGTGCGGATGGCCTGCCTATGGTCCAGGGCCTTTCGATGTCCATCCTCTGGTGGTGTATGGTCACGGCGCTTGCGACATGGGTTCTTCTGAAGAGCCGCTACGGCAACTGGATCTTCGCCGTCGGCGGCGATGCCCTCGCGGCACGCAATGTCGGTGTGCCGGTTGACCGGGTGAAGATCGCCCTCTTCATCTCGACGGCCTGTGCCGCAACTCTGTTTGCCACCATCCAGGTGCTGGAATCCGGCTCCGCCGACACGTTACGCGGCTTCCAGAAGGAATTCCAGGCGATCATCGCGGCGGTCATCGGCGGATGCCTCCTGACGGGTGGATACGGCTCCGCTGTCGGCGCCATGTTCGGTGCGCTGATCTTCGGCACAGTCGAAATGGGAATCTTCTACACCGGTATCGACACCGACTGGTTCCAGGTCTTTCTGGGCGTGATGCTGCTGATTGCGGTGCTCGTCAACAACTACGTCCGCCGCAAGGCAACGGAGGCACGCTAATGGCCGCAGGCACTCCCATCATCGAACTGAAGGATGTCAGCCGTCGCTTCGGTTCCGTCACGGCGCTCCAGGATATCTCGTTTACCGCTCATGCAGGAGAGGTCCACTGCCTGCTCGGCGACAACGGCGCGGGCAAGTCCACCCTGATCAAGACCCTCTCGGGCGTTCATCCGCCGTCGGAAGGCGTGATGGAGGTGGATGGCGCGCCGGTGCTGTTCTCTTCGCCACGCGATGCCCTCGACAAAGGCATCGCTACGGTCTTCCAGGATCTTTCGATGATCCCGCTGATGAGCATAAGCCGCAACTTCTTCCTCGGACGCGAGATGCTGAAGGGCGTCTTCCCGTTCCGCCGGATCGATACGAGGCAGGCCGATGCCGTCGTCAGCGAGGAGCTGGCCAAGATCGGCATTACGGTGCGTGATCCCCAGCAGGCGGTCGGGACGCTTTCGGGCGGCGAACGGCAATGCGTTGCCATTGCCCGTGCCGTCTATCACGGCGCCCGCGTTCTCATCCTCGACGAGCCGACGTCGGCGCTCGGTGTGCACCAGGCGTCGATCGTGCTGCGCTACATCGCCCAGGCCAAGGCGAGGGGGCTCGCCGTGATCTTCATCACGCACAACATCCATCATGCCTACCCGGTCGGCGACAGGTTCACCCTGCTCAACCGCGGCCGCTCGCTCGGTTCGTTCCGAAAGGACGAGATCAGCGAGGAAGAGGTGCTCGACATGATGGCCGGGCGGCGGGACCTGAAGTACCTGCAGGCCGAACTCGACATGGTCGCGGGCCGCAGGTCGGGGGAGCAGGCGGCCCTCTGACAGGTCCGACCGCTCCGGATTCCGGCAGATGAACACATCCAATCCGGCGGGGTTCTCCCCGTCGGTCCCTGATCCCGTTCGCCCATCCGTGCGGATGGCGGGCTTTGAAATGACGAGGAACTCCATGATTGATGTCAGTCTGTTCGGTGCGGGCCAGATCGGATCCGTGCACGCCGCCAACCTTGCGCGCCATCCGGGCGTGCGGCTGCGCTACATTGTCGATCCCTACCGGCCTGCGGCGGAACGGATCGCCGCAGAGACCGGCGCTAAGATCGCCGACACGGCCACCGTGCTTGCCGATCCGGCGGTGAAGGCGCTCGTCATCGCCTCCGCCACGCGGACGCATGCAGACCTGACCATCGCCGCCGCACGGCACGGCAAGGCGGTGTTCTGCGAAAAGCCGATCGACCTCGATATCGGTCGCACCGACGAGTGCCTGGCGGCCGTCGAAAAGGCAGGGATCGTCTTCCAGATCGGGTTCAACCGCCGCTTCGACCCGAGCTTCCGAAGCCTGAAGGCGCGGATCGATGCAGGTGACATCGGTTCCGTCGAACAGGTCATCATCACCAGCCGTGATCCGGAGCCCGAAACGGAAGAAGCGCTTGCCGGCGGCGGCGGCGTCTTCCGGGAAATGACGATCCACGACTTCGACATGGCGCGTTACCTGCTCGGCGAGGAGCCCGTCGAACTCTTCGCGACCGGTTCCTCGCTCGTGCTGCCCTACTATGCCAAGCTTGGCGAATACGACACGGCCATGTTCATCCTGCGCACGGCGAGCGGGCGCCAGTGCCACATCAACAACAGCGTGCGCGCCGTCTATGGCTATGACCAGCGGATCGAGGTCCATGGCTCCGGTGGCATGCTGCGCGCGGGCAACCAGACGCCCACCTCCGTGGAGGTCTCCGGGCCTCTTCAGATCGCGACCGACAAGCCGCTCTATTTCTTCGTGGAGCGCTACCAGGGTTCCTATGCCGCGGAACTCGACCATTTCATCGAATGCGTGGTTGCCAACCGGAAGCCGGATGTCGGCGCGAGCGATGGCCGCAAGGCGATGATCCTGTGCGAGGCCGCACTGGCATCCGCCAAATCGGGACGCTTCGAGCCCGTCTCCTTCTGACACGCGTCGCAGCGGCCGCTCCTTGCCTATCGTGAAAGGGAAATCCGATGAAGAAATTCCGCCTTGGACTTGTAGGCGCTGGCCGGATGGGGCTGGTTCATCTGCGTGCGGCGGCCGACAGCGCCCTCGTCGAGATAGCCGCCGTCGCCGATCCCTCCGTTGCGGCGCGTGAGATGCTGCGCCCGTTCGGCGTCGCGGTCCATGCCGATGCCATGGCGATGATCGGTGCGGGCGGGCTGGACGGGGTCCTTATCGCCACCCCGAGCCCCACCCATGTCGCGACCATCGCCGCGGTGGCAGCCCGGGGCTTGCCGATCCTCTGCGAGAAACCGTGCGGCATCAGCGCGGCGCAAGCGAAGGAGGCGGCGGCGATCGCCGAAAGCGCCGGGGTTCACCTGCAGATCGGCTACTGGCGCCGTTTCGTGCCGGAACTGAAGGCGCTGCGGGAGCGGATCATGGCAGGCTCCCTCGGCGAACTCTATCTGGTCTCCTGCTTCCAATGGGACGAGACGCCACCACCGGCGTCGTTCAGGGCCAGCGGTGGCGGCGCCTTCATCGACATGGGCGTGCATGAGTTCGATCAGCTTCGCTGGCTGACCGGGCAGGAGCTCCAGGACTATCGGGTGGCTGCGGCGAGCACGGCTTTCGCCGAGGTGGTCCCGGAGGATCCCGATGCCGTCCAGCTGTTGTGCACGCTGTCGAAAGGCGGCAATGGCCTCGTTTCGCTCGGGCGCAGATTTCCCATCGGTGATGCCTGCTGGGTGCAGGCGTTCGGCACGATGGATTTTGCGGAATCGCGGTTCTTCTGGCCGCCCGCCGGCGAAGCGGTATTCTTCGCGGCACTCCGCGCGCAGCTTGAGGATTTTGCCCGGGCGGTGCAGGGCCAGCCGTCGGCGGCGGCCACGGCGGCGGATGCCGTGGCCGCTCTCGTCGCCGCGGAAGCCGCAACGGCTGCGCTGCGGCAGGCGCGGTAGGTGTACAATGCCAAACCGGAGCACGCCCCGCACCCTTGCCGAGCTGAAGTCGCAGATCATTTCCCGCGAGATCGTCCTGTCCACGATGCTGGAGAAAACGGCCCGGTCCGCCTTCGAGGCGCCTGATCTCGTTGCCTTCGAGACAGGCAATGCTTTCGCAAGACGGACCGGCGTCCCGCCGCAAACCGTCGACCGCCTGGCCCGTCGCCTCGGCTTCAAGAATTTTCGGGATTTTAGGGGTGTTTTCCGCGCACATCTGCGTGAAATCTCCGAAAAATCCCCATGAAGCCTGCCCACTGCGGCTGTTGCGGCAACGCACGATGTGGATGACGATGGTCGTGAGGGCGTGCGATCCGGCGCGCGCCAATCACTTTTTGCGCGCGCCGGATGGACGCTTACGACATGATCAGGCCGCCATCGACATTGATCGTCTGACCCGTGATGTAGGCGGCGTCCGGCGAGGCGAGGAAGGCAACGAGCGCGGCGACTTCGGCAGGCGTGCCGGCGCGGCCCATCGGGATGCCCTCGACCCATTCGGCCATCAGTTCGCCCGGGCCGTACTCGCCGAGCATCTGACCCCAGACGCGGTCGTTATAGTCCCACATCTCGGTGTGGATGATGCCGGGGCAGATGGCGTTGGCGGTGATGCCTTCCCGCGCCAGTTCCTTGGCAAGGCTCTGTGTCAGGCCGACGACGCCGAATTTCGAGGCGGCATAGTGCGGCGTGTAGATGAAGCCCTGGCGGGCCTGGCCGGAAGCGGTGTTAATCAGGCGGCCCTTGGTGCCGCTGGCCCGGAAGCGGCGGATCGCCTCCTGGCAGCACAGGAACACGCCCTTGGTGTTGACGTCGAGATTGAGGTCCCATTCGCGCTCGGTGAGGTTTTCCACCTTGGCGATGGTGATGACGCCGGCATTCTGCACGGAGACGGAGATCGCGCCGAGCTTCGCTTCGGCCTCGCCATAGGCCGCCTGCACCGCCTTGGCATCGGTCACGTCGAGTGGAAGGCCGATCACCTCCGCCCCGGTTTCTGCGGCCAGCGCTTCGGCGGCAGCGACGGTATCCTTCTCGATCGCCGTGATGGCGACTTTCGCGCCCTCTTCGGCAAAGCGCTTGGCGATACCGCGGCCGATGCCCTTGTTGCCTCCAGTGACGAACACCGTCTGGCCTGCAAAACGTCTCATGGTCTTTTCTCCATAATGCGCGGCAGGCCGTGGTCTGGTCCGGGAATGGATCAGGCTGTGAGCCGGGCCGCAGTGAACTTGTCGGTGACGAGCACGTCGATGACGCCCAGCTTCAGGGCGCCGGCGATGGCCTCGGTTTTCGATTCTCCGCCGGCGAGCGCCATGACGCGGTTGGTCTTGCGCAGCTCTTCCAGCGAAACGCCGATGACGCGGTCGTTGAGTGGCGTTTCCACCGGTTTTCCCTGCCGGTCGTAGAAGCGATAGGAAATCTCGCCGACCGCGCCGGCCTCGTGCAGCATCGCCATTTCCTGGCGGGAAAAGGTGTTGCCCGAACGAGCCAGCATTTCCGAAGGCTCGACCGCACCGATGCCGACGATGGCGAGGCTGAGGCGACCGAAGAGGTCCATGGTCTCGCGCACGGCCGGATCCGCGAGCATCACGAGTTTCGCCTCGCGCGAGGACGTGATGCCCTGGACGAGCAGGAGCCGCGGCTCGCCGCCAGTGAGTTTGGCAAGGCGCGCGGTGAGCTGTGTTGCATGCATCTGCACCGAGGCATCGCCCATACCACCGAGGATCTGCACGATGTACTTGGCTTTGGCGCTCTTCAGCGGGTGGATGTTGTCCACCATGCGCAAGATGGTCTGGCTCCAGCTCGAGACGCCGACGACCTCGTCCTGTTGTAGTGTCACTTCAAGGAAGTGGGCAGCGGCCTCACCGATGCGGGCCATGATCGCGCCGTCGCGGTCTTCCGAACAGTCGATGACGATGGCTTCGGTCAGGCCGTAGCGATCGCGCAATGCGGTCTCCAGCTCCGCGAATGTGCCGGCGGGCGGGATGACCGTCGTGCGCACGATGTCTTCCTGCTCGGCGCGTTTCAGCATGCGTGAGACGGTCGCCTGCGACATGTGCATGATCTCGGCAATGTCAGCCTGCCGCTTGCCTTCCAGATGATACATCTGGGCGACGCGGGCGATCAGGCGCAACTCGTTCAGCCTTCCCATAGGGGTCTCCATGAGTGAATTTTTATTCACTCATAGTCGATGGACACGTTAGGGTCGAGCGGCAGATTGCGTCCTGCCAAACCATAAGTCGTTGTGTGGTGTCGGAAAGACGCGGCGCGATGGGGTTGGCGGCGCGTGGCAGGGCAGCGATGGCGGCAAGATCCGGCCAGACGCCGAGCGAGAGGCCGGCGAGATAGGCTGCGCCAAGCGCGGAGGCCTCGGGCGCGTCGCACTGGATGACGGTGTGGTCGAGCGTGTCGGCAACGCACTGCATGAGAAACGTGTTCTGGCTCGGGCCGCCATCGGCATAGAGGCGGCCGAGCGGCGCCGGCGATTGCGCCGACATCGCCTTGAAGACGTCGTGCACCTGGAAGGCGATACTGTCCGTCACCGCGCGGGCCATCTGGGCGCGGCTGGTGTTGAAGGTGATGCCGGAGAAGAGAGCCCGCGCATCGGCGTGCCAATAGGGTGCGCCAAGGCCGACGAAGGCGGGTACGAAGCCGGGGCCGCCGGGTTCGGCTGACGCGGCAAGCTCGGTCAGCGCCTGCACGCCCGGCAGGCCCAGCATCTCGGCCATCCAGGGCAGTGAGGCGGCCGAGACCAGGATATTGCCCTCGAAGGCATAGGTCGGCCGGCCGCCGATCGACCAGGCAACGGTCGTGGTGATGCCCTGCTGCGGCGCAATGAAGCGGGACAGGGTGGTCATGATCGAAGAGCCGGTGCCGAAGGTCACCTTTCCGTCGCCGGGATTGAAGGCACCGTGGCCGAAGAGTGCGGCATGGCTGTCGCCGATGGCCGAGGCGATCGGGATGCCGTCGGCAAGGCCCGGCACGTTCTTTGTCACACCGAAGCGCGAGGCGCTGTCGCGCACCTCGGGCAGGGCCGTCTTATCGACACCGAACAGGGCGCAGAGTTCATCGCTCCATTCCTGCCGGTTGAGGTCGTAGAGCTGGCTGCGCGCGGCGTTGGCGGCATCGCAGGCATGGACCGCACCGTCGGAAAAACAATGGATGAGCCAGGCGTCGATCGTGCCGAGCCGGACGGCGCGTCCGGCGGGTACGCGGTCGAGCAGCCACTTCATCTTGGGGCCGGGGAACATCGGATCGATGGGAAGGCCGGTCAGCGCAGCAACACGCGGCGCATGGCCCGCCGCGATCAGCTCGGCGCAGGCCGGCGCGCTGCGGCGGCATTGCCAGCTCACGACGGGTCCGAGCGGTTCGCCGGTCTCGGCATCCCAGATGGTGACGGATTCGCGCTGGTTGGAGATGGCGATGCCGATAATCTCGACGCTGGGGCCGGCGGCAAGGCACGCAGCGATCGCCTCCTGCACGGAGGCCCAGAGACGTAGCGGGCTTTGTTCAACCCAGCCCGGCTGCGGATGCTCGATGCCGACAGGGGAGGCGCCGCGGGCAAGGATCCCGCCGTCCGTGGAGACAAGCACGGCTTTCGAATTCGTGGTGCCCTGGTCGATGGCGAGGATGGCGGTCGTCATGGTGGCTCCGGTGAGCGGAATTGGAGGGGGCGCGGCGAAAGGGAGGTCTTGCCGCGCCCGGCGCGAAATCTAACCGCGCGGGATCACGCGTGGGAAGCTTTTCGCGCAATCAGGGCGACGGCCGCCTCGGCGATGGCGGCGGGCGACATGCCGAACTCGTCGAGCAGGAACTCGGCGGAGCCGGTGGGTGCGAAAATGCCGGGCACGCCGAGGATCTTCATCGGCACGGGCGCTTCCGCCACGACGACTTCGGCGATGGCGGAGCCGAGGCCGCCGAAGGTCGAGTGCTCCTCCGCCGTCAGGATGGCGCCGGTCTCGTGCGCCGCGGCGACCACGGCCTCGACGTCGATCGGCCGGACGGTCGCCATGTTGAGGACACGCGCCTCGATGCCCTGTTCGGCGAGGATGGCGGCGGCCTTTACCATGCGATGGGTCAGCGTGCCATTGGCGATGAGGGTGACGGCATCGCCGTTGCGCAGCAGGTTGGCCTTACCGAGCGCGAAGGTGTGGCCGGCCGGCAGCAGGTCCGGTACGCCGACGCGCGAGAGGCGCAGAAAGACGGGGCCGTCATATTTCGCGGCCCATTCCACGGCGGCGGCGGTCTCGATGGAATCGCAAGGCGCGATGACCGGCAGGTTCGGCAGGACGCGCGTCCAGGCGAAATCCTCGATCGAATGGTGCGTCGGGCCGAGCTCGCCATAGGCCATGCCGGAGGAAATGCCGACGAGCTTCACATTGGCGTTGGAATAGGCGATGTCGGCCTTGATCTGCTCCAGCGAGCGGCCGGTGAGGAAGCAGGCGGCGGCGCAGACGAAGGGCAGCAGACCGCCATTGGCAAGGCCTGCGCCGACGCCGACAAGGTTCTGCTCGGCGATACCGACATTGACGAGGCGTTCGGGCCACTTGGCCTTGAAGCCGCCGAGCTTGGAAGAGCCGACGGAATCGTTGCAGACGGCCACGACCTTGGGATTGTCGGCGCCGAGGCGCTCCAGCACCGCGACGAAGGCGTCGCGGCAATCGTGAAGCTTAACGGAAGGGGTTACGGCGTTCATCAAAGGGCCTCCGAAAGCTCAGCCACGGCAATTTCGTATTGTTCGGCATTGGGCACCTTGTGGTGCCAGTCGACCTTGTCCTGCATGAAGGAAATGCCGTGGCCCTTGTTTGTGTGGGCGACGATGCAATGCGGGCGAGCCCTTCGTTTTTCCAGCGCCGGAACGATTTCGTCCATGGCATTGCCATTGATCTCGGTGACATCCCAGCCGAAGGCTTCGAGCTTGGCGGGGAAGGGGGCGAGATTGTTGGTGTCCTCAAGCGAAGCACCCTGCTGGAAGCGGTTGTGATCGATGATCAGTGTCAGGTTGTCGAGGCCGAACTGCGCGGCCGAGGCGATCGCCTCCCAGTTGGAACCTTCCTGCATCTCGCCGTCCCCGGTCAGCACATAGATGCGGTAGGTCGCGCCGGTCAGCTTGGCGGCCTTCGCCATGCCCACCGCGACCGGCAGGCCATGGCCGAGCGGGCCGGTATTGGTCTCGACGCCCGGCACCTTGTTGCAGTTCGGGTGGCCGTTGAGTCGCGAATGCGGCTTCAGGAAGGTCGCGACTTCCTCTTCGGGGATGAAACCGCGCTTGGCGAGCGTGACGTAAAGCGCCAGGGCCACATGTCCCTTCGACAGCACGAACCGGTCGCGATCCGGCCGCTTCGGCTCGTCCGGCGAAACGTTGAGGATGCGAAAATAAAGCGCCGTCAGGATGTCGATGGCGGACATTTCCCCACCGATATGGCCTGCGCCTGCTTCAAACACCGCTTGCAGATCGCGAAGGCGGATCTGGCGAGCGATACGGTCAAGATCGTTCGGATGCATGAAATCCTCATGATGAATAAATATACATTAATAGATATATTTGCACGAATGATCCGCAAGTCAAGCAGAAATTCCATCAGTGAGTTCTAAAAAATTCGGGAAGGGCGCCTTGACACACTCCAACGGGATGCGATACGAATTTACACACACTAATGAATATTTATGCGATAGAGAAAACGCAAGACCGAGAACGGCCGGGAGGAGTGCTCATGGTGGCGGATGTGAAGGAAAGACAGGGCTTCGCAGGCGTGATGCTGCCGTCGCTGCGCGGCGCCACGGGGCCGCTGATCGGCCTCATCGTGCTGTGCCTCTTTCTCACCTTTGCGACGGACAAGTTCCTGTCGGTGCGCAACTTCCTCAATGTGCTGGACCAGATCACGGTGCTCGGCGTCATGGCCGTCGGCATGACGATGGTCATCCTGATCGGTGGCATCGACCTTGCGGTCGGCTCGGTCATGGCGCTCGCCATGATGGTGCTGGGTTATCTCAACGTCGTCGCCGGTGTGCCGATGGGGCTTGCCATTCCGCTGGCGCTGGCGGCGGCGGCCTTGAACGGCCTGATCGCCGGGCTTCTGATCACGCGCTTCAACGTGCCGGCCTTCATCGCGACGCTCGCTATGATGTCGATCACCCGCGGCCTTGCCAACATGATCACCGACGGCCAGCAGATCATCGGCTTTCCGGCCTGGTTCAACATGATGGCCATCGTGCGCTTCGGCGGCTTCCTGACGCTCACTGTCGCCGTGATGATCGTCGTCTTCATCGTCGGCCTTCTCTACCAGCGCTACCGCCATGGTGGGCGCGTGCTCTACGCCATCGGCGGCAATGCCGAAGTCGCGCGTCTTGCCGGCATCAATGTCCAGCGCGCCACCGTGCTCGTCTATGTTGTGTGCAGCTTCCTTGCCGGCCTCTCGGGCATGGTGCTCGCCGCCCGGCTCGATTCCGTGCAGCCGTCCTCGGGCGTCTCCTATGAACTCGACGCCATCGCGGCGGTTGTCATCGGCGGCACCTCGCTTTCGGGCGGCACGGGCGGCATCGGCGGCACCATCATCGGCGTCCTCATCATCGGCGTGCTGCGCAACGGCCTCAACCTGCTCAGCGTCTCGCCCTTCATGCAGCAGGTCATCATCGGCGCCGTCATCGTGCTCGCCGTGACGGCCGAGACCTACCGCAAGCGCAAGTAAGACCGTTCACTCCCGCTGCCGGCGGGGAGGCGAAAACGGCCCGCAATGGTGCGGGCCGGCAAAAGGAAGGCAGCTTCCTGCAGGGGCGGGGGCTGCCGGGCAACCCGGAGGAGAAACCATGAAACTGTCCAAAGTGCTGATCGCGGCGAGCGCCGTGTCCATGCTCGCACTTCCCGCAACCGCCGCCGAGGTCAAGAAGATCGGCCTTGCCGTGCCGAACCTGCAGGCCGACTTCTTCAACCAGATCAAGCTCGGCGTCGAGAAACATGCCAAGGAAAAGGGTATCGAAGTCGTCGTGGTCGATGCCAAGAACGACACCAACACCCAGGTCAGCCAGGTGCAGGACCTGATGACGCAGGACATCAACGCCTTCATCTACATTCCGGCGGGCGCTGCCGCCGCCGCCGTGCCGACCCGCCTTGCCCGCGAGGCCGGCATTCCCGTCATCAACGTCGACCGTACGCCCGAGGGCGCGCCGGGTGATACGTTCATCGCCGGCGAGAGTGTCGAATCTGCCTATGAAGTCTGCAAGTACATCATCGGCAAGGCCGGTGGCGCGGGTAAGATGGCGATCATTCACGGCCAGAAGGGCACGACGCCGGAAGTCGACCGCTTCACCGGCTGCAAGCGCGCTATCGACGAGGCCAAGGGTGTCGAGTTGATCGACCAGCAGTGGAGCAACATGTGGTCGGCCGACGAAGGCTTCACGATCGCGCAGAACATGCTGCAGGCCAACCCGGACATCACGATCATCTTCGGCCAAGCCGACGGTCTCGCCATGGGTGCCGCCAAGGCGGTCGACGTCGCCAACCTCTCGGACAAGGTGATCATCGGCGGCTATGACGGCGACGTCTCGGCCCTCGAATACCTCGCCAAGTGCAAGGGCCCGTTCATAGCCACTGCGACGCAGAGCACGCAGAAGATGGGCGTTCTCGCCGTCGAATCCGCGCTCGCCGTCGCCGCAGGCCAGAAGGTCGAGGAGCGCCAGACGCCGAATGCCGTGCTGACGACCTGCGAGAATGCGCCGGAATTCGTCAAGAGCCACCCGTAACCGCAAAGGCAGCAGCGCCATGACGACCCGCTCTCCCATCCTGTCGCTCCGCGGGATCCAGAAATCCTACGGTCCGATCAAGGTTCTTCACGGTGTCGATCTCGACATCCGTCCGGGAGAGGTCGTGGCGCTGCTCGGCGAAAACGGTGCCGGGAAATCGACCCTGTCGAACATCATTTCCGGTACCGTTCAACCCTCCGCCGGGGAGATGACCTGGCTCGACAAGCCCTATGCCCCCGCAAATCCCCGCGCCGCCATGGACGAGGGGGTCGGCATGATTCACCAGGAACTGAAGCTGCTGCCGAAGCTGTCCATTGCCGAGAACGTCTTCGTCGGCCGCTATCCCATGACATCCGGCCGGCTCGACCGCAAGACGATGGAGGACAAGGCGCGCGCCGGCCTCCAGCGCCTTGGCCTCGACGTTTCGCCTGATCGCCTCGTCGAAGGGCTTTCGACCGGAAAACAGCAACTCATCGAAATCGCCAAGGCGCTGATGCTCAATGCGCGCCTGCTCATCCTCGACGAGCCGACCGCGGCGCTCGGCGGCGAGGAGACGCAGGCCCTCTTCCGGCAGATCGAGCGGCTGAAATCCGAAGGCGTCGGCATCATCTACATCTCGCACCGGCTGGAGGAGATCCGCCAGATCACCGATCGTATCGTCGTCATGCGCGACGGCGCCAAGGTGCAGGAATTCGACAGCGGCGACGTGCCGATCCGCACGATCGTCGAGGCCATGGTCGGCCGCTCGCTGGAGCGCATGTTCCCCGCGCTCCCCGTGCCGACGGAGGAGGTGGCGCTGGAGGTGCGCAGCCTCTCCTCACCGACCAAAGCCTTTCGTGACATCAGTTTCGCCGTCCGCAGGGGCGAGGTTTTCGGCATTGCCGGGCTGATGGGCGCCGGCCGCACCGAGCTTGTGCGTGCCATCACCGGCGCCGATCCGATTTCTGCCGGCGACGTGTTTTTGCACGGCAAACCGGTGACGCCGCGCTCGCCGATCGATGCGATCCGCAACGGCATCGTCCTCGTGCCGGAGGATCGCAAGCTGCAGGGCGTGGTGCTCGACCATTCGATCGCGGAAAATATCGGCTATGCCAACCTCGGCGAGATCGCGCGCAGCGGCTGGCTCTCCACCCGCCGCATTCGCGAATTCGCCGAGGATTACATCAAGAAACTCGGCGTGAAGGGCCGCGGCGGACAGCATGCCGGTGAACTCTCCGGCGGCAACCAGCAGAAGGTGGTGCTGGCCAAATGGCTGGCGCGCAAGCCGCAGGTGGTGGTGCTGGACGAACCGACGCGCGGCATCGACGTCGGCGCCCGCTCGTCGATCTACGATCTCATCATGGACCTTGCGCGGGAGGGCGTCGCCGTCATCGTGGTCAGTTCCGACCTCGAAGAGGTGCTCGGCGTGTCCAGCCGCATCATGGTCATGGCCCAGGGCAAGCAGGCCGGCATCCTGAACCGCGAGGACGCGAACGACGTCTCGGTCATGGAACTGGCAACGATTTGAACAAGGAAGCATTCATGTCCGACATCACGCTCAACGCGCCGAAACTGTTCGATCTCTCCGGCAATGTCGCCTTCGTGACCGGCGCCGGCAGCGGCATCGGCCAGCGCATCGCCATCGGCCTCGCCCAGTGCGGCGCCGATGTCGCGCTGCTCGACCGGCGCACCGACGACGGCCTCGCCCGGACGGCCGACTTCATCGCCCGGGCCGGACGCCGCAGCATCCAGATCGCCGCCGATGTCACCAGCGGCGCGGCGCTCGCCGAGGCGGTCGCCCGCACCGAAGCGGAACTCGGCTCCCTGACGCTCGCCGTCAATGCGGCCGGCATCGCCAACGCCAATCCGGCGGAGGAGATGGCGGAAGACCAGTTCCAGACGATGATGGACATCAACCTGAAGGGCGTTTTCCTCTCCTGCCAGGCCGAAGCCCGTGCCATGTTGAAGACCGGCCGCGGCGCGATCGTCAATATCGCCTCGATGTCCGGTGTCATCGTCAACCGCGGCCTCAGCCAGTGCCACTACAATGCCTCCAAGGCCGGCGTCATCCACATGACCAAGTCGATGGCGATGGAATGGGTCGGCCGCGGCATCCGCGTCAACACGATCAGCCCGGGCTACACCGCGACGCCGATGAACACCCGGCCGGAAATGGTGCACCAGACGAAACTCTTCGAGGAACAGACGCCGATGCAGCGCATGGCAGCTGTCGACGAGATGGTCGGCCCGGCCGTCTTCCTCCTCTCGGAGGCCGCGAGCTTCGTCACCGGCGTCGATCTCCTCATCGACGGCGGCTTCTGCTGCTGGTAGCCGTCGGGAATTCTGCGCGGCCGGCGATGCCGGCCCTTGCATTCCTCCACCAGAATTCCCTATTTACGACTGTTCTCAGGGCGGGGTGAAACTCCCCACCGGCGGTATCCGGAGCGATCCGGGAGCCCGCGAGCGCTTCCGTTGACGCGGAAGGTCAGCAGATCCGGTGCGATGCCGGAGCCGACGGTCACAGTCCGGATGGAAGAGGACATGTCTGCGGAACCGTCCTTCGCCCGGGCGGTCGCGGGCCTGTTCGCCCAAGGGATTGAAACGCCGGCATCGGCAACCCTTGAAAGGCAATGAAATGGCACTCTCGAAAATTGAAGACGCAATCGCGGCCTTTGCGCGCGGCGGCATGATTGTCGTCGTGGATGACGAAAACCGGGAAAACGAGGGCGATATCATCGTGGCCGCGGATGCGGTGACCCCGGAAGCGATCGCCTTCATGATGAAACACGCCCGCGGGCTGATCTGCGTGGCGATGGAAGGCGAGCGGCTCGATGCGCTCGACATCCCGCTGATGGTTCCGCAGAACACGGAATATCTTCATACGGCCTTCACCGTCTCCGTCGATTACCTCCCCGCCACGACGACCGGAATTTCGGCTGCCGATCGCGCGGCAACCGTCAAGGCGCTCATGGATCCCGCGAGCCGGCCGGAAGACTTCGCCCGCCCGGGCCACATCTTTCCCCTGCGCGCGCATCCGCGTGGGGTGCGCGGCCGTCCGGGCCACACGGAAGCTGCGATCGATCTCGCGCGCCTTGCCGGCAGGAGCCCGTCGGGCGTGATCTGCGAGGTCGCCAACGATGATGGCACGATGGCCCGTCTGCCCGAACTGATCGACTTCGCGGCCACCCACCAGCTGCCGTTGATCAGCATCGAGGATCTCATCGCCCATGTCGCCGCCCGTGATGGCAACATGCCTGCCGTCGCCGCATAACGATCCGGTCAGGGACCATGCCGCTGCGGGCGAGTTCGGCGGCATGGTCGTGGCAGTTCCGTCAATCCGTTGCGGCGATGTCGTTCGCGGTGTGCAGGAAGGTTTGGAACTGCTCCTCCGGCACGAAGGCGCCGCCCGTGGTCCAGATGATGTGGGTGGCCCCGGTTAGATGGTCGCCGATCCGTTGATATGCGCAGAAGTCCTTGCCCGCCGGATGTTTCACGATGAAATCCGGGCCGGCAAAGCCGGCGGCGGCGGAGGGTTCGAGGCGCACGTTCTGGTTTTGGTGGGCGCTGAGGAGCCAGCGGAAGAGGGATGCGTCGTCGACGGTGAAGATGCCGGCCAGCATGCGGCGCATGACGGTGGCGACGAAGGCCGACATGCGGGCGACGGCCATGCCGTCCGCTTCCGTTCTGTTGGTCAGGCCGACGTCGTAGACCGAGACGAGATCTTCGGAACCGCTCATGAGATGGACCAGCGCACAGGGCGACTGAACCGGCTCCACGAAGAAGCAGTGCACATTGTCCCCGAAGACCTTCTTTGCACCATAGGCGACGCCGCCCGGTGCGCCGCCGATGCCGCAGGGCAGGTAGAGGAACAGCGGATGGTCGGCATCGACGACGATGCCGCGGGCCTGAAGCTGTTCGGCGAGTTCCAGCGCGGCGACGCTGTAGCCGAGGAAAAGGTGCCGGGATTGCTCATCGTCGACGAAATAGATCGTCGGGTCAATCTCGGCGGCGATACGGGCATTTTCCACCGCGGTCGTATAGTCGGCATCGTGCCGGACAACCTCGACGCCGAGCCGCGTCAGCCGTTCCACCTTCCAGGCCTTGGCATCGGCGGACATATGCACCGTCGCCCTGAAGCCGAGGGCGCGGGCCGCGACGCCCACGCTGAGCCCGAGATTGCCGGTGCTGCCGACGGCGATGGTGTAGCGGGAAAAGAAGGCTTTCGCGTCCGGCGCGGCAAGGCGCCGGATGTCTTCATCCGCCATCAGCAGACCCTCGCGCCGGGCCAATAGTTCGGCAAACAGGAAGACCTCGTAGACGCCGCCGCGCGCCTTGATCGACCCGGCGACGGGAAGGGCGCTGTCCGCCTTGACGAGAAGGGTGCCGAATTGCGCGTCGTCATAGTCCAGCGCCTTGCGCATGGCCTCCAGCGGCACGAGATCGGAGCGGATTTCGCCCCGCGTTGCCTTCAGGTCGGGAAAGCAGGTTTCCAGTAGCGGCGCCAGCCGCCGCCAGTTTTCCTGCGCCTCGTCCACATCCGATGGCTGCACGGGAAGCGTCGCATCCGCGATTGCGTTTTCGGTGTAGTGCGGGTTCGTCCAGAGCGTCGGGCGTCCCGCCAGCACATCGGAACGGGCGGGATTGTCGGGGAGGTGGATGGCCATGTCTTGATCCTGCGTCGGGGAAGGCGCGCGCCGCGCCATTGGCTTGCCGGTCTTCGGGGCGTTGCGATAGCCGCGGCGACAACGGCCTGGCAAGGCGTGCGCCGGCGGCGATGTCTTTCATGGGCCGCAGTGGTGGACCCTATCCCATGCGCTCGGAGGCATAGGAGCCCGGCGAGGGCGGGAAGACGATGGTCCGGTTGCCGTTGAGGAAGACGCGACCGTGGATATGGGCGTGGATGGCGCGGGCGAGCACCTGGCTCTCCACGTCGCGGCCGAGGCTGACATAGTCTTCGGCGCTCTGGGCATGCGTCACGCGCACCGTGTCCTGCTCGATGATCGGGCCTTCGTCAAGGTCGGCGGTCACGTAGTGCGAGGTCGCGCCGATCAGCTTCACGCCGCGCTCGAAGGCCTGTTTGTAAGGTTTGGCGCCCTTGAAGGACGGGAGGAAGGAGTGGTGGATGTTGATGATCCGGCCCGACATGGTCCGGCACATCTCGTCCGAGAGCACCTGCATATAGCGGGCGAGCACGATGAGCTCGGCGCCCGTCTCCTCGACGACGCGCATCTGCTCGGCCTCGGCCTCCGGTTTGTTCTCCCTCGTCACCTTGATGTGGTGGAAGGGAATATCATGGTTCACGACCACCTTCTGGTAATCGAAATGGTTGGAGATGACACCGACGATATCGATCGGCAGGGCGCCGATGCGCCAGCGGTAGAGTAGGTCGTTGAGGCAATGGCCGAAGCGCGAGACCATTAGGACGACCTTGCGCTTGGTCGTCTCGTCGAAGAATTCGGCATCCGCCTGATAGGTTGCGGCGATCTCGGCAAAGCCCTTGCGCAGGTCTTCAAGCGTGCGGCCATCCTCGGACTGGAAGCTGACGCGCATGAAGTAGCGGCCGGTGCTCTTGTCGTCGAACTGGGCGCTGTCGGAGATGTTGCAGCCGTTGGCAGAGAGGTAGGTCGCGATGGCCGCGGTCACGCCGCGGATCGAGGGGCAGGCGACGCGCAGGGCATAGCGGTTGGAAAGAGCGGACATTGGCGATCCTTTCGGGTCGATCAGTCGATGGCGACGGAGTGCTGGCGGCTGAAGGCCGTGAGCGTGTTGGAAAGCAGGCAGGCGATGGTCATGGGTCCGACGCCGCCCGGAACGGGCGTGATCGCGCCGGCGGCACGGCGGGCCTCCTCGAAGGCGACGTCGCCGACGATGCGCGACTTGCCGTCGATCTCCACCCGGTTGATGCCGACGTCGATGACGGTGGCGCCCGGCTTGATCCAGTCGCCGCGCACGAGGCCCGGCCGCCCGGCTGCGACGACGAGAATATCCGCGGCGCGGCAGAGCTCCGGGGTGTTGCGCGTGCGCGAATGGGCGATCGTCACCGTGCAGTTTTCCGAAAGCAGCAGCTGCGCCATCGGCTTGCCGACGATGTTCGATTTGCCGACCACCACGGCATGCAGGCCGGAAAGGTCGCCGCCGAGCCGATCTTTCAGCAGCATGAGGCAGCCGAGCGGAGTGCAGGGCACCAGCGCCGACTGGCCCGTGGAAAGGCGCCCTGCATTGGAAACGTGGAAGCCGTCGACATCCTTGTCAGGGTTGATGCCCTGGATAATGGCGTTGGCGTCGAGATGAGCGGGCAGGGGTAGCTGGACGAGGATGCCGTGCACGGCAGGATCGACGTTGAGCCGGCCGATGAGCGCCATCAGTTCGTCCTGCGTCGTGTCGGCCGGAAGTTCGTGCTTGAACGAATTCATGCCGGCGGCGGCCGTTTGGCGATGTTTCGAGCCGACATAGACGGCGCTGGCGGGATCGCTGCCGACGAGCACCACGGCGAGCCCCGGCACGGCGCCGGTGGCAGTCTTCAGCCGGGCAACTTTCGCCGCAACATCGTCCAGCAGGCCGGCCGCGAACATCCTGCCGTCGATGATCGCCCCGCCGGCAACTCTATCCATTCCCATGACGCTCCCTTTCGCATCCCCAAGGCCCGGCCGCGGGCCGGAAGGAGAGCCGCGCGTAGCGCGGCCCTTTTCGGTTCGGATTTCGTGCGCTTAGTGTGCGTAGACCGGGAAGGCCGCCGTCAGTCTGGCCACCTTGGCCTTGGCGCCGTCAACAACCTCGTCCGCCGTGCCGGCAGCTTCCGCCTCGATGAGGTCGGCGATGATGGTGCCGAGCGTGCGGAACTCCTCTTCCTTCATGCCGCGGGTGGTGGCGGCGGAGACGCCGAGCCGCATGCCGACCCATTCCGGCGGGCGCGGGCTGTCGCCCGGGATCGGGTTCTTGTTGGCGGTGATGTTGGCACGCGACAGAAGGTCTTCCGCTTGCTTGCCGATCAGGCCCTTGCTCGAGAGGTCGACCAGCACGATGTGGGTGTCCGTGCCGCCGGAGACGATGCGCACGCCGCGGTCGATCAGGGTCTCGGCAAGCGCGCGGGCATTGGCCTTGACCTGCGCGGCGTAGACCTTGAAGTCGTCCTGCAGCGCTTCGCCGAGGCAGACGGCCTTGGCGGCGAGCACGTTGCTGTGCAGCGAGCCCTGGACGCCCGGGAACACGGCGGCTTGCAGCTTCTTGAACCAGGCCTCGTTGTTGGTGAGGATCAGGCCGCCGCGGGGCCCGCGCAGCGTCTTGGTCGTGGTGCAGGTGACGATATCGGCATGCGGGAACGGCGAGGGGTGGGCGCCGCCCGCGACGAGGCCGGCAATATGCGCCATGTCGACCAGGAACCATGCGCCGACTTTCTTGGCGATCCTGCCCATGCGTTCGAAGTCGAGTTCGCGCGGATAGGCCGAACCGCCGGTGATGAGCAGCGTCGGGCGAACCTCTTCGGCGATACGCTCCAGCGCGTCATAGTCGATGACCTCGGTTTCCGGGTCCACATTGTAGTTGTGCGATTCGAACCAGCGGCCCGACAGGTTGCCCTTCATGCCGTGCGAGAGGTGGCCGCCGGCGGCGAGATCGAGCGAAAGAACCTTGTCGCCCGGCTTCAGCAGCAGGAAGAAGACGGCGAGGTTGGCCTGCGTGCCCGAATGGGGCTGGACGTTGGCATAGGCGCAGCCGAAGAGCTGCTTGGCGCGGTCGATTGCCGCCTGCTCGACGACGTCGACGAACTGCCCGCCGCCGTGGAAGCGGTTGCCGGGATAGCCTTCCAGCGTCTTGTTGGTCATCTCGTGGCCGAGAGCGTCGAGCACGGCGCGGCTGACGATATTCTCGGATGCGATGAGCTCGATCTGGTCCTGCTGGCGCTTGCGCTCGTTGTCGATGGCACCGGCGACGAGCGGGTCGCGCTCGTGAACGGGGGCGTTGAAATAAGCTTTCGTCTGTTCGGTCATGACCTGTCTCCGCAAGAGGGTATGAGGGCTTGGAGAAAGGCTAGCCATGGCTTCGATCCAGAAAAAGTTAATAATATTTGCACATGCGTTCTGATTTGCTAATCATTCTTCTCTCGACATGAGGAGGAAAGAATGGACCTTGCCCGCTTGCGCGCCCTGCGCGAACTGTCGATCCGCAAGACCATGGCCGCGGTGGCCGAGGCGCTCTATGTCTCCCCGTCCGCCGTCTCGCAGCAGATCGCGTTGCTGGAACAGGAGGTCGGCATCGACCTCATCGAGCGGCGGGGCCGCGGCGTCGAGCTGACGCCGGCCGGAAAGCAGCTTGTCGAACGGGCGGAGCGGATCCTCATCGAGCTCGAATCAGCCCGAGCCGACATCGCCGAGCTGAAGAAGGTGATTGCCGGCGAGCTGCGGGTGGCAGCCTTTCCCTCTGTCGCTGCGGCGGTGGTGGCGGGGGCGATCCAGGGTCTCCATCGGCTCCATCCGCATCTGACGGTGCAGTTCGACGAGATGGAACCCGCCGAGAGCCTTGCGGCCCTGCGCAGCTGGCAGACGGACATCGCGATCGTTGACGATCTCAACGTGCCCGCCGGCGCCGTTGATCCGAACATCGAAACGATCCCGCTGATGGAGGACGTCTTCAATGTGATGGTGTCCCAGACCCATCCGCTGGCCGAGCAGCCGACCGTCATGTTGCACCAGCTGCGCGACGAGCGCTGGGCGCTCGATACCGCCTCCTCGACCTATAACCGCATGATCACGGATGCGTGCCAGGAGGCTGGCTTCACGCCCAACATCGTCGCCCGCTGTAAGGGGTTCGAGGTGACGATCGCGCTGATCCGGGAAGGTTATGGCATCTCGATCCTGCCGGGCCTTCGGGCGAGCTATGACCTCGAGGACGTCTGGGTCTGCAAGGTCGAGCCGGAGATCCGCCGCAAGATCTCGCTGGCCTTCCGCAAGGGGGAGAAACGCAGCCCCGCCGTTCAGGCCTTCATCGCGGAAATCAACG
The DNA here is from genome assembly GCF_001262505.1 of Shinella sp. SUS2. GTDB lineage: Bacteria > Pseudomonadota > Alphaproteobacteria > Rhizobiales > Rhizobiaceae > Shinella. The sequence continues at coordinate 232,677 of NZ_KQ410733.1, forward strand.
CGCGGATCGGTTCTCGTCGCCGGCTCCCCACGGGCAAGAACGAAGCGCCGATTGCGCGCGACGCGGGCTCCGAAGGCAATGCCGACGATTAAAATCAAACAGTTTTGCTAAATAGTACGTAAAGCAGAATTAAGTAGACCTGAACAAATCGTGTTCCTATCGTCCCCCTGTCGATTGATATGGGTTCGCAGCTTGGCTACCAAACGGCGGACTTAGGCCAATGGCGGGAACAATCGCTACAGAACGGCAAGAGCCGCTGTTGCCCTATCGCCCAAATCAGCTCTCGGCATGAGAACCGGGCTCTGCACCAGCGTGCAGGGCGCTCGCGATATTCACAGGGGACTGCAATGAAACTGATCAAGCTTCTCACGGCCGGCGTGTTTGCCGGTCTCGCCGTTACCGCAGGTCACGCGTCGGCGTCCGTCCTCGACACGGTCAAGCAGCGCGGCACGCTGAACTGCGGCACGGACAACACCGCGCCCGGTTTCGGTTACCTCAACACCACAACGGGCCAGATGGAAGGCCTCGACGTCGACTTCTGCCGCGCCGTCGCCGCCGCGGTCCTCGGCGATGCATCGAAGGTCAAGTTCGTCACGGTCACCGACAAGAGCCGTTTCGATGCGGTCCTCACCAACCAGGTCGATGTCGTCTTCGCGCACACCACCATCAAGCCGGCGCGTGAATCCTCCATCGCCATCGATTTCCTGCCGGTCAATTTCTACGACGGCACGGGCGTCATGGTGAAGACGGAGTCGGGCGTGAAGGAATTTGCCGATCTCGACGGCGCCACTTTCTGCACGACACAGGGCTCGGTAACCGAAACCGTCCTCACCAGCGCCTTCAAGGCACGCGGCTGGGAAGGCTCCAAGGTTCTGACCTACGAGAACCTTGAAAAGCTCTTCGCCGCCCTCAATTCCGGCCGCTGCAACGCGATGAGCACGGACAAGTCGGCGCTTGCCGCCTGGGCTGGCAACGCGCCGAAGCCGGCCGATTATCTGATCCTGCCCGACACGCTCGACAAGTCGCCCTTCGGCGGTTTCGTCGCGGCCAATGATTCCAAGTGGCGCAACGCGCTGCGCTGGGTCACCTACGGCCTGTTCCAGGCAGAGGAATCCGGGATCACGCAGGCCAATCTCGAAGAGAAGCAGAAGAGCGAGGACCCGTTCGTCCAGAAGTTCCTCGGCGTCGGTGGTGGTTACGGCAAGGACTTCGGCCTTTCCGACGACTTCGTCGCGCAGGCGGTCAAGGCCGTCGGCAACTATGGCGAGGTCTATGCGCGCAATCTCGGCCCGGACACCCGGATGTTCCTCGACCGCAAGGGCACGCCGAATGCCCTGTGGACCGAAGGCGGCGCCATCTACTCGCCCCTCTGGAACTGATCCCTTCCTGACCGGCCCGGGGCGGCATCGCGCCCCGGGCCTCCAATCGGTTCTGGTATTTCGACATGACTGTGCACCAAGCGAACGTGGCCGGTAACGCGGCCGACGACGATCTCCCGGCTCGCCGCCGCCGCAACCGGATCCGGTACAATGCCACCCAGTCCGCCATTGTTGCGGCGGCCATCGTCCTCGTGGTCCTCTTTGCCTTTGCCGTGAAGGAAGGGCTGGCCCGGCACGGGATCAAGTTCAGCTTTTCCTTCCTCTGGGATGCCGCGGGTTTCGATATCAGCGAAGGCAAGACGGTTGCCCTCGATGACGGTATCTGGCCGACGTTCCTGACCTTCACGCCGGATCACCTGATCGCTCAGGCCTTCGTCACCGGTATCTTCAACACAGTCAAGGTGGCCGTGTTCGCCATCCTTCTCAGCACCGTGCTCGGAACGCTGCTCGGCGTCGGCCGGCTCTCGACCAACTGGGTGGTGCGCAACCTCTCCTTCTGGTGCGTGGAGTTCGTGCGCAACACGCCGCTGCTGATCCAGATCGTCTTCTGGTATTTCGCCGTCGTCCTGCATTTCCCGCCGATCGCCGCTGCCGCGAAATTCTACGGCGTCGTGATCAGCCAGCAGGGGCTCTATTTTCCGGTTCCCGTCTGGCAGGGGGGCGACTCGGTCCTCGCCATCGCAGCCGCAACGGCATTCTGGGTCGCCATCCTCGGTGTATTGTTCGATCGCCATCGCACGGTCCGGTGGGTCTGCGCCGGTGCCGTCGTCCTGCTTGGCGGAGTGATGTTTGCCACGGGCATCGTCGGTCTCGACGTTCCCATCGCCTCGAAGTTCCAGGCGCGCGGCGGTACAGGCATGAGCCCGGAAATGGCCGCGCTGCTGCTTGCCATCGTCGTCAACAGCGCGTCCTACATCGCGGAAATCGTGCGCGGCGCCATCGACGCGCTGCCGAAGGGGCAATGGGAGGCGGCCGCTTCCCTCAGTCTGACGCGCCGCGACACGGTCAACGACATCATCCTGCCGCAGGTCTTCCGCGTCGTGCTCCCGTCCTTCGGCAACCAGTATATCAGCCTCACGAAGAACACCGCCCTCGGCATCGCCATCGGATATCCCGAGCTGTTCAACATCTACGGCACCATCGCCAACCAGACCGGCCACAGCCTCGAAGGCATCGTCATCGTGATGGCGTCCTACCTCATCCTCAGCTGGGCCATCAGCGCCGCCGTCGGCTGGGCCGACCGCCGCATGACGAGACACGGAGCGTCGCGATGATCGCCAAATCCCTGAAATGGTCGCGGCACAACCTGTTCGCCAAGCCGTTCGATATTCTCCTGTCCCTGACTGTCATTCCGGGGGTGCTCTGGCTTTTCTGGCAGATTGCCAGCTGGGCGTTGACGGTGGCGCAGTGGGACATCATTCCGCAAAGCCTGCGCGTCCTGATGATCGGCATCTTCCCGGTCGATCAGGTGTGGCGCACCTGGATTGCAGCTATGATCATCGCCGCTCTGCTGGGCGCGGCGTTGGGCTGTGTCTTCGCGTTCCGCGGGCGGCATGCCGGCGGCCTTCTCCTTGTGGTGGCGACTGCGCTGGTCCTTACGGGGACGAACGATCTTGCGAACGTCCTGCTCGTTTCCGCGCTGGTCGTCGCCTTCGGGTTGTCCTGGGCGCTGAGTTCCCACATTCCGGCGGTGCGCAAGGGGCTCGTGCCGGTAAGCTTCGTCGGGTTGATTGCGATCTTCGCCGTGATGGCGCCGCCCGGCGCCGGCCTGTGGGGCGGCCTGCTGCTCAGCATCCTGTTGACGCTCGTCACAGCGATCGTGACCCTGCCGATCGGCATCCTGCTCGCCTTCGGCCGTCGCAGCCGCTTTTCCAGCGTGCGCTGGATCTGCACGGCTTATATCGAGGTGATGCGCTCGGTCCCGCTCATCATGGTCGTCTACTGGATCTGGATCCTGATGCCCGTGCTGACGCCGCAGCTCAATCTGGCGGATGTGGTCCGCGGCATGATCGGCTTCACGCTGTTCTACTCCGCCTATGTCGCCGAATATGTCCGCAGCGGCCTGCAGGCCGTGCCGCGCGGGCAGACGGAAGCCGCCCGTTCGCTCGGCATGAGCGAGTTCGACATCAATCGCTCGATCGTCCTGCCGCAGGCCCTTCGCGTGGTGGTCCCGCCGCTCGTCGGCAACGTGCTCGACATCTTCAACACGGCGCCGCTGGTCTTCATCATCGGCCTTACGGATTTCCTGCGTGCCGGCCAGATGATCCTCGCCAACCCGCAATATGGCGACCGCACCTATGAAGTCTATTCGTTCCTGTTCCTGACCTATTTCCTCGTCGGATCCCTGATCACCTTCGCCGCCCGCAAGCTCGAAAAGCATCTTGCAAGGGGCAGCCGATGAACGATGCGAACACCACCGGAGGCCGCTCCATGAGCACCATCGTCGAAATGAAGACCCTCAACAAGTTCTACGGAAGCCACCACGTCCTGAAGAACATCGACCTTTCCGTCGCGCGCGGCGAGGTGGTTGTGGTGGTCGGCGCGAGCGGTTCGGGCAAGTCGACGCTCATCCGCTGCGTCAACGGGCTGGAAATGTACCAGAATGGCAGCCTCGTGGTGGACGGATATCCGATGCCCGTCGAGGAAGACCGCCTTCTCGGCGGCGAAAGCGAACTTGCCGCCATCCGCAAGGGCGTCGGCATGGTGTTCCAGCAGTTCAACCTCTTCCCGCACAAGACGGTGGTGGAGAACATCACCATCGCGCCGATGCGCGTGCACCGCAAGTCGAAGGCTGAGGCGGAGGCGACCGCGCTCCGGCTGCTCGACCGCGTCGGCCTGAAGGCGCATGCGCACAAATATCCCGGTCAGCTCTCCGGCGGACAGCAGCAGCGCGTGGCGATCGCCCGTTCGCTGGCGATGGAGCCGCACCTGATGCTGTTCGACGAGCCGACCTCGGCGCTCGATCCGGAAATGATCGGCGAGGTGCTCGACGTGATGCGCGAGCTGGCCGCCGATGGCATGACGATGATGATCGTAACGCACGAAATGGGCTTTGCCCGCGAGGTGGCGGACCGGATCGTCTATATCGATCAGGGCGCGATCCTGGAGATCGGCAAGCCGGACAGTTTCTTCGACAATCCGCAGAACGAGCGCGCCCGCTCCTTCCTCGCCCGCGTGCTGAAGCACTAGAACAACACCCGCACACCGGAACTGCTCTGGTTAACTGTTTTTTCCTGCGTGCCCTCAGCCGAAGCGATTCCGCTTTGGCTGAGGGGCCATCCGACCGCCTTGATGTACCTTGGCCGTGGCACGCCTTCCGGAATTGCTGGCCATCGATCTTTCGATTTGAAAGCAAGGAACGGAGAGAGGCCCGTCGTGCCGGCGTCTATGTTCGACCGATACCGAA
>NZ_KQ410734.1 GCF_001262505.1 Shinella sp. SUS2
CCCGGCGGTCTCAGGCCGGCGCCACCGTGGCCGACTGTTGCTCCGCCCCGTGGCCGGTTTTTACTCCGCCGTTGACACGGCGAAGGCCAATGTATCGACTTGGCGCTCTATGACGCGCAGGTCGCCTGGCTGATCAACGCGGCCACCAACCATCTCGTGTCGGGCAAGGTGCCCGGTCGTATCGGCAACCGGCACCCGAACATCGCGCCCTACCAGACCTTTGGGACTGCCGATGGGGAGATTGCGATTGCGGTCGGCAACGACCAGCAGTTTGCCCGCTTCTGCGTCGAGCTGGGCCTTCCCGACCTCGCCCTAGACGAACGGTTCCGCCGCAACCGGGATCGTGTCATCCATATGGACGCGCTTGACGGCATCCTTTCGGATGCGCTGAAGGCGGACGGGGCCGAGGCCTGGGAACGCCGGCTTGTCGCGGCGGGCATACCCGCGGGACGCGTTGCGACGATCGATCAGGTTCTGTCCGACCCGCACACGGTCGCGCGCGACATGGTGGTCGAGATGCCGGCTGGTGACGGTGGAACCCTGCGTCTGCTCGGAAACCCCTTGAAGATGTCGGCAACGCCGGTTCGGTTCGATCGCCCGCCACCGCATGTCGGGGAGCATGGAGACGAAATCATGGCCGAGCTTGCTCTGGCCGAGGCTGCTGCCGAAAGACAACCGTGATCATGCTGCATCGCTCTCTCCTTGCCCTTGCTCTCGTCATGGCGGCTTCTGTCAGGGTCACAGCCGCGCTTGGCGCCGAGCCGGTTGTGCGGATGGTTCCCTCCGGCAACTACAGGATCGCCATGCCCGAGGACGGGGATGTTCGTGGCGCCTATGTGTATTTCCATGGCTTCAAGGGGTCCGCAGAGCTGCAGATGCAGCAGGCCTCCCTTATGGCCACCACGCTCGCTCACCATCTGGCCTATGTCGCCGTCGATGGAACGAAGGGCGGCTGGTCCTTTCCCAATGGAGCGTGGACGGGCCGGGATGAGCAAGCCTTCATTGCCGAGGTTCTCGGTGACCTTTCGGCGCGCGACGGCTTCACGGCGAACAAGATCGTGATCGGCGGGTTCTCCATCGGTGCATCCATGGCGTGGTACACGGCCTGCCAGCAGGGGGAGAAGGCGGCGGCGATGGTGACGTTTTCAGGCGTCTTCTGGAACCCCTTGCCGCGGCCGGAAGAGTGCGTGGCGGAGATCCCGCCGATGATCCATTTCCATGGCACCGCTGACCGGACCTTTCCGCTTTCCGGTCGAGCCATCGGCGCGACGCGTCATCAGGGCGACGCCTACAAGAGTGTGGCCATCCTGCGCCGACGGGCGCTGTGCGAGGATGAAGCAAGAACAAGGATCACCCTTGACGGCATCGATTGTGAGGTCGCGCCCGGCTGCCTCAGGGGCAGCAGCACCATGTGCATCCATGGCGGCGGACACCAGGCGCGCGCCGACATGCTGGATGCCGGCCTGACGGCTGTCGGGTTTCCGAAATAGCGCCGATCGTCTGCCGGAAATGCCCACCGGCCTGTAACAAATTCCTGTCCGGGACCGTAGCTGTTGCAGTGAGCCGGGGCGGCAGGCAGCCGTTCCGGCATCGAGACAAAGGAGCGTCTTGTGCTGCAATCGAAGTCGCAATTCCATTCGGGTCGCGGTGTCGTCCGGCTTTTTGGGGAAGGGACAAGTCCGTGGGGGAAGACGCTGAACCCGAGCCTTGCCCACTTCATTCAATTGCAAAGGTCGCTCTCGATCGCGTGCCCCGACGCTCCCCTTCAGGCAACGACCGGTCTTGGCACGCTGCCGCATGTGATGGCCCCCTCGACGATCCGCCTGCATGTCGATGCGGAGGTATCGCTGGCCGTGCGGCGTGCGCCGGGCCGATCCATAGGCGCGATCTTGCGCTGTAGCGTCGGCGATGGATGCGACCTGACGATCTGGGGAGGCCTGGAGCTCGAGATGCCGGGAAAGCGGCGGGAACCCGCCTTGGCGAGCGCCATGACACCCGCGTTGTTTTCGCTGGCATTCTGGTGTGTTTCCCGTTCGCCCGACGACGCTCTCTCGCTGTTCGTCGCCCCAACGGACAAGAAAGCCCGCATTCGCGAACTCGAAGCGCTCGCCGCCCTGTCGAGGTGCGCACAATAGGCACCACAAAGCGCCTTATCCTCCAGCTGCCGGAACCGGCAACAATCGGAAATCAACGAAAGGACCACCCATGTTGAAGGCCAGCGTTCTCATTCCTACCGTCGTCTGCCTTGCATCCGTGCTGTCGCCCGCATTGGCGAAGGCAGGAGAGGTGTTTTCGAAGGAAGGCGTTGCGATCAATGGATATGATGCGGTCGCCTACTTCACCGAAGGCGGCCCCGTGAAGGGGTCGAGCGCATTCTCCGCTCCCTACAAGGGGGCGATTTTCCATTTCTCCACCGCGGCGAACCGGGAGGCGTTCCTGCGCGATCCCGTGCGTTATGTCCCGCAATATGGCGGCTACTGCGCCTATGGCACCGCGAAAGGTTACAAGGCGCCCACCGAACCGCAGGCCTTCAGTATCGTCGATGGAAAGCTCTACCTGAACTACAACGACGATATCAAAGCGCTCTGGAGCAAGGATACCAAAGGCTACATCCAAAAGGCGGATGAAAACTGGGGCGAGGTGAAGGTGCAGGCGGAGCCTTAGGCAGCCGCTTGGCGGTCACTCAATTCCGGTGTCGAGGTTTGCCGCAATACTACCGTTCCGGCAGGTGAAACGCCTGCTGGAAATAGGAGCGGAAGGCGAGCATGGGTGGGGTGAGCTCCATGTTGCGGCGCCAGGCGAGGCCGACATCCATGGCGGGCACGGGGTCGGCGATGTTGACGGTTTCGATGCGGCGGCCTTCCAGCGACCAGGGGCGGTGCACCATGTCGGAGAGGATGGCGACGCCCTGGCCATTGGCGACGAGAGAGCGCACGGCTTCCACGGACGACGTGCGCAGGATGACGCGCGGCTGGTAGGGGGTGGCGCTCCAGTATTTCAGGGCGGAATGGGCGGCCTCGTCCACCGTCAGCATGATGTAGGGTTCCTCGGCAATCTCCTTGAAGCCGACGGTTTCCATCTGCAGCAGCGGGTGCTGGGCGGGGAGCCATAGGCGGCGGGTGGAGCTCAAAACCTTTTCCGTCACCAGGGCCGGGTTGAGAATGTTCGAGGTGAGCAGCACCGACATATCGTAGCGATTGCTCAGCAGCCCCTCCTCGATGGATTCGCGGTTCAACTCGAAAAGCTGGATCTCGAGCCTCGGGAAGAGGCGGCGCAGGCGCTCGATATGGAGGGGAAGGAAATAGCCGATGACGGTATAGGTCGCGGCGACCGTCAGCGTACCTTCGATCTCGCTGCTGACGACGTTGAGATGCATCGCCTCGTCGACCTTCTTCAGGATCTCATAGGCATGCGAGAGGAACTGGCGGCCGGCGGGCGTCAGGTCCATGCCGTGCGGGGCGCGCAGGAACAGGCTGGCGCCGAGCGTGCGTTCCAGCTCCTTGATCGCCGTCGTCACCGCCGATTGCGAAATGGAGAGGTCCACCGCGGCCTGCGAGATCTGGCCGAGCTCGGCGGTCGCGACAAAGTAGCGGATCTGGCGGAGGCTGATCGTCACGGCTGCAATTCCTCTTCTGGTTTATCGTGGCATGGTATCGAAAAATCAGAATGCACGCTGCAGAATTGGGCGTGATGTCGAAAAGTTTTGGGCATTCCTGCGTTATCTCGCTGTTTTTTTTGGATTCTGCGTTGCAACAAAAGCAGGCTTATTGTTCTGATTTTCAGAATTCGTATCTGCAAAAATAGAATTTTTCAAAAGCCCTGAAACCGCCTAGCGTTTCTTTCGAGGAAAACAGCAGGCGAGGGTAGAGCAGTGCGCGAGGTCGTCGATATCAATTGCGACATGGGCGAGGCCTTTGGCCGCTGGCGCGTCGGCGATACAGACGACGCAGCGCTGATGCCGCTGATCAGCTCTGCCAATATTGCGGCGGGCTTCCATGCCGGCGATCCCAACCTGATGGACGAGACGGTGCGGCTTGCCGCCGAACACGGCGTCGGCATCGGGGCGCATCCCGGCTACAACGACCTGCAAGGTTTTGGCCGGCGCAAGATCGCCGGCACGGCGCGCGAACTCGTCAACGACATCGTCTACCAGGTCGGGGCCATCAGGGAATTCGCCCATCGCCACGGCGTGCGCCTGCAACATGTCAAGCCGCACGGTGCGCTCTACATGGAGATGGCGGTCAATCCGGAACTGTCGCAGATTTTCGTCCAGTATATGCGCACCGTTGAGCCGAACGCCTTCATCTTTTGCATGGGCGGCTCGGCGACGTTTCGTGCGGCGCAGGAGGCGGGTCAGCCGGTCGTGCGGGAGTTCTATGCCGACCGGGATTACGATGACAGCGGCTCCATCGTCTTCACCCGCGATGCCGGCCGGCCGGATCCCGCCACCATCGCGAAGAAGGTGCTGCGCGCCTGCCAGGAGGGCCGGGTGCGCACGGTGCAGGGCAACGACATCGCCATCGACTTCGAATCCATCTGCTTCCATTCCGATACGCTCGGCGCCTTCGAGATTGTTAGCCGCATGCGGGAGGCGCTGGTGGGGGCCGGCATTCGCATCGCGCCGGTCTCGGCGGCCGGGCGCTGACGCAGTTCCGGCAAACGTTCGAAAGCGGTTTGCGCCGGCAAGTGCGTGACAACAAAGAGTTCAAGTGGAGAGAGACAATATGAGCAAGATCGAGATCAGATCGCCCCTGCCGGGCACTTTCTACCGTTCGCCCTCGCCGGACGTGCCGCCGTTCAAGACGGATGGCGACAGCGTTTCGAGCGGTGATGCGATCGGGCTCATCGAGGTGATGAAGACGTTCCAGGAGGTGCCGGCGGGCGTCGAAGGCAGGAACATTACCTTCCTCGTCGACAACGAGGAGCCGGTCATGGCGGGGCAGGTGATTGCCGAGGTAGAGGCATGACGATCCGCTCGATCCTCGTCGCCAACCGCGGGGAGATCGCGGTGCGCATCATCAAGGCGGCCAAGGCGCTCGGCATTCGCACCGTGCAGGTGCACAGCGCCGCCGATGCGGACATGCTGGCGGTGAAACTGGCGGACCAGGCGGTCGATATCGGTTCGCCGGCGCCGAAGAAATCCTATCTCAACATCGAGGCGGTGGTGAACGCTGCCAAGGCGGCCAGCGTCGATGCGGTGCACCCGGGCTACGGTTTCCTCTCGGAAAATGCCGATTTCGCCGATGCGGTGGAGGCCGCGGGGCTGATCTTCATTGGCCCGAAAGGCGATGCCATCCGCCTGCTCGGCGACAAGGTGGCCGCGCGCGAAGTGGCGGCAAGAGCCGGCGTGCCGACGGTGCCCGGCAGCGCCGGGCGGCTTGCGACCCTTGAGGAAGCGCGGGCCGTGGCTGAGAAAACCGGCTTTCCGATCATGATCAAGGCGGCAGCGGGCGGGGGCGGTCGCGGCATCCGCATTGCCGCCGATCTCGCCGATCTTGAACGACATTTTCCGCAGGCGTCGGCTGAGGCGCTCGCCTCCTTCGGCGATGGCGGGCTCTATCTCGAAAAGGTCATCACTAAGGCCCGCCATGTCGAGGTGCAGATCCTCGGTGACGGCGAAAACTTCGTCCACTGCTTCGAGCGGGAGTGCTCGCTGCAACGCCGCCGCCAGAAGGTCTGGGAGGAGGCGCCGTCCTTCCTGCTTCCCGCCGAGGTGCGCAAGCGGCTGTGCGACAGTGCGGTGGCGCTGGCGCGCGAGGTCGGCTATCGCGGCGCGGGCACGGTGGAATATCTCTATGACGAGGCGACGCGTGACTTCTATTTCATCGAGGTGAACACACGCATCCAGGTCGAGCATCCCGTGACGGAGATGATCACCGGCATCGACCTCGTGGAAGAGATGATCCGCATTGCCGGCGGTGCGCCGCTGTCGATCGGTCAGAAGGATGTTGTGGCCGAAGGCCACGCCATCGAGTGCCGCATCAATGCCGAGGACCCGGCGAGGGGTTTTCTGCCGGCGCCGGGCACGATCACCAGGCTCGTCGTTCCGGAGGGCGAGGGTATCCGCTTCGATACCATGCTCTACGAGGGTTACACGATCCCGCCCTTCTACGATTCGCTCGTCGGCAAGCTGATCGTCTGGGGCGAGACGCGCAAGGCTTGCCTTGCGCGGCTGAAAGGCGCGCTGGAAGGTCTCGTTATCGAGGGCATTTCGACGACCATACCGTTGCATCTGGCGCTTGCCACCGATGCCAGCGTTACGCGGGGCGCCTTCGACACCCGCTTCCTCGAACATTGGCTTGAAACCGATTTCGCCGCAAAGGCCGGCGCGACTGCGGAGGTTGCCTGATGAGCATCCGATACACATTTGGCGGCGACGAGCACCTGTTCGTCGAATGCAGCGAGGAGATGTCGCTGGAAGCCTTCTTCAAGAGCCTGTCCATGGCGAAGGGGGTTCGCGAGAGCGCCATCAGGGGCGTGACGGAAATCTGCCCGGCAAACGCCTCCTTCCAGGTGAAGTTCGACCCCGACCTCATCCACCCCGACGACATCCTGCGCGAGGTGAAGGCCATCGAGGGCGCGGCGGAAAAGGCCGAGCCTGTCTTGACCACCCGCATCGTCGAAATCCCCGTCTTCTACAACGATCCCTTCACGCATGAGACGCTGATGCGCTTTCGCGAGCGCCACCAGGACCCCTCGGGCACCGATCTCGACTATGCCGCGCGCATCAACGGCTACGGCTCGGTGGAGGATTTCGTCGCCGCGCATTCCGGCTCGCCCTGGTTCGTCTCTATGGTCGGCTTCGTTGCGGGCCTGCCCTTCATGTACCAGATGGTGGAGCGCCAGCGGCAGATCCAGGTGCCGAAATATCTGAGGCCCCGCACGGACACGCCGCGCCTCACGGTCGGCCATGGCGGCTGCTTCGGCTGCATCTATTCGGTGCGCGGGGCGGGCGGCTACCAGATGTTCGGCATCACGCCCATGCCGATCTTCGATCCGGCGCAGACGACCAGTTATCTCATGGATTTCATGGTGTTCTTCCGCCCCGGCGACATCGTGAAGTTCAAGCCGATCGACCGCGACGCCTATGACCAGGCGGTGGAGGATGTCGACAGGGGCCGTTTCGCCCCGCCCATCCGCGAGGTGCGTTTCGACCTCAGGGACTTCCAGAAGGACATCGACGGCACCAACGCCAAGCTGGAGGGCATGCTCCATGGCCATTAAGGTACTCCATCACGGTCTTGCGACCACCGTCCAGGATCTCGGCCGGCCCGGCTATTTCCACCTCGGCATTCCCGTCGGCGGGGCGATGGACCGCTATGCGATGCGCGCGGCCAACCTGCTCGTCGGCAACGACGAGGGCGCGGCGGGGCTGGAGGCCGTGTTCATCGGTCCCAAGCTGGAATTTTCCGAAGATGCGCTGGTTGCCGTGACCGGCGCGGACATGCCGGCCAAGGTGGACGGCGTTCTCCAGCCCGGCTGGACGGCCTTCAGGGTGAAGGCGGGCCAGACGCTGACCTTCGACTTCCTGAAATCCGGCGCGCGCATCTGCATTGCCGTTTCCGGCGGCATCGACGTGCCGGAAGCGCTCGGCAGCCGCGCGACCTATCCGATCGGCGCGCTCGGCGGCTTCAAGGGCCGGCCGCTTGCGGCGGGCGACGCGCTGCCGGTCGGCGCGGGAAGCCTGGCAAGCGAGGGCAAGACCGTGCCCGAGGCGCTGCGCCGCAAGCCGGGCCTGCCGGCGGAGCTGCGCGTGCTGCCCGGCCTCTACTGGCACCGCGTCACCGAACAATCGCAGGAAAACTTCTTTGCCGACGAATGGAAGGTGGCGAACGAGGCGGACCGCATGGGCTATCGCTTCAAGGGCGGGCGCAAGCTCGATTTCGTGGAGCGCGACCAGCCGTTCGGCGCGGGTTCGGACCCGTCGAACATCGTCGATAGCTGCTATCCCTACGGCTCGATCCAGGTGCCAGGCGGCACGGAGCCGATCATCCTGCACCGCGACGCCGTCTCCGGCGGTGGCTATTTCATGGTCGGCACGGTCATTTCCGCCGACATGGACTTCATCGGCCAACTCCAGCCGCACACGCCAACCCGCTTCGTCAAGGTGACGATGGAGGAGGCGCTGGCGGCGCGGAAAGTCCGACAGGCGGGGCTTGTGCAGCTGCGCCAAGCGCTGGCGTAGGAGGCGGGGCTGTGCGGTCGGCCGTCGCACTCAGGACGAGACGTGGACCGCCTGGCGGGGCGGGGTCTTTGACTGCGGTGCGGCGGATGCTTTGGGTGCACCCCCCTCTGATCTGCCGGCCATCCCCCTCGCGAGAGAGGAGATCGGATGGGGCACCGTTTCGTCCATTCCCGGCGCTGCAATTTGCGCGAGGTTCATGCCTCCTGCCAATTTCTCCCCTTGAGGGGGGAATGGCCGACGGGCCAGGGGGCGATATGCCCCACAGCCCAGCGAGTGATGCACGATACCGTCAGCGCTCAATCGAGAACGGGCGTCAGATAGGCGGCCGTCACCCCCGGCCCCGGAATGATCGCGACGATCTTCATCTGGGCGATGGTGCGGTTCAGCGAAGCCTGCAGGTGAGTCTCCATCATGGAGACCGCCGATTCCGTCGCCCCGCGCAGCAGAAGTTCTGCGACGAGGCGCAGTTCCGTTATGATCGCGGGATCGCCGGGCAGGCCAAGACGGCGCAGCAGGCGGTCGGTGGCGGTGACGGGCAGGAGATTGTTGCGCACCAGGTCCTTCAACCGCTCGTTCGGCGCGGCGAGCACGCAGCATTCGATGAACTCGGTCTGGATCGCCTCGACCTCGCGCAGCGCCCCGGCGGTGCTCGCCTCTTCGGCGCCGCGCAGGCGCCTCAAAAGGGTTTCCAGCCGTGCCTGGCTGACGGCGCGGGCACCGAGGCGGATCGCCGGCGGTTCCAGCATGGTGCGCAGCACGAAATGGTCCTTCACCGTCTGGGCGGTCAGCGGCCCGGCGATCCAGTGCGAGCTCTGGTTCTTGCGCACGAGGCCCCGCTCGCGCAGCCGCGTCAGCACGTCGCGCACCACGGTGCGGCTGACGTTGAAATGGTTGGCGAGCTCCATCTCTATGATCCGGTAGCGGCCGAACACCACGCAGCCCGCGACATCCGCTTCCACCTGGTTGTAGATGCGCTCCCAGGAGGAGCGGCTTTGCAGGGCTTCGTCGGCATGGCGCGGCACGATGAGGCCGAGGGCCTTGATATCCGTGCGGTTCGGCTCGACATCCGCGCCCGGCGGGCCGACGAGAAAGCCGCGGCCGGAAAAGCGGTGCACCAATCCTTCTGCTTCCAGCGTCTGCAAGGCGCGCTGCACCGGCGCGCGCGAGGTTTGCAGGATGTCGGCGATCGGGCCTTCCAGGAGCACCAGGCCGGGTGGCAGCGTGCCCGTTTCGATATTGCTGCGCAGCACGTCCTCGGCGATCGCGTAGCGCCGCTGGGTGCCGGTGGCTGCCTGCTCGTCCGTCATGGAATCCCGTATCCGTCGGCCTCGTGGAGGGATGCACTCTGACGCATTCTCCGGCGCAAGGAAAGGACAGCATAAATGATTATTGAATACAAAGATTGAATATAGCTTTCGCTTATCGTTGACGATGGAAAGCTGCGGCGCATTCATGATGGCTGTGCTGTCTTTGTGGAGTGATCGCCGATTTTATCGGCGAATGCGATGAATTTTGCGCACAATGCGCGAAAAATCGACAGAGAGTTGAAAGAGGCTGCGCGAGAAAGTCAGGTCGTCGTGGCTGGATTTCTGTGGCCTGGAGGCGAAAATGGTTGCGCGATAGAAATTTCTAAAAAGTCTATTGAATACAAAAATCATTCATGCCATGCTTTTGATACCAAGACGTCCGCAAGAGGCGTCGACAGTGGAACAAAACGAAATGCTCAGGATCGACGCTGCGCCGCGCATCTGACCGATGCGGGACTGCAAGCTCTTTGTCTTCTCCGGACGCGGCTTCCCGTCCGGTGGACGGCGGAGCCTTGTCTGCAGGAAGGCCCTGGCGGGAACTGGTGGGAACAGAGTTGTCAGCCGTCCTCCAACTGAAAAATGTACACAAGGCGTTTGCCGGCGTGCCGGCGCTTGCAGGCGTCGATGCGATGCTGGCCGAGGATAGTTACGTCTCGCTGCTTGGACCGTCGGGTTCCGGCAAGACGACGCTTCTGCGGGTCATCGCCGGTTTCGAGCAGCCGGATGGCGGTGAAATCCTCTTTGCCGGCCGGCGCATCGACGGTGTGCCGCCACATGAGCGCGGCATCGGCTTCGTCTTCCAGAACTTTGCGCTCTTTCCCCATCTCAGCGTTGCCGAAAATATCGCCTTCGGTCTTGAAAACCGTGCAGTCGATCCGGTGACGGATGCGAAGGTCGTTGCCGTGCGGGTACGCGACATGATCGGCCTCGTCGGGCTTTCAGGCCTGGAAGACCGTGCCGTTACGCAGATTTCCGGCGGACAGAAGCAGCGCGTCGCACTCGCCCGTACGCTGGTGACGGAGCCGAGCATGGTGTTGCTCGACGAGCCGCTCGGCGCGCTCGATGCCAATCTGCGCACACGCATGCGCAGCGAACTGCGTACGATCCGCGAGCGCTGCGGCGTGACCTTCCTGCATGTCACGGGGTCCGAGACCGAGGCGCTCGCCATGGGCGACACCGTGCTGGTGCTCGATCGTGGCCGCATCGCGCAATCGAGCGATGCCGGCACGCTCTACAGCCGCCCGGCCTCGGCCGACGTCGCGCGTTTCCTCAACTGCTACAACATCTTTTCCGGCGCGGTGTCGGGGGATGTCTTCGAGAGCGCGGTCGGCCGCCTGGCACTTGGCGGCAGCAGGCAGAAATCCGGCAAGCAGGCCTACGCCATCCGTTACGACCGGGTTGCGATCCGCCCGAGAGATGCGGCGGCCGCTGGCGACGAGGTGCGCATCGAGGCGAGCTTCGTCGCCAGCGAGTATTCCGGTGCGGCGATCAACTCCTTCTTCACGCTCGACGACGGTCGCGTCTTCGAGGTGGAGACCCATCTCAGCCACGCCGCACCCGAGGTTTTCGAGGAAAAGGCTCGCTACGCCCTCGTCTGGAAACGGGAGGACGCGCTTGTCTTCGTTTGAAGCCCCCATCCACCCGGAGAATGAGAGATGACGATGGCCGCCACCAGCCATGACACGCCGGTCGAGACGGCGGCATCCGCCGCCCGCAAGAAGCCGGACCGCACCATTTGGCTGCTCGCCCCCGGCGTCCTGTGGATGCTGCTCTTCCTCGTCGCGCCTATCCTGATGATGGTCTACGTCTCGTTTTGGACGCAGACCACCTTCAAGATCGAGCCGACGCTGACCCTGAAGAGCTGGGTCACCTTCTTCTCGTCGGACACCTATCTCGGCGCGCTCTGGACGACGATCCGCATCTGGCTGATCGTACTCGTCTCGACGCTCCTCGTCGGATATCCCGCGGCGCTCTTCGTCGGACTGTTCGTGAAGAACAAGACGCTCTCGACGGCGCTGTTGGTGCTCTGCGTCATTCCGTTCTGGACCTCCTTCCTCATCCGCGTGCTCGCCTGGCGGCCGATGCTCGGCAAGGAGGGCGCGATCAACATGATCCTGATGAAGCTCGGCATCGTCACCCAGCCGATCGAGGTGCTGCTCTTCTCCGAACTTTCGGTCATCATCGGCATGACGCAGATCTATTGCGTCTTCATGGTTGGGCCTATCGCCTTCATGCTCGGTCGCATCGATCCCTCCGTCATCGAGGCGGCGCAGGATCTCGGCGCGAGCTTCTGGCGGATTTTTCGAACCATCATCCTGCCGCTCTCCATGCCGGGCGTGGTGGTGGGCTCGATCTTCGTCTCCGTCATGGTGCTCGGCGAATTCGCGACGTCGGCCGCCCTTTCCGGGCGCAAGGTCAACCTCCTCGGCAACATCATCGTCACCCAGGTCGGCTCGCTGAAATGGGCCTTCGCCGCCGTCGCCGGCGTGGTGCTGACCATCCTGATGGGGGCGGTCGTTGCCGCCATGCTTCGGGTCGTCGATCTCAGGAAGGAGCTCTGAGCCATGAACGCAGCTGGCATCAAGCTTGGCCTCGGCCTCTATACGACGTTGTTCATCGTCTTCCTCTACGGCCCGCTTGCGGTGCTCGCCATCCTTTCCTTCCAGACCGGGCCGGAGGGCGGGCCGCAGTTCCCGATCATCGAATGGTCGACCTACTGGTACAAGCACCTCTTCGGCCTTACGCCGCCGTCGCGCATCGCGCCGCTGCCGATCGACCAGGCGCTGGTGCGCTCGCTGGCGCTCGCGGTCATGACGATGATCGTCTCCACCGTGCTCGGCGTTACCGCCGCACAGGCATTCCGCAAGAAGTTCCGCGGCTCGGGCGTCGTCTTCTATCTCATCGTGCTCGGCATGATGGTGCCCGGCGTGCTCGTCGGCCTCGGCATGGCGCTGGTCGCCAACGCGCTCGGCATCGACCGCCACTGGTGGGGCACGGCCTTCGTGCTGCATGTCGTCTACACCTTCCCTTTCGCCTTCCTCGTCATGCTGGCGATCTTCAACCGCTTCGATCCGAGCGTCGAGGAGGCCGCTTGGTCGCTCGGGGTCACTCCGGCACGCACCTTCCGCAAGATCACCTTCCCGCTGATCTTCCCCGGCGTGCTTTCGGCCATGCTCTTTGCCTTCACGCTCTCCTATGACGAGTTTTCGCGCACGCTCTTTGCCTCCGGCCGGGACCTGACGTTGCCGCTCGCCATCTACGGCACCTTCTCGGTGGAAGTGCATCCGAACGTCTTCGCCTTCGGCGTGTTGACGACGCTGTTCTCCTTCGCGCTGCTCGGCACCTATGCCGTTCTGATGGGCTTTTCTGTGCGCCGTGCCAAGCGCATGGCGATCCAGGAGGAAGCGTGATGGCGGGCGCTGCTCTCGTCACCGGCGCAGGCTCCGGCATCGGCCGCGCCATCGCGATAAAACTTGCGGCGAATGGGTATGCCGTCACCGTCAACGATCTCTCGCTCGAACATGCCGAGGCTGTCGTGGGCGAGATCCGCGCGGCGGGCGGCCGGGCCGTCGCCGTTGTGGGCGACGTCTCCGGCGAGGCGGATGTCGCGCTCATCCATCTTGCCGCCGTTGCGGCGCATGGCGATGTCACGCTGCTCGTCAACAATGCCGGCATCGTCCATCAGGCCCTGTTCGAAAATCTCGATGTCGGCGATTTCGACCGTATGTTCGCCGTGCATGTGCGCGGCACCTTCCTGATGACCAAGGCCGTGCTGCCGGCAATGCTTGCCGCCGGAACAGGCGTCATCGTCAATGTCGCCTCGCAGCTCGGCCAGATCGGCGGCGTGGAGCTGGTGCACTATTCCGGTGCGAAAGCCGCGATCATCGGCATGACCAAGGCGCTCGCCCGCGAGATTTCCGCCCGCGGCGTGCGGGTGAACGCCGTCGCGCCGGGGCCGATCAACACGCCACTGGTCATGGGCCTTTCCGAAGACTGGCGCGCCGCCAAACGCGCCGGCCTTCCCCTCGGTCGCTTCGGCGAGCCGGAGGAGGTCGCCGAGACGGTCGCCTTCCTCGCCTCGCCTGCCGCCAGCCTCTTCGTCGGGCAGACGCTCGGACCGAATTCCGGCGACGTCATGCTGTGAACCCGGAGACAACAATGTCCAACCAAAAGAAACGCATCGTCATCATCACCGGGGCCGGCATCGGCATCGGCGCAGCCACCGCGAAGGCGTTTGGCGCGCTCGGCGACCATGTGGTCGTCACCGATATTCTGGAGGCGGAAGGCCGCGCGGTCGTCGAGGCGATTTCTGCGGCCGGCGGCTCGGCGGAATTCCATCGCTACGACGTGCGCTCAACGGCGGCGACCGATGCGCTCGTTGCTGATGTCGAGGCGCGGCACGGGCGGATCGACGTCGTTGTCGCCAATGCCGGCATCGCGCACCGTACGAAGCTTGCCGATCTCACCGACGAGAAGTGGGACCTCACCTTCGACATCGACCTCAAGGGCATCTTCCGCCTCGTGCGCGCCGCCGCGCCCGGTATGCGTGCCCGTCGATCCGGGGCGGTCGTCGCGCTCTCCTCCATCATGGGTGTCGCCTATGGCTGGGACGAGCATGTGCACTATTCGGCGGCCAAATCCGGCGTCGTCGGCCTCGTGCGGGGGCTCGCGGTCGAGATGGCGCGCGACGGTGTGCGGGTGAACGGCATTGCGCCCGGCTACATCCGCACCGCCCAGCTTCTGTCCGAGGAAAATTCGCTCGGGCCGGCGGCAGCGGAAAAGGCGGCGGAGTTCATTCCGATGGGGCGGCTTGGAACCGGGGAGGACATCGCCGATGTCGCCGCGTTCCTTGCCTCCGACAGCGCGAGATACATGACCGGCCAGGTGCTGGTCGTGGATGGCGGCCTTCTGGTGGGCCGGTACTGAGCAATTCCAGCAAACATGTGCAGCGGTTTTGCGTCCGGAATTGCGAACAAAAAGAGAGCCGCAGGGCGGCTCAGGGAACGATAACAACTGGAGAAGAGACATGTTCAAGTCGGAAATCAATCGCCGCTCGCTTCTCAAGCGCTCGGCAGGCGTGATGGCGCTGGCGATGGGTGGCGGCACGCCGTTCCTGTCCTCCCGCATGGCCTTCGCGCAGGCCGCTGACCTTGCCGGCCAGCAGCTCCGCACCATCGGCCTTTCCGTAACGGTGCAGGAACGCATCCTCGAAGAGTTCAAGAAGGCGTCGGGTGTCGGCGGTACGTCCGGTACCGCCGCCACCTTCCCGGATGCGCAGACGAAGATCCTCTCGGGCTCGAAGGACTACGATTGCTGGGAGATCATCGCCGAGCGCCTGCCCTCCATCGTCATGACCGACAATGTGGAGACGATCCCGGCGGCTTCGCTGAAGAACTGGGCGAACATCCGCGATACCTTCACCACGGCGAGCGACAAGTGGGACCGCGCCGCGCAGATCGTCGGCCAGATCTGGGCGGACGAGGGCCAAACCGTGCTCAACATGGTGCCCGCCGTCTACAACTACGATTCCATCGGCTACAACCCGGATGTGCTCTCCGATGAGGAGGCCAATACCTGGACGGCGATCTTCGATGCGAAGTGGAAGGGCAAGTCGGGCCTCAACACCGACCCGCTCATCGCCTTCGGCCAGGCCATCATGGCGATGAACACGCTCGGTCTTTCGGATGTCAAGAACCCCGGCAACCCGACCGCCGCCGAGATCGACGAGGCCGCCGCCTTTCTCGTCTCCAAGAAGAAGGAAGGCCAGTTCCGTGCGCTCTGGGGCGATTTCGGCGAGCTGGTCAACCTGATGGCCTCGGGCGAGATGGTCGTCTGCGACGCCTGGCAACCCGCCGTCATGGCTGTCAAGGCGCAGGGCAAGGCCTGCAAATACGCCGTGCCGAAGGAAGGCTATCGCGGCTGGGCGATCGGCCCGTCGATGATCGCGGGCACCACCAACCGGGAGGCGGTCATCGCCTATGCCGATTACTGGCTCTCGGGTGAACCCGGCATCACCGTCTCCGAACAGGGCTACTATTCGCCCTCGACCAATATCAAGGACGTCATGGCCCCGGAAAAATACGCCTTCTGGTACGAGGGCAAGCCCTGGGTCGGTGCGGAAGAGCGCGGCATCAAGGAGGGGGACCTGCGCGATGGTGGTTCGCTGGAAGAGCGCGCCAAGAACGTCGCCTACTGGCACCAGTGGCCGGAAGAATACGATCACCTCATCCAGAAGTGGGACGAATTCCTCAACGCCTGATCCCAAGACGAAGGACCGGGGCGCGCGTGGCCCCGGTCCGCGACCGGAGATTTTCTGATGCTATTCGACCTCGAACTCAACACTGTCGGCAAGGTCTATGACAACGGAACGCCCGCCGTCATCGATTTCAATCTTTCCGTCCAGAAGGGCGAGTTCATTGCCTTCCTCGGCCCCTCGGGCTGCGGCAAGACGACGACGCTGCGCATGATCGCCGGTTTCGAGGGCATTTCCTCCGGCGAGATGCGCATCCGCGGCGAGCGCATGAACGAGGTGCCGCCGCAGCGCCGCCCGACCTCGATGATTTTTCAGAACTACGCGCTCTTTCCGCATATGAGTGTGCGCCGCAATGTCGGTTACGGCCTGGAGGTGAAGGGTATCGCCAAGAGCGAACGCGAGGCCAAGGTCGACCGCATCCTCGCAACGCTCGGCCTTGAGGACATCGCCGAGCGCAAGCCGGAAAAACTCTCGGGCGGCCAGCGCCAGCGCATCGCGCTCGCCCGCGGCCTCGTCGTCGAGCCGGACATCCTGCTGCTTGACGAGCCGCTCGGTGCTCTCGATGCGAACCTCCGCAAGGCCATCCAGAACGAGTTGAAGCTCCTGCAAAAGAGCCTCGGCGTCACCTTCATCTTCGTCACGCATGCCCAGTCCGAGGCTTTGGCGCTCTCCGACCGCATCGTTGTGATGAACCAGGGCCGCGTCGAGCAGGTGAGCCCGCCGCACCAGCTCTATAGCCGGCCGAACACACCCTTCGTCGCGCAGTTCATCGGCCGCAACACCGTGCTTTCGGGCGAGGTTGCAGGCAGCGAGGGTGAGGACGTGGTGGTGACGACGGGCATCGGCACGCTTTGCGGCCGTGCCAACGGGGCGCTCGCCGAGAAGGGCCGCGTCAATCTCGTCGTGCCGGCCGAGGCGATCGAGCTGCATACGGCGGGCGAGGCCGCGCTTTCCGGTGTGAAGAACCGCGTCGATGCCCGCATCGAGCGCTCCGAGGTCGTCGGTCATATCGCCCACCTGACGGCGCGGCTTCAGGACGGCCGGGCTATCGCGCTGGAAGCCCATGTCGACAAGTACCGCCCGGGTGCGTTCCCGGCCGGAACCCCCGTTCTTTTGAGCTGGAACCCCGCCGAGGCGACGGTCATCCCGGCCCAGTGATCCTTCTTTCAGGGAACCAAGGAGATAAAAATGGCAAAAGAGATTTTGTGCAGTTTCGGCGTCGACGTCGATGCGGTGGCCGGCTGGATCGGCTCCTATGGCGGTGAGGATTCGCCCGACGACATCTCGCGCGGCATCTTTGCCGGCGAGGTGGGCAGCTTGCGGCTCCTGAAACTCTTCGAGCGGTTCGGTATCAGGACGACCTGGTTCATCCCCGGCCATTCGATCGAGACGTTCCCGGAGCAGATGCAGGCCGTTGCCGAGGCCGGCCACGAGATCGGCATTCACGGCTATACCCATGAAAACCCCATCGCCATGACGCGGGAGCAGGAGACGGAGGTGCTCGACAAGAGCATCGAGCTGGTCACCAAACTTTCGGGCAAGCGGCCGACCGGCTATGTCGCACCGTGGTGGGAGTTCTCCAATGTCACCAACGAGTTGCTGCTGGAGCGCGGCATCAAGTACGACCACTCGTTGATGCACAATGACTTCACGCCCTACTACGTGCGCGTCGGCGACAGCTGGACGAAGATCGACTATTCCAGGAAGCCGTCGGACTGGATGGTGCCGCTGAAGCGCGGCCATGAGACCGACCTCATCGAAATCCCGGCCTCCTGGTATCTCGACGACCTGCCGCCGATGATGTTCATCAAGAAATCCCCGAACAGCCACGGCTTCGTCAATCCGCGGCAGATCGAGGAGATGTGGCGCGACCAGTTCGACTGGGTCTATCGCGAGATGGATTATGCGGTGTTCCCGCTGACCATCCATCCGGACGTCGCCGGCCGGCCACAGGTGCTGATGATGCTGGAGCGGCTTTATGCCCACATGATCAAGCATCCGGGTGTGAAGTTCGTGACGATGGACGAGATCGCGGATGATTTCGCCAAGCGGTTTCCACGCAAGAAATGACTGCGGGGATCGCGCGGAGCGTTTGCCCCTCACCCTAACCCCCTCCCCGCAAGCGGGGAGGGGAGGTGCCCAACGGAACGGTGATGCCTGAGGCAACCGGCGTATCCTGCCTCCTTCACGCCGCTTGTGGGGAGAAGGAGGTTGGCAGGCCGGATGAGGGGCTGTGCGTCTCGGCGATAGAAAGGACCAAACCCCATGTGCTCCCTATGCGGCATCATCGGCGGAGACCAGCATTGGACGGATGCCGCGGCGCGCCCCGGCGTCTTTACCCGCAATCTTGAGCGCCTCGATCGGCGTCGCGAGCGCGCCCGGCGGGTGACGGCTGCCAATCGCGTGCTCGCCGCCTTCGGGATGAGCCTTTCCGACTGGCAGGGTGCGTCCTTTATCCTCGCCACCCGCACCGGCAAGAGCGAGATGATCGACGACCTCGGCCATCTCTGGCCGGCCGCCGAGCGCCTTGCCGGTCGTCCCTGTGATCCGCTCGATCCTTCGCTGATCACCCGCATGGAGCGGAGCGATGGCTGACATTCCTGCCTTCACCCCCGTCCATCTCCTCACCGGCTTCCTCGGCTCGGGCAAGACGACGCTGCTGAAGCGCCTGCTCACCGATCCCGCGCTCGCCGATACCGCGGTGCTGATCAACGAATTCGGTGAAGTCGGCCTCGACCACTACCTCGTCGAGCGCATCGATGAAACGATGGTGCTGCTGCAATCGGGCTGCGTGTGCTGTACCGTGCGCGGCGAGCTTGCCGAGGCGTTGCGTGACCTCCATTCGAAGCGCGAACGCGGCCTTGCGCCACCCTTCACCCGCGTTGTCATCGAGAGCACCGGCCTTGCCGACCCCTTCCCGGTGCTTTCGACGCTGAAATCCGACCCTGTTCTGCGCCACCATTTTCGCGCTGGCAGCGTTGTGACGACGGTCGATGCCGTCAATGGCCCTGCCCAGCTGGAGACCTATGTCGAATCGAACCGGCAGGCGGCCATCGCAGACCACATCGTCGTCACCAAGGCGGATCTTTGCGATGGTAATGGTGGTCTGGCGCGTCTGCTTTCACGCCTTGCCGAGCTCAACCCGGATGCGGTCCGCCACAGTGCAACGGTCGATGGACCGGGTGCCGATGCGCTCTTCGGGGATGACACGGCGCATCGTGCGGCAAAGCTGCAATCGGCGAGCGGCTTCTACTGCGATACCCCAACCGGGCTGGTGGCGGCGGACGGCACGGTACACCAGGCGGCCATTTCCTCCTTCGTGATCACCGTCGATACTCCGATCGACTGGACGGGCTTCGGTGTCTGGCTCACCATGCTGCTCAACCGCCATGGAGAACGTGTACTGAGGGTGAAGGGCATGCTCGATATTCAGGGCGAGGATCGCCCGGTGGCGGTGCATGGCGTGCAGCATCTCGTCCATCCGCCCGTGCATATGGAAACATGGCCGGTGGGGGAGCGCGCCTCGCGCATCGTCTTTATTGTTGACGGTCTCGATCCGAACCTGTTGAAACGGTCCTTCAATGCCTTCGCGCTTGCCGGGAGGGCGGCAGATAGTCCACAGCCAGAGGCAGCCGCACCGGTTCGCAACGCCCAGAGCCCTTGATGAACAAGCATTCCCCGAAACCGGAACCCGCAGCGCCGGCACTCCACCTGGCCGGCAAGCCGAAGCTGCGTGTGCTCGGCACCGCCATCTCGCTTCTGGAGGAGTTGCGGGTGAAGGCCGAAGCGGATCTCGGCATCGAGGTCAGTTTCGACAACAACGATTTCATCGTCACCCAGCACAAGGC
Organism: Shinella sp. SUS2; assembly: GCF_001262505.1. Taxonomy (GTDB): domain Bacteria; phylum Pseudomonadota; class Alphaproteobacteria; order Rhizobiales; family Rhizobiaceae; genus Shinella. Next base: position 19,594 of record NZ_KQ410734.1, read on the forward strand.
CGCGCAGGAGCCTGACAGCTACGACATCTACGACCAGTGCTTCCACAATCTCGATATCGTCTGGTACTGGCGTGCCATCCAGCCGATCGAGATTGCCCGCGTTCCGCTCTGGGGCGAGATCAACGACCTCACGAAAACCGGCCAGATCGGTCCGAGCGCCCGTCTCGGCCAGGGCGACGTGCCGGCGCGCAAACTCTATGTCCAGCCGAGCCTTGCCCTCGGCGACACGCCGACCGGCCGCATCTCCATGCTGCCGACGACACATAATTTCGACAGCTTCGCCTATCGCAGTGACATCCTCGATCCCCTTCAGCCGATGAACAGCTGGGCCGCGCTGCTCGACGAACGCTGGAGCGGCCGTGCCGCCCTCGTGGATGAACCGGCGATCGGTATTTTCGATGCCGCGCTTGCTGCGCAGGCCGCCGGCCTCATGACCTTCGGCAATATCGGCAACATGACCGTCGCAGAGATCGACGCATTGATGGATATTCTGGAGACAAGGCGCAAGGCGGGCTTCTTCCGCAGCTTCTGGCGCACGGCGGAAGACGCTGCGGGATTGATGGTGGCGGATGAAACCGACATCCAGAGCATGTGGTCGACGGGTATCGGCATCCTGAACGGCCGCGGTTTTCCCGTCGAACAGGCGGCGCCTGCGGAAGGCTACCGTGCCTGGCATGGGGGTCTCTGCCTGTCGAGGCACCTTTCCGGCCGCATGCTGGATGTCGCCTACGACTATCTCAACTGGTGGATTTCCGGCTGGCCGGGTGCCGTCGTCGCCCGGCAGGGTTATTACATCTCCACCCCGGAGCGCTCGCGCCGCTATATGAGCGCCGCCGAATGGGACTACTGGTATGAGGGGCTAGCCGCGCGGGAAGACCTGCCTGGTCCGGATGGTACGATCCGCGTAAAACGCGGCTCGGTGCGCAGCGGTGGTTCCTACTGGCAGCGTGCCAACGGTATCGCCGTCTGGAACACGACCATGGATGAACACAACTATCTCGTCCGCCGCTGGATGCAGCTCGTCGGGCGTGCAGAGAAGGACATTTGACGATGACGACAGAGCCGCGCTCGATCGCCCAGCTTTCCGTGCTTCTGCAGTCGGGCGCGCTTGATCCCGTTGCGCTTGTGGAAGAGACGCTTGCAGCCATCCGGTCGCATCCGGATGCCGCGGTCTTCACCTTTCTCCTGGAGGAGCGGGCGAGAGCGGAAGCTGCGGCCGCACGGCAGCGCCTGCGGAAAGGGCGCTCGCGCGGCGTCCTCGACGGTGTACCGATCGCCTGGAAGGACCTCTTCGATATCGCGGGCCTGCCGACCACCGCCGGTTCCCGCGTGCTGAGGGACGCGGAGCCCGCAAGCCGCGATGCGGCCGTGGTGCAGGCTCTTGCGGGCGCCGGCATGGTCAGCGTCGGGCGGGTGAACATGAGCGAGTTCGCCTTTTCCGGCCTCGGTATCAATCCGCATTACGGCACGCCGCGCAACCCGGCCTCGCCCGCTGGCGAGCACCGCATTCCCGGCGGCTCCTCGTCCGGTTCCGGGGTCGCGGTCGCGGCTGGGCTCGTGCCCGTCTCCATCGGCACGGATACCGGCGGCTCGGTGCGCATCCCCGCCGCCTTCAATGGTATCGTCGGCTACAAGGCGACCCGCGGGCGCTACGCCATGGAGGGTGTGTTCCCCCTGGCCAAAAGCCTCGATTCCCTTGGTCCGCTCTGCCGCACCGTGCAGGACGCGATCCTCATCGATGCTGCCATGCGGGGCCTGCCCGCTGCCGGCCCCGTCCCGCACCAGAATGTTGCCGACCTCTCCTTCGTCATTCCCGAGACCGTGTTCTTCGACGGTGCGGAACCGGAGGTCGTCGCGGCTTTCGAGGCGGGCGTCACGCAGCTTTCGCGCGCCGGCGCGCGCATCCGGCGCGAGGCCTTCCCGGAGTTTTCCGCAATTTTCGAACTGATGGCGAAACACGGCGCGCTGGTGACGGCGGAAGCTTTCGTCCTTCATCGTGCGCGCATCAAGGGTGCGGCGGCGGCGGAGATGGATCCCCGTGTCGTCAAGCGCACGCTGCTCGGTGAGAAGATCACCATCGCCGATTATCTCGAGATGCTGGAGGCCCGAGAAAAACTGACAGCAGCCTTCGAAGCCAGGCTCGGTCCGCAGGACCTGCTGCTCAGCCCGACGCTTCCCCATGTCGCCCCGGAAATCCAGCCGTTGCTCGATGATGAGGACCTGTTCTTCCAGACCAACGGCAAGACGCTGCGCAACACGCTGGTCGGCAATTTTCTCGATTGGTGCGGGGTGTCGCTGCCGTGTGGCACGGGTGCCGGGGGCTTGCCCGCCGGGCTCTTGGTGTCGGCTCCGCGGTGTGGTGACGAACGGTTGCTGGCCGCCGCTATGGCGGTGGAAGGCGTGCTCGGCTGAGGTTCCTGGCCGCTTCTCTGCGACTTTCCGCGGATCCTGGCGCGCAGGTTCGCGTCAGGACTGCAGGCGGGCCATAGCCTTGACGAGTGGGACCGTGGCGCCGGTTTCGGCAGCGGTCTCGACCGCGTTCCAGACGTCCGATTTCGAGCGGTTGCCGGCAACGGCGGAGGATGCCGCCTCGGCGGCAGGGAGCCAGACATCGAGCATGGTCTTGTCGCCACACTGCGTCTTGCCGCGGTTGCGGATGCCCTTGGCGATGGCGATGAGCATGTCGCGGCCGGCAAGCGCTTGGGCGGCGCGCCGGAGGTCTGTCGTGTAAAGTGGGCCGGTGGAAGTGCCGACGGCGTCGAGAAAGCCGCTGGCCGCTGTCGACAGGACGTCGGACGGGCTCGCAGCGTCAAGATCGGACCTGGAGAGAGCAGTGTTCACCGCCTTGAAGTTGCCGCCGCGGCGGTGCCAGGCTCGGTGCGTTGAACGGCCTTCTGGTCTACAAGCTTAGCGCGCCTTCGCTCATCGTCACGATTGGTACGCACACCATTTTCGATCTTCTCGGCGCGAATGACGGGACGCTCGGTCTCATCGAGCCGCTGTTCCCGTATATCGATTACTTCACGCCCCGGATCGAAGAGGCCAGACAGATCTCGGCCGCGCCCGATGTCGAGGGCGCAGGGCGGTTCTTCCTGGAGCGTGGCGTAAAACATTGTTTTTTTACCCTCGGCGGCGACGATGTCTGCTTCATGGATGCCGCAAGTACTGTCGTCCGGGAGCGGGTGTTCGAAATCGAGGTGGTCGAATACGATGGGTTGCGGCGACGCCTTCGATGCCGGTTACATCACGGCCCTGCATCACAAGATGGACCTGGTCACCGCGCTAACCTCGCGCAGGCAAGCGCCGCGCTCGTGGCGACCGGTCTCGGTTCGGATGCCGGTATCCGCTCTTTCGATGAAACACTTGTCTTCATGAACAGCGCGCCGCGCAAGGCGGCTTGAGGCGATCTATTAGGGGCCGCCCCAAGGCCCTTGGCAAAATTCGCATCCGACGACGGGGTTGCCGAAGAAACCGCGTTTGGTTTCGGTATGTCATTTTTGCGCTACGATCGCATAACGGTGTTGAAGGCCCCGCGCGATGGCCTTGAAGAAACCGAAATGCGCTGCCTGCGTCTTGTGGATTTGCCGCAGATCCCTGTCCGCCGTCACGCTTGAAAAACCCGCTTCCGCAAGCAGGCGTGAAACGACGTCGACCCGCGCACCGCCGGAAAAATGGACGCGGGAGAGGATGTCTGCATGCGTGCCGGTCATGGCCGCAGGCGCCTGCACTCCTGTCGTGCCTGCTCGTTCCAGAAAGGCGGCGAGCCGTTTTACGAGCCGCTCGGCGAGGCCCGTATTGACGAAATCACCGTCGATGACCAGCAGCTTGCCGCCCGGTTTGAGGACACGCAGCCACTCTGCAAAACAAGCGGCCGGATCGACAAGGGTCCAGACAAGATGGCGCGTGACGATCACGTCGTAGCTGTCATCGGCCTCAAGCGTGTTCTCCGCATCGCCGAGATGAAAACGGATGGAACGGCCGCGGGCTGCGGCCTTGGCGCGGGCGCGTTCCAGCATGGGTTCGGCCCAGTCGATGCCGGTCACCCGATAGCCGAGGTCATCCATCAGGTGGGAGATCACGCCGGTTCCGCTCGCAAGGTCGAGAGCCTCGCGGCCATCGCCACGGCCGAGATGCCGTTCGATGAGCGCATGCCAGGCGGCGCGTTCCTCCTCGGAGAAGATCTCGTGGCCGGGCGACTGGTCGAATGTTGCAGCGCGCGCGGACCAATAGGCCTTGATTTCATCCCGCAAGGTGAAATTGGTGCCCTCCGTCGTGCGGTTGCTCTGCATGCTTCGTTCCCCGATTTCAGCTTCGAACGCTTCTAAAAGATAATACTTGACTATAAAAGTCATAAAATAATATGTGCCGGGCAGTTTCCACCGGAGATGAATCCCATGCCCTTTTCTGGCAAGTCGACGATGTTTGCCCTCGGCCTCCTCGTGTCCACCGTGCTGCCGGCAATGGCCGATCCCGTCGTCCTCAAGGACGTTACCGGGCGAGACGTCGAAGTGAACGTGCCGGTCAAGCATGTCATCCTCGGCGAAGGCCGGCAGATCTATTTCCTCGCCGCGCTCGACAAGGAAAACCCGTTCCAGCACGTTGTCGGCTGGCGCGACGACCTGCCGAAGGCTGATCCGGAATCCTACGCCGCTTACCTCGCGAAATACCCCAACATCGCCAAGCTGCCGACCTTCGGCGGCATGAAGGACGGTACGTTCGATATCGAGCAGGCCGTGGCCCTGAAGCCGGACGTCATCCTGATGAATGTCGATGCCAAGACCGCGACGGAAGAAGCCGGCTACATCGAGAAGCTTGCCAAGGTCGGCATCCCGCTCGTCTATGTCGATTTCCGCGAGAAGCCGATGGAGAACACCGAGCCGAGCATGCGCATCATGGGCACGCTGATGGGCAAGGAGAAGGTTGCGGAGGATTTCATCACCTTCCGGGCCGATGCGATCAGGAAGGTCACGGACGTCCTTGAAAAGACTGGTCCGGCAAAGCCAGTCGTCTTCGTCGAGCGGGCAGGGGGCTACTCCGACGATTGCTGCATGTCCTTCGGCAACGAGAACTTCGGCAAGATGGTCGAACTCGCCGGCGGCACGAACATGGCCAGGGAGATCATCCCCGGCACGTTCGGCACGGTGAACCCGGAGCAGATCATCGCCTCCAATCCCGACCAGGTGATCATCACCGGCGGCATGTGGGAAGGGTATGTGCCGGGTGGCAACTGGGTCGGCGTCGGGTATGGCGCCGATACGGCGGAAGCCCGCCGCAAGCTGGAAAACCTGACCAAGCGTCCGGCCTTTACGGGCGTCAAGGCGGTAAAGGACGGCAATGTGCACGCCATCTGGCACCAGTTCTACAACAACCCCTACCAGTTCGTCGCCATCCAGCAGATCGCCAAGTGGCTGCATCCCGATCTCTTCAAGGACCTGGATCCGGAGGCGACCTTCAAGGAGCTGCACGCCCGCTTCCTGCCGCTTGAATACAAGCCGGGATACTTCGTCTCGCTGAAGGGCGAGTAGTCGATGGCCGCCACGGCGACCGAAGCCAGGGCGACGGGGCGCGATCAATATCGCGCCCTTGCCTTTCGGCGTATCCTCATCCTTGCCGGCCTCGGTCTTGCGCTTGCCGCCAGCATTGCCATCGACATGGCGCTTGGGCCCGCGAACTACAGCGTTTCCGAGGTTCTTTCCGCGCTCTTCTCGCCGGAGACGGCAGGTGACCAGCTGCGTGTCGTCATCTGGGATATCCGCATGCCGATCGCGTTGATGGCGGTGACGGTCGGCGCGTCGCTCTCGGTTGCGGGTGCGCAGATGCAGACGATCCTGTCGAACCCGCTCGCCAGCCCCTTCACCCTCGGCATTTCAGCCGCTGCCAGCTTCGGTGCGGCGCTGGGGCTTGTTGCCGGCGTCGCCATCTTTCCGGGGGCGACCCAATACATGGTGCCGGTCAATGCCTTCATCATGGCGATGGTGGCCGCGCTCTTCATTCATTTCGCCTCGACGTTGCGGGGCGTGACGGTGGAGACCATCGTTCTGCTCGGCATCGCGCTCGTCTTCACCTTCAATGCCGCGCTGTCGCTTCTCGAATACCTCGCCTCCGAACAGGCGCTCGCGGCCGTCGTGTTCTGGACCATGGGCAGCCTCACGAAGGCGACCTGGGACAAGGTGTTCGTCACCGCGGCCATACTGGTCGTGACGCTGCCGCTCTTCATCCGCAATGCCTGGGCACTGACGGCGCTGCGGCTCGGCGACGACAAGGCGGCCAGCATGGGCGTCAATGTCCGGCGCCTGCGTCTCCACACCATGCTCGTCGTCAGTCTGCTCGCCGCCATTCCTGTCTCCTTCGTCGGCACGATCGGCTTTGTCGGCCTTGTCGGCCCGCATATCGCGCGCATGGTGGTGGGCGAGGATCAGCGGTTCTTTCTGCCCGGGTCCGTGATCTGCGGTGCGCTTCTTCTGTCGGCGACATCAGTCGTCAGCAAGGTGCTCATCCCCGGTGCCATCCTGCCGATCGGGGTCATCACCGCGCTTGTCGGCGTTCCCTTCTTCTTCGTCCTGATTTTCTCGAACCGGAGGCGCGCATGGTAAGCCTGGTGCTGAAGGACCTTGGCGCCAGCTATGGCCGCACGACGGTTTTGTCCAATGTAGCGATCGAACTGCTGGCATCCGGCACCACCACCGCGGTCATCGGCCCGAATGCGGCGGGAAAATCGACCCTCTTCAAGCGTATCGCAGGCCTTGTTTCCGGTCCTGGTGTCGTGCAGCTCTCCGATGTGGCCCGCGGGGACCGCTCGATCTGCTACATGCCGCAGGATACCGGTTCGAATGCCGTGCTGACGGTGTACGAGTCGTTGCTGCTTGCCGCAAAACAGGGTGGCGGCTGGCGTGTGAAGGACGGCGAGCTGTTCGAGATCGATGCAATCTTGAAGGCGTTGCGCATTGAAGAGCTTGCGTTTCGCGGCCTCGATGCGCTGTCCGGCGGCCAGCGTCAGCTTGTCTCGCTCGGCCAGGCGCTGGTGCGCAAACCCGAGGTCCTGCTGATGGACGAGCCGACCTCGGCGCTCGATCTCCATCGGCAGATCGATGTGTTGGAATTCGTCGCCGATCTTGCCCGCCGCACTGGCATGGTCGTGCTCATCGCGTTGCATGATCTCAATCATGCCCTGCGCTACTGCACGAACACGATCGTCATCGCCAATGGTGAAATGGCCTCGAGTGGCGCAACCGCCGAGGTGATAACACCGACCATGTTGCGCGATATCTATCGCGTCGATGCCCGCATCGAAGCTTGTTCCCGAGGCCGGCCGATGGTCATCGTCGATGGTGCGCTTTGAGCCGTGACCCGAGCCCGGTGGTCGCCTTCAGGGAATGGTCGCCTCTTCGATCAGCCAGTTGATGAAGTAGCCGACCTCGGCGGTTTCCCGCTTCGCTTCCGGGCAGATGCAATAGTAGTTGTGAAGGGCCGGCACGCTGAGCTGCAGCGGCTGGACGAGGCGGCCTTCGTCGAGATCGCGGGCGGAAACGACTTCGTCGCTGAGCGCGACGCCGAAACCGTCGCGCGCGGCCTGAAGCACGATGCCGAAGTCGTCGAAATAGACGTCCGCCTCCCCGGCATAGGCGATGCCGGCCTCTGCCTGCCAGCGCCGCCACTGCGAACCGTCGTCTTCATGGAGCAGCCGGTGATAGGCAAGGTCTGAGGGCTGGCGGATGGCGTTCGGTCCGCGCAGGAGCTGCGGGCTGCACACCGGCGTCATGCGGATACCGTGCAGAAGACGCCACCAGAAACCCGGCCATGGCGGTGCCCCGTAGACGATCGCGACGTCGGTCTTGCGCCAGTCGACGCCGGGAAAATGGCTGGACGTGACGACCTTCAACTGGAAATTCGGACTGTCGGCCATGAAGGTGAAAAGCCGGGTCGCAAGCCAGGCGACGCCATGCACCTGTGGGATGGAGATGGTCAGGGTTCGCCTGCTGGCCTCGCCGTATCTTTGCGCCGAGAGCTGGCGCACGCCGGTCTGGATCGCGTCCATCGCATTTGCCACCGAGCGCTGGAGCTGGCTTCCGCTCGGGGTCAGGGCCAGTTGGCGTCCGCGTTTTTGAAACAGGTCGACACCGAGTGCTACCTGGAGCGCGCGGATCTGCTGGCTGACCGCGCCTGGCGTCACATGCAGCTCCGCTGCCGCCGCGCCGACATTGCCGAGCCGTGCGACGCTTTCGAAGACGCGAAAGGCATGAAGGGGGGGCAGCGTCATCGGTTTCGGTCCTCAAACGGGGCTTGACGATCAGGCATTCTGGTCGCGTCCGGGGCGCAACTGCTCGATCACGCGATCGGCAAGCGCGCGCAGGACCGGGTCGTTCGCCCGGTCCACAGGGCAGACGATGTAATATTCCCGCGCTGCGTTGATCGTGGTCGAAAACGGCTGGATGAGACGGCCTTCGCTTAGATAGTTCCGCGTCAGGACATCGGAGACCAGCGCCACGCCGCGGCCTTGAACGGCAGAGGCGATTGCCTGCGCCACCGAATTCACCCGCACACGCGTGTTGCCTTCGAGGCCTATCCGCGCGGCGACGGACCATTTTGCCCATTCGCCACCGTCGTCTTCATGAAGCAGGGCGACCGAACTCAGCTTCCTGTCGCGATTGCGCAGGTCCAGCCGGGGAAACAGCGTCGGCGCGCAGACGGCACAGAGCCTGACTTCGCTGAGGGATCGCCAGTATTTTCCGGTAAATGGCGGGTTGTCGTAGACGATGGCGAGGTCGTTTTTGTCCCAATCCACGTCAGCGGCGGTGATCGCCTCGTTGATCGTCAAGCTGGCGATGCCGTTCGACTGAGCGAAATCGACGATCGCGGCCGTCAGCCAGGCGATGCCGAGCGCCGTCGGTACGGAGACCGACAGCGCGGCGGGCTGGTCGCCGGCGGTAATTTTCCGCGAAGCCCGCGTCGCCGTGTCGAGCTGGCCGAGCGATATGGCGACGGCCTGCGAAAAATCCTTGCCCGCCTGGGTCAGCGCGACATTCCGGCCCGCCTTCTGAAACAGCACGATCCCCGTCGCTTCGCCCAGTTTCTTCAGTTGCAGGGAGATCGCGCTGGGGCTGAGGTTCAGTTCCTCGGCGGCATGCCGGACCCCGCCGAGGCGCGCGGTCGCCTCGAAGGCCGGCAGATATTGCAGGTACGGCGGCAGACGGCTCATTATTTGACCCGGCTAGTTGTTTGGAAAAACAGAACGATACTGGTGATTATAAATTGATTTTTTCAAACTGTTAAGAGTGCTATCCCAACGACAAAGAGGAGAACGTTCATGATTGCGGCCAAACCATTCGACTTTCCCTATGACGGCAATCTGGAGGCGCAGAAGACTGCGCTCATTGTCATAGACCTGCAGGAGGATTTCCTGTCGACGACCGGCTATTTCGCCCGCCAGGGCTACGACCCGGCGCCGCTCCGAGCGATCCTTCCCGCAGTCAACCGGCTCATTGCCGCTTGTCGGGAGGCCGGCGTGCAGATCATCCACACGCGGCAGGGTTATCGCGGGGACCTCGCGGACATGACGCCTTACGAAAAATGGCGCCGGAAGCGCTCCGGTCTTGAGGGCACGACCGCGCTGCTGCGCTCCAGCCCGGGCTTCCAGATCGTTCCCGAACTCGATGTGCGTCCGGAAGACATCATCGTCGACAAGACCTGCAACGGCGCCTTCACCTACACGGATTTCGAACATGTCCTGCGCGCGCAGGGCATCACCCATCTCCTGTTTTCCGGCTGCACCACGGATGTCTGTGTGCACACCACGCTGCGCGAGGCCTGCGACCGCAACTTCCAGTGCCTGACGATCTCCGATGCCTGCGCCAGCGGCGATCAATATGCCCACGAGGCGGCCCTTCACATGGTCACGGTCGAGAACGGCATTTTCGGTGCGCTCACCGATACGGCCGCAGTCCTTGAGGGGCTCAAGAAGCTTGGAACGTCTACGAAATGAGCGAGGTGCATGCGAGCCAGAAATACGTTTCCCTGATGCGTCTGACGCAGAAGGGGCTCACCGAGCTGACCGACAGCGCCAAGCGCCGGAAGGTCAGCGAGGATCGCGTGGCCGCGCTCGGCGGTCGCTCGATCGCCTTCTATGCCCTGCTCGGCCCCTATGATTTCGTGCAGATTTTCGAAATGCCGAGCAACGAAGCCATGATGCAATACGTCCTCACCGCGCGCCGGGACGGGCATGTCGAGCCGCTGATCCTTCCGGCCTTCGACACCGACACGTACGGGCAGATCCTCACCGAAATAGTTTAGTTTTTCTGCGTTTATTTCGCGAAAACATTTAGCTTGTCTGCATGGGATGTTCGTATACGACTTCACAAAACATCAATCCAAGAAGCCAAAAACAAGGGAACACGATGATGAAAACTGCACGACTGGGAATGAAACCGTCTCTTCTCGCCGGCGCGATGCTGGCCGCTCTTCTCGGCGCAGGCAATGGTCTTGCCGCAGAGCAGAAACCCGATTTCGTATCGGGTGGCGTCCTGAAGGTCTGCACCAGCGGCGAATTCCCGCCGATGGAATATTATGAAAACCCCGGCGACAAGGACCTCGTCGGCTTCGAGATCGACGTCATGGACGCAATCGCCAAGCAGTGGGGTGCCAAGGCCGAATATGTCGTCGGCGATTTCAAGGGGCTGCTCCCCTCGCTCGATTCGAAGCGCTGCGATCTCGTCGCGAGCGGTATCCTGATCACGCCGGCCCGTCTCGAAAAATACGACGGCATCCCCTATTTCAGCTCGCATATCGTGATGGTCACCGCGGCAAGCGACACGGAGACGAAGGTTCCGGCCGATGTCAGCGGCAAGGTGATGGCGATCGAGGCCGGCACCTCCTACGAAAAGATGGTCGCCGATCTCAATGCGGAGCTTGAGGCCGGCGGCAAGGCGCCGATCCAGGCACAGACCTATCCCTCGGCATCCGGCGTCATCGAGCAGATCCTCGTCGGGCGTGCGACGGCCACCATCACGCAGGATACGACGGCGGCCTATCGCATGCTGCAGGTACCGGGCCGCCTGAGCATTCCCTACACCTACGAGCAGAGCGAAAACTACGGCATCTATCTCCGCAAGAGCGATGGTGACCGCCAGATGCTGAAGGAAGCGATCGAGGCCCTGCAGGCGAGCGGCGCGATGAAGGCACTGCTTCAGAAATGGAACCTGCCGGAAACGGCGACCGACGTTTCCCACGACGTCAACTGACGATAGGACGGTTTCGCGTTGTTCCAGCTCGACCTCTTCCTGCAGGCGATATTCAGCGCCCCCCTTTTCAAGGGGGCGCTCCTGACGATCGGCCTTTCCCTCTGCGTCATGGCCGTGTCTCTCGTGCTCGGCATGGGGCTCGGTTCCATGGCGGGCTCACCGCGGCCGGCGGTCCGATGGCTGGTGACGCTCTATGTCTGGCTCTTCCGCGGCGCGCCGGCCCTGCTGGTGTTGCTCTTCGTCTGGAACGGCCTGCCGCAGATTTCGGAGATTTTCCGCGCCGGCTGGTTCACGCCTTTCGTCGCGGCGTTCCTGGCGCTCTCGCTCATCCAGATCGCCTATCTGGCGGAAATCCTGCGCAGTGCCTTTGCCGCCGTCGGCCATGGCCAGCGGGAAGGGGCTGCGGCGCTCGGCATGCATCGCTGGCAGATCTTTCTGGTCATCACCATGCCGCAGGCGCTCCGGATCGCGGTTCCCGCGCTGATGAACGAGTTCATCTCCCTCCTGAAGACCACGTCGCTGGCGACCGTGATCTCGCTCAAGGAGCTGATGACCGTCTCCCAGTTCGCCATCGCGACGAGCTTCCGCTTCCTCGAATGGTACGGCGCCGCGCTCGTCTACTATCTTGTTATCGTCTCGGTGCTGACGCTTGCGCAGAACCGCATCGAATATGTGCTTTCGCGCGGCTATCGCTGATCCCGCTTCAACCCGAGAGTTGGAAATGAACACGCAAACGACGACCGATCTTCCGCACCGGGCCGCGATCGAGGTGGCTGGCGTCAACAAATGGTACGGCGCTTTCCAGGTCCTGAAGGGCATCGACCTGACGGTGAACAAGGGCGAACGCATCGTGATCTGCGGCCCTTCCGGCTCCGGCAAATCGACGCTGATCCGCTGCATGAACCGTCTCGAGATTCACCAGGAAGGCTCGATCATCGTCAACGGCATCGAGCTTACCAACCAGCTCAAGCGCATCGACCGCATTCGAAGCGATGTCGGCATGGTCTTCCAGCACTTCAACCTGTTCCCGCATCTGACGGTTCTCGAAAACTGCACGGTCGCCCAGCGCTGGGTGCACAAACTGTCGAAGAAACAGGCGACCGAAATCGCAATGACCTATCTGGAGCGCGTCCACATTCCGGAAAAGGCCGACAAATATCCCGGTCAGCTATCCGGCGGCCAGCAGCAGCGCGTCGCCATTGCGCGTGCACTCTGCATGAACCCGAGCATCATGCTGTTCGACGAGCCGACCTCGGCACTCGATCCCGAAATGGTCAAGGAGGTGCTGGACACGATGATTTCTCTCGCCGCCGACGGAATGACGATGGTCTGCGTCACGCACGAGATGAATTTCGCGCGCGAGGTGGCGAGCGAAGTGGTTTTCATGGATGGCGGCCAGATCATCGAGCGCAACACGCCCGACCGCCTGTTCTCCGCGCCCGCGCATGAGCGCACGCAGCGCTTTCTCGGCAAGCTGCTGCATTGAGGGAGGTGAGGGTGCGCAATAAGGACTGGTTTTCGAAGGAGACAATCTCCGAGAGGCTGACGCGGCTTTACGAGCCGCATGTGCACAGCTTTTTCCGGGCCAACATGTTTCATTTCGTCGGTCGGGATGCTGATCTCGTCGTCGATTTTGGCATGGGGCTCGCCAGTCTCGCGGGCGCGCTGGACATTCCGGCCGGCAAGCCTGTGCTGGCGGTCGCGACCCACGTCCATGTCGATCATGTCGGTTCGTTCCACGAATTCGAGAACCGGCTGGGGCACGAAGCCGAGGCCGCTGCCTTTGCGCAGATGCTCGACACCGATACGCTCGCCCCCTATTTTCGCACGCAACCGGACGCCCTCGCAGCGGTCGCGCCCACGGGCGTCATGCCGGAGGCCTATGCGATCCCGCCCGCTGCGCTTGCCACGATCCTCAAGGAAAACGATGTCATCGACACCGGCGACGCCCGCTACATGGTCCTGCATCTTCCGGGCCATTCACCCGGCTCGCTCGGCCTTCTCGATGAGAAGACGGGGACGTTTTTCAGCGGAGACGCGATCTACGAGGGCAACCTCGTGGATGACCTGCCGGGATGCGACGTCGCGGCCTACCGGGTGACCATGGAGCGCCTGTCGCGGCTCGACGTCCATACTGTTCACGGCGGCCATGGATCGAAGTTCGGAAAGGCCCGGATGCAGCAGATTGCCCGGGCTTATCTGACGGAAAAGGGGGGCTGAGCGGGGCCAGTCGACTACGGCGTCGATTGCCACATTATCCGTCGAGCAGGCTGGCATAGTCCGGGTGTTTGACGGCGAAGGCGGCCATGAAGGGGCATTTTGCGATGATGCGCGTCTTTCGGGCGCGCAACGTCTCGAAGACACCCCGTGCAAGACGCGTGCCTATGCCTTGGCCTGATAGCGCCTGGGGAACCTCGGTGTGGATGAGCACGATCCGGCCATTCTCCTCGCGGTAGTAGGCGACCGCCATCTCGTCTCCGACGGCCAGCTCGAAGCGCGACTCGGCCGGGTTGTCGCGAACGTCGTCATCCATCAGGCATCCTCCGCTTTCCAGTCTCGCCGGTGATCCGGCTAAAGGCCGCTGAATTGCCACAGGAGCCCGATCAGCCCCAGATAGAGGAGCGATCCGGCGATGAACCGCTCCTGCAGGCTGGCAACCGATTGTAGGGGCAGACGGCCGGGAACGGCAAATGCTGTCTTTGCGTCCATGTCGTGTTTCTTCCTTGAACGGGGCGAGGGATCGCGCTTGTCGAAGGTGGTGCCGGAAGCTACATTAATCAAATGAGGCTGGGGCATTGGAAGCATGCGCGAAATTCATAGCGCCGATCTTAACCTTGTTCGCGTCTTCGTCGCAGTCATGGAGGAGCGGGGCGTCACGCGGGCGGCCGAGCGCCTGCACCTTACCCAGTCGGCCATTAGCCATGCACTCGCCCGGCTGCGCGAGACGCTTGGCGACGAGCTCTTCATCCGCGGGCCGAACGGCATGTATCCGACCCCCCGTGCCCTGGAGCTTGCGCAGGCGTTCAAGCCGGCCCTGCGGCAGATCGAGGGCGCCCTCGCGGGCAATACCTTCAATCCCGAGACCTCGGACATCACCTTCGCGATCTCGACCTCGGATTTTCTCACGGCGACGGTCATTCCCGAGCTGATGGCGCGCATCCGCTGCCATGCGCCGAAGGCCGGCTGCTGGCTGCGCCCGTTGAGTGAGCTCAACATCACGGAGGAACTCGATCGCGGCGCCCTTCATGTGGCCATCGGCGTTTTCGGCAAGACACCGTCCCGTTTCGTCAGCGAGCCGCTGTTTTCCGATCAGAGCGTGTGGCTGATGCGCCGGGATCATCCCGCCGCCGCTGGTCCCTTCGGTCTCCAGGCGCTTGCGGCCTTTCCGCATGTCGATATCCTGATTTCCGACCAGCTTCAGCCGGCCGGGGATGCGACGATCGACCAGGGTGGGCTGGAGCGGGCCTACATCACCAGCAATCCGCGTTATATCGAGGGTCTGCTCGGCGCCGAGGGCCTGACGCGCACGGTTGGCGCGACCGTCTCGCACATCCTTGCCGTTCCGGCCCTTTTGGCGGCAACCGACATGATCGCCTACGTGCCGCTGCAATTTGCATTGCGCGCCGCGCGCGCGCTCGATCTTGCGTGGCGCGATCCACCTTACCACGCGCCACCCTTCGAGATCTCGATGCTGTCGCACCGGACGATGGGCGCACATCCCGCCGTGGCCTGGTTGCGGCAGGCGCTGGTGGAAAGCGCGGAACGTTACCATCGTAAGGATTGATCCAGGCAAGAGAATGAATCTTGTTCATGAATCAAATGCTAATGCATCATTTCATTCATTGAGTATCCGCGCCCATATTTGCCGATATCTAAATCCGGTCCAAAGGACCTAGGAGAGTTACGGCAATGAACGCAATCGTCACAGGTCTCGTCGTCCCGGACAACAGGCCGCAATCCGCGCCGGCCCCGGATGTACGTGCGCCGACCGCTCACCATCCGCAGCCGAAGGGCGCGACGCAGAAGCGGCCGCGCCGGCGCAGCTATCTTGCCCTTGCCCGTTCGGCCGCCATCGTCGTCGGCATCGGGCTTGCCACCGTCATTCCGCTCGGCTGGGGGCAATGGGTCGCGGGCTTCACGAACCAGTCTACGGACAATGCCTATCTCCGGGCGGACACGACGCCGATCAGCACGCAGATTTCCGGCCGTGTGCGCGGGGTCGCGGTGAGCGACTTCCAGGCGGTCCGGGCCGGCCAGCTGCTCGGCGAGATCGAGGCTTCGGAATATGACGCGAAGGTCAGCCGCGCGACGGCCTCGGTTACCGCTGCGGATGTCGCCATCCGCAATGTCGACAGTCGGATCGTGCTGCAACACCGCACCATCGCCCAGGCCGATGCCGCTATCCTTGCAATCAGCGCCGATCGCGACCGGGCTGCGGGTGAGTACGGCCGGCAGACTGCCGCCGTCGAGGACGGCTGGTCCACCAGCCAGCGCCTGGAGGACGCGCTTGCCGCAAATCGCCGCTTCGAGGCCCAGCTTGCGGAAAAACAGGCCGAAGCGGACGCGCAGCGCCAGCAGCTCAACGTGTTGGGCACGCAGCGGGAGCAGGCGCTGGCGGAGCTGGAGATCCGCAAGGCCGATCTCGCGCTCGCCCGTATCGAGCTCGGCCATACCAGGATCGTTGCGCCCATCGATGGCGTCGTCAATGTCAGCAGTGTGCGCGCTGGCCAGTATGTTTCCGTCGGTACTCGCTTCATTTCCATTGTTCCGCTGCCCAAGGTTCATGTCGTGGCGAACTACAAGGAAACACAGCTCGGCAGGGTGCATGTCGGCCAGGCCGCGACGATCAAGGTCGATATGTTCCCGGGGCGGGAGCTGAAAGGCCGTGTGGAGCAGATTGCGCCCGCGACTGGTGCGGAATTCGCGCTGCTGCCGGCGGACAATGCAACCGGTAATTTCACCAAGGTCGCCCAGCGTATCGCCGTGCGGATTGCACTCGTCGATGTTCCGCAGGACCTGCGGAAGGCGCTGCGGCCGGGCATGTCGGTCCTGTCGACAATCCATACGGACACGGCGATCGACGATCCCGCGATCAAGTAGGTGGGAAGGACAGATCATGACAGCGGCAACGGTTCCGGCCCTCCGGAAAGAATGGCCCGGCCTCAGGACGCTCGTCGGCATCGGCGCTGTCCTCCTCGGCACCTTCACATCGATCCTCAACGCGCGGCTGACCGACATCGGCCTTGCGGATATCCGCGGTGCCCTCGGCCTCAGCCTCGATGAGGCCTCGTGGATCACCACAGCCTATGTCGTCGCCGAGGTGGCGGCGATCCCAGCGGCAGTGTGGCTGCGCGGGATACTGTCGCCGACGCGCGGCGTCATCCTCGGCGCGGCATTGTTTTCCGTGTTTTCCCTCGCGGCACCGTTCAGCCCCGACCTTTCGATCCTGCTCAGCCTTCAGGCGCTGCGCGGGTTGAGTGCCGGTGTGCTGATCCCCATGGCCTATGCTGTGATCATGCGCCACTTGCCGCAGCACCAGCGGCTCTACGGCCTGTCGTTCTATGCGCTGGTTTCCGCCACCACGCCCAGCCTCTCGGTTTCGCTCGAAGCCTTCATTCTCGAACATCTCTCCTGGGAGTTCCTGTTCTGGCTCAACATCGTCCCGGGCGCACTGACGGTTTTTGCGGCCAGTTATGGCCTTGCCCACGACCCCGTCAAATACATGCGCTTTCGCAAGTTCGACGGCTTCGGGCTGCTTGCCCTGTCGCTCGGGCTGGCTGCGCTGGTGGCCGCCCTCGACCAGGGTAACCGGCTCGACTGGCTGCAATCCGGTCTCATCGTCGGCTTTCTGCTTGCCGGAGCGTTTCTCATCGGCGCGTTCTTCGTGCACGCCTTGCTACATTCGAACCCGGCCGTCAGTCCGCGGCTCCTGTGGCGGCGCAATATCGGCCTTGGCCTGATGATGATGTTCGCAAGCCGTATTGCCGTCATGTCCTCGGCCTTCATCGTTCCGCAGTATCTCATCCGCATCCAGGGCTATCGCGCGCTGGAAAGCAGTGACCTGTTCCTTGCTACGGCAATCCCGCAATTGCTCCTCGCACCCGCGGTGGCCTGGCTCTGCTATCGGGTCGATCCGCGCAATCTGCTGGCGCTCGGCGGCATGCTGATGGGTGGGGGTTTGCTCCTGTCCGCCAACATTACCGGCCTGTGGGCCAGCGAGGAATTCCTCCTGCCGCTTCTGCTCCAGTCGGTCGGCGGGTCGCTCGTCGCGATCCCCACCATGGTGCTGATCACCGAAGACATCACGTTGCAGGAGATCCCCTGGATCGCCTCGCTGGTGCATATCGTGCGCACGATCGGCAGCGCGATCGGCTTGGCGCTCGTGACGACCACGGTGCGGGTGCAGGAACAGGTCTATTCCAACCTGATCGGCCAGCATGTCGAAAGCGGTGATGTGGACGTGGCAGCGCGGATCGAGACGCTGGCGCAAACAGTGTTGCCGCGGGCCGCCAATCCACAGGAAGCGGTCGGGCAGGCTACTGCCCTGCTTGCTCGTACCGTCCAGCGCGAGGCCTATGTGTTGAGCTACACAGACGCTTTTCTGCTGATCGGAGCGATCATGCTGCTTGCGACGGCCCTGTCGCTGGCCCTGCGCAAGACCCTCCTGCCCGGCCGGTTTCTCTGATAGACCGGCAGGACGGCAGGCTGGATGGCCGCGGCGCGACAGAAGGGGTCCATCGATGCTCGATCGCCTGACCGGCATGCAGGTCTTTGTACGCACGGCGCAACAGGGCAGCCTGTCGGCCGCGGCGCGTCAGCTGAAGATGTCGCCGGCCATGGCGACGAAACATGTCGATGCGCTGGAGGAACGGCTCGGAATCAAGCTCTTCCATCGCACCACGCGCAAGCTTTCGCTCAACGAGTCGGGACGGCAATATCTCGAATTCTGCCTGCGTATCCTGCCTGATATCGAGGAGACCGAGGCGGCCGTCTCCTCCCAGCGCATCGACGTCGTCGGTACGCTGCGCCTCAGCGCGCCGATCTCCTTCGGTGTGCGCTATATCGCCCCGCTCGTCCCTGAATTCAGCGCGATGTATCCCGGTGTTACCGTCGATCTCGGCCTGAACGACCGCTATGTCGATTTGATCGACGAAGGTTGGGACATGACGGTGCGTATCGGCCGGCTGGCCGACAGCCGGCTGATCGCCCGCCGGCTTGCGCCGACGAAGATGGTCGTTGCCGCGACGCCCGCCTATCTCGATGCGCATGGGCGGCCACGGCGCGTCGGCGACCTGCTCGACTACAATTGCCTCAGCTATTCGCTTTCCGATGCGACAGGTGCCCGGGAATGGATCTTCGGCACCCGCAACCAGCTGCGCGTGCCGATCCGGGGCAACTTCATCGCCAACAATGGCGATGCCCTTGTGGCGGCGGCGCTGAACGGGCAGGGCATCCTCTACGGTCCCGATTTCCTCATCGCCGACCACGTTGCGGCCGGGAGGCTGGAACTTCTGCCGCTCGACCAGCCAGCCTATGACATGGCCGGCATCTTCGCCGTCTACCCGCCGGACCGGCGCCCGCCGGCGAAGGTCCGGGCGATGGTGGACTTTCTCGCCGATGCCTTTGCCGGTGTTCCTGACTGGCAGGTCGATTGAGTACGTTTCGCACTCCTGGTGTTAAGTGATCCAACGGAACTGGGAATTATCGTTTCCAGAAGAAAGGCATAGGTTTCACTCATCGGAGGCGAGCAACGAAAACCTCAGGGTTTTCAAGCCTCAGCGGGATGGAACCTGCCGGTACGGGATGCCGGCACCGCCCGTTCTCCTTCGAAGACGTTCTCTCGCTGCAAACGGCAAGCCAGCCGCGTGCGGGGCCATCATTGTCCTGCAGCCGACAGGTATTGCCCGATTGCGGGGGAACTTGGAACCCACCGCCTGCACAGGCAGGCAGCCAAACCAGGAGTGAAGACCATGACCAGTGAAGTCATCCGCAACCCGGCCGAAGACCACCTTCTGACCCCGCAGAACTCCGCCCTTGTCGTCATCGACTACCAGCCCGTCCAGGTGAACTCGATCGCGTCGATGGATCGCCCGCTGATGGTGCGCAACATCGTTGCGACCGCCAAGGCCGGTGTCGCCTACAAGCTGCCGATCGTGCACACCACGGTCAATGTGAAGACCGGTCTCAACAAGCCGCCGATCTCGCAGCTGCAGGCGGTCCTTGCCGATTTCCCGACCTATGATCGCACGACGATCAACTCCTGGGAGGATATCGAGTTCCGCCAGGCCGTCGAGGCGACCGGCCGCAAGAAGCTGATCATGACAGCCCTGTGGACGGAAGCCTGCCTGGCTTTCCCGGCGCTCGATGCGCTGAAGGAAGGTTATGAGGTCTACGTGGTCGTCGATGCCGTTGGCGGCACCTCCGTCACGGCTCATGACGCGGCCCTGCGCCGTATCGAGCAGGCCGGCGGCAAGCTGATCTCCGTCGTCCAGCTGCTGTGTGAATTGCAGCGCGACTGGAAGCGGACCGAGACGGTTCCGGCCTTCCTCGACATCATGAAGGGCCTCGGCGGTACCGCTGGCCTGCAATTCGAGTGGGATGCCGCAGAACGCGCACACGGCTAAGGCTCGATAATGGGGAGACGCCCTTGCGGCGTCTCCCTCTATGTTTGCGGTGCGGTGCGCCGCTTTCTCATTTCCAGCTTTGATAGTCCGCAGCCGTGCATCCAAAGGGTGCAGGGCCATCGGCGAAGCGTTTTTGCAGCTGGTCGCAGCCCCACTGGTTGAGGGCTTCCGGCAGCATGTTGTTGATGTCCATCCCCGGAGAATTGAACTGCGAGGGCGCGCTGGTCACGTACCAGAGCCAGTAACCGAAAATACCGACGATGATGAGCAGGATGACGAGGAGGAACAGGCCCAGCCTTCGCAGCAGCGACGGCCCTGTCTTCGCCGGAGCAAGGGATGGTGCTGCCTGCCGCCCGGCCTGTGTCGCCGCGGCATAGAGCGGCGCAAGGGCCTCCGCCCGTTCCTGCTGTGTCATCTCGATGCGCTCGAGCTTGTCGTCGAGCAGGACCGGCAGGAAGGTGTCGCCGTGCCAGACAGCCAGTGCGACTGCATTGCTGCCTGCGTCGCCGATGATGATCGGCTCCTGTCCGGCCTCGAAACGGGTGTAGGCCACGCGTTTGGTCTTCCGTTCGCTCACCTTGTCCGCATAGGTGATCGCGAGGCGGTTGTTCTTCTTGTCCATGCCGGTGATCTCGACCGGAATCGGGGTGAGGGGCGCTGGATGCTGCAACTGGCCGCGAACGCGCAGGATCCGGAAGAGAAGGTAGATCATCGCCAAGGCGCCGCCGCCGAGCAGAAGGGCAAAGACGGAAAGTGTGATGATCCTGTTCCACAGCATGTCGAGCCCGAGGGTGATCGTGGCGAGATCCGGCCGATCCGCAGAAATCACAAGGCCCGTCTCATAGTCGCCGCTGTGCATGTCGACGAACATCACCTCGACGTCCTTGTCATAGCGCTGACCGTCATGCTCGTAGGAAAGATCGACCTCGCAGGTGGTGAAGATGGCCTTGCGGGTCGTGCAACTGCCCTTGATGTCGCCGTTTTCGAGGATGAGCGGATTCTGGCTGATCGTGTAGTCGCGCAGAATGCCCGGAGCCTCCGTTACCACCATGAAGACGGCGATTGCCAGGAGGATCGGCGTGGAGAAGTAGTAGGCGAGCGGCGTTGAAATCACCCCGCGCTTCAAGGCGAGGGGGCGGGCGGGAAGCTTGATTGTGGGAAATGTCATGATCTGCCTGAAGGGATTGCATTTTTGGGAGGGCGAAGGGGAAACGGCGCAGGGCCGCCATAAATTCGCAGGGTAAATGGCGCAGTCCCCGTTCCGGGCATCAGGACCGTGGACAGACGGCATTGCGCGCCTCGTCTTTCCCGTCGCCATCCGGCATGATCCGAGCAAGCGCTTGCTTCGAGCGCAGGACAGGCACCCTCGATCAGATCGCAGATGGACGACCATGGCTGAACGACGATACGGCGAAGCGGCACCGAAGACGGAGATCACCATTGCCGGGGCGGACTGGTATGGCCGGCAGATCGAACGCGAGCGCCACGCGAACACGCTGTTTGCCGATCTCGACCTCACCGAGGCGCAAAGTGAGGGCGCGGTCTTCGACACATGCGTCTTTCGACGGGCCCGTTTCAATGCGTCCTCGCACCAGGCGAGCGCCTTCGTGAACTGTACTTTCCTGTCCTGCAAGTTCTTCGACAGTCGATTCACGCAGTGCAAGTTCGTCGGCAGCATGTTCGATGGCTGCGAGTTTGATCAGATGCAGGTTTCGGGGGGTGACTGGTCCTTCGTCGGCCTGCCAGGCGCTGTGCTCGATCGGGCCTTCTTCGCGGACGTTCGCCTGCGGGAGGCGGATCTCACGGGTGCCTCCTGCAAGGCCGGCTCGCTGCGGGACGTCGATCTCTCCGGCGCGTGGCTGCATGGCGTGGATTTTTCCGCCTGCGATCTCAGGGGAAGCGACCTCAGTGCGATCGAACCGGAAAACGTTCGCCTCAAGGAGGCGATCATCACGATCGACCAGACGATCGTCATCGCCGAGGCCCTGGGTCTCGATGTCCGGCGGAAGTGAGCGCGATCCGATTTCGGTTTTGCAGCGATGATCCTAGTTCGTGATCTGCACCTTTACCCGGCCGAAATCACCCCGATCGAGATCGGTTTTGTCGATGGTGAGCACGAGATCGTAGGTATCGCCCCAGATCCAGTTCATCAGACGGCTGGTGGGCAGTTGCAGCAGCGTTACGTCCTGTCCCATTGCGAATTCGTGGACATAGCCGTCTGGCACGTCGCGCATTGATCCCATTTCGCGCTGCGCATCGTGGGCCACCTGTTTCTCGACCCTTGTCCGCCACGCCGGCGGAAGCGCAGCAGGATCGGCGGCGTAGAGGAAGGTTGCATGATGCTGCGCAAGCGTCGCCCAGCTTGTCAGCCAGCAGGCGGCGGCTTCCGGCGGGCACCGGGTGGGGAAGGCGCTCGTCGGCCGTGCGTCATTTCCGTCCGGAATCGTGATCTCCGCGAGTGATGTGATCAGGTCGTCGATCAATGCTTCCAGGCGAGATCCGGACGCGATCTCGCGTTCTGCCGCCGCCCGAAGCGCTCCGGCGTGCGAAAGGCAGGCGTCCCACTCCGCCATGCTTCGCGCGGATCGGGCTTTCTCGTCCTCCGCCCACTTTCGTGCTGTGTTGGGATTGTCGAAGCGCTCGGGCTGGGTGGCAAGCTGATCCAGCGTCTTTGCCGCCTTGTCGAGGTTCCTTCGCCGGCGCCCGGCCATCTCGCGGGCGTGGGCCGTGGCTGCATCGAGCATGAGAAGCGTGCTTGCGGCGTCGAATGGCTTCCAGCCGGGTTCGTTCAGGTCAAAACCCGTGTGGTATCGAAGGAAGCGTGGATCGCTCTCGTCGTCGGAACCGGGTTTCGTCCGCACCCGCGGGTCTTGCACCGCCGAGGGAACCCGGACCACGGCAACCGGCCATTTCGGAACGTCCTTTCGCACCAGCGATGTCCAGTCCGTGCCGGGAACCTCATGCAGCGACAACCACTCGAACTCGATCGGGAAAGGCGGCTCCGCCGGTGCGCCGTAGGATCGAGTGTGAAGAATCCTCGCGGCAAGATAGCCGTTCTCGTAGCCGAGGAAGAAGGAAAGCCAGCCGTTGCGTGGCCCCGCGCCGCCCCAGAGGTCGGCGGGAAGGGCGGCGCAGTCGATCTGCGCCAGGAACGCCGCCGGTTTACCGCCGAGGATCGGCCAGGAGGTGCCTTCGGGCAGCGACGGGTTGCCGCCGAACCAGCTGTGCGGCGGCCCATCCGGAGGGATCGGCACCAGAGGCACGAGCCGCACGAAGGGGCTTGGCCGTTCATTGGCCTTGAGCATCTCGTGTTCCTGCGCGACTTGCCCGACGACTCCCTCGAGAATATTGGCCAGCAGCTGCCTGTCCTGCGGACGCAGGTCGGATTTGGGTGCTCGATCGACCATGCGCTGCATGCGCGCCGGTTTGATGGTGACCGGTTCCGGGTGAACGGCTCGGCCGGCCTGTAGGGCGCGCAAGCAGACGGCGGCCGGCAGGAGGAGTGTCAGGAAGGCCAGCAAGGCCAGGGTGTTGGTGTGGCCGAGCCAGGATACGAGGCCGGTCCGGATGACCGTATCGATGCCGGTGACAGCGCGGGGAACCTTTTCGGTGAAACTCGCAAGGAAGCCGGTGGCGACATGGAGCGTAAGCAAGGCCATGAAGGCGAAAAGGACAAAAGCACGCGCCACCGATTTCATCGCCGCCCCCGCTGGATGGATGCCGCGGCAATCCTAGGGAAGAGGTCTTCACAAGCCGTCAATTTTTGCGCGTATGGGTGTTGCTCGTTGCCTGACGCTTCTGCCGCTAGGGCAGCGAAAGAACCGCCCGGCATTGCGCCCGCCGCTAGCGGATTTTGCAGGCCGGTAATTTCACCGAGAGTCGCACGTTCCGCAAGCGAAACATGCTATTGGGCAGGGTGATCGTTTCCATTTTCCGCAAGGCCTGTTCTTGATCAGCTTTCGCGAACGCATCCTCCTCTATGCTCTCCTGACCTCGTTGACCTCCCTCAGCATTGACGCGCTGTTGCCCGGGTTGCGGGAGATCGGGGCGGATGTCGGGCAGGCGCCCCCGCTTTCCACCCAGCACATCGTCTCGCTGTTCATTTTCGGCATGGCCTTCGGCGAGCTGCTGCTCGGGCCGGTCTCCGATGCGATCGGGCGGAAGAAGGCGCTGCTACTGGGCCTCTGCGTCTACGGGGCCGGGACCGTTGTCGCCATGCAGGCGGGCTCGCTGGACATGGTGATCCTGGGCCGGTTCCTGCAGGGCATCGGTGTCGCCGGTCCGAAGATCGCCACGCGCGCGATGATCCGTGACCAGTTCGCGGGGGAGGCTATGGCGCGCGTCATGTCCTTCATGTTCACCCTCTTCATTCTCGTGCCGATGCTCGCCCCTGCTCTGGCACAGGGCCTGATCGCTCTCGGCGGCTGGCGCAGCGTTTTTGGCGCCTATCTGGTGATCGCCGGTCTGCTCGGCCTCTGGCTCGCCGTTCGTCAACCGGAAACCCTGCCGGTGGCACGGCGCATCCCGTTTCGGCCGGGCTTGCTGGTCTTGAACAGCCGTCGCATCCTGTCCAGCCGACGGGTGGTGCTGCTGATCATCGCGACCGGGATCGTCTTCGGGGCGCAGCTCCTCTATCTCAGCACGGCGACCGACCTGTTCTTCGATGCCTATGGGATCGGGCAGGCCTTCCCGCTCTATTTCGCCGGGCTGGCCGCCGGGGTGGGGCTCGCGTCCTTCGTCAATGCCAGGCTCCTGCACCGCTATGGCATGGATAGAATGGCGCGCGCCGGTTTTGCGGGGCTTTCTGCGGCCGGTTTCCTGATGGCGATCGCATGCATATTCTGGGGCGGTCGCCCGCCGCTTTCCATGCTGATGGTGCTCGGGTTTGGAGCTTTCTTCGCCATCGGGGTGCTCTTCGGCAACCTGAATGCTATGGCCATGCGTCCCCTCGGGCAGGTGGCGGGCCTTGGTGCGTCGCTGATCGCATCGGGATCAAGCCTTGTTGCCACGCTCTTCGCCGTCGGCATGGGCCGATTTTATGACGGCACAGCCCTCTCCCTGTCCGTGGGGTTCTGCATCGCCGGTCTCGGTGCGCTTCTTCTGGCGGAACTGGCCGCCCGCGGCGAGGCCGCGCCGATCGAGCCGTTTCGCTAGGCCGGGACCGCGTCGGTTTCCTGTTTTGGGGAGGTGGATGATGAAGCCATACCCCTGTCGCAGCAGTTGATTTGTTACGATGGTTACATTAAAGAGAAGCCATGGTTGTTCTCCACTGGCTTCTCCTGACCTACAAGGTCCCGCCCGATCCGGCCGCAAAGCGGGTGGCGCTGTGGCGGAAGCTGAAGGGGATGGGAGCGGTCTATCTCCAGAATGGCGTCTGCCTCCTGCCGAAGACCGACGAACATGTGCGCCGCCTGAAGATGATGGAAAACGACATCGCCACGATGGGCGGCGACGCGGTGATCCTGGAAACCGTGGCACTCGACCGGATGCAGGAGGACAAGGTCATCGTCCGCTTCCAGGCCGATCGCGACGAGCAGTATCGTGAATTCCTCGGTCGTTGCGCCGAGTTCGAGGTGGAGATCGCCAAGGAAATCGCCATCGAAAAATTTACCTATGCCGAGCTTGAGGAAGAGGATGCCGACCTGAAGAAGCTTCAGAGCTGGTTCGAGAAGATTCGCAAGCTCGACTTTTATGGCGCTCCGCTGGCCGCGGAGGCCGAGGCACGCCTTCGTGGCTGCGAGACGCTGCTCGACGGCTATGCGCAGCGTGTCTTCGATGCCCAGCAGGAGA
Organism: Shinella sp. SUS2; assembly: GCF_001262505.1. Lineage (GTDB taxonomy): Bacteria > Pseudomonadota > Alphaproteobacteria > Rhizobiales > Rhizobiaceae > Shinella. The sequence goes on from NZ_KQ410734.1 coordinate 45,242, forward strand.
ACCGGTGATGGGCACGGCCAAGGCGGGTACGCCGGTGGACGCGGCAGCGACGAGCCGCAAAGGAGCCGGTTGGCGCGGCATTCCGTCGGGCATATGGGCGCTCGGCTTCGTGTCGATGCTGATGGACGTCTCGTCGGAGATGATTCACGCGCTTCTGCCGCTCTACATGGTGACGGTTCTTGGCGCCTCGACGCTGGCTGTCGGCATTATCGAGGGCATCGCCGAGGCGACGGCTTCGATCACCAAGATCTTTTCCGGTGCGCTGAGCGACTGGCTCGGCAAGCGCAAGCTTCTCGCGGTACTCGGCTATGGCCTTGCCGCGCTCACCAAGCCGATCTTTCCCTTGGCATCGACGCTGGACTGGATGGTCGCCGCCCGCTTCATCGATCGTATCGGCAAGGGTATCCGCGGTGCGCCGCGCGACGCGCTGGTGGCGGACATCGCGCCGCCCGAACTGCGCGGCGCCAGCTTCGGCCTGCGCCAGTCGCTTGATACGATCGGGGCCTTCCTGGGGCCACTCCTTGCCATCGCACTGATGTGGTTGACGGCTGACCACTTTCCGACAGTCTTCTGGGTGGCCGTCGTGCCGGCGTTCCTCTCCGTCGTCGTGCTGATGGTCTTTGTCCGGGAGCCGGAGCGGAAGGACGGTGCGCGCCCTGTGCGCATGCCCCTTCGGCGAAGCGAACTGGCGCGGCTTGGCGCCAGCTATTGGTGGATCGTCGGCATCGCGGCCGTGTTCACGCTGTCGCGCTTCAGCGAGGCTTTCCTGATCCTGCGGGCGCAGTCGCTCGACTTGCCGCTTGCAATGGTTCCGGCAGTCCTGGTGCTCATGGCCCTTACCTACTCGCTGTCGGCCTATCCTGTCGGGGTGCTTTCCGATCGCATGAACCGTGTCGGCATCCTCATCGCCGGCCTGCTTCTTCTTGTTTTCGCCGATGTCGTGCTGGCGTTTTCAACCGGCATGGCGTCGCTCGCCGTCGGCGTCGTACTCTGGGGCTTGCACATGGGCTTCACGCAGGGCCTGCTCGCAACCCTTGTCGCGGATGTCGCACCGGCGGATTTGCGCGGTACGGCCTTCGGAATGTTCAATCTCGTGACCGGCCTCGCCCTGCTGGCAGCAAGCGTGCTGGCGGGTGCGCTGTGGGACGCTTTTGGGCCGGAAGCCACCTTCCTTGCCGGCGCGGCCTTTGCATCCGTGACCATCGTCGGGCTTTTGGCGGCGCGGGGGCGTATCGGTGCCAAGGCCTGATCGCTTCCAGAGGTGCTGCCCCGCCCGGGCCGGAACAAATCGTGGATATTGCGTCCAGGAGAGGTGCTGTCACCCGGCTCGGCAATCCACAAGCCGGGTGACAGCGCATATCAGGCTGCGTTGAGCTTCTTCTCGCAGCGCAGCAGCATGCCGTAGAGGTCGCGCGGCTCGTCGGGGTCGGCGAGCAGGTCGAGTTCCACGAACATGCCGTGCTCGGCGAGCTTCTCCCGCACGTAGCGCAGCGCGGAGAAATCCTCGATGGCGAAGCCGACGCTGTCGAACAGCGTAATCTGGTCGGCGCTTTTGCGGCCCTCGGTCTCGCCGGTCATGACCTGCCAGAGTTCGATAACGGGGTGCTCGGCCGGCAGCTGCTGGATCTCGCCTTCGATGCGTGTCTGCGGCGGATATTCGACAAAGATGTCGGAGCGCAGCAGAATGTCCTTGCTGAGCTCGGTCTTGCCGGGGCAGTCGCCGCCGACGGCATTGATGTGCGCGCCGGGGCCGACATGGTTGTCCGAAAGGATCGTCGCATACTGCTTGTCGGCGGTGACGGTGGTGATGATGTCGGCGCCCTCCACGGCCTCTTCGACCGATCGGCATTCCTCAATGGTGAAGCCGAGGCCTGCAAGGTTCTGGGCACATTTGCGCGTTGCCGAGGCGTCAATATCGAAAAGGCGCAGCCTGTCGATTCCGAGAAGCGACTTGAATGCGCGCGCCTGGAATTCGCTCTGCGCGCCGTTGCCGATGATGGCCATGGTGCGAGAATTCGGCCGTGCCAGGTATTTTGCCGCCACCGCCGAGGTCGCGGCGGTACGCAGCGCGGTCAGGATCGTCATCTCGGTGAGCAGCATCGGATAGCCGTTGCCGACATCCGACAGCACGCCGAAGGCCGTCACGGTCTGCCGGCCGTCGCGCGTGTTCTTCGGATGGCCGTTGACATATTTGAAGCCATAGAGCGTCCCGTCGCTGGTCGGCATCAGTTCGATGACGCCCTCCTCGGAATGGGAGGCGACGCGCGGGGTCTTGTCGAAGACCGGCCAACGCCGGAAGTCTTCCTCGATCGTCGCCGCCAGCTCCGTCAGGAACCGGTCGATGCCGACCTTCAATACCAGCTTCATCATATGGTCCACGCTGACGAACGGAACCACGTTCAATTTCGGATCAGTGTTCATTTTCCCTCCAGAAGAACAGCCGGGCTCAGCCTGCAAGCGTCGGGCGATCCATCACCCGCTTGCCCATCAGGCTGGCAACAAGATCGACGAGCAGCTTCGCAGTCTTGCCGCGCTCGTCGAGGAACGGATTGAGTTCGACGATGTCGAGGCTCGTCACCAGGTCGCTGTCGTGCAGCATTTCCATGATCAGGTGCGCCTCGCGGAAAGTCGCCCCGCCCGGCACCGTGGTGCCGACGGCCGGTGCGATATCGGGCTCCAGGAAGTCGACGTCGAAGCTCACATGCAGGAGGCCGTTTGCAGCCCGAACCCGCTCGATGAAGGTGCGCACGAGGACGGCGACGCCGTGTTCGTCGATGACACGCATGTCGTGGACCGTGATGCCGGTCTTGCGGATCGCGACCTGTTCAGCGGGATCGACGCTGCGAATGCCGATCATGCAGACATTTTCCGGGGGTACGGCATGGGCGAGCGGCGGGAAATAACCTTCAAAGCCTGCCTGGCCGGTATAGTAGGCAACGGGCGTGCCGTGCAGGTTGCCGCTGGCGGTGGTCTCAAGGCTGTGGAAATCAGTGTGGGCGTCCAGCCAGAGCACGAAGAGCGGCCGGCCCTGTTCGGCGGCGCGGCGTGCCAGACCCGGAACGGTGCCGGCGGAGATCGCATGGTCGCCACCGAGGAAGATCGGCATGCCGGCCTTGCTGTGCTCGTAGGCGGCGGCAGACAGCGCCTCCACCCAGGCGACCGTCTCGCCGAGATGGTGCACGGCAGCGTTCGGGTGCGGCATCTCGTCGAAGGCGCGGGGCGTAAGGTTGCCGGTGTCCTTCACCGTATGGCCAAGCTCCTCCAGCGCGGTGCGAAGGCCGGCGATGCGAAGGGCGCTCGGCCCCATCTCGCAGCCAAGCTGTCCTGCACCGATTTGCAAGGGGGCGCCGATCAGCGTGCACTCCATGACGTACTCCTTATTGGTTTTCCAAATTCTAGAAGCCTTGAACGGCAGATTGAATATTGAATTTTGGCATCTCGGAATGCCATATTGACCATAATGGAAAGCCGAGGAGCCAGATTGGCATGGACGAGCTCGACCAGAAGATCGTGACGCTGCTGCGCGGCAACGGGCGCCGGAGCGTTTCGGATCTCGCTTTGGAAACCGGGGCGTCGCGGGCGACCGTGCGCGCGCGCATCGAGCGGATGGAGCAGGACGGCACGATTCTCGGCTATACGGTGATGCTGCGCGCCGATGCTCTCGAAGATGTCGTTCGCGGCGTGATGACGATCGAGATCGAAGGCCATGTAACCGACCGCGTGATCCGTACGCTCGGTGGCTTCGCGGAGATTTCGCAGATCCACACGACGAACGGCCGCTGGGACCTGCTGGTGGAACTGAGCGCCTCGAGCCTTGCCGAGTTCGACGCCGTCCTGCGCAAGATCCGCCTCGTGCCGGGCATCACGGGCAGTGAAACGAGCATCCTCCTCTCCACGCCGCGTTCGACGAGGGCGAAACTGTAGAAGCCGGCCCACGCGCAGTCGCCTGTGTGGGCCTTCTTCTTAACCGCCTGCGTGCGGCGCGGTGGCCCTGGAGAGTTCGGTTCTCAACAGGCTCATGATGGCAGTGTCCCAGCGCTCGCCCTCGACGCGGGCGGATGCTCTGCGGACCCCTTCCAGAGTGAAGCCCAGCGCTTCATAGGTGCGGATGGCCGGCGTGTTCCAGGTGAATACGTTCAGTTCCAGCCGTTCAATCGCCTGGAAGCCGAAGGCCTTGTCGATCGCCAGCGCGATCATCCGGCCGGCAAGACGCCGGCCGCGCATTTCCGGCGCGATGGCCACGCGACCGAGCACGACGTTGCCGTTGCGCCAGTCGAAGGCAAGCTGGACATGGCCCGCCAGCTCACCGTCGAACACTGCCGTCCAGCAGAGCCGGGCCGGCGGATCGGATCTGCCTTCCGCCAGCATCCGTTCGAGCTGACCGTGCGACAGGGGAAATTCCAGAAGGGGACCACCCCATTGCACGAGATCGGCATAGCTTGGAAACCAGCCGAGAAGAGGAGTGAAATGAGTGGGTGCGAACGGAACCAGCGCCATCATGCGGAGGCTGCGGTGAACACCGCCCGTTGTGCGTCGAAGGCCCGCGTGTAGGCGGGGCGATCCTTGCCGCGGGTGATGTAGGCGGAGAGGCGCGGATAGTCCTCAAGGACGCCCGATCCCTCCAGCCGGCGCAGAACGGTCACCATGAGAAGGTCGCCGGCGCTGAAGGCGCCGTCGAGCCAGTCCGCATCGCCGAGCCGGCGGGAGAGCGCGTCCAGCCGTGTGCGGATACGGCTTTCCAGGATTGGCAGACGTTCCGCATACCAGGGTTTGTCGCGCTCGGTGTAGGTCGGCATTTCCCGGTCGAGGATCGGCGGCTCGATGGTGTTCAGTGCGGCGAACATCCAGCTGATCGCGCGTGCCCGGGCGTCGGCGTCCTCCGGCAGCAGGCCAGCATGGCGCTCCGCGATATGGAATACGATGCCTCCCGTTTCGAACAGGGCGAGATCGCCGTCCTCATAGGTCGGGATTTGTCCGAAGGGTTGAAGCGCGAGATGCGCCGGCTCCTTCATGTCCTTGAACGTGAGGAGACGGACCGCGTAGGGCTGGCCCACCTCCTCGAGCGCCCAGCGAACGCGCATGTCGCGCGCAAGACCCCGACCGCGATCAGGCGATTGGGCAAAGGCCGTTATGGTGATCGTCATGTTGTCCTCCATAGCATGTCTGCATGAAGACGAACGGCAGGCCGGAATTCCGACACCCTGCCGTGGTGCTTTTGTGGCGCCGATCATGTGCCTGCGGCTTGACGGTATGCTGTTTGCTGCAGATCGGAAAGCCGGCATGCCGTCAGATGAGCGGTGCCGAAGGCATTCCGCCGGAGCGTGCAAACGGCACGCCGCCCTTGGCGCGGCAAGGCTGACCGGACGACAGGCCTGCGTCTTCCTCATTCCATCGTCTTGAGGAAGGTTTCGGCTGTGGCGCAGAGCACCGCCGCACCCTGCGGCAGGGCGGCCTCGTCGATGCGGAACTGCGGGTGGTGAAGGGGGTATATGGCACCGGCCTGCTCGTTGCGAATGCCGAGGCGGAAATAGACCGACGGGCATTTCTCGCTGTAGAAGGCGAAGTCGTCGGCGGCGGTCCATCCGGGCGCCGACAGCACGTTGTCCGCTCCGACGATCGCCCTGCCGGCCTGGCGGACGATCTCGACCATTTCCGGCGCGTTGATGACTGGCGGCTCACCCCGTTGCAGATCGACCGTGACGGTTGCGCCATGCGCCGCCGCCACCCCTTCAAGGAGCTGCCGCAGCCGGCGCCAGGCCTTCTGCCGGGTTTCCTCGTGGCCGCTGCGGATGGTGCCTTTCAGTCGGGCCTCGGCAGCGATCACGTTGTAGGCGCCGCCGCCCTCGATGCCGGTGACGGAAATCACCAGGGGATCGTAGGGATCGATTTCCCGCGCGACGATCTTCTGCAACTCTGTCACCATCGTGCAGGCGACGGCGATGGCATCGATGCCGTCGGAGGGCCTTGCGGCATGTGCGGAGTTTCCGGTCACGACGATGTCGAAAATATCGCAGGCGAGCGTATAGGGGCCGGCGCCGACCGCGATCCTGCCGGTCGGCGTATAGGGATCGACATGGATGCCGATCGCTGCGTCGACATCGTCGAGAAGACCCTCCGCGACGACCCGCCGTCCACCGAGCGGTTCCGCCTCCTCGGCGGGCTGGAAGATCAGCCGCACGGTGCCACTGAAGGATTGTCTGCGCCTGTCCAGCAGGACGGCGGCGGCATAGCCCATGGCTGCGTGCGCGTCATGGCCACAGGCATGCATCACGCCCGGCTTTTCGGAGGTGAACGGCTCGCCCGACATTTCCTTGATCGGCAGCGCATCGATATCGGCGCGGATGACGACCTTGCGGTTCGAGGGGCCAGCGGTGCCCGCGATATCGACGGCCAGTCCGAAGCCGGCGACCGGCCGGACCGGGCCGAGGCCCACCTCTTCCAGCGCGTGCTTCAAATAGGCCTGCGTCTCGCGCTCCGCATTGGAAAGCTCGGGATTGCGGTGGAGATGGCGCCGGATTTCGATCATCCGGCGCGCGAGGGCCGCGTCCACTGCCGCCGTGTCGGGCTCAGGCCTTGACATGAATGTCCCGGGGGAAGTTGGTCAGCGTCTCGCAGCCGGTTTCGGTGACGAGGATCGTCTCGCTGACCTCGATGCCCCAGCCGTCCATCCACATGCCGAGGATGGAGTGCAGCACGTTGCCCGGCTTCAGGATGGTCGTGTCACCCGGGCGCAGGCTGATCGTGTGCTCGCCCCAATCCGGCGGATAGGCGACGCCGATCGAGTATCCGATGCGCGATTCCTTCTTGAGGCCGTGGCGCTCGATCACCTTGCGCCAGCTCGCTTCCACCGCCTCGGCCGTCACGCCTGGTCCGATGCTGGCAAGAACGGCTTCCATGCCCTCGAGAACCGCCTTGCTCGTGTCGTTCACCTTGACCGGCATTTTGCCGAGCTGGAGGGTTCGTGCAAGGCCGGCCGTATAGCGGCGCACGACACCGGCAAGTTCCAGCGCGACGGTCTCGTTCTCTCCGAAACGCCGGTCGCTCCACATGACATGGGGCGCGGAGGCGTTTTCGCCGGCGAGAATGGTCGGGGGCAGGGCGGTGATGTCGCCGGCAAAGTCCGGCGCGCCTGCAACCTGCGCCGCCTGAATTTTGGCGATGGCATCGCATTCGCGCACGCCGGGCGCGATGGTGTCATAGGCAGCGCGCACCGCGGCCTCGGCAAGGCGTGAGGCCTTGCGCAGATAATCGACCTCGGCCGGCGACTTGACGCTGCGGATCCAGTTCACCAGCAGGTCGGCATCGTGGAAGGTGGCGTTTGGCAGGCCTGCTGTGAGGCGGGCATGGGCCTTTGGCGAATAGTAATAGGCTTCCAGCTCGATGCCGATATTGCCGCGGCCCCAACCCTTCCGGCTGATCCAGGCAGCGATCCAGTCCATCGGGTGACGGTCGGCCCGCTGGACGTGGTCCTCGGGGAAGCCGACGATGTTTTCCGGTTTCATCCAGGCTGTCAGCAGGCCGCCGGCGGCATCCATGGCGCGGCCGATCCAGACGGGTTCCTCGTCGGCGAGCGGTACCAGCACGACCTGGGGCGTATAGAAGGACCAGCCGTCATAACCGGTGATGTAGTGCTGGTTGGCGACATCGTTGACGACGAGGAGATCGAGATTGCGTTGCGCCATCTCCGCGCGGATGGCCTGGAGCCGGGCTCTGTATTCGGAAAGGGCGAAGGGAAGTTCGATCATGAGGAGGCATCCTGATTGGCGGAACTGGAGTGTCAGGCGGTCGCGAGCAGGCGGCTTGCGGCCCTGGGGTCGGGCGCGACACCGCATTGTCGCAGGCTGGCCCAGGCGGCCGCCAGATTGCTGGTGACGACCGGCAGGCCGGTTTGCCGTTCGATCTCGGGGGTGCATTGTGCCGCCCGCAGTGCCGTGCAGGCGATGAAAAGAGCGTCGGTACCGGCTGCGGCGATGTGTGCCGCCAGCCGGATGATCTCGGCCTGCGGCAGGCGGGCCATGTCGCGGTCGTCCTCCATGCCGAGGCAGGCGAGGCGATCGACGCCAAAGCCGTTCGCCTCGAAATAGGCCTGCATGGGTTCGGCCGTCTGGCGGATGTAAGGTGTCAGGATGCTGATGCGTCGTGCTTTCAGGGCGCGTAGCGCCAGGACGGCGGCGCCGGCCGGCGTGATGACCGTGGCGCCCGGCTTGCCCTCGCGGATGGCGGCTGTGACAGCCTCCTCGCCGATGATGACCGAGGCCGAGGTGCAGCCGTAGACGATGGCGTCGAGCTCTTCGTCCGGCAAAAGCAGGGTGGCGGCAGCAGAAAGGTGGGGATGCATCGCGCGGAGGTTTTCCGGCGTCGTGGGGTTCGCATAGCCGACGCGCGTTACATGAACGGCGATGCCGTCGCTGGCGACGAGGCGCCGGAAATCCGCTTCCACCGTATGGTCCGTGGCAAGCGCGATCAGGCCGATGCGTCGGGCCGTGGCACGGGCCTCCAAGGTTGATTGATGCTGGATCTCCTCGATCATGCACGCTCCGCCATAGTCTTGTGCAGGGCATTCAGCCGTGGGAGGAAATGCATGTCAATCTGGGAAAAAGACACATGTCAATTTCCTGCGTGTGTCGTGCAAAATCGCCTGGCTGTTTTGCGACCGTATTGCGGGGCTTCAGAGTGCCAGAACGCTCCGGTCGGGTGCGGCGCGCAGCAACGAGGCGAGGATGTCGAGGCCCGCGCGCAACTCGTCCGCTTCGGTTGCGCCGACCGATACCCGGACGGCGCCTGCCGGGTTGCCGGACAGGGAGAACGGCGTGCTCGGTGCGACGGCCACGCCTCGGGTGCGCGCCTGGGAAACGAAGGCGAGCTCGTCGTGCTCCGGCGGAAGCGGCAGCCAGAAATGGAGCCCTTCCGGATGCGCACGGTAGGCGGCGCCTTCCAGCGCCGTGGAGACGATGCGGTGCCGTTGGCCGAGGGCTTCGCGCTGCCAGTCCACCAGTGCTTGCATCGTACCATCGCCCAGCCACAGTGTGGCGATCTCGGCCATGACGGGCGTCGCCATCCAGTTTGCCATCAGATGCCGATTGGCGATCGTGGCGGCGAGATGATCCGGCGCGGCGACATAGCCGATGCGCAGGCCGGGGAGGGCGACCTTTGTGAAGCCCGTGATGTAAACCGTCCGTTCGGGCGCCAGCGCCGCGATCGGGCGCGGGCGACGGGAGAGGAGCGGGCCGAACACGTCGTTTTCGATGATCGTGACGTCGTGTCTGCGGGCCGTTTCGACGACGGCGTGGCGCCGGCCTTCCGGCATCAGCGAAGCCGTCGGGTTGGCGAGATTGGGCTGGAGGGTGACCGCGCGCACCTCGTCCCGCAGGCAGGCCTCTTCCAGCGCTTCGGGCACCATGCCGTCGGCGTCCGCGGCGATCGGGCGGACCCGGATGCCGAGATAGTCCGCGAGCGGCCGGATCACGTGATAGCAGATCTCTTCCGCGGCAAGGATCGCGCCAGGCCCTGCGGCCGAAAGGAGGGCGACGGCGAAAGCCGAAGAGGCGCCGTTCGTCACGAGCAGGTTGCGCGGCGTGGTTTCGACGCCGAGCGTGGAGAGCCATCGGGCGGCCGCCTCGTTGTGCCGCGGGAAGATGGTGTTGGGCCGGAAGGATAAAGCCGCCGCAGGCGAGAGGCTGTCGCCGATCAGGTGCAGGGCGTCTTTCATCTGCTTGAGGTGAAAGGGGGTGCAGACGGGTGTGACGATCGAAAGGTCGATCTCGTTTGCCAGCCGCTCCGCAATGTAGGGCGAGGGGGGTGCGACGCCGCCTGCCTTGACATAGGTGCCGCGACCGACCTCGCCCGAAACCAGCCCGCGCCGGGCAAGCACGTCATAGGCCTTGCTCACCGTCTGGATCGAAATCTTCAGGTCGTAGGCGAGATCCCGGTGCGCCGGCAGCTTGTCGTCCTTGACAAGCTTGCCGCTTTTGATTGCCGCCGTAAACTGGTCCGCGAGGGAGATATAGACGGGCCGTCGCAGCTGGCCGGGATCGGGGTGCCATTTTGTCATGCATTCTTGTCGTCCAAAAGCATGGCAATTTCAATCGGCATCGACATCTGCCTCGCCCAAGCGAGGGGGCACGAATGCTCCTTCTGCTGCGGTGTTAAATTGTCACGTCGCGCGCCGTTTTAAAGTGGTATATAGTTTGCCACATTAAAAGGAGAGGTGCATGAACAAGGAAGAAACCCGCAAGCCCCTGGTGTTTTCCGGCGAGCATGTCAGCGGACGGGACGCCGATGGCAGCAGCCTGATGCCGATGCTTGTTGTGGGGCTGGTCCTGATCGCGATCGGCTATGCAGGCGTGATGGTTTTCGTTTAGCCGGGACAAGGGGCATGCGGTCTGCCGCCGCCACGCGCGCGCACCGCTGCGGGTACTGCTTTGTCGCGGACGCGGTTACCCACGCTTCGTCGGATGGGTCTTGACCGGACAAGAAAGACCCCCTGCAGCGGCTGCAGGGGGCTAGGATCGTGGATCAGTATGACGCCCCGTCAGGCGGCGTAGGCCTGTCGGCTTGCCTGCGGCGCGTTCCGTGCCCTGTCGAGGCGGAACTGGGCGAGCAGCGCGGAGAGTGCTGCTGCCTCGCCGGCAAGGCCGTGGCTGGCGGCGGTCTGTTCCTCCACCATGGCGGCATTCTGCTGCGTGCCCTGGTCCATCGTGTTGACGGCAGTGTTGATCTCCTGCAGGCCCGTCGACTGCTCGCGGGCGGCAAGCACGATGGCGTTCACATGGCCGTTGATCTCCTGCACCTCGCGCACGATGGCTTCCAGCGCGGCGCCCGTCTCGTCGACGAGGGAAACGCCGGAGCGGACCTGCTCGCCGGAGGCGGTGATCAGCGCCTTGATCTCCTTGGCCGCGTTGGCCGAGCGCTGGGCAAGCTCGCGCACCTCCTGTGCGACGACGGCAAAGCCCTTGCCCGCCTCGCCTGCCCGGGCCGCTTCCACGCCGGCATTGAGCGCGAGAAGGTTGGTCTGGAAGGCGATGTCGTCGATGACGCCGATGATGTTGGAAATCTCGTGCGAGGACTTTTCGATGCCCTGCATGGCCGAGACGGCGCGGCGGACGACGTCGCCCGACTTTTCCGCGCCCTGGCGGGTGCGCGAGACGAGCGAGCCGACCTCCTCGGCGCGGCGGGTGGAATCCTTCACCGTCGTGGTGATCTCTTCCAGTGCGGCGGCGGTTTCCTCCACGGAGGCGGCCTGCTGTTCGGTCCGCCGGGCAAGCGCGTCGGCGGAGCCGCGGATCTCGTTGGCACCGCCGTCGATCGCCAGAGCTTTCTCGCCGACCGTCGACATGGCCTGGTGCAGACGGGTGACGGAGTTGTTGAAGTCGATGCGCAGGCGGTCGAGGTCGCCGGCGAAGGGCGTGTCGATGCGGGAAACGAGGTCACCGTCGGCAAGACGGCCCAGCGCGTCGGCGACCGTCTGGACGGCCTGGGCGACGGTCTCTGCTTCCTGTGCCTTGATCGCGTCGCGCTCGCGGCGTTCCTGTTCGCTCAGCGCCTGGTTCTCTTCCGCCGCACGCGCAAGGCGCCCGCGTTCGATGATGTTTTCGCGGAAGACGGTGACGGCGGCCGCCATCTGGCCGATCTCGTCGGTGCGTCCGGCGTCCGGGATGGTCTCGGAAACGTCGCCGCGGGCCAGCTTGCTCATCATGCCGGTCATGCGCACCACCGGCCGCACGACGAGGCTCGACAGAAGAAGGGCAAGGACGCCGATCATGGCGAGAACGCCGACGGCAGTGGCGATGGTGGCGGCGATGCGGAATTCGGAAATGCCGGCATAGGCCATGTCGCGGTCGACGATCAGGCAGAGATACCAGCTGTCGAGCACCGGCAGGCCGGTGACCTGCACGAAGCGTACGAGGACGCGCTTGCCGTCGAGTTCGGTTTCCGTCAGCCCGGCCGCCTCGATGGACGGGGTCTCCTGCGGGAACACCTCGGTCAGCGGCTTGGCGACGAGATCGCCGTTGGGATGCACGAGGACCGTGCCGGACTTGTTGACGAGGAAGGCGGACCCCATGCCGCCGAGATCAACCTCGCCGATCATGCCGAGCAGTCCCTGCAGGGGAAAGTCGGTGCCGGCGATGCCGAGCAGCTTGCCGTCGCGCTTGACCGGAGCGGTGGCGCTGATCACGAGCTTCTGCGAGGCGGAATCGACATAGGGATCGGTCAGCACCGGCGCGTCGAGCCTGACGGTATCCTTGTACCAGCCACGCTTGCGCGGGTCATACCCCTTCGGCATCGTCGCGGCGGGAATGCGTGTCATGGTGCCGTCCTCGCCGCCGAAATAGACGAGGGCGAATTCGCGGCTGAGCAGCGCGTTGTCAAAACCCTTGAGGATGTCCTCGTTATTCTCTGCCCGGGTGACGCCGGCGCCGGCGAGCTCGGTCAGCATGACGCGGGCATTCAGCCAGTTGGCGATACCGGTAGCCGCCAGCTCGCCGGCGGATTCGATTTCGGCCGCTGCTTCCCTGGAGAGGGTGTTTCGCTGAAGGCTGTCGATATAGACCGAAAAGCCGCAGAAGGCCGCAATGACGGCGAGCGAGGCGGCCAAAAGAATTTTGGTCATGAGATTGAAACGTGTGCTCAAGGAAACCCCCCAGTATTCCATTGCCGAACGGCACGCGTCTTGCGCGCATGGGCTCGGCACAGCAAATGTCAGGAAAAAACGCGCCTTCATGGCAGCCGGCGCGAGAACCGCGCTCGTGATCGGTAAAATTGAACGGAGTTCGTTAACACTCACCTAAGGCGGCGGCATTTGCCCGGATTGAAAGTGAAATAGGCCGGGTCCGTCATGCTCGCGGAATTTTCCTGCCCTCAGTCCGGCTTGTAGCCATGCCGGGCGAAGAAGCGGTCGAGTTCCCGTTTCTGCGGGGTTTCTCCGGTGTAGATCGCGATGTAGTCGGGAATGCGCTTCATCCGTAGCGCGGTGTCCTCGGTGGACTGCATCGAGATGTATCCGATCTGGACGAGATAGGTCGTCCGCGCGCGAACATCCGCCGGGCCCTCGTCATAGCCGAACCGCACGAACATACGGCCGATCGCCTCTATCCTTGTCTGGTCTGCTGCCTGTACCTCAGCCAGGATGTCAGGCGATTGCAGCGCCCAGCTGCGCACCGCGAACTCGAACTGGGAATCGAACAGGTCCTTGTTCAGCCAGCAGTCGAAGACATTGAGCATCGCTTCGGCGAGCGTTTCCGCATAGGCCTCGGACTGCTTGACGAGATTGCCCGTGTTCTTCTCCCGCCAGCGCGCGATCAATGCGCTCAGCAGCTCCTCCCGATCCTTGAAGAACCAGTAGAAGCTGGTGCGGGACAGATTGAGCCGCTTGGCGAGCGGCAGGATCTTGACCGATTCCACGCCGGATTCGAGCAGGCAGTCATAGGCGGCTTCCAGCCACCCTTCAGGGGAGCCACGCCAGCCGTTGTCGCTCGTCGCCTGTTCCATGCCGACCATCTAGCGAATCCCATATGTCACGACAAGCAGAATGTGCATTTATGTTCTCTACGTTGACTATAGTGTCACTGATATTGACACTAGTGTACATTTTCCCTTAGCGTTCGCAAAAGATCCCAGTCCGGAGCCCGTGGCATGTCGAACGACCCTCTGCTTCAGCCCTATCAGTTGAAGCATCTGACCCTGCGCAACCGCATCATCGTCACGTCGCACGAGCCGGCCTATCCGGAGGACGGCATGCCCAAGGGCCGTTATCGGGCCTATACGGTGGAGCGGGCGCGCGGTGGCGTGGCGCTGACCATGACGGCCGGCTCGGCTGCCGTCTCGAAGGACAGTCCGCCGGTCTTCAACAACCTGCTCGCCTACAAGGACGAGATCGTGCCGTGGATCCGGGAAATGACCGATGCCGTGCACGAGGCCGGTGCTGCGATCATGATCCAGCTCACCCATCTCGGTCGCCGCACACGCTGGGACAAGGGCGACTGGCTGCCCGTCCTCGCCCCCTCCCACCAGCGCGAGGCGGCGCACCGTGCCTTCCCGAAAAAGCTGGAAGACTGGGATATCGCGCGCATCATCAAGGACTTCGCCGATGCAGCCGAGCGCATGAAGGCGGGCGGCATGGACGGCGTCGAGCTGGAAGCCTATGGCCATCTCATCGACCAGTTCACATCGCCACTGACCAATGAGCTCGACGGCCCCTATGGTGGTTCGCTCGACAACCGCCTGCGTTTCTGTTTCGACGTGTTCAAGGCGATGCGTGAAAGAGTCGGCGAGGATTTCATTCTTGGCGTGCGCTACACGGCCGACGAATGTCTTCCCGGCGGGACCGGAAGGGCCGAGGGCCTTGAAATCTCCCGCCGTCTCAAGGAAAGCGGTCTCATCGACTACCTGAACGTCATCCGTGGCCATATCGATACCGATCCGGGCCTGACAGACGTCATCCCGATCCAGGGCATGGCAAGCGCGCCGCATCTGGATTTCGCCGGTGATATCCGCGCCGCAACCAGGTTTCCGACCTTCCATGCGGCAAAAATCCAGGATGTTGCGACGGCGCGGCATGCGATCGCCGCCGGCAAGGTCGATATGATCGGCATGACCCGCGCGCACATGACCGACCCGCATATCGTGCGCAAGATCATCGAAAAGCGCGAGGATGACATCCGCCCCTGCGTCGGCGCGAACTACTGTCTCGATCGCATCTACCAGGGCGGCCTTGCCTTCTGTATCCACAACGCGGCAACCGGCCGCGAGGAGACGATGCCGCATGTGATCCCGAAGGCGGATGTGCGCAGGAAGGTTGTGATCGTCGGAGCCGGCCCGGCCGGCCTCGAAGCGGCAAGGGTCTGCGCCGAACGCGGCCACGAGGTGGTGGTGTTCGAGGCGGCGAGCGGTCCGGGCGGCCAGATTCGCCTGACGGCACAGAGCGAACGCCGGCGCGAAATGATGAGCATCATCGACTGGCGTATGAGCCAGTGCGAAAAACATGGCGTCACCTTCCGTTTCAACAGCTGGGCCGAGGCGGACACGATCCTTGCCGAAAAACCCGATGTCGTGATCGTCGCGACGGGCGGCCTTCCGCATACGGATGTCCTTTCGAAGGGCAACGAGCTGGTGGTCTCCTCCTGGGATATCATTTCGGGCGATGTGAAACCGGGCACCAACGTCCTTGTCTACGACGATGCCGGCGACCATGCCGGGCTGCAGGCGGCCGAACTCATCGCCAAGGCGGGTGGCAAGGTGGAGATCATGACCCCGGATCGCGCTTTCGCGCCGGAGGTCATGGCGATGAACCTCGTCCCCTATATGCGCGCATTGCAAAAGCTCGACACGACCTTCACCGTCACCTACCGGCTGGAAGCGGCGGAAAGGAGCGGCAACCAGCTCATCGCCCATGTCGGCAGCGATTATGGCGGCGTCGCCCGGGAGCGTGTGGTTGATCAGATCGTGGTCAACCACGGCACCATTCCGCTGGACGAACTCTATTTCGAGCTGAAGCCTGGCTCGCGGAACCTCGGCGAGGTCTCCTATGACGCGCTGCTTACCGGCACGCCGCAGACCATCGCGCGCAATGCGGACGGCGCCTATCAACTCTTCCGGATCGGCGATGCGGTCGCCGCCCGCAACACGCATGCGGCGATCTATGATGCACTGCGTCTTGCCAAGGATATCTGAGATCACCCTTGTGCCTGCCGGCGCCTTGCGAACGCGTCCGGCGCGGAAGATCGCTTTGCGTTCCGGCCCGGCAGGGCAAACCGGTTGACATCGCGCTTTGCCGGTGTCTTCTTCCTGTCCGTGATGCCGAAGCAGTAGAGCTGCGGGTACCGCCATCGTCTGCATTTCCTGGAAGAGCAGACGAAGCAGAAGAGTTTGGAACCGTTGAATGCCGGCAGTCATCGTCGTCGATCGTATGATGGAATTCTTTTCCAGCCTGGCCCTCGGCTAGCGGCGAGCGCTGTTCTGTATCCCTTGGCGGGATGAATACATCAAAAGTCGGAATCTGTTCGTTGGGAAAGTGCCGGTGTCGTCGCCTGTCACATTGGCACGCCGCCAGTTCCGACTTTTCGCTCCGTGTCCTCGTCTGGTGCTCTGTCGCCGCTGCGAGGCGACTTGAACACTTGATCTGAAATCACCGAAAAGGAGGGGACATGAAACGCATCGATCTCCTGGCGCGTCTCAAGGCTGTCGAAGGCAATGATCTCTACAGAGGCAAGCGGATCGGCTCCCTCAGCGCTTACATGAGCGATGAGCAGCTTGATAAGCACATCCGCGATATCGAGGACCGGATGCATGCGAACCGGCCGCGGCCGGAGTGACCGCCTGTCGTGCAGCCTTGATAAACACAGGGTGATCGGGTGGCGATGTCGCCCGATTGCCTCGCTTGCGAGGCGCCTTGCGGCATGTCTGCCGGTGACGAATCATATAACAGGGGAATTACAGTCAACTTTTATGCGGCAACGGCAGCATTTCGCATCGCACTTTCGGCTGCCCGGAGAGACCATGTCCCATTCATCGTCCGACGTTACAGGATCGCCCGTCACGCTTGCCGGTGCGACATTCACGGATATGAAACTCGGCACGGGCGACCAGCCGCACCGGATCTTCCTCTACCGCCCGCCAAGACCGGCTCCGCCTGAAGGCTGGCCGGTGCTCTACATGACGGACGGCAATGCCTGCTTTGCGACGGCCGTCGATGCGCAGAAGGTGCAGATGTCCTATCCGAGCGGCACGAACGTTTGCGACGGTGTGATCGTGGCGATCGGCTATCCCACCGACGATGCTTACGACCCATTCCGCCGTTCCTGGGATCTCAGCCCGCCGCCCGGCCGGACCTATCCGCCGTTCTTTCCCGATACGCCTGACGTCAAGACCGGTGGCGGCGACGGCTTTCTCTCCGCGATCGAGGACGAGGTGAAGCCCTGGGTCGAGCGGCAGGTGCCGATCGACCGGTCTCGCCAGGCGCTTTTCGGTCATTCCTTCGGGGGGCTGTTCGTGCTCCATGCGCTCTTTACCAGGCCGCATGCGTATCGGCGCTGGATCGCAGCAAGCCCGGCGATCTACTGGGAGGATGCGGCCATTCTGGCGACGGAGCAGGCGTTTCTGGAGCGTTCCCACGTGCCCCCGGGCATCGAACTGCATCTTTCCGCCGGGCAATATGAAAGCGAGACGCGCATCGCCCCCTTCCACAAGGGGCGGCCCGACGAGGCACAGAGACAGGCCCGTGCGCTCGAAACCAGAACGGTGGAATTGGCCCGGACGATGGCGGAACGTTGGCAGGCGTCCCCGGGTCTCACCGGTGTTGCCCGTTTCGAGGAGTATGCCGGCGAGAACCATATGTCCGTTCTGCCTGTTGCCCTGAACCGTGCCGTCCAGATCGCCTTCCGGCAGGAGACGTAGCTCCGGCTTGGAGAGCGCTCGTTGGATGTGATGCGCGGTCGGCAGCCGGGCGGAAGAACCCCGCGCGCCGAAGCGCGCGGGGCAAAGATCAACGGGAGTGCTGCAGCCAGAAGTCCTGCCAGTCCTGCAGCTTGGCAAAATCGTCCTGGCTCGTTTCGGAGTGGTTGACGTAAAGCTTGTCGACATGGCTCGCGATGCCGGAGACTTCGCTCTCGGGCATCTTGGCCTCCGTATTCGTCGAGATCTTGCCGTCGCCGAGCTGCGGGGCCATGCCTTCCTCGGTCATCATGAAGCGGGCGAAGAGCTTTGCTGTGTTCGGGCTCTTCGTGCCGGCGGCGATGACGGCGACGCGCGGCGTCAGCTGGCCGATCCACGGCTTCATCTCCTTGCAGATGCCCATGCCGTAGCCGTCCTTCTTGGCGTCGCGGAAGATCGCGACGGAGAGGAAGCCGATCGGTGGCTTTTCCTCCTTCGCGCCGACGATCGGGCCGACATCGGTGTCGCTGCGCGTGACCTTCGGCTGGTTCCTGGCGAGACGCTTGACCCATTCGGCCGTTGCGCTGGCCTCGTCGGTCGTCAGCTCCTCGCCGAACTGAGCCTTGTAGGCCTCGCGCATCGCGGCGTCTTCGTGTGTCGCGAGCTGGTTGAACCAGAACATCGTCTCGTTGCGCAGCAGCGGATCGGGAATGGCGACGCGGCCCTTCCACTCCTCCGTCGTCAGCGCCCAGAGATTGTCGACCGGGCAGGTCTCGCCGTTGACGTCGGTGTTGTAGGCGAAGACCCAGGGATTGTTGCTGGTGATCGCCGGGCTCTGGTATGCGGCCGGGATCTTGTCCTTGAGATCAGGCGCGAGCCAGGAGATGCCGAAGCCTTGCGGCAGGATCTGGCTGGTCACCGACGGCAGGTTGCTCATGTTGAAGACGTCGGTGCGTACGTTGCCGGCGGCCGCTTCCCGGGCGATGATCTGTTCCTGATCCTGGCCGCTCATCTTCACGCCCGTCGCCTTCAGGCCGTATTTCGCCGAGAAATTCTCGGCCATGCTGACGATCTTGCCGGTCGCGTCGATGACCGTGATCGGCTCTTCCTTCTTGGCGGCCTCGATCAGCGCCTCCAGCGAATAGTTGCTGTCGGGAATGCCGATCTGCTTGGCCTCCTGGGCCATGGCGCCCGTTAGGCCCATGGCCAGGACGGATGCGCTCGTGAACAGGCTGATCAATGTCTTAGGCATCATTTCCTCCGTTGCCTTGATGGCGCATGCCCTGTCAGAGGGCGATGCGATTCCTGTCCCGGTCGAAAAGGTGCAGATGCTGCCTTTCGACCCAGAAATGGGTGGTCTCGCCCGCGGCCTTGCGCGGGTTTTCGGTCGCGATCGCGAAGAAGCGGCTGCCATCGACATCGAGCTCGACAATCCAGCTGCCGCCAGTGGGCACGATGTCGACGATGGTTCCCAGGCCGGCGGCGCAGCGCGCGGCCTCCGCCGCGTCGAGGTCGCCAAGGCGCACCGCCTCCGGCCGGATGCCGGCCGAGGCGACCTGGGTGCCATCGACTGAGAAATGTGCGAGAAGCCGATCGACCCAGCCATGCAGCGGGCCGGATTGCGCCTCGCCGCGCTCGACGATGTTGATAGGCAGGCTGCCGACGAATTCCGCGACGAAGCGGTTTGCGGGGCGCTCGTAGATGTCGTCGGGCGTGCCGACCTGCTGCAATTCGCCCTCGCTCATCACGGCGATGGTCGTCGCCAACGTCATCGCTTCCCACTGGTCGTGGGTGACGAAGACGATGGTGGAGCCAGCCTCTGCGTGGATGCGTTTCAGTTCCGCGCGCATTTCCAGCCGCAGCTTGGCGTCGAGGTTGGAAAGCGGTTCGTCGAGCAGGATGACGGACGGGTTCAGCGCCAGCATGCGGGCAAGCGCGACGCGCTGCTGCTGGCCGCCGGAAAGCTCCGCCGGGTAGCGGGAGGCATAGCGGGCGATGCCAAGTTTGGTCATCACCCGGTCGACGGTGGCGTCGCGCTCGGCGGCAGGCGTCTTGCGCAGCTTCAGGCCGAAGGCGACGTTCTCGCGGATCGACATGTGCGGCCAGAGGGCGTAGTTCTGGAAGACGAGGCCCATATTGCGCTTTTCCGGCACGGTGAAGACGCCGTCGGCAACGGAGACGATCGGTTCGCCGTCGACGAGGATGCGGCCGCCCGTCGGGTGTTCGAGGCCGGCGATCATGCGCAGCGTCGTCGTCTTGCCGCAGCCGGAAGGGCCGAGCAGGCAGAGGAATTCCGACTTGCCGATTTCCATGCTGAGATCGCCGATGGCGGCGGGGCCGCCGCGGCCATAGGTCTTGCGGATATTTTCCAAGGTTATGCTGGACATTACTTGCTTCCCATGCCGTCTGAGAGGTTGGCCCGGCCGATCTTCTGGACGAGCATCGTGCCGGTGAAGGCGACGACGCAGAGCATCAGGACGACCGCATTGGCAGCCTGGCTGTAGCCGTAGTCGACGAGGCGGATTGCGTAGGTGGTGAGCAGGTCCGTGCCGGGAACGGCAAGGACGACGACGAGGCTGAGCCCCTTGATGCCGGAAATGAAGGGCAGGAGGATCGCCGAGACGAGGGCGCCGCGCTGGATCGGCAGCACGATGGAGCGCATGCGGCGCAGCCAGCCGGCGCCGACGATCTGGCCGGCCTCTTCCGGCTCGCGGCCGAGCTGCATCATCGAGGCGATGCCGGCGCGTGAGGCGAAGGGCATCTGGTCCGCGAGGATCGCCAGCACGAGGATGATCGGCGTGCCGTAGAGCGCCGGCAGCGGCGGGCGGGCGACGGCGAACATCGAGAGATAGGCGGCGGCAAAGGCGATGCCCGGCACAAGATAGGGCAGGAAGGTGATTTGCCGCAGCGCGACGGAGACGAAGCGGACGGGCGAGCGCACGACGGTATAGCCGACGAGGAGGCCGAGCACGCCGGCGCCGAGAGCGGCAAGGCCCACCATCCACACCGTGTTCCACAGCGCCAGCCAGAATTCGCCCGTCAGGAGAATGCCCTGGCGCAGCGCGGTCGTACCGAGATCGGTGCCGATCCAGTAGTCGAGCGTGAAATTGTCGAGGCTGAAAGCGCCCGGCACCCGCATGACCGTCGTCAGCGCCAGCGCGAGAAGCGGAATGCCGGCGCTGAAGGCGAAGACGGCAAGCGCCCAGAGGAAGGCCGGCGTCCGCCACTTGCCGAGCGGCGTGGCGCGCACCATCGCGCCCTTGGAGCCGATGGTGACAAAGCGCTTTGCTTCCTTCAACAGGCGCATATCGATGAGGATGGAGAAGACGCCGAGCAGCACGATGACGCCGGCAAGCACGGCGGAAGCACCGGCCTGGCTGGTCGAAATCGCCCGGAACAGGGAGGTCGCGAGCACGTCGAAGCCTACCGGCACGCCGAGCACATAGGCGACACCGAAATCGCCGAGGCACTTGGCGAAGATCAGCGTGGCGGCCGAAATGAGCGAGGGCAGCATCAGCGGCAGGATGATCTTGCGCGCCACGTCGAGCGGGCTGGCACCGAGACTGCGGGCGGAATCCTCCAGCTGCGTATCGAACTGCTTCAGCGCATTGCCGAAGAGGAGGATGACGAAGGGCGCATAGTGCAGGGCGAGGATGACTGCGATCGGCAGGGCGCCGTAAGCCAGCCAATCCGGCGGGGTGACGCCGAAGGTCTCCATCCAGCCGGGAAGCCCGCCCGTCGTGCGATTCTTGAAAAGGGTCAGCCAGGCGAGCGCGAAGGTCCAGGACGGCAGCATGTAGGGGACAAGCAGGGCCGTCGAGAGCCACTTCTTGCCGATGAGGTCGGTGCGGGCGAGCAGCCAGCCGATTGGCCCGCCGACGAGGAAAGCGATGGCGATGGCACCGGCGGAGATGATCGCCGTATTGGCGAGCGGCCACCAGAAGAGATCCTGCGCGATGGGCGAGAGGAGGACGCGGTTGAGGTAGTAGAGCGTGAACGTCCCGAGCTGCTGCCCGGTGCGCGCGGTATCGGCGAAATGCACCGTTACGGCGTCCGCGAGTAGAAGCAGGACGGGCGCGAGGATGAGATAGGCGAAGACAGCGACCAGGGCGAGGCCGAGCAGCAGCGTCGGATCCGCGCTGTTGACGCGGATGAGGTAGGAGAAGCGTCTCCAGGGCGAGGCCGGCTCAGGACGTAAACGGTCCTCCGGCAAAGGGATTTGCAGGGTCATAGGCTCAACTTTGCGTTCGGAACGAAAAGGGTTGGGGGCGTGTCAGTCCGGGAGGGCGCCGACCGCGGCGATGACATCGCGGACCGCCTGCCAGGCCGTGTCGTAGCGGAGCGGCAGGAACCGTTCGTCGCCGTTGAAGGCTGCCGTCATTTCCGGCGGGAAGCGGAAGGCGAAGAAACAGGCCGTCAGCTTCTTCGCCAGCGCTGGATCGAGGTCATGAGCGTGGGCGAAGGACGATGTCGGGAACAGCGGGCTCTGATAGAGGACCCGCAGGGCATGGCGATCCACCGCGCCGCGCTCCACCAGCCGTTCGAGCACGTCGGAGGCGACGGCCGCCATGTCGTAGTCGCCGGAAAGCACACCCATCACCGACTTGTCGTGCGCGCCGGAGAGGATCGGCTTATAGTCGGTATCGGGTACCAGCCCTTCGACGGGAAAGAGCGCGCGGGGCGCGAGATTGCCGGAGTTCGACGCCGCGGAAACATGGGCGACGCGTTTGCCCTTGAGATCCGCGAGCGTCTGGTAGGGCGAATCCGCTCGCACGATGGCGACCAGATGATAGCCGCGCAACGCCCCGTTCTCGCCTTTGCCGGCGAAGGGAACCGCCCCCGCCTTGTTGACGGCTTCCACCGTCGGGCCGGTGGAGAAGCCCGCGAAATGCAGGCGACCGGCGCGCATCGCGCTGATTTCGGCCGCGCTCGACTGCACGGGGTAATAGACGATCTGGCGATCGAGACAGTGCGACAGGTGCTGTGTGAAAGGCCGGAACAGTTGCGCATAGACCGCCGGATCCTCAATGGGGGCGAAGGCCCAGACGAGCGTATCGGGATTGCGCCACTTGGCCGGATCCGCCGGCAGGTCTGCCACGAGATCGCCATCGGCATCGCAATAGGCCTCGTCCAGACCGGAGCTCTGCTGGCACGGTTCGGCGCGGGCCGCCATGCCGCCGCCCGACAACAGGCCGACCAGCATCATGCAGGCCGCTATGGCGCTGTAGCGTTTCATTTTATCCTCCCGAAGGTTTTTACCGTCTCGCGTTCGGCAAAGCCCTTGCTATAGGATGAGGGAATAATCCAAAGTTCCTGTCAGAGTCCTGTCAGCATCATGCGCATCCTGGTCATCGAAGATTCCATCGACATCGCCGAGGCGATCGACGCGAAACTGTCGCGGGCTGGCCACCATGTCACGCTGGCCGAAGACGGTATCTCCGGCGAGGAGCTTGCCATCCACGGCGAATTCGATGTGGTGGTGCTCGACATCAACCTGCCGGGGCGCAGCGGTTTCGACGTGATGGCGCATATGCGCGGCCGCAATTCCCCGACGCCCGTGCTCGTCATCACCGCCCGCAACCAGCTGGACGACAAGATCAGCCTGCTCGATCTCGGCGCTGACGACTATATCGTCAAACCGTTCGATCTCGGCGAGCTGGAGGCGCGGCTGCGCGCCGTCACGCGGCGGCACCAGGGCCTTGCCAAGTCGCTTATCCGAATTGGTACGCTTGAAGTGGACATGTCCGCCCGGGCGGCGCGGGCCGCCGGGCGGCTGCTCGAACTGGGGCGCCGTGAGTTCGAGGTGCTGGAGGTGCTTGCGGCCCACGCCGGCAGTACGGTGAGCAAGGACCGGCTCTACATGAAACTCTTCGGCCATGACGACGTGGGCACGCCCAATGCCGTGGAACTGTTGGTCTCGCGCGTTCGAAAGAAGCTGGAATCGAGCGACGTGGAGATCGTCACGCATCGCGGCGCCGGTTACGTGCTGCGCAGCAAGGCCGGCACGGTGACCTGATGGCACGACTGTCGATCGAGCGCCGGCTGCTGATCACGACCGCCTGCCTCTTCCTGGTCATCGGCAGCGTCCTGGCGCTGACGGTGCGTGCCTATGCGCGGCGGGCCGCCGACGAGGCGTTCGACCGGGTGCTGACGGCCTCGGCCCTCTCGATTGCCGATACGGTCGCCATAGAGGAGGGTGCCGTCGCCGTCGACATTCCCTATTCGGCCTTCGCTATCCTCGGCACGTCCCGTCTCAACCGGGTCTTCTACCGGATCACCGCACCGGATGGCAGCCTGGTGACCGGCTCGCCGACGCTCGGCCTCGACATACCCGCGAACCCCAACGAGACGCTGCACCTGCACGACGCCGTCTATCGCGGTGAGCCGGTGCGCATCGCCGCCGTGCAGCGCTACCGCGCCGACACGGTTACCGGAACGGGCGGCTGGATCGGCATCCAGGTGGCCGAGACGCGGGAGGCCCGCCGGGAGCTGGCAGGGCAGCTGACGCTGAACGGCATGCTGCCGGCGGTGGCGATCGCGCTGCTTGCCTGCGGCCTCATCCTCGCCTCGGTGCGCTCGGCTTTCTCGCCGCTGCGCCTCATCGAAAGCAATCTCAGGGCCCGTCGTCCGTCCGATCTCAGCCGCATTGAGACCGAAGTTCCGGCTGAGGTCTCGGCGCTCGTTTCCGCACTCAACGACTTCATGGACCGGCTGGGTTCGGTGCTTGACGGTGTCAAGCGAGTGACGGCGGATGCGGCCCACCAGCTGAGGACCCCGCTTGCAGCCATCCAGGCGCAGGCCGAGGTGGCGCTGGAAGAGGCGGCCGGCGAGCGGGTGAAGCGACGCCTGACGCGCATCCACCACAATGCGCGCGAGGCGGGCCTCCTGGCCAACCAGCTGCTCTCCGACGCGACGACGCTGCACCGCCTTGAAACGCAGGAGCGGGAGGCTGTCGATGTCGGGCAGTCGGTGCAGGACGCGCTGCAGATGCTTCGGGCGGAGAGTGCCTATGCCGGGCTGATGCAGTCGCTTGCCCTTCACATGGAGGGCAGTGCCCTGCGCGTCATGGCCGAACCCGTGGTGCTGCGGGAAATGGTACGCAATATTGTCGAGAATGCCTTCATCCACGCGCCGGGCCCGACGCTCGTGCGGCTCTTCGAGCGGCAGGGGCAGGCCGTGCTGCAGGTGATGGACCGGGGGCCGGGCATACCGGATAGTGCCAAGGGCCGGGTGTTCCAGCGCTTCGTGCGCGCCGATCACCGGTCCGCCGGCTCAGGCCTTGGCCTGGCGATTGCGAAGGACGTGGCGGTTGCCTTCGGCGGCGCGATCGCGGTGGCCGACCGAGAGGGCGGCGGGCTTGTCGTCGAGGTCGTTCTGCCGGTCATTCGGGAAAGGACGGAATGATGCGGCTTTTTCCTGAGGGCCTTCGGTTGCGGAACGTCGGCGCCCTTCTCCTTCTCATGGCCTTGGTGATGCCGGGTTTCGCGGCGGCGCAGGAGCGCACGCTGCGGCTGGCCGGTGTCGTTTCCGAGGTGCGCATGGCGCCGTTGATCGTCTCGCTCTCGGTGAACCTGCCCGGCACGCGGCTCGTCTACAGCCGGCTCTCCTCCGCGCAGATCGCTGCAGCCGCCCGCCGCCCGCGGGATGCGCCGTTCGACATCGCCTTCCTGTCCTCGCCCGATGTCGCCGTTTCCATCGCCAACGAGGGTTATGCCGTGCCCGACGAGGCGGCCGGCGCAATGGCCGGTGTGCAGTGGCGCAACGAGGTCTTTGGCTTCTGGTCCGATCCTGCCGTGATCGTCGTGCGCAAGGCGGCATTCGAGAACCGCGTGCCGCGCACCCGTATCGAACTGGTGCGCTCGCTCGAGCAGAACAGCGGTCGATTTGCCCGCCGCGTCGGCGTCGTCAATGTCGGCATTGACGATATCGGCTATCTGCTCGCCTCGCAGGATTCGATCCGGACCTCGCTCTATTGGCGGCTGATCCGGGCGCTCGGCGGGGCGAAGGCAAGGATCTATGACACGACGGACGATCTCCTGGAGGCGTTGCAGGCTGGTGATCTCGACGTTGCCTATAACGTGCCGCTCTCGGCCCTGCGATCCGGCGGCGACCTGCCCGAGGACATGGAGGTTCTCGTCCCGCAGGATTATGTGCTCGCCGTTCCGTGGACGGTGCTGATGCCAAAGGGGGCTGCGAACCTGCGCGAGGCCCGCATCCTGCTGCACATGCTGCTGGCACCGGAGGGTCAGACGGCACTTTCCTCCGCAGGCTTTTCGCTCCCGCAGCAGCCTGCGGGTTTCGAGGGGCTGCAGAAGATCGAGCTTGGGCCGGAGCTTCTGGTCTTCCGTGACATGATCAAGCGCAGCCGGTTTCTTGATGCCTGGTTCCAGATGGTCGTCGGCTGAGGGCGCGCCTTTGACATGGTGGGCAACTCGTCATAGGTTTCGCCCCCATTTTCCGATGCTTTGGCGGCAAGAACCCTGAAAACGACCAAGAAGACCAAGGCGCAGAAGAGCCGCAGGCCCAAGACTCTTCTGCAGAAGCTGGCGGCTACCCCCGAAAAGCTGTTTTCGGGGGCGTTTCGCCAGCAATATGCTGCCTTGTGTTTCCGCAATGCGCCTGAAGGCCCCGGGATCGAAATCCTCGTGGTGACCTCGCGCGATACCGGCCGCTGGATCATTCCCAAGGGCTGGCCGATGAAGGACAGGAAACCCTATGAGGCGGCCGCGATCGAAGCCTTCCAGGAGGCGGGCATTCGGGGAAAAGTCCACAAGAAACCGGTCGGCAGTTATACCTATCTGAAACTGCTCGACGACGGCGACGTGGCGCCCTGCATCGTCGATGTGTTCCAGATCGAAGCCACCGAGCTTGCCACGAAATTCAAGGAAAAGGGCGAGCGGCGGCTTGCCTGGGTCAGCCCGGACGAGGCGGCGCGTCGCGTGCGCGAAATCGAACTCAAGTCGCTGCTGGTGGAGTTCAAGCCCCGCTGAGGCCAACCTTTCGCGGGACTGGCGTCATGCCGATGCCGGCGCAAGCCTTCTTGCAATGTCGAAGAAGGCGTTGACCAGTTTGCCGTTGGCACGCTCGCGCAGACAGATAAGGGCCTCGTCCATCAGCATTTCCGGCGCGTCGATGGGTATCGGGACGAGGCGGTTATCCTGCCCGAACTCGGCGGAGGAGACGAAGCCGACCCCGCCGCCCGCCGCCACGATCTCACGGACCGCCTCCCGGCCTTCCGCCTCGATGAGCGGCGTCAGCGACACGCCGCAGACGGCGGCCATCGCCTCCAGCTTCTGGCGGGTCTTGGAGCCGCGCTCGCGCATGACGAGAGGATGCGTCGCCAGTTCCGGGAATGTCACGGTCCTCTGGCCGGCGAGGGGATAGTCGCGGCTGGCAAAGGCGATGATCGGCGTCGAATTGAGCTTCAGGATCTCGAAGTCGCTGGATTGCGGCACCTCGCCGAGCACGCCGATATCCGCCTCATAGGCGTGCAGGCTGGTGATGACCGTCTCGGTGTTGCCGGCGTCGATCGAGACCTGCACGGTCGGATAGGCTCGGCGGAAGGCCGCGAGGATGTGCAGGAGATGGTGGGCGGCATCGGCGACGATGCGCAGCTTGCCCGCCCGGAGCGCGCGGGATTCCGACAGCAGGTCGAGCGCCTGCTGTTCCACGTCGAACATGCGCCGCGTGACTTCCAGAAGCTGCTGGCCGGCCTGGGTCAGCGTTACCTGCTTCTTGTTCCGGTTGAAGAGCAGGACGTCGTATTCCTCCTCCAGCTTGCGCACCTGATCGGAAACGGCCGGCTGGGTCAGGAACAGTGCTTCCGCTGCACGCGAAAAGCCGCCGTGGATGGCAACGTTATGAAAGGCACGAAGCTGGACATAGCGCATGCGGCGACCCCCATTTATAGATTGAATCTATGCTTTCATTAATACGAACGATTTGATTTATGTAAAGCCGCGACGGATAGTTTTCGGATTTCCATTCTCTTGCGGAGCACGCCCATGAGTCTGCCGGCCGTCGCCCTCGAACTTGCCGCCGCCACTGTTCTTCTGCTCTACGCCGTCAGCCTGGTGAAGACCGGCGTCGAGGCGGCCTCGGGTGATCTCGTGGCACGCAGTGTCGGTGGAGGCGGCAGCCGGCTGCGGGCGGCGCTTTATGGATGTCTCGTCGCCATCGGCCTGCAGAGCTCCACGGCGGTCGCCATGCTCGCGGCCGGCTTTGCCATCAGCGGTGCGCTGGCGCTCGATGTCGGGCTCGCGGTGCTGCTCGGGGCGGATCTCGGCTCGGCGCTGGTGGTCAAGATCCTGTCCTTCGACCTTCATTGGCTTGCGCCGCTGCTCATTGCCGCCGGCGGGCTGCTGCATCTGAAGGCGCGTAAGCGCAAGACTGTCGAAGCCGGTCGCGCCGTGCTGGGTATCGGCCTCCTGCTCCTGTCGCTGCAGATGATCGGCCACGCGACGGCACCACTGGCGCAAAGCCCGCTGCTGCCCTCCGCCATCGCCTTCATCGGTAAGGACGGACTGACAGTGATGATCCTTGCCGCGCTCTTCACCTGGGTGCTGCATTCCAGCGTCGCTGCCATTCTTCTCATTCTCACCTTCGCGGCCAGGGGTATCGTGCCAATCGATGTCGGCATACCGCTTGTCCTCGGTGTCAATCTCGGCGGCGGGCTGATTGCGCTCTGGCTGACGCGCGGCCTGCCGGTCGAGGGACGGCGCCTGCCGCTCGGCAATCTGTTCTTCCGCGCGCTGTTCAGCGTGGCGATCTTCACGCTGTTTTCGCTGGATGTACCCTTTGCATGGCTGCCGGGCGACACCGCTGCCGGCAAGCTGGTCAACCTGCATGTGCTGTTCAATGCTGCGCTGGTTGCCGTCGGGCTCGTCACCTGTGGCTCGATGGCGCGCCTGGTTCGACTGCTGACGCCAGAGGTGGCGCGGGAGGGCGACTTTACCGCCCATGCCAGCGCGCTGGACCGTGCGCTGATCGACAAGCCGGCGCAGGCTCTGGCGGCTGCGGCGCGCGAGGTGTTGTACATGGGCAACCTCATTACCCGTATGCTGGAACCGGTGATGACGGTGATCGAGGCACCGACGCCCGAAGCCGTAAAGGCGCTCCGCCGCATCGATGGCGATATCCACCGGGCTCACAGCGAGATCAAGCTCTATATCGCTACGGTCAACCGCGGTGTGCTGACGGAAGAACAGTCTGCTCGCGGCATCGAGCTTACCGAAGCGGCAATCCATCTTGAATATGCCGGTGATGTGGTGGCGAAGAGCCTGTTGCAGATGGCGGAGGAACGGCTTGCCGGAGCGGGTGCCTTCTCGCAGGAGGGCTGGCGCGAGCTGACGCTGCTGCATGCTGCGGTGTTTTCGAATGTCCGGCTTGCGGCCAATCTGCTTGTCTCGCCGGACCCGGTCATTGCTCGTGAGATGGTGCGGCAGAAGGAGCACGTGCGCCGTCTCGTCGAGGAGAGCAGCAAGAGCCATCTGGAGCGGCTGCGCCAGGGCATAGGCGCGAGCATCCAGTCCAGCGACATGCATCTGGAGATCGTGCGTGCGCTGAAGGAGGTCAATTCTCTGGTCACGACCATGGCCTATCCGCGCCTGCGCGAGACGGGAGACCTCCTGGAAAGCCGTCTGATCCCTGCTGCCTGAAAGGCATAAATTTAATCGATGGATTGATACAAAAGAACGATTTTACAGATATGTGTTTCCACCGCATTGTCACATCCGGAAAAGCCAAATGCGAGGACGGACCATGCCCAACACCGCTTCTGACAGAACCATCGCACCGCTGGAGACGCCACGGCTCGGCGAGCCCTATCTCCTGACACCCGGCCCGCTGACGACGGCTTACGAAGTCAAGGAAGCCATGCTGCGGGACTGGGGCTCCTGGGATGGCGACTTCCGCGCCATGACGGCGGACCTGCGCCGCCAGCTGCTCGAGATCGCCGGCGATACGGCCGGTGAATTCGACTGTGTGCCGATGCAGGGCAGCGGCTCGTTCTCGGTGGAGGCGATGCTCGCCAGCTTCGTGCCGAAGGACGGCAAGGTGCTGGTGCTGAGCAACGGTGCCTATGGCAAGCGCATCGCCCAGACGCTCTCCTATCTCGGCCGCGACCATGCCGTCATCGACAAGGGCGACTACATGCCGCCGCGCGGTGTCGAAGTCGCCGCGGCGCTGGATGCCGACCCCGCCATCAGCCATGTCGTCGTCGTTCATTGCGAAACCAGTTCGGGCATCCTCAATCCGCTGAAGGAAATCTCCGACACCGTCTACGCCCGTGGTCGCAAGCTTCTCGTGGATTCCATGAGCGCCTTCGGTGCGGTGCCGGCCAGCCTTTCCGATTTCCGCTACGAGGCGATCGTCTCCTCGGCCAACAAATGTATCGAGGGCGTACCGGGCTTCGGCTTCGTCATTGCTCGCAAGAGCGAACTTGAGGCCGCCAAGGGCCGCAGCCATTCGCTGAGCCTCGATATGCATGCCCAGTGGGATTACATGAACAAGACCGGCCAGTGGCGCTTCACGCCGCCGACCCATGTCGTCGCCGCGTTCCTGGAGGCGTTGCGCATCCACCGCGAAGAAGGCGGGGTTGCCGCCCGCGGCGCGCGCTATGCCCGCAACCGTGACGTCATGGTGGCAGGCATGCGCGAGGCCGGCTTCGAGACGCTGCTCGCCGACCAGTGGCTCTCGCCCATTATCGTCACCTTCTTCAGCCCGGCCCACACGGCCTTCGCTTTTGACCGCTTCTATGAACTGATGAAGGAGAAGGGTTTCATCATCTATCCCGGCAAGCTGACGGTGGTCGACAGTTTCCGTGTCGGCTGCATCGGCCGCATGGACGAGCATGTCATGCGCCGTGTGGTGGACGCCGCCCGCACGTCCCTTGCCGAAATGGGCGTCGACAGCGCCGCCCCTCCGGCCATCGCCCTTGAAGAACGCAGCCGCCTGGCGGCCTAACGAGAATGGAATCCCCGATGAACCAGATGTCCAAGATCACCGTCACCGCCAACCGCCGCACCTATCCCTGGCCGAATGTCCCGGCCATCGCCATCTGCCTCGACGGCTGCGAGCCGGCCTATCTCGACGAGGCCATCAAGGCCGGGCTGATGCCGACGCTCAAGCGTATCCGCAAGGCAGGTACGGAGCGCACCGCGCTCAGCGTCATCCCGAGCTTCACCAACCCGAACAATCTCTCCATCGCCACCGGCCGCCCGCCGGCGATCCACGGTATTTGCGGCAACTATCTCTATGAGCCCGCGACCGGCAAAGAGGTGATGATGAACGACCCGCGGTTCCTGCGCGCGCCGACCGTCTTCAAGGCTTTTTATGATGCCGGTGCCAAGGTCGCCGTGGTGACGGCGAAGGACAAGCTGCGGGCGCTGCTCGGCCATGGCCTGAAGTTCGACGAGGGCCGCGCCGTCTGCTTCTCCTCGGAAAAGTCCGACACGTCTACCAAGGCGGAACACGGCATCGACAACGCCTCGGCATGGCTTGGTCTGCCGGTGCCGGAGGTCTATTCCGCCGACCTCTCGGAATTCGTCTTCGCCGCGGGCGTGAAGCTCCTCAAGGAGTTCCGCCCCGACGTCATGTACCTGACCACGACCGACTACGTGCAGCACAAATATGCGCCGGGCGTGCCGGAGGCCAATTCCTTCTACGAGATGTTCGACAAGTACCTGACCGAACTCGACGCGCTCGGCGCGGCGATCGTCGTCACGGCCGACCATGGCATGAAGCCGAAGCACAAGACGGACGGCACACCCGACGTCGTCTATGTGCAGGACCTGCTCGACGAATGGCTCGGCAAGGACGCCGCCCGCGTCATCCTGCCGATCACCGACCCCTATGTCGTGCACCACGGCGCGCTCGGCTCCTTCGCCACCGCCTATCTGCCTGAAATGGCCGACAAGGAGGAGATCATCGAGCGGCTGAAGGCGATCGAGGGCATCGACGTCGTTCTGTCGCGGCCGGAAGCCTGCGTTCGCTTCGAGCTGCCGGATGATCGCATCGGCGACATCGTGCTCGTTTCCTCGGAGAACAAGACGCTCGGCACCAGCGAGCACCGGCATGACCTCGCGGCGCTCAACGAGCCGCTGCGCTCGCATGGCGGCCTCACGGAACAGGAAGTACCCTTCATCGCCAACCGCACGCTGCCGGAACTCTCTTCCGCCGGCACGCTGCGCAATTTCGACGCCTTCTACTACGCGCTCGTCGCCGCCGCGCAGCCGGCGCATTGAGGAGGGGGCGATGACCAAAGTGGAAACGACATTCGCGATCCGTCATGAGCCCATGCGGATCGCCGGCAAGAAGGTCGATACCGAAGGGCGGGTCGAGGTGCATTACCCCTGGAACGATGCCGTCATCGGCACCGTTCCGGCCGGCAATGCCGAGCATGCCAGAAAGGCCTTCGAGATCGCGGCCGCCTACCAGCCGAAGCTGACGCGCTACGAACGCCAGCGCATTCTCCTGAAGGCGGCCGAGCTGCTCGTCGCCCGCAAGGAGGAGATTTCCGATCTCATCACGCTGGAACTCGGCATTTCCAAGCAGGATTCGCTCTACGAAGTGGGCCGCGCCTTCGATGTGCTGACGCTGTCCGGCCAGATGTGTATCCATGACGATGGCGAGATTTTTTCCTGCGATCTCACCCCGCACGGCAAGGCGCGAAAGATTTTCACAACGCGCGAGCCGCTGACCGCCATCTCGGCGATCACACCCTTCAACCATCCGCTGAACATGGTGGCGCACAAGGTTGCCCCGGCCGTCGCGACCAACAACTGCGTCGTGCTGAAGCCGACGGAGCTGACGCCGATGACGGCGCTCATCTTCGCCGACATTCTCTATGAGGCCGGTTTGCCGCCGGAAATGCTGTCCGTCGTCACCGGCTGGCCCGGCGATATCGGTATGGAGATGATCACCAATCCGAATTTCGACCTGATCACCTTCACCGGCAGTGTGCCCGTCGGCAAGCTGATCGCCGCGCACGCCCATTACAAGCGCCAGATCCTCGAACTCGGCGGCAACGACCCGCTGATCATCCTCAACGATCTCTCCGACGACGATCTCGCCAGGGCGGCCGACCTCGCCGTTGCCGGCGCGACAAAAAATTCCGGCCAGCGCTGCACGGCCGTCAAGCGCATCCTCTGCCAGGAGCGTGTCGCCGAACGTTTTGTTCCGCTGGTGCTGGAGCGGGCGAAGAAGCTGAAGTTCGGCGATCCCATGGACCGTGCGACGGAACTCGGCACCGTGGTGCACGCCAGGGCCGCCGAAGTCTTCGAGCGCCGGGTGCATCAGGCGGCGGAAGAGGGAGCGGAAATCCTCTACAATCCCGGCCGCAAAGGCGCGCTGCTGCCGCCGATCGTCGTCGACCGCGTCTCCCATGCGAGCGAGCTCGTCATGGAGGAGACCTTTGCGCCGATCATCCCGATTGTCCGTGCACCCGACGATGACGACGCGCTGATCGCGCTCTCCAACTCCACTGCCTTCGGCCTTTCCTCCGGCGTCTGCACCAACGATTTCCGCCGCATGCAGAAATACATCGCGGGGCTGAAGGTCGGTACGGTCAACATCTGGGAAGTGCCGGGTTACCGCATCGAGATGAGCCCGTTCGGCGGTATCAAGGACAGCGGCAACGGCTACAAGGAAGGCGTCATCGAGGCGATGAAGAGCTTTACCAACGTCAAGACCTTCTCCTTGCCGTGGTGATCTGAAGCAATCCCCTGCGGGATCACCCCTTCTGGGAGCCGTTTCGTGCGGCTCCCTTTTTTGTTGCCTGCTTTTCTTGCGGAGCGTGCCGATTCCGGCAGCAAGGGGCTTTGAGACGCCTGTTCAAGTGGCAGGTTTGTTATAGTTTTTATCTTCCAAACGATAAGAATAATAAATTTTACTTACCAAAAACCCCTGCCAGAATGCCTCCTGAAGCCGACCACATGAAGGGTGACATCTAGATCGCCCGCCGCGCTTCCCGGATTTTTCCAGGCCTTCAGAGGAGATTTTCAATCATGAACAAACGCACGCTTTTTATGCTTGCCGGTGCCGTTTCCGCCGTGCTTCCGACCCTTGCCGCCGCTGAAACCCAGCTGACGGTCTACACCGCCGTCGAGGCCGTCGACCTTGACCGCTACAAGGCGACCTTCGAAAAGGCCCATCCCGATATCAAGATCAACTGGGTGCGCGATTCCACCGGCGTGATGACCGCCAAGCTTTTGGCCGAAAAGGACAATCCGCAGGCCGACGTCGTCTGGGGGCTTGCCGCGACCTCGCTGCTCCTCCTCAAGACCGAGGGCATGCTGGAAGGCTATGCGCCGAAGGGCGTCGAAGGGCTCGACAAGAAGTTCGTCGACAAGGACAACCCGCCGAGCTGGGTCGGCATGGACGCTTATGTCGCCGCGCTCTGCTACAACACGGTGGAGGGCGAAAAGCTCGGCCTGAAGGCACCGACGAGCTGGGAGGACCTGACAAAGCCCGAATACAAGGGCCATGTCGTGATGCCGAACCCGGCGTCATCGGGCACTGGCTTCCTCGACGTCTCCGGCTGGATGCAGATGTGGGGTGAGGAGAAGGCCTGGTCCTTCATGGACAAGCTGCACGAAAATATCTCGGCCTATACCCATTCCGGCTCGAAGCCCTGCAAGATGGCGGGTGCGGGCGAAGCCGTCATCGGCGTCTCCTTCGAGTTCCCGGGCGCCAAGGCCAAGAGCGCCGGTGCGCCGATCGACATCATCTTCCCCTCGGAGGGCTCCGGCTGGGAGGCCGAGGCGACGGCGATCATCGCGGGTACCGCCAATATCGAGGCGGCCAAGACGCTGGTCGACTGGTCGGTGACCAAGGAGGCCAACGAAATGTACAATGTCGGCTATGCCGTCGTTGCCTATCCCGGGGTCGCAAAGAAGGTCGAGCACCTGCCTGACGACATCGCCTCCAGAATGATCGACAACGACTTCGAATGGGCCGCCAACAACCGGGCCACCGTCCTGAAGGAATGGCAGAAGCGCTACGACGCCAAGTCGGAGCCGAAGAGCTGAGCCGATCGGCCGGGCGGAGCGCTTCTGCGCTCCGCCCTTCGCATTGTCCCGAAATTCCTGAAGCCAGCGGAGCTTGCAGATGAGACATGCCCTGTCGATCGAACCGACGCCCACCAACCTTCCCCGCTCCGCAGATGCCGCGGCCCCCTATCTGGAAGTCGCCGATCTCTGGAAGGCGTATGGTGATTTCGTCGCGTTGCGCGACATTTCGCTCAGCATTGCCAGGGGCGAGTTCATCTGCTTCCTCGGCCCTTCCGGCTGCGGAAAGACGACCCTTCTGAGAGCGATCGCCGGCCTCGACCTGCAATCGCGCGGCACCATCCTGCAGGGCGGCCGCGATATCTCCACCTTGCCGGCTTCCAGCCGCGACTACGGCATCGTCTTCCAGTCCTACGCGCTCTTCCCGAACCTCACCATCGAGCAGAACATTGCCTTCGGCCTGGAAAACACCGGCCGCTCCAAGGCAGCGGTGGCTTCGCGCGTGTCCGAACTCCTGGAAACGGTCGGTCTGTCGGCGCATGGCAAGAAGTATCCAGCCCAGCTTTCGGGTGGCCAGCAGCAGCGCATCGCGCTCGCCCGCGCCATCGCCATTTCGCCCGGCCTGCTGCTGCTCGACGAGCCGCTCTCTGCGCTCGATGCCAAGGTTCGCGTCCATTTGCGTCACGAGATCAAGGCCTTGCAGCGCAAACTCGGTGTCACCACGATCATGGTCACACATGACCAGGAGGAGGCGCTCGCCATGGCCGACCGCATCGTCGTGATGAACCACGGCGTCATCGAGCAGGTCGGCTCGCCCACCGAGATCTACCGCCATCCGAGCACATTGTTCGTCGCCGATTTCATCGGCGAAACCAACCAGTTCTCGGCGCGGGTGCTGAAGGACGGCGAAGTGGAGATCCGCCATTCGGCCTTCTGCTGTTCGACCGAGGGTTTTTCGGCGGGCCACACCGCCACCGCCGTTGTACGTCCCGTCGACATCATCCCGCACGGTGCGCATGCGCATGCCGTCAATGCGGTCGATCGCCCGGCGACGCCGCAGAACCTCATCGACGCCGAAGTGCAGGAGATGGAGTTTCTCGGCATGTTCTGGCGTACGCGGCTGACCGCACCCCGGCTCGGCGATCGTACGCTGGTCGCCGATTTCTCCGTCAATGCCGTGCGCCGCCTCGGCATCGAAACGGGAGGCGCCATCCAGGTGGAGATCCCGCGCGAGCGTCTGCTGCTCTATCCGAGGAGTGTTTGAGGATGACGATCGCCCTCGAAGCGACCCACCTGCCGCTTGCCGGCAAAAGCCTGCGCCAGCAGACCTCCCGCGACGACCGGATCAAGCTCGGCTTCATGGCCGTCATCGGCCTGTACCTCGTCATCGCGCTTGGTGCACCACTCTTCGTCATGCTGTCGAAGTCGCTGTCGACCTATAATTTCGACCTTGCCGCCTTCGAATTCCAGGTGAGCGACGAGAGCGGCGTGAACTGGGGGCCGGTCGTTACCGCAGCGGACATCAACCGGCAGCTTGGCGCGGTGTCGGAGGCCGAGCTTTCCACCAGCTCGGACGGCCGGCTTGCGGCGACGAAATTCTTCCCGGAGTTCAAGTTCCGCAGCCCCGTGCATTATCGCATCCGCGGCATCACGGATGATGCGGCCTTCCTGGCTGGCTCCACGCTTGAAAAAGGCACGGCGTGGCGTGAATATGATTCTGGCACCTTCCGGCGCGTCGTGCTGCGCCCTGCGCGCAGCCTCGGCCTGGAGAATTTCGCGACCTACTTCTCGACGCCGGCGCTTGCCCAGTCGGTCACCAATTCCGTGCTGATGGCCGCCATCAGCACGGTCGTCACCATTTCCATCGCGTTTGCGCTCGCCTACGGGTTGACGCGAAGCTGCATGCCGCTGAAGGGCCTTTTCCGCGGCATCCTCACCATCCCGATCCTCGTTCCATCGCTTTTGCCCGGCATCGCGCTCGTCTATCTCTTCGGCAATCAGGGTGTCTTCAAGGACTGGCTGTTCGGTTACTCGATCTATGGCCCGATCGGTATCGTCATCGGCTCCGTCTTCTTCACGCTGCCGCACGCTTTCCTCATCATCCTCACGGCGCTTTCGGTCGCCGATGCGCGACATTACGAGGCGGCCGCCTCGTTGAAGGCGAGCAAATGGCGCACCTTCAAGACCGTCACGGTGCCGGGCGCGCGCTACGGCATCGTCTCGGCCGCCTTCGTCGTCTTCACGCTTGTCATCACGGACTTCGGACTGCCCAAGGTGATCGGCGGGCAATATGGCATGCTCGCCGTCGATATCTACAAGCAGGTCATCGGCCAGCAGAATTTCGAAATGGGGGCGGTTGTCTCCGTCATCCTGCTCGTGCCGGCCGTGCTCGCCTTCGCCGTTGACCGGCGCATGCAGAGGCGGCAGGTGGCGCTGCTATCCGCCCGCGCTGTGCCCTATGCGCCAAAACCGAATGCCCGGATGGATGCGCTGTGTTTCTCCTTCGCGTGTCTCGTCAGCCTCTTCATCATTGGCATGATCGCCATGTGCCAGATCGCCGCCGTGGTGAAGTTCTGGCCCTATGACCTGACGCTGACGACGAAGAACTTCGCCTTCGATCTGATGGATGGCGGTGGCTGGGCGGCGTATGGCAACTCGATCCGGCTCGCCCTGCTGACGGCGCTTTTCGGCTCGCTCGTCGTCTTCGCCGGCGCCTATATGGTGGAGAAGGCGGACGGCTTCCGGTTCGGCCGCGGTGTCTTCCACTTCCTGGCGATGATGCCGATGGCGGTTCCGGGCATGGTTCTCGGCCTTGCCTACATCTTCTTCTTCAACAATCCCGCCAATCCGCTCAACCCGATCTACGGCACGATGGCGATCCTTGTCGTCTCGACGGTGACGCATTTCTACACGGTGGCGCACCTGACCGCGCTCACCGCGCTGAAGCAGATGGACCCGGAATTCGAATCCGTTGCCGCGTCGCTGAAGCAGCCCTTCCACCGGCTGTTCTTCCGCGTCACGGTGCCCGTCTGCCTGCCGGCGATCCTCAACATCGCGATTTATCTTTTCGTCAACGCGATGACGACGGTCTCGGCAGTGGTCTTCCTCTATTCCACCGACACCAAGCTCGCTTCGGTTGCCGTGCTCAATATGGATGATGCCGGGGATATCGCTCCGGCGGCGGCGATGGGCATGATGATCTTCTACACCAATGTCGCGGCCAAGCTGATTCACGCGCTGATCGCCCGTGGTCTCCTCGCCCGCACGCAGGCCTGGCGATAGCGCAAACGAAACGCGCCCTTCCTCCAGGCGGAGTAAGGGCGCGCGCCGGCTGGAAACCAGCAAGTGATCCCGTCAGGCGACGCGGTACTCCTCCATTGCCTTCTGATCACGACCCGGCTGACGTTGACGCTCCTGTTCCGCCATGCGCGAGCGCTGCGGCGTGCAGCCGTAGCGCTCGCGGTAGGTGCGTGAAAAATGCGAGGCGGTGGAGAAGCCACAGGCCATGGCGATCTCGATGACGGGCAATGAGGAGGTGAGCAGCAGGAGATGGGCGCGCTCCAGCCGCAGGTCGAGATAGTACCGCGCCGGCGTACGCCCCATCTCCCGCTGGAACAGGCGCTCCATCTGGCGCCGGGAGAGGCCGCTTGCCGGCGACAGGTCGGTCAGCCGCAAGGGCTCGGCAAGGTTGGCCTCCATCTGTGAAATGACCTTGATCAGGAAGGCATTGTCGATCCCGAGCCGGGCCTGCAATGGCAGGCGCTGGCGCTCACCGGTCTGGCGTAACCGCTCGCACAGGGCGATCTCGCAGATGCGGTTGGCGGCATCCGCGCCGAGGTCTGCCATGACGGCGCACAGGAGCATGTCGAAGGGGGCGTTGCCACCGGCGCAGGTATAGAGCCCGCCGTCGATCTCGAAGGCGGTCTGGCAGGCCTTGGCACCGAAAAACCGTTCCGAGAAGTCCGGAAAGTGTTCCCAGTGCACGGCGCAGCGCCGTCCTTCGGCAAGGCCGGCGCGTGCCAGTGGGTAGAGCCCGCCGGCAAAACCTCCGACGACTATCCGGTTGCGGCCACACAGGCGAAGCCAGGCCTCCAGCGCCCGGTCGGGCAATGGCACCCGTCGCCCACCGCAAACGACGACACATCGTGTCTGCCCCGCCCGCAGCATCCCCTCCCGTTCGTCGGCGAGCGATCCGTCCGCCGCAACGCGCATGCCGCAGGATGACAGTGCCGGCCGACCATCCGCTGTGACCGTGCGCCAGCCATAGACCGGCCTGCCTTCCACGTCATTGGCAAGGCGCAGCACCGTGGCCGCCGCGGAAAACGCCTGCAGCGAGAAACCGTCGAGCAGGTAGAAGGTGAAGGAACGGCCGCATGTGCCTGCCTGTTGCATGGTCTCCTCCTGAGCGGGCTTGGGCTGAGAAAATGCAGAATGAAAGAAAACATTACATTATGCAACATATTCGGACATATTATATGCAGATTTTTCCCGACCGCGATGGCGACGGTGGCGGAACGGACGGATTTAGCCGCATTTTTTCGTCCAGCTTGTCAAAGCGACAAAAATGATCGCAGATAACATCATGTCCGACAGTCAAAGCGCCCGTGCCCTAGCCCCCCGCCGCCACACTGAGATCCTGCGCCGCCTCGCGGCAGATGGAACGGTCGGTATCACCGAACTCGCCGAATTCTTCGATGTGTCGCGGCAGACGATCCGGCGGGACCTGAAGCTGCTTGCCGATCGCGGGCAGCTCGACCTCGTCCATGGCGGTGCGACCCTGTTCGAGCCGACCGAGGCGGCCTTTACGGAGCGTCGGGAGGAAAATGCCGATGCCAAGGCGGCAATCGGCCGGGCGGCGGCCGGTCTCGTGCGGGACGGAATGGTGGTCTTCCTCGATTCCGGTACCACGACCCTGGCGGTGGCGCAGGCGCTGGCGGAGCGGAAAAACCTAACAGTTTGTACCACATCGCTGTCGATTGCACTTTTGATGTGCCGCCAGCCGCTGGTGCGTGTGCACATGCTGGGCGGCGAGATCGATCCGGACGAGGAGGCTGCCGTCGGCGTCGATGCGCTGGAAGCGATCCGCCATTTTCGCGTCGATGTCGCCTTTCTCGGCGGTGGCGGCCTGTCGCCCGATGGCGAGGTGACCGACTTCACCCGCAATGGCGCCGAGCAGCGTTCGCGCATGGTGGCGACGGCGGGCAAGGCCTATTTCGTGCTCGACAGCTCCAAGTTCGGCCGGCTGACGCCCTTGCGCATTCCACGTTTCGAACTTGCCGCCGGTATCATTACCGATCGCCTGCCGCCGGAAGCGATCTGCGAGGCGCTGGAGCGAAAGGGGCCGGTCCTGATCGTTCCGACGTGATGAAATGTAATATTTTGTAACTTTTTGTCTTGCTCTTTGGCGGTGTTTTGTTACCGTGCGGCCTTCCATGGCATCGGGAGGTCGTTTCATGGCACAGGAATTTCCAACGCAGGCACAGGTCGTCATCATCGGCGGCGGGATCATCGGCTGCTCGGTCGCATATCATCTGACGAAACTCGGCTGGCGGGATGTCGTGCTCCTGGAGCAGGGGCAGCTGAGCGGCGGCACCACCTGGCACGCGGCAGGCCTCGTCGGCCAGTTGCGCAGCCATGCCAACATGACGAGCCTCATCAAATACTCGACGCAGCTCTATACCGAGCTGGAGGCCGAGACCGGGCTTGCCACGGGCTGGAAGAACTGCGGCTCGCTTTCGGTCGCGCGCACCGTCGATCGCATGACCGTGCTGAAGCGCACGGCCGCCTCCGCCCGGGCGCAGGGCGTCGCCATCGAGGTGATCTCGCCGAAGGAGGCGCAGGACCTCTGGCCTGTCATGGCGATCGACGACCTCGTCGGCGCCGTCTGGTTGCCGGGCGACGGCAAAGCCAATCCGACGGATCTCACGCAGTCGCTTGCCAAGGGCGCGCGCAGCCGCGGTGCGCGTATTTTCGAGCGTGTCCGGGTCACCGGCGTCTCCGTGGCGAATGGTGCCGTCACGGGCGTGGAGACGGATCGAGGGGCGATCTCGGCCGAGATCGTCGTCAACTGTGCCGGCCAATGGGCGCGCAAGGTCGGGAAAATGTGCGGTGTCTCCGTGCCGCTCCATTCGGCCGAGCATATGTATATCGTCACGGGTCGTATCGAGGGCGTGCATCCGGACCTGCCGGTCATGCGGGATCCTGACGGCTACATCTACTTCAAGGAGGAGGTCGGAGGCCTCGTCATGGGCGGCTTCGAGCCGGAGGCGAAGCCCTGGGGCATGGCCGGCATTCCCGACGATTTCGAGTTCGCCCTGCTGCCGGACGACTGGGACCAGTTCGAGATTCTCATGCAGAGCGCACTGCAACGCGTGCCGCAGCTCGCCACGTCCGAGGTCAAGAAATTCTACAACGGCCCTGAGAGCTTCACGCCGGACAACAATTTCATCCTCGGGGAGGCGCCGGAGCTGAAGAATTTCTATGTCGGCGCCGGTTTCAATTCGATGGGCATCGCGAGTGCCGGCGGCGCCGGACGGGCGCTGGCGGAATGGATCGTCAACCGCGCACCGACCATGGACCTCTGGCCCGTCGACATCCGCCGCTTCGCCACTTTCAACAACAATCCCCGCTGGCTGCACGACCGCGTCAAGGAAACGCTCGGCCTGCACTATGCCATGCCCTGGCCGAACCGGGAGCTGGACACAGCCAGGCCCTTCCGCCGTTCGCCGCTCTATGACCGGCTTGCCGCCAAGGGCGCCTGCTTCGGTTCGAAAATGGGCTGGGAGCGCCCCAACTGGTTTGCCGCCCCGGGCGAGGCGGCTGTAACCGCCTATGCCTTCGGCCGGCAGAACTGGCACGAGGCGGTGAAACGGGAGATGAAGGCGGTGCGCGAGGCGGCCGGCCTTTTCGACCAGACGTCCTTTGCCAAGCTTCTCGTCCAGGGACGGGATGCGGTGTCGGTGCTCAACCGGATCTGCGCGGCCGAGATTGATGTGGAGATTGGCCGGTCCGTCTATACCGGGCTTCTCAACGAGCGGGGTGGCTATGAGAGCGACCTGACGGTCCTGCGCCTTGCGGCCGACCGTTTCCTTCTCATCACCGGCTCGGCGCAGGCCGTTCATGATGCGGACTGGATCGGCAGGAACATACCGGCCGGTGCCCATGCGACGCTCACCGATGTGACCTCGGCCTATGCGGTCCTGGCGCTGATGGGGCCGAAGTCGCGGGACATCCTGGTTCGCCTCACCAGCGCGGACATTTCCAACGAAGGCTTCCCCTTCGCCACGAACCGGGAGATCGACATCGGCTATGCTACCGCCTATGCGAACCGTATGACCTATGTCGGCGAGCTCGGCTGGGAGCTGATCGTACCGACGGAATTCGCCGTCGGCGTCTATGAGGCGCTGCAGGAGGCGGGACGCGATGCCGGGTTGGTGGATTGCGGCTATTATGCACTGGAGGCGCTGCGGCTTGAAAAAGGCTATCGTGCGTGGAGCCGCGAGCTGACACCGGACGTCACCCCCTATGAGGCGGGTCTTTCCTTCGCGGTATCTCTTGACAAGGCGGGTGGTTTCATCGGCCGGGAAGCGCTGGTTGCGGCAAAGGCGAGCGGCACGCCGTCGAAGCGTATCGTGCAGTTCACGGTCGATGATCCCCTGCCGATGCTCTGGGGCGGCGAGCTCATTCTTCGCGACGGCAAGCCGGTGGGCGAGGCCCGCTCGGCGGCCTATGGCCACACGCTCGGCCGTGCCGTCGCCTTGGGGCTCGTCGAGAATGCCGCCGGCGTGGACAAGGCCTTCCTGGAGAACGGGCGCTTTGAAGTCGACCTTGCGGGTGAACGGTTCGCGCTGACGGTGCATCTTGCGCCGGCCTATGATCCGAAGGCTGCGCGCGTCAAGGCCTAGGACTGCCCTCGTGAATGCACAAGGCCACCGCCGATGTCGCGGCGGTGGCCTTTCATGTGCGTCCACCGACAGGGCTGCCGAGGTCACGGGGTGTTCGCGGTCAGCCCTGTGTCGGCTTCCAGTCCGCCGACGGAATGCTGTTGATCATCCACGGGATGCCGAACTTGTCGACGAGGGAGCCGAAGCCGGGCGACCAGAACGTTTCGCTGAACGGCATGCCGATCTTGCCGCCTTCCGCGAGCTGGTCGAACCAGCGCTTGGCCTCGGCCTTGTCCGTGGTGTGCAGCGTCACGTCGAACCCGTTCTTGGGCTTGTCGATATTGGGCGCCCAGCCGGCATCCATGTCGGCGCCCATCAGCGCCTGGTCGCCCACTTCCAGCCAGCAATGCATCAACCAGTCCTTGTATTTCGGATCGGTGATCGGCATGTCCGGCGGGGCCTCGCCATAGGGAAAGGCAGCGGTGATCTTGCCGCCCAGCACCTTGGCGTAGAATTCGAATGCCGCCCGACATTCTCCCTGAAAACTCAGGCTCGTCACGATCTTCATGCTTCACTCCTCCTCGTTGTTGGGATCTTCCCGCCGGAGCGGCGGCCGCAGATGTTGAAACCGATATGACAGGCAGGGCGAGAACCGACTGGCACGCTCACCTTGCGTCGTTCGCGGAACAATGGTGTCGATCCCGTTGTCATTGATGTTGATATCAACGTAAATGCTGCGACAAGTCAACCCGTGGCAGGTTTGATCGCTCGGCCTTCTTTTCCAACGGGAAAAATGCGGCGTGGCGATCATCAGGGGCCCGGCTTCGAAGAGCTCGGTTTTTCGCCCGCGGCGGAAAACTCCCGCCTGACGATGCCGTGGCGCTGGAGCTTGTCATAAAAGGTCTTGCGCGGAATGCCGAGGGCGGCGATCGTTTCCTGCACATTGCCGTCATGGGCGCTGAGCGTGTCGCGGATGATCTCGGCCTCGAGCCGCTCCAGCCGTTCCGGCAGGGAGCCGCCGCCGCCGGTTTCAGCGGCTGGGCTTTGCGGCGCGAGCGCCGTCGCCGTCATGCCCAGCACCGTCCGCTCGGCGAAGTGGGAGAGCTCACGTACATTGCCGGGCCAGTCGTGTTCGCGCAGGTGGCGCAGGATTTCGGCCGAAAGGCTGGGCGTCGTCCGCTGGAAACGCCGCGCCGCACGCTCGGCGAAATAGCTGAACAGCAGCGGAATGTCCTCACGGCGCTCGCGCAGGGGCGGAATGGTCAGGGAGACGACGTTCAGGCG
The DNA here is from genome assembly GCF_001262505.1 of Shinella sp. SUS2. Taxonomy (GTDB): domain Bacteria; phylum Pseudomonadota; class Alphaproteobacteria; order Rhizobiales; family Rhizobiaceae; genus Shinella. The sequence continues at coordinate 88,782 of NZ_KQ410734.1, forward strand.
ATAATAGAGGTCCTCGCGAAAGGCCCTGCGCTGGGCGGGGTCGGCAAGATCGACCTTGGCGGCCGCGACGATGCGGATATCCACCGGGCGCACCTCGTTCGTGCCGAGCGGTGTCACCTCGCGCAGTTCGAGCACGCGCAGCATCTGGATCTGTGTGGACAGCGGCATGCTTTCCAGTTCGTCGAGGAAGAGCGTGCCCCCGCTCGAATGTTCGATGCGGCCAATGCGCTTCTTTTGGGCGCCGGTGAAGGCGCCGGGCTCATGGCCGAAGAGCTCGCTTTCGATCACCTGCTCGGGCAAGGCGCCGCAGTTGAGCGCCACGAAATTGCCCTTTGCCCGACGGCTCCAGCCATGCAGCAGGCGTGCCACGACCTCCTTGCCGCTGCCTGTCTCGCCCGTGACGAGCACGTCGACATCCGTATCGGCGATCTGTCGCAGCGTCTGGCGCAGGCGGTCCATCGCGGGTGTCTGGCCGATCAGGGGGAAATCATCCTCTGCCTGGCGGGCGTTTTCCCGAAGCCGGCGGTTTTCCAGGACCAGGCTGCGTTTTTCCGCCGCGCGCTGGACGCATTGGATCAGTCGCTCGGCGGGAAAGGGTTTGGCGATGAAGTCGTAGACGCCCTCCTGGATGGCCTTGACCGCTGTTGCGATATCGCCGTGGCCGGTGACGAGAATGACTGGAATCTCGGCATCCAGTGCGCGAATGCGCGCGAAAAGCTGGATTCCATCCATGCCGGGCATGCGGATGTCCGACACGACGATACCGGCAAAATCCTTGTCGAGTCTCTCCAGCGCCTCGGCGGCCGAGCCGAGTGGCGATACGGTAAATCCCGCGAGGTCCAGTGTCTGGGCGGTGGCGCGCAGGAGTTGCCTGTCGTCGTCGATGAGGAGAACCGGCACGCTCATTCTTCAGCCTTTCGCAGATGGACGCGGAACGCAGCGCCTTGTGGGCCTGTCTCGACCTCCAGCCGGCCGCCATAATCGGAAACGATGTCCTTGGCGATAACGAGGCCAAGGCCGAGACCCTTTTCCTTCGACGTGTTGAACGGTTCGAAGAGTGACGCGAGGATGTCGGCCGGCAGGCCGGGGCCGTTGTCGGTGACGGAAATGACGACACCACCGTTCTCCGTGGTGGTCGTGATGTCGACGCGCCCGTCCATGCGCTCCTCCACGGCTTCGAGTGCGTTCTGGAAAAGGTTGATGAAGACCTGCTCCAGCCGTAGCCGGTTGCCGGCGACGCGCAGCCCCTCCGGCAGGGGGGCGACGGCGAGACGGTCGAGCCGCCCGGTAAAACGGCTGCGCAGCAAAAGGATCGCACCATCGATCACCTCGCGGAGAACGACTGGCTCCTCGGCAGTGCGCCCCTTGCGGGCGAGTGCCTTCAGGTCTTCCGTAATGCCGGCGATCCGGTCGGTTAGGCCGGCGATGAGACCCAGATTTTCCTGAACCGGCTCCGGCTGGCTGCGTGCCAGGAAGACCCTGGCATTGTCGGCATAGGCGCGAATGGTGGCGAGCGGTTGGTTGATTTCATGTGCCACACCGGCGGCGACCTGGCCGAGGATGGCGAGCCGGTTGGCCTGTACCAGATCCTGCTGCACGGCCTGCAGGTGGTCGCGGGCAAGGTTGAGGTCGCGCGTGCGCTCGTCCACGCGGCGTTCGAGTTCTTCCCGCGCCGCCTGATCGCGGACGGCATTGGCGAGCGCCACCTGACGCCGGCGCAGCCAGAGAGCTGCGACAAGCGTGACCGCACCGACGGCAAGGAGGGCCAGTACGCGGGTTTCGCGCATGCTGGCGGCGACGACGCTGCCGGTCGGCATGAGATATTCGAAATGCCATGGCGTCGTGGCGACAGGTGTCCTTATGCGCAGATAGGTCTCCGCGCTGCCGCCTGGCTGGACGGCGCGCAACAACGGGCCATCCCCGATGGGTTTGAAGGGAAGCGGGGCAAGCGGAGCTTCTCCGAACTGCAGGCTTTCGCGAATGGCCGCGAGGCTTTCGGCCGGCAGCGGCTCCGTCGTCATGAAGCGCCAGGAAGGAATGCTGGTGATCAGCACCACGTGGTTGGCATCGACCACATAGGAGGGGCGCTGCGTTTCGTGCCAGTCGCGCTCCAGCTGGTCGAATTCCATCTTGACGACGACGACGCCGAGGGGTGCGGCGGCCGGTCCGATACGGTGGGAGATGTAGAGGCCGGGTCTTTTGCTGACCGAGCCGAGCGCGAAATGCTCCGCCGTACCCTCCGCCATCGCACGGGAAAAATAGGCGCGGAACGAATAGTCGTTTCCGACGAAGCTCGTCGGCTCGCGCCAGTTGCTGGCCGCGATCGCCACGCCCGTTGCGTCGATGAGATAGATGACCGCCGCATTGGTGCCGGCAACCAGATCCTCCAGCTTGCGGTCGAGCCGGGATCGCCTGGCAGCGTCGACACCGGCCAAGGCTTCGGTGACGTCACGATCGCGGGAGAGCAGGAAGGGAAGGGCCCGCGGGCGCTCCAGAACGGCCTGAAGCAGTGCGACCTTGAGGTTCGCCTCGGTCCGGCCCTGCTCCTCCAGCGCCGAAAGGGCCGTGGCTCGGCCATAGAGGCCGGCGGTATAAAGTGCGGCGAAGGCAAGAGCGAAGACTGCGGCGGTAAACACCGCCCACTGCCGCCGCGTCGCGCGGTGGAGGGCGATCTGGTTGCGCGTCAGCGGGGCCGAGGTCATCGGTGATTTTGAGCATAAAACCGCACGATACTCAATGCCTCTTGTGCGGAATGTCGCACTTTGGCTGGCTGGCGCGGGTGGCGCCACCACATGAAATCTTTTTAAAACAATGGGTTATCTTTGGATTCACGAACTGGCACGCCCTTTGCGAAGCCTTCTGCGATTGCAGCAAAGCCACCCCGGGAAGAGCCAGCGTGCTGGTTGGGGTGCCAAAGGAGGAAGCCATGCACATTTCGTCTGCCGCCACGCCGGACCGTGGCCCGTTGCCGTTCTACCGTCATCTCTATGTCCAGGTGATCGTGGCCATCGTTGCCGGCATGCTCGTCGGTCACTACTATCCCGATTTCGGTGCCGGCCTGAAACCGCTCGGCGATGCCTTCATCCGGCTCGTCAAGATGATCATCGCCCCGGTCATCTTTCTGACGGTCGCGACCGGCATTGCAGGCATGTCCGATCTGAAGAAGGTGGGGCGCGTCGCCGGCAAGGCGATGATCTACTTCCTCACCTTCTCGACGCTCGCGCTTGCGGTGGGCATGGTCGTCGCCAATGTCGTGCAGCCGGGCGCGGGCATGCATATCGATCCGGCCTCGCTCGACGCCAATGCCGTGGCGACCTATGCCAGCAAGGCGCATGAATCGACCATCACCGGCTTCCTGATGAACATCATCCCGCAGACCATCGTCGGCGCATTCGCCGAGGGTGATATCCTGCAGGTTCTGTTCTTCTCGGTACTGTTCGGCATCGCGCTCGGCATGGTCGGCGAGCAGGGCAAACCGGTCGTCGATTTCCTGCAGGCCCTGACGACCCCGATCTTCCGGCTGGTCGCCATCCTCATGAAGGCCGCGCCGATCGGCGCCTTCGGTGCCATGGCCTTCACCATCGGCAAATACGGCATCGGCTCGGTCGCCAACCTTGCCTTCCTGATCGCCACCTTCTACCTGACCGCCTTTCTCTTCGTCTTCGTCGTTTTGGGTGCCGTCGCAAAGTACAACGGCTTCTCGATCATCGCGCTGATCCGCTACATCAAGGAAGAGTTGCTGCTTGTTCTCGGCACGTCTTCGTCCGAGGCGGCGCTGCCGGGCCTGATGCAGAAGATGGAACAGGCAGGTTGCAAGCGATCGGTCGTCGGCCTCGTCATCCCGACGGGCTATTCGTTCAATCTCGACGGCACGAACATCTACATGACACTTGCCGCCCTCTTCATCGCGCAGGCAGTCGACATCCCGCTGTCGATGGGTGATCAGATCCTGCTGCTGCTCGTAGCGATGCTGAGCTCCAAGGGGGCAGCCGGCATCACCGGTGCAGGTTTTATCACGCTCGCCGCGACGCTTTCCGTCGTGCCCTCCGTGCCGGTCGCCGGCATGGCGCTTATCCTCGGTATCGACCGTTTCATGTCGGAATGCCGGGCGCTGACCAACTTCATCGGCAACGCCGTTGCGACGATCGTCGTCGCTCGCTGGGAAAACGAGCTGGACGTCGCCAAGCTGAACGCCGCGCTGAGCGGCGATCTCGAGGAGATGCCGGTCCCGGCGCCGGCGCTGCAGCCGGCGGAGTGACCGCGGCTCTCCCCTGAGCTCCGAACTTGCAGCCTCCTCAAGGCGCGGCGCTAGGATCGCCGCGCCTTGATCGTGTTCATCACGAAGCTGGTTTCGATCGTGTCGACGCATTTCAGCTTGGCGATCTTGTCCTTGATGAAGCGCTCATAGTGGTCGAGGCCGGCGCTCATGACGGTCAGCACATAGTCCCTCGCGCCCGTCACCAGCTGGCATTCGATGACCTCGTCCCAGCCCTTGACGGCCTCTTCGAACATGCGGATTTCGTCGTCGTGCTGGCGGCTGAGGCGGATCGATGCGATGGCGGTCATCGTCCAGCCCTCCACGATCGGGTCGATGATCGCGGCATAGCCGCGGATAATTCCCGTTTCCTCCAGGCGCCGCAGCCGGCGCAGGCATGCGGATGCGGACAGGCCGATCCGTTCGGCCAGTTCGTTGTTGGTGATACGGGCATCCGCGGCGAGTTCACGCAGGATACGCCGGTCGATCTCATCTGCAATTTTTTGCGACAATTTTCAGATATCCTCGCAAGAAGTTTCTTCTGAAAACAATAAATCGCATCAAATAGCAAGGAAACGCCACAGGGTTTGATATAATTTGCGTCTGGAGCTGGCTACACGAACGAGGGAGACGTTTCATGACCGCGCCGCATCCGTCGAGAACCCATATCGGCAACCATGCCCTGCATCCCGAAACGCAGATGCTGAACTATGGCTATGATCCCGAACTCTCCGAAGGCGCCGTCAAGCCGCCGGTCTTCCTGACATCGACCTTCGTCTTCAAGTCCGCCGAAGATGGGCGGGACTTCTTCGACTATGTGTCCGGACGCAAGGAACCGCCGGAGGGCCGGGGGGCCGGTCTCGTCTATTCGCGCTTCAACCATCCCAACAGCGAGATCGTCGAGGATCGCCTCGCCGTCTATGAGCGGACGGAAAGCTGCGCGCTGTTTTCGTCCGGCATGTCGGCGATTGCCACCACGCTGCTCGCCCTCGTGCGGCCAGGCGATGCCGTGCTGCATTCGCAGCCCCTCTATGGCGGTACTGAGACCCTGCTCGCAAAGACCTTCCTCAATCTCGGCGTCTCGGCCGTGGGTTTTGCCGACGGCGTCAGCGAGGCATCGGTGCAGGCAGCGGCGGAGGCGGCAATGCAGAAGGGCCGGGTTTCCGTCATCCTCGTCGAAACGCCTGCAAACCCCACCAACAGCCTTGTCGATATCGCGATGATCCGCCGCGTCGCCGACGCGATCGGTGCGCGGCAGGGCCACATACCGATCGTCGCCTGCGACAACACGCTGCTCGGCCCCGTCTTCCAGCGGCCGATCGAGCACGGAGCGGATCTCTCGCTCTATTCGCTGACCAAGTATGTCGGCGGTCACTCGGACCTGATCGCGGGGGCGGCGCTCGGTCGGAAGGCCGTGATGAAGCAGGTCAAGGCGCTGCGCGGCGCGATCGGCACGCAGCTCGACCCGCATTCCTGCTGGATGCTCGGGCGCTCGCTGGAGACACTGCAGATCCGCATGGAACGGGCCAACAGCAATGCCGCGGCGGTCGCCGCATTCCTGCGGGAGCACCCCAAGGTGGAGGCGATCCACTATCTGCCCTTCTACGACCCCGCTTCGCCGGCCGGCCGGACCTTCGCCACCCAGTGCAGCGGCGCCGGCTCGACCTTTTCCTTCGATATCAAGGGCGGGCAGCCGGCCTCGTTCCGGTTCCTGAACGCGCTGAAGATCTTCAAGCTCGCCGTCAGTCTCGGCGGTACGGAATCGCTCGCTTCGCACCCCGCGACGATGACCCATTCGGGTATCCCCGTGGAGGTGCGCCAGCGCATCGGCGTGCTTGAATCGACCATCCGCCTCTCTATCGGCATCGAACATCCCGATGATCTGGTGGCCGATCTGGTGCAGGCGCTCGACGCAAGCTAGGAAGCTTAGCCGTTCTCCATCGGCCCCTTGCCCTGACCGTCGAGCAGCCAGGCGATGCTCACCTGCAGGATACGGGCGAGCATGTCGAGGCGATTGGCGCGGGGCTCTGCGCGGTCGTTCTCCCAGTTGCTCCAGGTCTCGACCGTCACGCCGGCAATGGCCGAGATTTCTTCGACGGTGAGGCCGACGGCATCGCGCGCGAGCGAAATGCGCCCGCCGATCGTGTCGTAGGCCGTATCGACGGCGGTTCGCGGGGCGAGTGTAGCGTCGGTGTGCATGTCGGTGTCCTCAGTTCGTGAAAGAGATGCCCCGCGCGGTCCGCGCGAGGCAGGCCATCGATGGTGGGCCGGCGTCAGCCGTCTTCCTTGGCGAGCCAGGCCTTGATCTGATCGGGATGGTCGGCGATGTACTTGTCGACGGCCTTCTCGTAGGAGGTCTCCTGCGCGTTGAACATCGCGGCCTCGAGATCGGCGATCGGCAGCTTCATGCGCGACAGGAAGGCCGCGACATCGGGGTTGTCCTTGTCGAAATCCTTGCGGGCGATCACGTCGACATGCTCGGCCTTGCCGAGCGCGCCCTTCGGGTCGTCGATGTAGCGCAGCTTGTATTTGCCGAACATCCAGTGCGGGCTCCAGGAGGTGGCGACGAACCATTCCTCCTTGCGGATCGCCCGGTCGACCGTCGTCAGCATGCCGGCTTCGCTGGAGATCTGCAGCTTGTAGCCGTCAAGGCCATAGTTCTTGACCGCCTGTTCCGACAGACGGGTGAGGCCCGCGCCCGGATCGATGCCCTCGACGCGGCCCTTCAGCTTCTCCTTCACATCGTCCTTCTTCAGGTCCTCGATGGAGGCGATGGCGTCTTCCGGCACATAGGCAGGCACCACCCAGCCGAGCCTTGCCCCGTCATAGACGGTGCCGAGCGTCGTTACCTTGTCCTTCACCTTAGCGAAATAGTCGGCGTGGGTCTCAGGCAGCCAGGCCATCATCATCAGGTCGAGGTCGCCGCGGCCGACGCCCTGGTAGAGCGGAGCGACATCGGTCTGAACCAGCTCGACCTCACGGCCGAGTTCGTTCTTGATGAGCTTGGCGGCAAGTTTCGTCACGAATTCGGCGTCGGACCAGGCCGACCAGCCGATCTTCACCGGTGCCTTGCCTTCGGCCAGCGTCGCGCCGGCCGCGCCGACCAGCATTCCAGCCGCAAGGCCGAGTGTAGCGAGTGTCTTGAACATCTTTGCTCCTTTGGGAGGGGTCGCATTCGGCGGCGTGTGCCGCCGGCTTTCGGGTATCAGGCCGTGGCGGTGGAAGCCGCCGGCGCCTGTACCCGGGGTCGGAAGACGGTGCGCCAGAGGCTGGCGCGCGCCTTTCCGAGGCTCTGGGTGATCCGGTCGAGGATCACCGCGAGAATGACGACGGCGATACCGCCCTCGAATCCGGTGCCGACGTCGAGACGCTGGATCCCGGTCAGCACGGTGTTGCCGATGCCGCCCGCGCCGATCATCGAGGCAATCACCACCATCGAGAGCGACAGCATGATCGTCTGGTTGATACCGGCCATGATGGAGGGCATGGCGTTGGGAAGCTGCACCTTGAAGAGCAGCTGCGGAGCCGTGCAGCCGAAGGCATTGCCAGCCTCGATATATTCGACATGCACCTGACGAATGCCGAGATTGGTGAGGCGCACGACCGGCGGCATCGAGAAGATGACGGTCGCGATGGTGCCGGGTACGGCGCCGAGGCCGAAGAACATCGCTGCCGGGATCAGGTAGACGAAGGCGGGCATGGTCTGCATGAGATCCAGTATGGGGCGCACGACCGCCGCGACCCGGTTGCTGCGCGCCATGGCGATGCCGAGCGGCAGGCCGATCAGCATGGCGACCAGCGTCGAGGCAAGAACCAGCGACAGTGTCTCCATCATCGCGGACCACAGGCCCATATGCTCGACGAGCCACAGCGAGGCGGCAGTGAAGGCGGCAAAGCCGAAGCCGACGCGCCAGAGCGAGAGCAGGACAAAAACGGCAAGGCCGAGGGGCATGGGTACCGCCAGCAGTACGGCCTGGATACCGTTCGTCACCGTGCCGATCGCGGCGGCGATGAAATCGAGCAGCGGGGCGAAGTTGTCGAGGATGTAATTGACGGCACTGTCGACGCCGTCACCGATATCGAATGTCATGGATTTTCTCCGGGTCGGCGGGATCAGGCGGTGCGGTCAAGCGCCTCGAGAAGCGCGGATTTGCTGATGGAGCCGAGGTAGCGGTTGGCCTCGTCGACGACCGGAACCGGAAAGGCACTGGCGGCGACCTTGCCGAGGACATTGGCGAGGTTTTCCGATGCGGGGATTGGCTCTACCCCCGGCAGGAAGGCGCGACGGTAGGGATCGCTCGCGCCGTCCAGGGTGGTCGATACCAGCGAGGTGCGGCTGACCATGCCGTGGAAGGTCTTGTCGCGGCCGAGGATGATGGCGACGTCCCTGTCGAAATGCTCCATGCGCTCCAACGCAGCGGCGGCGGAGACGCCCTGGCGCTCGATGATCGTCACCTGCGTCTTGCGGGCGACATCCCCGGCGCGGAAGACCTGCGAGACGTCGACATTGCGGAAGAAGGAGCGGACGTAATCGTTGGCGGGCTTCAGCACGATCTCGTCGGGTGTGCCGACCTGCACGACCGCGCCGTTCTGCATGATGCAGATGCGGTCGCCGATGCGCATGGCCTCGTCGAGGTCGTGGCTGACGAAGACGATGGTCCGGCTGTGCTCGGCCTGAAGGCGCACCAGCTCGTCCTGCATTTCCGTGCGGATAAGGGGGTCAAGCGCGGAAAAGGCTTCGTCCATCAGGAGAACGCTTGGCTCGCCGGCAAGCGCCCGGGCGAGGCCGACACGCTGCTTCATGCCGCCGGAGAGCTGATCTGTACGGCTGTCGTCATAGCCTTCCAGCCCGACAGCCCGCAGCGCCGCGCCGGCGCGCTGCCTGCGCTCGGTCTCGCCAATGCCCGCAACTTCCAGACCGAAGGCAGCATTGTCGATGACGTTGCGGTTCGGCAGCAGCGCGAAGGATTGGAAGACCATGCTGATGTCGCGGCGGCGGAGTGCGATCAGCTCGCTGCGCGGCATGCGCGCCACGTCGCGGCCCTCGATCTCGATCGCCCCCGATGTCGGCTCGATCAGCCGGTTGATGAGGCGCAGCATGGTGGATTTTCCGGAGCCCGAAAGTCCCATGATGACGAAGATTTCGCCGGTGCGGATATCGAAGCTGGCGTTGTTGACGCCGATGGTGCAGCCTGTGGCCGCGTGGATATCCGCCTTCGTCTTGCCGGCCTTCAGAAGGGCAAGAGCCTTGTCTGGCCGCTCGCCGAAAACCTTGAAGACATTCTTGATACTGATCTTGATCTCCGGGTCGTTTGCCGAAGAACCGCTCTCAGTTGCAAAAGCCATATTGTCCTGGGCCCGGCTCCGGAAGCGGGGCACTCTCCTTTGTTGATTGTCAGCTGATGACGCACTCAGCGGTATGGAATACGCGCAGGCCAAGAGGCTTCGCAAAAACGATAGCGCGTCGCAATATGGACATTGTTTGGCACATTGATGCCGTAATGTCCACAGTGTAAGAAAAAAATACTATTCTATGGTCGATTCTAGCGCGATATCGAAAAGGATTTGTCGCGAACTTCTACGGGATCAGGCGTTTGGGCTGTCCGTGACGTATGCCTCTTGCGCCGTCGTTGGCAGGCCACAAAAAGCGGTGTGGCATGAGCAGTCGCGTGCATGCCGAACATCGGCCGGCTCCAGGGGGTACGCGGGCTCATACGGAAAACATGCCTTGTCGGGACAGCACAGGGGTTCTTTTTACGGCGAAGGTCTTGCCGAAGAGGCGAGGGTGTAAGAAAAAGACTGGCGTATCAGGCGGTTGGTTGCGTTGCGGATTTCTTTCCCTTCGCGCGGTAACAAAGTCGTGTTCCCGAACGTAGAGAAGGAAACGGTGAAACAAGCGGCGCGTGAAGAGGAATGGGCAGCATGGTTGCGGCTCGCCATCGAGGGCGATGCGCCGGCCTACAACCGTTTTCTCACGGCTGTAACGCCGCATCTGCGTGCCATGGCACGGCGGCGTTGCGATCAATATGGCGCGCCGCCGAGCGAGGCGGAGGATGTGGTGCAGGAAGTGCTGCTCGCCATTCACCTGAAGCGCGGCACCTGGGATCCCGCCCGGCCGCTCGGCCCCTGGCTGACGACGATCGTGCGCAACAAGCTGGTTGACAGTCTGCGCCGTCGCGGCAGGCATGGCAGCGTGCCGATCGACGACGTTTCCGATTTCCTGGAGGCGGCGGACGAGACGCACGAGGCCGCCGACCGCCTCGACACGGAGGCGGTGCTGGCGCGGCTGAAGGATCCACAGCGCGATATCGTCCGCTCGATCTCGATCGAAGGGGAGGGTATCCGCGAGACGGCGGCGCGGTTGAAGATGACGGAGGGCGCGGTGCGCGTCGCCCTCCACCGGGCGCTGAAATCGCTGGCCGCCTTCTATCGGAGCGACTGACATGAAGACCGATGAGCTGATCACCCTGATGACGCAAGACGCGCCCGTTCGCCTGCGCTATGGCCGGGCGATCGGCACCGCGCTTGCGGTGGGTGTCGTGTTCTCCGCCGTGCTGCTCATTGCCACCGTCGGCCTGCGACACAACATGGCGACGGTCTTCGAGACGGCGCGGGTCTGTTTCAAGATCGGGGTGACGCTGGTGCTTGCCGTGCTTGCGGCGCGGCTGGCCATGCGCATCGGGCGACCGGGTGTGGCGATCCGCCTGCCGGCCCTGCTGCTTGCCTTGCCGGTGATGATGGTCGTAGCCGCCGTCGTGATGGAGCTTTCCGTATTGCCTCAAGGTACATGGGCGGCCAGCATGGTCGGCGAGAATGCGCTTTTCTGCCTGCTTTTCGTGCCCATTCTGTCGCTTGCCCCACTGGCCGGCCTGTTTTGGGCGCTTCGGCGGGGAGCGCCGGAGAACCCGGCAATGGCGGGCGCGGCGGCCGGATTTGCTGCCGGCGCCATTGCCGCGGCAATCTATGCCTGGCACTGCCCGGACGACAGCCCACTTTTCCTTGCCACCTGGTACACGATCGGTATCGCTATCGTTACTGGTGCCGGGGCACTGCTCGGCCGCCGCTGGCTGCGGTGGTAGGGATCGTTTGCCGAAGGCGCCGCGGCGCAGAGGGGGCTTGCGCCTCCGGAGCTGCCCCGGACGCGCGGGCTTTTGAACAGATGTTCCGCTCTTTCTGTTTCATGCGTTGCCAAGCCCATAGCGGGCTGCGGCGCGGGCAAGCGAGAGGTTCGGCCGCAGGGCGTCACGGGCGGCAAGGTAGGCGTCCAGATCGGCCGTGTCCGGAAGGGAGGGAACGGTCAGCGCCTCGCCGAGATCAAGGCCGGCCAGTGCGGCATCGACCATCTCCTCGACGTCCATGACCATGGCTGCTGGCAGGGTTTCAAGCTTTTCTTCCTCCCAGATCGCGGTGCGTGTGATGCCCGGCAAAACGCCCTGCACCCGGACGCCGGCCGGGGAAAGCTGCGCTTGCAGCGCCTCGGTGAAAGCGAGGACGTAGGCCTTCGTGGCCGGATAGACGGCGGTGAAGGCGGCCGGCATGAGTGCGGTGACCGAGGTTATGTTGATGATCGTACCCCTGCCTGTGGCGGCAAGCCGCGGAGCGATCGCTGCGGCAAGGCGGGTGACGGCGAGGATGTTGAGGTTGATCATGCCGGTGACGTTCACGGGGTCCAGTTCGGTGATCATGCCTTCCCCGGCGATGCCGGCATTGTTGACGAGGCCGGTGATGGCGGCATCCTCGCGCAGGCGGGCTTCGACCGCGGTCAACCCTTCGGGCCGTGCAAGGTCGGCAGCGAGAGTTTCGACGGTAACGCCGTGCGCCGCCCGCAGCCGCGCGGCAAGCGCCGCCAGTCTTTCGGCACGGCGTGCGACGAGCAGCAGGTTGTGGCCGCGGCGGGCAAGCCGGTCCGCATAGACCGCGCCGATGCCGTCGGATGCGCCGGTGACGAGGAAAGTGTCTTTGCTCATGGTCTGTCTCCTTGATAGCGCGTTGGATGAAACGGCGCCGGGCCGGCGCGCTCTGGCGCCGAGGCCCGTGCCGGAAGGCGGTCAGGCATTGATGAAGGCGAGAAGGTCGGCGTTGAACCGGTCCTGGTGGGTCTGCGTTAGGCCGTGATCGGCGCCCTCGTAGACCTTCAGCACGGCATGTTCGACGATCCGGACGGTCGACAGGGCGGAGGCGCCGATCGGCACGATCTGGTCGTCGTCGCCGTGCAGCACCAGCGTCGGCTTGTCGAAGGCCTTGAGATCCTGGTGGAAATCGCTTTCGGAGAAAGCGCGGATGCTGTCGAGCTGGCCCTTGAGGCCGCCCATCATGCCCTGCCGCCAGAACTCCTCGCGAATACCTTCGGAAAGGACGGCACCATCTCTGTTGTAGCCGTAGAAAGGAATGGTCACGTCCTTGAAGAACTGGCTGCGATTGTCATAGGTGCCCTTGCGGATGCCGTCGAAGACATCGATAGGCAGGCCACCGGGATTGGCTTCCGTCTTCAGCATCAGCGGCGGAACGGCGCCGATCAGTGCGACCTTGGCGACGCGGTCCGTGCCGTGGCGGCCGATATAGCGGGTGACTTCGCCGCCGCCCGTGGAATGGCCGACAAGGATGACGGCGCGGAGGTCCAGCTGCTCGATCAGTTCTGCCAGGTCATCGGCATATTGGTCCATGGTGTTGTTGTGCCAGACCTGGTCGGACCGGCCGTGGCTGCGGCGGTCGTGGGCGATGGTGCGAAAACCCTGACTGGCGAAGAACACCATCTGTGCATCCCAGGTATCGGCGCTGAGCGGCCAGCCGTGAGAGAACAGGATGGGCTGGCCGTCGCGCGGACCCCAGTCCTTGTAGAAGATATGCGTGCCGTCCCGGGTTGTGATCGTGCTCATTGGTCTGTCTCCTTTTGTCGAGGGCTTGATTGCCTCCCGTGTGAATAGAGATACTCTGGCGTGTGTCCGGGCTGGATGGGCGCTTCTGACAGAAGGCGAGCCGAAACTGACAAAAGGCGGGAGATGCGCAATGGAAGTCGGATTGATGCTCTACCGGGATTGCCAGGCTGCGATGGTGCACGGCATCACGGACCTCTTCGCCATCGCGTCGATCTTCTCGCGTGATCGCGGCGGACCCGCCGTGCGGGTCAGCCATTGGCGCATGGATGCGGAAGGACGCTTTTCCCGCAGCCATGACACCGATCCCGGTGCTCCCGGAACGCCGGATATCCTCGTCGTGCCGGGTCGGCTGACAGGGCCGGCCGAAGCGGAGGAGGCGGCGCCTTACGCCCGCTGGCTGCTGGACCGCCACGGCCAGGGGGCAACGCTTGCCTCCACCTGCGGCGGGACGTTCATCCTGGCGGCGACGGGCCTGCTTGCCGGCCGCCCCGCCACCACGCACTGGCTGTTTGCCGAGCGGTTTCGCGAACGATTTCCCGATGTGCGACTGGAGGCGGACAAGATCGTCATCGAGGATGGCGACATCATCACCGCCGGCGGGCTGATGGCCTGGACCGATCTCGGCTTGCGCATCGTCGATCGCCTGCTCGGCCCCTCCGTGACAATCGAGACGGGCAAGTTCCTGTTGGTCGATCCGTCCGGACGCGAACAGCGGCATTACAGCAATTTCGCGCCCCGCCTCACCCATGGCGATGAGGCGGTGCTGAAAGTGCAACACTGGCTGCAAGAACGAGGCGGCCGGCCCACCAGCATCGCCGATATGGCCGGCCATGCGCGGCTGGAGGAACGCACCTTCCTGCGCCGCTTTAAGACGGCGACCGGCATGAAGCCGATCGAATATGTGCAGCACCTGCGGATCGGCAAGGCGCGGGAGCTGCTGGAGTTCACGCGACGCACCGTCGATCAGATCGCCTTTGCGGTGGGCTACGAGGACGCGGCCGCGTTCCGCCGTGTGTTCCACCGCATCCTCGGTCTCTCTCCAGGCGAATATCGCAGCCGGTTCTCGGTGGCTGTGGCGGCGTGAGCCCGGAGGCGCCTCTTCTTTGCCCCGGCGCAAAGACCGGCTGCTCTTCTCCTGCAAGGGTTGGCGAAAACTGGAAACGCCAACCCTTGCAAAGGAGCCAGGATGCAAACGCTTTCTCTTGACCGGACCGTGACGTCGATTGCCGCGGAACTGCCGGGCGCTGCCGATCTGTTCCGTCGATCGGCCATCAACTTCTGCTGTGCGGGCGATATCCCGCTTCGTGCCGCGGCCGAGCGAGCGGGGCTTTCGCCGGAAGACCTGCTAGCCACGCTGGAAGCACTCGAACGGTCGGCCGGCCGGGATGCGCCGGAGGAGACGGAGCCGCTCATCGAGCATCTCCTCAGCCGCTATCACGAGACCCATCGGCAGGAACTGGCTTTCCTTATCCCGCTTGCCGAGAAGGTCGAGCGGGTCCACGGGGACCATCCGGCTGCGCCCTCGGGGCTTGCCGCGGCGCTGACCGCGCTGCGCGACGAGCTGGAAGGTCACATGATGAACGAGGAACAGGTGGTTTTCCCGATGATGCGTCGGGGCGGGGCCGCCCGGATCAACCAACCGGTCACACAGATGCGCCGCGAACACGACGATGCCGTGCGGCTTCTCCATGATATCGAGCATGCCGCCCACGGTATGGCCCTGCCATCGGGCGCCTGCGGTTCGTGGACGGCGCTTTATACCGGGCTGAGAAAGCTTACCGACGATCTCGTGATGCACATGCATCTGGAAAACACGGTGCTCTTTCCGCGCTTCGAGGCGCCTGCCGCCTGAGGGCGAAAGCCCGGCGCTGCTGCTGCTCGGTGAGTGGTGGCAGCGACGGTTGTCCGGGCCGAGGTTGGCGAACCATCGACCTCTGCCCGCCGGCTGCGTCCTTCGGCCTGTCAGCTCTTTCAGCGGCCCGTTCGAAGGGCAGATATGCAATCGAGGATCCGGGCGGCATAGGTTTGCGCCCGGGCGCGGCCCGCTTCGTCCGGAAGGCGTTCGGCAAGATCGAGGTAGGCGTCGAGCAAGGCTTCGCCCAAAGCCCGCGGGGCTTCCAGCACGGCCGGGTCCAGTGAAACGAGTGCCGGCGACAGCGGGTGGTGGGTAAGGGCTTTTGCGCGGGCGCTGGCCTGAGCCGACAGGTCCGCGAGCGTGGCCCCGGCTGATCTCGGCACGTCTTCGACGGCCCTCGCGGCAAGCAGCGTCGATAGGCGCTCCTCAAGGGCGACGAGCGTCCACTGCTGCGCCTTTCCGGATATTGCTTCGCGCTGGAGATGGAAGGCACGCCGCCGTTCCTGCCGCAAGGTCGCGATATGCGACAGTTCCTCGCGCGCCATCTGTTCGGCCGCCTCGCGCAGCGGCGCGGAGGCGCTGCGGGAGGCGAGATAGGTCCAGAAGGTGAAAGCACGTTCCTCGTTGCGCACGGCGATCGAGAAGACGCGGTAGGCGTTGATGAGTTCCGGTGCGACAAGGGAAGCGCCTTCGTCGTCGAAGGTCGGGTCGAGGCTCCAGCGCACCGCGGACGGGTCCGGTTCCTTGCCGGTCGTGCGCTGCGACCAGTAGCCGACATTGCCGAGGTGGCCGCTCTCCTCCTCCACCAGCTTTTCAAAGACCGCGGCAAGGTCGGGCCGGCCTTCTCTCCTCATGCGATCGGCGAGTGAGGCATAGCCCGCGATGGCCTCCTGCTCCATCGCCGCGGCGATCGCAAAAAGCTCTTCCATGGTTTCCACGGTGCCCGAAGGCTCGTTCCCGAGTAGCGGCATCGGCAGCATCTCCCTTGCATGCGCCACTCTCCCATCGTGGATCGCTGCGGTGTTTGTGCTGCAACAAATTGCGCGCAGGTATCTTGCCTAGAATGCCGGCATCGATACTCGCTTGCCGGAATACGACACCTTGACGGACTGCCCGCAGACCCTATCCCGCAAAACGACACGTCCCGTCGTCTGGTTGAGACGGGTCCTGCTGGTGCTGTTCACCCTGCTGGCGGCGATGCCGGCCGTGTCGATGGCAGAGGCCGCCTCCCGGCTAGCGGAGTACCTGCCGAAAGCACAACCATCGGATCTCTTTCCCGGTGCTGACCGCTTCGGCGAGCCGGCAGGCGAACCACCGATCGCTCCGGTCTGGCGAGGCGAAGTTCTCGCCGGCTACGCTTACCTCAATTCCGATTTCACCAGCGCGACCGGCTATTCGGGCAAGCCGATCCACATCCTCGCCGGCATCGACCCGCAGGGTGTGCTGCGCGGCTTCAAGCTGGTCCATCACCAGGAACCGATCGTCCTCATCGGCATTCCCGAGGAGAAGGTGGTTGCCGCGCTCGACACACTGATCGGCCGCGATATCGGCCGTGTCGCCGCAGGCGCGGAACGCCCGCCCCAGGTCGACATCGTCAGCGGTGCGACGGTGACGGTGCTCGTCATGGGCGACAGCGTCGTGCGCTCGGCCGTGCGGCTCATCCGCAGCGGGCGATTGGGGGGCGATGTTGCGGTAGGTGCAGCGCCGCCGGCCGAAATCCGCAAGCTCAAGACGGAAGCCGGCGCGGCCCGTTCCTGGGAGGAACTCGTCGGCGACGGCTCCATCCGCGGCCTCGGCCTGTCCGTCGGCGAGGTGAGCGAGGCTTTCGCACGCGCCGGTGAGGACAAGGCCGCGCAGCATCCCGAAACGCGCAGCCCCGAAGACCGCTTCATCTCGCTCTACATCGCGCCCGCCAGCGTGCCGGAAATCGGCCTCAGCCTGCTCGGCGAGGAAGGCTATGAGCGGCTTCGCGCAAAGCTGCGGCCGGGCCAGCAGGCCATTCTCGTTGCCGGTGACGGGGCCTATTCGTTCAAGGGCTCGGGCTATGTGCGCGGCGGCATCTTCGATCGCATCGAGCTGATGCAGGACGGGCAGGGCGTTCGGTTCCGCGACCGCGGGCACACGCGACTTGCCGATATCGCCGCCGAAGGCGCGCCGCCCTTCCGGGAAATCGCGCTCTTCACCGTGCCGGAGGATTTTGTCTTCGACGTAACGGCGCCCTGGGAGCTGCAATTGCTGGTGCAGCGCTCCTGGAGCGTGCGCGACAAGGCCGTCCTGCCCTTCGACCTCGGCTACAGCCTGCCGGATCGCTACGTCACTGTCGAAAAGGCGAAGCCGGTGCCGGTCGCCACGACCGAAGCCGAACCGCAGGCTGCCGCACCGTTCGCAGACGAGAGTGAGCCGCTCTGGATGCAGATGTGGCGCATGAACACGGTTGAGATCGGTATCACGGCCTTCGCGCTGCTGCTGCTCACCGTCATCTTCTTCTTCCAGGACTGGCTCGTTCGCCGTCCCGTGCTGCATGTCTGGGTGCGGCGCTCCTATCTCGCCTTCGTTCTGGTCTGGCTCGGCTGGTATGCCAATGCGCAGCTTTCCGTCGTCAATGTCCTGACCTTCACCAATGCGCTGATCACCGGCTTCAACTGGGAGTTCTTCCTCTCCGCGCCACTGATCTTCATCCTCTGGGCGACAGTTGCGGCGGGGCTCCTCTTCTGGGGGCGGGGGCCGTTCTGCGGCTGGCTCTGCCCGTTCGGCGCCCTGCAGGAACTCACCAACAATTTCGCACAATGGCTGAAGGTGCCGCAGATCAAGGTGCCGTTCTGGCTGCACGAGCGGCTGTGGCCGGTGAAGTACATCCTCTTCCTCGGCCTGTTCGGCCTGTCGTTCTACTCGGTCGCGCTCGCTGAGGTCTTTGCCGAGGTCGAGCCGTTCAAGACGGCGATCATCCTGAAGTTTGCCCGTGACTGGCCCTTCGTGATCTTTGCGCTGACGCTGCTCTCGCTCGGCCTCTTTATCGAGCGCTTCTATTGCCGCTACCTCTGCCCGCTCGGCGCCGCGCTCGCCATTCCCGGCCGCATCCGCATGTTCGAATGGTTGAAGCGGTGGCCCGAATGCGGCTCTCCCTGCCAGCGCTGCGCCAAGGAATGCCCCGTGCAGGCCATCCATCCCGAGGGGCAGATCAACGTCAACGAATGCATCTACTGCATGCACTGCCAGGAACTCTACCACGACGACCATCGCTGTCCGCACATGATCCAGGTGCGGCTGAAGCGGGAGAAGTTCGAGCGGCTGTCCTCGCCCGCAACACGCGGGCCGGGGCCGGCTCCGCCGGTCATCACCCACAGGGGCGTCGCCATCGAGAAACCCGATCCGGCTGCCGGATCGCCGAACTGACACCAGAACAAGGAGAGGTGCCATGTCACAGGATGAAACGAAAGCAGGTCTGAGCCGCCGCCAATTGCTCGGTTCCACGGCTGTCGCGGCGGGGGCGGTGGGAACCGGTGCGCTCGCCCTCGGCAGCATCACCGCGGCGCCCGCGCTTGCACAGGCCGCTGCCAGCGGCAATTACGAGGTCAAGCCGGGCGAACTCGACGAGTATTACGTCTTCTTCTCCTCCGGCCAGACGGGCGAGGTGCGCATCCTCGGCCTTCCCTCGATGCGTGAGCTGATGCGCATTCCGGTCTTCAACCGGTGCAGCGCCACCGGCTGGGGGCAGACCAACGAGAGCCTGAAGATCCTGACAGAGGGCATGCTGCCGGAATATCGCGAACTGATGAACAAGCGCGGCGCCGCCGCCTATCTCAACGGTGACCTGCACCATCCGCACCCCTCCTTCACCGAGGGGACCTATGACGGCCGCTATCTCTTTGCCAACGACAAGGCGAACACCCGCGTCTGCCGCATTCGCCTCGACGTGATGAAGTGCGACAAGATCGTGCAGCTGCCCAACCAGCACACGGTCCATGGCCTGCGTGTCCAGAAATATCCGAAGACCGGCTATGTCTTCTGCAACGGCGAGGATCGCGTGCCGATCCCGAACGACGGCAAGGTGCTCGACGACAAGTCGCATTACCGCTCGATCTTCTCGGCCGTGGACGGCGAGACGATGAAGGTCGCCTGGCAGATCATGGTGGATGGCAACCTCGACAATGTCGATGCCGACTACCAGGGCAAATATGCCTTCTCCACCTGCTACAATTCGGAGGAGGGCGTGAACCTTGCCGAGATGATGGAGGCCGAGCAGGACTGGGTCGTCGTGTTCAACCTGAAGCGCATCGAGGAGGCGGTTGCCCGCGGCGACTTCACCGAGATGGGCGGGGTGCCGGTTCTCGACGGGCGCAAGGGCTCGCCGTTCACCCGCTACATCCCGATCTCCAACGGCCCGCACGGCATGAACACCGCGCCTGACGGCATCCATATCGTCGCCAACGGCAAGCTCTCGCCGACCGTGACCGTCATGGATGTGCGCACCTTCGACGATCTGTTCGAAGACAAGATCCAGCCGAAGGAGACGATCGTCGCCGCGCCGGAGCTCGGTCTCGGCCCGTTGCACACGGCCTATGACGGCAGGGGCAATGCCTATACGACGCTCTTCATCGACAGCCAGATCTGCAAGTGGAACATCGAGGATGCCAAGCGCGCCTATAAGGGTGAAAAGGTCGATCCGATCCGCCAGAAGCTCGACGTGCACTACCAGCCCGGCCATAACCACACCTCCATGGGCCAGACCAAGGATGCGGACGGCAAGTGGCTGATCTCGCTCAACAAGTTCTCCAAGGACCGGTATCTCAACGTCGGCCCGCTGAAGCCGGAGAATGACCAGCTCATCGATATCTCCGGCGACGAGATGGTGTTGGTGCACGACAATCCGACCTTCGCCGAACCGCATGACGCCACCATCGTCCACCGCTCGAAGATCGATCCGGTGCATGTGTGGAAGCGCGACGACCCGTTCTTCGCCGATGCGGTGAAGCAGGCCGCGGCCGACGGCATCGATCTGATGGCCGACAGCGAAGTGATCCGCGACGGCAACAAGGTGCGCGTCTACATGACCTCCGCCGCGCCGGCCTTCGGGCTGGAGACCTTCTCCGTCAAGCAGGGCGACGAGGTGACGGTCTACGTCACCAATATCGACGAAGTCGAAGACCTCAGCCACGGCTTCTCCATCATCAACTACGGTCTCAACATGGAGGTGGCTCCGCAGGCGACGGCTTCGGTGACCTTTATCGCCGACAAGCCCGGCGTCTACTGGTACTACTGCTCGTGGTTCTGCCATGCCATGCACATGGAGATGAAGGGTCGCATGTTCGTCGAGCCGCAGGCGGCCTGACGTGACAGCCTGTTCCGTCATGACGAGGATTGTGGTGGCGGCCCTTGCGGCCGCCCTCGCACCCGTTTTCGCGCGGGCGGAGACCGTCTCCGTCCCCTCCGGCGCGGAGAGCCTGCAGGCGGTTCTGGATGCCGCCCGGCCGGGGGATGTGATCCGGCTGGAGGCGGGTGCGCATCGCGGTCCTCTGCTGATCGCCACGGCATTGACGCTGGAAGGCGAGGGTGGTGCGGTGCTCTCGGGTACGGGCATGGGCAGCGTCGTCACTGTCACCGCGCCCGGCGCAGTAGTGCGCGGGCTTGAAATCCAGGGTTCCGGCACGGATATCGGCGCGCTCGATTCCGGCGTCTTCCTTGACAAGACCGCGACCGGAGCGATTGTCGAGAACAATCGGATCATCGGCAATCTCTACGGCGTCTATATACGGGGCGCCAAGGACGCGATGGTGCGCGACAACCGGATCGAGGGCATGCGCGAGGGGCGCTCGGCGGAGGCCGGTAACGGCGTGCACCTGTGGAATGCGCCGGGGGCGAAGGTGATCGGCAACGACATCCGCTTCGGCCGTGACGGCATCTTCACCAATGCCAGCCGTCGCAACGTCTTTTCCGGCAACCGCATGCGCGACCTGCGTTTTGCCATCCACTACATGTATACGAATGAAAGCGAGATCAGCGACAACGTCTCGACCGGCAATTCCGTCGGTTACGCCATCATGTATTCCGACCGCCTGACCATCACCGGCAATGTCTCCGATGGCGATCGCGATCACGGGCTGCTGCTCAACACCGCGAAGGGCTCGACGGTCTCCGGCAACCGGGTGAAGGGACGGATGCAGCCGGTTTCCCGCTGGATCAATGCCGGCCGCCAGAGCGACACACACGGTGTGACCATGGAGAGCGATGCCGGTCACGACGTTGCGGACCAGCGCCTCGGCCCGGAAAAATGCGTCTTCATCTACAATGCCAACCGCAACCGCTTTTCCGGCAACCGCTTCGAGAATTGCGCGATCGGCATCCATTTCACGGCGGGTTCCGAGGGCAACCGCATGAGCGGCAATGCCTTCATCCGCAACCGCAATCAGGTCAAGTATGTCGGCACGCGTTACCTCGACTGGTCGGCGGAAGGGCGCGGCAACTACTGGAGCGACAACCCCGCCTTCGATCTCGACGGCGACGGTATCGCCGATACGCCTTACCGGCCGAACGATCTCGTCGACCGGGTTCTGTGGACCGCGCCGCAGGCGAAAATCCTCACCAACAGTCCGGCCGTGCAGGTTATCCGCTGGGCGCAGAACCAGTTTCCGGCGCTCCTGCCCGGCGGCGTGGTCGACAGCCGCCCGCTGATGGCCCCGCCGGACGAAGGAATGTGAATGCCATGACCCACCGCATCGACATCCAGGCTGTTTCCAAGGCCTTCGGCGCCTTCAAGGCCGTACGCGACGTTTCCTTCTCGCTCGCCGAAGGCGAGATCGTAGCGCTGGTCGGCCACAACGGCGCGGGCAAGACGACGCTGATCAAGCTGATGCTCGGCCTTCTCCGCCCGACCGCCGGCACCGTTCGTGTGCTCGGGGGCGATCCGGCGGCTGATCCTGCCGTGCGGGCGCATCTCGGCTACCTGCCGGAAAGCGTGTCCTTCAATCCGGCCCTGACCGGCCGCGAGACGCTGGCCTTCTATGCTGCGCTGAAGCGCGCGCCGCACCGCCAGATCATCGAGTTGCTCGAACGGGTCGGTCTGGCACAGGCCGCCGACCGGCGCGTGCGCACCTATTCCAAGGGCATGCGGCAGCGGCTCGGGCTGGCGCAGGCGCTGCTCGGCGCGCCGCAGGTCCTCCTGCTCGACGAGCCGACGACCGGCCTCGACCCTGCGCTCCGCCGCGATTTCTATGGTTTCCTCGACGAACTGCGCGCAGGCGGCGCGACGATCCTGCTTTCCTCCCATGCGCTCAGCGAGCTGGAGGGACGGGCCGACCACATCGTTATCATGGGGCAGGGCGTCAAGATCGCGGATGGCTCGCTGGATGCGCTGCGCGGCATCGCGCGGCTGCCGACGCGCATCCGCGTGCGCCTTGCCGAGGGCGAGGAAAGACGGCTTGAAGGGGACGCGAATTGGCGCTCGGTCAACGGCCACATGCTGGAGATAGAGGCTGCGCCGGAGGACAAGGTGGCGCTGCTGCGCGCCGCCGTCGGTGCCCGCATCGCCGATCTCGACGTGACGCCGCCGACGCTCGACGAACTCTACGCCCATTTCCAGGACAGGCAGCGGGAGGCCGGCCAATGAGGACCATCCTCGTCATCGCGCGCAAGGAAATCCAGGAGGGCCTGCGCAATCGTTGGGTCCTCGCGACCACGCTGCTTCTGGCCACACTTGCGCTCACCCTCACCTTTCTCGGCAGCGCGCCCACCGGCAATGTCGGGGCAAGCGCGCTCGATGTGATCGTCGTCAGCCTGTCGAGCCTGTCGGTGTTTCTCGTGCCGCTTATCGCGCTCCTCATCTCGCACGACGCCATCGTCGGGGAGGCGGAACGGGGCACGCTCCTCCTGCTGCTCAGCTATCCGCTGGCGCGTTTCCAGGTGATCGCCGGCAAGTTCATCGGGCATCTGGCAATCCTCGCTTTCGCAACGTTCATCGGCTACGGCGCGGCGGCGCTGGCGCTCGGCCTTGGCGGTAGCGCCGGGCTCGTCGCCGGCTGGCCGGCCTTCGTGCTCCTGATCGGTTCCTCGGTGCTGCTCGGCGCGGTCTTCATCGCCATCGGCTATCTCGTCAGCACGCTCGCCGGCGAGCGCGGTACTGCGGGCGGCATTGCCGTCGGTGTCTGGCTCGTCTTCGTGCTGGTCTACGACATGGCGCTGCTCGGCCTTCTGGTCGCCGACCAGGGGCGCGCGGTCACAGGCGGGCTGCTCAATGCCCTCCTTCTGCTCAACCCGACCGATGCCTACCGCCTGCTCAATCTCGGCGGTGAGGCGGGGGCGATCTCCGGCATGGCCGGCGCGGCCTCGCTCAGTGCGCCAGCGCTTGCCGCTGCGCTCGTGCTGTGGGTAGCGCTGCCGCTTGCTGCCGCCATGCTGGTCTTTTCAAGGAGAGAGGCATGAAGCGCATCCTCGCCACCCTCGTTCTCGTCCTCGTCGCGGGCTGCTCGGAACAGCAGGCCGAGACGCCGCAGCCTTTCGCCCTGACGCAGGAGGCGATCGGTCGCTATTGCGGCATGAACGTGCTCGAGCACGAAGGCCCCAAGGGCCAGATCATCCTGTCGCAGATCCCCGAGCCGATCTGGTTCTCCTCGGCGCGCGATGCGGTCGCCTTCACGCTCCTGCCGGACGAGCCGAAAGCCATCGCCGCCATCTATGTGTCCGATATGGGCGCTGCAGCGAGCTGGGCGCAGCCCGGTGCGGAAAACTGGATCGACGCCCGCACCGCCTTTTATGTGATCGGCAGCACGCAGCGTGGTGGCATGGGTGTCGCCGAGACCATTCCCTTTTCCAGGGAAAGGGACGCGCGCGACTTTGCCGGAAAACATGGCGGCGAGGTGGTCGTCTTCCCGGATATTCCATCTGGCTATGTGCTGGGTGACGGTCAGGCGAACGACGGCGCCGACCAGCAGCGTGAGGAGGCGGAACAATGATCAAGGGTGCAAGGCCGACCCGTCGCCGTTTCATAAGCCTTTCAGCCGCGGCCGCCGGCACGGCGCACTGCCCGCTCGGCGCTCGCGCCGGGTCTGCGGCTGTCCGCTGGCGCGGCCGTGCCCTTGGCGCCCCGGCGGAAATGATCCTGCATCATCCCGACCGGGCACAAGCCGAACGGCTGATCCGGCGTGTCGTCGTCGAGATCGATCGCCTCGAGCACATTTTCAGCCTGTACCGGCCGGATTCCGCGCTTGCGACGCTGAATGCCCGGGGTGCGCTCGCCGATCCGCCGGTAGAACTGATAGAGCTGCTGGAACAGAGCCATGCCGTCTGGGCGCTGAGCGGCGGCATGTTCGATCCCACCGTCCAGCCCTTGTGGCTGCTGCATGCCCGGCACTTCTCGACTCCCGACGCCGACCCAGCCGGCCCCCCGCGCGACAGCATCGAGGCGGTATTGGCGCGCATAGGCTTCGAGCATGTCGCCTTCGACCGCAACCGTATCGCCTTTCGCAGGCCGGGCATGGGGCTGACGCTGAACGGTGTCGCGCAGGGCTATATCACCGATCGGGCGGTGGACATCCTGCGCGCCGGCGGTGTGTTACATACGCTCGCCGATCTCGGTGAGGTACGCGCCCTCGGGCCGCGTGAGAACGGCACACCCTGGCACGCTGGTATCGCCGGGACAGATATACGCGTCGATCTCGTAAACCGCGCGATCGCGACCTCCGGAACGAACGGTTTCCGCTTTGCCGGGCCGGGCTCTCCGAGCCATCTGCTCGATCCCAGAACCGGTGTTTCGGCTGGCCGTCATGACAGCGTCAGCGTCGTCGCGCCGACCGCTGCAGCCGCCGACGCTCTTTCCACGGCCTTCAGCTTCATGGATGGCGACGGGATCGTGACAGCGCTGCGGGCACTTCCGGCAACGCAGGTGCATTTGCATGAGCCGGACGGCAGCTATCGGCATATCGTCTGATGATCCCGGACAGTTGCGGACGGCCGGCAGCGCCGTAGCCGCCCATCAGGCGCCGAGCATCACGACACGGTTGCGGCCCGTCCGTTTGGCTTCATAGAGTGCATTGTCTGCCCTGAGGATCGCCGAGCCGAAGGGTTCGTCCGATGGGTCCGCAAGCGTGGCGCCGATGCTGACGCTGACTGGGATCACGGCGCCTTCGATATCGAAGGGCGAAGCATGGATCGCCATGCGGATGCGCTCAGCCAGTGTCACGGCCGCTACCGGCTCCTCGGCTGCCAGCAAGACCGCGAATTCCTCGCCGCCAAGCCGTGCAAAACGGTCGCCCGATCGCACGACCTCCTGGCAGCGACGGGCGAACTCCATGAGAACAAGGTCGCCTGCGCGGTGGCCATGCGTGTCGTTGATCGATTTGAAATGATCGATATCCAGCATGAGCACGCCCATGGACGCCGCGCCGCTCGATCTGGAGAATATCTCTTCCGCTTCCTCGAAGAAGCGTCGGCGGTTGAGGATCCCGGTCAGCGGGTCGGCATTGGCAAGCACCTTGAGCTGCTCGGCATAGGCGCGCTCCTTCGTCACGTCGATGTAGAGATTGACGTTGAAGTTGCCGACCGTCCTTTGCCGGAACTGGATGCGCTTCGTCGCGCCGCTGGCCGTCCTGACGTCGAGATCGAAGGGCGTCATCTCGCGGTTCTCGCGCCGGGCGTCTGCGATCGAGGAATGCCATTGTGTGCGGGCATATTCGCGGTATTGCGGATCGGGATAGACGAGGCGCCACCAGTCCTCGATGCTTTCGATCTCGTCCTGAGTATAGCCGAAAAGCGCCTTGAACGTCGAATTGGCGAACTGGATCTGGTCGTCGCTGCTGGCGATTTCGAAGCCGAAGGGCAGCCAGTCCAGAAGCGAGATCATCTGTTCCTGCCAGCCGGCAAGGGAGACGGAACCCTGCGGCGGCGCATCCGTGAAGGTGAACAGGCGCACGAGTTCGCCCTCGATCGCGATCTTGGTGACCTGCACCATCAGCACGCGTTCCTGCGCCTGCACCATGGCCCGGATCAGGAAAGGCTCGCCCGGCACGCCGATCGGCGCGACGCTCCATATCTGCGAGAGGAGAATGCTCGCCTCGCGACCGACGAGATCTTCGATGGGCAGGTTCTCGAAGGCTTCCAACCCCAGTCCGAACAGGACCGCGGCATTGGAATTGGCCCGGCGCACATGCAGCGTGCCCTTCTCGACAAGGACCATCGGTGCACCAACACAGCCCATCCAGAAATCGACGTCCTCACGGGACCTGCCGTAGGGAACATCGTCTGTCTTGGTTCGCTGCGACGCTGTACTGCTCATGCGATCCGATACCCATCGTCCTCTGTGCAAGGCCACAGAGACCTTCCGTGCCCGAAGATAGTCACCTAACGTAAGAAAAGGCTTAAGCGCCCGCAGATTCCATCTGGCCAAGCCTTCTGCGTTTTCCGACGCTTGCAGCAACGCAGTGCCCTCTCATGCGCAAAACGGTGGCGTCTAGGTCATGCCGGCATTTTTAGGGGTGGGGCGCATTGCGAAATGCGATAGTCCGTGAGCAAAAGGATTTCGGGAAGATCCCGGTCCCCCCCGACGGACGGCCGCAGCCAAGCGAGAACTCAAATGCCGCAACGAGACAAAGACGCAGACGTCGCCATGCCCTCCGATGCGCTGAGGACATATCATCCGGTCTGCGATGCGATTGCGCTCATCCTGCAGCCCTATGCGGAGGTGGTTCTCCACGATCTCTCCAGCGAGACGGTGAGCTACATCGCCAACAACTTCTCCAAGCGGGATCTCGGGGAACCGTCGCTGCTGCACGAAATCGACTTCAAGCCGAACGACCGGACGATCGGGCCTTATGAAAAGGTGAATTTCGACGGAAGGCGGCTGAAATCGGTGAGCGCGGTGTTGCGCGCGCTCGATGACCGGGCGATCGCCATCCTGTGTATCAACATCGACGTTTCGCACATCCAGTCTGCGATCCAGGTGCTGAGCGCCATGTCCACTGTCTCCATCGACCAAGGCAAGCCCGCTGCCCTGTTCAAGGAAGACTGGCATGAGCGGGTCAACGAATATGTGCACGGCTGGACGACGAAGCGGGGCCTTATGATCGCTGACCTCACCCGGGCGCAGAAACAGCAGCTTGTGCGCGAGCTGGCCGAAGACGGCGCCTTCAGCGGAAAGCATGCGGCTGCCTATATCTCGAAGATCCTGCAGATGGGCCGGGCGACGGTTTACAACTACCTTCGCGACACGAAAGCCTGAGCCCCGAACGGCAGAAGGGGCGCCCGCGGGGCGCCCTCTGTGGTGGCGGTCGAGCGGGCGATCAGCGGCCGTAGATCGCCTGTGTGATGACATCGCGGTCAAAATTCGCGCCGCAAAGCAGGATCACGCTCGTCTGGCCGGAAAGGCTGGCTGCAACCTTTTCGAAGCCGGCAAGCGCAAGGGCGGCCGAACCCTCGACGATCATGTTCTCCTCGAGAGCGAGTGTTTTCAGCGCGGCGCGGATGTCGTCCTCGCCGCATTCGACGACCTCGTCCACGGCCGCCATCGAAAGAGGCAGCGTGATCGTATCGAGATCGATGCCGCCGGCGACGGCATCGGCGAGCGTCTCGTGATGCTCGGTCTCGACCACGCGGCCGGCCGCTATCGATGCCGCAAGCGCCTTCGAATGGCTCGCGGCGACGCCGTAGAGCTTCGTGCGCGGGCTGAAGGCCTTGAGCACCGCACCGATGCCGCTGATCAGGCCGCCGCCGCCCATCGCGACGAAGACATTGTCGACGCCGGCACACTGTTCGAGGATTTCGAGCGCGATCGTGCCCTGGCCGGCGACGATATCGGGATCGTTGTACGGCGAGACATAGGCGTGCCCTTCGGAGGCAGCGCGTTCCTGGGCGTGCTGTTCGGCAAGGCCGGTCTCCTCGCCGTGCAGGATGACCTCGACGCCGTAGGAGCGGATCTTCTCAAGCTTGGCGGGCACGACGGTCTGCGGCAGCACGACGGTGAGGCTGCGGGAAAGCGCCTTGGAGGCATGCGCCGCACCGATGCCGTGGTTGCCGGACGAGGCGGTGATCAGCCGCCCGCCCGCGGGCTGGGCGGACATTTTCGACATTGCGCCCCTGATCTTGAAGGATCCGGTGAGCTGGAAGTTCTCTGCCTTGAAGAGCACCGTCGCGCCTTCGGCCTTTCCGGCCTTGCGGGCGGGCAGGAGCGGTGTCTGGTAGATATGGTCACGAATGCGGGCCCTTGCCCGGACGGCGGCGGCCGCGGTTTCGAAGACGATGGTCTGCATGGTTTCCTCGCTGGTCAGTGTTGCGGCCCGATTTGTCGAAGGAATTCCTTCGTACGGGCATGGGATGGATGACGGAAGAACGTTTCGGGATCCGCCTCTTCGAGGATCGTTCCGCGGTCCATGAAGACGATGCGGTCCGCCACGCTTCGCGCGAAGCCCATTTCGTGGGTCACGACGATCATCGTGAGGCCCTGGCGGGAAAGGTCCGTCATGACGTCGAGTACCTCCTTGACCATTTCCGGGTCGAGGGCGGAGGTGGGCTCGTCGAACAGCAGGACCTTCGGCTTCATGCACAGGGCGCGCGCGATCGCCACACGCTGCTGTTGTCCACCGCTGAGCTGACGCGGATAGTTGTCCGCCTTTTCCGTCAGCTGCATGCGCGCCAGCATCGCCAGCGCCTCTTCTTCAGCTACCAGGCGTGGTGTCCGGCGTACCCGCCGCATGGCGAGCGTCAGGTTGTCCAGAACCGTCAGATGTGGAAAGAGGTTGAACTGCTGGAAGACCATACCGACGTCGCCGGCAAGCGCCAGCACGTTGGCGCAGTCGGCTGAAAGGCTGTGGCCGGCGATTTCCACGGTGCCACCCTGCCGTTCCTCCAGCCCGTTCAGGCAGCGTACCAAGGTCGATTTGCCAGAACCGGAAGGCCCGCATAGGACGATGCGCTCGCCGGCCGTAACCTTCAAGCTGACCCCGTGCAGGACTTGCGCCGCGCCATAGGATTTGACCAGGTTTTCCGCGATGATCATGACGAGGCTCCAAGGGTGGGTGAGCGCGGGTGCACCGTACGGCCGCTCCTGCCGATAGCGGCGGCTCCCGGAATGCGGCGCTCGAGAAAGCGGAAGGCGACGCCGAACAGGAAACCGATCGCGAGATAGAGGATGCCGGCGACGATGAAGACCTCGAAGGGTGCGTAGGTTTTCGCCGTGAAGGCGCGTGCCGCTCCCGACATTTCCATGACCGTGACGGCGCTCGCCAGCGAGCTGGCCTTCAGCACAAGGATCAGTTCGTTGCCGATCGAAGGCAGGATCGCCCGGTAGACCTGCGGCAGGAGCACATCGCGCATGCGGCTGAAGCCTGAGAGACCGAGCGAGATGGAGGCCTCCGCCTGGCCGGGTGGAAGCCGCCTCAGTCCGCCGGCGACGATCACGGCGACATAGGCTGCGGAATTGAGGCCGATGGCGATGATGGCGCAGTTCACGGGCTCGCGGATGATCGGCCAGATCACGCTGGCGCGCACCGCATCGAACTGGGCGAGGCCGTAGTAGAGGATGAAGAGCTGAACGAGGAGGGGGCTGCCGCGCACGAGGAACGTATAGATCGTTACCGGCCAGCGCAGCAACGGGGATTTCGCTGTTAGCCCCAGCCCGAGCGGCAGGGCGAGGATCTGGCCGAGTAGGAAGCTGGCCAGGGTGACGACCAGGGTCAGCTTCAGGCCGGCATAGACGATGGGGATGGACTGCAGGAGGATCTCGGAGGACATGGTGCTCACCGTCCGACCGTCAGGCGTCGATTGCCATAGGCAAAGATCGCCATGGAGACGCTGGTGATGGCCACATAGAGGCCGGCGACGATGAGGTAGAAGGTCATGGGCGATTGCGTCGCGCCTGCCGCCACGACGCCCTTGCGCATCAGCTCCTCAAGCCCGACGATCGAAACCAGCGCGCTTTCCTTGAGAATGATGAGCCATTGGTTGCCGAGACCGGGCAGGGCATAGGCGAACATCTGCGGCAGGATGACATGCCGAAAGGTTGCGCCGGCGCCAAGGCCGAGGCTCTTGGCCGCTTCCGCCTGGCCGGGCGGGATCGTGTGGAGCGCGCCGCGCAGAATCTCTGTGAGATAGGCGCCGGAAACGAAGGAGAGTGCACAGATACCGGCGGTCAGCGCATCCACCTCGACATAGGCGCCGAATATCCTGCTGAGGAGAACCGTGCCGCCGTAGAAGACGAGGAAGATGACGAGCAGTTCCGGAAGGCCGCGGATGACGGTGACATAAGTGGAGACGCACCAGCGCACCGGCGCATTGCCGAACTCGGCACCGAACACCGCCGCAACGGCAATCACGAGGCCGATGGCAAAACTTCCGAAAGCCACTTCGAGCGTGACGAGCAACCCTTCCAGCAAATGTGGAAGATAAGCGAGGATAAGAGACATGGGTCGACCCTGGGGGCCATGCGCCGCATCTGGCGCGAGGCATGGCCCTGTCCGCTGTTAGCCCTTGAAGGAAAGATCGTAGCCGAAGAATTTGGTCGAGATCTTCCC
Organism: Shinella sp. SUS2; assembly: GCF_001262505.1. Taxonomy (GTDB): domain Bacteria; phylum Pseudomonadota; class Alphaproteobacteria; order Rhizobiales; family Rhizobiaceae; genus Shinella. The sequence continues at coordinate 119,259 of NZ_KQ410734.1, forward strand.
GATCGTTCCATCGGAGATCATGTCGACGATGGCCTTGTCGACGCGGGCTTTCAGCTCCTCCCGGCCCTGCTTCAGGGCGATGCCCTGCCCGTTGCCGAATTCGGAATAGTCGGCGCTGGTCAGCATCGGGCCGGCAAGCTCAAGCTTGCCCTCGCGAGCCTTCATCAGTTCCTCCCAAACCGACTGCTCGAGAAGGCCGGCATCGATGCGGCCAGCGGCCAGGTCGTCGGCGATCTGCTCGTTGCGCTCATAGAGACGAACGTCGGCATTCTTGAAGTATTTGTTGGCCACGGCCTCGTGGGTCGAACCGGTCTGCACGCCGATCGCCTTGCCTTCCAGCGCGGCCTCGAGTTCCGCCTTCGTCTTGGCGACAGCGAGCGCGCCGCCCTTGACGGTTGCGATGTGATAGGGCGCATCGGCATAGGCTTTTGAGAAATCCACTTGTTTTGCCCGCTCGGCGGTGATCGAGAGGCCGGAAATCACGAGGTCGAACTTGCCGACCTGAAGGCTTGCCAAGAGTCCATCGAAGGACTGGTTCGTCCAGGCGCAGTCTGCGCCGATGCGCTTGCAGATCTCGTCACCGACCTCGCGGTCGAAGCCGACGATATCGCCTGCCGTATTCGTATAGCCCCATGGCGGGAAGTCGGCGCTGGTGCCGATGCGCAGCGGCTCTGCACCGGCGCTCCCGGCGACGATGGCGGCAAAGACGGATGCAATTGCTAGGATTTTCATGTCATTCCCCTTTTCAGTGATGGTTTCTCTAGGTCGGCCCGGCGAAGATCAGGTCGCGGCCCGGATGTCCAATCCGGCGACCCGCTCCAGCGCGGTTCTGGCCATGGCGATATCCTGGGTGGCGACCCCGGTGAGATCGGCGATCGTGATCTGCGAAACGGCCTTGCGTCCGCGTGCACGCCCGGAAAGGATGAGGCCGAGCTCGATGCAGTCCTCTGCCTTGATCAGCCCTGCGGCGAAGGCACCGGCGAACTCGCCATGTTCCAGACATTGACGGGCGAGATCGACCGCCAGCACATTGGCGCGGGCGACGAGCTCGACCGCCAACTCCTGTTTGCCCGGCGCGTCGGCACCCATGGCGGTGATATGCGTGCCTTGCCGGATCCAGTCGGCTTCGATGAGTGGATGGGCCGAGGGCGTCGTGGTGACGATGACATCGGAGGTGCGGCACATGGCTTCGAGATCGTCCGCCAGCTGGACCGGCAACCCGATCGCCGCGAGGTCCGCCTGGAGGGCTTCGGCCTTGGCACGCGAGCGACCCCAGACATTGATCGTGATCGGCCGGCCGGCGAGGGCGGCCATGGCCCTCGCCTGAAAGCGGGCCTGCGTGCCGGTGCCGACGACGGAGAAGGTTTCGGCATCGTCGCGGCAGAGGGCGAAGGTAGCAACGGCGCCGCCGATGCCGGTTCTCAGATCGGTCAGCCAGCCCTCGTCGTTCAGTGTGGCGATCACCCGGCCGGTCTCGGCCGAGACGGCGACGATAATGCCGTTGCTCGATGGCAATCCCTTGGACGGGTTGTCGTAGAAGCCTGCGGCGATCTTCACGACGAAGACCGGATCGCCTGCGATGTAGCCGTACTTGATGTGGCAGTCGCCGTTTTTGCCGGGAAAGCCGAGATAGCCGACCGGCGGCACGTCCGCGCGCCCGTCCGATATCGCGATGTAGGCGTCCCGTATCGCCGCGATCGTTCCGGGGTCGATGCTGATGAGGTTCTGGATGTCGGAACGTGAGAGCTGGATCATGGGCTTCCCGCCTTTTCAGGCAATCAAGGTTTGCAGCCCGCTCCGTTCGGGCACGACATGTCGTGCCCGGCGGAAACCTGGCTGGCCGCAGGTGGCGTGGATTTGTTTACGGGCGGCCGGAAGGTCTGGCCGCGGCTGCCGGAGGTGGGGCACCGCAGCGTTTCCGCGACTGGCCTTCATTCCTGCCGGGTACTATAGGAGATAAAACCAAATTGTCTAGTATAGATTTTTTTGTCTAATTGCTGATGTCGGCAAGCGCGGCGATCGCCGTTCCAGCAAGAAGGGTTGCTCCCGGGGCGATGATCGCGTCGTTGAAGTCGTAGGCCGGCTGATGCAGCCGGCCGTCGAAGACCGCCGGACCGTTGCCGATCCAGGCATAGGCGCCGGGGCGGTGAAGCAGGAAGAAACCGAAATCGTCGCCGGCCATCGTGGGGCGCGGGTCTCCCCGATAGGCGGCAAGGCCTGCCTCATGCACGACCGCGCGCATGAGATCCCGTTCCGCCGGCGTGTTTGCCACCGGCGGGCACATAGGATCGTCGAAGATAAGATCGACGGCACAGGATGCAGTGGCTGCCGCGGAGGCGGCGATGGCGCGCGTACGCTCCCGAAGCAGGGTGAGGGTCTCCATCCGGAAAGCCCGCAAGGTGCCCTTCAGGTCCGCGGACTGTGGAATGATGTTCTGGGCATGCCCGCCGTGGAACGAACCGACGGTCGCCACGGCCGCCTCGTAGGGATCGACCGCCCGGGCGACGGCCTGCTGGAGGCCGGTGAGAAAATGCCCGCCGGCGAGCAGCGGATCGCCGGAAAGATGGGGCATCGCGGCATGCGCACCCTCGGCGCGGAAGGTGATGTCGAATTCCGATGTGCCGGCCATGACCGGCCCGTCATGCAGCAGGACTTCGCCGGCCGGCATGTCGGGCCAGTTGTGGAGGCCGAAGATCCGTTCGAAAGGAAAGCGCTCGAGCAGCCCGTCCTCGATCATCAGCCGCGCGCCGCCGAAGCGTTCCTCCGCCGGCTGGAAGACGAGGTAGACGGTACCGGCAAAGTCCCGCGCCCGGGCGAGGAGGGTCGCTGCACCGATCAGGATCGCGACATGTCCGTCATGGCCGCAGGCATGCATTTTGCCGGGGTTCTTCGAGGTGTAGGAGAGGCCCGTCGTCTCGCTGATCGCAAGGGCGTCCATGTCCGCGCGCAGTGCCACTGCCGGGCCGGGCGCGGCCCCTTCGATGACGCCGACGAGCCCGTTGCCGCCGATCTTCTCGTGAACCGCGATGCCGAGTGCTTCCAGCCGGTCCCGGATGAACCCTGCGGTCCAGACTTCCTCAAGCGAAAGCTCCGGATGGGCGTGCAGGGTGTGGCGGTAGGAAATCAGCGTGTTGATGTCGGCTTTGGAGAGAGTGTTCATCGGTGCCCGCGAATATACGTTTCTGTCTCATCTGAACATCCTCGTATATCTCTGCGCTGATCGACTTTGCAACCGGCCTCCGTCTTTCCAGCGGGCTGCCGCCACGCTGAAAAGCGCGTCACCGCAGGATCAGGCGCTCCATGAGGGCCTTGAGGTCTCTCGCCACGGCGAAGCTGTCGTCCTGGTGCTGGCGCCTGCAGAAGAGTTCGCAGCTCCACCAGCCGGTATAGCCGGTCGCCTTGACGGCATCGACCCAGCTTTGGAGGTCGAGCACGCCCTTTCCGGTCGGCACGTCGCGGAGGATGGGCTCGTTCGGTATGCCACCGGCATAGTGCAGGGAATCGCAGAGGTGCACACCATAGATCTGCGCCTTGTCGAGCCGGGCGATCCGTTCCGGCGTGTCACCGCTGGTATAGGCGTGCCAGAAGTCAATGACGAGACGCACATTGTCCCGGTCGCAGCGTTCGAGCACCTGCATCTGGGCATCCATCGTGTTGAGCGGGGTCCAGGATAGCGCTTCGAGATAGACGAGTAGACCATGCGATGCGGCGATATCTGCGACGGCCCGGAGATTGGCGGCGGTGAGATCCAGCTGGGAATCTGTCGGTAGGTCGATGAGGCCACGGTAGAGGGCGGGATAGCGCTCTGCAGCGCCCGCCTCGAAAACCCGGATGTCCAGCGGGCCGGTAATGGCCTCTATCCCTTTCGCCCCGGCTGCCGATGCAAGGGCACAGAGATCTTCGGCCTCTCGCAACATCTGACGCCGGGCGTCACCCTGCCGCTCGAGGTCGATCAGGAAGCCGATGCCGGGGAGGGTGAGGCCGCCGAGTCGCGCCGTCAGTTCGGATGTGGAGAAACCGGCATCGAGGAAGGCGGCGATCTTCGGGCCGGAGGTTTCGAGGCCGTCGAAGCCCAGCTCGCGCGCGATTGCGATGTCGATCGCCAGCGTGTTCGGCCGGGAGGCCATGGAATGATAGATGAGCTGGTTTTCTGTCCGGATCATGGATGCGAGCCTCCTGTGCTCGTCTTTGTGTCTGCGGATCCGACGGAAACGGGCCGCTTGTTTCGGGCTGCGCGGATGGCTTCCGCGGCGCGCAGTGCGATGACGTTGTCCTCGCCGAGCGCCATCCATGTTGCCGGCGTGTGCGGCAGGGCCAGGAAGGTTTCGATCGTCGTGACATGCGGGTCGCGCTCGCGTACCGGGATGAGTTCGTTCCGCCCGTTCAGCCGCCGGATCAGGGTGCCCGCTCCTTTTCCGCTCAGCGTGCCATGGGCGATCAGCGTGCCGCGATCGCCGGCAAGCATGACGATGCTTTCGAATTCCGCGGTGGTGAAACTCTCGTAGGATTGAAGCACGGCCCCGCCGGACAGGCCGGCCGCATAGGACTGCTGGTCGGTATCGCCCTGCGCCGGCGAGGCTGAAAGGGCCGAGACGGCGACAGGCTCCTGGCCGGTGAGGAAACGCGCAAGGTCGATGCTGTCGATCGACGCCCCGAAAAGCGCATTGGCACGGTCCACCGTCTCGTCCACATGGCGGTTGGGTGGCGGTTGAAAGGGGGCGCCGCGCGCGATGAGGAGCGACTGTAGCGTTCCGATCTCTCCTTCCAGCAGCAGCCGGCGCATGGTCTGGTGGGGCGAAAGGGTGCGGAAGGGCTGGTGGATGGCCAGCGTTATGCCCGCCGTCCGGCATGTCTCGACAAGGCTTGCGGCAAGGCGGCTGCTACCGGCGATCGGACCGTCGCACAGAACGTGTTTGCGCTGCGCCGCCGCAGCCAGGATGTAGTGCCTGCGCCGGTCGCGAACGGCGCTGACATAGGCGAAGCCGACTCGCGGATCCCGCAGTGCCCGCCGCGCCTCAAGGGAGATGCCGGGGATCTGCATGTCCTGCGAGAAATGTGCCGCATATTCCCGGTTCCGGCTGACGACCCACAGTGGCTCCTGCCCGGCCGACCGGATCGCCGCAACCATGTGCTCCGTTGTTATGGTTCCGGTCCCCATGACGGACCACCCGACCGCTCCGCTGGACTGCACCACGGATCCTCCCCTTTATGCTCCATAGATTGACCGTCCGGCTCTGGCGCGGCAATTGCGCAGGCGATTGATGTCTTTAGCGATATGAAGTAGAACTAGCGTCACAATGCGTCGGATAAGGCGCTGGGGTGACAATGGATCAGCTGGGAAGAGACGGGGCCGCATTGGCGGCGAACCTCAGGACGCTGTGCGAGCAGCACGGCTCGGTTGCGGCTGTTTGCCGCAAGATCAATGTCAACCGGCAACAGTTCAACAAGTACCTGTCGGGCGCCCATGTGCCGTCGCCCGCCAATCTCAGGATCATCGCGAACTATTTCGGCCTCAGCGTTCCCATGCTCTTTGCCGACCCGGAGGAATTCCGCACGCTGGTGGAGGGGAATTTCTTCCATGCGATGGCGACGGCCCGCCAGCTGCCGGAATTCTCGCGCTTCGTGTCGGGTATGATCGTCGAGAACAATGCCGATCACAACGACATCGTCGGGATCTACGACCGCTACCAGTTTTCCTCGATCTACAAGGGTTTCGTGCTGCGGTCGGCTTTCTGCATCTACCGCAACAGGGAATTCCTCCAGCACTACTATGTCGAGCGCTTCCCGAGCTTCGATGACCCCAAGAAGACGGAATATGTCTTCAAATATTACGGTTTCTGCTTCCCCGTCGCCGACCGCCTCTTCACGGCGGATTTCGAGGGTATCCAGTCGAATGAGATGACCTTTGGCGTCTATGCGCAGGTCAAGCGCAACGCCAAGCGCTTCATGTTCGGCATTTCCAGCGGCATCGCAGCGACCGTCTTCCGCCAGCCCTATTCCACGAAGGTCGCGCTGCATTACCGAGGGCCAGGCCTCCTGCGCCGCGAGCATCTCAAGGAGCTGACGGTGCTGGACCGCAACGACCCGAGCATTCCGCGCGAGGCGTTGCAGTATCTTGGCGATGGCTCCGACATGATCCAGATGAGCTGAGGCGGCCCCGTTAGGGGTGCAGTTCGACGGCGAGCCAGACGCTGTCGCTGTCCGCATAGTAGCGGTGCCAGGGATAGGTCCACTGCTTTTCGCCGGTCACACGGCAGAAGGGATCGTGCGAATAGCCGATCGGCATCACCACGTCCTCGTAGAGCGTTGCCGCGTCGCGCGCCTTGAATTTCTGCATGCGGCCCGATCCATGGATCTGCGTGTGTGTTTCGAGGAACGGGTGTTCGTTGTGGATGAAGCAGTCCGTATCGCCCGGCGACCACCAGAGATTGAGCTTCAGTGTGAAGGTCTGCGACGCTTCGGCTGCAGCGCGTTCATTGGTGAAGACGCGCGGGTCGAGCGTGACGGTGCCGATCTCGTCCTGTGCCGAAATATAGAGCGGCGTGTCGCGCGGAAAGCTGCGGATGCGGTTGCCCAGCCAGTCCCAGCCGCGGAACATGCAGCCGCCGAGATTGGTCGGGTTGACGACCTTGATGATCGCCGCCCGCTCCGCCTTGCGGATGCGACCGCCCTTCAGCCAGGTCGATTTCCACGCCGGCACGATGGCGGGGTGCTCGTCGCCCGTCACCATCGGGGAGGGGCTGATATTGACCACGACGGCGTCCGCCACGTCATAGTCGATCACGCTCTCAACCAGCTTTGCCGAAATGAAGTCGTCTGCGAAAGCCAGATCTCTGCTCAGGTTCTGCACGGCGATGCCTCTTTTGTCTGTCCGTGTCCTGAGAAAGCCATAGCGCGTATCGTGAAAAAAGTGCGCGCCGGAATTAATTTATTCGCGTGATGATGCGACACCTGCTTCACTTCGCGAAGGATGGTTTTCTCCAGGCCTATCCACCTTTCTCAATCGAGGCGTGCGCGAGCCGCCCCAAATTGGCCGGACCTGCGGCGGCGCGGTGGGCGGGAGCGAAAACTATGACGCAGACCTGCTTTTAAACTGCGTCACCTCGCGTCAGTGTTTCGATGGCTGCGAACTTGCGGTGACGCGCTGCTCCGCTGAAGAATAAGCCCATCGCTGGAAGGCACCCCTTCCTGCCCACAAGATAACGAGATTTCAGAGGGTCGATCACATGAAACTGACAGGTGGCCAAGTCGTCGCGAAAGCGTTGAAGGAATACGGCGTCGAATATGTGGCGGGCGTGCCGGGCCATGGCATCTGGTCGCTGTTCGACGCCTTCCTGCAGGAAGGTTCGGAAATCCCGTTCATCCAGGTGATGCACGAGCAGAGCGCCGTTCACATGGCCGATGGCTACTATCGCGCCTCCGGCAAGCCGATGGCTTGCTCCACCTCGGTCGGTCCGGGCGCGGCCAACACGATCATCGGCCTTGCCACCGCCTATTGCGACTCCACCTCGCTCTTCTACGTCTCCGGCTCGCCCCAGACCTACATGCACGGCCATGGCACCATGCAGGAACTGGAACGCCAGCAGGACAATGCCTTCCCGCGTATCACCGAACAGGTGACGAAGCGCGCCTGGCAAGCCAATTCGGTGCAAGTCCTCCCAAGCATCATGCACCGTGCCTTCAGCGAACTTCTGACAGGGCGCCCGGGTCCGGTTCATGTCGAGGTCCCGATGGACGTTCAGGTCGAGGCGGCGGATGTCACCATCCATCCGCTCGGCAAGCGTCTGCCGGTCGGCGTTGCCTATCCGGACCCCAAGGCCATCGAAGCGGCGCTGAAGGTTCTTCTTGCCGCCGAGCGCCCGGTCATCGTCGCCGGCGGCGGCGCGATCACCGCGAACGCCTCGGCCGAACTGACGCGCCTTGCCGAAAAGCTCGGTGCGGCCGTCTCCATCACCTGGAACGGCAAGGGCGCGATTTCGGAAGACCATGAATTGTTCATCGGCGCGGTCGGCCAGACGGGCACCACCTGCGGCAACCAGATCACCGCCTCCGCCGACGTCGTCGTCTCGGTCGGCTGCCGCTTCACCGACTGGTCGGCCTCCTCTTATGCCAAGGGCGTCTCCTTCTCGATCCCCTCGGCCAAGCTCATCCATATCGACCTCGATCCGCGCGAGATCGGCAAGAACTACGAAACCGAGGTCGGCATCGTCGCCGATGCCAAGGTGACGCTGGAGGCGATCCTGTCGCTCATCTCGGATGCGCAGTCGCAGAAGATGCTGGCGCGCCGCGAAAACTTCCTCGCCGATGTGCAGAAGGCCAAGGCCGACTGGCGCGCCCAGGTCGAACCGCGCGAAAACAGCCGCGAGACGCCCTTCACCTCGCAGCGCCCGCTGATGGCGCTCCGCAAGGTCCTGGATCGCAGCGGCATCGTGGTGGTTGGCTCCGGCAACACGCAAGGCTCGGTCAAGCAGAGCTTCCCGGTCTATGAGCCGCGCACGCACCTGACCTCCGGTTCCTATTCGCCGATGGGTTGGGCGGTGCCGGCCGCGATGGGCGCCAAGCTCGCCTGCCCGGACCGGCAGGTCGTCGCCATCGTCGGCGACGGCGATTTCATGATGTCGCTGCCGGAAATGGGCACGGCCGTCATGAACGGCATCAACGTCGTGTTCCTCGTTCTCAACAACCAGGGCTACATGTCGATCCGCGGCGGACAGCGCAAGTTCATGGGCCGCCACATCGCCTCCGAGTTCAACCATCACGCCGGCAACGGCGCCCCCTATTCGGCCGATATCGCAGCTTCCGCCCGGGCGTTCGGCCTTCAGGCCTGGAAGGTCGAGAAGAACGAGGATCTCGAAAGCAGCCTGAAGGCGGCGCTCGACTGCGGCGGCCCGGCCCTCGTCGAAGTGATCGTCTCGCGCGCCGCAGCCGGTCCGTTCGCCACCGGCTGGTGGGATTTCCCGTCGCCGGCCTATTACGAGAAGGAACAGGCGGCCTACGCGGACATGCGCGCCCGCGAACAGCACCTCTGACCTGACGGCAGGGGAGGCTCCGCCTCCCCATCTCCTCCCAAGCCCATTGATGACGCGGCGCGCACAGCGACCGTGAACGAAGAGACTTTGTCATGATCCGGCACATCAAAACAGCCACGGCCACCATCGAAGAGGGCGGCGCCGACAGTGCGGTCACCAGGGCGGTCGAGACGCTTCTCGAAAAGGTCAGGACCGGCGGCGACAAGGCGGTCCGCGAACTCTCCGTTCAGTTCGACACGTTCGATCGCGACACCTACCGCCTGTCGAAGCAGGAAATCGCGGATTGCATCGATGCGCTGACGGCGCAGGAGCGTACCGACCTCGACTTCGCGCAGGAGCAGATCCGCCGTTTCGCCGAGGCGCAGAAGGCGGCGCTGCGGGATATCGAGGTCGAGACCCTGCCGGGCGTAATCCTCGGCCACAAGAACGTGCCGATCCGGAATGTCGGCTGTTATGTGCCGGGCGGCAAGTACCCGCTGCTCGCCTCTGCCCATATGACGGTGCTGACGGCGCGCGTCGCCGGCTGCCAGCGTGTCATCACCTGCGCGCCGCCGTTCCAGGGCAGGATCGCCGAGAAGATCGTCGCGGCGCAGGCGCTCGCCGGCGCGGACGAGATCTATTGCCTCGGCGGCGTGCAGGCGATCGCCGCCATGGCCTATGGCACCGAGACGATCGAGCCCGTCGACATGCTCGCCGGCCCCGGCAATGCCTATGTCGCGGAAGCCAAGCGCCTGCTCTTCGGCCGCGTCGGCATCGATCTCTTCGCCGGCCCGACGGAGACGCTCGTCATCGCCGACGACAGCGTCGACGGCGAACTGGTGGCGACGGACCTGCTCGGCCAGGCGGAGCACGGCGTCAATTCGCCGGCCGTCCTCATCACGAACTCGGAAAAGCTGGCGCGCGACACGCTCGCCGAGATCGATCGCCTCCTGAAAATCCTGCCGACGGCGGCCGTCGCCGGCAAGGCCTGGGCGGATTACGGCGAGATCATCCTGTGCGATACGCTCGAGGAGATGCTGGCGGAAGGCGATCGCGTCGCTTCCGAGCACGTCCAGGTCATGACGCGCGACCCGGACTACTTCCTCGACAACATGACGAATTACGGCGCGCTGTTCCTTGGCGCCCGCACCAACGTCGCTTTCGGCGACAAGGTGATCGGCACGAACCACACGCTGCCGACCAACAGGGCGGCCCGCTACACCGGCGGCCTCTGGGTCGGAAAATTCCTGAAAACCTGCACCTACCAGAAGGTTCTGACCGACGAGGCCTCCGCGATGATCGGCGCCTACGGCTCGCGGCTCTGCCTGATGGAAGGTTTTTCCGGCCACGCCGAGCAGGCCAACATCCGCGTCCGCCGCTACGGCGGCAGGAATGTCGGTTACGCCATGCCGGTCGAGCCCAACTGACAACCGCGCACAAGAGCCCGCCAGGGGCCGCGATCAAAAACCCAACCAGAGAGGATGAAACCATGTCCAAATTCATCGCCACAGCGCTTGCGGCGACCATGCTGATGCCCATAGCCGCCCGGGCGGAAGGCCAGATCGAAGTTCTGCACCATTGGGTTTCGCAGAGCGAAGTCGATGCGCTCAATGTCATCCGCAAGGAACTTGAGGCCAAGGGCTTCCAGTGGAAGGATTCGGCGGTCGGCGGCATGAGCGGCGCGAACGCGCAGCAGGCGCTTCGCGCGCGTCTTACTGCGGGCGATCCGCCGGGCGCCATGCAGTTCCTCGGCTGGGAAGGCGTGCAATGGGCCGAACAGGGTGTCGTGCGCGATCTGAACGATCTCGCCAAGACCGGCGGCTGGCGTGAGGCGCTCGCCCCGCAGCTTCTGCCCTTCGTGACCTCGGGAGAGGCCTTCATCGCCGCGCCGATCAACATGCACCGCCAGAACTGGGTCTGGGCCAACAAGAAGATCTTCGACGACGCCGGCGTTTCGGTGCCGAAGAGCTGGGCCGAACTGATCGAGACCGGCAAGAAGCTGAAGGAAAAGGGTATCGTTCCCGTCGCGATGGGCGACGAGCCCTGGCAGATCGGCATCATCTTCGATGCGCTGCTGTCCGACATCAACGGGCCGGACTTCTACCAGAAGACCGCGATCGACCTCGATCCGGAAGCGCTCGGCAGTGCTGAAATGGTCAAGGTGTTCGACGCGCTGTGCGACGTGCGCGGCCTCGTCGACGACAATTTCGTCGGCCGCGACTGGGCCGTGGCGACAGGCATGGTCATCGACGGCAAGGCCGCCATGCAGTTCATGGGCGACTGGGCGAAGGGCGAATTCCTCGCCAAGGGCCTGAAGCCCAACCAGGACTTCTACTGCTTTGCGACGCCGGGTCAGGTGACGTCCTTCCAGTACCTTATCGACAGCTTCGGCATGTTCACCGTGAAGGACGAGAACGTGCAGAACGCGCAGGTCGCGCTCGCCGAGACCATCATGGACTCGAAGGTCCAGAAGGGCTTCAACCTCATCAAGGGCTCCATCCCGGCGCGCAACGACGTCTCGGTCGACGACTTCGACGACTGCGCCAAGCTCGGCTACCAGGAACGCGCGGCAGCGATCGAGAAGGGCAGCATGCAGGGCGCGATGACGCACGGTTTTGCCGCCAAACCCGAATTCGCTTCGGTCTTCAGCGACGTCGCCGCTCAGTTCTTCGTCGGCAAGATGAGCTCCGAAGATGCGGTGAAGATGCTGGTCTCCGGCATCGACAACGCCCGGTAATCCAATCGCCACAAGGAGGAGCCGCACCCGTCGGCTCCTCCGCAAGACCCGCTATCGGAGCTGACCCATGAGCGCCTCTACGCGCATGTCCTCGCGATTGGCAGGCTGGCTACCGCGCCTCGTCGTCGCTCCCAGCCTGCTCGTCGTCATCGTCACGGTCTACCTGTTCATTCTCTGGACCGGCGTAATTTCCGTGACCTCGTCGAAATTCGTGCCGACCTACGATTTCGTCGGTCTCGAACAATATGTGCGCCTCTGGGCGACGCCGCGCTGGCACACTGCCGTCGCCAACCTTTTCATCTTTTCCGCCCTGTTCCTGGCGCTCTCGACGGGCCTCGGGCTGCTGATGGCGATCTTCCTCGACCAGAACATCCGGGCCGAAGGGGTGCTCCGCGCGATCTATCTCTATCCGATGGCGCTCTCCTTCATCGTGACGGGGACCGCCTGGAAATGGATCATGAATCCGGGCCTCGGCATCCAGAAGGTCGTCAACGATCTCGGCTGGACCGACTTCCGCTTCGACTGGATCACCAACCCTGACATGGCGATCTACACCGTCGTTGTCGCCGGCGTCTGGCAATCCTCGGGGTTCGCCATGGCGATCTTCCTCGCCGGCCTGCGCGGCATCGACAATTCCGTCATCAAGGCGGCGCAGATCGAAGGGGCCTCGCTGCCGCTGATCTACCGCCAGATCATCATCCCCATGCTGCGCCCGGCCATGCTGAGCGTCATCGTGCTCCTCAGCTACATCGCCATCAAGAGCTTCGACCTGGTGCTTGCGTTGACGAACGGCGGGCCCGGCACGGCGACCGAATTGCCGTCGACCTTCATGTTCTCGGCCACCTTCCGCCGCAACCAGATGGGCGTCGGTGCGGCGAGTGCCGTGATGATGCTGATGACCGTCGCCGCGATCATCGTCCCCTATCTCTATTCGGAACTGCGGGGTGAGAACAATGGCTGAAGCCCTTTCCCAATCCGGCAAGGCGCGGCTCGGCCGCCTCGTCGTCTACGGCTGCCTTATCGTCGTCGCGCTCGTCTACCTCATGCCCCTCTGGGTCATGGTCGTGACGTCCCTGAAGCCGCTCGACGAGATCTACAGCGGCTCGTTCATCGGCATGCCGAAGGCCATCACGCTCGACGCCTGGCGCGCGGCGTGGTCCGAGGCCTGCATCGGCACCGAATGCACGGGCCTAAAACCCTATTTCGTCAACTCGCTGCTGATGGTGATCCCGGCGGTGGCGCTCTCGACCGGTATCGGTGCGATCAATGGCTACATCCTCACGAAATGGAAGTTTCCCGGCGCGAACTTCGTCTTCGGCCTCCTGCTGTTTGGCTGCTTCCTACCCTACCAGGCGATCCTCATCCCCATGGCCCGCACGCTCGGCCTGCTGGGTCTCGCCGGCTCCATTCCCGGCCTTGTCGCCGTGCATGCCTCCTATGGCATCTGCTTCACGACGCTGTTCTTCCGCAATTACTTCGTGTCGCTGCCAGATGAATTGACCAAGGCGGCGATGGTCGACGGGGCGGGTTTCTTCCGCATCTTCTGGAGCGTCATCCTGCCGACCTCGATCCCGATCATCGTCGTCTCGTGCATCTGGCAGTTCACGCAGATCTGGAACGATTTCCTGTTCGGCGTCTCGTTCACGTCGGGCTCCAGCAGTCCCGTCACGGTCGCACTCAACAACATCGTCAACGTGACCACCGGCCGCAAGCAGTACAATGTCGACATGGCCGCCGCCATGATCGCCGCCATCCCAACCCTGGTCGTCTACATCGTCGCGGGCCGCTATTTCGTCCGCGGGCTGACGGCCGGCGCCGTGAAAGGCTGAAGCCATGTCCACTCTCGAAATCGATCGCGTCCGCAAGGCCTATGGCCATCTCGAAGTTCTGAAGGAGGTGTCGATCTCCATCGGAACCGGCGACTTCCTCGTGCTGCTCGGCCCCTCCGGCTGCGGCAAGTCCACGCTGCTCAACATGATCGCCGGGTTGGAAACGATTACCGGCGGCGAGATCCGCATCGCCGGAAAGACCGTCAACGATCTCTCGCCGAAGGACCGCGACATCGCCATGGTGTTCCAGTCCTACGCGCTCTATCCAACGATGACCGTGCGGCAGAACATCGAGTTCGGCATGAAGATCCGCCGGGTCGCCGAAACGGATCGCGACAAGGCCGTGAAGACGGCGTCGGATCTTCTCCAGATCACCCATCTCCTCGACCGAAAACCCTCGCAGCTCTCCGGCGGCCAGCGCCAGCGCGTCGCCATGGGACGGGCCATCGTGCGGGAACCGAAGCTTTTCCTGTTCGACGAACCGCTGTCGAATCTCGACGCGAAGCTGCGCGTCGACATGCGCACCGAGATCAAGCGCCTTCACGCCCGGCTCGGCACGACCATCGTCTATGTCACGCATGACCAGATCGAGGCGATGACGCTTGCGACGCGCGTTGCCGTCATGAAGGACGGCGTGGTGCAGCAGCTCGACGAGCCGCAGGCGGTCTATGACCGGCCGGCGAACGTCTATGTCGCGCGCTTCGTCGGTTCGCCGGCAATGAACATCGTGCCTGCCACGCTTGAGGTCGACGGCGGTAGCGCGACGGCGGTGATCGACGTCGCGCGGCGCCCGGCGGCGCGTGTCGGCGGCGTTGCCCTCTCCGCGCAGGCGCTTCGCCGCTACGCGGGCAAGAAGGTGCTGGCGGGCATTCGCCCGGAGAACTTCTCCATCGCCGCAAATAGCGTCGCGCCGTCGTTGACGGTCGATTTCGACGTCGTCGAGCCGACGGGACCGGACACGCTCGCCGTCTTCCAGCTCGGCGGCGTCGAGGTCACCGCCCGCCTTCCGCCGCGGCAGGCCCATGCGGGCCGCGAGGCGGCGCTCGCCGTCGACACGTCGAAGATCGTGCTCTTCGACGCGGAAACCGAAACGCGCATCGACTGAAAGACCTTTCATGACCGAGACGGCAGACATCGTCATCATCGGCTCCGGCATCGGCGGAGCCTCCCTGGCGCACAGCCTTGCGCCATCGGGCCTCAGCATCGTCATCCTCGAACGGGGGGCGCATCTGAAGGACACGCCCGAGGCGCGCGACGACGTCGCCATCTTCCAGAAAGGCTTTTATCGCTCTTCCGAGGAATGGCTGGGCACGGATGGCGAGAGTTTCCTGCCCGGCAACTACTATTATGTCGGCGGCAATTCGAAATTCTTCGGCGCGGTCATGTATCGCTATCGCCGCGAGGATTTTTCGCCGCGCCGCCATATGGACGGCGCGTCACCCGGCTGGCCGCTCTCCTATGACGCGCTCTCTCCCTGGTATGACGCCGCCGAGCAGGTTTTTCGTGTGCGCGGTTCCACCATCGGCGATCCGACGGAACCGCCGCACGAAAAGCCTTATGGATCCCCGCCGGTTCCCGACGAGCCGGCGATGGCCACCGTTCGCCGCCGGCTGGAGAAGGCGGGTGTGCATCCGGCGTCCTTGCCGCTGTCGATCGATATCGACGCCTGGCTGAAGCGGGCGAAGACGGGCTGGGATGCCTTCCCGAACACCGGAACGGGCAAGATCGATGCGGAGGTCGGCCCGCTCGCCAGTGCGCTCGCCCATCCCAATGTCAGTCTCGTCACCGGGGCCAGCGTCACGCGTCTCGAGACGGATGACGCAGGGCGCAGGGTCGTTGCCGCCGTCTATCAGAAAGATGGCGTCGAATACCGGATTCCGGCCGATCGCTTCGCCGTGGCGGCGGGCGCGGTTCAGTCCGCGGCGCTGCTTCTTCGCTCGGCCAGCAAGGCGCATCCGGCCGGTCTCGGCAACAGCTCGGACCAGCTCGGCCGCAATTTCATGAACCACAACACGACGGCGATGCTGACCTTCGATCCCTTCGCCGCCAATAGCTGCGTCTACCAGAAGACCATCGCCTTCAACGATTTCTACAACGCGGACAACGAGACGGGTTTCCCGCTGGGCAACGTGCAGCTCCTCGGCCACATCACCGGAAATATCCTGAAGGCCAATCTGCCGTTTCCGGCGCCCGGCTGGTTCGCGGGGCTCATGGCGCGCTACGCCTATGGCTGGTTCCTGACGAGCGAAGACCTTCCCAATCCGGAAAGCCGGGTGATGGTGCGCGACAACCGCATCGTCATGCACTGGATACGGTCGAACATGCGGGCGCATGAGGCGCTGATCGGGAAAACCCGCGCCGTCATGCGCAAGGCGGGTTTCCCGATCGTCCTCACGCACACCTTCGGTCGCAAGACGACCTCGCACCAATGCGGCACCGCGCGCCTCGGCGGCGACCCGAAAACATCGGTCGTCGACCTCAACTGCCGCAGCCATGACGTCGAAAACCTCTACATCACGGACGCCTCCGTGCTGCCGACATCGGCGGCCGTCAACCCGGCGCTCACCATCGCCGCGCTCGCCATCAAGGCCGGCGCCGCCATTTCGGGAGGGAAGGCATGAGCATTCGCGATAGCGGTTCGGCGCGTTACGGCATTTCCCCACGGCATCCGGCGGAGGTCGACACGTTCGACTATATCGTTGTCGGTGGCGGCTCGACCGGCTGCGTCGTCGCCGCGCGCCTTTCGGAGGACCCCGCCATCCGCGTTCTCCTCATCGAGGAGGGGCCGCGCGATCTCAACCCGTATATCCACATCCCCGGCGCCTACTACAAGACCGCGCAGGGCGACCTCCTGAAGCGTATTCCCTGGGAGCCGATGGCGGAACAGGAGCGCACGGAAACGCCGACCATGGTGCAGGCCCGGGTGCTCGGAGGCGGCAGTTCGGTCAACGCGATGATCTACATCCGCGGCGTGCCCGGCGACTATGACCATTGGGCAGACCTTGGCGCGGAGGGCTGGGGATACGCCGATGTCCTGCCGTTCTTCAAGCGCGCGGAGGACAACAACCGTTTCTGCAACGAGGCGCACGGCGTCGGCGGACCCCTCGGCGTGTCTGACATCGACTACATTCATCCGCTGACCCGCGCCTGGCTGCAAGCCTGCCAGCAGGCGGGGTTGCCCTATAACCCGGATTTCAATTCCGGCGATCCCACAGGTTGTGGGCTCTACCAGATCACCGCGCGGGACGGTCGGCGCAGCTCGGCCGCCGTTGCCTATCTCAACCCGGCCCGCAAGCGCGCCAATCTGCGCATCGAGACGGGGACCATGGTCACCCGCATCCTCATCGAGAAGGGCAGGGCGGTCGGCGTGGAATGCATCAGGGGCAAGCGCAAGGTCGTCTATCGTGCGGATCAGGAAGTGGTTGTTTCTGCCGGGGCGATCGCGACGCCGAAGCTGCTGATGCTGTCAGGTATCGGCCCGGCGAATGAGATCGGGCGGCACGGCGTCGAGGTCCATGCCGACCTGCCGGGCGTCGGCCAGAACCTGCAGGACCATATCGAGATTTCGCTGGTCTATCAGCTGAATGGCCCGCACAGCTATGACAAGTACAAGAAGCTGCACTGGAAGGCCCTTGCCGGACTGAACTATGCGCTCTTCCGCAACGGTCCAGCCGCGTCCAACCTCATCGAGGGCGGGGCGTTCTGGTGGGGAGACAGGAACGAGGCGACGCCGGATATCCAGTATTTCATGGTGGTCGGTGCCGGTATCGAGGAGGGCGTCGATGCGGTACCCGGCGGCAATGGCTGCACGGTCAATCTGGGGCAGATCCGGCCGCGGTCGCGCGGGGAGGTCACGCTTCTGAGCGCGGATCCGGCGGCAAATCCGCGCGTGGCGCCGCGCTATTTCTCCGATCCCTATGATCTTGAGGCCATTACCGACGGTACGATGGCGGCCCTCGACATCATGGCGCAGCCGGCCATTTCGAAATTCGTAACAGCGCGGCATACGCCGGTGCCGTCCCTGAAAACCCGCGAGGAGATCCGCGCCTTCTGTGTGAAGGACGCGCATGCCGCCCTGCACCCTGCCGGAACATGCCGAATGGGCGTGGACGACCGGGCCGTGGTCGACTCGAAGCTGCGCGTGCACGGTATCGAGCGGCTGCGCGTTGCCGATGCCTCGGTCATGCCGACGCTGATTTCCGGCAATCCGAATTCCGTCTGCATCATGATTGGCGAACGCGCGGTCGATTTTCTGCGTCAATAGGCAGTGCTTCTTGTTGCATAAATGTGCGTGTTCATGCATTATTGGAATCAATAAATGCACAAAAAGGCAAACAAAATGAATCCTAGTGTTGTGGTCTTCGATATCGGCGGCGTGTTGATCGACTGGAATCCAGCTTATCTTTATCGCCAGCTCCTGCCGGACGATGCGGCGGTTTCCACCTTCCTGACGGATGTCTGCACTCCGGCATGGAACGAGGCGTTCGATGCGGGTCGGCCGTTTGCCGAGGGCGTAGCCGAGCTCGTGCAGCGTCACCCCGAGCAGGCAGACCTGATCGAGGCCTACTGGCTGCGCTGGCACGAGATGCTGGGTGGCGAGGTGCCGGGCACCGCCGGCATTCTGGGGCGGCTGAAAGCGGATGGCGTTCCCGTGCACGCGATTTCGAACTGGTCGGCGGAGACCTTTCCGCGGGCGCAGGCGATCTTTCCCTTCCTGGGGCTTTTCGACGTGCTCATCGTTTCCGGGCGGGAAAAGTTGATAAAGCCGCATGCGCCCATCTTCGAGCGCTATCTGGAGCGGGCGGGTGTTCGCGCCGAGCAATGCATCTTCATTGACGACAACCCGGCGAACATTGCCGCGGCGGCGGCACTCGGCTTTCATACCGAACATTTCAGCACGGCCGAGGCGCTGGAAGCCCGCCTGGCGGCGCTCGGCCTGCTCGCGCCCAGCGTGGAAACAGCGGGATGACCGCGGACAGGAAGGAACTGGCGGCACTGTCTCCGGAGGAACGGCAAGCCGTCATTCTCGAAAAGGTCAATGCGGCAGGCCGGGTCCTTGCAGCCGGGCTTGCACAGGAGTTCGGCGTGTCGGAAGATTCGATCCGCCGCGACCTGCGCGACCTTTCGGACGCAGGGCTCGTGCAGCGCTTCCATGGCGGTGCGGCGCGGCTGGTGACGCCGGCGCTCGATTTCCATCGGCGTGAAACGATGCATGCGGAGGAAAAGCAGTCGATCGGCCGTGCCGCGGCTGCGACGATCCCCGAGGGTGCGACTCTGCTGGTGGATTCGAGCACGACCGTCGTCCGTTTCGTGCGTTCGCTCTCCCCTGCGCTCTCCCTGCGCATCATCACGACGGCGGTCGACGTCGCCGCCGCTGCGCTCGATCACCCGCTTGCCGAGGTGGTCATGCTCGGCGGTCGCCTGAGCCGGCTGACGCGCAGCGCCACCGGCGCCGGTGCGATCGATGCGATCCGGGCGATGCGGGTCGATTACTGTATTCTCGGTACCTGCGGCGTCGATCACGGCCTGACGCTCCGCGCTGACGATTTCGAGGACGCCCATCTGAAATCTGCGATGATCCGGGCCGCGAACAAGACCCTGCTTCTCGCGACGGCGGACAAGCTCGGCCAGGCAGCGACCTACGAAGTGGCGCCGATCTCGGCCGTATCGGCGCTTTTCACCAGCAGCAGAGACACCGCCATCCTCAAGGCCATCGGCGAGGCCGGCGTTGATGTCGAGACAGTCTGACAACGGAGACCATGATGCGCTTTTCACCGGATGAGGACGCCCGGGCGATCCTTCTGCCCGCCTTCGATACGCTCGACGTCATGGATGTCATGCTGCCCTTCCTGGAAAAGGGCGGCTGTTCCGTTCTCCTCGGCGAGACCCGGGCGGAATATGTCGCACGGCGCATGTCGGCAGAGCGGCTGGCGAGCGAAACGCCGGAGGCCTTCCGCGCTGCCGTTGGGCGGCTGAGGGCCGTAACCTCCCACTTGATTGTCGCCGTCGACCAAGAACTGGGCGGCATCCAGCGGCTCCAGGGGCTGGTGCCGCCGCTTCCCTCGCTTGACGAGGCGCACGCGCTTGGCGATGTGGCACTCGTCGAACGCTGCAGGGCAACGGCCGCCGCTGCCCGCGCGCTCGGGGTCTCGCTGTTCCTGGCGCCGATCGCCGATGTCATCGACGGGCAGAATGCCTGGTTGCAGGGCCGCACGATGGGCAGCTATCCGCAGGCCGTGGCCCGGCTGGTGTCGGCTTTCGTGACGGGTGTCCAGAGCGCCGGAATTGGCGCAGTAACGAAACATTTCCCCGGCTTCAACGACCTGGAAGGTGACCCGGCCCTCGTAGATGTTCTACTCCAGACATCGCGCGACCGCCTTCTTCACAACGCCCTGCCGTTCACGGCCGCTATCGATGCCGGAACACGGGCGATCATGACGGGGCCTGCGCCCGTTGCCGCGCTCGATAGACACAACGCTGCCAGCACCTCGCCGGCGGTCATGGCGATGCTGCGGAACGATTTCGGCTTCAATGGGCTGATCGTCAGCGACGATCTCGATGCCCCGGCCACAATGCGCGACCGCTCCCTGCTCGAAACCGCGGTTGCCTCCGTCAGCGCCGGCGCGGATCTGCTGCTCGTGGGGGGCGGGCCTCATCTTGATGCGTTGTGTGATGGTATCGCCCATGCCGCCCGTACCGGGCGGCTGGCACCGGAGCGCCTGGCGGAGGCCGCAGTCCGCGTGCGGCAGAACGCGGCCGGCGGTTGAGCACTTCGACGCAGCGGTGACGTACAGGTGGTTTTGTTGAAATGCTGGACGATCCAATTGCAGTGAAACCGTCGTCTGGGGCGAGCCGGCTGCATTGCAGCCTGTTCTTCCTTTCGGCCGGGATCGGCATCGGCGCATGGGCATCCAGCCTTCCGCTGCTTGCAGCCGGTGTGGGGCTCGACAAGGGGCAGCTCGGGCTGGTCCTTCTGTGCTTCGCCTTCGGCGCCATCGTGCTGATGATCAACATCGGCCGCTATATCGACCGGGTGATCGGCAGCCGGGTGCTGAGCCTGTGCGGCAGCCTGTTGTTCGGTGCTTCCTTTCTCGTCATACCGTTGATCGACAGCCCGGTCGTTCTCGGCGCCGTCGTTTTTTTCGCCGGGGCGGCGTTCGGTACGCTCGACGTGGCGATGAACACGGAAGCGTCCCAGGCGGAGCGGGAAACCGGGCGGCACATGATGTCGTCATTCCATGCCCTGTTCAGCATCGGCAATCTTGCGGGCGCATTTCTGGTCGGGCAGTTGATCAGCCATGGCGGCAACCTGCAGATCTGCCTCGGGGCCTCCGGCGTGCTCGTCATGCTCCTCGCCCTGTCCGCCCGGATGGTGGCGGCGAAACCCGGCCATGAAGCCCGAGGCCTCCGTTCCGAAACTTTCCCGGCCGGGGCTGCCGTGCTCGACGCTCGACAGCGAACCCTCATCCTGCTGCTCGGCAGCATCGCTTTCCTGGCGCTCCTGGCGGAAGGTGGCATGATGGATTGGACCGCGATCTACATGATCGACATCCTTGGCGCATCGGACAGCCACGGGGCCTATGCCTTCGCCCTCTTCGCCGCGGCCATGGCGGGTGGGCGGCTCGTCGGGGACGCGGTGAGCCGGCGCGTGGGCCATGTGGCCGTGATCAGGGCCGGCGGCCTTCTTTGCGCCCTGTCGGTCGCCGTTCTGCTGCTTGCGGACAACCTGGTTCTCTGCCTTGCCGCCCTTGCCCTCTGCGGTCTCGGGGTCGCGAACATGGTGCCCGCCGTGTTCGCCCGTGCGGGGAGTGTGGGGGGCGACGCGGCCGGCAAGGCGATCTCCATCGTTACCACCATGGGTTATAGCGGCCTGCTGCTCGGTCCGGCCCTGCTCGGCTTCCTCGCTCAGGCGACGAGCCTTGTCGCCAGCTTCGGCCTGATCATGCTGGCCTTCCTCGTCATCGCGGCGGTCTCGATCCGGCTGGGTATCCGTCTGAAGCAGCATGTGACACATTGACGGAAGGCCGTTCCTTTTTACCCGGCTCAGAATTTTTCATCGATGCTGGAATAGAGTTCGACCGCCTCCGTTCTTCCTGAGGTCACCGCCATCGCGGCGGAAAATTCAGGAGGTGGAACATGTTGATCCCTATTCAACCGGCATGCCCTTGGGGCTTGCCGTCAGGACCGTTTGCGCCCGCTCGCGGCGTCAGCCAGGGGAGGTCGAGATGACTCCCCAGATGTTGCAGACCTTCTTCGTGATGGAATTCATGCGTTTCGGCATCGATCTTGCCGGCATGTCCATCCTGATGTTCGGCATGTACTACCGGCGCTACCGCGACAAGGAACTCGTCACGGCGGCGGCGCTCTTCAACATCTTCGTCTTCGCGGTCCTCACCGTGCTTTCCGTCGTCGATTTCGGCGTTGCGGCCGGCTTCGGGTTGTTTGCGATCCTGGCGCTTTTCACGCTGCGCTCCGAACCGCTCAGCAAGACCGAGATGACCTATTTCTTCGGTAGCGTCGCCATCGCGGTCATTTCGTCCGTGCAGGGAACGACGATCCCCTTTGCGGCCGTCACCGTGCTGTTCGTGCTGGTCGGCGCCTATGTCATCGACCATCCGAAGATGCTCCAGTCGGTCAGCGGCACGAAGATCTCGCTCGACAAGATCCACCCCGCGCTTCTGGCGGACCCGGCGGCCATGCGGGCGGAGATCTCCCGGCGGCTTGGCGTCGACGTGCTGTCCTATCAGGTCCTTCAACTCGACTACATAACCGAAATGGCGAAGCTCAATGTCTATTATCGTAAACACTGACACCTGGCTGGAGCACGGCTTCCAGCCGATCAGCCTGGCTGCGCTGAATGGCAAGGCGGCGATGCTTGAGCGGCTGGACAACAAATATGTCGTCGACGCCACCGTGCTGAAACACGCCGCCGGCACCCTGGCGGACGCCTTCGATATGCTGGAAATCGACGGTCTGCGGGCCTTTACCTATGAGACCTGCTATTTCGACGATGCCGGTCGGCGCAGCTATTTCGACCATCACCAGGGCCGGCGCCAGCGTGCCAAGGTGCGGCTGCGCCGCTACGCCGAGGCCGGCCTCTGCTTCCTCGAGGTGAAGCTGAAGGACAAGCGCGGCATCACCGTCAAGAAGCGGCTCAACCGGGATCCGGAAACCTTCGGCATGCTCGACGACACCGCGCTCGCCTATATCGACGACGTGTACCGGGCCCAGTACGGCCAGCCCTTTCCCCACACGCTGACCCGTGTGATCGACATGCGCTACCGGCGCATGACGCTGGTCGCCAAGCAGGGCGGGGAGCGCATGACCATCGATTGCGGCCTGCAGTTCTACACGCCGGATGCACGGCATGCGGTCGATGAGAGCCTGTTCATCCTCGAGACGAAATCGGCCAATGGCAACGGCGTTGCCGATGGCATTCTCAGGGCGCTGCACCAGCACCCGACCAAACGATGCTCGAAATACTGCGTCGGCACGGCGCTGCTCAATCCCGGTACGCGGCACAACAAGTTCCTGCCGGCATTGCGCAAGCTTGGCCGCCTTCCCGGGTCCGATGTCCTGCACCGGCTAAACAATGATAGGAGTGAGTGAGATGATCCAGAAAATCCTGAATGCGCTGCTTCTTTGCGGCTCCGTCCTCATGCCGGCGTCCATCGCCTTCGCGCAACCGGCATCGTTTGCCCTGACCGTGCTCGACGGCCGGGGGGTGGCCGCTACGGGTCCGGATGGTCGTACGATCAGCGAATTGTCCGGGCTTGCCTGGGATGCTGACGACAAATTGCTTTATGCGGTTTCGGACGATGGTGTGTTGCATCACTTCCGATTGCAGATCGAAGGTGACAAGATCACAGGCATGGAACCGGTGTTCTCCGTGCGGCTCGCCACCGGGACGACGCCTGCCCTCGTCAATGCCGAGGGGCTGGCCGTCATCAATGGCGACAACGGCACGCCCTCCGATGGCGAGCTCCTCATCGCCTTCGAGGACGGCCCCGCCATCCATCGCTTCAAGCCGGACGGTACGGCAATCGCCGCCGTGCCGCTGCCGGAAGCGCTGTCGGATGCCGCACAGTACAATGAACCGAACAGCCGGCTGGAAGCGGTGGCTGTCCTGCAGGACGGCGGCATCGTGACCGCCCCGGAGGAGGCGATGCAGGGCCAACCGGGTGACAGCCATACGATCTATGGTCTTGACGGTGGGCGTTGGACGTTCGCGACCTTCCAGCCGAAGCGCAGCAACCTGAAGGCCATCGAGACCATGCCGGGCGGCGAGCTTCTGGTGCTCGAACGCACCCGCGAGACCAAGGGCGGGCCGAGTGTCGGGCGCCTGCGTGTCGTCGATCCCAAGGGTTGTGCCGATGAGGCCTGCACGGCAATCGATCTTAGCGCGGGGTCAAGCACGCTGCTCAACGACAATTTCGAAGGTCTGGCCCGCCTCTCGGACACGCTCTACCTGGCCGTAACCGATAAGACGAAGAAGGAGACGCCCGCGACGCAGGTCGTTCTCTTCTCGCTTACACGGCCGTAGTCCGTTCCGATACGATGTGCGTCCCGTCGGCAGGCAACGTCGTTGCCTGCCGATCGCCTTGCGGGTTATCGCGACAGGCGGTTCTCGTCATCGATCAGGGCGAGGCGGCTGGGCAGGACATCGCCCCACGTCCACAGGACGAGATTGAGGTCGTCATCCACGGCGGCCGGCGCAAAACTCTTCACGAGCAGCCCGTGATAGCCCGCGGCTGAAAGCCGACGGGCGAAGTCCTGTGTCCGGGAGGTTCCGAAAGTGCGCATCTGGTCGCGCCAGGTCGGATCGGCGAGGGTCTTTGCGTCCATGCCCTCCGCACGCATGGCTTCCGGATCGCGGCAGTCGAAAATCCGGGCGATATCGGCATCATAGGAAACGAGGGTGGTCGGCTGCAGATTGCCGACCTGGTTCGCCTCCCGCAGTGCGGTGAGGATCGACAGCGATGTGTAGAGCGCGGGCGTGCCCTTTGGATTGAACCGGCCGCCATAGAGCTCGGCGCCACGCCCGGACAACGGCTCGCGGGCATAGACCGGGTTCAGTGCCCGGTATAGTTTTCCCTGGTAGTGCATCTGCGGGACTATGCGTGGATGCCGGCATCGACGGCGTCGATGTAGTCGAGCACGTCGTCCGCGCGCCCGCTTCGAACCAGCTGCATGGCCGTCTGGCCGGAAAAGCCGGGAAGCGGCTCGGAGCGATACCAGGCATAGGCCATCAGCGCCGAGCCGAAACGAGGCTCGACCTTGTTGACGATCTCGATCATCTCGCGCAGGCGCCGCTGCGTCTTGTCGGAGCGGACACGGTCCTTGCGCTGGACGGCATCCTTTCCAAGCCCGGCCGTGCGCGCGATCTCTTCGCTCGTCGTGCGCAGGGCATCGGCGATCTTGCGCGGCACGAAGAGCCCGCCGTCAGCATATTGGGCAAGGCCCATGGCGATTTCCTTTCGAAGTTGCCGTTTATAATGACGCAATATAGCGTCATATATTGCGGCTTTCAATGTCGGAAACCGAAAAGGCGAGGCGACCACGCTCACCGCAGGATGGACCTGCCTGCGAGGACCATTCGATCAAATGCCGTTCTGGATGAATGCAGCAGGGCAGACTGCGGAAAATCCGAATTATCAATTTTACAACCGGGCAATTATCGGCCAAGGGTGCGCGACATATCTTCTCCCTGTTCATACCGGCGGCAAGACGATCTCGCCGGGTCATCTGTCCGGCAAGCCCTGCTTTCCGCCCCGCATGTTCAGGAGTTTCAAGATGCGAGCCATCGGCTACGAAAATCCGCAATCCATCGACGCCCCAACGGCCCTTGTCGACATTGACCTGCCGCGCCCGGTGCCTGCGGGACGCGACATCCTCGTCGAGGTGAAGGCAGTGTCCGTCAATCCGGTCGACACCAAGATTCGCGCTTCGGCGAAGGCCGACCCCGGTCAGTGGAAAGTGCTGGGCTGGGATGCGGCCGGTATCGTCACCGCCGTCGGTCCACAGGCAAGCCTGTTCAAAGCCGGTGACGCGGTCTTCTATGCCGGGGCCATCAACCGTTCCGGCACCAATGCCGAATATCATCTGGTCGACGAACGTATCGTCGGCAGGAAGCCGGCCTCGCTCGACTTTCCGGCCGCTGCCGCTCTGCCTCTCACGGCGATCACCGCCTGGGAAATGCTGTTCGACAGGCTGGACGTGACCCGGCCCGTTGCCGGTGGGGCAAACGCCATCCTCATCATCGGCGGTGCCGGCGGTGTCGGTTCCATTGCCATCCAGATCGCCCGGGCATTGACGGATCTTACGGTCATCGCCACCGCCTCTCGGCCGGAAACGCAGGATTGGGTAAAGGCGCTCGGCGCCCACCATGTCATCGATCATCGCAAGCCGCTTGCTGC
This sequence comes from Shinella sp. SUS2, assembly GCF_001262505.1. GTDB lineage: Bacteria > Pseudomonadota > Alphaproteobacteria > Rhizobiales > Rhizobiaceae > Shinella. The sequence continues at coordinate 145,249 of NZ_KQ410734.1, forward strand.
GCAGGTGGAAAGCCTCGGTATCGGCCAGCCGGCCTTCGTCTTCTCCACGACCAACACCGATGATCATATCGCTGACATTGTGGAGCTGATTGCGCCGCAAGGCCGCTTCGGTTTGATCGACGACCCGAAGGTGCTGAACGCCCTGCCGCTGAAGCGCAAGTCGATCTCGCTGCACTGGGAGCTGATGTTCACCCGCTCGCTGTTTTCCACCGCCGATATCGAAAAGCAACACGCGCTGCTGAACCGGGTCGGCGACCTGGTGGATGCCGGCAAGATCAAGACGACCCTCAACGAGAACTTCGGCACCATCAACGCGGAAAACCTCAAGCGTGCCCATGCGCTCATCGAATCCGGCAAGGCCAAGGGCAAGATTGTGCTTGCCGGTTTCTGAGACGACAAGCGCGGGTCACCGATGGCGATCCGCGCCTCGAAGGGAAAGAGGATCCGATGACGACACAACCCGAAAAACTGATTTCCATCGCCGTCCTGAAGGTGAAAGCCGGTAAACGCGAGGCGCTGCGACAGGGACTGCTCACTCTTATCGAGCCGACCCGTGCCGAGCCCGGCAATCTCGATTATGTGCTCTTCGAGCTGCGCGACGAACCGGGCACCTTCTACATGCGCGAGGCCTTCGTTAGTCAGGCCGCGCTCACTGCGCATCTCGAAACAGCCTACTTCCAGGCTTTCGCTCAGACGATCGATGATCTCCTGGAGGAACCCTTGCGCCTGATCTTCCTCGACCAGGTCTCCTCCTGAGACTCAGGCGCCGCGGCCCTTGGAAAGGGTCGCGGCGATGCGGTCGATGAGCATGCGCACGCGCCGCGGTTGTACGGCGCTTGGCGGATAGACGATCTGCAATGCCGTGCCGCCAGCGGAAAAATCTTCAAGCAGTTCCACCAGGGCGCCGGTGGCTAGGTCGTCGGCAACGTCCCGGATCGATTTCAGGGCGATGCCCCTTCCCTCCCGGCACCATTGCCGTACCAGTCCGCCATCGTTCACGACACGCTGCCCGTGTACGGTGACCTTGCGCATCACGCCGTCGATGAGGAATGGCCAATCCCGGTCGATATTCTGTCCGAAACGCATGACGATGCAGTCGTGCGCAGCAAGCTCGTCCGGATGGACGGGCGTGCCATGGGCGGCCAGGTAGGCCGGCGCCGCACAGACGACACGGCGGTTCTCTCCGAGCGACTTCGCCCTGAGGCTGCTGTCAGCCAGCATGCCGTGCCGGATGGCGAAATCCATGCCCTGCCCGACGATATCGACATTGCCGTCCGTCAGGTTGAGATCGACGGTGACGGCGGGGTGTTCGGCCAGGAAGGCGTCGATGACCGGCACGAGCAGATGACGGCCGAGATCTTCCGGCGCACTGAGCCGGATCGGCCCGGAGATGACATTTGCGCCGCGTCGCACGCGGCTTTCCAACTCTTCCGCCTCCGCAAGCAGTCGCCGCGCGCCTTCGACAAGGGCCCTGCCCTCCTCCGTCAGGCTGATCGCCCGTGTCGTGCGGGTCAGAAGCGCCGCGCCATAGTAGGCCTCCAGCGATGCCAGGCGCTCCGAGACGGTGGCAGGTGACAGGCCGACCTCGCGGCCCGCGACCGCAAGGCCGCCCTTCTCGACGATGCGCAGAAAGAGGGAAAGGTTTTCTAACAGCATTGCTCGCTTTTCCCGAATGATGGTGCCGGGAGCGAAGCAATTATCAGGCCTGTCCGCAAGGGATGCCCTGCTGTTTCCGCCTCACAAAGACGCGCCGGGTACGATACCCGACGCGTTTCCGCCGTGGTGTTCGGCGGGCGGGTCCGCATGCGTTCGCGGCCCCGCCCCTTCTCTTACTGGCCGCCCCAGGCAGCCGGATAGTCGGGCAGTTTCTCGCAGCCGCACATGGCATGATGCAGCGGCGGCATCTTGTCGTTGACATACTGGTCGAGGGTCTCGGCCGTGATTGCCGGCTGCGGCATCACCCATTCCGGGCCAGGCACCGCCTCGCCCTTGAGGATCTTCACTGCAGCGATAATCGGCGTGCGCCACTGATAGGTGGGATAGGTCGGGGCGATCGCCTTGAAGCCTTCCTGCTTCCACTTCACCAGAAAGTCCTGCTGGTCCTCGCCGGTGATGAGCGGCAGTGGCAGGCCGGAATCCTCGAAGGCCTCCAGCGCCGCGACGGCCGTCGCACCGGCATCCATCCAGATAGCATCGATCGCTCCACGCTGCAGGTAGTCCTCGACGATCGACTTGGTCTTGGCATTGTCGCCTTCGGTGAATTCCTCGCCGATGACCGTCAGCCCTTTCTCCTTGAAGACGCGTTTTGCCGCCGAGGCACGGGTCTCGAGCACGTCGACACCGGGCACGATGCGCAGCATCAGCACGTTGGCGCCGGCCGCGGCATTGGCCGCCAAGAATTCGCCAGCCTGGATTCCGAAGCCATAGCCGCCGACCGGATGGATGAAGGTCACCGGGCAGCGGGTGTTGACGCCGCGGTCGAAGACGATGACCGGCAGCGTGGCACAGGCCTTCTCGACGGCCGGGGTCAGGGCCGCGGTGGTGTTCGGCGAAACGATCAGCACCGAGCACTTGCCGCCGTTGATCAGGTCGTCGATGTCGGAGATCTGCTTGTCGTCGGAGCCCTCGGCGTCGACATGGATGAGCTCCTTGATCTCGGGATGCAGCTTCACCTCGGCCTGCATGTTGGTCCAGCCCGTCACGCGCCAGGCATTGTTCACGCCGGCATTGGAGAAGCAGATCGTGTAGGGGCCCTCCTTCTTGTACTGCGCAGTGTCGGCCATCTGGTCACCGTAATATTGCGCCCACGGCTCTCCCTCGGGGCCATTGGCCTTGGCCGTCAGCAGGGCGCGCTGTTTGTCGAACTCGGCGGGGTCGTCGAAGTTCAACTGTTGGGCCTGTGCCGTGGTGGCGATGAGGGTCGCCGAAAGGGCGGCTGTCAGCAGTCTTTTCATGTCTCACTCCCATTTGATCATGATGTTCAGGTTCCTCCCGGCGGCCTTGCGGCCGGCGAAATCAGGTCCCGCCGGCGCGGTTGCGCCGGTAGGTGGCAAGCACGACGGCGACGATCAGGATCACGCCCTGCACCACATCGCGCATTGGCTTCGGCAAGCCGATGAAATTGAGCAGCGTGAAGATGGCCGTCAGTGTCAGCGCGCCGGCAATCGAGGCCGGCACCGAGCCGCGCCCGCCAAGAAGCTGCGCCCCGCCGATGACGCAGGCGGTGATCGCCTGCAATTCGTAGCCGACGCCGACATCGGTCGAGACACCGGCGAAACCGCCCAGCAGGATGCCGGCCGTCACCGCGCTCAGCGACGAGACGACGAAGGCGATGATCCGGACCCGTTCCAATGGAACACCCGACATCTGCGCTGCCCGCGGGTTGTCGCCGATCGCGTGCAGCATGCGGCCGAGGCTGGTGCGGTGCATGAGCCAGAACAGGCAGAGCCCGAAGGCCAGCAACACAAGCAGAGCGATGGGCAGGAACTGGATGAGCGGAATGCCCTGGATGTTGGTGCGCCCGAAGAAGCGGAACGTTTCCGGCAGATAGCCGCGCGGTGAGCCGCTCGACCACATGAAGGCCGCCCCGTTCAGCGTGATCATCATGCCGAGCGTCGCGATCAGCGAGGGCACCCGCAGAAAGCTGACGACGAGGCCGTTCACCACGCCGACGGCAAGTCCGATGGCGTACATGACCGGGATGACCCACCAGGTCGCATCGGCATTGTTGTTGAGCAGCATGGACGAACCGACCACGGTCAGCGTGATCAGCGAACCGACGGAGAGGTCGAAGCCGCCGGAAACAATGACGTAGATCTGCCCTGCGGCGAGGATGGCGAGCGGGGCCGCGCGCTTCAGGAAGTTCATGTAGCCTGTAGGCTCGACGAAATTCGGGTTCGACAGCGTGATGGCGACGATGAGCGCCGCGAGCACGAAGAAGACGGGATTGATCTTCGGCAGGCGCGCGCCGCCACCTGTCCTTGCCGTGCCGGCGGTATCCTGGATCATGCCACTATCCTCTTGGAGCGCACGGCGTAGAAGGCGACGGCCGCAACGATGATGATGCCGCGCATGACCTGCTTGGCGAAGGCGTCGACCCCGGCGAGATTGAAGATGGAGTCGATCAGCGAGAAGACGATGACGCCGGCAACGGTGCCCCAGATCCCGCCCTTGCCGCCGGAGAGGATTGTTCCGCCGATGACGACGACCGCAATCGACTCGAGGTCGTAGGCGCCCTCCGTGCCGATCCAGGGCGAACCAGACTTGAGGCGGCTGGCGAGATAGAGGCCGGCCAGGGAAGCGCAGAGACTGCAGATGATGTGGCTGGCAATCACCACCCGGGTCGTCTTGATTCCGGCGGCGCGTGCCGTATCCCGGTTGCCGCCGACCGAATAGATGTTGGAACCGAAGCGGGTGAACCGCAGCATCGCCCAAGCCGCAACGACGAGAAGCGCCAGCACGAGCAGGCCGACCGGCAGGCCGAGCACCGTGCCATAGGCGAAAATCTGGAATGCATTCGGTACGGAGCCGCCGAAGCGCCCATGGAAGGAGGCAAGGCAGCCCTGGATGATGAGCGCCATGCCAAGCGTGGCGATCAGCGGGTTGACCTCCAGCCGGGTGATCAGCAGCCCGTTCAGCGTGCCGACCAGCACGCCCATTGCGAGAACGGCGAGGACGGCCGGCAGCATCATGGCCGGATCGCCGTTCATGATGGCCGAGGCGACGACGGCCGAGGCGGAGATCAGGTGCGCCACTGACAGATCGATCGAGCCGACGAGGATGGCGAAGGTCTGGCCAACGGCGGTGATGCCCAGTGCGATGGATCGATTGAGGATCGCAATGCCGGCCTCGGGCGTCAGGAAACGCGTCAGGCCGAGGCCGAGCGCGATCGCGACATAGACGAGAAGCGCCACGGCCAGCAGCAGCGCCGGAGCGTATCGTTCCATGCGCCAGGCCCGGCGCTTTGAGGGGATTGCCGCGCTCATGCCGCCACCGCTTCTTCGCCTGTCGCGGCAAGCATGACATCGGCTTCCGTTACGCCGCGGGCAAAGCCGGCAACGAGTTCGCCGGCGCGCATGACGAGAATGCGGTCGGCAGCGCCCAACACTTCCGGCAGGTCGGACGAGACCATCATGATCGCCGCCCCCTTGCGGGCGAGGTTTCGCATGAGATGGTAGATGCCGGCCTTTGCGTTGACGTCGATGCCGCGTGTCGGCTCGATGAAGATCAACAGTCGGGGCGCGAGTGCCAGCCAGCGTGCCACGATGGCCTTCTGCTGGTTGCCGCCGGAGAGCGCCTTGATGTCCTGGGAAAGACTGCCGGCACGCACGTCGAGATCGCGCATTAGTGTTTCCATCGCCCCGGTGGAGACGAACGGCGTCGCATCGGCACTGCCGGCGAGGCCGGAAAGCGCGCGTGCCGTCAACATGCCGTTGTCGATGACCGACTGCATCAGGAGGAGCGCTTCGGCCTTGCGGTCGCCGGGCAGAAGGCCGATGCCGGCGCGGATCGCATCGCGCGGATTTGTGAAGCGGGACGGCTTTCCGGCAAACACGACTTCGCCCTCGGCAAAGGGGGCAAGGCCGAAGATCGCCTGGGCGAGTGCCACCCGCCCTGCCCCTTGCAGACCGGCAAAGCCGACGATCTCGCCGGCGCGTAGCGCGAAGGAGATGTTCTTCAGCTGATCATTCCCGGCATTGCGTACGGAGAGCACGATGTCGCCGATTTCCTCCGGCCTTGCCGGCTCCGCATAGAAGTCGCCGATATCGCGGCCGACCATGGTGCGTACGATCGTGTCGGGTTCCGGTACATGGTCGAAGCTCGCCGCCGTCTCGCCGTCCTTCAGAACGGTCACGCGATCGGCAAGCCGGGTGATCTCGCGCATGCGATGGGTGATGTAGATGATTGCGACGCCGCGGTGCTTCAGCGTATCGACGAGATCGAACAGCACCTCGCATTCGGCCTCGTTGAGCGCTGCGGTCGGCTCGTCCATCACGATGACCCGCGCTTCGAGCGATACAGCCTTGGCGATCTCGACGAGTTGCTGGCTCGCAACATCGAGATCGGCCACGATCGTGTCGGGCTCGATGCGGTGTGCCGAGCCGAACAGCGCCAGCACGCGCCGCGCCTCCTCGTTCATCGCCCTGATGTCGATGAAGCCGCGACGGGTCGGCTCCCGGCCGAGGAAGATGTTCTGCGCGACGGTGCGTTCCGGAAGCAGGGAGAATTCCTGATAGATGACGGCGATGCCCGCGCGGATGGCTTCCAGCGGATGGAGGAAATGCCGTTCCTCGCCCGCCACGACGACCGCGCCGTCATCCGGCCGGTAGAGGCCGGAGAGGATCTTCATCAATGTCGACTTGCCGGCACCGTTTTCGCCGGCAAGGGCATGGACCTCGCCGGAACGGGCGAGGAAACTGACGCCCTTCAGCGCCTTCACGCCGGGAAAGCTCTTGGTGATGCCGCGCATCTCGATGGCAGGGACGTTCTGGTTCATGCTGCTGCCCATGTCTTGCGGATGAACGTTGCGCTTTCGCTGAAAAGCGTCTCGAAGTCGGGAAACAGCGGCCGCCAGACGCGGGTCGCCGTCGCGATGGCTGGCAGACCCGCGCCGAATGCCTCCAGGGTCAGCCAGCCGTCATACCCGATCTCCTTCAACACCCTGAACATAGCGGGAAAGTCTATGTGCCCGCGCCCGGGGATGCCACGGTCGTTCTCCGATACATGGAAGACGCCGATGTCGCGACCGATCAGACGGATCGCCGCCTCCGGCCGGCTTTCCTCCACATTGGCGTGAAAGGTGTCGTACATGATCCTGAAGGCGGGATGCCCGACCCGATCGACGTAGGCGTGCGCCTGCTCCATCGTGTTGAGATAGTAGGTTTCGAAGCGGTTCAGCGGCTCGAGGCTGAGATGCATGCCGTGGGCTGCTGCCCGCTCGGCCAGCGCGCGGTGTGCGTCCGCCCCGTATTTCAACTCGTCCTCGCTGGGGCCGCTCCCGGTGAAGACGCCGATCGGCGCGTGGAACGGGCCGCCCATGCTTTCGGCGCCGAGCGCGATGGCGCAATCCAGCGCCCAGTCGAGATGGGTGAGGCCGCGCGCCCGTATTTCGGCATCGGGGCTGACGGGGTTGGCCTCCGGCGTCGGCACGATCGACGTGGTCGACCGGCCAAGGCCCAGGGCATCCAGTTCCCGGCCGAGACGTTCGTAATGTGCGACGTTGCCCTTCAGGACGGGGATTTCGACGCCGTCATAGCCGAGATCCTGCAAGCGTCTGATGCTTGCTAGGTGCCTGTCCTCGACGAAATCGGTCAGGCAAAGGAGATTGATGCCAAGTTTCATGAGATGCTCAATGCAGTGTGATGCCGAGGTCGCGGCAGGTTACGCGAATCCAGGACAGTGATTTTTCGATCATCGACCCCGCCGCCCCCTCGCATTCGAGACTGAGGACGCCGGCATATCCATGATCCCGCAACTGGGCGAGGCAGACCCTGATATTGTCGGCATTGACCCCGTCGCCGAGCGCGCAATGGCTGACCGCGATGCCCGTCTGCCCGCCGCGCGCGGCTGCCGCCAACGATTGCGGCACATCCTTCACATGAACGTGGCTGACTTTGTCGATGAAGAGCGGCAGAAACTCCGCCGGCTCCTGGCCGGCGATGAAGGTGTTGCCGGTATCCATGTTCATGCGCAGCCATGGGGAATCCACGAAGGAAAGCATGCGCGCCATGAATTCGGGACGTGTCGTGAAATGGCCGTGCGGTTCGATGTTGACGACGATCTCGTGCGCTTCGGCGACCTCGATGATCGTCTCGTAGCTGCGCTTCATGAGCGCCATCGCTTCCTCTTCGGTAAGCCCGGGCGGCATATGCAGGCCATCGGTCGTGTCGACGCAGGGACTGCCGGCCTGCGCGGCCCAGGCGATCGATTTCAGTACATAGGGCACGCCCCGGAGCGGGCCGTCCGCGCCGGAGAGCGGATAAGCGGCATCGACCTGGGAAAAGCGCACATCATATTGTTCCATCTTCCGGCGCAGCAGAACCGGGTCCTCATAGAGGGCGACATGGGGCTGGTAGCCGAGGCCATGGATCCAGCTCACGCCATCGATCAGGCCGCACTCGATGAAGTGCACATCATTGTCGCTCGCCCACTGCAAGCATTTTTCGAACGACCAATAGGCCGAGTTGAATGCGTCCGTGTGGAACCCTATCCGCACTGGCCTGTCCTCCCGATGCTTCCTCCATGCCATTGAGTTTCAATGGCAAATCACCAGCGCCTCCGTTTAACGCTTGATGATGGCGCAGCATTGCGCAATAAATCGCTTCCGGCGTTCGAAATGGACGACTGGTAAATTTTAAACATCCCGGGGGAAGCCATGAGCAAGGCCAGCAACGAACGGGCCGTCAATCGGCCGGCAGTTTTCCGCGAGCCGGGCGCCCTGCTCTATGCCGGAAATTGCCAGGACCTGATGAAGGCCTCGCTTGCCGGGCAGGTCGCACTCAATGCCTGGACGCGCCGCGGTTACCCCGGAACCGATCTTGGCAAGGCGCTGCCGCAGGTCTGTTCGGTCGGTGGCTGGGACGCGACGACACCGCAGGACTGGGGGCTGCGCGAGCATTGCAACGAGGGCGTCAAGATTGCCTATCTCGCGCGCGGCTCGCTTGCGATAACGATGGACGGCCGCAAGACGGTGATCAACGAGGGGCAGATGTTCGTGGTGCGGCCGTGGCAGCTCCATGCGCTCGGCGACCCGACCATTGGTGCCAGCCATATCATCTGGGTGCTGATGGACATGGGTGTGCGTCGGCCGCACGAGACCTGGCTCTGGCCTGACTGGATCGGCTGGCCGGAGCGGGACCGCAAGCGGCTAAGCGAGCTCCTGTCGAAAAACGAGCAGATCTCCTACCTTGCGTCACGCGAGGTCGCCCGCACCTTCCTGGATATCCATGACGTGGTCGCCGGGGGTGATATCGAGGGCGGCGAGGCGCGACTGCGCCTGTTGATCTCGATGATGTTGCTGCAGTTCCGCCAGATGCTGGAGAACGAGGCGCCCGTGCTCGACCTTGCGCTTGCAAGCTCCAAGCGTACGGTGGAGATTTTCCTGAAGCGGCTTCGGCATGCGCTGGAGGAGGACTGGACGCTGGAGAACATGGCAGCGGAGTGCAACCTCTCTCGCACCCAGTTCACCCAGCACTGCCAGGTGCTGACCAACATGACGCCGGTGCGCTACCTGCAGATGCTGCGGCTCAATGCTGCCCGGCAGCTCCTGGAGAGCGGCCAGCAATCCGTCACCAATGTTGCCTATGACTGCGGCTTTTCCTCCAGCCAGTATTTCGCCACCTGCTATAAGAAACGCTTCGGCTTCTCCCCGATGGAGACGCCGCGCCAGCAGGGTGCGCTGGCAACTAGCCGGTGGTGACGACACCGCCGTCGATGACGAGGGCCTGACCGGTCATCATGCGGCTCGCCGAGGAAGAGAGGAACAGGCAGCCGCCAACAATATCCTCCGGCGCCAGCATGTCCTTGAGGCACTGACGGTCGAGATGGGCCGAAAGCGCCTCGGGGGTGACCCATTTCTCCTTCTGCTTGTCGGTCAGCACCCAGCCCGGCGCCAGCGCGTTGACGCGGATCCGGTTCGGGCCGAACTCCCGGGCGAGTGCCCGCGTCATGCCGTTGATGCCGGAATTTGCAGTCACATAGACGGGATAGCCGGCGTTGCCCATCATGTAGCTGATCGAGGTGAAATTCACGATGGCGCCGCCGTTCATCGCCTTCATGCCTGGAAGCACGGCCCGGCAGGCGAAGAAATAGGCCTTCAGGTTGATGGCCATCGCCTGTTCCCAGAAAATCTCGTCGACGGCGAGCGTATCGTGCCGCTGATCGTTGGCGGCATTGTTGACGAGGGCGGTGATCGGGCCGTGAACCTGTGCGGCGGCAGCCAGCGCCTGTTCCAGGGAAGCGAGATCGCTGATGTCGGCCGGCAGGAACAGAGGGCGCCGACCGGTCTTCTGCTCCATCGCTGCGCAGAAGGCGGTGGCGTCGGAGCGCTGGCAGAAGGCGACCCGCGCGCCCTGCCGGAGGAAGCCCTCGGTGAGGGCGGCGCCGATGCCCGAGCCGCCGCCGGTGATGAAGACGGACGCACCTTCGAGGTCCGGATAGATCGTCTCTGACATGTCAGCTCTCCCTTGCCGCTTCGATGCTGATGGATAGGCTCCATTCCCGCGTTTCGCCCGGCTGGAGCCAAACGGCCTTGCCGCCGGCGACCGCATCGGCAAGGCTCTCCATCGGTGCCGTGGTGGGGGCGAGGGAAATCTGGCTGACGGGCGCCTCGGCAGGCCAGCCGCCATAATCCAGCCAGAGGCCGAGATGCCCGGCAGCTTCCGCATTCCAGCGCAGAGTGAAGGTTCCGCGATCTCCGACGATACGCGCCTCGGCCTGCCCTTCCACGGAGGCAAAGAGTTTTGCGGCGAAACGGGTTTTCAGGGGATGGATCCGGTCAAGGGCTGGCAGGCCATCCCGGCCCGGGTCCGGGAAGGTGACGGGGTCCTTCGCAAGAAGGTGCCCGTTGTGGCTGAGGAAGGCCGCGTCCAGGGCTTCGATACCCGGCAAGCGGAGCCGGTCGCCCTCTTCCGGTGCGATGAGAAGATGCTGGGACCACAGATAGGGCATCGCAAGCGAACCTTCGTTCGAGGTGCGATAGACGAGGGTGAGGCGATTGCCATCGAGCGTCAGGGTACGCTGGAAACTGAGCGGGCCGGCCCGGCCGGTTGTCGTGATGCTTTCGTCCGTGGATTCCATGTCGACCTGGCGGCCCCAGAATTCGCCGTGGTCGCGAAGCGTCATCGGCCAGGCGCTCACCTCGCATGCCGCGGCGGAGGGAAAACACTCGTCCCAGCCGCGTGCCTGTTCGACGCCAAAGGTCGCATCCTGGGCGGGCGAGCCGACTGCAGGCCCCGGAACCAGCCAGTTGCGGCCGGTCGTAAGATCGGTGAGTTCGCTTACCCGTCCGCCGAAATCAGGCTCGAGGCGCAGGCGAAGGGTTCCATTGTCGAGGACGATGCCGCTCATGGCCGCTCCTGTTGCAGGCGGGAAAGGGTTTCGGACCATTGCCGGACGATCGACAGTCCGACGGGCTGGACGGGCAGGCACGGGGCTCGGTCGTGGATCGCGATACCGGCATTTTCGCCGAGGATGCGCTTGCCGTAGGTGATGAGATGTTCGAGCGACTGCATGACGAAGGTGGCGGCGGGAAGCGCTGCGGCATAGAGCGCCTCGGCCTCCACGTGGCGGTCCGCCTGCCACAGGTCGAGGATACGGGCCGCGACCGGTGCGATGTCGGGCGCGAGCACGAAACCGCGGCAACCGATGCGAAGGGCATCGGTCATTTCCAGCCCGCCCCGCCCGCCGACGACCGCAAGGCTGTCGCCCGCCACGTCGATGATGCGGGCCAGGCCGAGCGCCGCGTCCTCGGCTTTCACGGCGGCAAGATTGGGAGCCCGTTGCTTCAGGCGGACGAGGTCTTCGCCGGAAAGGGCGCGGCCGAGATATTGCGGTGCGTTCTGCACGGCGACGGGCAGCGTGGTCGATGTCGCGACACGGGCGAAAAAGTCAAGATAGACATCCGCGCCATAGCTGCCGACCATCGGCGGCTGGAGGATGAGCCAGTCCGCGCCTGCCGCTGCTGCACAGGCTGCAAGCTCCACCTGCTCGCCCACCGAATTGCCGGCGATGGTCACCGAAAACGGCAACCGGCCCGCATTGGCGCGTGCTGTCGTTTCGACCAGTGCGCAGCGTTCAGCGAAGGTGAGCTTGAGCACCTCGGTCGCCAGTCCCAGCACGGTGATGCCGTGGCAACCGGTCTCGACGCAGTACTCGATCTGCGCCTTCATCGCACCGTGATCGAGCGCCTCTTGCGCGTCGAACAGGGCAAAGAGCACGGCGTAGACGCCGTCGTGAATGTTGGTTCTTGTCATGCTGCACCCATCATGATGTCAACGCCGCGATCTGCGACCGCCATGGCGGGCGCGTTGGTGTTTCCGCTGGTAATGCGGGGCATCATGGAAACGTCGAAGACGCGCAGGCCCTCGATGCCCTTGACGCGCAGGTCCGGCGTCAGCACGGCGAGCGGATCGTCCTCGGCTCCCATGCGGGCGGTGCCGCAGGGGTGGTAATTGGTCTTGACCGTGCGCTTGCAATGGGCAAGCAGCTCGGCATCGGAGCGGAAGGCCTCACCGGGGAAAATCTCACCCTTGATCACCTTCGCCATCGGCCCGGTTTTCAGCACCTCGCGGGCAAAGCGCAGGCCGGCGATCTCGTGGCGGATATCGTCCTCATGGCCGAGATAATTGGAATTGATCATCGGCAGGGCTGCCGGATCGGCCGAGCGAAGGCGCACCGTGCCGCGCGCCTTCGGCTGCAGCAGGCAGGAGTTGAGCGTGACGCCGTCCGTGGGCGCGACACCCATGACGTCGCGGTCGAGATAGACGGTCGGAACGCAGTAAAACTGGATCATCGGCTCGCCCGCGGGGTCGAGCGGATTGATGAAGGCGCAGGTCTCGCAGCCGTTCGTCGAAACGGGGCCGGAGCCGAACAGCATGTATTGCAGGCCATTGCGGAGCATGCGCAGGCCGCGGTCCTCGCCGTAATAGCCGAGCTTTTCATGGGTGGCAGCGACCAGCGGAACCTCGTGGTGGTCCATCAGGTTCTCGCCGACGCCGGCAAGGTCCGCCTCGATGGCGATGCCGTGTCGGCGCAGGTCGCGTGCCGGGCCGATGCCCGAGAGCATCAGGATTTTCGGCGTGCCGAAGGCGCCGGCTGTGAGGATGACCTCGTTTGCCGCCCGAAGCTTGCGGATCTGGCCGCCTTCTGCGATTTCGACGCCCACCGCCCTGCCGCCTTCGATGAGGAGACGCAGGACGCGCACGCCGGTCATGGCGGTCAGTTTCGGATTGGTGGCCACGGGCTCGATGAAGGCCTCGACCGCCCCGCAGCGGCGGGCGCCGCCGATCGTCGTCTGCATGTAGCCGACGCCTGCCTGCGTGCCGTCGTTGAAATCGTTGCGCAGCGGCAGCCCCATCTCCTGTAGCGTCTTGACAAAGACATGGGAGATTTCGGCGATATGGCGCGGGTTGGAGACCTTCAGCGGCCCGTCCGTCCCATGCGCAGGGCCGGCGAGCGACTGGTTGCCTTCCTGCCGGCGGTAGTGTGGCAGGATATCGTCCCAATCCCAGCCGATGCCGTTGGGGCCGGCCTCCGTCATGCGGTTCCATTCGTCGTAGTCGGACCGCCGGCCACGCATGTAGACCATGGCATTGACGGTCGAGCCGCCGCCGAGCACGCGGCCCTGCGGCAGGTCGTGCGACCGGCCGTCGAGCTGCGGCTGCGGTTCCGTCTTGTGGAAGGTCAGGTATTTGCTGCCCTTCAGCATCTTCACGAAGCCGGCCGGCATGCGCAGCAGCGGATGGCGGTTCGACGGCCCTTCCTCGATGAGTGCGACGCGGGCGCCATGTTCGCCAACCAGTTTTGCCGCGGTTACGCAGCCGGAGGAGCCGCCGCCGACGATGATGTAGTCGAAGTCCGTCATCTCACCATTCCGCAATCGAGCCGTCCGCATGGCGCCAGACCGGCGCCCGCCACGCGTGACCTTCCACGGCGCGGGCGCGCACCATGTCCTCGTCCACGTCGATGCCGAGACCGGGACCCATCGGGATCGGCAGGAAGCCGGCTTCGATCTTGAAGCGGCTTTCAGGCTTCAGGTAGTCGTTGAGGTCGCCGCCCTTGTTGTAGTGGATGCCGAGGGACTGCTCCTGGATGACGGCGTTGTAGCAGATCGCATCGACCTGGAGGCTGGCGGCCAGCGCGATTGGCCCGAGCGGGCAATGGGGTGCCATGGCGATGTCGTAGCTTTCCGCCATATGGCCGATACGCACCATTTCGGAGATGCCGCCGACATGGGCCGTATCCGGATTGATGATGCCGGCCGCGCGCTTTTCGAAGACGGCGCGGAAATCGTAGCGGCTGTGCAGGCGCTCACCGATGACGAGGGGAATGGACGTGGTGCGCGCAAGGTCCGCCATGTGGTCGACCTGAGCCGAGACCACCGCATCCTCGATGAACATCGGCCGGAGCGGCTCGATTTCCTTCAGCAGGATTTTTGCCATAGGCGCATGCAGGCGGCCGTGGAAGTCGAAGGCGAGATCCATACGGGTGCCGACCGCATCGCGCAGTTCGCCGAGCTTGGCGACGATCCGGTCGATCTTGGCATAGCTGTCGAGGAACTGGACCTCCTCGGTCGCATTCAGCTTGCACGCGTCATAACCGGCCTCGATAAGCGCTGTCGCATCGGTGACGAGATTGTCGGGCCGGTCGCCGCCGATCCAGCGATAGGTGCGCACCCTGTCGCGCACCTTGCCGCCCATCAGTGCATGCACCGGCTGGCCGAAGGCCTTGCCCTTGATGTCCCACAGCGCCATGTCGACGCCCGACATGGCGCTCATCAGGACGGGGCCGCCGCGGTAGCAGCCGTTGCGGTAGATCATCTGCCAGGTGTCTTCGATCAGCAGTGGATCGCGGCCAATGAGAAGGGTTTCCAACTCGCGTATCTTCGCCGCCAGCGTTTCCGCATGACCCTCGAGCACCGGCTCGCCCCAACCGGAAATGCCCTCGTCCGTGGAAACCTTGAGGAACAGCCAGCGCGGGGCGACGACGAAGGTTTCGAGTTTGGTGATTTTCATTGGGAAGTCCTCAGCCGGGCGCCGGATGCGCTGTCGAAGTAACGGATGCCATTGGGGGAGAGCCGGAGGTTGACGGTGGCGCCGATCTCCGGACGGAAGTGCTTGTCGGCCTTGAGTACCAGCCGGCCCTTGCCGTGGTCGGCGACGACAAGCGTCGCATCGCCCGTCGGCTCCACGGAATAGACGGTGACCGTGAGGTCACCCGCCTCGCCCTCGGTGGCGACCGTGATGTCCTCGGCGCGAATGCCGAGCTGGGCTTCTTTCGCGTCGGCTATGCCCGCCGCCGCGATGCTGGCCTTACCGGAGCGGAAGGCACCGCCCTGGATGTCGCCGGGAATGAAGTTCATCGGCGGCGAGCCGAGGAAGCCGGCGACGAACAGGTTGTCGGGATCGTCGTAGATCTGGTCCGGCGTGCCGATCTGGCGGATTTCGCCGGCCTCCATGATGATCACGCGGTCGGCCAGCGTCATTGCCTCGATCTGGTCGTGGGTGACGTAGATGGTGGTGATGCCGGTCTCGCGCTGGATGTGCTTGATCTCGGCCCGCATCGCGCCGCGCAGCTTGGCGTCGAGGTTCGACAGCGGCTCGTCCATCAGGAAGACATCCGGCGAGCGCACGAGCGCACGGGCGAGTGCTACGCGTTGGCGCTGGCCGCCCGAGAGGTTCTTCGGCAGCCGGTTCGCATAGGGTGCAAGGCCCACTTTCTCCAGTGCGGCAAGGGCGGTCTTTTCCCGCTCGGCCTTAGCCATGCCGCGGGCGCGCAGCGGATAGGCGACATTGTCCAGCACTTTCATATGCGGATAGAGCGCGTAGTTCTGGAACACCATCGCCATGTTGCGTTCGCGCGGCAGGCGGTTGGTGATGTCGGCGCCGTCCTTCAGCACCGTGCCGCTGGAGGCGGTCTCCAGCCCGGCGATGATGCGCATGGTCGTCGTCTTGCCGCAGCCTGAGGGGCCGAGCAGGACGAGGAACTCGCCGTGAGGGATATGGAGATCGATGGGCTTCAGTGCGGTGAGTGCACCCCAGCTCTTGGTGACGGATTGAAGCGTGATTTCGGTCATGTCAGCGATAGGCCCCCATGGTCAGGCCACGGATGAGGTGGCGCTGGAAGACAAGGATGAAGAGGATGATGGGGATGATGAGCAGGCTGGCGGAAGCCGAGAGCTCTGCCCAGGCGATCGTCTGGTAGCCGATGAAGCCATAGAGGCCGACCGGCACGGTGCGCACCGCCGAATCCCCCAGCACCAGTGCGAAGAGGAACTCGTTCCACGAGAGGAGGAAGATCAGGATGCCGACCGAGATGAGCCCGGGCATGGCGAGCGGCAGGGTGATGCGGGCGAAAACCTGGAAATGGTTGTCGCCGTCGAGGCTTGCCGCCTCCTCGATCTCGCGGGGCAGTTCGGAGAAGAAGCCGCGCAGCAGCCAGACCACGATCGACAGGTTGAGCGTGACATGGGCGAGGATCAGACCCAGATGCGTATCGAGCAGACCGAGTTGGTAGTAGAGCACGAAGAACGGGATCAGCATGGCGACGGGCGGCGTCATGCGCGAGGAGAGCAGCCAGAAGCCGAAATCGCCGCGCCCGCGGAAGGAGTATCGCGCGAGGATGTAGGCGGCCGGTGCGCCAAGCGCGAGTGTCAGCAGGCTGGAGCCGGCCGCCACGATCGTCGAAGAGGCGAAATAGGCCCAGATGTCCGGGTTGCCGATGACCTTGGCGAAATTGGCGAAGGTCGGCTCGAACAGGAAGAGCGGTGGTCGAGCCATGGCCTGGATCGGCGTCTTCAGCGCGGTCATGAAGATCCAGTAGAGCGGAAATATGCACCAGATCGCGAAGACGTAGAGGATCAGCCGGCGCAGCCAGACGGAGGTGAATAGCTTCATGGCGCTTAATCCTTCAGGTCGAACAGGCCGAGCCGGCGAAGGAAAACCTGGCCTGCCACAAGGGTGAAGACGAGCATGACGATGGCCAGTGCCGAGGCGTAGCCCATCGACAGGAACTCGATGCCGTATTTGTAGGCGAGCAGGTTCAGCGTGCGCGTGGCGACGCCCGGCCCGCCGCCGGTCAGGACGAAGATGATGTCGAAGGTCTTGAAGGCATCGATCAGCCGGAACAGCAGGGCGAGGGCGAGATAGGGCTTCAGCCGCGGCAGGGTGACGAGGAAGAAGGTGCGGAACGGGCCGGCGCCGTCCATCTGGCTCGCCTCTTCCGGCTCCGGCGGCAGCGCTGCCATGCCGCCCATCACGATGAGCAGGATAAAAGGCGTCCATTGCCAGACGTCGACGAGGATGAGCGACAGGAGCGCAGTCTCGGGCGCAGCCGTCCAGGCGCTGGGAGAAACGCCCATCAGGCCGAGCATGTAGTTCAACACACCCTGCGTGGGGTTGAACATCAGCCGGAAGGTGAAGGTGGCGGCAATCGGGGTGATCGCCATCGGCAGGAGATAGATGACGCGCAGCCACGACGCCTGCCGGACCTCGTGATGCAAAAGGGCAGCGATGCCGACGCCCAGCACCGTCTCGATGCCGACCGCGACGATGGTGAAGATCGCCGTTATGCGTGCGGCATCCCAGAAGTCGGCGGAAGAGAGCAGGTCGGAATAGTTCTTGAGGCCGACCCAGTTGATCGTGTCCGGCGCGGTCAGCGAATAATCGGTGAAGGAGAGATAGACGCTGACGAGGAAGGGGACGAGCGTCAGCGACAGCATGAGGATCGTCGCCGGCGCAAGCATCCACAGGATGAAGCTGCGCTCGGCGCGTTGGATTGTGGTCTGGCGGAGGGGCACGGGCCTGCCTTTCTGATCGGGAGCCCCCCGACCGAAACGCTCGGGGGGCTTGAAATCCGTGTCAGCCCTTGAGGGCAGCATTGATCTTCGTCGTGGCCGCGGTCAGCGCGGCCCTGGCGTCGGCCTGGCCGGTGACGACCTGGTTGATCGCCACGGCGAAGGGGTCGAGGATCTCGCTGGATTTCTTGTGGAACCAGGCCGCCTTGAAGATTTTGGCGTCACCGGAATTGAGGTTGAGGAGGGCGGCTGCCGATGCCTCGGCACCGAAGCGCTTCTGGAACGCCTCGCTCTTCCAGGCGGAATTGCGCACGGTGGCGAGCCCGCCGGCCGCACTCATCAGGCAACCCGGTTTGGAGTTGAGGAAGCTGAGGAGCAGGAACGCCGCCTTCTTCTTCTTCGAATAGGCGTTGATGCCGGCCTGCCAGGCCCAGATGTTCGGCTTGATGGGGTGTTCGCCGGCACGCGGCAGAGCAGCATAGACAGCATCGCCCGCCACCAGGCTCTTTTCCGGATTGGAAATGTCGGTGGCGAAGTTCGAGCTGTCGCAGCCGAGCGCCGCGGCGCCGCTGGAAAAGTCGTTCAGGGCTTCGTACCAGTGATAATTGCCGACGCCGATCGGTCCCGCCTCGCGCAGCAGGCGGCCATACATCTCGACGCCGGCAATTGCCGCATCGCTGTCGAGCACGCAGCGCCCTTCCCCGTCGATGATCTCGCCGCCATAGGAGAAGACGAAGCCGCCGCAGGTCCAGGGACCGGCGGAGCTGTCGGACTTCGCGCGCATCGCGATACCCGCTACGGTGTCGGTCTTCAGCTTCAGTGCCGTAGCGAGAAGGTCGTCCATCG
The DNA here is from genome assembly GCF_001262505.1 of Shinella sp. SUS2. Lineage (GTDB taxonomy): Bacteria > Pseudomonadota > Alphaproteobacteria > Rhizobiales > Rhizobiaceae > Shinella. The sequence continues at coordinate 163,607 of NZ_KQ410734.1, forward strand.
TCGCGGGAACGGCAAGGCCGGCTTCGCCGAGCATCGCCTTGTTGGCAAACAGCGTCTGCGCCTCGGCGGTGATCGACATCGAATAGTTCTGCCCGTCTGTCTGGGCGGGGAAGTCGCGTGCCATGGCGAAGATGTCGTCCTGATCGTACCAGGCGGCATCGAACAGTGCCTTGTCGGCATAATAGGCGTCGAGCGGCTCAGCCCAGCCGGCGGAGACGAACTGGCCGAGCGCGTGGATCATCACCACATCGGGCTCGGCCGACTTGGCGCCGAGCTTGATTGGCATCTGTGAGGTGTATTCCGTCTCGGACTGGGTGTTCAGCTTGACGGAAATGCCGGTCAGCTCTGTGAAGAGTGGCAGCAGGGGCTCGATCGCCGCGCTCCACGGATGCGTCATCGCCTCGATCGTCAGGCTCTCGCCCTTGAAGGCCATCCAGTCGACATCGGCGCCGGCAAAACCTGCGCGCGCTTCTTCTGCCGTCTGCGCGAAGCTCAGCCGCGGCGCGACGGTCAGCCCGAAGGCCGCCGCCGCGGCGCCAGTCATCAGTTGGCGCCGGCTCAGGCGTATCTCTCTGTTCATCATGCTCTCCTCCTCTTCAGATCCGGTGTGGCCGCGACGTTTGGATCCCATAGGGCTGGGATCGGGCTCCTCCGGCCTCGCTCACGATGGCGCGAACATATCGATACTATTGTTTGTGTCAAGTGTAGTACTATTGGATTTTGTGTGCGACTGTTTGCGCGTCGGGGTCATTTCCGCTATGCCAGCGGGAACAAGAGACGGCGGGGGGCAAGGTTTGACGCAGCAGCACGAGATGGAGACGCCGGACGCAGCATCGGTCAGCGTCCACGAGACGATCGTCACCACCATGGGAAAACGTATCGTTTCCGGGCACTACAAGCCGGGTGCGGTGATCGGCAGCGAGACCGATATCGGCCAGACCTTCAGCGCCTCGCGTACCGCGACGCGTGAAGCCCTGAAAATCCTGAGCTCAAAGGGCCTGATCGAAGGCAAACCCAAGATCGGCGTCGTCGTACGGTCCACCGAACGGTGGAACATGATGGATTCTCTGGTGCTCGACTGGGCGCTGCAGGATGCAAACCAGGCGGAAAAGGCGATCTCGGACCTCTATGCTCTGCGCATGGCGATCGAGCCGAAGGCGGCGCGTATGGCGGCGCGCAACCACGATCAGGCCAATGAAGCGACGGTCCGGCGCGCGCTGCGCGGCATGGCGACCTATCTCGACGAGAACGACCGGGTCGAGCAGGATGTCGCCTTCCACATCGCCATCCTGCGCGCGTCGGGAAATCGCCTCTTCTTCTCGCTCGGCGAGCTGATTTCGGTCGGCCTGCGCCACCTCTTCCACGCAGGCCTACGGGCCACGAGCGAGGAGGATGACCGCTGGATCCGGCGCCACAAGCGGGTTGCGGACGCGGTCTTCGCGCGCGATGAGGCCTCGGCGGAGGCGGAGATGGTCGCGCTGCTGACGGAGGCGCAGCAGACCCACGAGATCATCCCGTCCTGAGCCGGACGGAGGAGTCCTCGCCGCTCAGGGCCGCCCTTTGAGATGGCCAGTCGGAAGCGCCGTCGTATACTTGATCTGACTGAGCGCGAAACTCGAGCGGATGTTGGCGACACCAGGGATGAGCGTGAGGAAGTCGACGACGAGGGCCTGGAATTTCATCAGGTCCTCGACCACCACGCGAAGCATGTAGTCCGCCTCCCCGGTCATCAGGTAGCACTCGACGATTTCCGGCTTGGTGCGGATGGCGGCGTTGAAGACGTCGAGCGATTCGCGGTCCTGCTGCTTCAGCGAAACCTGTACGAAGACATTGACCGCCAGCCCCAGCGCCTGTGCATCGACCAGCGCGACCGAACCCTTGATGACGCCGTTTTCCTTGAGGTCGTTGACCCGCCGCCAACAAGGGGAGGCCGACAGGCCCGTTGCCTCCGCCAGTTCCGAAACGCTCATTTCGGCATTCTGCTGCAGGAGATCGAGGATGCGGATGGAGGCCGCATCGAGGCCTGGTTTGGAAATCGGCATGACTGACCGCAGAAAGAGGAGTTATCGGAATTCTGTTTCGCAATTTCGTGATTGCCGGTCAACTGCGGTCAGTTTTCCCGTTTGTGCCGGTGTAGCATTCCTGGTCATTTGAGGACGGGGAGTGAGACGAGCATGAACGAGGCGGCCTTGACGCCAGCGCAGCTGGAATGCCTGAAGGACCTGGAGCGGCAGGTGCTGTGGCATGCCTGCTGGATGATCCATAATGCCAACCACCTGCGCGAAAAGGGCGAGGTGAAGGTCGGCGGCCACCAGGCCTCCTCGGCCTCGCTCGCCTCGATCATGACGGCACTCTACTTCCATGTGCTGCGGCCGGAGGACCGTGTTGCCGTCAAGCCGCATGCGTCGCCGGTCTTCCATGCCATCCAGTATCTGATGGGCAACCAGACACGCGAAAAACTCGAGAATTTCCGTGGGTTCGGCGGCGCGCAATCCTATCCCAGCCGCACCAAGGACATCGACGACGTCGATTTTTCCACCGGTTCCGTCGGGCTTGGCGTGGCGATCACCGCCTTTGCCTCGATCGTGCAGGACTACATTGCTGCCAAGCCCTGGGCGAAGACGCAGCCCGGCGGGCGCATGATCGCGCTGGTCGGCGATGCGGAGCTCGACGAGGGCAACATCTATGAATGCCTGCAGGAAGGCTGGAAACACGATCTGCGCAACACCTGGTGGGTGATCGACTACAACAGGCAGAGCCTGGACGGCGTGGTGCATGAAGGCCTGTGGCAGCGCATTGAAGGCATTTTCACCGCTTTCGGCTGGGATGTGAAGGTGCTGAAATACGGCGCGCTCCAGCAGGCCGCCTTCCGGGAACCGGGCGGTGAGACGTTGCGCGACTGGATCGACCGTTGTCCGAACCAGCTCTATTCCGCGCTGACTTTTCAGGGCGGAGCTGCATGGCGCAAGCGTCTCACAGACGAGATCGGCACGCAGCCGGGTGTCGCCGACCTCCTGGCGGCGCGCAGCGACACCGCGCTTTCCGATCTCATGGGCAACCTTGGCGGCCATTGCCTCGAAACGCTGATCGATACGTTCGAGAGTATCGATCACGACCGGCCCACCGTCTTTCTCGCCTATACGATCAAGGGCTGGGGCACGCCGCTTGCCGGCCACAAGGACAATCATGCCGGCCTGATGACCAAGGCGCAGATGGAGACGTTCCAGGAGCGCGTCGGTGTCGTGCCGGGTACGGAGTGGGAGACGTTCGGGGCAATCCCCTCGCCTGCCCCCGTACGCGCGTTCCTGAAGACGGTGCCGTTCTTCGCCAAGGGTGCGCGACGCTTCACCTCCCCTGCCGTGCCCTCCTCCGGCCCGGTTTTCCTCGATGACCGCGAATTGTCGACGCAGGCCGGTTTCGGCAAGATCCTCGATGCGATCGCCAAGCGTGACGATGCCCTTTCGGCACGTATCGTCACCACGGCGCCGGATGTGACGGTTTCCACGAATCTCGGGCCCTGGGTCAACCGCCGCGGCCTTTTCGCCCGCGAGCGGATGGCTGACACCTTCCGGGACGAGCGCGTGCCCTCGGCGCAGAAATGGGAGTTCGGTCCGGCAGGGCAGCATATCGAGCTCGGCATTGCAGAGATGAATCTGTTCCTGCTGCTCGGTGCCGCCGGCCTGTCGCATTCGCTGTTCGGCGAGCGGCTGCTGCCCATCGGCACGGTCTACGATCCCTTCGTTGCACGTGGCCTCGACGCGTTGAACTATGCCTGCTACCAGGATGCCCGCTTCATGATCATCGGTACGCCGTCCGGCGTGACGCTGGCGCCGGAAGGCGGAGCGCACCAGTCGATCGGCTCTCAGCTCATCGGCATGAGCCAGGACGGGTTGGCAAGCTTCGAGCCGGCTTTCCTCGATGAGCTGTCCGTCATCATGGACTGGTCCTTCGACTACATGCAGCGCGACGGCGACGGCACGCACGACAGGCGCACCTGGCTTCGCGACGAGACCGGCGGGTCTGTCTATCTGCGCCTGACGACGCGGCCGCTGGAGCAGATCGCGCTTCGCCGCGAGGATCCGGCCTTCCGGCAAGGCGTGATCGACGGCGCCTACTGGCTGCGTCCGCCTTCGGCACGCACCCGCATCGTGCTTGCCTATCAGGGGTGCATCGCGCCGGAAGTCTTGATGGCGGCCGGGCGTCTCGCCGAGACGCATGGCGATGTTTCGGTGCTGGCGGTGACATCGGCCGACAGGCTCAATGCCGGCTGGACGGCGGCGCAGCGCGCCCGCCGCCAGGGGGATGCCAGCGCCCGCAGCCATATCGAGACGCTGCTTTCCACCGTTCCGCGCGATGCGGGCCTCATCACCGCCACCGATGGCCATCCGGCGACGCTCGCCTGGCTTGGCGCGGTGGAAGGGAACCGTACGGTTTCGCTCGGTGTCGAGCATTTCGGCCAGACGGGCACGATTGCCGATCTCTATGCGCATTTCGGCATCGATACACATGCCATCGTGGATGCGGCGCGTTCCTTCCGGACCGCGGGCTGAAACGGAGTACGGCAGCCCCTGCGGGCTGCCGGCAGCCTTTGCAGGGTTTGTGTGGCGCCGAAGATCCTTCGGCGCTGTGCCGCCCTCAACACATCGAGGGGATCCGCCGTGTGAGGTGGGCCCTCGTCAGGTCCATTCGTGTGCCCGCTCCGTTCGGTAAGGCCGCTCGGCAACAAAGAGCGACGGGGCGTGGCCGGCGACATAGTGCATGGCATCCGCATCGTCGTTGAAGCCGACAAAGACCATGAGCATGGCGCGGGCAGCCGGATGACCCTTCCGGCGGTAGGAAAAACGGATGGCGCAATGCGGATACTGCGTATCCAGTGTGCCTTTGCCTTCGTTGCTCTCGCCGGTGAGCGCAACGAACTGGCCGAGAGCAAAGAACCGATCGATGGCGGCAAAGGCCGAGGCTTGCGACATCTGCTGGTTTGTGCCGGCCCCGGCGGGGCGGCCGTAATAGAGGTTATCGGTCTGGCTTTTGCGGCGCGCCGTTTCATAGACGACGAGGCCGCCTGCCACCGCCAGCTCCAGATGGGCGCTAAAAGTCTGGAAGCGTTCGGGATGGCGATCCAGCTCCGTAAACAGACCTCTCAGGTCGGCGACATAGTCTGCGTACAGCGCAGCGTTCATGGAAGGCTCACCTTTGAAATTCCGGTCGAAGTGCTGCGCTCCCTAACACAGGCACGGCGGCGTGAAAACGCCGCCGTGCCTGTGTGGTTGACCCGGAGAGGATCCTCCGACCAACCGTCTTTATCCTCGTGAGCCCATCTGCGCTTAGGCCGTGACGAGCGTGGCCGCCTCCGCGCGGCGTGCATGGCTGAAGGCGAAGGCCAGCATGGCAAGTGTCGAGATCGCTGCCGGTACGGCAAAGATCAGGAAGTTCTGCTGCAAGGGCAGTTCCTTTGCCAGCAGCATGCCGCCAAGCGTCGGCCCGACAATGGCACCGATGCGGCCGACGCCGGATGCCCAACCAAGGCCGGTGGAGCGGACCGAGAGGTTGTAGAGCTGGGCGACGCTGGCATAGAGCAGGATCTGCGTGCCGATCGTGGTGGCACCGGCGATGAAGACCACAAGGAACAGCAGTGTTACCGGCAGGCCGAAACCGACGAGCGCGATCGACAGCGTGGCCGCGGCGAAGTATCCGATTACCACCTTCGGCAGGCCGAACCGGTCACCGAGCCAGCCGCCGGCAATCGCGCCGGCCATGCCGCCGAAGTTGAGCGAGAAGAGCGTCATCAGGCTGGCCTTTTCCGCATAGCCGGCTTCCTGCATGACCTTCGGCAGCCAGGAGGAAAGCAGATAGACGAGCAGAAGGCAGCAGAAGAAGGCGGCCCAGAGCAGAACTGTCCGCGTTGCCCGCTGGTGGCGGAAGAGTTCCGCGACCGATGCGGCGGCGCCTTTTGTCTCCGTGAAGACGAGCGTGTCGTCGCTCATCAGGCGTTCCCCCGTTTCGATGCGGGCATAGATGCGCCGGGCCTCGTCCTGCCGGCCCTGGCGCAGCAGGAAGCCGAGCGATTCTGGCAGTTTCCACAGGATGAGAGGCAGGATCAGCAAGGGAACGGCGGCGACGAAGAACATCGGCTGCCAGCCATATTGCGGGATCATCCAGATGCCGAGGCTTGCGGCGACCATGCCGCCGACCGAGTAGCCGGAAAACATCAACGCCACCATCGTGCTGCGCAGCCGTTTCGGCGCATATTCGTTCATGAGGGCGACGACATTGGGCATGAGGCCGCCACAGCCGAGGCCTGCGAAGAAACGATAGACCGTAAATTCGCCCGGCGAGGCGGCAAAGCCCGTCAGCAGCGTCGAGACCGTGAACAGCACGAAGCTGATCGCAATGCCCTTCTTGCGCCCGATCTTGTCGGCGAGCGGTCCGAAGATCAGCGCGCCGAACATCATGCCGAACAGCGCCCAGGCCTGCAGCGCACCGGCCTGAGGTTTGCTCAGCCCCCATTCCTTGATCAACGTCGGCAACACCGTGCCGGCGATGAAGACGTCATAGCCGTCGGCGATCAGCAGCAGCGCGCAGAGCACCACCACCGTCCATTGAAAACTGCCGAAGCGAGCCTTGTCGATCGCCTCGTTCACATCGATCTTGCGCATGGTCACCCCTCCCAGAGTGCGGTTGAAATGTTGTCAGCCGAGATCGCCGCCGGCGACCGGCAGGATGTTCCCGGTGATGTAGGCGGCCTCGTCGGAGGCCAGGAACAGGATCGGCGCGACCTGTTCGTCGATGCTGCCGTAGCGCTTCAGGAAGCTCGAACCCTTCACCTGTTCGACGACCTCGGCCATCCAGGCCTTTTCGCGCGCAGTGTCGCCTTCCGCGTTTCGCGGGATGCGACGTGACGGCGCTTCGGTGCCGCCGGGAGCGGTAGCGACGACACGGATGCCGAGACCGGCCACTTCCATCGCCAGCGATTGCGTGAGGGCATTCACCCCACCCTTGGCCGCCGAATAAGGCACGCGGTGAATGCCGCGCGTGGCGTTTGACGAGACGTTGACGATGGTGCCGCCGCCCCGCGCCAACAGGATCGGCAGCACGGCGTGGCAGCAGTAGAGCGTCGGCATCAGCGAGCGCCGGATTTCCGCATCGATCTGCGCCGGCTCGAATTCGGCATAGGGCCGCATGCGGATCGCGCCGCCGACATTGTTGATGAGGATGTCGATGCCGCCGAATTTTTCGGTGGCGGCCTGCATTGCGGCTGCCGCGCCTTCATAGGTTTCAAGGTCGGCGGTGAACGCTGCCGCCTCTCCGCCACTCGCTTCGCTGGCAACATCTGCGACGAAGTCGGCGCGATCGACGAACAGCACCTTGCCGCCTTCTGCCGCGGCGCGCAGCGCCACCGCCCGCCCGATGCCCTGGGCCGCGCCGGTCACCACCAGCACCTTGCCGGCAAAGCGGCCCGGGAAACAGGACGCGCTCATGTGCCTGCTCCCGCTGCCGCATTGGGCGTGAATTTTTCGTAGTGGAAGCTGTTCGGCTTCACGCCGCTTGCGTCGAAATGCCGGCGCACGGCATCGACCATCGGCGGCGGGCCGCAGAGATAGACGTCGACATCGCCGCCGTTCAGAAGTTCCGCTGGCATGTGCTGCGTCACCCAGCCTTTGCGCGGATGGCTGGAGGCCTCCTCGGCCACGACCGTGCTGTAGCTGAAGTTCGGCAGGCGCCGGGTATAGGCCTCGATCTCCTCGACGAGCACGAGATCAAGGTCGCGCGTCACGCCGTAGATGAGATGGATGCGCTCTTCGGATCTGTCCTGCACCAACCCCTCCAGCATGGAGAGGAACGGTGCGAGGCCGGTGCCGCCGGCAAGCAGCAGCAGCGGGCGCTTGACCTCGCGGAGGTAGAAACTGCCGAGGGGGCCGGTGATGTCGAGCCGTTCACCGATAGCGGCCTGTTCGAGCCAGGTGCTCATGACGCCGCCGGGGATCTTCTTGATCAGGAAGCCGACACGCCCGGCGCCCGGTACCGTGCTGAAAGAGTAGGAGCGGCTCTGGCCACTGCCCGGAACGGCGATGTTGACATATTGTCCGGAGAGGAACGCAGGCGCCGCCCCTCCCCCGTCCATGTCGAGTTCCAGCACGATCGCGGCGTCGTTGTGCGGGGCGATCTTCGCTACCGTCGCGGCGAAACTCTGCTGGCCCGTCTTGCAGGCGAGCGAGGTCGTCGGCACCGACAGCACGCAATCCGATGTCGGCTTCATCTGGCAGGTCAACACCAGGCCGCCGTCTGCCTCGTCGGCCGTCAACGCGTCCTCGATATAGTCGTCACCGAGGTCGTAGCTGCCACTTTCGGCGCGGCACTTGCAGGTGCCGCACACGCCGTCGGAACAGTCCATCGGCAGGTTGATCTTGGCGCGATAGGCGGCGTCGAGGACCTTCTCGCCGCTGTTGCAGCCGATGAAACGGGTAACGCCGTCCTCGAAGTTCAAAGCGATCTTGTAGCACATGGCTCCTCCTCCTCAGGGTGCCGGACTGTCCGGTCGTCAGATGTGGTAGACGTCGATGACCTGGCGGATGTAATCGTCCTTCAGCACGATCTTCTTGTTGGCGATCACGAGGTCGCCGCCGCTCTCGCGCAGCGTGACGAACACGGTGCCGAAGAAGTGGTCGGTGACCTTGTAGCGATGGTTGAGGGTGTGGAAGTTGTAGCGTACGTCGACCTCGCCGCCGCGCGCGGTCACCACCTCGACATTGGCGATCATGTGGCAGGTGCGCGGCTCGGGCGTGGAAGCGCCCGAACGCTCGGTCTTGATGCGGAAGACACGGTCTTCAAGGCCGTCGCGGCTTGGGTAGTAGATCAGCGAGATCTGCGCGTGCGGATCCTCAGTGATCTGGTCGTCGTCGTCCCAGGCGGGCATCCAGTAGGTGACGTCGGGGGCATAACAGGTCAGCCACTCGTCCCACTGGCGATCGTCGAGAAGGCGTGCCTCCTTGTAGAGGAAGGCGCAAATGGTGTCGTAAGAGATGTTCATGCCGACGCTCCTTCCGCTTCCGCGGCGAGCGCCTTGCGCATCACCCTGGCCCAATATTCATGCTGGCGGACGAACAGGCCCTCGTCCTCGCTGCGCTCTCCCGAGAGCAGCGGCGTGATGCCCATGCGTTTTGCATTGTCGTCAGGTCCATCGATCCAGAGCGGGGCACCGCGCGACATGTCGTTCCAGAGGGCCGTGATCCCGGCATAGCTGGCCTGACAGGCGCGGAATTCCTCGAGATCATCGGCCGTGCCCATGCCGGAGACATTGAAGAAATCCTCGTACTGGCGGATGCGCAGCGCGCGGTTTTCGGCGCTCTCGCCCTTCGGGGCGAAGCAGAAGATGCTGATCTCCGTCTTGTCGACGCTGATCGGGCGCGTCACGCGGATCTGCGTGGAAAACTGGTCCATCAGGAAGACATTCGGATAGAGGCAGAGATTGCGCGTCTGGTTGACGATGACATCCGCCTTGTCAGCACCGACGCGGGTCTTGATTTCCTCGCGGTTGCTGTAGACCGGCCGCACCTCCGGGTTCATCGTGGTCGTCCAGAGCAGGATATGCCCATGGTCGAAGCCGTAGACTCCGGCGACCGACTTACTCCAGCTGTTGGCATCGATCGCCTTGGTGCCTTCCTCAGCCCGGCGGCCCATGGTGGCGGCATAGTTCCAGTGCACGCTGCTGACATGGTAGCCGTCGCAGCCGTTCTCCATCTGCAGCTTCCAGTTCCCGTCATAGATGTAGGAGGAATTGCCGCGCAGAACCTCCAGCCCGTCGGGTGCCTGGTCGACAATCTGGTCGATGATCGCTTTGGTTTCGCCGAGATAGTCGGCAAGTGGCAGTACGTCCGCATTGAGGCTGCCGAAGAGGAAGCCGCGGTAGTTCTCGAAGCGCGGCACGCGCTTCAGATCATGCGAGCCATCCGTGTCGAACTGCGGGGGATATTGCGTGGTCTTGCCGTCCTTGACCTTCAGCAGCCTGCCGCCGTTGGAAAAGGTCCAGCCGTGGAAGGGACAGGTGAAGCTGCCCTTGTTGCCATGTTTGCGTCGGCAGAGCATCGCACCACGGTGGGCGCAGGCATTGATCATCGCGTGCAGGACGCCGGCCTTGTCGCGGGTGATGACCACCGGCTGGCGGCCGATAGTGGTGGTGTAATAGTCGTTGTTGTCGGGGATCTGGCTTTCGTGGGCGAGATAGACCCAGTTGCTTTCGAAGATGTACTTCATCTCCAGTTCGAACAGGTCGGCGTTGGTGAAGATGTCGCGACGGCAGCGGAATACGCCGGCTTCGTGGTCATCCTGCACCGCGTTGGCGAGCAGTTCGTCGAGTTCCTGCGCCTTGTCCAGGATCGTAGGCATGGCTCCTCCTCTCATGGCAGCCGCCGCTCGGCGGCGCCATTGCAACGATGTCGGTTGAAGAAAGGCTGGGGCGGCTTTACGCGGCCGCCCGCTTGCGCTGCAGGTTGATCTGGTTGTCGACCCCGTTCACCAGCGCAGTGAGGCCGATATCGAACACGATCTCGGCAAACGGTCCCTCCAGGCCGTTGGCCCTGATGCTCGTGTCGTCGGTCCGCTCGGTGATAGCCGGGACGAGGCCGTCGCGGGTGGCGTAGGCGAAGTCGTCGTTGACCAGCGGATCACCCGCGATGTTGATCTGAGTGGTCAGCTTGCGGTGGCCATCGGCACTGATGAAGAAATGGATGTGTGCCGGGCGCTGGCCATGGCGGCCGAGGGCGGAAAGAAGCTGTTCGGTCGGGCTGCCGGGGGGCACGCCGTAGCCCTTGGGCACGATGCTCCGGAACCTGTAACAGCCCTTGTCGTCGGTGACGATCGTGCGGCGCATGTTGAACGGCGCCTGCTTGCCGGTCGGGTCGAAGTGGGAATAGAAGCCGCGCGTGTCGCAGTGCCAGACTTCCACTGTTGCGCCGGGAAGCGGTGTGCCGTCGGCGTCGCGAACGGTGCCGTGCATTATCAGGGTGTGGCCGTTGGTATCCGTGCCGTCGTCGAGCCGCGCGAAACCATGCGCGACAGGCGCGCCGGCGACATAGAGCGGACCTTCGATGGTGCGCGGTGTTCCGTTCTTGATGCCAAGGTCCTCGTCGATGGCGTCGAGGCGCTCATCAAGGAAATGGTCGAGGCCGAGGCCGGGCGAGATGAGGCCGGCCTGGCCTGTGGCGCCGATCTCGTTGAGCCAGGCGATGCCGGCCCAGTATTCGTCAGGGGTGATGTCGAGATCATCGATCGCCCTGAACAGATCCGACAGCAGGCGGTGGGTGATCTCCTTCATGCGCGGGCTGCCACCCGGCTTGTCGAGTCCGCTGACGACCTTCAGAAAATCCTGTATTTCCGGCCTGTCGAAAATCCTCACAGTCATGATAGCCCTCCTCCGGGTCTAGGTTGCGCCAAACGGTTTCGCGTCCGCTCAGGTGTCGTCCTCGCGGACTGACGAGGGGTGGCGCAGCAGCGGCGTCACCTTGATGGTCATGAATTTGAACAGGGGCAGCGCCGTCAGGACCGCGTGCAGTTCGGCATTGTCCTTGACGTCGAAAATACTGACATTCGCGTATTCCCCGGCGATGCGCCAAATGTGGCGCCACGTGCCGCTGTCCTGCAGCGCCTGTGCGTAGGCTTTTTCCCGTGCAAGGATGTCCACCGTTTCCTCTTGCGGCAGATCGTGGGGAATGTGGACGTCCATTCGCACCTGGAAAAGCATGGGCTTGTCCTCCTATTCGGCGAGACTGATGGTCTTGCGCGGGGCGTTGCGGGCGAAGAACGCGATGCGATCTTCATCCAGCTCGATGCCGAGGCCCGGGCCACCGGGCACGGTCAGCTCGAAATCGCTGTAGTCGAGCGGCGTTGCGAGAATGTCCTCGGTCAGGAGCAGCGGGCCGAACAGCTCTGTGCCTCGCTGCAGATTGGCGAAGGTCGAAAAGACCTGGGCGGAGGCGATGGTGCCGACCGGGCCTTCCAGCATGGTGCCACCATAGAGCTCGATACCGGCCGCATCGGCGATCGCGGCCACGCGCTGGGCATTGAAGAGGCCACCGCTCTGCTCGATCTTGACGGCGAAGACATCGGCGCCGCCGACCTTTGCCAGTTCGAAAGCCGATTCCGGTCCGGTCAGGGCCTCATCCGCCATCAGCGCGATGGGGAAACGGCGCATCAGCCGGGTGAGCGCCACCGTGGAAGCGACCGGTTGCTCGACCAGTTCGCAGCCGGCATCGGCAAGGGCGGCCATGCCATAGGCGGCCTCGGTTTCACTCCACGCCATGTTGACATCGACGCGCACGGCGGCCCGCTCGCCCAGAGCGTGCTTGATCGCGGCAACATGGGCGATGTCCTCTCGGACGGTCTTCGCGCCGATCTTCAGCTTGAAGATGCGGTGGCGGCGGAGATCCAGCATGCGCTCGGCCTCGGCGATGTCACGGGCCGTATCGCCCGAGGCCAGCGTCCAGGCGACCGGCAGGCGATCGCGGCGGCGGCCGCCGAGAAGCTCGCTCACCGGCAGGCCGAGGCGTTTGCCTTGCGCATCGAGCAGGGCCGTTTCCATGGCGCTTCTCGCGAAGCGGTTTTCCTTGATCCGTTTGGCAAGGCGCGCCATCAGCACCGGCACGCGGGATGCGTCCTCCCCCAGCATTGCCGGGGCAAAATAGGTGTCGATGGCGACCTTCATACCCTCGGGGCTTTCCCCACCATAGGCGAGGCCGCCGATCGTGGTGCCCTCGCCGATGCCGATGGTGCCGTCGCTGCAATATACCTTCACCAGCATCACGCTCTGGCCGTTCATCGTCGCGACCGACAGCTTGTGCGGGCGAATGGTCGGCAGATCGACCAGCAAGGTCTCGACCCGTTCGACGATGGGAGGGGATATGGTAGCCGGAAATTGTGGTGCAGGGGTCGTGTTCATGGGAGAACTATGCGCCATGCCTCCCCTGCCCGTCCAAGACCGATTGCATCTCCAATGATACCTGAGAGGTATAGTGCTGTGAAATCCACCGTGATTGGGCCGCTGGTCGGGCCAGAACAATCGCACCCAACTTCGGGTGATATCATAGAGCGTTGGCGAGCAAGGACGTGGGGTTAGCGAAGCATTCGACGCTTCACTGATCTGGACAGGGTTTGGCAGCCGCGGGTTACGGGGCTTGAACGGTTGAAAAGATAGGCGGCGCGATAGGCCGCCATCTGTGCCACGGTCCCGTTGGCGATGGGTCGCGTCGAGTTTCTCTTGCAGATCGATTGGGAGGTTTACGGCTGGGAAGACGGGAAAGCCGGAACGGTGAGTGTTCTGGCAAGCCTGGCGCCGTGGGAGGCTAAATCAGGCAACAGAAGAGCGGGCGCCGGCAAGATGCTGCGCCCGCCCGATTGTCGTTCAGGCTGCCGATTGTGCCGCGTCTGCAATCAGGTCGGCGATGTCCTGTGGCCGGGAGGCCAGGGAGGCGTGGCTTGCATCGAGTTCGATGATTTTCCTGGCGCCCATGCGCTCGGCCATGCGCTTCTGGTTCTCGGGCGCGATCATCCGGTCGTGCGTGGAGATCTGATACCAGGACGGCTTGGTCTTCCAGGCCGGCGCGGTGACTGTATCGCCGAATGTGCTACCCAGCGGGGCCTTCTGCGTGACGGCCATCACCAAGGCCTCGTCGGCGTCGAGGTCCTGGCAGAAGCTTTCCTGGAATTTCTCCGGTTTGATCCAGAGATAGCCATCGCTGTCGGGGGCGATGTTGGGAAAGGCGGCGGGTGGATGCGCCTGACTGATGGCACCGGCGCTTTCACCGGCATCGGGTGCGAAGGCGGCGACATAGACCAGTGCCTTCACATTCGGCAGATCCCCCATCTCGGTGATCACCTTGCCGCCGTAGGAATGGCCGACGAGCACCACCGGACCGTCGATCTGCTTGACCATCTTGCGGGTGCGCTCGGCATCGTCGGCGAGTGAGGTCAACGGGTTTTCCACGGCGTGGATGTCGCTGTAGCCCATGCGCGAAAGCGCCAGGATGGCATGCCCCCAATGGGCAGCCCCACCCCAGAAACCATGGACAAGGACGATTGCCGGCTTGCTGCTCATAACTTCCTCCTCAGTTTTCGGATGGCTGTTGTCGTCAAGCGGCTTTTCCCGCCGAATAAAATCTAGGTCTCGCCACCAAAATGCATAGGCCCGAGGGTTGGCTTTTGATGTCCTCCCCCAATGGTATGGTGTGTGCATGGACGGCTATTGTGCCGGCATGTCCGAAAAGCCGCGCACCAGTGCCGCGACGTCTGTGGGACGTTCGATGCATGGCAGGTGGCCGGCGCCTTCTATGATGTGGAACACAGCCCCAGGAATTCGGTGCGCTGTTTCTTCGACAAGCGAGGGCGGTGTCGAAAGGTCGCTTCCGCCGGCGATCACCAGCGTCGGTGCAGATATGCCGGTGATGGCGTCGGTGAGGTCGGCATCGCGCAGGGCCTTGCAGGTTTCGGCATAGCCGATGGCCGGTGTGCGCTCCAGCATCCGGCGCCAGCCGGAAAAGGCTTCCGGCTGCTCTACGCGATAGGCCGGAGAAAACCACCGTGCCATAATCGCCTCGCCGATCGATGCGACGCCGTCCTTGAGCACGGCATCGATGCGGGCGTTCCAGGCATCCGGCGTGCCGATCTTCGCCGCCGTGTCCATCAGAACAAGGCGTGTGATCCGGGCCGGTGCCCGCACTGCGAGGTCCATGGCAATCAGCCCGCCGACGGAGAGGCCGCAGAGCATCGTATCCTGCCAGCCGACATGGTCGAGAAGGCCAACGAGGTCGTCGGCGTGGTCGCGGATACCGCGGGGTGTAGGGCCTGCTTCGCTCAGTCCGTGGCCGCGCTTGTCATAGAACAGGAGGTCGAAATCGGCGGCGAGTGCATTGGCGACCTCGTCCCATATCGCCACATCTGTTCCAAGAGAGTTGGCGAAGGCGATCCGCGGTGCGCCGCGCCGGCCGGCGCGGCGATAGAAGAGCACGATGTCGTTGGATCGGATGAAAGGCATTGTGGATACTCGCTCTGGCGCCGTCGATCCATGCGCCTCGACCCGGCCGGGCAGGTGTCTGGCCTATGCAGGAACTCCCGCGAAATTCTTGCTGCAAGGCTAGCTTTGGCGCCGCAAAGCGTCCAAGACTATCGCGGTCGCTTTCAATACCGGGAAGGTATAGTGTCATGGAGCTGCGCCAACTTCGCTACTTCGTCGCCGTTGCCCGCGAGCGTAATTTTTCCAGGGCTGCGGAACTGCTGCACATTGCCCAGCCGCCGCTGAGCCGGCAGATCCAGCAGCTGGAAGAGACGCTCGGGGTTACCCTGATCGACCGCTCCATCCGCCCGCTGGTCCTGACCGATGCGGGGCGTTTCTTCTATGACCAGGCGAAGCAGATCCTTGCCCGTATCGATCATGTGCGCGAACAGACCCGGCGCATCGCAGCCTCGCGCCGGGAGATCTTCATTATCGGGTGTGTCGGCTCGACGCTCTACAGCGGCATTCCGGATCTGGTGCGTCGCATGCGGGCCCGCTGGCCAGCGCTCGGCATCGAGATCCGCGAGATGATGTCGGTGGAACAGATCGCGGCGCTGAAGGACGGGCGTATCGATCTCGGTTTCGGCCGCGTACGGCTCAGCGACCCTGATATCGAGCGGATCACGCTACGAGAGGAGCGGCTGGTCGTTGCCTTTCCCAAGGGTCATCCGAAGTCACTGGCGACGGAACCCGTTGCGCTGAGCGAGATCGCCGGCGAGACGCTGGTGATCTATCCCTCCAAGCCGCGACCAAGCTTTGCCGACGAGGTGCTTGCCCTCTGTGCGGATCTCAATGTCGAGTTGGGCACGGTCGAGGAAGTTCGGGAGATCCAGACCGCGCTCGGCCTTGTCGCGGCCGCCATCGGCGTGTGCATCCTGCCTGCGGCAGCCCAGCGCCAGCGCATGGACGATGTCTGCTACCGCGTGCTTTCCGACGAGCGGGCGACCTCGCCGGTCATCATGAGCTACCGGCGGAACGACGGCTCGGGGCGGATCGATGAGATCAAGGCGCTGATCCGTGAAATGTATGCGGAAAACCCGCCCTGGCTACGCCTGTCGAACATCACTTGGTAGCCCCTCCCCTCTTGTGTCAGGTGCCCGCCTGCCGGCGGACGACCTTGCCCTCTTCGGCCTTGTAGAAATACTGGCTTGCGACCAGCCATCCCTTGAGCGGCCGAAGCGGGGGAATGCAGGTCAACAGCATGAAGGGCCCTGTGACCAGAACCTGCGTCAACAGCGAGGCGCTGAAGGCGACCTCCAGCCAGACGGCGAGCAGCACGCTCGGCACGCAGGCGAAGCAGATGACGAAGAAGGCCGGGCCATCGGCAGGGTCGGCGAAGGAATAGTCGAGACCGCAGGCTTCGCATTTCGGCGCCAGTGTAAGGAATCCCTTGAAGAGATGCCCTTGGCCGCAGCGCGGGCAACGACCGCGAATACCGGTTTGCATGGGCGGCAGCTGGGGATAGGTCTCATTCATGGCAAGTACCTCTCTCGTTCCATTCAATCCAATCATCGTATGCGTTCATATAGATGCAATCATGCTGTCAATTTGTCGAGCAGACATACTGACGCAGGCAGACGAACGTCTGCTGCCAGTGAGGCTGCATCCGTTCGATCGGGAAGATTTACGGAATCAGAAGAAGGACCCGGCCATTTCCGGGGGGCCTTCAAGTGCGTGCGCCATGAATTCGAGGGCGGTCTGGAGTTGCGGCCGCGTCACCGGGCCGCCGAGGCTGACCCGCACGGCTTCCGGCGGCGCGCCATCGACGGCAAAGGCGTCGCTGGCCATCACGCCGAGGCCGCAGGCCCGCATGTGGGTGCCGAAGGTGGATCGCGTCCAGCCCTGCGGTAGCGGCAGCCAGATGTTGAAGCTCATGGGATCGGCGCGGTAGCCGGCAGGCAGGAGGCTGGCGGCAAGGGCCTGGCGGGCCGGAGCCTCCGAGCGCAGGAAATCGAGAATCGCGTCGGCCGTGCCATCCTCTATCCACCGCGTGGCGAGGGCCGCGGTCAGGGGCGAAGCCATAACATTGCCTGCCCGCATGGCTCCGGCGAAGGACCAGAGAGCCCGGCTGTCATCGGGCGCGACCACAAAGGCCAGGCGCAAGCCCGCACCGATGCATTTCGACAGTCCGCCGATGTACCAGGTGAGCTGGGGCGCGAAGGCGGCAAGGGGGGATGGGGTGCTTGCTGGAATGAAGCCATAAGCGTCGTCCTCGACGATCGGCACGCGGTGTGTGTTTGCCGTTGCGGCGATTTCCGCCCGACGCGCGGCTGACATGGTCAGCGTCAACGGGTTCTGCAGCGTCGGATTGAGGTAGATCGCCTTTGGCTTTTCGCGCATGCAGGCCTCCGCGAAGGCCTCCGGCAGGATGCCCTGATCATCCATCGGCAGGCCAACGAGCTTGAGGCGCAGCTGTGCGGCGATCGAGCGCATTCCCGGATAGGTGATGGTTTCTGCAAGCACGGTGTCACCGGGTTTGGTGAGCATTCCGAAGATTGCCAGCAGTGCTGGATGGGCGCCGGGCGCCACGAAGATGCGCTCCTGCTGCGGCGCGAGGCCCTTGCGCCCGAGCCAAAGGGCGGCGGCTTCCTTGTCCATGGCCGCGCCACCGAAACTCTGGTAGCGCAGCAGCGGAACGAGATCGCTGGCGACCGCCGACAGTCCGTCACGCATGCGGGCGAGCAAATCAGGGTCGTCCGGCTCCGGGGGCATGTTCATGGAGGGATCGACCATGGCCGCGCGGCGGCTGTCCGGCGATATGCCAACGGGAAGAGGGACGCGTGCTGCATCCGCGCTGCCCGTGACGAAGGTGCCGCGGCCGACATGCGACTGCACGAGCCCGCGCTTCTGTGCTTCGAGGTAGCCGCGGGCGACGGTGGTGACGTCGATGGCGAGCCGCCGGGCAAGGTCCCGGTGCGTCGGAAGCTTGTCGCCGACCAAGAGCTGCCCGCTGCGCAGATCCATCTCGATCAGATCGGCGATCGCCATGTAGAGAGGGCTGCTGCTGCGGCCGAGATCGGGATGCCAGTTCTTCATGACCGAGGGTTCCAAGCCAATGTAGATTGACGGTATATTGCCTGTATGCCGGTCTGTCATCCACCACCGGCGGACAAAGCGTCGCAAGGCCACCGATGGAGTTGAACGGGCGAGGTCGGAATAGTGGAGCGTCAGCCGGCGGGACGCGATCCTCCCGTGTGATGGCGACGTCCATGGTGCGGGCCAGTGCGTGGGCCGCAAGCATAGTGACCTGTCGGCGCAGTGGTTGCTGAGGAGTGAGACTGGAAGCGTAGCAGCGGGTCGCCCGTGTGTATTGTGCGGTTGCTGCTGCCAAACCGCCCTCCGTTCGTACGGCCACTGCGGGACCGGCCCGTACGACGGCGCATACATCCTGCAGGCCGGACAAGCGCGTCCCTCCCCTTGCCGACCACCTGCGATACCGGTCCGCGTGGTGTAGTCGCGCTCTTATCGATTGGCATCGTATCCCGCCCTGGCCAGGACGTGGTACATTTGGTGGGCTGTGTGCCGATGGCGAAGGTTTTCGTGCCGTCGTGTGGCGGGCTCTCGTACGATGAACGCGAACTCTGCTTTCTGCAGCAGGGCGCAAATGATCCTTCTGCCAAGTGTTTTGCGTGCCGGTGAACTTTTGCTATCAAAGGGGGCGGGGACCTGAACGACGTCCGCCATTTCTCCGGACCGGGGGGATGCACCGGCCATCGGCTTCGTTTCCGCCCTCTACTCGTCTGTGGTTCCTGTGCGACCCAGCTTCACAAAGCAATGTGCAGGCCCGAGGGTGCGCAGACAAAGCCGTTTGAAGGGTTGCGACATGACTACGAATTCGACCCGGTTTCAGGCCGAAACCGTTCCCTTCCTCGACTGCGCCGACCGGGCCTGGGCACGCAATGCCATCGGCATCCTCGAGGGCGACGCCCGCCGCTCGGCGGATACCCATCTGGTCAACCCAGTTTTCAAGGGGCTGAAGGGCATTTCCATCTACCTCAAGGACGAGAGCACGCACCCGACAGGAAGCCTGAAGCACCGATTGGCCCGCTCCCTGTTCCTCTACGGCATCTGCAACGGACGGATCAGCAAGGGCACGACACTGGTCGAATCCTCGTCGGGATCGACCGCGGTGTCGGAGGCCTATTTTGCCGATCTGCTCGAACTGCCGTTCATTGCCGTCATGCCACGCAGCACCAGTCGTACGAAGATCGACGTCATCGAACGTTTCGGTGGTCGCTGTGCCTTCGTCGACAGCCCGTCAGAAGTTTATGAAACTGCGGCGCGCATCGCATCGGAGACCGGAGGCCACTACCTCGATCAGTTCACCAATGCCGAACGGGCCACGGACTGGCGAGGCAACAACAATATCGCCGAGAGCATCTTCGGCCAGATGGAGCGGGAAGCCCATCCGGTTCCGAGCTGGGTGATCATGGGGGCGGGAACCGGCGGCACGTCGGCAACGATCGGGCGCTACATCCGCTACCGTAACCTCTCGACACGGCTATGCGTGACGGATGTCGAGCATTCGGTGTTCTACGACGCCTGGAAGGCGAGCGACATGCAGACGACCTGCACCGCGCCGTCGCGCATCGAAGGTGTTGGGCGGCCGCGTGTCGAGCCGTCCTTCATCCCGACGGTTATCGACCATATGATCAAGGTGCCGGACGCAGCCTCCATCGCGGCCGCGCATGTGCTTTCGGACCGTCTGTTCCGGCGAGTGGGTGCCTCAACCGGTACGAATTTCTTCGGCCTGCTCTCCATCGCCGACAGCCTGATCAACGAAGGGCGCGAGGGCTCGCTCGTCACGCTCATCTGCGACAGCGGCGATCGTTATTCCAGCACCTATTTCAATCCCGACTGGTTGTCGAAGAACGAAATCGACATCGCACCCTGGTGCGATGTGATCGAGACGTTCCTCGATACTGGAGCCTTCAAGGCACCCTGACTGTATAAAAGGCAAGAGCCGAAATGGTGGGAATGATACCTCCGCCAGGCTCGTGTTGATACTGGGTTCGGACGCGTTGTACATGTACAACCAAGAGACACCGGCATGGGCACCCGAGTCGGAAGCGCCTGTGCCCTGATCCTGCGACAATGCATACGGAGCCCGGCGGA
Source organism: Shinella sp. SUS2 (assembly GCF_001262505.1). GTDB lineage: Bacteria > Pseudomonadota > Alphaproteobacteria > Rhizobiales > Rhizobiaceae > Shinella. The sequence continues at coordinate 183,762 of NZ_KQ410734.1, forward strand.
CAGGGCAGGGCAGACGTGCACCTGAAATGCAGTTGTACATGTACAACATGAATCCCGTTGGTCTTGCGCGAAGCTCTGCCAAAAAGGGTTTGTCCGACTCAGGGAATCGGGCTAGCTTCATCAGCGCTTATTCATCAGTTTTCGAGGAAAAAGCGCAGAAGTTAATCCTGAGGCCACGATGTTGAAACAAGCCGCGACCGATCAGAGCGGAAACCTGCGCTCGCTAATTGCCTCTGATGCAGAGGAGCTGATGCGCCAGCTCCAGGCGCACCAGCAGCGAACCTTTCCGCCGACGGCCCGGAAGAGCATCCGGCAGTTCTCGTCGGCCGAGGCTGCGGAATTCATCGGCATCCACCAGGGGTATCTCCGCCAGATCGTGGCGGAAGGGCATGGGCCGGAGCCATCCTCCAACGGGCGCCGTACCTATTCCGTCGACGACATCGAGGCTTTGCGCAAGCTGCTCGACGAGGGCGGGAAGGGGCCGCGCAAATATATCCGGCATCGGCGTGACGGCGAGAAGCTGCAGGTCATCTCCGTGATGAACTTCAAGGGGGGCAGCGGCAAGACCACGACCTCCGCCCATCTCGCGCAGTTCCTCGCCCTTCGCGGCTATCGCACGTTGGCGATCGATCTCGATCCGCAGGCTTCCCTGTCGGCGCTGTTTGGTCACCAGCCGGAGTTGGATGTCGGCGACAACGAAACGCTTTATGGCGCCATCCGCTATGATGACACCCGCCGGGACGTGACCGAGATCGTCCGGGCGACCTACACGCCCAACCTCCACATCATTCCCGGCAATCTCGAGCTCATGGAATTCGAACATGAGACGCCAAAGGCACTGATGGCGCGCACCGATACGAACTCCATGTTCTTCGCGCGCATCGGGGAATGCCTTGCGGATATCGAAAGCGCCTATGACGTCGTGGTGATCGACTGCCCGCCGCAGCTCGGTTTTCTCACCTTGTCCGCCCTTTGCGCCGCGACGGCCGTTCTGATCACCGTGCATCCGCAGATGCTCGACGTCATGTCGATGAGCCAGTTCCTGCAGATGACCGGTGACCTGTTGCAGGTTGTGGAAAACGCGGGCGGTACGATGAACTACGATTGGATGCGGTATCTCGTCACCCGCTTCGAGCCGAACGATGGGCCGCAGGCTCAGATGGCCGGCTTCATGCGTTCGATTTTCGGCAACCGTGTTCTTTCCAACGCGATGCTGAAGTCGACCGCGATTTCCGACGCGGGCCTTACCAAGCAGACCCTCTACGAGATCGATCGAGCGCAGTTCACGCGCGGAACCTATGACCGCGCTCTCGAATCCCTGACGGCAGTGAACACCGAGATCGAGGAACTCGTCAAACAGACCTGGGGACGGAAGTAAACAATGGCCAGAAAGAACATCTTCGGTGCAGATACGGATGGAGCGGCCGGCAGCAGTGCCGAAACCGGCTCGCTTGCCGATATCCGACCACTGGCCAATCTCGATCGCCCCTTGCGACGCTCCGGCCCTGTCGGTGCCTTTTCCCAGTCCCTGGGCAGCATTTCGGAAAAGGCACAACGTGCGGCCGACCTCGAGAGACAGCTTTCACATGGCCAGACCATCGTAGAGCTGGATCCTGCGCTCATCGATAGCTCCTTCGTGCCGGACAGGCTTGAGATCGACACCGAAGGGCTGAACAGCCTGATCGAACAGATCCGTGAACACGGCCAGCAGGTTCCGATTTTGGTTCGTCCTCACCCGGATACCGAGGGGCGCTATCAGGTCGCCTACGGCCACCGGCGGCTCGCCGCCATTCGGGCGATCGGTGGAACGATCAAGGCAGTCATCCGGCCACTCACGGATGAGCAGCTGGTCGTGAGCCAAGGTCAGGAAAACAATGCCCGCACTGATCTTTCCTATATCGAGCGGACGTTCTTTGCCCTTCGCCTCGAACGCCGCGGCTTTTCGCGCGATATCATCATGTCGTCGCTCGGCGTGGACAAGGCCGCTCTGTCGCGGATGATCGCGCTGGCGAGCCGGCTTCCCGATGTGTTGATCGAGGCGATCGGCCCGGCGCCGAGCTTTGGCCGTACGCGATGGGCCGAAGTGGCGGATCTGCTCGACAACGCCCTGAAGAAAGCCAGGGCGTTGAAACTCATTCATGCCGATGAATTCAGGGCGCTGTCTTCTGACAGCCGCTTCGAGCACCTCTTCGAGCAGCTGCGGGCGGCAAAACCGAAGCCCAGAAGCGGGGAGTGGCGTGCGGACGGCTCGAAGGCGGTGAAGGTCACGGAGACCGACGGCCAGCTTACCCTGAATTTCAACAAGGCTGCCGTGCCGAAGTTCGGTGCTTTCGTCGAGAAGCAGCTGGACCGGCTTTACGAGGAATTCCTGAAGGAAAACGAGGAGCTTGAACCGTAAAAGAAAAAGGCCCCCAAACGACCAAAGCCGTGGAAGCCTTCTCCTGATTTCTAGCAAGATCAAGAATCGCATTTCCATGAATCCTAGTCAAGAGTCTTTGGCACCGTTTTGGTGAGCGGATTTCTTTTGCCTGAAGAGAGGTGAAGGAAAATGCGGAATGGAAATGTGACGACGCCTTTCGGGCGGCGGCCGATGACGCTTGCTTTGGTGAAAGGTCAGCTGGAGACGGCCGACCACAATCCGAACAAGACAGTCGACAAGTGGAAAGTCTTTCGGGACGTCTGCGAAGCCAAGGATGTTTTCGGGGTTCAGGACCGGTCGCTGGCGGTGCTCCATGCGCTGCTGAGCTTTTATCCCGAAGGGGACCTTTCCGACGAACGTGGCCTGGTGGTTTTTCCCTCGAATGCTCAGCTTGCGATTCGCGCGCATGGCATTGCCGGAACGACGTTGCGCCGGCATCTGGCGGCTTTGGTCGATGCCGGATTGATTCAGCGCCGCGACAGCCCGAACGGCAAACGATATGCCCATCGCAACAGGGGAGGGGAGATCGAGGAAGCTTTTGGCTTCAGCCTCGCGCCGCTCGTTGCCCGAGCAACGGAGTTCGCGGGTCTCGCCCAGAAAGTGGCTGAGGAAAAGCTGCGCTTCAAACGTGCCAAGGAGGCCCTGACGCTGTGCCGGCGCGATGTTCGCAAGCTGATTTCGGCAGCAATGGAGGAGGGGGCCGATGGCGACTGGTCCGCGATCGAAGATCTCTATCTCGCGCTGATCGCGCGTCTTCCACGCCTGCCACGACGGGATCAAGTCGATATCGTGCTGGAAGAAATGGAACTGCTGCGCGAAGAGATCGTCAATCTGTTGGAAACACAACTGAAAACAGAAAAATCAAGCGGCAATGCTGTCCAAAATGGCCAGCACATACAGAATTCAAAACCCGAATCCATCCGTGAACTTGAACCTAGCTCCAAAAAAGAGCAGGGCGATATGTCGAGACAGAAAACACGCAAGGCTGTCGAACCGACCAGAGCTTTCCCTTTGGCAATGGTGCTGAAGGCATGCCCCGAGATTGGCGATTATGCGCCGGGCGGTTGCATCACGCATTGGCGCGACCTGTTGACGGCCGCCGTCACCGCGCGCTCGATGTTGGGGGTCAGCCCTTCTGCCTACCAAGAAGCTTGTGAAACTATGGGGCCGGAGAATGCAGCGGTTGCGGTGGCCTGTATCCTCGAGCGGGCCGGTCATATCAACTCGCCCGGAGGCTACTTGCGCGACCTCACACGAAAAGCCGCTCGCGGCGAATTTGGCCTCGGGCCGATGTTGATGGCGGCTTTGCGGGCAAATGGCGGGGAGGGAAGGCGTACCGGCTGAATGAGGGATTTCCTCCGTTCTATGGACGTTTGAAACTCCACCGTTTTTGAAGCGCTCAGAGGGTGAGCCGGGCGCCTGGAGCACCCCGTTAGAGACCGCTGCCGTGTGCCAAGCGAGGAAGGCAACGAGATGTTGGCTGAAGCAGGAGAGGATTTGCAGAGCGGAGCGAAGGTAGCTGAGGGCATTTTCCCTTCTCCCGTTGCCGATTTTCGCAGTTTTCTCTCTAATGAGAGGAATGACCGATAAGGCAATCTTATCCAGCGTTATGGGTATTGGACATGTTGTGATGTTTTGCCGGGAATTGGCCATCTAACCGCACGATGGCTTGGCTGGTTGTTGTGGAATTGCCCTGTAGTTCTGCGTCACTTTCACCTTGGAAGGCTATGGACAAAGTGCCTTGCGCTCAACAGCCTGGCGCCTAGCCATTCGCCGGTATGTGCATTTTTCTGAGCCATCGATACATCGTGTCTGCGCTCGACCTATGGCGAGCAGAATGCCCGGTCATTTCAGAAGCCGCCGATAGGGGGGCCGAGGAGCGTCTCTTTGTCGTCACGGGGGCTACCGCGGGCCGATTTCCGTTCATTTGGGAATGAACAGTCGAAAAGAGGCGCACACTTTTTTGCAATCGACATCCCTTCGCGCGACGAACCGGGCTTGACTATGCGTTATTTGTCGTCTGTTATAACACTCGACAGAGAAACTTTACAGGAAGCCATGCCATGACCGTGCATCAGATCTCGCGCCATCCGCTTTTCAGTCGTCTGGCGGACCCGTCGCTGGTCAGGCAGCATGGTTATGTCGGGGGGCAATGGGTAGCGGCCGACAATGGCAGCACGATCGCGGTGATCGATCCTGCAACCGCGCTTGAGATTGGCACCGTGCCGAACATGGGCGCCGCCGAGGCTCGCCGGGCCATCGCGCTGGCGGAGGAGGCCAGGCAGGATTGGGCAGCCCTTGCGGCGAAGGATCGGGCTGCGGTCTTGCGACGCTGGTTCGATCTCATGCTCGCCAACCTATCCGACCTTGCTGCTATCATGACAGCCGAGCAGGGCAAGCCGCTTGCCGAGAGTGAAGCCGAAATCCGCTACGCCGCGTCGTTTGCCGAGTGGTTTTCCGAGGAAGCCAAGCGCGCTTATGGCGACCTTATTCCTGCGCCCAGGGCCCAGTCCCGTATCATGGTGCTGAAGCAGCCGATCGGTGTCGTCGCCGCCATCACGCCTTGGAACTTCCCTTCCGCGATGATCACCCGCAAATGCGCGCCGGCCTTTGCAGCAGGCTGCTCGGTCGTGGTGAAACCCTCCGAATTCACGCCTTACTCTGCGCTGGCTCTGGCCGAACTCGCTGAACGTGCCGGTATGCCGAAGGGCGTCTTCAACATCGTCACGGGGGATGCGACGTCTATCGGCGGCGAAATGACCTCCAATCCGGTCGTGCGCAAGATCAGTTTCACGGGCTCCACGCGGGTCGGCAAGCTGCTCATGGAGCAGTCGGCGAGCACGGTGAAGAAGGTGGCGATGGAGCTCGGTGGCAACGCCCCGCTCATCGTGTTCGAGGATGCCGACCTCGATGTCGCCGTGCAGGGGGTCATCAATGCGAAGTTCCGCAATACCGGGCAGACCTGCATCTGCCCGAACCGCATCTATGTGCATGAGAAAATCCATGATGCCTTCGTCGCGCGCCTTTCGGTGGCGGTCGGTGCCCTCAAGGTCGGTGGTGGTTTTGTCGATGGTGTGCAGCAGGGTCCGCTGATCAATGAGGCGGCCCTCACCAAGGTGGAGCGCCACGTCGCGGACGCCCTCGACAAGGGGGCCAAGATCGCAACCGGCGGCAAGCGTCATGGACTGGGCCAGACCTTTTTTGAACCGACCGTGCTGACAAATGTCGACGCCAGCATGCTCTTCGAGAGCGAGGAGACGTTTGGTCCGGTTGCTCCCGTGCAGCGCTTCTCCGATGAGAAGAGCGTCATCAAGGCCGCAAACGCCACGTCCTCTGGCCTTGCCGCCTACATCTTCACGCGCGATCTCGACCGCATGTGGCGCGTCGCCGAGCAGATTGAGTCCGGCATTGTCGGGGTCAACGAGGGCCTGGTGTCGAACGAGGTTGCACCCTTTGGCGGTGTCAAGGAATCGGGCATCGGCCGCGAAGGCTCGAAATACGGGATCGAGGAGTTCCTCGAGCTCAAATACGTCTGCATCACCCAATCGGCTGCCTGACAGCTCGTCGAACCAAGCAACCCGCCGGCAATGGTGCCAGCGGGTCTCACCTGAACGCGCATGAAAAAGGGGAAACACGTGAAACTTGCGACTTCATTGAAACTGGGAGTTCTAGCCTGCGCCACCGCGCTCATGGGGGCGATGTCCTTCGCCGGCTCCGCACAGGCGGGTGCGGCACTCGATGCCATCAAAGCCCGCGGCAATCTTGTCTGCGGCGTCGGCCAGGCCGTTCCGGGTTTCTCCGCACCGGCTGCCAATGGTGAACTCGCCGGCATCGACATTGACTACTGCAAGTCGATGGCGGCGGCCATTCTCGGCGATGCCTCCAAGGTGACCTACCGCCAGACATCCTACTCGGAGCGTTTCGTTCTGCTGTCTTCCGGCGAAATCGATGTGCTGGCCCACGACACGACGACGACGCTCAACCGTGAAGGCGCCCAGAGCGCGCGCTTCGCATCGCCGAACTACTTCGACGGCTACACCTTCATGGTGCCGAAGTCCCTCGGTGTCGACAGCCCGGACCAGCTTGCGGACGCGACTGTCTGCATCCTGCAGGGATCGACCTTTGAGGTGAACACCGAGAACTTCTTCAAGTCGCGGGGCCTGAACTATACGCCGCTCGTTCTCAGTGCCTGGGAACAGCTCGACGCGGCCTTCTTTGGTGGTCGTTGCGATGCCTTCGGTGGCAATTACGGCAACCTCGCCGGTTCGCGCGCCGGCAACGGCAATGTCGATGACTACATCATCTTCCCGAACTTCATCACGCTGGAGCCCTATGCACCGGCTGTGAAGAGCGGTGATGAAGAACTCTTCCTCGTTGCACGCTGGGTCATGTTCGCTCTCGTCGAATCCGAGCGGCTCGGCATCACGCAGGCGAATGTCACCGACCTTGCCAAGAACTCACCCGACCCGGAAGTCAAGCAGATCCTCGGCACGACGCCCGGCAACGGCAAGGACCTGGGCCTGTCCGAAGACTGGGTCGTCAAGATCGTCACGGCCGTTGGCAACTATGGCGAGAGCTTCGAACGCAACCTCGGCAAGGCTTCGCCCCTCAAGCTCGATCGCGGTCTCAACGACCTGTGGACGAAGGGTGGCCTCATGTATGCAGCACCGTTGCGTTGATGCGTAGCGAGCGCCTTCAAAACGCGCTGTTTGTCGCGGCAGCCATCGCAGTTCTTGCGTGGCTGTCGCACAATCTCGCGTCCAACCTCGCCGCCCGCGGCATCGGCATCGACTATGGCTTCCTTTGGAGCGCCACGTCGTTCCCGATCGGCGAGTCGCTGATTTCCTTCGGCTCCGGCGACAGCTATTTCCGGGCACTGCTCGTTGGTTTGCTCAACACCATCAAGCTGGCCTCCGCCGCCATCGTGCTGTCCACCGTGCTTGGACTTCTGATCGGCCTTGCGGGGCGTACCGCCCATCCACAGCTCCGTGCGCTTGCAAAAGCCTATATCGAGGTGACGCGCAACACGCCGCTCCTGTTGATCCTTGTCGTCTGCGCAACGGCCGTGCGTGTGCTGCCGCCGCCGCGCCAGGCTTGGACCCTTGGGGAATCGGTCTTCATTTCCAGCCGCGGCCTTTACATTCCGACGGTCCTGGTCGGGGATGCCGGCCCGGTTCTTGCCGCCATCACAGTGCTCGCTCTTGTCTGCGGCTTCCTTTTCTGGCGCATCATGGTGCGTCGTCGCAACGAGACGGGTCACTTCCCGCGATCGGCCACGACGGGGCTGTTCCTTTCGATCGTGGCGCTTGTCGGTGTCGCCATCTATGCGCTTGGTTGGGGCGAAATCCAGAAGCCTGCGCTTACGGGCTTCAACTTTCGCGGCGGCATGGGCATGACGCCGGAATATATGGCGATGCTTGCCGGACTTTCCTTCTATACGTCGGGCTTTATTGCCGAGATCGTCCGCGGTAGCCTGGCAGCGCTGCCCAAGGGGCAATCGGAAGCAGCCCATTCGCTGGGGCTTGGACCTCTCCTGACGCTCTATCTCGTGCTGGCCCCGCAGGCGCTGCGTCTCATGCTGCCGCCGCTTGCCAACCAGTATCTCAATGCCATCAAGAACACGACGCTGGCCGTTCTCATCGGTTATCCGGACCTGGTTTCCGTCGGCAACACCGCCCTGAACCAGACCGGCCGGGCCATCGAGACCGTATCCATCTATCTTCTGATCTATCTGTCGCTCAGCCTTGTGACCTCGGCGGTCATCCGCTGGCTGGAGAAGCGCGCGCAACTGGTGAAGTCATGAGTGAAATTACCGCGGCACTCCCGCGCCCTTCCAGCGGCGGGCTCGCCGGCTGGCTGCGCCCCTACTTCCATCCTTGGTCGCATGCTGTGCTGACAGTGGCGATCACCGGCAGCCTTGTTTACCTCTTCTTGCGTTTCTACGGATGGGCCGTCACCGATGCCGTCTTCGGGCAGGCTTCGCCGGAGACCTGCCGTGCGGCTGCAGGTGCCTGCTGGGCCTTCCTGCATGAGCGCTATCACATCATCCTCTTCGGCAGCTATCCGGCCGACCAGTATTGGCGGCCGACGCTCGCTGTCGTGCTGGTGCTCGCGATCCTCATACTCAGTGGCTTCCGGCGTTTCTGGAAGCCGGCCCTGGCGCTTGCCTGGGTCGCTGTCATGGTCATCAGCCTGGTCCTGATGGGCGGCGGTATTTTCGGCCTGCCTGCGGTTTCCACCAGTCGCTGGGGTGGCCTGCCGCTTACCGTCGGCCTGTCTGCCTTCGGTATCGTCCTGGCACTTCCGCTGTCGGTCCTCATCGTGCTCGGCCGCCACTCGAAGGCCACCGTCATCCGCCGCTTCTGCTCGCTCTATGTGGAAATCGTGCGTGGCCTGCCGCTGATTGCGGTGCTGTTCATCGCTTCGACCATGCTGCCCTTCTTGTTGCCGGGCGGCAATCTCATCGACAACATTCTGCGCGCGCAGGTTGCATTGATCCTGTTCCAGGCCGCCTATCTTGCCGAAGCGATCCGCGGTGGTCTCGAGGCCGTGCCGCGTGGCCAGTCGGAGGCCGGTCACAGCCTTGGCCTTTCCAATGGCCTGATCTCCCGCCTCATCGTGCTGCCGCAGGCCTTCCGGATTGCGCTGCCGGCAATCATCAATACCTTCATCGAGTCGATCAAGGATACGACGCTGATCAGCATCATCGGCCTTATCGACGTGCTTGGTGGAGCACGCGGGGCGATTGCCGACGGCGCATGGCTCGGCTTCTATCGCGAAGCCTACCTCGTCGTCGGTGGTGCCTTCTTCATCTTCTGCTTCATTCTTTCGATCCATTCCCGCCGGCTTGAGCGGGAGTTCGCCAATGAGAAGCGTTGAGGATGGGCAGCAACGAAACAGTGCTGGCGGACGGGGGCTCCATGCAGACCTACAAGACGCTCGTCCAGGATACGCTCAATGAGCAGATCTATCAGCAGATCAAGGAAAAGCTGATCATCGGGGAGTTCCGTCCCGGTGACCGGCTGGTGCTGAGAAACCTGGCCGCGGCCCTCGGCACAAGCGTCGTCCCTGTCCGCGATGCGCTCCAGAAGCTTGAAAGTCTAGGTGCGTTGCGTCTCGAACGCACCTTCGTTGTTCCGCGGTTGACCATCGCGGAGCTCACGGAAATCCGTGATATCCGCGTTGCCCTCGAAGGGCTTTCAGCCGCTCGCGCCGCGAGGGCTGCGACACCGGAAAGCCTTGCAGGTCTGCGCATCCATTTCGACGCCATGGTGGAGGCCGCGCACACAAACGACACCAGCCGGTTTCTGCGCGCCAATGCACGCTTCCACCTGCATATCGCGGATATGAGCAACTCGCCGATCCTGCGCGACATGATCGAACCGCTCTGGTTGCGCATGGGTCCTTCGGTACGTCTGGCCAAGGCCGAGCCCGGCAAGCTGACCGATGCCATTCCCGACCACGAAACGGCATTTGCGGCCATTGCGACGAATGATGCCGCCACGGCCCGCAAGGCCGTCGTTTCAGATGTCGTCAACTGTTTCGGCATTCTGGCGGACTCCTTCCAGGAGGCTGGCGAATGACCGCACGGTTCGATGCCGCCGAAGCCGAAGGTGTCGTATGGCGCTATTTCGGCGTGATTGGCCAGGCCAGCGAGCTTGGTGGCGAGCGCACCCAGAATTTCCGAATCCGGACGCCCGAGGGCCTGGCCTTCACACTCAAGGTCTCGGATCCGCAGGAAAGTCCGGATGGCACCCTGCTTGAGAGCGCCGCGCTTCGGCACATCGAACACGTCGCCACGGATATCGCGGCGCCGCGTGTCCTGCCTGCCCTGAACGGCGAGAGCTCCGTTTTCCTCGGCATCGAGGATGGTCGCCATCTCCGTTTGCTGACCTATATCGAAGGTACGCCGTTCGCCTTCATCGATACGCCGACAAGAATGCTGCGCCGTGCTGTTGGAGAAGCGGTTGCCAGCCTGGATGCGGCGCTTGAAAGCTTCGTTCATCCCTATTTGCGTCAGCGTGACCTCATTTGGGACGTCAAGAACATTGCGCGCCTGCGCCCCTTCCTGGCATTGATCGACGAGGATCGTCGGCCGCTTGTCGAAGCGATGCTCGACCGCTTTGAAACCGTCGCGGGACCGCACATGGCCGCACTGCCCGCGCAGGCCGTTCACAGCGACATGAACGGCCAGAACATTCTCGTCGCCAGCGAGGCGAAGGACCGCCTGTCCGGCTTCCTTGATTTCGGTGACCTCGTCTATGCGCCGCGGCTCGTGGACCTTGCGGGTGCCGCCTTGCTCCAGGTTCAGGGTGGCGAGAATGATCTGCGCAACACCTGCGATGTCGTCGAAGCCTATCATCGGGTTTTGCCCTTGAAGGATCTGGAGATCACGCTGCTACCGGAATTCATGATCGCGCGCTGCGTCATCAACGTCGTGGTCACGGAGCTCCTTGCGGCCCGCGATCCAGCCAACCGCTCCTACATCATGAAGAACAATCCCGTGTCCTGGATGCGGCTGGAGCGGCTTTCGGCCCTGCCGCAAAATCCGTTCAGGAACACCCTCTAGCAGCGAAGGTGCATGCCATGAGCTTACCCGTGATGATCAACGCGTTCGACAGCCGGAACGCCGGAACCCTGGATGAGCGCACGCGCGATCTGGTGGAACGTCGCCAGCGCGTCCTTGGTCAGCCCTACCGCATGTTCTACGAGGAGCCTGTCCATTTCGACTGGGCGAGCGGCGTTCGTCTCTACGATGCCGCCGGCAATGCCTACCTCGATGCCTATAACAATGTTCCCTGTGTCGGCCATTGCCACCCGCGCGTCGTTGCCGCCATCGCCGAGCAGGCGGCAAAGCTCAACGTGCACACGCGTTATCTCGACGAAAGCATTGTCGGCTATGCCGAGCGGTTGCTTGGCCATTTCCCCGCCGAAACCAATCGCCTGATGCTGACTTGCACCGGTAGCGAAGCCAACGACCTCGCTCTGCGTATCGCGCGCAACCATACGGGTGGCACCGGCTTCATCGTCACCGCCAATGCCTATCACGGCATCAGCCACGCAATCGCCGCCATGTCGCCCTCTCTCGGCCCGAACGTGCCGCTGGCGGTGGACGTGCGCACCGTCACGGCCCCGGATCCACGCCTTGCCGCTTCGCCGGAAGAGGTTGGCAGGTTCTTCGAGTGCGAGGTCCAGGCCGCCATTGCCGACATGCAACGTCATGGCATCCGTCCTGCCGCCCTGCTGGTCGATACGATCTTCTCCAGTGATGGTGTCTTTGCCGAACCGGCCGGCTTCCTTGCGGGAGCAGTCGCGGCGATCCGCGCAGCGGGTGGCCTCTTCATCGCCGACGAGGTGCAGGCGGGTTTCGGCCGCATGGGCTCGCATATGTGGGGCTTCCAGCGTCACGGGCTGGTGCCTGACCTCGTTACAATGGGAAAGCCCATGGGCAACGGCTACCCCATCGCCGGTGTCGTCGCGCGCGAGGAGGTGTTGGAGCGTTTCGCCCGCGAAGCGCGCTACTTCAACACCTTCGGTGGCAACCCCGTTGCTTGCGCCGCGGCCACTGCCGTTCTCGACATTCTCCGGGACGAGGACCTGCAGGCGAACGCATCGAAGGTCGGTGGGCATATGAAAGCCGGGTTCGAGGCGCTGGCGAAGCGTCATGCGGCCATCGGTGATGTCCGCGGGCAGGGTCTTTTCCTCGGCGTCGATGTTCTCGACCCGGAAGGCGTCCCATCCCCCCGCACCGCAAGCGATCTCGTCAATGCCCTGCGCCGCCGCCGCGTGCTCATCAGCGCGTCGGGGCCGCTCGGCCATGTCCTGAAGATCAGGCCACCGCTGCCCTTCTCCATCGCCGATGCGGATGAGCTTCTGCAGGTCTGTGATGAGGTTCTGGCCGCCCTCTAGGACGTCGCAAATCAGATCAATCGCGCCGCCGTTGCGGCGTGGCGTAGCAATGCAGGAGGATGCTCGAATGGCGGGCGAAAACATCATACGTGCCGACGATCTTCACGCGGACACCATGCGGATGCAGGTGTCCGCGACGGATGTCGCTATCGATATCGAGAAGATGCACAAGTGGTACGGGGAGTACCACGTTCTCAGGGATATCGACCTCAAGGTGATGAAGGGTGAGCGTATCGTCATCTGCGGGCCCTCGGGTTCCGGCAAGTCGACGATGATCCGCTGCATCAACCGCCTGGAAGAACACCAGAAGGGCAGGATTGTCGTCGACGGTATCGAACTCACCAACGATCTGAAGAGGATCGACGAGGTGCGCCGCGAGGTCGGCATGGTGTTCCAGCACTTCAACCTCTTCCCGCATCTGACGATCCTCGAAA
>NZ_KQ410735.1 GCF_001262505.1 Shinella sp. SUS2
GTGAATTTGATGATCAGCGCCGAACGCGGGAGTGATTTCCGGGTACGGACAGCGGAAATGGCCGCACCCGCATCCCGAAGGGCTTTTTGCGCGCGGGCGTTCGTACGTCAGTTTCTGGCGACCAGACGGAACGGGGTATAACGTGTCCAGATCCCTAGACAGTTTCCAATGTCGTACGACCTTGACGGTGAACGGCATCGACTATGTGTATTACAGCCTGCCGAAGGCCGAGGCGAACGGGCTTTCCGGGGTTTCGAGGCTGCCCTATTCGATGAAGGTTCTGCTTGAGAACCTCCTGCGCTTCGAGGACGGCCGTTCGGTCACCAAGGAGCACATCCTGTCGGTCGCCGCATGGCTGAGCAACAAGGGCACGGTGGAGAACGAGATCGCCTATCGCCCGGCGCGCGTGCTGATGCAGGACTTTACCGGCGTTCCCGCGGTCGTCGACCTTGCGGCGATGCGCGATGCGATGGTCTCGCTCGGGGGCGACCCGGAGAAGATCAACCCGCTCGTTCCCGTCGATCTCGTCATCGACCATTCGGTCATCGTCGACGAGTTCGGCACGCCGACCGCCTTTGCCCGCAATGTGGAGCTCGAATACGAACGCAACGGCGAGCGCTACCGCTTCCTGAAATGGGGCCAGCAGGCCTTCAAGAACTTTCGCGTGGTGCCGCCGGGCACGGGTATCTGTCATCAGGTCAATCTGGAATATCTGGGCCAGACGGTCTGGACCAAAGAGGAAGACGGCGAGACCATCGCCTATCCGGATACCTGTGTGGGCACGGACAGCCACACGACGATGATCAACGGGCTCGGCGTTCTCGGCTGGGGCGTCGGCGGTATCGAGGCGGAGGCGGCCATGCTCGGCCAGCCGGTCTCCATGCTGCTGCCCGAGGTCATCGGCTTCAAGCTGACGGGCAAGCTGAAGGAAGGCGTGACGGCGACCGACCTGGTGCTGATGGTCGTGCAGATGCTGCGCAAGAAGGGCGTGGTGTCGAAGTTCGTCGAGTTCTTCGGCCCCGGCCTTGACAACATGACGCTGGCCGACCGCGCGACGATCGGCAATATGGGTCCGGAATACGGCGCGACCTGCGGCTTCTTCCCGGTCGATGCCGAGACGGTCAACTATCTCACCATGTCCGGCCGCGACGAGCAGCGCATCGCGCTGGTCGAGGCCTATTCGAAGGCTCAAGGCATGTGGCGTGACGGCGACGGTTCCGACCTCGTCTTCACCGACACGCTGGAGCTCGACCTTAGCGCCGTGGTTCCGGCGATGGCCGGCCCGAAGCGCCCGGAGGGCCGCGTCCCGCTGGAAAGCATCGCCGCGGGCTTTGCGAGCGCCATGGACAACGACTACAAGAAGCCGGGCCAGCTTGAGAACCGCTACCCGGTCGAGGGCACGGATTACGACCTCGGCCATGGCGACGTGGCGATCGCCGCCATCACCTCCTGCACCAACACGTCGAACCCGTCGGTGCTGATCGCCGCCGGGCTGCTCGCCCGCAACGCGGTCGCCAGGGGCCTGAAGACCAAGCCGTGGGTGAAGACGTCGCTGGCGCCGGGATCGCAGGTCGTCGGCGAATACCTTGCCAGGTCCGGCCTGCAGGCCGATCTCGACGCGCTCGGCTTCAACCTCGTCGGCTTCGGCTGTACGACCTGCATCGGCAATTCCGGCCCGCTGCCGGCGCCGATCTCCAGGACGATCAACGACAAGGGGCTGATCGCCGCGGGCGTCCTGTCGGGCAACCGCAACTTCGAGGGCCGCATCTCGCCGGATGTCCAGGCGAACTACCTCGCCTCCCCGCCGCTCGTCGTCGCCTATGCGCTGGCCGGTTCCGTGCAGAAGGACCTGACGAGCGAACCGCTCGGCGAGGACAGGGACGGCAAGCCGGTCTATCTCAAGGACATCTGGCCCTCCTCGCAGGAGATCCAGGCCTTCATCCTGAAATACGTCACCCGCGCGCTCTACGCCGCCAAATATGCCGACGTCTTCAAGGGCGATGCCAACTGGCAGGCCGTGCAGGTGCCGGCGGGCCAGACCTATGCCTGGGACGACCAGTCGACCTATGTGCAGAACCCGCCCTACTTCGTCGGCATGGGCAAGACCGGCTCGGGCCTGTCCGACATCAAGGGCGCGCGCGTGCTCGGCCTCTTCGGCGACAAGATCACCACCGACCACATCTCGCCGGCCGGCTCGATCAAGGCGGCCTCGCCCGCCGGCAGCTACCTGATCGGCCATGGCGTCGGCGTTGCCGACTTCAACCAGTACGGCACGCGGCGCGGCAATCACGAGGTGATGATGCGCGGCACCTTCGCCAATATCCGCATCCGCAACCACATGCTCGGCCCGAACGGCAAGGAGGGTGGCTACACGATCCACTATCCCTCCAGGGAAGAGATGTCGATCTACGACGCGGCGATGAAATACAAGCAGGAGGGCGTTCCGCTCGTCATCTTCGCGGGCGTGGAATACGGCAACGGTTCCTCGCGCGACTGGGCGGCCAAGGGCACCAACCTTCTCGGCGTCAAGGCCGTGATCGCCCAGTCCTTCGAGCGCATCCACCGCTCCAACCTCGTCGGCATGGGCATCGTGCCCTTCGTCTTCGAGGACGGCACGACCTGGGCCTCCCTCGACCTCAAGGGCGACGAGACCGTCACCATCGAGGGCCTGGAAGGCGACATCAAGCCGCGCGAGAAGAAGATCGCAACCATCACCTATGCCGACGGCACCGTGAAAAACGTCCCCCTCCTCTGCCGTATCGATACACTCGACGAGGTCACATACATGAACAACGGNGCCGACGGCACCGTGAAAAACGTCCCCCTCCTCTGCCGTATCGATACACTCGACGAGGTCACATACATGAACAACGGCGGTATCCTGCAAACCGTCCTAAGAGACCTCGCAGCTTGAACGGTTTCAGTGCCCCACCCACCGCCATCATCCTCGGGTTTAACCCGAGGATCCATGCGGCACCTGCGGCTGTGGATGGCCGGGTCAAGCCCGACCATGACGGAGGGGAGGTTGGGCGGACTTGATCAACAGTCTCATGCCGGGGTTGCAAACCCCGGCATTTCTATTTTCCGGAGCATTTTTCTCAGCTATGAAGCTCACTCCATCGTGACTTCCTGTTGAAGCGGCAAGCGCGTATGACGGGCTCAAAAGGCTGGCCACGGCCGGCGCTCCACTGGAAATGATCATGCCGAGACCGCATATATCGCACTGTCTGGCGATCCTGCTGATGCTGGGAGCCGGCATTGACGCTGCCCATGCCGGGGAGACCATTCGTCCCAAGGGTGTCGTCGAGCTGTTCACCAGCCAGGGGTGCTCGTCCTGCCCGCCCGCCGACAAGGCGCTGGAGACGCTGGCGCGCGAGGGCGAGGTGGTCGCGCTCTCCTACCATGTCGATTACTGGAACTATCTCGGCTGGGCCGACACGCTCGCCTCCAAGGACAATACCGACCGGCAATATGCCTATGCCCGCATGTTCGGCCGCAACGGCGTCTACACGCCGCAAGCCGTGCTGAACGGCCGCGAGCACATCAACGGCGCCGACATCACCGGCATCCGCTCGCGGATCAGCGCCATGCCCGGCGAGAGCAAGGGCCTCGAAGTGCCTGTCGATGTCGAGGTGAAGAACGACGAACTGCGCATCCGCGTCGGCCCCGGCGAAGGCAAGGCCAACATCGTCATCGCCTATTTCGAGCGCGAGCGCACGATCAACATCGACAAGGGCGAGAACCGCGGCAAGACCGTGAACTACTGGCACGCCGTCACCGACATGGAGACGATCGGCATGTGGGAGGGCAAGGAGACCAACCTGGTCCTGCCTGCCGACATGCTGAAGAAGAAAAAGAAGTCCGGCGGCTGCGCCGTGCTGCTCCAGCGCATGCGCACGGCCGATACGCCCGGCGCCATCCTGGGCGCGACGGTGCTGACCGGCGACAAGGCTACGCGATAACATCCGCATAGGGCACAGCGCCTGCGGGTGCCTTGCGGAAACAGCTTGGGAAAAACGAACAACCTGGAGCGCGCAAGCGTTTCAGGGGAGGTCCGGTCCGGCTTCTTCGAGGGGCTTGGGGCTTGAGGGTTCGAAGAAAGACGGACCGGACCTGGACGAAGTCACCGGCAACGGAATACAGGGCGACTTCGACAGACGCCGCCCGTACCGCGCCGGCTTCCCGCACAAGGCAGCGGGCCGGTACAAGCTGCGACCGGCGAACTCTCTCCTGTAATTTGGGCGTCTGTTTGTCTGAATTGCGGCGAGACGGATTTTTGCGAAACCGCCCGGATCGACCAGCCGCCTTGCATTTCGACACCGCTCAGGCACACTGTCATCGAGCCGTCATGCACCAAGCGCGGAGATTCGATGACCGACCAGCCGGATTTGCAGGCTTCCAACGTCGTGGTCGACCTGCTGGACTATCGAAACGGCAGGGATCCGCTGCCGGTGACCTTCCATCGACGCGAGCTCGACGCAATCCTCTGGGTCTACGGCCGCATGGTCGGCGAGGGAGAGTGGCGGGACTATGCCATCGACCATCTGCGCGACAGGGCGGTGTTCTCTGTCTTCAAGCGTTCCGGCGAAATGCCGCTCTACCGAATCGAGAAAAACCCCAAGCTCGCTGCCAAGCAGGGTGCCTACAGCGTCATCAACACACACGGCACCATCCTGAAGCGCGGCCATGAGCTGAAACAGGTGCTGAAGGTCTTCGACAAGGTGCTCCGTCTCGTCGAGACGTGAAGCCTTACGCCATCGTTCCCGGAAAAACCGCCGCCGACGGCTCGGTTTGCGCACCGTCGCCGAGCGCGCGCTGCATGAAGACCGTGTCGAGCCAGCGCCCGTGCTTGAAGCCGGTTGCCGTCATGTGACCGCTGTGCACGAAACCCGCCGCGCTGTGCACGGCGATGGAGGCGGGGTGCGCCCCACCGATGACCGCCACCATCTGCCGGAAGCCGAGCTCCGTGCAGCGGCGGATCAGTTCGGCCAGCAGCGCCTTGCCGACGCCCTTGCCGCGTGCTTCCGGCGCCAGATAGACCGAATCCTCGACCAGCCAGCGATAGGCCGGCCGCGTGCGGAAGGCCGACGCATAGGCATAACCGAGGATGAGGCCGGTCTGCTCCACCGCAACGATGTAGGGATAGCCCCTGTCGGTGATCGCCTTGAATCGAACTTCCATCTCGTCGAGCGACGGCGGGTCGATCTCGTAGCTCGCCACCCCGTTCAGCACGGATTCGCGGTAGATTTCGGTGAAGGCGGAAATATCGCCGAGGGCGGCGGTGCGGATGACGAAGCTCATGGAAGCCTCAAGGTCTCGAAGGCGATTTCAGAAAAAGCGAGCGCCGGTTTTGCGTCCGAAACGGCCTGAAAACAAGAGAAGGATGTGGAATGGAGCGCCCATCCCACATCCTTTCTCGATTTTACGTCCTCACACCGCCGGTCAGGCGCCGTAGACGATCAGCAGGTCCTTGGCATCGATCTGGTCGCCGGCGCGCACCAGAACCTCGGAAATCGTGCCGTCCTTTTCCGCATGCAGCGCCGTTTCCATCTTCATCGCCTCGATGGAGAGCAGCACGTCACCGGCCTTGACCGACTGGCCGGCCGAAACCGAGACCGTCGAGATGACGCCGGGCATCGGCGCGCCGAGATGCGCGGCATTGGCGGTATCGGCCTTCCGGCGCACGGCCGAGGTGGCGGCACGGTTGCGATCCGGCACCTTGATGAGGCGCGGCTGGCCGTTCAGCTCGAAGAACACCTTGACCATGCCCTGCGCGTCCGGCTCGCTCCTCGCCTGGTGCAGAATGACGAGGGACTTGCCCTTCTCGATTTCCGGCTGGAGCTCCTCACCCGGCGCAAGCCCGTAGAAATAGGCCGGCGTCGGCAGCACGCTGACCGGACCATACATGTCGGCGGCCGTTGCGTAGTCGGTGAAGACCTTCGGATACATCAGATACGAGGCGAACTCGAAATCGTCGACCTTGCGCTCCAGCTTGTCTTCGATCGCCTTGCGCTCGGCATCGAGATCGGCGGCCGGCAGCAGCGAGCCGGGCACGGCCGTATAGGCCGCCTCGCCCTTCAACGCCTTCTTCTGGAGGCCTGCCGGCCAGCCGCCCGGGGGCTGGCCGAGGTCGCCCTTCAGCATGGAGACGACGGAATCCGGGAAGGCGATGTCTTTTGCCGGGTTTTCCACGTCGGCCACGGTGAGATCCTGGCTGACCATCATCAGCGCCATGTCGCCGACCACCTTGGACGACGGCGTCACCTTGACGATGTCGCCGAACATCTGGTTGGCGTCGGCATAGGCCTGGGCGACACGGTGCCACTTGGTCTCGAGGCCGAGCGAGCGCGCCTGTTCCTTGAGATTGGTGAACTGGCCGCCCGGCATCTCGTGCAGGTAGACTTCCGAGGCCGGCCCCTTGAGGTCGCTTTCAAAGGCAGCGTACTGGAAGCGGACGGCCTCCCAGTAGAAGGAAATGCGACGGATCCATTCCGGATCAAGGCCCGGATCCCGTTCGGACCCCTTCAACGCCTCGACGATCGAGCCGAGGCAAGGCTGGGACGTGTTGCCGGACAGTGCGTCCATCGCCGCATCCACCACGTCGGCACCGGCTTCGACGGCCGCAAGCACGGTCGCGGCCGCGATACCCGACGTGTCGTGGGTATGGAAATGGATCGGCAGGTCCGTTGCCTCGCGCAGCGCCTTGAAGAGCACGCGCGCGGCCGCCGGCTTCAGGAGACCGGCCATATCCTTGACCGCGATCATATGAGCGCCGGCCTTTTCGAGATCACTCGCAAGGGCCGTGTAGTATTTCAGGTCGTATTTCGGGCGGGCGGAATTGAGAAGGTCGCCGGTATAGCAGATCGCCGCCTCGCAGATGCGGTTCTCCTCCGCCACCGCGTCCATCGACACACGCATGTTGTCGACCCAGTTGAGGCAGTCGAAGACGCGAAAAACGTCGATGCCGCCCTTCGCCGCCTGACGGACGAAGTATTTGACGACATTGTCGGGATAATTCTTGTAGCCGACGCCGTTCGCCCCGCGCAGCAACATCTGGAGCAGCAGGTTCGGCGCGTCCTCGCGGATGCGGGCGAGGCGATCCCACGGGTCTTCCGTCAGGAAGCGCATGGAGACGTCGAAGGTGGCGCCCCCCCAACATTCCAGCGAGAAGAGCTGCGGCAACGCCCGCGCATAGGTACCGGCGACACGCGCGATGTCGTGGGTGCGCATGCGGGTGGCCAGCAGCGACTGGTGGCCATCGCGCATGGTCGTATCGGTGAGGAAGACCTGGTTCTGCGCGCGCACCCATTCGGCGAACTTCTTCGGCCCGAGCTCATCGAGCTTCTGCTTGGTGCCGGCGGGGATATCGCCCTCGATGAAGGGCACGACGGGCTTGGCGACATCGGCCGGCGGCTTCGGACGGCCCTTGGCTTCCGGGTGGCCGTTGACGGTGACGTCGGCGAGATAGGTGAGCAGTTTCGTCGCGCGGTCCTGGCGCTTCACCTGCTGGAAGAGCTCCGGCGTCGTGTCGATGAAGCGGGTCGTATAGCTGTTGTCGCGGAATTTCTCGTGGCCGATGATCGCCTCGAGGAAGGTGAGATTGGTGGCGACACCGCGGATGCGGAACTCGCGCAGCGCGCGGTCCATGCGGGTGATGGCCTCCAACGGCCCCGGCGCCCAGGCCGTGACCTTGACGAGCAGCGGATCGTAGAAGCGGGTGATGACCGCGCCCGGATAGGCCGTGCCGCCGTCCAGACGGATGCCGAAGCCGGAGGCCGAGCGGTAGCCGGTGATGCGGCCATAGTCGGGAATGAAGTTCTGTTCCGGGTCTTCCGTGGTGATGCGGCACTGCAGCGCATGCCCATTGAGGCGGATGTCTTCCTGCTTGGGAACGCCGGATTCCGGCGTGCCGATCGCCTCGCCGTCGAGGATGTGAATCTGCGCCTTGACGATGTCGATGCCAGTCACGACCTCCGTGACGGTGTGCTCGACCTGGATGCGCGGGTTCACCTCGATGAAGTAGAACTTTCCGGTATCGACATCCATCAGGTACTCGACCGTGCCGGCGCCGACATAGTTGGTCGCCCGGGCGATCTTCAGCGAATAGTCGGCCAGTTCCTGGCGCTGCGCCTGGGAAAGGTAAGGCGCAGGCGCCCGCTCGACGACCTTCTGGTTACGGCGCTGGATGGAGCAGTCACGCTCGAAGAGATGCACGACATTGCCGTGGGTGTCGCCGAGGATCTGGCTTTCGACGTGACGAGCGCGCTCGACGAGCTTTTCAAGATAGACCTCGTCCTTGCCGAAGGCGGCCTTGGCCTCGCGCTTGGCTTCCGTCACCTCGCGGATCAGGTCCTTCGGGTCGCGGATGGCGCGCATGCCGCGTCCGCCGCCGCCCCAGGAGGCCTTGAGCATGACGGGATAGCCGATTTCGGCGGCCAGACGGTGGATTTCCGTCTCGTCATCCGGCAGCGGATCGGTGGCGGGCACGACGGGTACGCCGACGGAAATGGCGAGATTGCGCGCCGCGACCTTGTTGCCGAGCTGGCGCATCGTATCGGGCCGCGGGCCGATGAAGGTGATGCCGGCAGCATCGCACGCATCGACGAATTCCGGGCTTTCCGACAGAAGGCCGTAGCCGGGATGGATGGCATCCGCGCCGGAAAGCCTGGCGACGCGGATCACCTCGTCGATCGACAGGTAGCTCTCGATGGGGCCGAGATCCCGCGAAAGATGCGAGCCGCGGCCGATCTGGTAGCTTTCGTCCGCCTTGAAGCGATGCAGCGCCAGTTTATCCTCTTCCGCCCATATCGCGACCGTTTTGAGCCCCAGTTCATTGGCCGCGCGGAACACGCGAATGGCGATTTCAGAACGGTTGGCGACAAGGATCTTGGAAATGGGCAAGTCGGACTCCTCAATGACTTGGAAGCGGGAAATGCTGCACCCGCGAAGAGAATTATTAGCGGGTAATTTTCAAAGTTCAATTTTGGAGTCGCCATCCGGCGAAAGATTTGCGGCGGAGAGCGCAATTTCTGCAAAGACAGGCCGGTGCCGGCGCAAGGCTCTTGCGCAGATCAATGAGGATACGGCGTTTTCGTAAAGCGCGGTTCGCCACGAAGGCTCAGGAGACGAGCCCCAGCCGGAAGGCAATGGCGATGGCATGGTGCCGGTTGCGCGCACCGAGCTTTTCCTGGATGCCGTTCATGTACCAGTCCACCGTATGGCTGGATATGCCGAGAACACGGCCGATGTCGTGGGAGGTCATGCCTTCGGCAAGCAGGCTGAGCGCCTCCATTTCGCGGCGCGTCAATTCCACATCCACCACCGCCGAAAGACGGGCGGCAGCGTCCGGATCGGCGGCATGGATGAGCTTCCAGTAGAGCCGTCGCGCGATGCTGTCGAACAGCCCGACCTCCACGCTCTCCAGATCGATCGGCTTGCCGCCGAGGCTGAGGCTGCCGAGAAGCCCCCGGCGGCCGTGAACGGGGAAGACGTAGCCATCCTCCAGCCCATTCTGGCGCGCATCCACCATCATGCGCTCCATGCGCTTGCGATGCGGGCTGAGGCGGAAGGCACCGAGCGTGTCGCGCCAGCGGAAACCTGCCTGCGCATGGCCGAGATAACGCACCGTCGGATCGACCTGCATATAGCGCTTGCGCATATAGGTTTCCGGCCAGCCCTTGGGCCAGTGGCCGGCAAGCAAGAGGCTCGGCGGATCTTCCACCGGCTTCGGCGCCTGGAGAAGCCCGTAGTAGTCGAACCCATACAACTTGATGAGACGTTCGAACTCGGCCGTGGTTTCCTCCCGGCCGCGCAACTCGTCGATCAGTGCAAGAAACTGCACCAGCAAGTTGATCTTCATGTGCCCCGCGCTTGAATAGCTTTGTTAAGCAACTGATAAAGCTGAACCCGGCCGCAATCGACCCAAGCGCCCCATTCATTGTCCCCATCTGACAGATGGCAGGAAGGCGGCGGGAAAATCAATCGCTTTGCATGCATGGCAGACCTGAAATCGCATAATCACGCAAGATTTCACCCGAGTCATGAAATTTGCTTGACTGGGAAGAACTTTTGCCTCTTCCGCTGATTAATACGCTGAGCCAAGGGACAGAAGGTGCCAACGCTGCACCGCACAACAGGTATCGCCGGAAAGGCCCGCATTCGTGTCTTTGTTTCAGGTCTATGCAAGAGCCCTCAGCTATCTCGGGGTCTACAAGCTCCGCGTCGGCTCGGTCGTCGCCGCCAACATCGTGCTCGCGGTGATCGCGATTGCCGAGCCGATCCTGTTTGGCCGCATCATCGATGCCATTTCCACCAAGGGTGACGTGACGCCCATGCTGCTCCTGTGGGCTGGTTTCGGCCTGTTCAACACGATCGCCTTCGTGCTCGTTGCGCGCGAGGCCGACAGGCTGGCGCATGGCCGGCGGGCGAGCCTGCTGACGGAAGCCTTCGGCCGCATCATCTCCATGCCGCTCGCCTGGCATAGCCAGCGCGGCACCTCCAATGCGCTTCACACCCTGCTGCGCGCCTGCGAAACGCTGTTCGGCCTCTGGCTCGAATTCATGCGCACACACCTTGCCACCGCCGTCGCGCTCGTCCTGCTCATTCCCACGGCATTTGTGATGGACTACCGCCTCTCGCTGGTGCTCGTGGTGCTCGGCGTACTCTATGTCATCATCGGCAAGGTCGTGATGAACCGCACCCGCGAGGGCCAGGCTTCGGTCGAAAACCATTATCACACCGTCTTCTCCCATGTGTCGGATTCGATCAGCAACGTCTCGGTCGTGCATAGCTACAACCGAATCGAGGCCGAAACGCGGGAGTTGAAGCGTTTTGCCGAGCGACTGATCAATGCGCAGTATCCGGTGCTCGACTGGTGGGCACTCGCCAGCGCCCTCAACCGCATCGCCTCGACGATCTCGATGATGACGATCCTCGTCATCGGCACGGTGCTCGTGCAGCGGGGCGAGATCAAGGTGGGCGACGTCATTGCCTTCATCGGCTTCGCCGGCCTGCTGATCGGTCGCCTCGACCAGATGAAGGCCTTCGCCACGCAGATCTTCGAAGCGCGTGCGAAGCTGGAAGACTTCTTTTCGCTGGAGGACGCCGTCAAGGAGCGCGAGGAACCGACCGGCGCGGGCGATCTCGGCGACGTCAAGGGCAAGGTCGAGTACCGCAACATCAGCTTTGACTTCGCCAACGCCACCCAGGGTGTCAACGACGTCTCCTTCACGGTGGAGGCCGGCCAGACCGTCGCCATCGTCGGCCCGACGGGTGCCGGCAAGACGACGCTGGTCAACCTGCTGCAGCGCGTCTACGAGCCGAAGTCCGGCCAGATCCTCATCGACGGTGTCGACATCTCGACGGTGACACGCAAATCGCTGCGCCGCTCGATCGCCACCGTGTTCCAGGATGCGGGCCTGCTCAACCGCTCGATCTCCGACAATATCCGCCTCGGGCGCGAAGGCGCCACACAGGAAGAAATCGAGGCGGCGGCGGCGGCGGCGGCGGCAGGCGATTTCATCACCTCACGCCAGAGCGGCTACGAGACCCATGTCGGCGAGCGCGGAAACCGCCTTTCGGGTGGCGAGCGCCAGCGCATCGCGATTGCCCGTGCAATCCTGAAGAACGCACCGATCCTTGTGCTCGACGAGGCGACCAGTGCGCTCGACGTAGAGACGGAGGCGCGCGTCAAGGCGGCCATCGATTCCCTGCGCCGCAACCGCACGACCTTCATCATCGCGCACCGCCTGTCGACGGTCCGCGAAGCCGATCTCGTCGTCTTCATGGATCACGGCAAGATCGCCGAAATGGGGACGTTCGACGACCTCAGCCAGAGCAACGGCCGCTTCGCCGCCCTGCTGCGCGCCAGCGGCATCCTGACGGATGACGACGTGCGCAAGAGCCACACGGCCGCCTGAACCGCCGTCATCGCTTCGGCGTATCGCTTTTGACCGGCAGGGCCTTCAGGCCCTGCCGTTTCGCATTCTGGGCGATGACGGCGGCCTGCCAGTCGAGGTACCGCGCATAGGCGAAATGCAACGCAATGCCGACGATGGCATAGAGCGTGCCGAGGATCGGGTTCTTGCCCGTGACGAACATCATCACCTGTCCCACCATGGCGAGGATCGTGCCGAAAATGAAGACGGCGAGCGAATGCCGTCCGACCGCGACAAGCGGGTGGGAGAGCGGCAGCGCCGCCCAGTTCGAGAGGGCGGGGATGACCGCCAACAGATAGGCCCCTGCCAGCACATGGAGAAGGCGGGTCGTCGACAGAAAGGTCTTGTCGAAGCCGGTGAGCACGGCAGGCAAGCCATAGGAAAAGTCGATGTTCCACCAGGAGAACACGACCCAGACGAACGAGACGGCGAGATAGGTCGCCGAGAGCGCCATCAGGACCGGATTGCGCGAAAAACCCTTCTTCTTCGCGCGCAGCACACCGACAAAACCGATGACGAAGAGGAACTGCCAGGACAGCGGATTGAGGAACCAGTAGCCGTCGTCGAGAAAATTCGACGGCGCGATCTGCCAGATGCCTGCACAGAGCCAGAGCGTGCCGGAGACGGCGAGCAGCAGATAGGCGCTGCGCTGGTAGAGCCAGAGAAATCCCGGCAGCATCAGGAAGACCACGGCATACATGGAGAGGATGTTGTTGTAGCCGAACTGGTGGCCGAGCAGCACCATGCTGACGACGCCCTGCTCCGTGCGGTCGACGACGGCACGCAGGTTGATCTCCGACAGGAGATCCGGCCGGCTGAACCACAGCGCCCCGCCGGCAAAGATGGCGAAAGTGATGACGCTCATCATGATATGGGCGACATAGAGCGTGAGGGCCCGGCGCAAGATGCGCAGCGTCACCGCCAGCCGTTCGCCGATGGCGAAGCGCGATCCATAGGCAAGGCCGACCGACATGCCCGATATCAGCACGAAGGCTTCCGCCGAATCGGAAAAGCCGAAATTCTTGTGCGTCAGGTGCTCCAGATACTGGCCGGGAACGTGATTGACGAAGATCGTCAGGAGGGCGAGGGCCCTGAAGACGTCGAGGCGCGTGTCGCGTTGCCGCGGCACGACGCCCGTCGGTCCTTGTCTGTCTGTCATGATACTCTGATCCACATGGCGTGAATCAGAGCAAATAACCCTCGTTTGAAGATTTGATGACAGAGCCGTTCACAGTTGTTTGCCATCCCCCGTCACCGCCACGCTCGACACGGATCGACAGTTTCCTGCCGTCAAGATCGAGCGTCGCCTCATAGCCGTCCCACGAGGCCGGCAGCACCGGATTGACGAAAAGACGGCCACCTTCCTTGCGGATACCCAGAATGCCTTCCACCGCGGCGCGGTAGAGCCAGCCGGCCGAGCCCGTATACCAGGTCCAGCCGCCACGCCCCGTGCGCTCACCTTCGCCGTAGACGTCGGCGGCGACGACGTAGGGTTCCACGCGATAGAGCTCGGCGGCTTCGGGCGTCAGCGCGTGGTTGACGGGGTTGAGGATGTTGAAGCAGGCCCAGGCATCCTCCGCCCGGCCGAGGCGGGCAAGCGCCAGCACGACCCAGGTCGAGGCATGGGTATACTGCCCACCATTTTCCCGCACGCCCGGCGGATAGGCCTTGATGTAGCCCGGATCCTGCGGCGTCTCGACAAAGGGCGGCGTGAACAGGCGGATGATTGCGTTCTCCCGGTCAACCAGCTCGGCCATGACTGCATCCATCGCTTGCCGCGAACGCGCCACATCACCGACACCGGACAGGACGCTCCAGCTCTGCGCGATGGAATCGATCCGGCATTCGGCGCTTTCGGCCGAACCGAGCGGCGTGCCGTCATCGAAGTAGCCGCGGCGGTAGTAGCCTCCGTCCCAGCCCGTGGTTTCCAGCACGACCTTGAGGCGGCCGAGATGCTCCTGCCACTGGTCCGCACGCGGTTGGTCGCCACGCTCGCGGGCGACCGGAATGAAGCCCGAGAGCGTGCCGGCCAGGAACCAGCCGAGCCAGACGCTCGTGCCCCGGCCCGCCTCGCCGACGCGGTTCATGCCGTCGTTCCAGTCACCGCCGAGGATGAGCGGCAAGCCGTTCTCTCCAGTGCGACGAAGCGCAAGATCGAGCGCACGGGCGCAATGTTCGTAGAGGGATGCCTCTTCCCCCGAGCGTTCCGGCGTGTAGAAGGCATCGTGCTGTCCCTCGGCGAGCGGAGCGCCCTGGATGAAGGCCAGCGTCTCATCGAGAATCCCGCGGTCGCCGGTGGTACGGCAGTAATACTCCACCGCATGGGCGAGCCACACCACGTCGTCGGAAATCATGGTGCGCACACCGGCACCGCTGTCGGGCAGCCACCAGTGCTGCACGTCACCTTCGACGAACTGGCGCGCTGCCGCATTGAGGATCTGGCGGCGGGCCAGTTCCGGCCGGTGAAGCACAAAGGCCAGCGTATCCTGCAGCTGGTCGCGGAAGCCGTAGGCACCGCTCGCCTGATAGAAGGCCGACCGGGCCTGGATACGACAACCGAGCGCCTGATAGGGCAGCCAGTCGTTGACCATCCGGTCGAGCGCCGCATCCGGCGTCTTGACCTGCAGCGTTCCGGTGAAATCGCTCCAGTAGGCACGGACGGTGGCCATGACCGCGTCGAAATCAGCCGAGCGGCTCTTTTCGGCAAGCGCCCTGGCACCGTCGGCGTCGGCCGTATCGCCGAGCACGAAGAGCAGTTCACGCTTCTCGCCAGGCTTCAGCACGATCTCGACCGCGAGCGCCGCGCAGGGATCGCCAATGCCCTCGGCCGAACCCGACAGCGCCTGCCCTGCCACGACCGCACCCGGCAGCACGATATCGCCGCCACGGCCGATGAACTCGCGACGCTTGGCGGTGAAGCCTGCGACCGGCGCATCGACGGCGAAGAAGCTGGTTCTTCCCGCAAAATCGAAGCTGTAGGGATTGGTGGCAAAGAGCGCACCGCTCTCCTCGTCCTGACTGGTCAGGACAAAAGGCGCGGTCTTCGCCGGGTTGTTGCCAAGCACCCATTCGACATAGCCATAGACCGTCAGGCTGCGCTCCGTCTCACCGGTGTTCTTGAGGGCGAGACGGGAATATTTGACCGGCTCTTCCGGATCGACCGTCTGCACGAGATCGAGTTCGATACCGTCCTCCCAACTGCGGAAGGCGGAATAGCCGAGGCCATGCCAGGTTTCGAACTTGACCGACTTCTTGCGCGACAGGGCGGCAAACGGCGTGGTGACCGTACCGCGGTCGTTGTCCCGTATGTAGAAAGCCTCGCCCGGGCGGTTGATCACAGGATCGTTCGTCCAGTGCGTCAGCTGGAAATCGCGCGAATTGCGGCTCCAGGTGTAGCTCGCGCCTTCCGCAGAAACATGGAAGCCGAAATGCTGGTTGGCGATGACGTTGATCCACGGCTGAGGCGTCGCCTCGCCGCCGCGAAGGCGCACGGCATATTCCCGGCGCTCCTCGTTGAAGCCGCCGAAACCGTTCCAGAAGGTCAGGCCCTTGCCGTCGATCTCCACCGGTTCATCGGCGACCGGGGCGGGCAGTTTCGGCACCGGCGCCGGCGTTGCTTCCGCCTTCGCCTCTTCCTCGCCGCGCGGTGTCGAGAAGAGGGAGACCGTGCGGGCGATCTGGTCGGAGAGTGTGCCGTTGCGGGCGTGGAAGACGGCGCGGGCCGTTGCCAGCAGCGCCTGCCAGGTGGTGACGTCCATCAGGTCGCGGCGCACCGTGAAGACATGCTGGCGCGCACCGTCGGACTGGCTGCGGATGCGCAGGTTCTCGCACATATGGTCGAGCGTGTGCTGCATGTCCTGCGCATAGGAGGCGGCGCGCTCGTTGAGGATGACGAGATCCGCGACGACGCCGCGGTGGCGCAGGTAATCCTGCGCGCGCAGCGCCTCGCGGGCGACTTCCACGTCGATCTCGTCGTTGATGCGCAGCACGAAGATCGGGAAATCGCCTGATATCGCCAGCGGCCAGAGCGCCGACTGGGCGGTGAGGCCGTTCTCGATCGTGCCGGTATCGGCCCTGAGATGCATGTCCGGATAGGTGAGGTAGCGGCCGAGCATCTGGAAACTCGCCGCCTCCTGCGAGGTGACGCCGACATGGCGCATATGCACCTGCGAGCGCGTCCAGGCATGGATCATTTCGTGATTGAAACTGTCCGGGTGGCGGTAGCGGTCGATGGCGGCGTCCACTTCCGCACGGCTCGGTGCGGCAACGGTCCAGAAGATGACCTTGACCTTCTTGCCCGCCGGCACGCGCACGACGCGGCGCAGCGCCATCACCGGATCGAGCGTAAAGCCGTCCGTGCCCGAAAGCTGCGCGCCCGGCTCGAAGGCGGCGGCCGTCGCCAGCGAGCGGCCGCGGCCGATGAAGCGGCGGCGGTCGGTCTCGACCTCGGTGCGGCGCGAGGGCCCGGCATTGTCCACGATGAGATGGGCGATGGACATGTCCGGCTCGTTCGGATTGCGCTTCTGGCGTTCCGCGCGGATGACATCGCCGCGTTTGCCGATCTCCGTCCTGATGAACATTTTCGAGAACATCGGATGGGCGCTGTCGGCGTCATCGGTCGAAATGACGGGCTCCATATAGGAGGTCACTTCGATGAAGCGGTCCTCCGGCCCGGTGTTGAGCAACGTCAGGCGGCGGCCTTCGGCATCGTGCTCGGTGGCGACGATGCATTCGACCTCGCTGGTCAGCGTGCCGACCGTCTTGATGAACTCCGCCTTGTCGTCGCCGAACTGGGTTTTCGTCACCTCGCCCTCGGCGCGCTTCGGTTCCGCGGTGGCGGACCACCAGTCGTTCGTCGCGGTGTCGCGCAGGAAGATGAAGGAGCCCCAGCGGTCTTCGGTCGGATCGGGTTTCCAGCGGGTGACGGACTGGCCGTTCCAGCGCGAATAGCCGGCACCGGTCGCCGTCAGCATGACGGCATAATGGCCGTTCGACAGGAAGACGGTCTCGCGCTCCTTGGAGAAGGGTTCCTTGATGATGCGGATTTCCGGGCGCAGGAGATCGGCCTGCGTGCTGCCGACGGTTTCGGGCTCGCGCTTGGCGTTGATGACCGGAATGTCGCGCGGCGCCTTTTCCTGCAGCAGCAGCTCGGCCGCCTCGATGACGGGATCGGCGTGGAAACGCTCACGCAGCGCGCCGTTGAAGACGACGTTGGCGACGGCGGCGATCGACATGCCGTGATGGTGCGCCATGTAGTTCTTCACCACGGCGCAGGTTTTTCCTTCCGGCACGCGGGTCGGCGTGAAATCGACGGCATCGTGGAAACCGTAGACGCCGAGCGCGCCGAGCTTGCGCAGGCGTTCGAGGTTTTCCAGCGCGGCCGTCGGCGCATATTGCGTCGCCAGCAGCGAGGCATAGGGCGCGATGACGGCGTTCTGGCCGAGGCCGCGCTTGAGGCCGAGCGTCGGCACGCCGAAATTGGTGTACTGGTAGGTCAGTTCGTGGTCGCGGGCGTTGAAGGCCGCTTCCGAAATGCCCCAGGGCGTGCCGAGGCGGCGGCCGTGGTTCATCTGCTCGACGACGACGAGATTGTTCGTCTGGTTCAGGATGCCGCCCTGGCGCTCCTGCATGACGAGCGGCGGCATCAGGTATTCGAACATCGAGCCGGACCAGGAGACCAGTGCCCCACGCGAGCCGACCGGCACGACCGGACGGCCGAGCTTGTACCAGTGCTCGGTGGGAAGGTCCCCCTTGGCGATGGCGAAGAGGCTGGTGAGGCGCGCTTCGGAAGCGAGCAGGTCGTAGCAGGCCTCGTCGAGTTCGTTGGTCTCGACGCGGTAGCCGATCGACAACAGGCGGCGCTCCGGCCGGAAGAGGAAGCCGAAATCCATCGTGAAGGCGATGTCGCGCGAGCGGTCGCGCAGCACGATGAGGCGTTCGCGCAGGCCCTCGATGCTGCCGAGGTCGAAAACGCTGTCGGCGATATGCGCCTCGCAGGTCGAGACCAGCGCGCCGGCCCATTTGGCAAGCTCGCCGCTCTCAGCCGATTTGATCTCGTGGTCGAGGTTGACGATCAGCTTGTTGACGTCGCGTGCCAGCACCGAGAGGTTGATGACGCGGATGGAGGCGAACTCATGCTCGCGCTTGACTGCGGCAAGCGCATTCTGGAAGCCGGCGATACGCTCCTCGATGAGGCGGCGCAGCGGACGCACGGTCTTCCGGTCATCCGGCAGGTCCTTCAGCGTCTCGGAGAGGATCGAGGCAACGTCGCCGATGCCGTCAAGGCTGCCCTGGAGATGCGCGGAGGGGGCTTCGGCCCATTCGCGGCACATAGAGGAGATGGCGATGAGGTGACCCGCGAGGTTGCCGCTGTCGACCGCCGAAACGTAGCGCGGTCCCAGCGTTTCCAGCGTGTTGGTGCGATACCAGTTGTAGAGGTGGCCGCGATATTTCGGCATGCCGTCGATGGTGGCGATCGTCTGTTCGAGGCGGCGCACCGTCTCTTCAAACGAGATCCAGCCGAAATCGCGGGCGGAGATGACCGAGAGCAGGTAGACGCCGACATTGGTCGGCGAGGTGCGCTCGGCAAGCACCGGCTGCGGCGTTTCCTGGAAATTGTCCGGCGGCAGGTAATGCTGTTCCGCCGTGACGAATTCCTCGAAATAGCGCCAGGTGCGCCGCGCGATCTTGCGCAGCTCCGTTGCAACATAATCGGAAACGACGAGCTGGTCCTCGGTCTCGGCTGTCTGGCTGACATACCAGGCGATCATGGGCGACAGAGCCCAGACGAGCGCAAAGGGTATGCCGATGTAAGGAAGGCCCGTATCCGAAATCATGGCAAGCGCCACGGAAAGGGCGGCAAGCGCCGGAGCCTGCCACATCGACTTGTAATGGGCGAGAATACCGCCGCGCGCCGCGCTGTCGGCCTGCGCGGCCGTGCGCCATTCCAGCATCAGCTTGCGGCTGACCAGCGTGCGATAGAGCGAACGCACGATGGCATCGGCCATCAGCGCCGCCGAATGGGCGATGAAGACGATACGCAGCGCCACCTGTGCGTTGGCCGCCCGGATGTCGGAGATCACGCGATGCACGTGCGCGCGGGCGACAATGTCGTTGCGGCGCGGCATGACGCCTGAAATCAGCGAGAGCGTGGGGGCGACGAAAAGCAGGAAGATCAGCACGAGCTGCCAGATCAGCGCCTGGCGCGGCTCCATGTAGTACCAGCCCATCACGGAGGCGACGAGCCAGCCGATCGGGATGAGGCTGCGGCGCAGGTTGTCGTACATCTTCCAGCGACCGAGCATGGAAATGCCGCTCGACGGGCCGAAAATATACGGCAGCAGCTGCCAGTCGCCACGCGCCCAGCGATGCTGGCGCGATGTTTCGACGCCGTAGCGCGTCGGGAAATCCTCGACCAGCTCCACATCCGTCACCAGCGCGCAGTGCGCCAAGGAGCCTTCGAGCAGGTCGTGGCTGAGCACCGAGTTTTCCTCGATGCGGCCCTTCACCGCCGCCTCGAAGGCATCGACATGGTAGAGGCCCTTGCCGGTGAACGTGCCTTCGCCGGCGAAATCCTGGTAGACGTCGGAGACCGTGAAGACATAGGGGTCGATGCCGCGGTCGGCGGAGAAGATGCGCTGGAAGGTCGAGGCTTCCTTGCCCGTCGTCAGGGACGGCGTGACGCGCGGCTGCAAGATGCTGTAGCCGGCGGTGACTTCGTTCTTTTCCGTGTCGATGACCGGACGGTTGATCGGGTGGTGCAGCTTGCCGACGAGCTTGGTCACCGCATCGCGCATCAGGCGCGTGTCGGAATCGAGCGTCATGACGTATTTCACGTCCGCCGGCACGATGTTGGCGCCCGGCAGGAAGGTCGTGTCGCCGTCACCGCGCAGGAGGAGGTTCAGCTCGTGCAGCTTGCCGCGCTTGCGCTCCCAGCCCATCCAGCACCCCTCGGACGGGTTGAACAGGCGGCGGCGGTGCAGGAGATAAAAGCGCGTGCGGCCGTCATAGGCATAGCGCGCCGAAAGCGTCGCGATCTCGCGCTTGGCATAATCGAGCACGTCGAGATCGGCGGGGGATTCCTCCGCCTGGCTGTCCGCCCAGTCGCTGAGCAGCGAGAAATAGATCTCGCCGCGCGGATTGGCGAGATAGTGGACTTCGAGATTGCGCACCAGTTCGTCGACATGGTCGCGCTTGGAGATCAGACACGGCACGACGACGAGCGTGCGCGCATCCTCGGGAATCCCGTCCTTGAACTCGTAGCCGACAAGGCGCGACGGCGTGACGAAGAAGGTGACAAGCGTGTTGAACAGGCCCGTCGCCCCTTCGGACGCCGGCAGCGCGAAAAGCACCAGCATGATCAGCCATGCGCCGTCGGGAATATCGAGCTGATCGAGGAAATAATAGACCGCGATCATCGCCAGCAGCGTCAGGATGATATTGGGTCCGGCAATGGCGAACCAGTCGAGCTTGCGGCCGAAACGCACGATGCGCTGGACGATCGACGGCCGGTAGCCGATGCGCTTTTCGAGCAGCTTCCGCTTCTTGCCCACGAGGAAGGCGGCGACATTGGCCTCGTAGTCGAGGTCCTCGACATGCGCCGCGGCGTCTTCCGCGGTCATCGCCAGTGCCGTCTCGGTCACCTCAAGCTCGGTCTTGCCGGATCTGCGGGCGAAGCGCTCGATCGTGTTGCGATACTTGTTGCGCGAGCCGAAATCGAGGTCGCTGTAGTCGGACCCCTGACGCAGCGCCTCGTCGAGGCGGCTGACGCTTTCAAACCAGACCGGCCACTCGGTATCGTCCACCGAGCGCAGGCTCTTGATGAGCGAACTCATCGTGACGTTGCCGGAGGAGAGGCGGTTGTTCTCCGCGACGATCAGTTCTTCGAGGTCGCTGCCGCGGCTCTCAATCTTGCGCTCCAGCCACTGGATCACCGCGCCGGAGGCCTGGAGGCCGTCGCGCAGGCGATAAAGCAGCTGGATGACGAACGTATTGTCCTCGATGAAGCTTTCCAGCGACTGGAGATGCGCGATGGACTTTTCCGGATCGTTGAGGCGGATCAGCTCATCGGCCACCTCGTTGGCCTTGAAACGCATCTTGCGCGAACGCTCGACGCGGCTGGAAATGCGGCGGAGGTTTTCAAGCAGCACGAAGCGGATGAAGGAGGGCAGCGCCCAGAGCTCGCCGATCTTCAGCGCGTCGATCTTCTGGAAGCCCTGAACAAAAGCCGTCAGCCCCTCATGCGAGACGCCGCTATGGGTGTGCGCGACATAGAGCCAGGCAAGCGCCAGCGTGCGCGGCATCACCTGCCCTTCGATCTCGATGGTCGGAAGCTGGCGATAGAAGCGGCGCGGAAAATCGCGTCGCACTTCCTGGATCGCCTCTTCGACGACGTAGTAGTTGTCGAGCAGCCATTCGGCCGCCGGCGTGATCTGCGCACCGGCTTCGACATCCTTGGCCGTGGCGCGATAGACGCGGAAGATTTCCTTCTCGTTTTCCTTGTGCCGGGCGCGGAATTCGAAAGGGTGGAAGCCGGGCAGCGCCGCGGTCTTGTCGCGCGCCAGCGCTTCACCGCAATCGGCGAGCTCCTCCAGCGACAGATAGGTGGCGCGGATCGAATCGTTATAATCGATCTGCTTGGCGTCGGCGTCGCGCGAAGGGGCTTGCGGCGTATTGTGAAGGGGCATGTTTCTGATTCTGGATCCGGCCATATGGAACCATCCGGCGACGGCCTTTGCGCCGAACGGTTTTTTGCGGGCAGGTTTCATCTCGGTGCCGCGATCAGCCATGTGACCAAACAGCGCCCGGACGGCGCGATTGGAATGGACATGGCTCAAGCGACACGCTGGTTGGCATCCTGGCCGCGTGGTGCATGAAAACGGCATTTTTTAGCCGTAAGGACAGAGACTTGCAACATGTCAACATGACCGGATGGCGCAGCATCGACCCTCATCTGCGGTTTTGGTGAATCGTGCGCCCCTCGCAGGAGGCGAGCGGACGCAAGGAGCAGGAGAATGGCAAATGGATGCGGCAGGAAAAAGTTCCCGCCCGCCCATCTGGCTGCCCGCCAAGCTGTGTCCAACCCGCCGAACGGAGCCTTGCACCATTGACTCGGTGCCGGCGCCAAGCCAGTTTGACGCCGTCAGGGTCTTCCGAGTCGATTGGCTCGGAGGCTAAGAGGGAAGCCGGTGCGATGCTCCGAAAGGAGCACCAAGACCGGCGCTGCCCCCGCAACTGTGAACGGCGAGCTGCTGTCGCTCCATGCCACTGGTGGATTTCACCGGGAAGGCGAGACAGACGCGATGACCCGCAAGCCAGGAGACCTGCCCTGACACTCGTAACGTCCATGGGCGGGGTGTCCCAGTGGTGCGCTTGCTTATCGCCTCCGGGCGAAGTTCCAGCAGCGTGCGTCCGGTCATCCCCCAATTTTCCGATTGGGGAAGAAATGCTTGCCATCACCGACAATGGTTTCGCCGGGAAACCGGAATCCATCTTCATCTCCTGGCTGCTCTGGCAGCCGCACGGCGCCGACCTTGCCGTCGAGGCGCTGAAGGAGGTCCAGAAACTCTCGCGCTATGAAAAGGTCGATCCCGACATCGCCAGACTGAAGGCGCTGTTCGCCTCCCTGGCCGGGTCGAATCGGCCGATGCACTGACCTCTAAGGCATAAAGACATATTGACATAAAGATATCTTTATGTGATTTCCGGTGCAGGATTATTGCACCGGAGGGCTTTGCCGTGGCCGAATCGCACCTGGACACCCTGTTCGGACCTGAACTGCCGCCACGCGATGGGCGCGAGATTCTCGCTGCCCTTCAGGCCGCCGCACGCGAGCGCATCCTGGTGCTCGACGGCGCCATGGGCACGGAAATCCAGACGCTGAAGCTGGTGGAAGAGGATTTCCGCGGCGATCGCTTCGGCGATTGCGCATGTCACCAGCAGGGCAACAATGACCTCCTGACACTGACCCAGCCCGGCGCGATCGAGGACATCCACTATCGCTACGCGCTGGCCGGTGCGGATATTCTCGAAACCAACACCTTCTCCTCCACGACCATCGCCCAGGCCGATTACGGCATGGAGGACATGGTCTATGAACTGAACCGTGACGGCGCCCGCCTTGCCCGCCGCGCCGGCCTCAGGGCCACCGAAAAGGACGGCCGCCGCCGCTTCGTCGCCGGCGCACTCGGCCCGACGAACCGCACGGCCTCCATCTCGCCTGACGTCAACAATCCCGGCTACCGCGCCGTCACCTTCGACGACCTCAAGCGCGCCTATGCGGACCAGCTGCGCGGCCTCATCGACGGCGGCGCCGACATCATCCTGATCGAGACGATCTTCGACACGCTGAACGCCAAGGCGGCGATCTTCGCCACCCGCGAAGTCTTCGAGGAAAAGGGCATCGAGCTGCCCGTCATGATCTCGGGCACGATCACCGACCTCTCGGGCCGCACGCTGTCCGGTCAGACGCCGGAGGCCTTCTGGAACTCGGTACGCCACGCCGATCCCTTCTCCATCGGCCTCAACTGCGCACTCGGTGCCAACGCCATGCGCGCCCATCTCGCGGAGATCTCCTCCGTCGCGCAAACCTTCGTCTGCGCCTATCCCAATGCCGGCCTGCCGAACGCCTTCGGCAAATATGACGAGACGCCGGAGGAAATGGCCGCCCAGATCGAGGGCTTCATGCGCGATGGCCTCGTCAACATCGTCGGCGGCTGCTGCGGCTCGACGCCGGACCATATCCGCGCCATCGCGGCGGCCGCCGCACGCCACGCACCGCGCGCAATCCCCGACATCCCGCGCCACATGCGCCTCTCGGGCCTCGAGCCCTTCACGCTGACCGAGGCTATCCCCTTCGTGAATGTCGGCGAGCGCACCAACGTCACGGGCTCGGCGAAATTCCGCAAGCTGATCACCGCGGGCGACTATGCCGCGGCGCTCGATGTCGCGCGCGACCAGGTGGCGAACGGCGCGCAGGTCATCGACATCAACATGGACGAGGGCCTGATCGATTCCGCCAAGGCCATGACGGAATATGTGAACCTCATCGCCGCAGAACCTGACATCGCCCGTGTTCCGCTGATGATCGACAGTTCGAAATGGGAGGTGATCGAGGCAGGCCTGAAATGCGTGCAGGGCAAGCCGCTGGTCAATTCCATCTCGCTGAAGGAGGGCGAAGAGGCCTTCCTTCACCATGCCAAGCTCGTGCGCGCCTATGGCGCCGCCGTCGTCGTCATGGCCTTCGACGAGAAGGGCCAGGCCGACACGAAGGCACGCAAGGTGGAAATCTGCACCCGCGCCTACAAGCTGCTCACCGACGTCGCAGGCCTTGCACCCGAGGATATCGTCTTCGACCCAAACATCTTCGCCGTCGCGACAGGCATCGAGGAGCACGACAATTACGGCGTCGACTTCATCGAGGCGACGGCAGAGATCACAGCAACACTGCCGCATGCCCACATTTCCGGCGGCGTCTCCAACCTCTCCTTCTCCTTCCGCGGCAACGAGCCCGTGCGCGAGGCGATGCACGCCGTCTTCCTCTACCACGCCATCCAGGCGGGCATGGACATGGGCATCGTCAATGCCGGCCAGCTCGCCGTCTACGACACGATCGAGCCGGACCTGCGCGAGGCCTGCGAGGACGTTGTGCTGAACCGCGTGCCGAAGACCGGCGGCACCGCTACCGAACGCCTTCTGGAGATTGCCGAGCGCTTCAAGGGCGCTGCCGGCAAGGAGGCCAAGGAGCGTGATCTCGCCTGGCGTGACTGGCCGGTGGAAAAGCGCCTCGAACACGCGCTCGTCAACGGTATTACCGAATTTGTCGAGATCGATACAGAAGAGGCTCGTCAGAACGCCGAGCGCCCGCTGCACGTCATCGAAGGTCCGCTGATGGCCGGCATGAACATCGTCGGCGACCTCTTCGGCGCGGGGAAGATGTTCCTGCCGCAGGTGGTGAAATCCGCCCGCGTGATGAAACAGGCCGTCGCCGTGCTGCTGCCCTACATGGAGGCTGAAAAGCTCGCCAATGGCGGCAGCGGCGAGCGCCAGAGCGCCGGCAAGATCCTGATGGCGACCGTCAAGGGCGACGTGCACGATATCGGCAAGAACATCGTCGGCGTCGTGCTCGCCTGCAACAATTACGAGATCATCGACCTCGGCGTCATGGTGCCGGCAACGAAGATTCTTGAGACGGCAAAGGCCGAAAAGGTCGACATCATCGGCCTCTCCGGCCTCATCACCCCTTCGCTCGACGAGATGGTGCATGTCGCCGCCGAAATGGAGCGCGAGGGCTTCGACATCCCCCTCCTCATCGGCGGGGCGACGACGAGCCGCGTGCACACGGCGGTGAAGATCCATCCGCGCTACGACCGCGGCCAAACCGTCTACGTCACCGATGCCAGCCGCGCCGTCGGCGTGGTCGGCAGCCTGCTGTCGGCTGACATGAAACCCGGTTATGTCGAGACGCTGAAGGCGGAATACCGCAAGGTCGCGGATGCCCACGCCCGAAGCGAGGCCGAAAAACAGCGCCTGCCGCTCGCCAAGGCCCGTGAAAATGCCTTCAAGGCTGATTGGTCTGCCTACCGGCCGAAGACGCCGTCCTTCCTCGGCACGCGCGTCTGGCAGGACTGGGACCTCGCGGATCTCGCCCGCTATATCGACTGGACCCCCTTCTTCCAGACCTGGGAGCTGAAGGGTGTCTATCCAAAAATCCTCGACGATGAGAAACAGGGCCCCGCCGCCCGCCAGCTCTTTGCCGATGCGCAGGCGATGCTGGAAAAGATCATCGCCGAAAGATGGTTCACGCCGAAAGCCGTCGTCGGCTTCTGGCCGGCCGGAACCGTGGGCGACGACATCCGCCTCTTCACCGACGAGGCGCGAAACAAGGACCTCGCCACCTTCTTCACGCTGCGCCAGCAGCTTTCGAAGCGCGACGGACGGCCGAATGTCGCCCTTTCCGATTTCGTGGCGCCTGTCGACAGTGGCAAGCCGGATTATCTCGGCGGCTTCGTCGTCACGGCCGGCATCGGGGAGATCGCCATCGCCGAACGTTTCGAGCGGGCGAATGACGACTACAACTCGATCCTCGTCAAGGCGCTGGCCGACCGCTTCGCCGAGGCCTTTGCCGAGCGCATGCACGAATATGTGCGCAAGGAACTCTGGGCCTATGCGCCGGACGAGACCTTCTCCCCGACCGACCTCATCGGCGAACCCTATGCCGGCATCCGCCCCGCGCCGGGCTATCCCGCCCAGCCGGACCATACGGAGAAGACGGCGCTCTTCCGCCTGCTCGATGCCGAGAAGCAGATCGGTGTCGAACTCACCGAGAGTTTTGCCATGTGGCCCGGCTCCTCCGTCTCCGGCCTCTACATCGCCTCGCCGGAAAGCTACTATTTCGGCGTCGCCAAGGTGGAGCGGGACCAGGTGGAGGACTATGCCCGCCGCAAGGGCATGACCGTCATGGAAGTGGAGCGCTGGCTCGGCCCGGTACTCAACTACGTGCCAGTGACCGCGCGGGAAAACGCGGCCTGAGTTTCCTCAGGCCGTCGCAAGGTTCAAGAACACGACCATGCCATAGCTCACGGCGACCAGCACGCCGAGCGACAGGACGACCGCGGCCGTCACCCGCGGGCCGGCCCGCATCACGCGCCTGAGGTCGATGCCGAGGCCGAGGGCGGCCATGGAGAGGATGGTCAGTACGGTCGCAGCGCGCGCCATGCCTTCGGCAAGCCCCGCATCGATCAGGCCGAAACTGCGCGCAGCGAGCATAGCGAGGAAGCCGAGGATGAACCATGGCACCAGCCGGTGCAGCGCCGGGCGACGACCACTCTCCTTACCTGCTGCAAGCGACAGGAAGAAGATCACCGGCCCCAGCATCAACACGCGCACGAGCTTGACGAAGGTGCCGATCTGGATGCTGAGCGCGGAGACCGGGGCGGTGGCGGCCAGCACCTGCGGCACCGCATAGACCGTCATGCCCGCCATCACGCCGTAGCCCGTCGCCGAAAGGCCGAGCAATGGCACCAGCACCGGCAGCAGCAGCACCGTGACCATGCCGAGAACGGCGGTGAAGGCGATGGAGGAAGCGACGTCCTCCGCATCGGCGCGGATGACCGGCGCCGTCGCGGCGATGGCAGAGTTGCCGCAGATCGAATTACCGCAGGCAACCAGCAGCGCAACAGTGCGGGAGAGGCCGAGGCCGCGCCCGATGGCATAGCTTGCAAGGAGAACGACGCCCACCACCGCCGCGATCGCCCCGATCAGCAGCCAGCCCATGCCGGCAATTGCCATGGCGCTGACGCCCGCACCGAGAAGCACGATCGCAATTTCAAGGAAGTACTTCGCGGAAAAGGCGATGCCGGGATCGAACACCGCCGGCCGTTTCAGCAGCAGGCGGCAGACGGCACCGATCAGGATCGCCAACACCAACGCCTCGATCCACGCCCCGCCCGACAGGTGCATTTCCAGCCGCTCGGCGAGCACGGCGAGGCCCGACACGAAGCCGGAGAGCAATACCCCGGGCAGAAGTACACGAATTCCAAGGAATGATGATTTATTAGGCGAATTTTCCATGTGCGGACGATGCGCTTGAAAACCTGTTCGATCCATCGGTAAATATCGGACATTTCATTCGACTGGATCGAACAGATGATGACGCTGGAACAACTCCGTATCTTCGTCGCCGTGGCGGAACGGGAGCACCTGACGAGGGCCGCGGAGGCACTGAACCTCACGCCCTCGGCCGTCAGCTCAGCCATCCGCGTGCTGGAGGAGCGCTACGGCATCGCGCTGTTCCATCGTACGGGGCGGCGGATCGAGTTGACCGAGACGGGTGAGGCCTTCCTGCCGGAGGCGAAAGCCACGCTGGCGCGGGCGGGCAGTGCAGACCTCTTCCTCACCGAGATCGGCGGCCTGAAACGCGGCACGCTGACGCTTGCCGCCAGCCAGACCATCGCAGGCTACTGGCTGCCGCCGCGTCTCATGCATTTCCGCAAGACCTATCCGGCGATCGACATCCGCTTGACCGGAGGCAACACCGACGAAGCTGCCGAAGCGGTTCTCGACGGGCGGGCGGAACTCGGTTTCGTCGAAGGCGAGATCGACCACCCTGCCCTCGTCCAGCGCGTGGTGGCGCGCGACCGGGTCGTCATCGTCGCGCCGTCGGGCCATCCGCTCGCCGGCAAGCCCGATATCGATGCGGACGACCTGGCCGCCGCCCGCTGGGTGCTGCGCGAACCAGGCTCGGGCACGCGGCGTGCCCTGACGGCGGCGCTGCCCGAGGAGGCGCTCGACATCGCGCTCTCCCTGCCTTCCAACGAAGCCGTGCGCAGCGCCGTTCTCGTCGGCCAGACGCTGACAGCGGTCTCCGAATTCGTCGTAAAGGACGACCTTGCCGCCGGCCGGATGGCCCGCATCGCCTTCGAACTGCCGGAACGCGCCTTCCGCCTGCTCCGCCACAAGGAGCGCTACCGCTCCCGGGCCTCGCTCGCCTTCGAGGCCGAGCTAACCTAGATCATTTCCGCTTTTCTTCGAAACGCGAACCGCCGTACACTTTGGCTGGGATGGCTTTATAGTCCGTCGCGCCCCCGGAACCGGCGCTGGTATGCGGGATCGTAGAGCGAACTTTCGCGAAAATCCTCAGCGCCGAGCGAGCGGCCGACGAAGATCAGCGCCGTGCGCTCGATCGGCTCCTCGGCGACCTTCGCCGCGATATCCGCCAGGGTGCCGCGCACCACGCGCTCATCGGGCCAGGAGGCTTTCACCACGATCGCCACCGGGCAATCCGCGCCATAGAGCGGTGTCAGGTCCGAGACGACCTTGTCCAGTGCGTGGATGGCGAGGTGGATCGCCAGCGTCGCCCCCGTCGCGCCGAAATTCGCCAGCGTCTCGCGGTTCGGCATCGGTGAGGCACGGCCGGAAACACGGGTGAGCACGAGGCTCTGGGCGACGGCGGGAATGGTGAGCTCACGCCCGAGCGCGGCGGCGGCGGCGGCAAAGGAAGGCACGCCCGGCGTCAGCGTGTAGGCGAGCCCGTGTTTTTCCAGCCGGCGGATCTGCTCGGCGACGGCACTCCAGACGGAGAGATCGCCGGAATGCAGCCGCGCCACATCCTCGCCCGCCGCGGCGGCGCGCAGATATTCGGCCTCGATCTCGTCGAGCGACATCGGCGCCGTATCGACGATGCGTGCGTCCGGCGGGCAATATTGCAGGAGTTCCGGCGACACGATGGAGCCGGCATAGAGGCAGACCGGGCAGGCGCCGATGAGATCACGGCCACGCACGGTGATGAGATCGGCAGCACCGGGGCCGGCGCCGATGAAATGAACAGTCATACTTGGTCCTCGATAGGTTGCGCCGGCTTCACCCAGGCCCACTGCGTGACCGGCATGGCCGGCCGCCAGCCCGTCATCTGCCCGACAGGCGATGCGCGCGCGATGTCGATCCGGATCAGCGAACCGCCGAGCCGGGCGTGCTGGGCGAGGAGCACGGCTTCCATTTCCGTCGTCACCGCATTGGCGACAAGCCGGCCACCCGGTTTCAGACGGTCGATCGCCGCCGGCATGACGCCCGCCTCACTGCCGCCACCGCCGATGAAGATCGCATCCGGCGCGGCCAACCCCACCAGAGCCTCCGGCGCCATGCCCTCGACCACCGCAAGACCCGGTACACCGAAGCACCCGGCATTGCGGTGAATGCGAGCGGCCCGCTCCGCATGGCCCTCGACGGCGATGGCCCTGAGCGAGGGGTCGGCCAGCATCCATTCGATACCGATGGAGCCCGAGCCGGCCCCGATATCCCAGAGAAGCTCGCCGCGGCGCGGCGCGAGAGCCGAGAGCGTCAGCGCGCGAACCTCGCGCTTGGTGATCTGGCCGTCATGCTCGAACAGCCCGTCGTCGAGGCCCGGCGTGTAGGCGAGCACCCGCGCCCCGTCTCCGGCGACAATCTCCACCGCGCAGACATTCAGCATGTCAGCCTCATCGAGGGCGAACTGCCCGGCCCGATGGTGGCTCACTCGTTCCCGTGCGCCACCGAGGGCTTCCAGCACAGTTAGCGCCGAGCCGCCGAACCCGCTTTCAGCCAGAAGAGCGGCAAGCGCCGCCGGCCCGTCGCTGTCCGAGGTCAGCGCCAGGATACGGCAGCCGGGATGCAGGTGCGGGCGGATGAGGTCGACGGGGCGGCCGTGCAGCGAAACACAGACCGTGTCCTGCAGGGCCCAGCCCAAACGCGATGCAGCGAGACTGAAGGCAGAGGGGGCAGGAAAAACGCGCATCTCCGCCCGCGCGATGCGCCGGGAGAGCGTGACGCCGACGCCATAGAAAAAGGGATCGCCCGAGGCGAGCACGACGACGGCCCTGCCGCGCGCAGCCAGAACAGCCTCCACCGAGCGCTCGAAGGGACTGAGCCAGCCATGGCGGTCGCCACGGATCGCCGCATCGGCAAGCTCCAGGTGCCGCGCGCCGCCGAAGACGATCTCCGCGCGGCCGATCGCGGCCTTGGCCTCGTCGCCGAGACCCGCTAGACCGTCTTCGCCGATCCCGACGATGGAAAGCCAGGGAGCGGCTGTCGAAAGGGACTGATCAGGCGTGGACAAACGACGCATCCTCATCTTGGGCGGCACGGCGGAAGCCCGCAACCTTGCAGGCGTGCTCGCCGACAGAACCGATCTTGCCGTAACGCTGTCGCTCGCCGGCCGCACGCTCGACCCCGCGCCGCAACCCGTACCCGTGCGCACCGGCGGCTTCGGCGGCGTCGAGGGGCTTTCGGCCCATCTGCGCGACGAGGCCATCGATCTCCTGATCGACGCGACGCATCCCTTCGCCCGGCAGATCTCCGCCAACGCACGCGCCGCCAGCGCGGCGACCGGCATTCCGCTGCTGCGGCTGGAACGGCTCGGCTGGGATATGGTGGAGGGTGACCGCTGGACGCGCGTCGCCAATATGACGGAGGCCGTGGGCGCGCTCGGCAAAGTGCCGCGCCGCGTGTTCCTTGCCATCGGCCGCCAGGAGGCGAAGGCCTTCGACGCCGCGCCGCAACATCACTATCTCGTGCGCAGCGTCGATCCCGTCGACCCGACGCTTGTCGCACCCGATGTCGATTATCTGCTCGCCCGCGGCCCGTTTACCGTGGACGCGGAGGTCGAACTTCTGCGCGGCCATCGTATCGATGTCGTCGTCAGCAAGAATTCCGGTGGAGACGCCACCTATGGCAAGATCGTCGCGGCGCGCAGTCTCGGCCTGCCCGTCGTTCTGGTCGATCGGGCAGAGGCACAGGATGGCCACCACGCAGGAACCGTCCAGGATGCGGTGCGGCTCGCCGATCATCTCATCGGCTCTTCGAGGAAGCGCGGCGTATAGACGAGATCCGGCAGGCCCGGACGGGAAATGACGCGCGTTGCCGGCGAACCGATGACGACGCAAGTCGCCATATCGGCACGCTCCGCCTCTGCCTCGCCGAGCGGCATGACCAGTATGCGCTCATCCGGGCGACCCGCGGCACGGCCGAAGATGACGGGCGTTGTCGCCGGAAGCGTCTCCCGCAGGATTTCAAAGGCCCGGCCGAGTTGCCAGGGCCGCGCTTTGCTGATCGGATTGTAGAGCGCGACAACAAGACCCGCCTCGGACACCAGGCGCAGCCGCTTCTCGATGATCTCCCAGGGTTTCAGGTTGTCGGAAAGCGAGATCGCGCAGAAATCATGGCCGAGCGGCGCACCGATGCGCGCGGCGACCGCCAGCATGGCGGTGACACCGGGCACGATGGTGAGATCGACCGCCTTCCACTCGTCCGGTCCCGCATCGATCGCCTCGCAGACGGCCGCCGCCATGGCGAAGACCCCGGGATCCCCGCCCGAGACGACACAGACATC
Organism: Shinella sp. SUS2; assembly: GCF_001262505.1. Lineage (GTDB taxonomy): Bacteria > Pseudomonadota > Alphaproteobacteria > Rhizobiales > Rhizobiaceae > Shinella. The sequence continues at coordinate 31,798 of NZ_KQ410735.1, forward strand.
GACACCCTCGGCCGCCCGCTTCAGCGCGGCTTCGGCCCGGTTCAGCTCCTCGCGATTGTCGGAGGCGACCTTGATCTGGTCCGGCCGGAGGTTCAGCCGGTCGATATAGGGAAAGTAGCCGAAGAATTCGCGCGCAGCCTCGACCGCCTGTCTTGCCTCCGGCGTCATCTGGTCCGGATTGCCCGGCCCGGTGCCGATCACGAAAAGCCGGCCGGTCATGCGCGGCCGCTCCAGCCCGGCACGAGCACCAGCGAGAAATAGGGCGCGGTGTCGTCGGGCTTTTCGGAAAGCCGCATCGACCGGCTGGTCGGCATGGTGCCGCGCTCGACATAGATCGCCTCGCCGAGCCGGCCGGCCTTTTCCAGCGCCCGCCGGATTTTCGGCAGGTTGCGGCCGACCTTCATGATGACGGCGGCCTCGGTGTCGACGAGGCGGCGTGACAGCTCGCCCTCGCCCATCGTGCCCGGGAGCACGGAGAGCACGTCGTCACCCTGCACGATGGGCAGGCCCGACAGCGACCAGCAACCGGACATGGCCGTGATTCCGGGAATGACCTCGGTCGGGAACCGATCGGCGAGCCTCACGTGGAGATGCATGTAGGAGCCGTAGAACATCGGATCGCCTTCCGAGAGGATGGCGACCGTGCGGCCGGCGGCAAGGTACTCCGCAACGGCGGCGGCCGAGGCGTCGTAGAAGGCGGTGATCTGGCGCTTGTAGTCGTCGTGGTCCTTGTCGATTTCCGTCGTCACCGGATAGTAGAGCGGCAGCTCCGCCATTCCGGGCTTCAAGAGGCCCTCAACGATCGCCCGCCCATTGCCCGCGCGGCCGGCCTTGGCGAAGTAGGCAAGCACATCCGCCTCGCCGATCGCCCGCACCGCCTTCAGCGTCAGGAGTTCCGGATCGCCCGGTCCCGTGCCCACGCCATAAAGTCGTCCCGTCACCGTCGCCACCCTGTTCATAGCCCCGGCCTCGCCAGAGAATTGAGCGCCGCGGCCGTCATGGCGCTGCCGCCGAGGCGACCCCGCACGATGGCGAAGGGCACGTCGTAGGAGTTTTCGGCAAGCGCATCCTTGGATTCCGCGGCACCGACGAAACCGACCGGCATGCCGAGGATTGCCGCCGGCTTCGGCGCGCCGTCGCGCAGCAATTCCAGCAGGTAGAACAGCGCCGTCGGCGCATTGCCGATAGCGACGACAGAACCGGCGAGACGATCGAGCCAGAGGCGGATGGCCGCGGCCGAGCGCGTGTTGCCGATATCCCGGGCGATGTCGGGCGTGCGCGGATCGCGCAGCATGCAGAGCACCTCGTTGCCGGCCGGCAGGCGGGCGGCCGTCACGCCGCGCGCGACCATCTCGGCATCACAGAAGATCGGCGCACCGGCCTGGAGCGCGCCGCGCGCCGCCGTGACGAAACCGGGAGAGAAAACGAAATGCGGTGCCGCCTCGACGAGGCCTGCGGCATGGATCATGCGCACGGCGACGTCCGATTCCTCTTCGGAAAAGCGCGAGAGATCGGCTTCGGCGCGGATGATCGCGAAGGATTTTTCGTAGATGGCCGTGCCATCCTTGATGTAGTCGTAATCGGTCATTGTTGGCCTTGATAAGCAGAAACCAGGGTGTCGGACGCGGTGCGGTCGATGAGGTTTCCCGCCGTCTCGCCGTCCACACGACGCGCGCGCAGGAGGGCACCGAGACGATGCAGGGCGGGCCGCAGCGCATCGGCGGGCAGGATCGCGGCGGCGCCATCGCCCGCACGCCCGCCAAGAACAAGACCGACGCCGGCGGCAGTGCCGCAAAGCGTGACCGCGGCCGCGGCCGGATGGGCGCAGCCCTTCGGGCAGCCGGAAACATGCACGTCGAAGGAACCATCCAGGAGATCGCCGGCTTCCGCCACAAGGGCATCGGCGGCGGCGTGGGTATCGAAGCTGGCCGAAGCGCAGCCGGCGGAACCGGCGCAGACGGAGACGGTCCGACCCGGCGCATCCTGCGTGCTCCAGACACGTCCCCGCGTCGCACAGGCCTGCGCGGCGGCCACCGTTTCCGCGCAGAGCCCGCGTACCAGCAGCGCGTGATGCGGCGCGAGGCGGAACTCCGTTGCGCCACAGGCGACCAGCTCCCGTGTCAGGGCGGCAAACCGGTCGGCATGGATCTGACCATAGGCCGGGGCGAGCCCCAGAACCGTTTCGTCTCCGATCCCGTGCACACCGAGCGGATGAACGGGTGAAGCGACCGGAATCGGCGGCACCGGAGCCGCACCGAGAGCCGCCGCCAGCAGCGTTGGATCGAGATCCCGCCCCCGCGCCGCCGGCCCGATGGCGGCAAGGGCAGCGGCGACTGTCATCACGCCGTCGACAGCCTTTTCGCCGGGCAGCAGCGCAACGGCCCGCGCCGTCATGCGATCACCACCGAGGGCAAGCCGCCAGGCAAGGCCTCGTGTGCCGGCGACCGCATCGAGGCGGATATCGGCAACCATGTCGGCAAGAGACAACACACCGCCGCCATCGACGACGACGGCAAGCTTCGGCGCGAGAACAAGAGCGGCATCGGCAAGAGCCGCCCGCAGTGCATCGGCAAACGGCGCAGCATCGGCAAGTTCGGACGGATCGATGCCGGCAAGCGGCGGCACTTCGATGGCAACGCCCGTCTGCGGGACGATGCCGGCCGCGGCGAGCCCGACGGCAAGGTGCGGAACGGAAGCATCCGTAAGGCCGCGAAGCTGGAGATTGCCGCGCGCGGTGATTTCGATAAGGCCATTGCCATGCGCCCGCGCCAGATCGGCAAGCGCAAGGAGATCGTGCGCGGTGAGGGCCGCCGCGGTGGGGCGCAGGCGCACCAGCAGGCCGTCGCCAGTCCGCATCGGAGTGGCGAGGGAAGGGCAGGCGCCGCGCCGCAACGCGCCGATCTCGCCCAGGGGGCCCGGAAGCATCGCACAGGTCACCGTCATGCCGCGCCCTCCTCCGCTTCGGGCGCCGGGCGACGGATCAGGTAGGTGTCCATGATCCAGCCATGCGCGGCGCGCGCCTTTCGGCGCGTCTCGCTGATCGTATCGGCGACGTCGGAAAGCCGGCCGGACAACAGGATCTCGTGCGGCGTGCCGAGATAGGCGCCCCACCAGATCTCCGCTTCCGGATCCTCGACCGTCCGAAAGGCTTCGACGCCGTCGAGCATGACGAGCGCATCGCGCGAGGATTCCGGCCAGGCGCCGGCAAGGCGGCGGCCTGTGGTGATCTCGACCGGCAGGCCGATGCGGTTGAGCGTGATGGCATGGCTGGCGCAGAGCGCCTGGACGCTGGTGATGCCGGGAATGACCTCGATCTCGAAGGCGACACGGCCGGCCATGCGCACGTGATCGATAATACGCAGCGTGCTGTCATAGAGCATCGGATCGCCCCAGACGAGCAGGCCGAGCGTCTCGTCCGCACCGGTCTCGTTGAGGAGAGTGCGTTCGTAGATGGCCGCGATGGCGCGGTGCCAGTCGTTGACGCCATCCTCGTAGCTTCCGTCGGCGCGGCGCACCGGCACGGGGTAGTCGAGGATGCGGCAAGCGGCATTGTCGAGGAAACGGTCGCAGATTTCGCGGCGCGCATCGGCGAGAAAGGCCTTTTCATCGCCCTTCGTCGGAATGAGCAGCACATCGGCCCGGTTCAGCGCCTGAATTGCCTGAACAGTCATGTGCTCGGGATTGCCCGCGCCGATCCCGATGACCAGTATCTTTCTCAAAAGCCCGTCTCCCGTGCGACCCTGCGCTCCCGGTTCGCGGCCCGACTTGGGTCCCGCACCCCTTCCTAATCCCAAAAGCCGGCGGAAAACAGTACCCGAATCGCGTCCTTTGCCGGTCTTTTTGAGACTCAGGCGGCAGTGCGGCTCGTCAGATAGGCCCGCGGCGCGGTTCCCAGCATGCGCTTGAACATGGTTGTGAAGGCCGGCACGCTCTCGTAGCCGGCATCGAGCGCCACCCGCGTCACCGGTTCGCCGGCGGCAAGGCGCGGCAAGCAGGCGAAAAGGCAGGCCTGCTGACGCCAGGTGACGAAGCTGACACCCATCTCCTGGCGGAAGAACCGCGTGAAGGTGCGCCGGCTCATGTTCAGCCTTCGAGCCCAGTCGTCGATCTTGGCCACCGGCGACGGCTGTTCGACAAAATCGCGGCAAAGGCCCGCCAGCCTTCCACTTGCCGGAAACGGCAGGCCGAGCGGACGCTCGGGCAGGCGGCCGATTTCGTCAAGCAGCAGCGCCATGACGAGGTCGCTGCGCCGGCGATCCTCCGATAGGCCATCATGCCGAACGGTCTCCGCGATCAACTGGCGGGCAAGGTCGGTGACTTCCAGCACGGTGGGCACCTGCGAAGCGGCCCGGCCCTCCGGTGAATAGATATAGACCGAGCGCATGCTGACATCGCTGATCATCTCGACGGAATGTTCGAGACCGCGCGGAATGAGCAAGGCGTGGCCGGGTGGAATCATCCAGCGCCCACGCTCCGTCCCCACCAGCACTACACCGGCAAAAACGCAGAGGAACTGCGTGCGGCGGTGACGGTGCGGCGGCACCGTATAGCCACCCGGGATGTCCGAACTGTGAACCAGAACATCCGTATTCGCCTGTTCCATCCGGAAGAGGTTGCGGATGTGGTCGTCATCGAGCGCCCTGCGGCGTGCATCGCTCAGTTTTTCCATCTTTGGCCCACTTGCGTAAGAAATGGACCTCAGCACGAAAGCAGGCCTATAGCAATCCCTGTATGGGAAGCAGCCATGACGCGGAATCTGCGCGTATCATTCGAGGCCATCATGTCGACAGTCGTTCCCGCGGCACCCCGCAGCGCCGCCACCACCACCTATTCCATCATCGTCGCCGTCAGCGCATGCCACATGCTGAACGACATCATGCAGTCGCTGCTGACGTCGCTCTATCCGCTGCTGAAGGAAAACTACGCGCTCGATTTCGTGCAGATCGGCCTACTGACCATGGCCTTCCAGGTCACCGCCTCGCTGCTGCAGCCGGCCGTCGGCATCGTCACGGATCGCTGGCCGATGCCCTTCTCGCTGCCGGTCGGCATGGGCAGCACCTTCGTCGGCCTCATCATGCTCGCCTATGCGCACAGCTTCCCGGTTCTGGTCTTCGGCGCCTGCCTGATCGGTCTCGGCTCGGCGATCTTCCACCCGGAATCCTCGCGTGTCGCCCGTCTCGCCTCCGGTGGCCGCCACGGGCTTGCACAATCGCTGTTCCAGGTCGGCGGCAATGCCGGCACGGCGATCGGGCCGCTGCTCGCCGCCTTCATCGTGTTGCCCCTCGGCCAGACGAGCGTCGCCTGGTTCTCGGCCGTCGCCCTCCTCGGCATGGTCATCCTTACCTGGGTCGGCAACTGGTATGCCGGCGAGCGCCGCCTTGCCGCCGGCCGGCCGGCCGTCAGCCGCGAACTGCCGCTGCCGCGCGGCCGCGTCGCCTGGGCCCTTGCCGTGCTGGTGCTGCTGACGACCACGAAAAACGCCTATCTCGCCAGTATCTCCAGCTATTTCACCTTCTACACGATGGAGAATTTCGGCCTTGGCGTGCGCGACGCACAGCTCATGCTGTTCCTCTTCCTCGGAGCTTCGGCACTCGGCGTCTTCATGGGCGGGCCGATCGGCGACCGGTTCGGCACGCGCTTCGTCATCTGGTTCTCGATCCTCGGCGTCATCCCCTTCGCCCTGTTGCTGCCCTATGCGAACCTCTTCTGGACGGGCGTGCTGACCGTGCTGATCGGGCTGATCTTCTCCTCGGCTTTCTCCGCCATCGTCGTCTTCGCGCAGGAGCTGATCCCGGGCCGCGTCGGCATGATCGCCGGCATCTTCTTCGGCTTCGCCTTCGGCGCAGGCGGTCTGGGTGCGGCAGTCCTTGGCATCTTCGCCGACAGCCACGGCATCAACTTCGTCTACCAGATCTGCTCCTACATGCCGCTGCTCGGCATCCTCACGATCTTCCTGCCGCGCCTGCCGGCACACCGCTGAACCGGCCACAGACGTGTCCGAACATGAAAAGGCCGGCGAATTCGCCGGCCTTTTGTTTTGGATCAGCCCATGCGCTCGGAAGCGTAGCTGCCCGGGCTGGGCGGGAAGACGATGGTCTTGTTGCCGTTCATGAAGGTGCGGTGGTGGATGTGGGCATGCACGGCGCGGGCAAGCACCTGGCTCTCCACGTCACGGCCGATCGAAACATAGTCCTCGGCCGACTGCGCATGCGTGATGCGCGCGACATCCTGCTCGATGATCGGGCCTTCGTCGAGATCTTCGGTGACGTAGTGCGCCGTCGCACCGATCAGCTTCACGCCGCGCTCGAAAGCCTGCTTGTAGGGGTTCGCACCCTTGAAGGACGGCAGGAACGAGTGGTGGATGTTGATGATGCGGCCCGACATCTTCTTGCAGACGGCATCCGACAGGACCTGCATGTAGCGGGCGAGAACGATCAGCTCGGCGCCAGACTGTTCGACCACTTCCATCAGGCGTGCCTCGGCCTGCGGCTTGTTCTCCTTCGTCACCTTGATGTGGTGGAAGGGGATGTCGTGGTTGACGATGACCTTCTGGTAGTCGAAGTGGTTGGACACGACGCCGACGATATCGATGGGCAGCGCGCCGATCTTCCAGCGGTAGAGCAGATCGTTGAGGCAATGGCCGAAACGCGACACCATGAGCAGCACCTTCATGCGCTCGTCGCTGTCGTTGAAGCGATACGTCATGGCGAACGTCTTGGCGACGGGGACGAAACCGGTCTTGATGTCTTCCTCCGAAATACCCTCCTGGGAGAGGAAGGTCAGGCGCATGAAGAACAGGCCCGTCTCGAGGTCGTCGAACTGCGACGAGTCGGAGATGTAACACCCCTTTTCGGCGAGGTAGCCGGTGATCGCGGCGACGATGCCGCGGGTCGATTGGCAGGATACGGTCAGGACGTGGCTTTTCATCGGTTCGTTTCTCGCGTTCGGCCGGTGCGGGGGCAAGGCACCGGCGGATCCCCTTGTCTGCGGGCCGCACTCACGGCTTGGCGCATATTTCAGGCCGCTTGCCTCTGCGCAAGCCCCTGCAATGGCCAGAAGCTACGCCGGCTCTTGCAAGGAATCCCTCCGGTTCGCGACATCCAATGCGTCGAAACTGCCAAGTGGGGCCTTCACAGCCCGCTCTACCGCGTTCGCGCCATCGCGCATGATCCGGCCTGACGAAGCTCGCGAACGAATCTTTCATCGATGCAAGACCGCCTCTGCCCGGCAAAAATCCTTCTGGACACTATTATGGACACATGTTCTATAAACTGGACAGATTCGACGGGAGCTCGCCATGCATCTTTCCATGTGGACCTACCCCTGGGACATCCAGGACCAGGGCATCGCGGCACTCGCCGCCGACCTTTCCGGCCGCGCCGGCCTCAACACAGTGAGCCTTGCGACCTCCTACCATGCCGGCCGCTTCCTGCAGCCGCGCAGCCCTGAGCAGAAGGCCTATTTCCCTGAAGACGGTACCGTCTATTTCCAGCCCGACGAAACGCTGTGGCAGGGCAAGACGATCCGCCCCCTTGTGGCGCAGAACGTCACCGACCGCGGCGACATGCTGGAAGCACTGACCAGAGCGCGCGCAACCACAGGACTTGCCGTCTCCTGCTGGACGGTCTGCCTGCACAACACCCGCCTCGGCATGCTGCACCCCGATCATGTGACCCGCAACGCCTTCGGCAATGCCAATTACTACAATCTCTGCCCCTCCAGCCCGGCGGCACGCGACTATGTCGTGACGCTGGTGCGCGACATCACGGTGAACCACAAGCCCGACATGCTGGAGCTGGAAAGCCCGAACTTCATGGGCTTTGCCCACGAATACCACCATGAGAAGGACGGTGTCGGCCTCAACGCCGAGGATGACTTCCTCCTGTCGCTCTGCTTCTGCCACCATTGCACCGCCCGTGCGCGGAAGGCCGGCATACCTGTCGACAGTGCACAAAAAACGGTGGCGCGCTTCATCGCCGAACTGTGCGAACGGGCGGTGCCTGAAAAACAGTTCCCCGACTTCCCCGCCGCCGGTATCGATGCCTTCCGCGACCATCCGGAACTGCACGCCTTCCTCACCTGGCGCTCCGAGCCGGTGACGAGCCTGATCGGCGAGATCAAGGCGGCTGCCGACCCGGCGACGCGCATCGTGCTGATCGACCTGAAGGACGGCTGGCTCGGCGGCGCCGACCTCGAGGCGGTCGGAAAGCTCTGCGACGGCGCGATCCTCTGCTGCTACGGCATGACGCCCGAGGCCGTCGGCGAGGTCATCCGCACCGGCCGGGCGATGCTCGGCCCGGACAAATTCCTGGGGCTGGGCCTGCGCGTCTTCTATCCCGAGGTCGATGGCCCGGCCATCCTCGCCGCCCGCGCAAAGGCAGCCGTCGAGGCTGGCGCGAACGGCGTGAACTTCTACAATTACGGGCTCATTCCGGCAAAGCGCCTCGACTGGGTGAAGGAAGCCGTCGGCGCGATCACATAGAGTCCGCCAGCTTCATACTGAATCTGCCGAACTCCAAGGCTCAGCCGTCGATCGGCTCGGCGACCTGGATCAGGCAGTCGCCGGCCTGGCTGTCGCAATGCAGCCGGTGGGAGATGACGATGCCGCCCTCGGCAAAGCGCAGCGCCTCCTCGGGCTGCTCAAGCCGTTCGAGATCGTGATACCAGCCAGCCAGATCACCTGCCGAGACGTGCGCACCGAGCGGCACGGCAGGCTCGAACCAGCCGCGCCGGCCCGCATAGATGCCCTGGCTGTGCCGGGAGAGCGACAGGAGCTGCAGGGCAGGTGGAGCTGCGAGCGGCCCGCGCGACAGCACCGGCTCTCCCGCAATGCCGAGTGCGACGAGCAGACGGTCGATCGCCGCCGCCGTAAACGCCATGCTCTCGGGCGACACGGTGCCGCCACCGCCGAACTCGCCCGAAAGGCCGATCGTGCCAGCCCGACCGGCCGCGCCCATCGAGGTCGGCGCGGCCGGCCCGTTATCGGCGATGAAGGCATGTGCGGCCCCCATCGCCCGCATCAACGTGACCGCGCGCGCAAAGCGCTCGGCATCCGCCTGCCGCTCGATCAGCGTGCAGGACAGATGCGCCATGGAGGTACCGCCGGAGTGCAGGTCGAGCACGGCATCGTGGTGCGGGAAAAGATCATGTTCAAGGAAATGCGCCAGCCGCGCCGTCGGCGTGCCGGCCGGATCGCCGGGAAAGGCGCGGTTGAGATTGCCGCCGTCGAAGGGCGAGCAGCGCTTGGCCACCATCACCGCCGGCAGGTTCGCCATCGGCAGGATGGTGACGGCACCGCGGATTTTCGTGATATCGAGCTGGCGCATCAGCCGCCCGAGCTGGAGCTCACCCTCGTATTCGTCACCATGGTTGCCCGCCATCAGGAGCAGGCTCGGCCCCTCGCCGTTCTTCAGCCGCAGGATGGGGATGCGGATCTGGTAGTAGGGCGAACGGTCGACGGAATAGGGAATCGCAAGATGCCCGGCCTGCCGGCCCTCCCGGAAAAGATCGATCGGATTGACGAGGCCGCTGTGCATGGTGGCTCCAGTTCGGGCGGGTTTTCAGAGTGCGGCGACGGCAGTCATCTCGACGCGCAGGTCCGGATCGGCAAGGCGCGCCTCGACGCAGGCGCGGGCCGGCGGGTTTTCCGGGTCGATCCAGGCATCATAAACGCCGTTCATCGCCTCGAAATCGACGATCGCCGGCAGGAAGACATTGACAGCGAGCAGTTTCGAGCGGTCCGTACCGGCTTCCTTCAGAAGGGCATCGATCTTGCCGAGCACGTCGCGCGTCTGGTCCTCAAGGCCGGCCTTGCGGTTTTCCGCGACCTGGCCGGCGATATAGACGAGCCCGCCATAGCTGACGGCCTGGCTCATGCGCGAACCCTTCTGGTAACGCTGGATCATGGGTATTTTCCTTTCTTCCCGGGAGGATCAGCCGAAGCTGGTGGTGTAGGCCGCCGTGACCGTGTGGTCAGGTGCAAGGCCGTAGAGGATCGCGTGCCGGTCGAGGCAGGTGCAGGGATGCGAGATGCCGAACTCGACCACATCACCGACGCGTACATCGCTGCCGGCGGAAAGCGCCACGAAGGCATGCTGGTCGTTGAGACGAAGCACATCGGCCCCCGCAAGAGCGGCGAGCGGCACCCCGTCGCGATAGAGAGCCAGCGGCCGCGGCAAGCCCTGGTCCATCGCGACATCCCGCAGGCCCATACCGCAGATCGCGAGCGCCGGCTCGGGCAGCGACAGCACCTCGGCCCAGACCCGGAGCACCGGCTTGAAGTCGCTGCCGGCGGAGCGGACCTGCCCGCCGAACCGGAAGCCCGCACGGGCGTCGAGGCCGGCAAGACCGCGCTCGTAAACGCCGTGGTCATGGAAGAAGATCGCCCCGCTGCGCAGCACGAGCAAACTATCGGGATCGGCCGCGACGGCGGCAGAGAGACCGGCGATCACCCGGTCGAAAAAGACCGAACCGCCCGCTGTGACGATCAGCGGCCGCGCATCGCCAATGCGGGCGCGAACCTCCGGCAGGAAGGCCGCCGTCATCGCCACCAGCCCGTCGATCCGGCGCAGCGTCTCTTCCGCATCCGCCGTTGCGGCGGCCCCCTCGTAGGCGGCGATGCCAGTGAACCGGAAGGTGGGCGTTTCCGCGGCAAGGATGGCATCGAGGATCGCGCCTGCCGCCTCGGCGCTGCGTGCTCCGGCACGGCCCGCGCCAAATTCGACGAGAAGGCCGAGCGGCGGCAGACCGCTGCGGCCATGCCAGGCGACCCGCAGGGCTTCGACCAGGTCAATGGAATCGACGAAGACATGCAGCGCTGCATCGGGATAGTTTGCGGCAAGCGCTGCAAGCCGGCGTGCAGCCGCGGCCCCGCCGATCTCGTTGGCGAGGATCAGCCGGCGCTGGCCAGCCTTCAGCAGTACCGCCGCCTGGCGGATATCCGCCACCGTGGTGCCCCACGCGCCGGCCGCCAGCAGCGTGCCGGCAATCGCCGCCGACATCGGCGTCTTCGCATGGGGTGCGATCGCGACGCCGTGATCGCGTACATACTCCATCATCAGCGCGACATTGCCGGCAAAGGCCGCACGATCGAGCGAGATCAGCGGCAGCGCCATCGCACCGTCATAGGGCTTCCAGCCTTGCTTGCCGACGGCATCCAGCGGCAGGGGCGCATGGCCCGGCGGGAAGCCGCGGATGCGGTCGTCGATTACCGGATTGTCCGGTCCGGTCACGGAAAGGTCAGGCATGGTTTTCTCCCTTGGCCGCGACGGGATCGGCGATCCCGAGGCGATAGGTGTCATTGGCAGTCGTGAAAAAGAGGGCACGCTGCTCGTCGAGCGAAAGCGGCGCGGCCGCGGCGCGGAAAACGGCGTAGACCTCGTCGAACGAGGCGTGCAGGCCGGCGACCGGAAAATCGCTGGCGAACATGGTTCGAGCGGGGCCAAAACAGGCGAGGCAATGCTCGATCACCGGCCGCAGGCTTTCCGGCGTCCAGTCATTGTCATAGGCGACGAGGTCGGAGATCTTCAACCGGACATTCGGCTCACGACCGAGCGCCGCAAGGCCACCGCGCCAGAGCGTCATACCCTCCGCGCTGCGATCGGCCGGGCTGCCGCCATGGTTGAGCACGAAGAGTATCTGCGGAAAGGCCCGCACGAGATCGAGCGCCTCATCCATCTGCCACGGATAGAGCATGAGGTCGAAAACGAGGCCGAAACGGGCGAGACGGGCAAGGCCGGCGCGCCAGCGGGGATCGGCCATGCGGCGGGCGCGGGGTGCGAAGCTCTTTGCCGGTTCGGGATGCCAGCTGACGATATCGCGGATGCCGGCGACATCGGGATTGGCGGCCTCCGCCTCGATCAGGCGCGCGGCATCCGGGCTGTCGAGCGGCACGCGGGCGATGATACGCTTCGCCACACCGGAGGACCGGTCGAGACCGGCAAGCCAGCGGCTTTCCTCCAGCGGATGGGCGTCGGACCAGCCGGCCTCGACATGCACGGTGGCCACCACGTTCTGGCTCGCCGCATCGGCGCTGTAGTCCGCAACGCCATAATCCCTAAGGATCGGCGCCAGGCTGCCGAAGACCATCTCGCCGCCGGTCGCCCGGGCCATTTCCAACCAGGGATGACGTTTGAGCGACAGATCCCAGAGATGGTGGTGCGGGTCGATGACCGGCCCATCATAACGCACCGTCATCGGCGCGCCTCTCGGCCGGAAATGAGCAGAAGCGCGAGGATCAGCGAACCAAACATGATCGAGCGCCAGCCGGGCGAGGCGTTGACGACGGTGATCAGCGCCGTGGTGGTGACGAGCAGGATGGCACCGGGAATGGTGCCGGCATAAGTGCCGCGCCCACCGAGGATAGAGGTGCCGCCGAGCACGACCGCGGCGATCGACATCAGGAGATAGGGATCGCCGATGCCGACATAGCCTTGCCGGTTCATGCCGAGCACCAGAATGCCGGCAAGCCCCGCGAAGAAGCCGGACAGCGCATAGAGAAGCAGCGTGTTCCTGGCAACGCTGACGCCGGAAAGCCGGGCAGCCAGCGGATTGGCCCCGAGCGCGAGGAAGCGCGCGCCGAGCGGCGTGCGATGGATGATGAGCAGTACCGCGATCGAAACGACGATCCAGAGGATGATGCCGGCGGGAACGCCGAGGGGGCGCGCCTGGCCGAGCAGGATGACCGCCGGGTTGCTCACCGTGACCGCGCTGCCGCCGGCGACGATGACGAGCAGTCCCTGAAGAAACGTCGCCATGGCGAGCGTCATGATGATCGGCGGCACGCGCAGATAGGCCGCACCCGCCCCGTTGAGGAGGCCGATGCCGGTGGCGATGGCAAGGACGAGCACGATGCCGACGAGGCCGGTCGGGTCCGAGGCCGGCGAGATCAGCGGCAACAGGATCGCCGTGACGGTGATCACGGCCCCGACGGAGAGGTCGATGCCGCCCATCAGGATGACCAGCGTCTGCCCGGCCGCGACGATGCCGATGACGGCGGCAAGCTCCAGGAGATAGCGCAGGTGCCCGTAGGCGCCGAAGCCGCGCAGCGTGAGGCTGGCGACAAGCCAGACGAGCGCCACAAGGAGGAAGGTCAGGAGCGGCGGATTGCGGAACACGGATTTCACGGCCTTCATCGCCTTGCCCTCCACTGTTTCAAGAGTTCCGGCACCGCGACGGCACCGACAATGATCAGGCCCTGCGCGACATATTGTGCGACCGGCGGAAAACCGAGGAAGAACATCACGTTGATCATGACCGAGAGCAGCAGGCTGCCGCAGATCGCGCCACGCATCGTGCCCTTGCCGCCGAGGAAACCGACGCCGCCGAGCACGGCGGCCGCGATCGAATTCAGCGTGAAGGGCGTGCCGATGACCGGATCGCCCGAGCCCGTCTGCGCCGCGACAAAGAGGCCGGCCAGCGCCGCCAGCAGACCGGACAGCGCGAAGGCGACGATCTTGACCCGCTCGACCGGAACGCCCGAGCGGAAGGCGCCGATCGGGTTGTCGCCGGCGGCATAGATGCCGATGCCGAGCGGTGTCGCGAGAAATGCTTTCCAGGCGAGAAGGACGACGACGAGCAGCAGGAAGGCAACCGGCGTGTGGCCGGCGAGCGTGGTCGACAGCCAGTCCGGAATGAAGCCGCCCGGGCGCGGCAACAGGATCAGCGCGACACCGGTAATGATGAAGGAGCCAGCCAGCGTGACGATGATGGCCGGCAGCCGCAGATGCGCGACGATGGCGCCGATGACGGCACCGATGGCAAGGCCGGTGAGCGCGACAGCGAGGATGCCGCCGGGCACGCCGAATGCGCTGCCCATCGTCGTCGCCGCAATCACGGCGCCAAGGCTCACCAGCGGGCCGATGGCGAGCGTGATGCCGCCATTCAGCATCAGGAGTGCCTGCGCCATGGTGACGAGCGCCAGCGGGAACCAGTTCTGCGTGAACTTGGAAAAACCGCCGACCGAAAGGATGCCGGGAAAGAGCACCGCATAAAGGACGAGGAAGGCGGCGACGACCAGGTAGAGGCCGCCAAGACCGCGATTGCGACCGCGCTGGATGGCGCCGTAGAGCCAGCCGGAAGACGGAACGGCACTCATGCGGCCTCTCCCTGTTTGTGGATGCCCATGGCGGCGCCGACGATGGCCTCCTCGCTGATTGCCGCACCGGAAAGCCGGGCAGCGACGCGCCCCTCGCGCAGCACGACGACACGATCGCACAGGTGCACGAGTTCCGGTGTGTCGGAGCTTGCAAGGATGACGAGCCGCCCCTCGGCAGCGAAGGCGCGCAGCATGAGGTAGATCTCGCGCTTCGTCTCGATATCGACGCCGCGCGTCGGATCGTTGAGCAGCAGCACGGACGGATCGAGCGGCAGCCACTTGGCGAGCGCCACCTTCTGCTGGTTGCCGCCCGAGAGCGCCTGGACCGGCCGGGCGACATCGCCCTTGATCGTCAGGCGCCGCGCCAGGTCGGCGATCAGCCCGGCCTCCGCCGTGCGGTCGCGAAAGCCGCCCCGCGCGAGCCGGCCGAGCGAGGGCAGGATGAGGTTGGAGGCGATGGAATGGGGCAGGACGAGCCCCTCATGCTTGCGGTCCGCCGGCACATAGACGATGCCCGCTGCATTCGCCTCGCCGACATGGGCCGGCAGGCGGGGAAGACCGGAGACCTCCGCATGGCTCGCCTTCGCGGGAATGGCACCGTAAAGGCCGAGCAAAAGGTCTTCCTGCCCCTGCCCGACAAGGCCGCCGATGCCGACGATCTCGCCGGCGCGGGCGGAAAAGCCGATCTCGCGTACGAGGCCGGCCGAGAATTTCTCGACAGTGATGCGTGTCGCACCGGCTTCGGCAACCGGGCGCGGCGGGAAGAGATCGCCCGTCTCCCGGCCGACCATGAGGCGAACGAGCCCCTCGCCGTCGATGCCGGCGAGCGACTGGTCCGCCGTGACGCCGCCATCCTTCAACACCGTAACATGCGAGCAGAGCGCCTGCACCTCGTTGAGCCGATGGGAAATATAGAGAAGCGCCGTGCCGCGATCGCGCAGCGTCTCGATGAGACGGGCGAGAATGCCGGCCTCATGCGCGGAAAGCGAGGAGGTCGGCTCATCGAGGATGAGCACGCGCGGCTTGCGGAACAATGCCTTGGCAATCTCCACCATCTGCCGGCGGCCGAGCGCAAGATCGGCGACCGGCATGTCGAGCGGCTCGGTAAGCCCGACCATGTCGCAGACCTCCCGCACGCCCCTGTGAAGCGCGGCATAGTCGATGAGGCCGAAGCGGCGCGGAAAGGCGCCGAGCCCGATATTCTCGGCGATCGACAGGTCGGCGGTGAGGCTCAGCTCCTGCTGCACCACAGCGATACCCGCACCGCGGGCGGCAGCCGGGCTGAAACGCCCGACCGGCCGCCCCTCGACGAGGATGGCGCCGCTGTCCGGCTGGAGAGCGCCGGAAAGGAGATTGATCAGCGTGGATTTTCCAGCGCCGTTCTCCCCGAGCAGGGCATGGACCCTGCCCGGGTGAAGGGCGATATCGACGCCCTTCAGAACCGGATTGCCGAAAAATCCCTTGAACACCTGCCGGGCTTCCAGCAGGGGTCTTGTTTCCGTCATGACGGCATCCTTCAGGGAATTACTGGGCGAGCAGCTTGTCGAACAGCGCCTTGTCGTAATCCGAATAGATGTAACCGTCGGCCGGGAACTTGTCGGCGCGGGCGAGATAGGTGTCGATGGTGCTGTCGTCGATGACCGGCAGCGGCACCTTGATGAAGGCCGGCACGTCCTTGCCTTCCAGCGCCTGTACGGCCGTGTAGACCGAGAGCGCACCAAGCCAGTTCGGCTGCATGGTGGCCCAGCCCTTCAGGCCCTTTTCCTTCCACAGTTCGAGGAACTGGCGGGCGTTTTCGCCGGTGATCGGCACCTGCTCGCGACCCTGGCGATCAAAGGCCATGACGGAACCGGCCGAAATCGCGCCACCGAGCGAGAGCACGCCGTCGATTTGCGGATTGGCGAAGAGCAGGCTGGTCATCGCCTCCTGCGCCGGCGCGGCATTGTATTCCGTGTTGGTCTCGGTGATGATTTCCAGGCCCGGATTGGCGTCGAGCACAGGCTGGGCACCCTTGCGGCGGTCATCGCTGACGGAAATGCCGGCCGGACCGTTCATGACGATGATCTTGCCCTTGCCGCCGAGCTTGTCGGCAAGCCACTTGGCAGCGCCCGCGCCCCATTCGTTGGAATCGGTATTGATCTTCGCCGTCACCTTGTCCGTGTTGACGAGGCTGTCGAAGTTCACCACGGCGATACCCTTGTCGCAGGCATCCGAAATGACGCGGTCGAGCGCATTGGAGGAACCGGCGATGACCACGATCGCGTCGACATTCGCGTCGATCATCGACTGGATGTGCTGGATCTGCGTCTGGGCATTGCCCTGCGCGTCCGTGATCATCAGGTCCTTCACGAGACCGGCCTTCTTCAGCTCCTCGACCTCGGCGGCGATGGTGCCTTCGGTCTGCTTCATCCAGGTCGGCACCGAATAGATGTTCGCCCAGCCGACCGTATACGGCGCCTTGCGGTCGCCCTTGATGCAATTGGCGGCGGCCGAGGCGGTGCCGGCCGACAGGACGAGGACGGCCGCAGCGGCGGCGGCACCCGCAAGAAGGCGGCTGCGCAGCGAGACGGTCGAGCTGTTTTCGAGAGTTTTCATGTCGTTCCCCTTTTTTGGTGGCAGCAGGTACGGGCTTGCCATCCGTCTTTGTCCATTATATTGAACATTTGATCTATATATCGGACTGGCGCGATCTTATGCCGAATTTTCGGCCTCGCAAGAGGGGGCCTTCGGAAATTTCGCGCACGGCAATGCCGCGTCCTGCGCATTGACAGATGGCGCGGGCGGCGGGAGAAGCTTGACGGGACGAAGGGCAAGGACGGACGAGATGGATGCTATTGCGGATGATGCAGGCGGCAAGCGCGCCCGAGGGCTCGATCGCGCCTTCGAGATCCTCGATTTCCTGCGCCAGAAACGGCAAGCTCTGAAACCGAACGAGATCGCCGCGCAGATCGGCGCGCCGCGCTCATCGGTCTATGAGCTGGTGAACCTCCTCCTGCGCAACGGCATCCTGGAATTCACCGGCGGCGACGGCCGGGTCTATCTCGGGCGGAAACTCTATTTCCTGGGGGCTGCCTACGAGAACCATTTCGACTTCACCCGCGAATGCGAGGCGGCACTGGATCGGCTGGCCGACGAAACGCGCGAGACCGCGCAGTTCTGCATGCTGGATGGCAACAAATATACCGTCGTGCGCATGCGCGAGGGCGCAAGGCCCTTCCGCATCTCCACCGATATCGGCCAGTCGGTACCGATCCCGTGGACGGCTTCAGGACGCCTGCTCGTCGCGCATATGACGAACGAAGAAATCCTCACCTTCATCCCGCCGCAGGATTTCCAGCTGCCCGGCGGCGAATGGCTCGATCCGCAGGTTTTCCTCGCCGAGGTGCGCCAGGCCGGGCAGGACGGTTTCTTCACCTTCAACAGCATCGTCGACAGCTTTACCCATTGCTTCGCCGTGCCGGTCATGGACGAGGGACATGCCGCCGCCACGCTCTGCCTCGTCACCCCGCGCGACGACGGGCTGGCCAACCGCGATCGCTACCTCGTCTGCCTGAAGGACGCCGCCGCCAGCCTGAGCCAGGCGCCGACGCGGCCGAAGCGCAGCTAGGGATCCGGCTTCAGCCGGCCCGGCCGGTAAGCCAGCGGTCGATCCCCTCCGCAGCCGCCCGCCCGGTCGCAAAGCAGGCCGTCAGCAGATAACCGCCGGTCGGCGCCTCCCAGTCGAGCATTTCGCCGGCCGCAAAGACACCCGGAAGGGCCTTCACCCCATAGTCCGCATCGAGGGCATCGAACCGGATGCCCCCTGCCACGGAAATCGCCTCCGCAATCGGCCGCGGCCGGATGAGCAGAACGGGCAGGGCCTTGATCACCGAAGCCAGCGCATCCGGCAGCAAGGCCGAAACATCCCGGACACATTCCCGCAGCATGGCCGCCTTGACCCCGTCGAGGCCGGCCCCTTTGCGAAGCCGGCTGGAAAAGCTCGCCTTGCCGCCCTGCCGGGCCAGATCGGCTGCAAGCCGCGCGTGGCTCCGCCCGGGCACAAGATCGAGCAGGAAGGATGCAGCGCCCGACGTTTCCAGCGCATCGCGCAACACCGCCGCATGAGCATAGACGAGGCTGCCCTCGATGCCGGTCTTCGAGATGACGAATTCGCCGGGGATCGTGCCCGCCGCAGACCGCGCCGTAACACCCTTGACCGGCGCGCCCGCAAAGCACTCGACGAAGAACGGCGACCAGTCCACATCGAAGCCGCAATTGGCCGGACGGAAGGGCGCAATGTCGACGCCCCGTTCCGCAAGACCACCGACCCAGGCCGCGTCCGACCCGAGCCGCGGCCAACTCGCACCGCCGAGCGCCAGCAGGACCGCATCGAAGGCCATCACGGCCACGCCCTCGGGCGTTTCAAAGCGCAGTCCTTCGGGCGCAAACCCGATCCAGCGATGGCGTACGCGGATATCGACGCCCCGCCCCTCCAGCCGCGCCCGCCAGGCGCGCAGCAACGGCGACGCCTTCATGGCGACCGGAAACACCCGCCCGGAGGACCCGACAAAAGTCTCCGTGCCAAGCTCCTCCGCCCAGGTCCGCAGATCCCCGGGCGTGAAAGCATCGAGCGCCGCCCGCAGATGCGCGCCCGCCGCACCGAAGCGGGCGGCGAAACGGTCGTAGGGTTCGGAATGGGTGATGTTGAGGCCCGATTTTCCGGCCAGCAGGAACTTTCGCCCGATGGTCGGCATGGCTTCGAGCACGGTCACTGCATGGCCCCGCGCCGAAAGCACTTCTGCCGCCATCAACCCGGCCGGCCCGCCGCCGACGATCCCTATCCGCCGCCTGTCCATTCCGCACCCGCCTTGAAACCCTGCGCCGTTCTCATAAATCGTCTCCGACGGCTTCGCCAGCGTTCTTGCCGGTATATGATCCGCACAGCAGAATCAGGAGACGGATATGGATATCAAGCGCAACGGCACCAGCCCCTCGGCGCCAGGCCCGGCCGACTACTTCACCGGCAAGGTCCGCCTCGACACGCCGTTCAAGGCGGAAGCCCCCGGGCGCGCCGGCGGCGCCATCGTCACCTTCGAGCCCGGCGCCCGCACCGCCTGGCACACCCATCCCCTCGGCCAGACCGTCATCGTGACATCAGGCCTCGGCTGGGCGCAACGTGAGGGTGGGCCGATCGAAGAAATCCGCCCCGGCGACGTCGTCTGGTTCCCGCCCGGCGAAAAACACTGGCACGGCGCCACGGACAAGACCGCGATGACCCATGTCGCCATCGCCGAGGCGCAGGATGGATCGCCGGTGACCTGGCTGGAGCAGGTGTCGGACGCACAATATCTCGGCAAGGCCTGAAGTCTGTCCGCCGCAAACCGGACGATCAGTTCGGAAGGCCGGGCGCCTCGTGGCCGGTCTGGGCGACATACTCGGTATAGCCACCCGGATATTGGTGCACGTCGTCGCCGTTGAGTTCCAGCACGCGGTTCGACAACGCGCCGAGGAAATGACGATCGTGCGAGACGAAGAGCATGGTGCCCTCGTACTCGGAAAGAGCCTTGATCAGCATTTCCTTGGTGTCGAGATCGAGATGGTTCGTCGGCTCGTCGAGGATCAGGAAATTCGGCGGATCGAACAGCATCGCTGCCATCACCAGCCGGGCCTTCTCGCCGCCGGACAGCACCCGGCACTTCTTCTCGACGTCGTCGCCGGAAAAGCCGAAGCAGCCCGCCAGCGTGCGCAGCGGCCCCTGCCCTGCACGCGGAAACTCCGTCTCCAGCCACTGGAACACGGTCTGGTCGCCGTCGAGCAGATCCATAGCATGCTGTGCAAAGTAGCCGACCCTGACGCTCGCCCCGATCGTCACGCTGCCTTCGTCCGGGTTCGCCGCCCCGGCGACGAGCTTCAGCAGCGTCGACTTGCCGGCCCCGTTGATGCCCATCACGCACCAGCGCTCCTTCCGGCGGATAAGGAAGCTGAAATCCCGGTAGATGGTACGGCTGCCATAGGCCTTGTCGACATTCTTGAGGCTGGCGACGTCCTCGCCCGAACGCGGCGCGGGCTGGAACTCGAACATGACCGTCTGGCGGCGGCGCGGCGGCTCGACACGCTCGATCTTGTCGAGCTTCTTCACCCGGCTCTGCACCTGCGCGGCATGGGAGGCACGCGCCTTGAAGCGCTCGATGAACTTGATCTCCTTGGCGAGCATCGCCTGCTGGCGTTCGAACTGCGCCTGCTGCTGCTTCTCGTTCTGCGCCCGCTGCTGCTCGTAGAAGCCGTAGTCGCCCGAATAGGTGGTGAGCGAGCCGGCATCGATCTCGATGATCTTGGTCACGATGCGGTTCATGAACTCACGGTCGTGCGAGGTCATCAGCAGTGCCCCGTCATAACCCTTCAGGAACTGCTCCAGCCAGATCAGGCTTTCGAGATCGAGATGGTTGCTCGGTTCGTCGAGCAGCATGACATCCGGCCGCATCAGGAGGATGCGCGCCAGCGCCACCCGCATCTTCCACCCGCCGGAGAGCTTGCCGACGTCGCCGTCCATCATCTCCTGGCTGAAGCTCAGGCCCGCCAGCACCTCGCGCGCCCGGCTCTCCAGCCCGTAGCCGTCGAGTTCCTCGTAGCGCGCCTGCACCTCGCCGTAGCGCTCGATGATGGCGTCCATCTCGTCGAGCCTGTCCGGGTCGACCATCGCGGCCTCGAGCGCGCGCAACTCCGCGGCAACCGAACTGACCGGCCCTGCCCCGTCCATCACCTCGGTGACGGCACTGCGCCCTTCCATCTCGCCGACGTCCTGGCTGAAATAGCCGATCGACACGTTCTTTTCCGTCGAGACCTGCCCCTCGTCCGGCGCTTCCTGCCCGGTGATCATGCGAAAGAGCGTCGTCTTGCCGGCCCCGTTCGGCCCCACAAGCCCGATCTTCTCCCCCCGGTTCAACGCGGCGGACGCCTCGATGAAGAGGATGCGATGGCTGTTGGACTTGCTGATATTCTCGATGCGGATCATGGAAACCGGGCCTCGTCGTGGTCCCGCGCCCTATGCCATGACGCACGGCATCAAGTCCATGCGCCCGCAGCAGGAAAGCACGCAAGTCAGGCAGGAAAACCCGGAAGGAAGTTTATGGCGGAGAGGGTGGGATTCGAACCCACGATACCCTTGCAGGTATGCCGCATTTCGAGTGCGGTGCATTCGACCACTCTGCCACCTCTCCGCGGTCAGGTCGGCGCCCTTTGAGCGCGGGGCGGTTAATAGCGGGTGTCGGGCGGGCTTGCAAGGGGGCCAGGCCACGGAAAGTTCATCTATTTGTCATGGTGACGGAAATCCCCTTGACAGTTTTCATCGGCTCACCTATTGCGCAAGGTGCAGTGGCATAGGTCTCACTTGTGCCGCGACGCTGGTTCTTTGTGCCGTCCGGCCTTGCCTTTTGCAAGCGTCCAGTCTCGCAACGAACCATTTGAGCCGGCGATGCGCCAATGCATCGCCATCCCCGCGACTGATAAAAAGACGGCCTTGCCCTTTGGGACAAAGAGCCGGCACGAACATGAAAGGATATAAAATGTTCGCAGTCATCAAGACCGGCGGTAAGCAGTACCGCGTGGCCGCCAACGACGTTCTGACGATTGAAAAGCTGTCGGGCGACGCTGGTGCGAAGATCGAATTCACAGAAGTGCTGATGGTCGGCGTCGGCGCCGATGCAACGATCGGCGCGCCCTTCGTCGAAGGCGCCGTCGTGACCGCAGAAGTCGTCGAGCATGGCCGCGCCAAGAAGGTTATCGCCTTCAAGAAGCGCCGTCGCCAGAACTCGAAGCGCTCGCGCGGCCATCGTCAGCACAACACGACCGTCCGCATCATCGACATCGCCGGCGCAGGCAAGGCTAAGAAGGCTTCCAAGAAGTCTGATGCCGCTGAAGCTGCAGCCGAATAATCCGGACAGGTAAAGGAGAACTCCTATGGCACACAAAAAAGCTGGCGGCTCCTCGCGCAACGGTCGCGATTCCCAGTCCAAGCGCCTTGGCGTGAAGAAGTTCGGCGGCGAAGCCGTACTTGCAGGCAACATTATCGTCCGCCAGCGCGGCACGCAGTGGCATCCCGGTGCCAATGTCGGCCTCGGCAAGGATCACACGATCTTCGCACTTACGGCTGGCAATGTGAATTTCCGTACGAAGGCCAACGGTCGCGTATACGTGTCTGTAGCCCCGAAAGCGGAAGCAGCGGAATAAGCCGGTAGCGCTCTAAAACAGCCGGCGTCTCATCGACCCGGCTGACGCTACAGGTTCAGGCCTGAAGAAAAAAGGGGAGATGGGGCGAGACCCATCTCCCCTTTTTGCTCTGGAGGACTGAACCATGCAGACCGAATTGTTGAGGGAAGGCCAATCACGGTCTCCCAAGGAACGGCTGAGGCCTGAACGGTCGAGGACCGACTGCCCGATCTTGCTGTCGCAGAGGCTCGTCATGAGAGCCCCGCACGAAGACGACATCGACGCCCTTGCCCATCTCGCCAACAACGCCAATATCGCCAACATGGTCGCCCGCATGCCGCACCCCTACACGGTTGCGGACGCTGCTGATTTCGTGCGACGCACACGCGCCGGCGCGATTGGCAAGTGCGTCTATGCCATTACGAAAGCCGACAACGGCGCCTTCCTAGGATGCTGCGGCATCGAGCCGCATGAGGATGGGCGCACGGTCGAGCTCGGCTACTGGCTGGGCGAACCGTACTGGAACCAGGGATATGTCACCGAGGCGGCCCACGCGCTGATCGACATGGTCTTCCGCACCCGCGACATCGAGCAGATCGATGCGCGCTGCCGGGTCATGAACATTCCCTCGCGCCGGGTCATCCAGAAGTGCGGCTTCCAGTTCCAGGCGACCGGCATGGTGCAGAGCCTCGCGGTCGGCGGCATGGTGCCCGTCGAATGGTACAGGCTGGACCGCAAGACCTGGGTTTCGCTGAAGAGCTGGGGAGGCATGCGATGAACGCCATGCAGACCCAGATCGAACGCGAGCGCGTCACCGGCGCCGGGCCCTGCCCGACCATCACGACGGCGCGCCTGGCGCTCCGCCCGCACCGCATGTCCGATGCGGAGGCGATCGCCCAGTCGCTGAACGACTTCCAGGTCTCGCGCATGCTGGCGCGGGTACCCGCACCGTATGACCGGCAGGATGCGACGGAATGGCTTTCCGTCACCACCACCGATCTCAACGAGGGCTGGGCCTTCGCCATCACGGCCGGGGACGACGTGCATATCGGCTGCGTCTCCTTCGAGCGCAGCAATGGCGGCTGGGAGATCGGCTACTGGCTGAACCGCTTCTACTGGGGGCGGGGCTATATGAGCGAGGCCGTGCATGCGGCAACGGCGCGCTTCCTGATGCGGATGCCCGGCACGGACATCCGGTCCGGCATCTTCGCCGACAACCTCGCCTCGCTCAGGGTGCAGGAGAAGGCAGGGTTCCGCATCACCGGCTGCAGCGACCTCTTCTGCGTCGCCCGCGGCGCGATGGTGCCGCATATCGAAACGCGGCTGGAGCCTGGTGACTTCCGCCCGGCAGCACCGCGGCACTGAAAACGAGCGGGGCGGAGAAATCCGCCCCGACCGCTGCCGTCAGGACAATTCGAACCAGACCGGCATATGGTCGGAGCCGAAGGCGGTCTCGTCGACCCAGGCGTCCGTCAGCCGCTCCACGAGGCCGTGGCTGAGGAAGCAGTAATCGAGGAAGAGGCGCTCGGCATGGTTCTTCGGATCGACCCAGCTATAGCTGGCGGCGTGGCGCTTGCCGAGGCCGGCCAGCGCATCCACCGGATGGGTGGCGCGAATCTGTCGCCCGTAAAGCGCGTCGACGCCGCCGACCATCTCGCAATATTCCGGCGATTCCGGCACCATGTTGAAATCGCCCATCAGCACGTAGTCCTCCGGCACCGGCGGTTCGGCAAGGCCGAATTCGTGGGCGCCGGAAATCGCGCCGCCCTCGACCGGGTAGAGCTGGGCACGGTCCTTGAGGGCGCGGATCTGCGTGATGCGCTCGTCGCGATGCACATGGTCGAGATGCACGGAGTAAACGCGGATCGGCCCCTTGGGGCTGGCGATCACCGCTTCGGTCGCACCGCGCTGAAGGTTCAGTTTGTCGAGGGTGCGCGTGCGCGGCAAAAGAATGGTGCGGGTCGACAGGATCGGCCAGCGCGAAAAGATCATGTTGCCGAACTGGAAGCGGCGGTTGACCACGCGGCCCTGCTCGATCGCCGAACCCGCATCGAGATCGCAGGCCGCGCCGAAGACGGAATAGTGGGTGGCAAGCAGCACCTGCAACTCGGCGACCATGTCGACATAGCCGTTGCGGTTGAAATTGCGGGTCACCTCCTGCAGCGCGATGATATCGGCACCGTGGATGCTGGAGACGATGCGCGGCAGATCGAACCGGTCGTCGAGACCGATGCCATACTGGACGTTGTAGCTGACGAATTTCACGATAGTCTTTGACCTCTCACGGAAGCGGCTATATCGAAGACGGCACTATGAAAATACGAGAAAAGCGAACGGCGAGCCGATGAAATTCCTGGACGAAGCAAAAGTCTATATCCGGTCCGGCGACGGCGGGGCAGGGGCTGTCTCGTTCCGTCGTGAAAAATTCGTCGAGTTCGGCGGTCCCGACGGCGGCGACGGCGGGCGCGGCGGCGATGTGTGGGTGGAGGCCGTCAACGGCCTCAACACGCTGATCGATTTCCGTTTCCAGCAACATTTCAAGGCTTCGACCGGCACGCACGGCATGGGCCGCAACCGCACCGGCGCGAACGGCGCCAGCGTGACGCTGAAGGTGCCAGTCGGCACCCAGATCTTCGAGGAAGACAACGAGACGCTGATCATCGACCTCATCACGGAAGGCCAGCGCTTCAAGCTGGCCGCCGGCGGCAATGGCGGTTTCGGCAACGCGCATTTCAAGTCGGCGACCAACCAGGCGCCAAACTGGGCCAATCCGGGCCTGGAGGGCGATGAGAAGACCATCTGGCTCCGCCTGAAGCTGATCGCCGATGCCGGCCTCGTCGGCCTGCCGAATGCGGGAAAATCGACCTTCCTCGCCACCTGCACGCGGGCCCGGCCGAAGATCGCCAACTACCCCTTCACCACGCTGCACCCCAACCTCGGTGTCGCGACGATCGACGGCGGCGAATTCATTCTCGCCGACATTCCCGGCCTCATTGAGGGTGCACATGACGGTATCGGTCTCGGCGACCGGTTTCTCGGCCATGTCGAGCGCACACGCGTATTGCTGCACCTCGTCTCCGCACAGGAAGAGGACGTCGCCAAGGCCTACAAGACGGTGAAGCACGAGCTGGAAGCCTATGGCGGCGGCATCACCGACAAGCCGGAGATCGTCGCACTTTCGCAGATCGACCTGCTTGACGAGGACGAACTGAAGAAGAAGACCAAAGCGCTTGCCAAGGCGAGCGGCCAGACGCCGTTCCAGATTTCCGCCGTCGCCAATGTCGGCATGACGGGCACGCTGAGAGCGCTGCGCGACATCATCGTCCAGGCGAAGAACTCCGGATCCGACGACTGAGATGACAACGCACCGCAAACCGCTCGGAAAACACCGCCGGATTGTGATCAAGATCGGCTCGGCCCTGCTCGTCGACCGCGCGAGCGGCCTGAAGAAGGCCTGGCTCGACGCGATGTGCAGGGATATTGCGGCGCTGCGCGCCGGCGGCACTGAGGTGCTCGTCGTGTCCTCCGGCGCCATCGCGCTCGGCCGCTCCGTGCTGAAGGTGCCCTCGGGCGCCCTGAAGCTGGAGGAGAGTCAGGCCGCCGCCGCCGTCGGCCAGATCGCGCTTGCCCGTGCCTGGTCGGAAAGCCTCTCGACGGACGGCATCGTCGCCGGCCAGATCCTCCTGACGCTCGGCGATACGGAAGAACGGCGGCGATATCTCAATGCACGCGCAACGATCAACCAGCTCCTGAAGCTCGGCTCCGTGCCGATCATCAACGAGAACGACACGGTCGCGACGACGGAAATCCGCTACGGCGACAACGATCGGCTCGCCGCCCGCGTCGCCACCATGACCGGTGCCGACCTGCTGGTGCTGCTCTCCGATATCGACGGGCTCTATACGGCGCCGCCGCATCTCGATCCCGACGCGCGTTTCCTCGAGACCATCGACGCCATCACGCCTGCTATCGAAGCCATGGCCGGCGGCGCCGCCTCGGAACTGTCGCGCGGTGGCATGCGCACCAAGATCGACGCTGGCAAAATCGCGACGGGTGCGGGCTGCGCCATGATCATCGCCTCGGGCAAGGTCGACCATCCGCTGCGCGCCGTCGAAGAGGGCGCGCGGTCCTCGTGGTTTGCACCCTCCGGCTCGCCGGTCACGGCAAGAAAGACGTGGATTGCCGGGCAGCTCCAGCCGGCCGGCCGGCTGGAGATCGATGCGGGGGCGGAAACGGCGCTGACATCGGGCAAGAGCCTGCTGCCCGCAGGCGTGCGCGGCGTCTGGGGCACGTTCTCGCGCGGCGATACGGTGTCGATCTACGGCACGAACGGGCGCGAGATCGCCCGTGGGCTTGCCGGCTACGATGCGGACGAAGCGCGCATGATCATCGGCAAGAAATCGGCGGAGATCGCCGCCATCCTCGGTTATGCCGGCCGCGCCGCCATGGTGCACAGGGATGACCTCGTGGTGACCGGCCTTTCCGCGCCGCTCGCCGCCGAGGCGGGAAAGGACGTGAGCCATGCTTGACCAGGTCAAAACCGAGATCGACGGCCTGATGGCCGAGATCGGCCGCAATGCCCGCACTGCGGCAAGGCCGCTGGCCATCGCCACCGCCGAGGCCAAGAACCGCGCGCTCGAAGCGATGGCCGCCGAAATCCTTGGCGGCCGCGATGCCATCCTCGCCGCCAATGCCGTCGACCTTGCCAATGCCCGGGAAAGCGGCGTCGCCGCGTCCTTCATCGACCGGCTGACGTTGACGGCAGAGCGCATCGAGGGCATTGCCGACGCGATCCGCGACATTGCCGGCCTGAAGGACCCGGTCGGCGATATCATCACCGAATGGGACCGACCGAACGGCCTGCATATCGAGCGTGTGCGCACGCCGCTCGGCGTCATCGGCGTCATCTATGAAAGCCGGCCGAACGTAACGGCGGACGCCGGGGCGCTGTGCCTCAAGGCCGGCAATGCCGTGATCCTGCGCGGTGGTTCAGACAGCGTGAATTCATCGCAGGCGATCCATTCCTGCCTCGTCGCCGGCCTCAAGGCCGCCGGCCTGCCGGAACATGCAATCCAGTACGTGCCCGTGACGGACCGGGCCGCCGTCGGCGCCATGCTGTCGGGCCTTGGCGGCACGATCGACGTTATCGTGCCACGCGGCGGAAAAAGCCTCGTCGCCCGCGTACAGAGCGAGGCGCGCGTGCCTGTCTTCGCCCATCTCGAAGGCCTCTGCCACATCTATATCGACAAATCCGCCGATCTCGACATGGCGAAACGGATCGTCGTCAACGCGAAGATGCGCCGCACGGGCATCTGCGGCGCTGCCGAAACCCTGTTGATCGACCGCGCCACCGCCGATACGCACCTTGCACCGCTTCTCGAAGGCCTGCGCGCCGCCGGCTGCGAGGTGCGCGCGACGGACGAAATCCGCACCCGCATCGAAAACCTCGTCGCCGCAACGGAAACGGACTGGTCGACGGAGTATCTCGATGCCATCATCTCCGTCGCGCTCGTCGACGGCATCTCGGGTGCGATCGAACATATCAACCGCTGGTCTTCCGCCCATACGGAGGCCGTGATCGCGGAGGATCCCGCCGTCGTCGAGCGTTTCTTCACGGAAATCGATTCGGCGATCCTGCTGCACAATGCCTCTACCCAGTTCGCCGATGGCGGCGAGTTCGGCATGGGCGGCGAGATCGGCATCGCGACAGGCAAGATGCATGCGCGCGGCCCGGTTGGCGTCGAGCAGCTCACCTCCTTCAAATACCGGGTGCGCGGCACCGGACAGGTGCGACCCTAAGTGACGTCGGACGTGGTTGCAGAGCGCTACCTGAGAATGCCGCATGCGGAAAAGGGCATGGCGATCGGCCTGTTCGGCGGCTCGTTCAACCCGCCGCACCAAGGCCATGCGCTCGTCGCGGAAATCGCCCTGCGGCGCCTCGGCCTCGACCAGCTCTGGTGGATGGTGACCCCCGGCAACCCCCTGAAGGACCACCGGAACCTCGCCCCGCTCAGCGAGCGCATCCGCCTCAGCGAGGACATCGCACCGGGCCCGCGCGTCAAGGTGACGGCCTTTGAGAAGCGGCTCGGGCAGAGCTATACGGCCAAGACGCTGGAGCGCGTGCAGGCGCTGAACCGCGGCGTCCACTTCGTCTGGATCATGGGCGCCGACAATCTCGGTACCTTCCACCGCTGGCAGAACTGGCAGAAGATCGCCCGCACCTTCCCCATCGCCGTCATCGACCGGCCGGGCTCGACGCTCGCCTATCTCTCCTCGCGCATGGCGAAAACCTTCGACTATGCGCGCATCGACGAGGAGGATGCGATGTCGCTGGCCGGGCGCCCGGCGCCGGCCTGGACCTTCATCCACGGCCCCCGCTCACCGCTCAGCTCGACCGCGCTGCGCAGCCAGGCGGCCCTAGAGAAAACCATCCCTCAGAAGTGACGTCTTGAAAGTGGTAACCTTTGATGCCTACATTTGGTAAGTGCCGGCCCGACACACCGGTACAAGACGTGCTTGTCCTGTTACACAGAAAGGAACGAACCTGACAACAGTGCACGCGAAGGGAAACGTCATCGGCGTTTTCTCAAAGAGCGCGGGAAGGGGCGACGATGCCGCCGACCGTGCCCTTCAACTGGTCCTCGCAAGCCTCGAGGACTCGAAGGCAGAAGATATCGTCACCATCAACATTGCCGGGAAATCGGCGCTGGGCGACTACATGGTGGTCGTGTCCGGACGCTCGAACCGTCATGTCATGGCGATTGCCGATCACCTCATCTCCGATCTCAAGGACGAAGGCCTGGGCAATGCCCGCGTCGAGGGCCTGGAGGCGGGCGACTGGGTGCTGATCGACACGGGCGATATCATCGTTCACGTGTTCCGGCCGGAAGTCCGGGAGTTCTACAACATCGAACGGATGTGGGCAGCTCCCGAGATCGAGGACGGTACCGTCCATTGACATGACGCCGGGCGCCTGTCCGGCGAGGAAAAACGGTGGCGTGGCTTCAGGCGTCACCCGAGCGGACAGGGCTTTGGGCGATGCGGGTTGGACTTTTTGCGGTTGGACGGCTGAAGGCCGGCCCTGAGAAGGATCTTGCGGCCCGCTACATGGACCGTTTCGCCAAGGCCGGCCCCGCGATCGGCCTCGAGCTTGGCAAGCTTGCCGAGGTCGGCGAAAGCCGCGCCGGCAATGCCGAGACGCGCAAGCGCGAGGAGGCGGCCATGCTGCAGAAGGCGCTGCCCGACGGCGCCGTACTGATCCTGCTTGACGAGCGCGGCAAGGCGCTCGATTCCCCCGCTTTCGCCGATCTCATCGGCGGGTTTCGCGATGCGGGCAAGCGCGAGCTGATGATCGCCATCGGCGGCGCCGACGGGCTCGACCCCGCCCTTTACGAGCGCGCCGATGCCACGCTCTGCCTGGGTAAGATGACCTGGCCGCATCAGCTCGTGCGCATCCTCATCGCCGAACAGCTTTATCGCGCGGTCACCATCCTTTCCGGCCACCCCTACCACCGCAGCTGAGACAGGCGTCACCGCCACGCAAGGCTGGAAGGGCAGAATGGGCGCAGCCGTATTTTCGGCACGGTTTGTTGGCCAAGTGAAATTCTTGGCGAAAGCGCCAAATCAGCATAGAGCGGGAGAGAACGGACGTTCGGGGAGCGATGAGGACAGCCCATAGAGTCAATCCAGGGAAAGGCATCGCCCGCGTGCTGCGGCCGGCCTGGCTTTGTGCTGCCCTGACGCTGGCCCTTTTCCCCCATCCCATCGCCGCCGAACCGAACGAAACCGGCGTCGCGCTGGAAAAGACCGGTTCGCTGCCAAGGGCCGAGCCCGATCCGGCCGCGGCCCTGACCCTGCGCCGCGACAGTACGCGGCGCGAGCTTGAAACGCTCTCCCAGTCGATCACGGTTTCCGAAGAGAAGACGAAAGAGCTCGAAGCCGAGATCGCCAAGCTGGAAAAGACGCGCCAGAGCCTGCGCGAGGAAATCGTCAAGTCAGCCGCCATGCGCAAGAGCATGGAAGAGAAGATCCTTGCCGGCGAAAAACGGCTGGAAGGCATGCGGGAGCGGGAGGCGGGCGTTCGGGCCTCGCTGCACGAGCGCCGCGGCCTCCTGGCGGAGGTTCTCGCCGCGCTCCAGCGCATGGGCCGAAACCCGCCGCCGGCCCTGCTCGTCAACCCGGAAGACGCGCTGTCTTCGGTCAGAAGCGCCATCCTCCTCGGCGCGGTCGTGCCCGGCATCCGCAAGGAAACGGAAGAGCTGGTCGATGACCTGACGGCGCTGATGGACATCAAGAGCGATATCGACCGCGAGCGAACGGAGCTGACCGATGCCATGCAACTGCGCATCGAGGAGGAAAAGCGCTCCGAACTGCTCGTCGCCCAGAACGAGGCCCTGACGCAGACCAACAACCGCACGCTCGCCGCCGAACGCCGGCGCGCCGAGGAGCTCGCCGCCCGCGCGACAAGCCTTGAAGGCCTGATCGGCAGCCTGGAGCGCGACATTGGCTCCGTACGCGATGCCGCCGCGCTCGCCCGCGCCAAGGAAGAGGAGCGGCGCAACCTGAGCGAGGCGGAGCGGGAGAAGGCGAGAGCCCTCGCCCGCGACAGCGTGCCCGACAAAAACCGCATTGCTCCGGCATATGAATTCTCCGAACTGCAGGCAAAACTTGACTTTCCCGTGGCCGGCGACGTTCTGCGCCAATTCGGCGAGGCGGACGGCACCGGCCATGATTCGCAGGGCCTTACGCTGGCGGCCAATCCCGGCGCACTCGTCACGGCCCCCTCCGACGGATGGATCGTTTTTGCCGGCACGTTCCGCAGTTATGGGCGCATGATCATCCTGAACGCCGGGGAGGGTTACCATCTGGTCCTCGCGGGCATGGATCGGGTGAGCGTGCGGGAGGGTCAGTTCGTCGTGGCGGGAGAACCACTCGCCGTGATGGGTGAAAAAAGGGTGGCGAGTGTCAACGCTTTGACGCTGGAAACGGACAAGCCGACACTTTACATTGAATTCCGAAAGAACGGAAAACCGGTTGATTCCCGGCCGTGGTGGTCCGCAAAAAATTCTGGAAAGGCACGCAATGATACGTAGGGCTTCTCTTGTTCTCGTCGGTGCACTCATGGGTGCCACGGCGATGAGCGTCATCAACACGGCCACTCTGCCGGCCGAAGCCGCCGGCTCGTCGACCTATCGCGAGCTTTCCATCTTCGGTGATGTCTTCGAGCGCGTGCGTGCGCAGTACGTGACGCCGCCCAAGGAAGACCAGCTCATCGAGAATGCCATCAACGGCATGCTCACCTCGCTCGACCCGCATTCCTCCTACATGAATGCGAAGGACGCCGAGGACATGCGCACCCAGACGCGCGGTGAGTTCGGCGGCCTCGGCATCGAGGTCACCATGGAGGACGAGCTCGTCAAGGTCATCACCCCGATCGACGATACGCCGGCCGCCCGCGCGGGCGTCCTTGCCGGCGACTTCATCTCGAAGATCGACGGCGCCGATGTGCGCGGCCTGAAGCTGGAAGAAGCGGTCGAAAAGATGCGCGGCGCGGTCAACACGCCGATCAAGCTGACGCTGATCCGCAAGGGCGCCGAAAAGCCGATCGAGCTGACCATCATGCGCGACATCATCGCCGTGAAGGCCGTCAAGTCGCGCGTCGAGAACGATGTCGGCTACCTCCGTGTCATCTCGTTCACGGAAAAGACCTATGACGACC
This sequence comes from Shinella sp. SUS2, assembly GCF_001262505.1. Classification (GTDB taxonomy): domain Bacteria; phylum Pseudomonadota; class Alphaproteobacteria; order Rhizobiales; family Rhizobiaceae; genus Shinella. Next base: position 63,795 of record NZ_KQ410735.1, read on the forward strand.
TGGAAGCCGCGATCATCAAGATCAAGGAAGAGGTTCCGGCCGACAAGCTGAAGGGTTACGTGCTCGATCTCCGCCTCAATCCGGGCGGCCTGCTCGACCAGGCGATCAACGTCTCCGACGCCTTCCTGGAGCGCGGCGAGGTCGTTTCGACCCGCGGCCGCAACGAGGACGAGACCCGCCGCTTCAACGCGACGCCGGGCGATATCACCGACGGCAAGCCGGTCATCGTCATGGTCAACGGCGGCTCGGCCTCGGCCTCGGAAATCGTTGCGGGTGCCCTGCAGGACATGCGCCGCGCCACCGTGCTCGGCACGCGGTCCTTCGGCAAGGGTTCGGTCCAGACCATCATCCCGATGGGCGATGCCGGCGCGCTGCGCCTCACGACCGCGCTCTACTACACGCCGTCGGGCAAATCGATCCAGGGCACCGGCATCACCCCCGACATCACGGTCGAGCAGCCGCTGCCGCCCGAGCTGCAGGGCAAGCTGGAATCTGCCGGCGAATCCAACCTGCGCGGCCATATCCAGGGCCAGAGCGAAACGGAAGCAGGTTCCGGCTCTTCGGCCTATGTCCCGCCGGAAGCCAAGGATGACCTCCAGCTTCAGTATGCGCTGGAACTGCTGCGCGGCCAGAAGACCGACAAGGCCTTCCCGGCCAATCCGGAAAAGGCCGAGCTGAAGAAGTAACCTGCCATCTCCGGGCCCGCGACCACGCGGGCCCGGAATTCCATGCACCAGACGCATGTCGTGATCGCTGACTACCGCACGCTTTTGCGCGACATGCCCTAGAGGCTAGTTTTTACCGCATCTCCGACGCCGGCGCGGCACCGCCCCGGCTGGAAATGCTCCAGCGGCCGGCGCGGACTGACCTTGGGCACAGACATTCACGCACCTCTCGGCCAGGACCGCAAGGCAAGGCCCCGACCGACGGGACCGTCGCGGTTCCCGGCTGGCACGATCCTGTTCACCCTTGCCGCCATCGGCCTCATCGGCTTTTCAGGCTGGACCGCAACCGCCCCGAGCGGCCTCGGCACCACACCTTACGCGCCTCCGGCAGAAGAGACCGCCTCCCAGGCGACCACCGAGGGCAAGGCCGACCAGAAGACGGCGACTGCGACGGACGGCGTGCGCCGCGCGAACGGCCTTTCCGGTGCCCGTGTCGAGGAAACGCTGACCGACGACGGCACTGTCGTGCGCACGTTCACACCCGGCACGCGCACCGGTACAGGCCCGCTTATCATCGAGGCGAACCGCATCGGACAGGATGCCCGCTCGGCCGCCTTCCCGAACGAGGACCTGCTGGAGGAGACTTCCGACGGCAAGATCCCGATCATCGGCCTCGACGGCACGCGCCCGATGGATCAATACGCCCGGCCCTGGTCCGGCGCGCGTGGCACGCGTATCGCCATCGTGGTCGGTGGCCTCGGCCTCAGCCAGACGGGCACGCAACGCGCCATCCGCGAACTGCCGGGAGAAGTGACTCTTGCCTTCGCCGCCAGCGGCAACAGCCTGTCGCGCTGGATGCAGGAAGCGCGCCGTGGCGGCCATGAAATCCTGCTGCAGATGCCGCTGGAGCCCTTCGACTATCCGCAGAACGACCCCGGTCTCTACACGCTGCGCACGGATCTCGGCGAAGCCAAGAACCTTGCCGAGCTGCACCGCGCCATGGCGCAGGTCACAAACTATACCGGTATCGTCAATTTCATGGGCGGCCGCTTCCTCTCCGATGCCGATGCGCTGGAGCCTGTGATCCGGGACATTTCCAGCCGCGGCCTGCTCTTCCTCGACGACGGCAGCTCGGCGCAGTCGCTGTCCGGCACCATTGCCGGCGCCGTGGAGGCCCCGCACGCCTTTGCCGATCTCCAGCTCGACGGCGATCTTTCACGCGAGGCGATCCTGAAGAAGCTGGACGAACTCGAGCGCGTCGCCCGGCGCAACGGCACGGCGATCGGCATGGCCTCGGCCTTCGACGAAAGTGTGGACGCGATCCGCGAATGGTGCGAGGAAGCGAGCGGCCGCGGCATCGAGATCGTCGGCGTCGCGTCGCTCGCAGCGGTTCCCGCCAAACAATAGGAATTTTCGATGGGCAAGGAAAAGGACAAGGTGATCAGGGCCGAGGACCTGCCGTACCGCCCCTGTGTCGGCATCATGGTGCTGAACAGCGAGAACAAGGTCTGGGCAGGCCGGCGGATCCCTGTCGGCAACTCCGAATATGACGGTTCGCCGCAGCTCTGGCAGATGCCGCAGGGCGGCATCGACAAGGGCGAGGACCCGCTGAAGGCCGCCTACCGCGAACTCTACGAGGAAACCGGCATCCGCAACGTCTCGTTGCTCGGCGATGCCGGCCGCTGGATCAACTACGATCTGCCCGCCCACCTGATCGGCATCGGCCTCAAGGGCAAATACCGCGGCCAGACGCAGCGCTGGTATGCCTTCCGCTTCGAGGGCGCCGAAGACGAGATCGCCATCAACCCGCCGCCGGGCGGCCACGCTGCGGAATTCGACGCCTGGGAATGGAAACCGATGCGCGACCTGCCGGACCTGATCGTGCCTTTCAAACGCGGGGTCTACGAAGAGGTCGTCGCCGCCTTCGCGCATCTGGCACCCTGATGGGCCCCAAGAAAAAACCCCGGTCGCAAGACCGGGGTTTTCTGTATCGGGCGTAGGGCTTGCGCCTTATTCGGCTTCGTTCGCCGGCGCGGCGTTGAGCTGGCCGTACTTTTCCTCGCCGAGCTTGCCGAGCAGCTCCAGCTGGGTTTCGAGGAAGTCGATGTGACCTTCCTCGTCGATCAGCAGCTCTTCGAACAGCTTCATGGTGACGTAGTCACCGGCGTCATGACAGATGTCGCGCGACTTCTTGTAAGCCTTGCGGGCGTCATATTCGCCGGCAAGATCGGCTTCCAGCACTTCCTTGACGTTCTGGCCGATGCGAAGCGGCGCGACGGTCTGGAGGTTAGGGTGGCCTTCAAGGAAGATGATGCGGGCGACGAGCTTGTCGGCGTGCTGCATCTCTTCGATCGACTCGGCGCGCTCCTTCTTGGCGAGAAGCGTGTAGCCCCAGTCTTCCAGCAGGCGATAGTGAAGCCAGTACTGGTTTACGGCACCGAGTTCGAGATGGAGCGCTTCGTTAAGCTGCTCGATGACTTTTTTGTCGCCTTTCAAGGTCCGCTCTCCTGTTTTCTTCATGGAATTGTTTGAGGCGGGTCATGAAATCAAATATCTCGTCATCCGTCGAGTGGCGGCCGGCGTGATACTGCTCGGTCGTGCGGATGATGATGTCGACGACATTGGGGAAACAGCCGCAGCAGCGGCCGCGCTTCTGCATGGCGTGATAGACCTTTGCAGGCACGATGAGCTGCCAACAGTCCTCGTCGAGGAGACCATTGATCACGTCAACGATTTCCTTTTGGGTGATGAAATTACAGCTGCAAACCAGCATTTCGTCTCGCCTGCCATACGCAAAGTACTGAGTTTCCGGGATTAAGCAAAAGGCGACCCTGACTGTCAAGAATGAACAGGTCAGTCTTGTTGACTCATTAATTTAGAGTCATTCTAATCTTGATTATAAATATCGTCTTTTCATGGACTTACCGCCCGTACTCTGCCGATGGAAAGCCATCCGACTGCGGCAAACTGACCGATCACGTTTTGTTGCAAATCCGCCCTGGCGCCGGATTCCATCACACTCGCCGCCATCCGCTTTCGATGCGAGGGGTCGAATCGGCCGGCAAAGCGGTGCGATCACGCATCGATGCACGCGGGGCATGCAATTTCGTCCCTCGAAAAACCCTGGAAATCGTCTATATGACGGGCAAAGGAGAGCCCATGGCCCGCATTGACCAGACCGAGGATTGGCGCACGCGCCACGCCCCGACCATCAGCACCTTCGAATCCCTGGCGCTGGAAGCCTATGGCCACCTGCCGGAAGAATTCCGCGCACTCACCGGCAACCTGATCATCGAGATCGCCGAGTTCCCGAGCGACGACGTCTTCGAGGACATGGCGCTGGAAACCCCGTTCGACCTGCTGGGCCTCTTCGAGGGCCGCGGCATCACCGAGCGCTTCACCGTCGAGACCGGCGAGATGCCGAACCGCATCACGCTCTACCGCCGCCCGATCCTCGATTACTGGGCAGAGAACGAGGAGACGCTGGGCGACATCATCACCCATGTCCTCATCCACGAGATCGGCCACCATTTCGGCCTGTCGGACGACGATATGGAGCGCATCGAGGCGAGTGCGGAAATCGCCGCGGGCTAGCCGCCGCGCGTTGGGGCGGCCAACAAGGCGTCCCCTCGCCTCGCTCAAGGTCGGGCCTGACGCGACCATCCACACCGGACCCAAAGCCTGGCTCCTCGGCTCAAGGCCGAGGATCACGCCGGTGAATAGGCATTATTCATCGAAAGATGTGACGGACACACACCGCGATCGCTTTACGCGATTACTGCTCCGAAAGCTTGATATCGGGCGTGTACTCCTTGCCAGGAACGTCCTTCACAACCGCCTGGCCGCACTGCATCAGCTTGGTCTCGGCATTGTAGGCGTAGGTCGGTGAACCGTGCAGGTCCCAGCCCTTGTTCAGCGCCAGCGTCACCTTGTGGCAGAACGAGGCATCATCGGGACCAGTCAGGAAGCGGTAGACTTTCATGCTTTCTTCTTTCTCTCATTGATCAGATCGGCCTTGGCCAGAATACGCCCGGCCTGGTCGGCATGGAGCTTTTCCACCATGCGGCCGGCGAGGGCAACGACGGCCTTGCCGGCATTGTCGGGTGCGGCGAAGGCAGAGACGACGGCCAACGCCTCGGCCGCTTCTGCCTCGGTAACGCCATAGGCTTCGTTGGCAGCGGCAATCTGCGCCGGATGAATCAACATCTTGCCGTCAAACCCCATCTGCCGGCCCTGTCGGCACTCCAGCACGAAATTCTCGTCGTCGGAAAAATCGTTGAAAACGCTGTCGATGACATCGAGCCCGGACGCCCGCGCAGCGACCACCACCTGCAACAGCAACGGTACGAGGAACGGCCGGCCGGCAATATCCGCGATGCCGGTTTCCTTACGAAGGTCGTTGAGACCGACAACGAAACAATCCAGCCGACCACCATGGGTACGGCCCGTCTCCGCGATGGCGGGGAGATTGAGGAGGGACGCCGCCGTCTCGATCATCGCCCACAGGCGCGGCCCTTCGTCGGCACCGGCCTCGGAAAGCCAGTCGGCGACGGTCAGCACATCCTGCGGTTCCGACACTTTCGGGAGCAGCACCGCCTCGGGCATGCAATCGAGCACCGCCTCCAGGTCGAGCACGCCGTCGGGCCCGTCGAGCGAATTGATCCGAATAACATGCTCGCAGCCCTTGGACCGATCGAGCGTCTTGAAATGTGAGACAAGGGCGGCACGCGCCTCCGCCTTCTTCTCCGGCAACACGGAATCCTCAAGGTCGAAGATGATGGCGTCGCAATCGAGCGCAGCGGACTTGGCAAGCGCCCGCGCATTGACGGCGGGAACACTGAGCACCGAGCGGCGCAGGCGGAGCGGATGGTGATGCGGTGTCCTGTTCATCCGCCCTTTTTGCCGCGCTTTGCCGCAGCCCGCAAGCGCCATGGCACTGCGCACGCCCTCAGGACATTGTGGCACAGCGAATCCCGCGCGTTCGGCCTTGCAATGGACAAAATCCGCCCCCACATTCTCTCGCAGAGAAAGGGTCAATCAAAATGCAGCGTATCCGCTCCATCGTCTTCACCGTCTTCACCATGCTTGTCGCAGGCGCGACCTTCCTGTTCGCCGCCTCCGTGGGCCTCGCTATCGCCGGCATCGTCGCCGTGCTGATGCTCGGTTCCATGCTCGCCGCCAAGCTCCAGCCGGCTCCGGTCCGCGCCACAGCGCGCAACGATCGCCGGGCGCCGGGCCAGCGCGAACCGCGCATCTGGAACGACGGCCGCGGCACGATCATCGACCTCTAAAAAAGGTTCGCTCCCGAAAGGGACGCTCCGGGCGCTTTGCGCGCCCGGCACTTGCGTTTGATGCCCGGCTTTCCGGAAGATTCTCCTTCAAATCCGCGGAAAATTCATCTAAACGCTTGTGCCAACCGACATCACCGCATTTCGAGGGTTTTCGCATGGACAAGTTCGTCAAGCTGACCGGCGTCGCCGCGCCGCTTCCCGTCGTCAATATCGACACGGACATGATCATTCCGAAAGACTACCTCAAGACGATCAAGCGCACCGGTCTCGGCAAGGGCCTCTTCGCCGAAGCCCGCTACAACGAAGACGGCAGCGTCAACGAAAGCTTCGTGCTGAACAAGCCGGCCTACCAGAACGCCTCGATCCTCGTCGCCGGCGACAATTTCGGCTGCGGCTCCTCGCGCGAACATGCGCCGTGGGCCCTGCTCGACTTCGGCATCCGCTGCGTCATCTCCACGAGCTTCGCCGACATCTTCTACAACAACTGTTTCAAGAACGGCATCCTGCCGATCGTCGTCAGCCAGGATGACCTCGACAAGCTGATGGACGATGCCAGCCGCGGCTCCAACGCCATCCTGACCGTCGACCTGGAAGCCCAGGAAATCACCGGTCCCGACGGCGGCCGCATCGGCTTCGAGATCGACGCCTTCCGCCGCCACTGCCTGCTGAACGGTCTCGACGACATCGGCCTGACGCTGGAAAAGGCGACCTCGATCGACAGTTTCGAGAAGCAGAACGCAAGCTCGCGCCCCTGGGCTTGAAGGCCATGCGCCGACTGATCTCTTCCGGCTCTCCCTTCGAAGTGACGGCGGGCTATTCGCGCGCCGTCGTTCAGGGTGACTGGTGTTTCGTATCCGGGACGACCGGCTACGACTATACAACCATGACCATGCCGGAAGGCGTCGAAGCACAGACGCGCACCTGCCTTGCCACCATCGGCGAGGTTCTGCAGGAGGCCGGCTTCTCCTTCGCCGAAGTCGTTCGCTGCCACTATTACGTGACTGACGCTGCCTTCGCCGACCGCATCTTCCCCATCCTCGGTGAAACGTTCAGAACGATCCGTCCCGCGGCCACGATGGTGGTCTGCGACCTCATCCGGCCGGAAATGCTGATCGAGATCGAGGTCACGGCCCTGCGCGCAAGCTAGCCGAAAGGCGAAGCGCTCCGCGCAAAATTCTTTCTTTTCGGCGATTTTCCTTGAACGGAAGTTGCGCTAAGAAGCGCGCGACCATTCCGTGACATCAAGGACAATCCCATGACAGCGCGTACCCTCCTCCTTCTGCCCGGCGACGGCATCGGCCCGGAAGCCATGGCGGAAGTCCGCAAGATCATCGCTTATATGAACGCCGAACGGGGCGCTGGCTTTGAGACCGACGAAGGCCTCGTCGGCGGCTCGGCCTATGACGCCCACGGCGCGGCGATCTCGGAAGGCGACATGGAGAAGGCACTGGCGGCCGACGCCGTGCTGTTCGGCGCCGTCGGTGGCCCGAAGTGGGACGACGTGCCCTACGAGGTCCGCCCGGAAGCCGGCCTCCTGCGCCTGCGCAAGGATCTGAAGCTCTTCGCGAACCTCCGCCCGGCCATCTGCTACCCCGCGCTGGCAAACGCCTCCTCGCTGAAGCCGGAACTCGTCGAAGGCCTCGACATCCTGATCGTGCGTGAGCTGACGGGCGGCGTCTATTTCGGCGAGCCGAAGGAGATCATCGACCTCGGCAACGGCCAGAAGCGCGGCATCGACACGCAGGTCTACGACACCTACGAGATCGAGCGCATCGCCGGCGTCGCCTTCGAACTGGCGCGCACCCGCCAGAACCGCGTCTGCTCCATGGAAAAGCGCAACGTCATGAAGTCGGGCGTGCTGTGGAACCAGGTGGTGACGGAAACGCACAAGCGCAGCTATTCCGACGTCCAGCTCGAACACATGCTGGCCGACGCCGGTGGCATGCAGCTCGTCCGCGCGCCGAAGCAGTTCGACGTGATCGTGACGGACAACCTGTTCGGCGACATGCTCTCGGACGTTGCCGCCATGCTGACCGGCTCGCTCGGCATGCTACCGTCCGCATCGCTCGGCGCGCCGGATGCCAAGGGCCAGCGCAAGGCGCTCTATGAGCCCGTGCACGGCTCGGCGCCCGATATCGCCGGCAAGGGCATCGCCAACCCGATCGCCATGATCGCCTCCTTCGCCATGTGCCTGCGCTATTCGTTCAACATGGTCGCGGATGCCGACAACCTCGAAAAGGCGATCGCCGAGGTGCTCGACAGCGGCATCCGCACCGGCGACATCATGGCCGAAGGCTGCCGCAAGGTCGGCACCGCGGAAATGGGCGACGCCATCCTCGCCGCCTTCAGGAAGCTCTCGGCCTGAGCCTGAAATTTTCATGAAAAGGCCCCCGGCGCGCCTGCACCGGGGGCCTTTTTCGTTCGCCTCCCTTGAAATACCGGCTCTCGCCAACACATGGAGGCAACGCTGTTTTTAGGGATACCCATGAACCGATCGTTCGCGACCTCCTCGCTCTGGATCCTCGCTGCCACCGCCATCCTCGTCGTGGCCCTCGTTCCTCTCGATCCGATGCTGTCGCAGCGCGCCCAGGGTCTTCCCGGCGCCATCGTGACCTTCAACGAGCGCATCACCGATTTCGGCACCTTCTCCTGGATGATCTATGGTTCGGGCCTGATCGTGATCCTCGCCTATATCGCTCGCCGGGTGAGCCGGAACGAAACCTTTGCCGGCCGGGCACGAACGGCGCGACGGCTGTCGCTCTACTTCTTCCTGACGATCGGCGCGACGAGCGCGCTCGTGCATCTCTTCAAGCTGATCATCGGCCGGGCGCGCCCCGAACTCTTCACCGATCTCGGCGCTTACAGTCTGACGCCCTTCGCCTACGACAATCTCTATGCCAGTTTCCCGTCAGGCCATTCGGCAGCGGCTGGCGCGTTCTTCGGGGCTTTCTCGATGCTGGCGCCCCGGCTGCGCCCACTCTTCCTCATCGGCGCACTGGCGATCGGCGCCTCTCGCGTCATCGTCGGCGCGCATTATCCGAGCGACGTCGCCGCCGGCCTCCTGCTCGGCCTTTGGACCGCCATCGCCGCAGCCTTCTTCTTCGCCAGCAGGGAATGGCTCTTCCGTTTCGACGACCGCGGCTGGCCGCTGCCGAAATCCATGTTCCCCACCAGGATCCCATAAAAAACCCGGCCCGTGGAAACCACGAGCCGGGCGCGCCATGAACTATCGGAAGGGGGAGATCAATCCATGGCGTGGATGTCGCGGTCCTTCGTTTCCGGCAGGAAGAGAAGGCCGATGACAAGGGTGATGCCTGCGAAGACGATCGGGTACCAGAGGCCATAGTAGATGTCGCCCTGGGCCGCGCTCATCGCGAAGGCCGTCGCCGGAAGCAGGCCGCCGAACCAGCCGTTGCCGATATGATAGGGCAGCGACATGCCGGTGTAGCGGATGCGGGTCGGGAAGAGCTCGACCAGCAGGGCGGCGATCGGACCGTAAACCATCGTGACATAGATCACGAGGACGGTCAGCACGGCAATGATCGTGATCCAGTTCACGTTTGCCGGATCGGCGACCATGGTGAAGGCGCCGCCACCAGCGATCGTGTAGACGGCCATATCCGTGACGCCGGCAGCTTCATCAGCCGTCAGCAGCTTGCCCGAGACGAGATCCGCCGCCGGCAGGGTGGCCTTCTCGCCGGCGCGGATGGCGGCGGCATCGAGGGCGAGTTCCGGGTTGGCCGCAACGAAGGCGTCGAGCTTCGATTCCGGAACCTTGGCCGCGCCGCGGACCAGCGGATAGCCGGCATCGTGAAGCGCCATGTTGGTCTGCTTCTGGAAGGCGGCGTCGAGGGCCTTGGCCTGGTCGCCCGCAGCCGTCGCGTCATAGCCGGTGATCGTCTGTTCGCCGATCTTGACCGTTGCCGCCGTACCGGCAGCCGCCGTCGTGACGACGTCATAGGGCACCGAATTGCGGGTCAGGAACGACGTCGCGATATCGCACGAGGTGGTGAACTTCGCCGTGCCCGTCGGGTTGAACTGGAACTTGCAGTCGCCAGGAGCAGCCGTGACGGTCGCACGGACCGTTTCCTGTGCCGTGGCGAGCGCCGGGTTACCGGCCCAGGTCAGCGCCTTGAACAGCGGGAAGTAGGTCAGCATGGCGAGCAGCAGGCCGGCCATGATGATCGGCTTGCGGCCGATCTTGTCCGACAGCCAGCCAAAGAGAACGAAGAAGCCGGTGCCGAGCAGCAGCGAGGCTGCAACCATCAGGTTGGCCGACTGGCCGTCGACCTTCAGAACACCCGTCAGGAAGAACAGTGCGTAGAACTGGCCTGAATACCAGACGACGGCCTGACCGACGACAGCGCCGAACAGTGCGAGAAGGGCGATCTTGGCATTGCGCCACTGGCCGAAGGCTTCCGTCAGCGGGGCCTTGGAGCCCTTGCCCTCTTCCTTCATTTTCGCAAAGGCGGGCGATTCGTTCATCTTCAGACGGATCCAGACGGATACGCCGAGCAGGACGACGGAGAGCAGGAACGGAATGCGCCAGCCCCATTCGGCAAAGGCTTCCTTGCCGACGATGAACTGCACCGAGAGGATGACCACCAGCGACAGGAACAGGCCGAGCGTCGCCGTGGTCTGGATCCAGGAGGTAAAGTAACCACGCTTGCCGTCCGGCGCGTGCTCGGCGACATAGGTCGCAGCGCCGCCGTATTCACCGCCGAGCGCCAGGCCCTGCAGCATGCGCAGGAGGATCAGGATGATCGGGGCGGCGATACCGATGGTGGCCGCGCCAGGCAGGAGGCCGACCACGAAGGTCGAGACGCCCATGATGAGGATGGTGACGAGGAAGGTGTATTTGCGGCCGACGAGGTCACCGAGCCGGCCGAAGACCAGAGCGCCGAACGGACGCACGAGGAAGCCGGCAGCAAAGGCAAGCAGCGCGAAGATGTTGCGCGTCGTCTCGGGATACTGGCTGAAGAAGGTGGCGCCGATATAGATCGCCAGAGAGCCGTAAAGATAAAAATCGTACCATTCAAAAACGGTGCCGAGCGACGAGGCGAAAATCACCTTCTTCTGCTCGCCCGTCATGGGCGCCGACTTGGCGTTGCCCACGGTCGAAACATTTGCCATTTCATTGTCCTCCACAAAAACGGCGTAGCGGGGCAGCCCTATGAGGTCCGGAATTTCTCCCTAAAAATGCCGGACGGGGTGCGCCTGATGGAAGGATGGCAGAAAACGCCTTGTGACATCAGCGCTGCTTTGGGCTTATGACTTTGGGTGTACGACTTAAGTCGAGCACGGGGCTCGCCCTTGAAAGGCCTGATCCATCACGCAAGGCTTGACTCTTCGGCAGATGAGCGTATGCAGCACCCTACGCAAGGGAACCGACATGAACCGCCTTGGATTTTCCATCGCCCGCATGATCGCTCCGGCCTTCACCGCCGGGCGGGTTCGTCATTGCGTATCGATTTCCAAAACAATGGCCAAAACGACGACGAAAACCGTCTGACGTCTCTGGCCACCGCTCTCTCCCCGGTATGGCCGGGGACCGAAACCCGCGTCATGGCCGACGGGTTTCACCTCCTGAACCCGCGGAGAGACAGAGAAAGAGAGCTTTAGACATGGGTTTCAAGATCGCAGTCGCCGGCGCGACCGGCAATGTCGGCCGTGAAATGCTGAACATCCTTTCCGAGCGCGGTTTCCCGGCTGACGAAGTCGTGGCGCTCGCCTCCTCGCGTTCGCAGGGCACCGAGGTCTCCTTCGGCGACAAGACGCTGAAGGTGCAGAACCTCGAAAACTACGATTTCTCCGACACGGACATTTGCCTGATGTCGGCCGGCGGCACGGTTTCGCAGAAGTGGTCGCCGAAGATCGGCGCGCAGGGCTGCGTCGTCATCGACAACTCCTCGGCCTGGCGCTACGACGCCGACGTTCCGCTGATCGTTCCGGAAGTGAACCCGGATGCCATCGCGCAGTTCACCCGCAAGAACATCATCGCGAACCCCAATTGCTCGACCGCCCAGCTCGTCGTCGCACTGAAGCCCCTGCACGACCGCGCCACCATCAAGCGCGTCGTCGTCTCGACCTACCAGTCGGTCTCCGGCGCCGGCAAGGACGGCATGGACGAGCTCTTCAACCAGACCCGCGCCGTCTTCGTCGCCGATCCGATCGAATCGAAGAAGTTCACGAAGCGCATCGCCTTCAACGTCATTCCGCACATCGATAGCTTCATGGAAGACGGCTACACGAAGGAAGAGTGGAAGGTTCTCGCAGAAACCAAGAAGATGCTCGACCCGAAGATCAAGGTCACCTGCACGGCCGTGCGCGTTCCCGTCTTCATCGGCCATTCCGAATCCGTGAACATCGAATTCGAGAAGGAAATCACGGCGGACGAGGCTCGCGATATCCTGCGCGAAGCACCGGGTTGCCAGGTCATCGACAAGCACGAGAACGGCGGCTACATCACGCCTTACGAATCGGCCGGCGAAGACGCCACCTACATCTCCCGCATTCGCGAGGACGCCACGGTGGAGAACGGCCTCAACATGTGGGTCGTTTCGGACAACCTGCGCAAGGGTGCCGCCCTCAACGCCATCCAGATCGCGGAGCTGCTCGTCAACCGCGGCCTGATCAAGGCGAAGAAGCAGGCCGCCTGACGGCACAAAAAGCGGAGCGTTCGCCACCTTTTCGAGAAAATTGGCAACGCTCCCTTAATCAATTTTAAATAAAAGTCCCGGTTGTTCCGTCAGAGGACAATCGGGACTTCGCTTTGAAGCGGGTCCCGGCGGCATCGCCGGAACGGTTCACGGCAAGGTGCGGTGACAGAAACAGGGGAGCATGACATGCTTCCCCAGCGGAATTGACGAGATCACGGGGTTTTTCATGGGCATGACAAAGAGCGTGGCCAAGGTGCTGGCCGCAATGATCGCCACGGCAGCAGTGCCGGCGGCGGCCAACGCCGCCAGCTGCGGCAACGATGGGGGCGGTTTTCCGGCCTGGGTAGAGGCATTCAAGGACGAGGCGGCAGGCCGCGGCATCAGCCGTTCAACGCTCGACAAGGCATTCGCCAATGTCAGCTATGCCCGCGCCACGATCCGCGCCGACCGCGGCCAGAAGAGCTTCAAGCTCTCGCTCGAACAGTTCATGCAGAAGCGGGGCGGCCAGGCGATCATTCGCCGCGGCAAGAGCCTGAAGAAGCAGAACGCTGCCCTCTTCGACCGCATCGAGGCCCGCTACGGCGTGCCGGCCGGCCCGCTGCTCGCCATCTGGGGCATGGAAACCGGTTTCGGCGGCTTCCTGGGCAAGGAACACACGATCTCGGCCGTCGCGACGCTCGCCTATGACTGCCGCCGTTCGGACTATTTCACCACCCAGCTCTACGCCACGCTCCAGCTCGTGCAGAAGGGCGTCCTGTCGACCTCGGCCCGCGGCGCGGCGCATGGCGAAATCGGCCAGACGCAGTTCCTGCCGGCCAACGTCCTGAAGTACGGCGTCGACGGCGACGGCAACGGCCGCATCGACCTCGTCGGTTCGAAGGCCGACGCGCTGGCCTCCACGGCCAACTTCCTGCGCGGCCACGGCTGGAGCGCCGGCGGCGGCTACCAGCCGGGCCAAGGCAATTTCGGCGCATTGCAGGGTTGGAACGCAGCCAGCGTCTACCAGCGCGCAATTGCCATTATCGGCGCGGAAATCGACGGCGAGTGAGCCGGTCGTAGACTCCGGTTTTGAAAAAACCCGGTGCGAGCCTTCGCACCGGGTTTTTTGTTGGAGCAATTCCAGCAAAAGCGCGAAGCGGGATTGCCTGGAAACAAAAAGATAGAGCGTTTTCGCGCTTTGGAGAAAAGCGGAATCGCTTTATGCGCCGGGGCGCTGGAAATCACCGGTCTTGCCGTCCATGATCCACAACTCACCCGTCGAGATATCGAACCAGGCACCGTGAAGCTGGATACGGCCGCGCTCCTCAAGGATGCGGACACAGGGAAAGGTGCGCAGGTTGGCGAGCGAATTGCGGATCGAGACCCGCTCCAGCGCACGCTGGCGCTCGGCCTGCGTGAGGATTTCAGCGCCCTGGATCTGCTCGGCGACAGGCTTCAGCATGCCCATCCACTTGCCGATGAAATCACCAGGTGACAGCGGCTCGGCATCGGGGTCGAGCGCCGCGGAAATACCGCCGCAGCGGCCATGGCCCATCACCACGATATCGCTGACCTTCAGCGACTGGACAGCAAATTCGAGCGCCGCCGACGTCGCATGGAAATTGCCGTCAGGCTCATAGGGCGGCACGAGGTTCGCGACATTGCGCACAACGAAGAGTTCACCCGGGCCGCTGTCGAAGATCGTCTCCGGTGCGGCACGGGAATCGCAACAGGCGATCACGAGTGTCTTCGGTTTCTGGCCCGTCTCGGCCAATGCCCTGTAGCGCGCCGACTGCTCGGCGTAGCGGCCGGACATGAAGTTGCGATAGCCATTCAGAAGACGATCGGGAAAGCGGTTCATGGTGTCGAAATACCCCCGTGTAACAATCTACCGGATGAGGCCCCATCCGACCCTGCATAAACCACTCCGAAAGGCACCGCGCAAGGCCGGATCGTTCAGGATCGCCGCGACTGGGCCGGATGCACGAGGCGGCGCATGTGCACCATTGCCATGGGAGTGGAAATGCTGGAGGCGTCCTGTTCCAGCGTCAACTCGTCGGCACCGCGTTTTGTGGTGCGCGCCACGATCTCGAAGACGCTGGCAGTCGCCATCATCAGAGCGCGCTCCTCCGGCAGGCCCTCCATAATCCGGGAGAGGAAGATGGCGGCCAGCAGGTCACCGGTGCCGTTCGGCGGGTTGGGCACGAGCCGGTGCTCCGCCAGCAGCGCGTGGCGCCCGGAAAGATAGAGATTGCCGGTGCTCCCCGCCATCAGCGGCAGCGAGGAGGTGACGAGCATACGGGCAGGCCCAAGCGACAGCGCCGCCTCCATGATCGCCCCGTTCGTTTCGAGCGGCGCGCCGGCAAGCCAGGCGAGTTCAAACCGGTTGGGCGTGGCGATCGAGGCAAGCGGGATCAGCGCATCGCGGATCGCCACCGCCGTTTCCTCCGGCACGTAGAGGCCGCGATCGTCGCCGCACACCGGGTCGCACATGTAGAGAAGGTCGGGATTTTCCACCCGCAGGGCCGCAACCAGCCGCGCCACCGAATGGGCCTGCGCCGCGCTGCCGAGATAGCCCGACAGCACCGCCTTCACCTCGCCCCGCCAGGGTGCGCGGATGAGATCGGAGATCATCGCATCGAAATCGTCGGCCGAAATCGCCACACGCGTCGAACGCCCGCGACCGGGATGCCAGGGCAGAATGACGGTCGGCAGCGCCCAGACCGGATGGCCAAGCGTCTCGAGCGCGAAGACGGCGGCGCGGTTGCCCACCGTGCCGCGCACCACATGGCTCGAAATCACGATGACAGCGCCCTTGTCGCTCTCGTTCATATCAGGCTCTCCTGGTTCCGGCCGAGTGATGACAAGGGGGTCATTTCCTGTCAACGCCCACCCCGTTTTCGGCCTTTGGTGGAAAAGATGAAAAAAGCAGATCCGGCCGGTTTTTGGCTGCTTTTCGACGAAAAAACACGAGATTCGTGACAAAACGACAGTGAAACTGACCTATCTGGGACAAAATCGATTGAATTTTCTCGCAAATGCACAAATTCCGTCGCACGTATTTTTTCTTCTGCTAACGTCCGGCCATCGGATTCGAGGGAGAATTCCATGGGTGCCAGGACCAACGTGAAACGAGAAAAACACATCGAGGCCGCAAAGGCCGCAGCTGCCGCCCTCGGCGCAAAGACGCTGAACCCGGACATCCTCTTCGGGCGCGCCAGCAAGGACGACCTCGAGCACTATAGCGGCGAGATGCTGGCCGTCGCGGCAGCCCATGCCATGGCCGAAATCGAGGCCTGGGACGGCACCGAGCCGCGTGTCACCGTCACCACGCTTGCCGGCGTGACGCCGCAGAGCCAGCCCGTTTCGGTTCTCTCCGTCACCGATCGCAACCAGCCGTTCCTCTATGATTCAGTGATGGGCGAGGTGACGAGCACCCATCGCGACATCCATCTGGCGATCCACCCGATCCTCGTCGTAACGCCCGGTGAGGCACCGAAGCTCTTCTCGCCCGACGAGGAAAGCGATCCGGCGCAGCGGGTCAGCCATATCGAGATCCACCTGTCCGAACTCGCGCCGAGCGAGGCCGCCGCACTTGCGGAACGGGTCGGAACCGTGCTCGATCAGGTCCATCTGGCCGTCGATGACTGGCCCGCCATGGTGGAAAAGCTCGACAGCACCATGGCCGACGTGGAGCGCTACGCCAAGGAGAAGCCCGGCAAGGACGAAGCGCTCGCCTTCCTCGCCTGGCTGCGCGGCAACAACTTCACCTTCCTCGGCATGCGCGAATACAGCTATTCCGGCAAGGGCGAAGCGGCAACCGTCGAACGCGGAGGGGAGGGCCTCGGCATCCTCTCCGACCCCGATGTGCGCGTGCTGCGCCTTGGCAAGGACGCAGTGACGACGACGCCGGAAATCCTTGAATTCCTTGAAGGTCCGGATTTCCTGATCGTCACCAAGGCCAATGTGAAATCGCTCGTGCACCGCCGGGCCTATATGGACTATGTCGGCCTCAAGCGCTTCGACGAGAAGGGCAGGGTGATCGGGGAACTGCGCATCGTCGGCCTCTTCACCTCGACAGCCTACACCCACGCCGCCGGCCAGATCCCGCTGCTGCGCTCGAAGGTCGCCGCGGTCATCGAGCATTTTGGCTACGACCCGAAAAGCCATTCCGGCAAGATGCTGATCAACACGCTGGAATCCTATCCGCGCGACGACCTCTTCCAGATCGACACCAGTCTGCTTGCCACCTTCTGCGAGCAGATCAACGAACTCTCCGACCGGCCGCGCATCCGCGTGCTGCCGCGTATCGATCGCTTCGACCGCTTCGTCTCCGTCATCGTCTACGTGCCACGCGAACAGTACGATTCCGACGTGCGCGAAAAGATCGGCAACTATCTGAAGTCGGCCTATGACGGCCGCGTCTCGGCCTACTATCCGGCCTTCCCGGAAGGCGGCCTTGCGCGCGTGCACTTCATCATCGGCCGCTCCGGCGGCAAGACTCCGCGCATCCCGCAGGGCAAGCTCGAACAGGCGGTGCGCGAGATCGCCACCCGCTGGACCGACAGGTTCGAGGCCCTCTCCAATACAGACGGCGTGCGGCTCGTCACCGACCGCAGCTACCAGGAGGACTTCACCCCCGCCGAGGCCCATGCGGATCTTTCCCTCATCACCACGGCAACGCCCGAGAACCCGATCAGCATCGCCTTCTACCGCAAGGCCTGGAACACGGATCTCGCCTCCGTCGAACTGAAGATCTTCCATGCCGGCGAACCCGTTT
Organism: Shinella sp. SUS2; assembly: GCF_001262505.1. Taxonomy (GTDB): domain Bacteria; phylum Pseudomonadota; class Alphaproteobacteria; order Rhizobiales; family Rhizobiaceae; genus Shinella. The sequence continues at coordinate 81,169 of NZ_KQ410735.1, forward strand.
CGCTATCGCAGCGCGTGCCGCTTCTGGAAAATCTCGGCTTCAACGTCATCAGTGAGCAGACGCACGACCTGACACTTGCCGGCCTCGATGGCGGTGAGCGCCGCGTCATCCTGCATGACATGGAACTGAAGCACCGCGACGGCATCGAGATCAATCTTGCCAAGCTGAGCCCGATGCTGGAGGAGGCATTCCTCGCGGCCTGGCACGGCGATGTGGACGACGACGCGCTGAACCGCCTCGTGCTGACCGGTGGACTCTCCGCCCGTCAGATCATGGCGCTGCGCACCTATTCGCGCTACCTGCGCCAGACGGGCATCGCCTATTCGCAGGGCTATATCGCCGATACGCTCAACAAGTACCCGCTTATCGCCGCCGACCTCTTCCGCCTGTTCGAGACCCGCCTCGATCCGAAGCTCTCAGAGCGCCAGCGCGAGAAGAAATCCGCAGAGATCGCAGCGGCGATCGAGACCGCGCTGGCGAACGTGCCGAGCCTCGACGAGGACCGCATCCTGCGCCGCTACGTCAACGCCATCGAGGCAACGCTGCGCACCAACTACTTCCAGCGCGATGCGGACGGAAAACCGCGCAAGACGCTGGCGATCAAGCTCGACCCGAAGGCTCTCGACGGCCTGCCGGAACCACGGCCCTTCCGCGAGATCTTCGTCTACGGCGCCGAGGTCGAGGGCGTGCATCTGCGCTTCGGCAAGGTCGCCCGCGGCGGCCTGCGCTGGTCCGACCGTGCACAGGACTACCGCACGGAAGTGCTCGGCCTCGTGAAGGCCCAGCAGGTCAAGAACTCGGTCATCGTGCCCGTCGGCGCCAAGGGCGGCTTCTATCCGAAGCAGCTCCCGGTCGGCGGCAGCCGCGATGCCGTCTTCAAGGCCGGCACCGAGGCCTACAAGACCTATATCCGCACGCTCCTCTCCGTCACCGACAACATCGTCGGCCAGGACGTGGTGCCGCCGGCCGACACGGTGCGCCTCGACGGCGACGATCCCTATTTCGTCGTCGCCGCCGACAAGGGAACCGCAACCTTCTCCGACACCGCCAACGGCCTGGCGCAGGAGGCCGGCTTCTGGCTCGACGACGCCTTTGCCTCGGGCGGCTCGGCCGGCTACGATCACAAGAAGATGGGCATCACCGCCCGCGGCGCCTGGGAAACCGTGAAGCGCCACTTCCGCGAAATGAACATCGACATCCAGAAGACGCCCTTCACCGTCGCCGGTGTCGGCGACATGTCGGGCGACGTCTTCGGCAACGGCATGCTGCTGTCGCGCAAGATCCGGCTCCTCGCCGCCTTCGACCACCGCGACATCTTCATCGATCCCAACCCGGACACCGACACGTCCTTCGCCGAACGGCGCCGCATGTTCAACCTGCCGCGCTCCAGCTGGCAGGACTATGACCGCTCGGTCCTGTCCAAGGGCGCAATGATCATCCCGCGCACGGAAAAATCCGTGACGCTCACGCCGGAAGCCATGGCCGTGATCGGCATCGACAAGGCCAAGGCGACGCCCTTCGAGATCATGACGGCGATCCTCAAGGCGCCGGTCGACCTGATGTGGTTCGGCGGTATCGGCACCTATATCCGCGGCCAGAACGAGACGGATGCCGAGGTCGGTGATCGCGCCAACGACCCGATCCGCATCGTCGCCGACGACGTGCGCGCCAAGGTGATCGGCGAGGGCGCCAATCTCGGTGTCACCCAGCGCGGCCGCATCGCCTTCGGCCTCAAGGGCGGGCGCTGCAACTCGGATGCCATCGACAACTCGGCCGGCGTGAACTCGTCGGACGTCGAGGTCAACATCAAGATCGCGCTCGCCTCGGCCATGCGCGACGACCGGCTGCCGCGCGCCAAGCGCAACGTTCTGCTCGCCTCGATGACGGACGAGGTGGGGCACCTCGTGCTGCGCAACAACTACCTGCAATCGCTGGCGATCTCGCTGACGGAAAAGCAGGGTGCCGCCAACCGCGCGCCACTGACCCGCCTGATGGATCGCTTCGAGGCCGCCGGCCAGCTCAACCGAAAGGTCGAGACGCTGCCCGACGACCGCACGGTCGCCGAACGCTACCAGGCCGGCAAGCCGCTGACGCGGCCGGAGATCGGCGTGCTGCTCTCCTATGCCAAACTGGTGCTGTTCGATGAACTCGTCCATACCGATCTGCCGGACGAGCCCTATTTCGAGCCGACGCTGATGGGCTACTTCCCGGCGAAGATGCAGAAGGCCTATGCAGACGACATCCGTTCGCACCGCCTGCGCCGCGAGATCATTGCAACGATCCTCGCCAACGAGGTGATCAACCGCGGCGGCCCGGCCTTCGTCAACACGCTGACCGACGGCACCGGTTTCGGTCCGGCGGATGCGGTAAAAGCCGCCGTCATCGCCCGCGACGGCTACGGCCTCGCCGCCCTCTATGCCGGCGTCGATGCTCTGGACAACCAGGTTTCAGGATCGGTGCAGAACGAGCTCTACGAGGAGATCGGCCGTATCTACGCTTCCGTCACCAGCCTGCTCCTGACCACCGGTGCGGTCTCCGGCCCGATGGAGCAGGCGGTGCACAAGCTCAAGCAGGCCCTGAAGCAGCTGCGCCCGCATCTTGCCACCCTCATCTCCGAGCAGGCCGGCGACGAGGCCCGCCGCAAGGCCCATGCCTATGAGGACGAAGGCGTGCCGACGGAGCTGGCCGAGGAGATCGCCACGCTCTCCATGCTGACCTTCGTGCCGGAGGTCATGCTGATCGCCGGGGCGACGGGCGACACGCTCGGCAAGACGGCGCAGACCTTCGCCGGCATCAGCGCAGCACTCAATATCGGCCGGCTGCTTTCGGCGGCCAGCCGCATCCCGACCGGCGATCTCTATGAAGCGCTCGCCCTGCAGCGCAGCCTCACCGACATCGCCAATGCCCGCCGGGACCTCGCCACCGTGGTGCTGACACGCCACAAGGGCGACAAGGCACCGCTCGCCACCTGGCAGCAGGGTGACCGCGAGCGCCTCGCCCGCGTCACCGCCAACCTCTCGGCGCTGACGGAAGCAGGCGAAGCCACGCTCGCCAAGGTCAGCGTCGCCGCTGGCATCCTGAGCGACCTCGCACAGGAACGGGCCCGGTAAGGCACGCCCTTGCCTCATCGCGGCCACCTTCCGTGCGGCCGTGGCTATCGCGCCTTTGCGCAACCGCAACTGCCCTCTCTGCCTGCCAGGCAGAGAGGGTCTCACCGCACCCGTTGAATCCCGTCACCGGCAAATGCTAGCCTCCCGGCGTAACCGGCGTGAAAACCCGCCGCAGCGATTCGAAAAGCGGGGATAGGCGTGGCGGAAGCAGCGGCAGGGCGGACGAGCCGCCTCGGCATAACGGGCTGGATGCTGTTCGACTGGGCAGCGCAGCCGTTCTTCACGGTCATCACCACCTTCATCTTCGGCCCTTACCTCGTCTCGCGCCTCACCGAAGACCACGCGGCCGGGCAGGCGGCCTGGAGCTATACGCTCACCATCGCCGGCGTCACCATTGCGTTGCTCGCCCCGATCATGGGCTCCATCGCCGATGCCTCCGGCGCGCGAAAGCCCTGGATCGCCGCCTTCGCCGCCATCAAGATCCTGTCTCTCTTCGCCCTCTGGTATGCCGCGCCCGGCAGCAGCCTCATCTTCGCCATGGCGATGATCGTGCTCGCCACCGTGGCGGCGGAGTTCTCCATCGTCTTCAACGATTCGATGATGCCGCGCCTGGTGAGCCCCGCGGATGCCGGCCGCATCTCCAACATCGCATGGGGCCTCGGTTATCTCGGCGGCATGATCGTGTTGATTGCGGTCGTCGCCCTTCTGGCCGCAAATCCGGAGACAGGCCGGACGGCGATCGGCATCAGCCCGCTCTTCGGCCTCGACGCTGCCGCAGGCGAAGATGCCCGCATCACCGGGCCGATCTCGGCGCTGTGGTACCTCGTCTTCATCCTGCCGATGTTCTTCTTCACGCCGGACCAGAGCCGGGGGCTGCCCATTGTTGCTGCGGTGCGCGCCGGCTTCGCCGATCTCACATTCGCACTGCGCGACCTTCGCAGAAAACCGGGCATCCTGCGCTTCCTCACTGCCCGGATGATCTATCAGGACGGGGTCAATGGGCTGCTGGCGCTCGGCGGCACCTTCGCCGCCGGCATGTTCGCCTGGCAGACCTTCGAACTCGGCATCTACGGCATCATCCTCAATGTGGTGGCTATCGGCGGCTGCCTCTATGCCAGCCGCATGGACCGGCGTCTCGGCTCGAAGACCGTGGTGGTGATAAGCCTCGTCTGCCTGACGCTGGCCACCATCGGCATCGTCTCCACCGGCCCGGGCTTCACGCTGTTCGGCCTGTTGCCCTTGCCGACCGCCGATTCCGGCGGCCTGTTCGGCACCGCAGCGGAAAAGGCCTATATCGTCTACGGCCTTCTGATCGGCATCGCCTTCGGCCCCGTCCAGGCCTCCGCTCGTTCCTATCTCGCCCAGAGCATCCATCCGGACGAGGCGGGCCGCTACTTCGGCCTCTATGCCCTGTCCGGCCGCGCCACATCCTTTCTCGCCCCGCTCTCCGTCGCGCTCGTCACCACGGCGACCGGCTCGGCGCGCCTCGGCATGATGGCGCTTATCGCCTTCCTCCTCGTCGGCTTCCTGCTCCTGCTGCGCACGCCCTATCCGGCAGCGAAGGTGGAGGCCTGAAACGCGAAACGCCCCGCAAGCGGGGCGCTGCTATCCGGCGAAGAATCCGGCTAAAATGTTCCGGGAAAGCATGACGGCTTTCCCGGAGTTAGAAAGAGGCCGAAACGGTCTAGTGACGGAAATGGCGCATGCCGGTGAAGACCATCGCGACGCCCGCCTCGTCAGCCGCGGCAATCACCTCCGCGTCGCGCATCGAACCGCCCGGCTGGATCACCGCCGTCGCGCCCGCAGCGATCGCCGAGAGCAGGCCGTCAGCAAAGGGCAGGAAAGCTTCCGACGCGACGGCCGAACCCCGCGTCAGCGGCTCGGCAAGCCCCATGGCCTTGGCCGCTTCCTCGGCCTTCAGGCCGGCGATGCGGGCGGAATCGACACGGCTCATCTGGCCGGCACCGATGCCGGCCGTCTGGCCATCCTTGGCATAGACCACAGCATTCGACTTGACGTGCTTGGCAACCTTGAAGGCGAACTTCATATCCACCAATTCCTGGGCGGTCGGCGCACGCTTGGTGACGACCTTCAGCTCAAGGTCCTCGACCATACCGTTGTCGCGGCTTTGCACGAGCAGGCCGCCCGACACGGTCTTGGCAGAAAGGCCGGGCACGCGCGGATCGGGCAGGGCGCCCGTCACCAGCAGGCGCAGGTTCGGCTTGCCGGCAATGATGGCCCGGGCTTTCTCGTCCGCGTCCGGCGCGATGATGACCTCGGTGAAGAGTTTGACGATCTCCTCCGCCGTTTCGCCATCGAGTGTGGTGTTGAGCGCGATGATGCCACCGAAGGCCGAGACCGGATCGCAGGCGAGCGCCCGCGCATAGGCATCCTTCAGCGTCTTGCCGGTAGCAACGCCGCAGGGATTGGCATGCTTGATGATCGCGCAGGCCGGGCCGTTCTCCGGCAGGAATTCGGCGACGAGCTCGAAGGCCGCATCGGTGTCGTTGATGTTGTTGTAGGAAAGCTGCTTGCCCTGCAGCAACGTGGCGGTCGCGACGCCCGGGCGGTTTTCACCCGTCACGTAGAAGCCTGCCTTCTGGTGCGGGTTCTCGCCATAACGCATCTCTTCCTTCAACACGCCGCCGAGCACGCGGTGGCGGGGCATCGCGATGTCGAGCGCATCGGCGAACCAGTTGGAGATGGCCGCGTCATAGGCCGCCGTGCGGGCATAGGCCTTCGCCGCCATACGCTGGCGGAAGGCGTAGGAGGTCGAACCGTCGGCGAGTTCCTCAAGCAGCGCAGGATAATCGGCAGGATCGGTGACGATGGTCACATAGGCGTGGTTCTTGGCCGAGGCGCGGATCATCGCCGGGCCGCCGATGTCGATGTTCTCGACCGTCGTCGGATAGTCACCCCCCTTGGCGCGCACTTCCTCGAAAGGATAGAGGTTGATGACGGCAAGGTCGATCGCGCCGATACCGTGTTCCTTCATCGCCTCGACATGCTCCGCATCGTCACGGATCGCCAGTAGGCCACCATGCACGGTGGGATGCAGCGTCTTTACGCGGCCGTCCATGATTTCCGGAAAGCCCGTAACCTCGGAAACGTCGGTGACGTCAAGCCCGGCGTCGCGGAGCGCCTTGTGCGTGCCGCCGGTCGACAGCAGCCGCACGCCCTTCTCGGCAAGGGCCCGGGCGAGGTCGACGACGCCGGCCTTGTCGGAGACGGACAGCAGGGCCGTGCGCAGGGCGACACGATCGGGGGCGGGGATCTTCTTGGAAATGACGGCCATTGGGGGCGCTCCGTTCTGACGGCCCGGAAGGGCGGGCCGGATGGTCATGCGCCCCGTTATCACAGGCCCGGCCGCGAGAAAACCGCCAAACGCCGGGAATTCTCAGCGTTGCCGCACCAACGACCACTGAACTTCGGCCACTTTGGCAAGCGGCATGGTCAGCGTGAGCTGGCGCGAGGCCCTGACACCGGAAGGATCGGCGAAGAAGACATCCTCCTCTTCCGCCACCGCGACATCGACGCAGGTCAGCGCCCAGGCCTCGCCGTCAGGGGCGATCAGCCGCGTCTCGTTGGCCGATACCCTGTAGAGTTGGATCGTCGGGTGGATATGGAAGCGCACCACTGCCGTGCCCTTCTCGATCGCACCGTCCGGATCGGCGGGCTTGTAGAAGCGCTCCCGGCCACGGATCTCACCGCCCGTCGCCGCAACGAGGATATCCCGTTCGTAGAGCAGGCCGAAGCGCTTGAGATAACCGTCATGGGTCGCCGTCACGCTGTCGGCGCCCGACTGACGCTCGGCCCGCGCCACGTCCACCTTGCTGATGCCGCCGACGACGATCGGCCCCAGGAAGCGGGAGGTGGAAATCCGCGAGGAGGATGTGTCGTTGAGCGTGGCGACGGAATGGGCTGCGGTGGTACGCGACATCTGCCTGAGTGCCTCGCCGGCAAAACGCGGACGACCGGAATTGACGATGAAGCGGTTCTTGCCCGAGGACACTTCAATGGAAAGCGCACCGGCGGCGGCTGTCGCCGACAGATCGACAGATTTGGGCACGCCCGTATCCATCAGAACGACCGTTTCCTGGACCGCCAGGCGATCATACCGGCTCAACGGCAATGCCTTGAAGGGCGCACCGCCGGTCTCGTCATACCGCAGCACCGACATCAGCTCATTTGCAAGCGTATAGGTCGCGCCATTGAACAGCGCGAGCTCGCCACCCTGATGGCGGAAGAAGCGCAGCGCCGGGAAGATACGGTCGATCGAGGGGATGAGCTGCGCCGGCATGTCGTGGCCGAGATTGACATAGGTCTGGCGCAACGGCAGCAGGTCGAGCAGCACATCGAGCGCGGCGCGCGGATTGCGGGAGGAATGACCACCGTCCGGCAAAATCTGCCGGTCGAGCTCCTCGTCGAGATGGCGGGCGGCCTTGCGCATGCGCGAGGCCGAGCTCGGCATGGCGATGGAGGCCATGGCGAGCGCAATACGCACCCTGAGCCGCGGTTCGCCATCGCGCGTCGTATCGGCGACATGGCGCAGATACCGAACCTGGAAGGCGAGACTCTTCAGGAAGCGGCGATAGAACGGATAATCGGCATCCTTCAGGACAACAGGCGAATGGGACAACCAGGCGATGATGCGCTGAGCGGCGACATCCGGCCGCCAGGCAAGCCCGCCGATGACGCGTCCATGGCTCTGCAGCCAGTCGTCCACCACGAAGCGGGCGGTATGGGCCGCCTTTTCCGGATCCACCAGCCGCATGTGCCGCAGCCAGCCGAAGGAATGCAGGCGCACCGCGAACTCCTCCGAGGGAAGCTCCAGCGCGAAGGGTGATTCGCCGTCGCATTCAAGAACGCGGCCAGCCAGCGGAAAGCGGCCGGCAACGATTTCTTCGCCGGCAAACGAATCAGCAGGGTGAAGGTCTGTCGGCGCGACGACCAGCCGGTCCGGCGTACCGCCGGAAAAGCGCATGGCACTGATTCGCCCGAGGGCGAGCCTCCGAGAAAACCGGCGCCAACCCTCACGCATATACAGATAGAGAAGCCGCTGCCTGTCGGAAAGCTGCATGGTTAACGAATGCCTCCTTGGCCTATAGCTAGGCCGAGAAGGCAAGCGACGTCAATTGACTGCCGGTCGATGGACTGTTGACGACGGTGGAAGCCGTTCCCAGGCGCCCTTGCAGATCAGCCGGCATGGACGAGCCGCACGGCATAGAACCCATCCAGGCCACCGGCATGGCTGGCGGTTGCGGGCAGCATCGCAGGCGTGGTGCGGAATTCGCCGCGCGGGGAAATCGCCTCTTCCAAACCCGGCCAATCGGCAGGATCGACCGGCGCAATGCGCCAGTCCGGATTGTCGGCGAGAACGCGGGCTACCATCTCCTCGCCTTCGCTCGGATCGAGCGAGCAGTTGGAGAAGACCAGCTCGCCGCCGGGGCGCACCAGCGTCAGCGCGTGGCGCAGCAGGCGTTCCTGCAGGCCGGCCAGCTTGCCGATATCCTCCGGCCCCTTGGTCCAGAGCACGTCGGGATGGCGGCGGATCGTGCCTGTCGAGGAGCAGGGTGCGTCGAGAAGAACGGCATCGAAGAGTTCACCCGGGCGGTATTCCGCCATGTTCGCCTCAACGGTCTCGGCCGAGAGGCGGAGCCGGTCGAGATTGCCGACAAGCCGCTTCAGACGGTTGCCGGACTGGTCGAGGGCGGTGACCCTGGCCCCCGCTGCGGCGAGCTGCGCGGTCTTGCCGCCGGGCGCAGCACAGAGATCGGCGACCCGCTTGCCCGTAAGATCCGAAAACAGCTTTGCCGGCAGGCTTGCCGCGGCATCCTGTACCCACCATTCCCCGTCCTCAAAGCCTTCGAGTGCCGGAATGGCACCGGAAGCGACCGGAAGGCGGACCGACCCTGTCGGCAGAATCAGGCCACCGAACCGCTCGGCCCAGCCTTCGGCGTCGGACTTGACCGTCAGATCGACAGTGGAGGGCTCGAGCAAGGCATCGGCGATGCGCGCGGCGTGGTCATGTCCGTAGACGGCGGCTAGCCGCTCATGGAACCAGGCCGGAATGACGGAAACGGCTTTTGTCGCCGTCAAATGCGAGGCTTTTTCGCGCGACAGGCGGCGCAGCACCGCATTGGTGAGGCTCGCGAAACGGCGGTTGCGCGGATCGATCTGCGCCTGCTCGACCGCGAGGTCGACAGCGGAGTGATCGGGCACGTCGAGATAGAGGATCTGTGCCGCCGCGACCGTCAGCACGTGATGCAGCGCACGGGCGCCATCAGGCAGGGGCGTGCCGACCAGCGTGTCGAGGATAGCCTCGATGCGGGGGAGGTGGCGCAGCGCCGTGTTGAGGATGGCGCGGACGAGCGCACGGTCGGCATCGTTCAGCTGGCAATAGGCCGGGTTGCCGTTTTCGAGGTCAAGCATGCCGTCGAGCGGCGTCCTGCGATCGACGACAGCCGCCAGGATCTTGGCCGCGGCCTGCCGGGCGCGCAGGCCCGGCTTTTCCGGATGGTTGGCTGCGGCATCCGCAGACGGCCCCTTGCTGGGGCGATGGCGTTTCGGATGCGATCTGTTTTTTCGATTATCGTCGTTCAAGACCAGGGACCTTTGGGCGGTTCGGAACCTCCGCGTCCCCAGCCGGTCGATGGGACGGAACGCGATTTGCGGGACGGATTATCAGCCCGCACCGGCTCCGTCGAGCGCATCTCTTTGCCGCGGGCCATTTCCTGAAGCGCGGCGATGCGGTTCTCCGTGTTCGGATGGGTGGAGAACAGGTTGTCCATGCGCTCGCCCGACAGCGGATTGATGATGAACATATGGGCTGTCGCCGGATTGTGCTCGGCGCCGTCGTTGCGAATGCGGCCGGCAGCGACCGCGATCTTCTTCAAGGCGGACGCGAGCCAGAGCGGATTGCCGCAGATCTCCGCACCCCGCTTGTCGGCAGAATATTCACGGGTGCGGCTGATTGCCATCTGCACCAGCATGGCAGCGAAAGGGGCGACGATCATGGCAATGAGCACACCGATGAAGCCGAGCGGGTTGTTGTTTTCCCGGTTGCCGCTACCGCCGAAGAACATGGCGAAGTTGGCGAGCATGGAGATCGCGCCGGCAATCGTCGCCGTCAGCGTCATGGTCAGGGTGTCGCGGTTCTGGATATGCGCGAGCTCATGCGCCATCACGCCCGCCACCTCTTCATAAGTCAAGGCATGCAGCAGGCCGGTCGAAGCGGCAACCGCGGCATTCTGCGGGTTGCGGCCGGTGGCAAAGGCATTCGGCTGGTCGCTGTTGATGACATAGACGCGCGGCATGGGCAGGCCGGCGCGTTTGGCAAGATCACGCACGATGCCGTAATATTCCGGCGCCGAACGCTCATCGACCTCCTTGGCGCCATACATGGACAGCACCATGCGGTCGGAATTCCAGTAGGAAAAGAAGTTCATGGCGATGGCGACGAGAAGCGCGATCAGCATGCCGCCCTTGCCGCCGATGAGCAGGCCCACGCCCATGAAAAGCGCCGTCATCACGGCGAGAAGCATGGCTGTGCGAACGATGTTCATACGTTTTCGGCTCCTGTCTGGTCTCTTGCCGGGTTGCCATTCACCTGTTGTCAAGGGAATGTTTCACGTGAATCAGCGCTTTCCACAACGCCTTCACGCCCAGCTTTTTACATGTCGTTCTCGCAAAACCGCTGCACACTTTTGCGCGACATGCCTTATAGGATGGGAAGCGAACAGGAATTCTTCAATATCCGGGAAGGATGCCCAATTTCATGCAAAGCGACAACGACAATCATACGGACGGCCGGAAAGTGCTGTCCCCCGCCGCCCAGCGGGCCCTTCAGGAAGCAGAAGAACGCCGCAAGGCCGCCCCGCAGGCGGAACCCGCCCCGGAGACCGGTGGACGCGGCGGAGCCGATCCGGCCCGCTTCGGTGATTGGGAGATCAAAGGCCGGGCGATCGATTTTTGACCGGATACGCCCGGCATGTCTCCTTCATCACGGTGGGGTGTGATCCGCCCTACCACTCGGCCGGCACTCCACACAGCAGGATCCCCGACAGACCCGAGGATAGCGACCGAGGGTAGGAAACTCCCGCTCAAACAAAACCACCTCAAACGAAAACGGCGGCCAGTGGCCGCCGTTTCGCTTTATGTTTCAGGCTCAACCCGCAGCCTTGTTCTGCCGGTTGGCGATCAGGTCGTCCACCACGGCCGGATCAGCGAGGGTGGACGTATCGCCGAGAGAGCCAAAATCGTCCTCGGCGATCTTGCGCAGGATGCGGCGCATGATCTTGCCGGAACGCGTTTTTGGCAGGCCGGGCGAGAACTGGATCTTGTCCGGCGTCGCGATCGGGCCGATCTCCTTGCGCACATGCTTGACGAGGTCCTGGCGCAGCGCATCGGTGCCTTCCTCGCCAGCCATCAGCGAGACATAGCAGTAGATGCCCTGGCCCTTGAGGCTGTGCGGATAGCCGACGACGGCGGCTTCCGAGACCAGATGGTGCGAGACGAGGGCCGATTCAATTTCGGCCGTGCCGAGGCGGTGGCCGGAAATGTTGAGCACGTCGTCGACACGACCGGTGATCCAGTAATAGCCATCCTCGTCACGGCGGCAGCCGTCACCGGTAAAATACTTGCCCTTGTAGGTCGAAAAATAGGTTTCGACGAAGCGCTTGTGATCGCCATAGACTGTGCGCATCTGGCCCGGCCAGCTGTCGGTGACGCAGAGGTTGCCGTCGGCCGCCCCTTCCAGCACGTTGCCTTCATTGTCGACAAGCTGCGGCTTGATGCCGAAGAACGGCCGTGTCGCCGAACCGGGCTTGAGCTCCGTGGCGCCCGGCAGCGGGGTGATCAGAATGCCGCCGGTTTCCGTCTGCCACCAAGTGTCGACGATCGGCGAACGACCTTCGCCGACGACGTTGTAATACCATTCCCAGGCTTCCGGATTGATCGGCTCACCGACCGAGCCGAGCAGGCGCAGCGACGAACGCGACGAGCGCTTCACGAAGGCATCGCCAGCGCCCATGAGGGCGCGGATCGCCGTCGGAGCGGTGTAGAAGATGTTGACCTTGTGCTTGTCGACCACCTCCCAGAAGCGGCCGGCATCCGGGAAGTTCGGCACGCCCTCAAACATAAGCGTGGTCGCACGGTTCGCCAGCGGACCGTAGACGATGTAGGAATGGCCGGTGACCCAACCCACGTCGGCCGTGCACCAGTAGATATCGCCGTCCTGGTAGTCGAAGACGTATTTGTGCGTCATCGAGGCATAGACGAGGTAGCCGGCCGTGGTGTGCAGAACGCCCTTCGGCTTGCCGGTGGAGCCCGACGTGTAGAGGATGAAGAGCGGGTCTTCCGCCTTCATCCTGGCCGGCGGACAATCGCGCGGCACGGTCAGCACTTCCTGGTGATGCCAGATGTCACGGCCCGGCGCCCAGCCGATCTTGCCACCGGTGCGGCGGACAACGAGCACCTTGTTGACGATGACATGGTTCTTGGCGGCGATGTCGATCGCCGTGTCGGTGTTTTCCTTCAGCGGAATGGGTTTACCGCCGCGCACACCCTCGTCGCAGGTAACAACGAAGGTCGATTCGCAGTCGACAATGCGGCCGGCCAAGGCATCCGGCGAGAAGCCGCCGAAGACGACGGAGTGCACGGCGCCGATGCGCGCGCAGGCGAGCATGGCATAGGCCGCTTCCGGGATCATCGGCATGTAGATGGTGACGCGATCGCCCTTCTTGACGCCGTGCTTCTTCATCACGTTCGCCATGCGGCAGACGTGTTCATGGAGCTCGTTATAGGTGATCTTCTTGTCGATATAGGGGTTGTCGCCTTCCCAGATGATGGCGACCTGATCACCATGCGCCTTGAGATGGCGATCGATGCAATTGTAGGAGACGTTGGTGATGCCGTCTTCAAACCACTTGATCGGCACCTTGCCGGTGAACGACGTGTTCTTCACCTTGGTATAGGGCTTGAACCAGTCGATCCGCATGCCGTGCTTGTCCCAGAAACGCTCCGGGTTCTCGATGCTTTCGCGATACCAGTTCTGATAGGTTTCGTTGTCGATCAGCGTGCGGCTTTTCGCGGACTTCAGCACCGGATAGGTCTTTGCGGACATGGATTCCTCCTCACTGCGCATGGGCGGGCAAGCCGTGTCTCCTCCGGTCCCCCGCATCTCCGTCGCCATACATATCAGGTCAAATCCTTCGGGCAATTAGACAAAAGGTCATTTGCGCTTGAAGAATTGCATTTCTGCGACAGTGATTGTATAGAGGGCCGAATTCCCGGAACATAGTGGTTACACCCCACGGCCCGCGACACCGGCGCGGACGGACAGAAGGACTATATCCATGGCTCAGCAGCTCCTCATGCCAAAGGCGACCGCGGTCTGGCTGGTCGACAACACGGCGCTGTCGTTCGACCAGATCGCCACATTCTGCAAACTGCACCCGCTCGAAGTGAAGGCCATCGCCGACGGCGAATCGGCGCAGGGCATCAAGGGCCTCGACCCCATATCGACCGGCCAGCTGTCGCGCGAGGAAATTGCCCGTGCCGAAGCCAATCCGAATCACAAGCTGAAGCTGTCCGAACCGAAGGTCCGCGTGCCGGAATCCAAGCGCAAGGGCCCGCGCTACACGCCGGTCTCCAAGCGCCAGGACCGCCCCAACGCCATTCTCTGGCTCGTGCGCAACCATCCGGAACTCAAGGATGCGCAGATCTCGCGTCTCGTCGGCACGACCAAATCGACGATCGAGCAGATCCGCGAACGCACCCACTGGAATTCGACCAACCTGACGCCGATGGATCCGGTAACGCTGGGTCTGTGCTCGCAGATCGACCTCGACCTCGAGGTCGAACGCGCCTCGAAGGGTCGTCCGCTGCCGACCGCCGCCGAGCTCGGCGCAACGCTCGAATCCGCGCAGGAAACGGAAAAGCTGCCCTACAGCACCGACCGCGAGGAAGAGAAGGAAATCGACGCCGATGCCGTCTTCGCCAAGCTGAAGTCGCTGAAGTCGGCCACGCCGGACGAGGATGAAGACGACCGCTTCTAAGCGCCGTTCATCACCAGACAGCAAAAACCCGGCCACCGAAATGGCCGGGTTTTTTGTTGCTCAAACGATCCGCCGACCCGACAGGACCTCGGCAATCTCGTCCAGGATAGAGGGATCGTCGATGGTCGCCGGCATCTTCCAGTCCACCCGGTCCGCGATCTTCTGCATGGTACCGCGCAGGATCTTTCCGGAGCGCGTTTTCGGCAAGCGCTTTACGCAGATCGCCGTCTTGAAGGCGGCGACCGGGCCGATGCGCTCGCGCACAAGGCCGACAACCTCTTGCTCCACGACCGATGATTCACGTGAAACACCGCTCTTCAAAACGAGGAAGCCGGCCGGCAACTGGCCCTTCAACGCATCGGCGACGCCGATCACGGCACATTCGGCGACATCCGGATGGCTCGCGCAGACCTCTTCCATCGCGCCCGTCGAAAGACGGTGACCGGCAACGTTGATGATGTCGTCGGTGCGCGACATGATGAAGACGTACCCGTCTTCGTCGATGTAACCGGCATCGGCCGTCTTGTAGTAGCCGGGGAACTCCGAAAGGCAGGCTGAGCGGAAACGCTCGTCGGCATTCCAGAAGGTCGTCAGGCAGCCAGGGGGGAGGGGCAGCTTGATGGCGATGTTGCCGAGTGTGCCAGGCGAAACCTCGTGGCCGGCATCGTCGAGCACATGCAGCTCATAACCTGGCATGGGCACAGTCGGGGAGCCGTGTTTCACCGGCAGCGGCCCAAGGCCGAGCGGGTTGCCAACGATCGGCCAGCCGGTTTCCGTCTGCCACCAGTGATCGATGACCGGCACGCCGAGCACCGCTTCGGCCCAGCGGATTGTATCCGGATCGGCCCGCTCACCGGCCAGGAACAGGGCCCGCAGGCTGGAAATGTCGTGCCGCTTGACGAGTACACCTTCCGGATCCTCCTTGCGGATGGCGCGGAAGGCGGTCGGGGCGGTGAAGAGCACCGAGACCTTGTAGTCCTCCACCACCCGCCAGAAGGCGCCCGCATCCGGCGTGCCGACCGGCTTGCCCTCGTAGAGCACCGTGGTGCTGCCATTGAGAAGCGGTGCATAGACGATGTAGGAATGGCCGACGACCCAGCCGATATCCGACGCCGCCCAATAGACCTCGCCGCGCTCCACGCCGTAGAACGCCCGCATCGTCCAGGCCAGTGCCACCATGTGGCCGCCATTGTCGCGGATGACGCCCTTGGGCTGGCCGGTCGTACCTGACGTGTAGAGAATGTAGAGCGGATCCGTTGCCGCCAATGGCACGCAGGGGATTTCACGCCCATCCTCCCGCGCCGCCGAAAGCGCAGGGCCGAGATCCACATCACGCCCAGGCTTCAGCTCCGCCACCAGTTCCGGCCGTTGCAGCACGAGGCAACGCTCCGGCTTGTGCCCGGCCAGCTCGATCGCCGTGTCGAGCAACGGCTTGTAGGCGACCACGCGATTGGGCTCGATGCCGCAGCTGGCCGTGACGACGAGTTTCGCGGTGGAATCGTCGATGCGCGCTGCGAGTTCGTTCGCGGCAAACCCACCGAAGACCACCGAATGGATCGCCCCGATGCGCGCACAGGCCAGCATGGCGAAGATCGCCTCCGGGATCATCGGCATATAGAGAATGACGCGGTCGCCCTTCTCTACGCCCTGATCGACGAGCACTGCCGCCATGGCATTCACATGGGAAAGGAGGTCGCCGTAGCTGTAGCGCGCCTTGCGACCCGTCACCGGGCTGTCATAGATCAGCGCCGTATCCCCGCCATGCCCGGCCGCCACATGCCGGTCCACGCAATTGTGACAGGTGTTGCCGACCGCATCGGGAAACCAGCGCCCGTAAACGCCCTGCGCCGCGTCGAAAATATCCGTCGGTTCGCTGAACCAGTCGATCGCCCGGGCCGCCTCGGCCCAATGACCCCTGTGGTCATTCTTCCACGACCGATAGATCTCGGCATAGGTCTTCTGCATCGCATCCTCCATGTCCGGCCATGAAACCGGCCGGTCCTCCATGGGGAGGAGAATAGGAGAGGACGATGCTTCGGAAAAGCCAGACGAAAGCCTCAAGCGGCAAATTGCCCCTTGAAGACCGTCAAGCGGGGACGTCAGCGCGTTCCAAAAATCGCGGAACCGACACGCACACTTGTCGCGCCAAAGCCGATGGCCACGTCATAGTCGCCCGACATACCCATCGACAGGCGGTCGAGGTTGCAGCGTTCGGCGAGCTTTGCGAGCAGCGCGAAATGCGGGCCCGGATTTTCCTCCGCCGGCGGAATACACATCAGCCCCTCGATGGTGAGGCCGAGCTCGTCACGGCAGAGCGTAACGAAAGCGACCGTGTCATCAGGCGCGATGCCGGCCTTCTGCGGTTCAAGCCCGGTATTGACCTGGACATAGAGCCGCAGCGCACGCCCCTGCCGCGCCATCTCGGTAGCGATCGCGCGGGCGATCTTTTCCCGATCAACAGTCTCGATGACATCGAAAAGGGCGACGGCCTCGGCCGCCTTGTTGGATTGCAACGGGCCGATCAGATGAAGCTCCATGCCGGCCGTTTCGGCTCGCAGCATGGGCCATTTGCCCTGGGCCTCCTGCACGCGGTTCTCACCGAACACGCGCTGCCCGGCGGCAATTGCCGGGCGAATCGCTTCGGCATCGAAGGTTTTCGAGACCGCCACCAGCGTCACCGCCTCGGGTCTGCGGCCGGCTTCAACGGCCGCCTTGCTGATC
The DNA here is from genome assembly GCF_001262505.1 of Shinella sp. SUS2. GTDB lineage: Bacteria > Pseudomonadota > Alphaproteobacteria > Rhizobiales > Rhizobiaceae > Shinella. Next base: position 98,057 of record NZ_KQ410735.1, read on the forward strand.
CGGTTGCGAACGTCCTCGAGACGGTCCTGAAGGTCCATGGTCACTCTCCATCGGCATCTGGTTCCGGACCTAGCGAAATCGGCGCCGTTTGCCAAGCGCGCGCATGTCGCATCCCTTCTGCCAGGAGGCCGGAAAACTTGACGCTTCGGCGGTTTCATGATGAAGGTCTCGGCACCATATTCGCATGGGCGCACCGCCCTCCAAGACTCCCAAAAGACTTCCGGAACATCAAAGACATGGCCACCGAACGTTACAATCCGCGCGATGCCGAACCCCGCTGGCAGGCAAAATGGAATGACGACAGCGTCTTCCTGACCAAGAACGACGATCCGCGCGAAAAGTACTACGTCCTGGAAATGTTCCCCTATCCGTCTGGCCGCATCCACATGGGCCATGTGCGCAACTATGCGATGGGCGACGTCGTCGCGCGCTACAAGCGCGCCCGCGGTTTCAACGTGCTGCACCCGATGGGCTGGGACGCCTTCGGCATGCCCGCCGAAAACGCCGCCATGCAGAACAAGGTGCACCCGAAGGGCTGGACCTACGACAACATTGCGACCATGCGCAACCAGCTGAAGTCCATGGGCCTGTCGCTGGACTGGTCGCGCGAGTTCGCCACCTGCGACGTGGAATACTATCAGCGCCAGCAGCACCTCTTCCTCGATTTCCTGGAGAAGGGCCTCGTCTACCGCAAGCAGTCCAAGGTGAACTGGGACCCGGTCGACCATACGGTTCTGGCCAACGAACAGGTCATCGACGGTCGCGGCTGGCGCTCCGGCGCACTCGTCGAGCAGCGCGAGCTGACGCAGTGGTTCTTCCGCATCACCGATTTCAGCCAGGACCTGCTCGATTCGCTGGAAACGCTTGACCAGTGGCCGGAGAAAGTCCGGCTGATGCAGAAGAACTGGATCGGCCGCTCGGAAGGCATGCTGGTGCGCTGGGAGATCGCCGCCGGCGCGGATCTCGCCGGCGAGAAGGACATCACCGTCTACACCACCCGTCCCGACACGCTGTTCGGCGCCTCCTTCATCGCCATTTCCGCGGACCATCCGCTCGCCAAGGCCGTTTCGGCGAAGAACGCCGAGATCATGGCGTTCTGTGAGGAGTGCCGCCGTGCCGGCACCTCGCTCGCCGCACTTGAGACGGCGGAGAAGAGGGGCATGGACACCGGCGTCCGCGTCCGCCATCCCTTCGATCCCAGCTGGGAGCTGCCGGTCTATGTCGCCAACTTCGTCCTGATGGACTACGGCACGGGCGCCATCTTCGGCTGCCCTTCCGGGGATCAGCGCGACCTCGACTTCGCCCGCAAATACGACCTGCCGGTCGTGCCGGTCGTGATGCCTGAAAACGGCGACGCCACCACCTTCGCCATCGCCGACGAAGCCTATGTCGGCGACGGCGTGATGATCAATTCCCGCTTCCTCGACGGCCTCAGCACCGACGCCGCCTTCGAGGAGGTGGCAAAGCGCCTGTCGGCCGCAACGCTCGGCAACGCCCCGCAGGGCGAGCGCAAGGTGAACTTCCGCCTACGCGACTGGGGCATTTCGCGCCAGCGCTACTGGGGCTGCCCCATTCCGGTCATCCACTGCGAGGATTGCGGCGTCGTGCCGGTTCCGAAGGCAGACCTGCCGGTCAAGCTGCCCGACGACGTCACCTTCGACAAGCCGGGCAACCCGCTCGACCGCCATCCGACCTGGCGCCACGTCGCCTGCCCGCAATGCGGCAAGGACGCCCGCCGCGAGACGGACACGATGGACACCTTCGTCGATTCGTCCTGGTACTTCGCCCGTTTCACCGCCCCGTGGGAGAACGACCCGACGGATCCGGCCGCAGCCAATGCCTGGTTGCCGGTCGACCAGTATATCGGCGGTATCGAACACGCGATCCTGCATCTGCTCTATTCGCGCTTCTTCACCCGCGCCATGCAGGTTGCCGGCCATCTCGACGTGAAGGAGCCGTTCAAGGGCCTTTTCACCCAGGGCATGGTGGTGCATGAAACCTATAGCCGCACCGTCGCCGGCAAGCGCGAATGGGTGACACCCGCCGAAATCCGCATCGAGGAGATCGACGGCAAGCGCCACGCGACGCTTCTCGAATCCGGCGAAGAAATCGCTATCGGCTCCATCGAGAAGATGTCGAAGTCGAAGAAGAACGTCGTCGATCCCGACGACATCATCGCCTCCTATGGTGCCGACACGGCCCGCTTCTTCGTGCTCTCCGACTCTCCGCCGGATCGCGACGTCATCTGGTCGGAAGCCGGCGTCGAAGGTGCCCACCGCTTCGTCCAGCGCGTCTGGCGCCTTGTTTCCGAAGCCGCACCGGCCCTGAAAGCAGCGGAAAGCCGCCCCGGCGCGGACGGTGAAGCGCTCGCCGTCTCCCAGGCGGCGCACAAGACGCTGAAGGCCGTTCAGGCCGACTACGACAAGCTTGCCTTCAACAAGGCCGTTGCGCGCATCTACGAGTTCGTCAATGCGCTTGCCGCTCCGCTCACCACCGCTGCTGCCGGCAAAGCCTCGAGCGACCTTATCGCCGCCCTGCGTGAAGCGGTTGGCATCCTGATCCGCATCGTTGCGCCCATGACGCCGCATCTGGCGGAAGAATGCTGGCGCACGGTCGGCGGCGAAGGCCTCGTCGCGACAACCCCTTGGCCGTCCTACGAAGACCGCCTCGTCGCCGACGACGAGATCACGCTGCCGGTGCAGATCAACGGCAAGAAGCGCGCCGATTTGACAATCGCCCGCGATGCGGACCAGACTACCGTCCAGGCGGCCGTCCTGGCGCTCGAAGCGGTTCAGGCCGCCCTTGCCGGCCAGCAACCCAAGAAGATCATCGTCGTACCACAGAGGATCGTGAATGTTGTTGTCTGACGGAACCGGCCTCTCGCGGTTCGCCAAGGCGTTTGCCGGCATCGCCATCCTTGGCGTCGTCGCCGGCTGCCAGGTGCGGCCGCTTTACTCCACGCCTGCCGGTACGGAGGGCAAGCTTGCCGCCGTGGCCATCTCGAAAGCCGATGACCGCGTGGAACAACAGGTCCGCAACGACCTGATCTTCCTTTTCTCCGGTGGCGCCGGCGAGACGCAGAGCGCGCTTTACCACCTCGAACTCAACGTGACGGTCCGCAAGATCGGCGTGCTGCTCGACGTGCGTGACGACATTCCCCGCGCCGGCCGCATCGTCGTTTCTGCGGACTACAATCTCGTGCAGACCGACTCCGGCGAAACACTGGCCTCGGGCAAGCGCTCCGCAGTCGCTCTCGTCGATTATCCCGTGCAGGAATTCGCCAAGCTGCGGGCGGTCAGGGATGCGGAGAACCGCGGTTCCCGGGAGCTGGCAGAGCTGATCCGCGCGGATGTCGCGTCGGCTCTCGGCCGTCGCTGAGCCGGCTATGGCCGAAGTCAAGTCGCACGAGTTCGACGGTTTCCTGAAGCGCAAACCGCTGCCCGTGCGGCTGTTCCTTGTCTATGGACCCGACCGGGGCCTGGTTTCGGAGCGCGCCGCGGCGCTCGCCGCCGTCAGCGGCGTCGACCTCACCGATGCCTTCTCCGTCGTGAAACTCGATGCCGGCGAGATCGGCGGTCAGCCCGGGCGGCTGATCGACGAGATGAACGCGATCGGCCTTTTCGGTGGCGATCGTCTGGTCTGGATCCGCAATGCCGGCAGCGAAAAGGGCCTTTCCGACGCGTTGGACATCCTTGCCCAACAGCCCGCAGGTCCCTCAACGCTGATCATCGAAGCCGGCGACCTGAAGAAGGGCGCCGGACTGCGCAAGGTGGCCGAATCGAGTTCCGCCGCCGTCGCCATTGCCTGCTATGCAGACGACGGGCGCGCCCTCCAGGCCCTCATCGACCAGGAACTGGCCTCGGAAGGCCTGCGCATTTCACCTGCCGCCCGCACGCGTCTGGTGGAAACCATCGGCGGAGACCGGCTCGCTTCGCGCAACGAGGTGCGCAAGCTGGCGCTCTATTGTCGGGGCAGGGAACTGATCGAGGAGCAGGACGTCGAGGAGATTGTCGGCGACGCCAGCGCGATCTCGACGGATGACGCCATCGACGCCATTCTGAAGGGTGACAAGGACGGTTTCCTGCACGCCATACAGAAGATCGTTTCCTCCAAGACGCCGGTCTTCCTTGTGCTGCAAGGGTGCCTTCGACAGTTCCAGCTCCTTGAGTTGATGCGCGCCGAAATGGATGAAAAGCGAGCGCCCGCCGCCCAGGCCATGGCAACCCTTGGCCGGCATCTGCATTTCCGGCGCAAGCCGATTGTCGAGAACGCGCTGAAAAGCTGGACAGGTCCGGCACTCCGTCGTGAAACACAGCGTCTTCAGGCCGCCATCCTGCAAAGTCGGCAGCGCCCGGCACTGGAAGACACGATCGCCATGCAAACCATGCTGGCGACCGTTCTGCAATCCGCCCGCCGCTGAATCCGGCTAAGGATTCTACCGTCGCTCGAGAAGCCGGCAGATTTCCTCAAGCTGTTCGAGGGTCTTGTAAGCGATCCGCAGCTGCCCGCCGCTTCCCTTGTGATTGACGGTCACATCAAGCCCGAGAACATCCGAAAGCGTGCGCTCGAGCGCCAGCGTATCGGCATCCTTCTCGTCCTTGCGCTGCGCCTGCCCGTGGTTCGGATCGCTTTGCGCCTTGATATCGTTCTGCGCAAGACGCTCCGTATCACGCACCGACATGCCCTTCGCAACGACGCTTTTCGCCAGGGCGATCGGATCGGACGTCGGGATAAGCGCCCGCGCATGACCGGCGGAAAGCGAGCCGGACGCCAGCATATCGCGCACCGGTTCGGGAAGCTTCAGCAGACGGAGACTGTTTGCCACATGGCTGCGGCTCTTGCCGATGATCTCGCCAAGATCGTTCTGCGTATAGCCGTGATCAGCAATCAGCAGCTCGTACCCCATCGCCTCTTCCAGCGGATTGAGGTCGGAGCGCTGCACGTTTTCCACGATAGCGATTTCGAGGGCCGTGCGGTCGTCCACATCCCGGATGATGACCGGAATATCGGTAAGCCCTGCCAGCTGAGCAGCGCGCCAGCGGCGCTCGCCGGCGATGATTTCATAACGATTGTCCGCGGTCGTTCGTACCACGACCGGCTGAACAATGCCATGCTGGCGAATGGAGGACGCGAGATCCTGAAGTTCCGACTCATCGAAATAGCGCCGCGGATTGCGCGGATTGCGGCCGACGAACTCAATCGGAACCAGGCGATCGGGATTGACCGCTGGCCGCTCGCCGACATCGGTTGCGGGCAGCTGATCCATTTCCCCGATCAGGGCGGCGAGACCACGGCCAAGGCGCCGCTTCGAATTGTCTTCATTCATCGGATCTACTCACGGATACTGAAATCAGGCAGCCCGACGCTGCCTCTCACGCTGAATCACCTCGGAGGCGAGCTGAAGATAGGCCTGGCTTCCGGCGCATTTAAGATCATAGAGAATTGCCGGCTTGCCATAGGAAGGCGCTTCGGAAACGCGCACATTGCGCGGAATGAGCGTGTGATAAACCTTTTCGCCGAGATGCGTGCGCACATCGTTGACGACCTGCTGCGCTAGATTGTTGCGCGAGTCGAACATCGTCAGCACGATACCCTGGATATCGAGATACGGATTGACGGTGCGACGCACCTGATCCACCGTCTCCAGCAGCTGGCTGAGGCCCTCCAGCGCGAAGAATTCGCATTGCAGCGGAACCAGCACGGAATGAGCCGCGGCAAGCGCATTCATGGTCAGGAGATTGAAAGAGGGGGGGCAATCGACCAGCACGTAAGAGTAAGACAGCGCCTCCGCCGATGCCAAAGCCCGCCGCAGCCGGAAGACGCGGTCGTTCTGCTGCGCGATCTCCATCTCGATACCAAGGAGATCCATCGTCGACGGAATGATCGCCAGATTGGGAACCGCCGTCGGCAACACCGTCTCGGCAACACCATGGCTACCGATCAACAGGTCATAGGAGGAGAGCTCACGGTTGCGGCGATCTATTCCGAGACCCGTACTGGCGTTGCCCTGCGGGTCCAGATCGACGATCAGCACACGCTCGCCGATGGCAGCCAGTGCCGTAGCGAGGTTGATCGCGGTCGTCGTCTTCCCTACGCCACCCTTCTGGTTTGCAATGGTGATGATCCGGTTCTTTTCGCCTGCCATGGAGATCCGCCAATCACTCGCGTTTTCGCGAAAGCTTCGAGATTTCGAGCACTACCGAGTCCGGCTCGACGACACTGGCATGTTTTACCAGATCGAATCTCCACCTTCCATGCGCTTTCTCGACCTCCCGCTGATAATCCCGGCCTTTGTGGAGGAAAAACTTGAGGTCCGGGTTGCGCTCCGCCCACGGCAGCCCGAAATCCATCAGAAGATCCAGATCCGCCAGCGCCCGGGCCGAGATCGCATCGCAATGTTCGATCGCTGCAGGCGCCTCTTCGATACGAATCGCATGAACCGAGGCGCGAGCGCCCGTCTCCAAAATAGCGGTTCGCAGAAAAGCAGCCTTCTTGTTGTTGCTCTCAATCAGATGGATCCATCCGTCACCCACCCCCGCCAACAGAATGCCGGTGACAATGCCCGGAAAGCCGCCACCGCTGCCAAGATCGGCCCAGACACGGGGACCGGGGCACTGTGCATAAATCTGTACGCTATCGACGATATGCCGGCTCCAGACTTCGGCCAATGTCGAAGGGGCCACCAGATTGATGGTCTTGGCCCATTTCTGAAACAGGGCAACAAAGACGTTCAACCGGTCTTCAGTTTCACGTGAAACATTCAGACGGAAAAATTCTCGAGGTAAGTTGCTCATGCACTGGCAGTCCGTTGTATCGATGCCGTATCGGGCACACGCTTGAGATAGGCGAGCAGAAGCGTCAGTGCTGCTGGTGTCATGCCGTCCACCCGCGCCGCCTGCGCCAGATTTGACGGTCGGGCCACAGCCAGTTTCTGCTGGAGTTCGATGGAAAGGCCGGGCAGGGCACTGAAATCGAACCCTGCCGGAATTCCGCGTTCTTCCTCCCGACGTGCCTCAGCGATATCGGCCTCCTGCCGGCTCATATAGACCGCATAGCTGGCCTCAATCTCGACAGCATCCCGAACCCGTGGCGAAAAGGTTTCAAGCTCCGGCCAGACTGCCGCCAACCGGGCGAAGTCGATATCCGGATAGGCCAGCAAATCATAGGCGGTACGGCGCACGCCGTCCTGGTTGATCCGGATGCCCTTGCCCGCAGCTTCGTTCGGCGAGAGCCTCAAGGCCGCGAGCCTTTCGCGCGCAACCAGCATCTCCGCAGACCATTGATCAAAACGCTGCCGTCGATCCGCGCCGACCACGCCAAGCGCCATTCCCGCCGGCGTCAAACGCACATCGGCATTGTCTGCGCGCAACGAAAGGCGGTACTCCGCCCGCGAGGTGAACATGCGATAGGGTTCGGTCACACCACGCGATGTCAGATCATCGATCATGACGCCGATGTAGCTATCCGTACGGCTGAAGACGTGGCCGTCCATGCCTGCCGCCCGCCGCGCCGCATTCAAGCCGGCCACCAACCCCTGCGCCGCTGCTTCCTCATAACCGGTCGTGCCATTGATCTGTCCGGCCAGGAAAAGTCCCGCCTGGCGCCGCGCTTCCAAGGTGGCCGACAGTTCCCGCGGATCAACATGGTCGTACTCGATCGCATAGCCCGGCTGCAGGATACGGGCGCGCTCCAGGCCCGGGATCGTGTGAATGAAAGCCTGCTGCACATCCGCCGGCAGCGACGTCGAAATCCCGTTTGGATAGACGGTGTCATCATCAAGACCCTCCGGTTCGAGGAAGATCTGATGACCATCGCGCTCCCCGAACTTGACGATCTTGTCCTCGATTGAGGGGCAATAGCGAGGACCGACACCTTCGATCTGGCCGGAATACATCGCCGATTGGCCGATATTCTCTTCAATGATGCGATGGGTCGCCGAGGTTGTTCGCGTCACACCGCATTCGATCTGCGGTGTGACGATGCGGTCCGTCATGAAGGAGAATGGCACCGGTTCTGCGTCCGCCGCCTGGCGTCCGACCGCGGCCCAATCGATGGTGCGACCATCCAACCGTGCGGGCGTGCCGGTCTTCAGGCGGCCAAGTTTGAAACCCAGATGTTCGAATGTCGCGGAGAGCCCCAAAGAAGGCTCTTCACCGACCCGACCGGCCGGGATTTTTTCGGAGCCGATATGAATAAGTCCGCGTAGAAACGTGCCTGTTGTGATGACGACGGCGGCACAAGCGAGCTGCCGCCCGTCTTTCAGGACGACTCCGGCGATCCTGCCATCCCTGCAGTTCAGATCATAAGCATCACCCTCCACAACCGTCAGGCCGGAAAGCTGCGCAATCTCTGCCTGCATGGCTTCGCGATAGAGCTTTCGGTCGGCTTGTGTACGAGGGCCGCGTACAGCGGGGCCCTTGCGGCGGTTCAGCAAGCGAAACTGAATGCCTGCACGATCCGCGACCCGTCCCATCAATCCGTCGAGGGCATCCACCTCACGAACGAGATGCCCTTTGCCCAAACCGCCAATCGCGGGGTTACAGGACATGACCCCGATCGTCGACGCCTTGTGGGTCAGAAGGGCTGTTCGTGCGCCGAAGCGCGCTGCGGCGGCAGCCGCCTCCACGCCGGCATGTCCACCCCCGATCACCACCACATCATATGTCATTTCTTCTATCATCCCGCACCACCTGTTTCACGTGAAACGTACAAAGCGACTCGTGTACGTTGTGCTGTTTCACGTGAATCATTTGCCTATGCAAAATTCCGAAAAGATCACGTCGAGCAGATTTTCCACGTCCACCCGTCCCGTGACCCGACCCAGTGCCTGTCCGGCCAATCGAAGATATTCGGCCTGTATATCCAGGCCCCGCTCATCCGCCTCCAGAGCGGATTCAATGTGATCGCGCGCCATGATCAGATTGTCCGTGTGGCGCTGGCGGGTCGGCAATGCCAGGGCATTTGCCTCGCCCAGATCCGGCAAATGGGTACCCACACGATCAAGAAGCTCGGCAATACCCTGCCCCGTCTGAACCGAGATGACGACATCAGCGCCCGAATTGGGCGATGCGTCATCCTGTAGATCAGCCTTGGTCCGGACGCGAACAACAGGGCCGCTATAGCCGTTGACGAAGGTTTTCCAATCGAAGTCTCCTTCCGCGGACAGGAGAAGAACCAGATCGGCTTCCGCCATCGAGCGCTGCGTCCGCCGGATACCTTCTTGCTCGACGAGATCGTCCGTATCCCGCAAGCCAGCGGTATCATACAGCCGAACAGCGAAGCCGTCGAGGTCGAGATCAACATGCAGGACATCCCGCGTCGTCCCGGGAATCTCCGTGACGATCGCCACGTCGCGTCGCGCCAGATGGTTCAGCAGGCTCGACTTGCCGGCATTCGGCGGGCCGGCAATCACCACTTTTAGGCCGTCACGGACAATCTCCCCGGCTCTGGCACCGGAAAGATGGTTAAGGATTTCCTGCTCCAAGCACCGCATATCCGTCCAGACACTGCTTGCTACGGAACCAGGCACATCATCTTCGTCGGCGAAATCCAGCTCTGCCTCGATCATCGCGCGAGCGTGCGTTAGTCGTTTCGCCCACGAATCGTAAAGCTTCGAGAGTCCGCCGGACGATTGCTCTGCCGCCAAGCGGCGCTGCATCTCCGTCTCGGCGCCGATCAAATCGGCAAGGCCCTCGACCTCCACCAGATCTATACGGCCATTCAAAAAGGCCCGGCGGGAAAATTCTCCGGCCTCAGCCGCCCGCAAACCAACCATCCCGGCCAGTTCCGCCAGCACTGCCTTGACCGTCGCGCGCCCCCCGTGGATCTGGAGCTCCGCGCAATCCTCCCCCGTGAAGGAGCTCGGACCCGGAAAAAACAGCACCAGGCCCTTGTCGAGCGTCTCACCGTTCCGGTTTCGAATCGAACAAAGGGAGGCACGCCGCTCCTCCGGCTGGCGACCACACAGGGTCTGAACCGCTGATCCGCTGGCCGAACCGCTCAGGCGTATCACCGCCACGCCGGAGGGCAGGCCTCCGCTCGAAAGGGCAAAGATCGTGTCCGTGGAATGCATGGTCTCATTATTCCGGGTACGAATCGATAAATCCATTTCGGGAAAGAATCGAATTTTCCCACTTCAAACGAAAATGGTCCCGGCTTGCGGCGGGACCATGCAGCGTAACGACGACGAGGCGTGTCGCTTACGTGTTCATCGAGTCGAAGAAGTCGCCATTGTTCTTCGTCTGCTTCAGCTTGTCGATCAGGAATTCGATCGCATCCGTTGTGCCCATCGGAGCGAGAATGCGGCGCAGGACGAAGATCTTCTGGAGATCCTGGCGGGGCACCAGAAGGTCTTCCTTGCGCGTGCCGGACTTGAGAATGTCCATCGCCGGGAAGATGCGCTTGTCGGCAACCTTGCGATCAAGCACGATTTCCGAGTTGCCGGTGCCCTTGAACTCTTCGAAGATCACTTCATCCATGCGGCTGCCTGTATCGATCAGCGCGGTCGCGATGATGGTCAGCGAACCGCCTTCCTCGATATTACGTGCCGCGCCGAAGAAGCGCTTCGGGCGCTGCAGCGCATTCGCGTCGACGCCACCCGTCAGCACCTTGCCCGAGGACGGAACGACGGTGTTGTAAGCGCGGCCGAGACGGGTGATCGAATCCAGCAGGATGACGACGTCGCGGCCGTGCTCGACGAGGCGCTTCGCCTTCTCGATGACCATTTCGGCGACCTGCACGTGGCGCGTCGCCGGTTCGTCGAAGGTCGAGGAAACAACTTCCCCCCGCACCGAACGCTGCATATCCGTCACTTCCTCCGGACGCTCGTCGATCAAGAGGACGATGAGATAACATTCGGGATGGTTGGCGGTGATCGAATGGGCGATGTTCTGCAGGAGAACCGTCTTACCCGTCCGCGGCGGAGCGACGATGAGGCCGCGCTGGCCCTTGCCGAGCGGGGCGACGAGATCGATGACACGCGGAGAAAGATCCTTCGAGGTGGGGATCTCGAGTTCCATCTTGAAGCGCTCGTTCGGGTAGAGCGGCGTCAGGTTGTCGAAGTGAACCTTGTGACGGATCTTTTCCGGATCGTCGAAATTGATCGTGTTGACCTTCAGCAACGCGAAATAGCGTTCACCTTCCTTCGGGCCGCGGATCGGGCCCTCCACCGTATCGCCGGTCTTCAGCGAGAAGCGGCGGATCTGGGAGGGCGAGATGTAGATGTCGTCGGGGCCCGGCAGATAGTTCGCATTGGCCGAACGCAGAAAGCCGAAACCGTCCTGCAGCACTTCGACCACACCTTCGCCGATGATTTCCACGTCCTGCGCGGCCAGCATCTTCAGGATCGCAAACATCAGTTCCTGCTTGCGCATCGTGCTCGCGTTCTCGACCTCGAGCGATTCGGCAAAGGCAAGGAGGTCGGTCGGAGTCTTGTTCTTGAGGTCTTGTAGCTTCATTTCGGCCATGAATGGTCCATGCTGGCTGTCATCGGGATGGGAAAAGGCGTGCGGGTCAAGGCCGAACTGCGGGGGAACGGTGCAGTTCACTGAACGAATACACATGCCACGAAAGATGAGATGCGCGGAAAATAGCGGTTCCGGTGCTGGCCCGCAAGGGGGCATCGGAATTTCATCCGTTTTGCCGCAGAGGGCCTAAAACGGCTTCACGACGACCAGGATGACGATGAGGATCATCAGAAGCGCCGGCGCCTCGTTCCAAAGCCGCCACTGACGGCCTGTCTTCGTGTTGCGATCCTCGGCAAACGCCCTCACGGCGCGGCCGTAGAACTGATGCACAGCCGAGAGCAGCACGACAAAGGCAAGCTTGGCATGCAGCCAGCCGCCCTGGAAACCATAGACCGACCAGGCGAGATAGAGACCGAGCAACCAGGAAAGGCCCATCGCGGGCTGCATGATGACCCGGTAAAGCCGCCGCTCCATCACCTTGAAGACCTCAGCCTCAGCCGAGCCGGGCGAGGCATCCGTGTGGTAGACGAAGAGCCGCGGCAGGTAGAGCAGACCCGCCATCCAGGAGATGACGGCGATGATGTGCAACGCCTTGATCCAGAGATAGAGATCCTCGGGCGGATAGAGAACGAGGAGAAGCGCCAGCAGCGCAAAGACGGCGAGCGCCACTGCGGCCCGCAGCCGCGCCCGGCGCCCGGCGCTCTCGCCCGCTTGTTCCTCGCTCACCGCGCCCCTCCGCGCACACGCGCCACAAGGCGCGTGACGTTGTCCGGATCCGCCTGCGGCGTGATCCCGTGGCCGAGATTGAAGATCAGCGGCCCGTTGCCGAGCGCCTGCAGAATGGCATCGATGCCCTCATCCAGCGCTGCGCCGCCGGCAACGACACGCATCGGATCGAGATTTCCCTGGACGGGACCCTCCTTCTGCAAGTCGGCCGCAACGGAGAGCGGCACGGACCAGTCGAGGCCGATGGCATCGGCGCCAGTCTGCTGCCGGTAGGATTTCAGCTGCAGGCCTGCCCCCTTGGCGAAGGCAATGACCTTGGCCTGCGGACGGCGGGCCTTCACCGACGCAATGATCCTGTGCACCGGGCGGACGGCAAAATCGGCAAACTCCCGCTCGCCGAGAACGCCAGCCCAGGAATCGAAGATCTGTACCGCATCGGCGCCGGCATCGATCTGTGCCACGAGGTAGTCAGCCGAGAGTTCGGCAAGCACATCGAGCAGATGCGCGAAGGCGCGCGGCTCCTTGTAGGCGAAAAGACGCGCGGGCGCCTGATCCGGGGTACCATGGCCGGCGATCATGTAGGTGGCGACGGTCCAGGGCGCCCCGCAGAAGCCGAGCAGCGCCGTTTCCTCGGGCAGGGCACCCCGAATGCGGCCAACCGCTTCTATGACCGGTCTGAGGTGCTCTGCGACCCCGTCTGTCTTCAGGGCGAGAATACCATCTGGATCGATCGGGTCGAGACGAGGGCCATGACCCTCCTCGAAGCGGACATTGCGCTTCAGGGCATCGGGAATGACGAGGATATCGGAAAACAGGATTGCAGCGTCGAAACCGTAGCGACGGATCGGTTGCAGCGTTACCTCCGTCGCCAGCTCCGGCGAATAACAGAGATCGAGGAAGCTTCCTGCTGCCGCGCGCGTCTGCCGATATTCCGACAGATACCGTCCGGCCTGGCGCATCAGCCAGAGAGGAGGAGGGGAGACCGTCTTCCCGTTCAGGACATCGACGATCTTCCGGTTTTTCGCAGACACCGCGGGGTTCTCCCAATCTTTAAATAATCTCTTTGAAAAGGTTTCTATTTCTTAGAGTCGGTGACTATCAAGGATTAAATCCTCTCCACAGGGATACAGCCTTGCCGGCAGTGCTGGGGAAAAAGCAATGTGCACAGAGATATTTCTGGCCTGGAAGGCGGAAAACCGGATTCGTCATTTTGAATCAAGAGGATTCTTGATGTCGCATGGAAAGCCTTCCTGTGGATGACGTGTGGAGAAGCGCGACACTTTGCCGTGTCATGAGTCTTATCCACATGCACCGTGAATCCTCGTCCCGTCTCCCGCGGATTGTGGACAAAATGGCAGTTATCCCCTTGCCTCTGGGTCCCTGCCGTTCTTAGCTCACCGTTCTCCCGGTTCATCAACAGGGGGCGGAGGATATTGTGGAAAGCACCAAAAACTACTTCCATCTGCACCTGATATCGGACTCGACGGGCGAGACGCTGATTGCCGCAGGGCGGGCGGCCGCGGCGCAATTCCAATCATCCCAGGCGCTCGAACACGTCTATCCGCTGATCCGCAACCGCAAGCAGCTCATGCCCGTGCTCGACGCCATCGATGGTGCGCCGGGCATCGTGCTCTATACGATCGTCGACCGGGAGCTGTCCGAGATCATCGACCAGCGTTGCCGGGAGATGGGCGTGCCCTGCGTTTCCGTGCTCGAACCGGTCATCGATCTCTTCCAGTCCTATCTCGGTGCACCGTCGCGGCGGCGGGTCGGTGCGCAGCATGTAATGAACGCGGAGTATTTCGCGCGCATCGACGCGCTGAATTTCACGATGGATCACGATGACGGGCAGCTGCCTGCCGATCTGGACGAGGCGGATGTCATTCTCATCGGCATCAGTCGAACCTCGAAGACACCGACGAGCATCTATCTCGCCAATCGTGGCATCAAGACCGCCAATGTGCCGATCGTGCTTGGCGTACCGCTTCCGGAGCGGTTGGCGGCGGCGGCAAGACCGCTGATCGTCGGGCTGATCGCCACAACGGATCGCATTGCCCAGGTGCGGCAGAACCGGGTACTCGGCCAGACGCAGGATTTTCGCGGCGATGACTATGTCGACAGGGCGCAGATTTCCGAGGAGCTGAAATATGCGCGCGCCATCTGCGCGCGCAACAACTGGCCGATCATCGACGTTACCCGGCGCTCGATCGAGGAAACGGCCGCCGCCATCGTTGCTCTTCGCCCGAAGCTTCGGTAACCCGGAGCGGCAAACGGAGATTTTCATGACACTGCTGATCCTCGCCTCGCAGAGCCCCTTTCGCCGCATGCTGATGGAAAATGCCGGCCTTGCCTTTGAAACAGAGGCGGCCGCCATCGACGAGCGTGCGGTCGAAACGGCGCTTGCCGCCCGCAAGCCGACGCCGCAGCAGGTTGCCGAGACGCTGGCGACCGAAAAGGCGCTGGATGTCGCAAGGGGTCGCCCCGGTGCGCTCGTCATCGGCTCCGACCAGACATTGTCCCTGGAAGGGCGTGTGTTTCACAAGCCGGCCGACATGGCGGAAGCCAGGACTCATCTTCAGGCCATGTCCGGCCGCACCCATTCCCTTAACTGCGGCATTGCTTTGGTGCGGGACGGCGCGACATTGTGGAGCCACGTTTCCATCGCGCATCTGACAATGCGCCCGCTCTCGGATGCTTTCATCGATCGACATCTGGCCCGGGTCGGCACGCGGGTTCTGGCAAGTGTTGGAGCCTATCAGCTCGAGGGGGAGGGCGTGCAGCTCTTCGAGCGGATCGACGGAGACTACTTCACAATTCTGGGCCTGCCGCTGCTTCCGTTGCTGGCTAAACTTCGCGATCTCGGTGCCATCGATGCATGATTCACGTGAAACATTCGTTCGCCACGCCTTCGTGACGGGCTACCCGGTCAAACATTCGCGCTCGCCGCTGATCCATGGCTTCTGGCTAAAGACGTTGGGATTGCAGGGATCCTACACGCGGCAGGAGGTTTCACCCGAAGACTTCGCCGGCTTCATTTCCCGGCTGAAGAGTGGAAAATCCGGCTTCGTTGGCGGCAATGTCACCATCCCGCACAAGGAAACGGCCTTCGCGCTTGCCGACCGGCCGGATGCATTGAGCGAAGAACTCGGTGCGTCGAACACGCTCTGGCTGGACGAGGGCCGGCTGCACGCGACCAACACCGACGGTTTCGGTTTTCTTGCCAATCTCGATGCCGCTTCACCGGGATGGGACAGGACGGATCGTGCTGTTATTCTCGGGGCTGGCGGCGCCAGCCGGGCGATCATCCAGGCGGTGCGCGATCGCGGCATCGGCGAAATCCATGTCGTCAACCGCACTCTGGGGCGGGCGCAGGAACTCGCCGATCGGTTCGGAGCGAAGGTGCATGCCCACGCCATGGCCGCCTTGCAAGAGGTCTCGGCGGGTGCGGGGCTCTTCGTCAACACGACGTCGCTTGGTATGGATGGCGAGGCGGCACCGGATTTCGACTTCTCGCCGCTGGCAGGGGGCGCTGTCGTGACCGACATCGTCTATGTGCCGCTGGTCACTCCCATCCTGCGCCAGGCGGCCGAGCAAGGGTTCGCCACGGTCGACGGCCTCGGCATGTTGCTGCACCAGGCGGCGCCGGGTTTTGAAAAATGGTTCGGTGTCCGGCCCACCGTCGATATGAACCTGCGCCGGTTGATCCTCGCGGACATGGAGGCGCACTGATGATCGTGCTCGGCCTTACCGGATCGATCGGAACGGGCAAGTCGACCACCGCGGCAATGTTCCACGATCTTGGCGTGCCGGTGCACGATGCGGATGCGACGGTGCACGATCTCTACCGCACCGATGCCGTTGCTCCGGTTGCAGAACACTTTCCGGAAGCGCTCAAGGAGGGGGTCATCGATCGCAAGACGCTATCGGCGACGCTTGCGCGGTTCCCGGACCGCTTCGCCGCTTTGGAGGCGATCATCCATCCGCTCGTGCGGGCGCGGGAAAAGGCCTTTCTCGATGCGGAACGGGATCGTGGTTCGCCACTCGTTTTGCTCGACATCCCGCTTCTTTACGAGACGGGGGGCGAGGGGCGGGTTGACAAGGTTGTCGTCGTCACCTGCGATCCCGATATACAGAGACAGCGCGTGCTCGCCCGCCCGGGCATGACGGAGGAGAAATTCCAGCTCATCCTGTCGCGCCAGATGCCGGACGCCGAAAAACGCAGGCGCGCCGATTTCCTCATCGATACCGGTAGGGGACTTGAAGCGGCGCGCAAAGCGGTGGAAGAGATTGTCGAAAGCCTGAAGGGACAAGAGGACTGATGCGCGAGATCATCTTCGATACGGAAACGACCGGCCTCGACAACAAGCTCGACCGCGTCATCGAAATCGGCGGCGTCGAGCTGGAGAACCATTTTCCGACCGGCCGCACGCTGCACCTCTTCGTCAGCCCCGGCGACCGCAAGGTGCATCCGGATGCGCTTGCCGTGCACGGTATCACGGACGAGTTCCTCAAGGACAAGCCGCCCTTCGCCGATCTCGCACAGCAGATACTCGATTTCTTCGGCGATGCCCGCTGGGTGGCCCATAATGCCAGCTTCGATATGGGTTTCATCAATGCGGAGTTCGAACGCATCGGTCTGCCGCCGATACTGCAGGAGAAGGTGACGGACACGCTGGCGCTGGCGCGCCGCAAGCATCCGATGGGACCGAACTCGCTCGATGCGCTCTGCCGGCGCTACGGGATCGACAATTCGCACCGTACGAAACATGGCGCCCTGCTCGATTCCGAGCTTCTCGCCGAAGTCTATATCGAGATGATCGGCGGCCGGCAGGCGGCGCTGGGGCTCGGCATGGCGGAAAGCGGTCGCCGGGCGCTGGTCGAGATGGAGGACGATGTCGTTCTGCCGCTCGGTGTCAGGCCGAAGCCGCTTGCCTCCCGCCTCTCCGAAGAGGAGAGCGCTGCTCATGGCACCATGGTGCAGAAGATGGGCGACAAGGCAATCTGGGCGAAATACGGCGGGTGAATCCGGCTCAGCTTCCCTGAGACAAAAGAAAACGCCCGGTCACCTGGTGGCCGGGCGTTTTCTTTGGAGTGAGGTTATCTGCCTTAGTTGGCGTTGACCTTGGCCTTGACCTGTTCTTCGGCCATGCGCTGGGTGAACATCTGCGCAAAGTCGATCGGGTCGATCATCAGCGGCGGGAAGCCGCCGTTGCGGGTTGCGTCGGAGATGATCTGGCGAGCGAAGGGGAAGAGCAGGCGCGGGCACTCGATGAAGAGAACCGGCAGCATGTGCTCCTGCGGGAAGCCGGTGACGCGGAAGACGCCGCCATAGGCGAGCTCGGCGTTGAAGAGCATCTTGTCGCCGTCCTTGGCTTCCGCGTTCAGCGAAAGAATGACGTCGAAGTCCGTCTCGGAGAGCGGGTTGGCATTGACGTTGACGCTGATGTTGATCGCCGGCGCCTTGTCACGGGCCTGGAGCGACCGCGGAGCACCCGGGTTTTCGAAGGAGAAGTCCTTCACGTACTGCGCCAGGATGTTGAGCGAGGGGCTCGCGGCGTTGTTCTCGGTTGCTGCGTCAGTCATGGAAGTATCCTCGGGGACTCTGGAAAGTCAGGCCATCTAGCATTTCAGCAGGGGGCTTACAACCCGCCGTCAGGGCCGGCCATCGCGATGGAAGTCGCTTTCATCGAGATCGATGGTGCGCTGGGGTTCCGTTTTCGGCTGGCTGCCGGGACGCGCGCCGCCGATATCGACAACCACGATGTTGCGCATCAGCCGGTTCCAGAGAAATGTACGCACCGGCGGCAGAAACAGGGCAAGGCCGAGGATGTCGGTCAGGAAGCCGGGGATCAACAGGAGGATACCCGCAATCATGATCATCGCCGCATCGAGCATTTCCTTGCCCGGCGCGCGGCCGTCCTGTCCGGACTGGCGCAGTCGTGCGAGCACGCCGAAGCCCTGGATGCGCATCAGCACGACACCGGCAATCGCCGAGAGCACGACCAGCGACAGGGTGGCGAAAAGGCCGATGCGCCGACCGACAACAATGAAGCAGGCGATTTCCGCCAGCGGCAGCACGAGAATGAGAAGGGGGATGAGGCGTCGAAGCATGGTCTTGACTGTCGCACAGATTCGCGCGGACCGATACTGCCGGTGCCATTTGCGCGCGCCTTGGTCGCATTCACGTCATCGCCATTTGAATGATCCGGTTTTGCGGACTATATGGGGAAGGAACAAGAAAAACGAAAACGGCTGCGGATCGATAATGGGCTCATTCGACTTTGTAACGATTTTTTTCCTGGTGGCTGCGGTGGTCATCTTCCTGCAGCTGCGCAGCGTGCTCGGCCGGCGCACCGGCAACGAGCGCCCGCCGTTCGATCCCTATTCCAAGCGCGAGGCCGCCGGCGAGACTGATTCGGCCGATCGCGGCAAGGTCGTCACCCTGCCGCGTCGGGATGGAACGGACGCGGACGAAAATCCCTATGCGTCCGTCGATAGCTTCGCCGCGCCGGGCACGCCGCTCAACGAGCAGCTTCGCCAGCTCGTCAAGGTCGATCCTTCCTTCAATCCGAAGGAATTCGTCAACGGTGCGCGCATGGCCTATGAAATGATCGTCGTCGCCTTCGCCGATGGCGACCGCAAGGCGCTGAAGAACCTGCTGTCGCGCGAGGTCTACGAAGGGTTCGACGCGGCCATTTCGGACCGTGAGAGCAAGGGCGAGGTCGTCCGCTCCAGCTTCGTCGGCATCGAGAAGGCCGACATCGTCAGCGCCGAGGCCAAGGACAGCGAGGCGAATGTGACGCTGCGCATCGTCAGCCAGCTGATCTCGGCCACCTACGACAAGGCCGGCACGCTGATCGAGGGCGATGCGGAAACGGTGGCAGAGGTCAACGACCTCTGGACCTTCGCCCGCGACACCCGCTCGCGTGATCCGAACTGGAAGCTGATCGCCACCGAATCGGAAGGCTGAGCGAGGCAAAGCCAATGGACTATCGCCTGGTTCCGGCCCGGTTTTCGGCGCTTCCCGGCTGGAACGAGGATGATCCGACAGCACTTCTTTCGGCCATGGCCCGCTGTCGCGATCACATCCGCACCGTAAAACCCTACAAGACAGGCTCGCTCGGCATTACCGCCGGCGAGCTTTTGACGTTGCTGGACGCAGCAGCCGACGAGAAGCCGCAAGGGCCTGCCGCGGTGCGTGCCTTCTTCGAGGCGCAGTGCGTGCCGTTCCTGATCGAGAAGGCGGATGGCTTGTCCGGTTTCGTCACCGCCTTCTACGAGCCGGAAGTCGCCGTAAGGACAACGCCGGACGCCGAATACCGCCATCCCTTCTATGCCCGGCCGGAAGACCTGGTCGATATCGACGACAACAATCGCCCGGCCGGTTTCCCGCCGGGCTTCGCGTTCGGGCTCGGGACGGACGATGGCATTGTCGAGCACCCCGACCGGGGCGAGATCGAGCGTGGCTTTCTCTCGGGTCGCGGGCTCGAGATTGCCTATGCCCGCTCGAAGGTGGACGTCTTCTTTGCCCATGTGCAGGGCGCTGCACGGCTCGTCTATCCGGACGGGTCGGTCAGGCAAATCACCTATGCGGCCAAGAGCGGCCATCCGTTTTCCGCGATCGGCAAGCTGCTGATCGACCGCGGCGAGATCGATGCGGCAACCGTCTCCATGGCCTCGATCCGCGACTGGCTGGCCCGCAACGAAGATCAGGTCGATGCCGTGCTCTGGCACAATCGCTCCTTCATCTTCTTCAAGGAGGCCGAGGTTACGGATCTGTCGCTCGGCCCGATCGCCGCGGCGAAAGTGCCGCTCGTTGCCGGCCGTTCGCTTGCGGTCGACCGGATGATCCACACCTTCGGGCTGCCCTTCTTCATTTCGAGCGACAGCCTCACCCATATGGATGAGGGCAAGCCCTTCCGCCGCCTGATGCTGGCGCTCGATACCGGAACGGCGATCGTCGGTCCGGCGCGCGGCGATATCTTCACCGGCTCGGGCGACGCGGCGGGCGCGCTGGCCGGCCATGTGCGCAATGCGGCGACCTTCCATATCCTCATGCCGAAGGCAGCGGCGGAGCGCTACCTCCATGCCAAAGGGTAAGACGCTCTCAAGCGAGGACCGTATCCTCTGGGGCAAGGTGGCGCGCAGCACGCGCGCGCTGCCGGGCAGGCTCGACGCATTGACGGAATTCGAGGAAGCCTTCGCGCAAAAGCCGGCGGCCGAAAAGCAGCCTGAACTGGAACCGAAGGAGAAGAAAAAATCCATCCAGGCCGACGAAGGAATCGCGCTGACCACCATCGGCCGCGACAAGGAGACCAGGCACCACCCGCTGGAGCGCCCGGTCAAGCGCAAGATTGCCAAGGGCCGCCTGGCGCTGGAAGCGCGTATCGACCTGCACGGCATGGTCCAGAGCGAGGCGCACGGTTTCCTGCTCGGTTTTCTCATCCGCGCGCATGAGCGTGGCCTGCGCCATGTGCTTGTCATCACCGGCAAGGGCACCTCGCTCGGCAGCGACGGCGCGCTGAAGCGGGCGGTGCCGCTGTGGTTCTCCCTGCCGGAGTTCCGCCCGCTGATCTCCTCCTACGAGCCGGCGGCGCGCAACCATGGCGGCGACGGCGCGCTCTATGTGCGGCTTGCCCGGCACCCGGGAGACAAACGATGACGACACCTTTCGGCAAGGCGGTGCGGCATCTGCGCGATCGCAAGGGCGTTTCGCAGAAGGACATGGCCAAGGCGCTCGGCGTCAGCCCCGCCTATCTCTCGGCGCTGGAAAACGGCAAGCGCGGCACGCCGAGCTTCGATTTTCTCCAACGGGTGGCCGGATATTTCAATGTCATCTGGGACGAGGCGGAAGAACTGTTCCGCATTGCCCGGATTTCCGATCCGCGCGTTGTGGTGGATACGGCGGGCCTTCCGCCGGAATACACCGCCTTTGCCAACCGGCTTTCGGCGGAAATCCGCGACCTGCCGCCCGAGACGGTGCGCCGTCTTGCCGGTATTCTGGAAAAAGCATGCAATAACCGGGTAAAACCCGGCTGATTCCCTGAATTCTGCCGTGTTTTCCCGCTCTCAGATTTGGAACTTCAGGGCAAGAACCCTATATTCAAGCACTTGGAAAGCGGTGATTCGCCGCGCTTCCCGCCTTCCGCGAACACTCTGGAAAGACGTTTGAATGACTGACACACCCGAGACCGATAACGGCCCGGCCGAATATGGCGCAGATTCGATCAAGGTCCTCAAGGGGCTTGATGCGGTGCGCAAGCGTCCCGGCATGTATATCGGCGATACCGATGACGGCTCGGGCCTGCACCACATGGTTTACGAGGTCGTCGACAACGCGATCGACGAGGCGCTTGCCGGCCATGCGGATATCGTGACGGTCACGCTCAATCCGGACGGGTCCGTGACGGTGACCGACAACGGCCGTGGTATCCCGACCGATATCCATAAGGAAGAGGGCGTCTCCGCCGCCGAGGTCATCATGACCCAGCTGCATGCCGGCGGTAAATTCGACCAGAATTCCTACAAGGTGTCCGGTGGTCTGCACGGCGTCGGCGTTTCGGTGGTGAACGCGCTTTCGATCAAGCTGAAGCTGAAGATCCGCCGCGCGGGCAAGATTCACGAGATGAGCTTCACCCATGGCGTGGCCGATGGCCCGTTGACGGTGACAGGCGAGTGCGGCAGCGAGACCGGCACGGAAGTGACGTTCCTCCCCTCGACCGAGACCTTCTCGAATATCGATTTCAACTACGGGACGCTGGAACACCGTCTGCGCGAGCTCGCCTTCCTGAATTCCGGCGTGCGCATCCTGCTCACCGATCGCCGTCATTCGGATATCAAGCAGGACGAGTTGATGTACGAGGGTGGTCTCGAAGCCTTCGTGACCTATCTCGACCGGGCGAAGAAGCCGCTGGTCTCCAAGCCCATTGCGATCAGGGGCGAGAAGGACGGCATCACCGTCGAAGTCGCAATGTGGTGGAACGACAGCTACCACGAGAACGTGCTCTGCTTCACCAACAACATTCCCCAGCGCGACGGCGGCACGCACATGGCGGGCTTCCGCGGCGCGCTGACCCGCCAGGTCGTTTCCTATGCCGATACATCCGGCATCACCAAGAAGGAGAAGGTGACGCTGCAGGGTGAGGACTGCCGCGAAGGCCTGACGGCGGTTCTGTCGGTCAAGGTTCCCGATCCGAAATTCTCCTCGCAGACCAAGGACAAGCTGGTTTCCTCCGAAGTTCGGCCGGCCGTGGAAAACCTCGTCAACGAGGCGCTTTCCACCTGGTTCGAGGAGCATCCTGCCGATGCCAAGACGCTTGTCGGCAAGGTGGTCGAGGCCGCCGCCGCCCGCGAGGCTGCGCGCAAGGCGCGCGAGCTGACGCGGCGCAAGGGCGCCCTCGACATCTCGTCGCTGCCTGGAAAGCTCGCCGACTGCTCCGAGCGCGACCCGGCCAAGTCCGAAGTCTTTCTCGTCGAGGGCGATTCGGCCGGTGGGTCGGCCAAACAGGGGCGTTCGCGCGAGAACCAGGCGATCCTTCCGTTGCGCGGAAAGATTCTCAATGTCGAGCGCGCGCGCTTCGACAAGATGCTGTCCAGCCAGGAAATCGGTACGTTGATCACCGCGCTTGGCACCTCGATCGGCAAGGACGAGTTCAACGCCGACAAGCTGCGCTACCACAAGATCATCATCATGACGGACGCAGACGTCGATGGCGCGCATATCCGTACCCTGCTATTGACCTTCTTCTTCCGGCAGATGCCGGAGCTGATCGAGCGTGGTCACCTCTACATCGCCCAGCCCCCGCTCTATAAGGTGGCGCGCGGCAAATCGAGCCAGTACCTGAAGAACGAGAAGGCGCTGGAAGACTATCTCGTCACCGCCGGCCTCGACGACGCGGCGCTGGAACTGAGCTCTGGCGAAGTGCGTGCCGGCCAGGACATCCTGGAACTGATCCAGGATGCGCTGCGCCTGCGCACGCTGCTCGACGGCCTGCATTCGCGCTACAATCGCGCGATCATCGAGCAGGCGGCCATTGCCGGTGCGCTGAACCTCGAACTCAGCCACGACCGCGAGGCCTACGCCGCCAAGGCGGAAGACGTCGCCCGCCGGCTCGATCTCATCGCGGAAGAGACGGAGCGCGGCTGGACCGGATCCGTCGCCACCGATGGTGGCTTGCGTTTCGAGCGCATGGTGCGCGGCGTCAAGGAATTCGCCCATATCGACATGGCGCTGATCGGCTCGGCCGATGCCCGCCATATCGACCAGCTGTCCGCCCGCTTCCACGAGATCTATGCCGTGCCGCCGGCACTGCGCCGCAAGGACGGCCAGGTCGAGATTTCCGGTCCGCGCGCGCTGCTCGACGCCGTCTTCGCTGCTGGCCGCAAAGGCCTTTCCATGCAGCGCTACAAGGGCCTTGGCGAGATGAATGCCGAGCAGCTCTGGGAAACGACGCTCGATCCGAACGTCCGCTCGCTGCTGCAGGTGAAGGTGACGGACGCGACGGATGCCGATGGTCTCTTCGCCCGCCTGATGGGCGACGAGGTGGAGCCACGCCGTGACTTCATCCAGGAAAACGCTCTCAGCGTTGCCAATCTCGATATCTAAGCAAGAGAGCCGCCGAAAGGCGGCTTTCTTCTATCGAAAAGATATTGCCCCTCCTGCGCCACGGTCATCCTGATCCGGCCATCCACGCTTCAACCGCGACGGTAGATCCTCGGGCCTTGGCCCGAGGTTGGTGGCACAGGGCAAGCCGCCTCAGCGCGCGAATTGCCCCTCGGAGACGAACTCTTCCACCTTCTTGCGCCCGCTCGGTACCTCGCGTTTCATGAGGTCCTCCGGCAGTGTCTCCTTCGGCGCGATTTTGCCGATCGCCATTGCCGCCTCGACGCGAAAATTCTCGGGTACGCCGAGGACTTCTCTTGCCTTCTCGCGGTCGATACCCCCCATGCCATGGGAATGGTAGCCGGCGCGCGTCGCCTCCAGGGCGAGATAGGCCCAGGCGGCACCCGTGTCGAAGGCGTGCGTATAGGCCGGGCGCATTTCGCCGGCGGCGTTTGCCCGGTGGGTCTGCGAGATGATCACGGCGAGCACGGCAGCCTTGTCCGCCCAGCGGCGGTTGCCCTCGTCCAGCGTGTTGTAGATGCGCTCGAAAGCCTCGGTGCCGCGGTGGCCGTAGACGAAGCGCCAGGGCTGGCCGTTGGCCGCAGAGGGCGCCCAGCGCGCCGCCTCGAACAGCGACAGCAGCGTTTCCTGCGGCATCGCCTCGCCGGTAAAGGCGCGGGGCGACCAGCGGTCGAGATAGATGGGGTCGATGGCGTGGTCCGCAGTGCGGCCGGTGGGATGGGTCATTGCAAGCCTCGAATGTCAGTTCTGCCGGCCGACCTTAGACCCGGCGGTGCGTCGCGCGAAGCGGTAAAATCGCGTCTCTGTCGCATTGTCGAACCGGTGGGGGAGGCAATATAACCCTTCCGACATGTGAGAAACGGCATCGCGAAATGGGAGATATCCGATGAGCCTCAAAGACCCGAGCTTGCTGCGTCAGGCAGCCCTCGTTGGCACCCGCTGGATCGAGGCAGACGGCAGCGGCATTGCTGTGAAGAACCCGGCAACGGGCGAGCTGGTCGGCTATGTACCGAAGCTCGGCGCCAAGGAGACGAAGGAGGCGATCGACGCCGCGGCCGCCGCCCAGAAGGGCTGGGCCGCGCGCACCGCCAAGGAGCGCTCGGCCGTGCTGCGCAAGTGGTTCGAGCTGATGATCGAGAACAAGGACGATCTCGGCCGCATCCTGACGATGGAACAGGGCAAGCCGCTCGCCGAGGCGACCGGTGAAATCGTCTATGGTGCAAGCTTCGTCGAATGGTTCGCCGAAGAAGCCCGCCGCCTTTACGGCGATATCGTGCCCGGCCACCAGAAGGACAAGCGCATCCTCGTGATGAAGCAGCCGATCGGGGTCGTCGCGGCCATCACGCCGTGGAACTTCCCGAACGCCATGATCACCCGCAAGGCCGGCCCGGCGTTCGCCGCCGGCTGCGCCATGGTGCTGAAGCCTGCTTCGCAGACCCCCTTTTCGGCCATCGCCATCGCCATCCTCGCCGAACGGGCCGGCCTTCCCGCGGGCCTCTTCTCGGTCATCACCGGCTCCGCCCGTGAGATCGGTGCGGAGCTGACGGCCAACCCGACCGTGCGCAAGCTCACCTTCACCGGTTCCACGGAAATCGGCGCCGAGCTTTACAAGCAGTGCGCCCCGACCATCAAGAAGCTCGGCCTGGAACTTGGCGGCAACGCTCCCTTCATCGTCTTCGATGACGCCGACCTCGATGCGGCCGTCGAAGGCGCGTTGATCGCGAAATTCCGCAACAATGGCCAGACTTGCGTCTGCGCCAACCGTATCTATGTGCAGGATGCCGTCTATGATGCCTTCTCCGAGAAGCTCGCCGCCGCGGTCGGCAAGCTGAAGACCGGCAACGGTTTCGACGACGGCGTCGTGCTCGGCCCGCTGATCGACCAGGCAGCGCTCGAAAAGGTCGAGGAGCATGTTTCCGATGCGGTGAAAAAGGGCGGCCGCGTGGTGCAGGGCGGCAAGCGCCATGCACTCGGCGGCACATTCTACGAGGCGACCGTCATTGCCAACGTGACGCCCGACATGGCCGTCGCCCGCGAGGAGACCTTCGGCCCCGTCGCTCCGCTCTTCCGCTTTACGGACGAGGACGACGTCATCGCCCAGGCAAATGACACGGAGTTCGGCCTTGCTTCCTACTTCTACGCCAAGGAGCTGTCGCGTGTCTTCCGTGTCGCCGAGGCGCTGGAATATGGCATGGTCGGCGTCAATACCGGCCTGATCTCGACGGCGGAAGCGCCATTCGGCGGCGTCAAGCTTTCCGGCCTCGGCCGCGAGGGTTCGAGATACGGCATCGAGGAGTTCACCGAGATCAAGTATGTCTGCCTCGGCGGCATCGCCTGAGATCGGACAGCAGCAAGAATCCGGCCGGCATCGTCCGGCCGGTTTTGTTTTGAGAGGGAAAATCGTGGCAGCACCGAAAAATACCTTCAAGGCCGCGCTCCGCGAAGGCCGGTTCCAGCTCGGCCTGTGGGCGGCGCTCGGCAGTGCCTATGCGGCGGAAATCCTGTCCGGCAGCGGTTATGATTGGCTGCTGATCGACGGCGAGCACGGGCCGAACGACATGCCGCTGATCAGCGCACAGGTCGGTGCGTTGCGCCACTCGCCGACCCACGCCATGGTCCGCCCGCCGATGGGCGAGGCGTGGATGTTGAAGCAGCTGCTCGACCAGGGCGCGCAGACCTTTCTCATTCCCATGGTCGAATCGGCAGCGGAGGCGGAGGCGCTGGTGCGCGCCGTGCGCTATCCGCCGCACGGCATTCGCGGTGTCGGTGCCGGTCTCGGCCGTGCAAGCGACTTCAACCGCACGGCGGACTATCTGAAGACTGCCAATGACGAGATCTGCCTCATCGTGCAGGTCGAAAGCCGGGCTGGCCTGGCCGCGATCGATGAAATCGCGGCGGTGGAGGGCGTCGACGGTATCTTCATCGGCCCTTCGGACCTGGCCGCGGACATGGGGCTTCTCGGTAATCCCGGCGCGCCGGAGGTGCTTGCGGCGATCACCCATATCTTCGCGCGCACGAAGGCCCACGGCAAGGCGCGCGGCATCATGACCGTGTCGCTGCCCCAGGCAGCGGTCTACCGTGATCTCGGTGCGGATTTCATGGCGATCGGCACCGACGTCAATTGCCTTGTATCGGCTGTCGAGACCCTGCGCCGCAGCTTCCTTGGCGAAGAGGAAACGGAAAAGCGCGGCGGTGGCTACTGACCACCGGCAATTGCAGCCAGCCTTGGCATCGGCACACCCGGTGCCCAGGCTAGGAAATCGCCGATGCGGCGAACGCGCTTCTCCGCATGGTGGTTGGCGATATCGCTGAGGCGGTGCTCGAGGAAGGGATTGTCGAAGCGCTCCAGGGTCGCTGCGACGTAGGCTTCCGCCTCCCGGCCGAGCCCCCTGTCGGCAAAGCCGGGTACCACCTCGTCGTGGTAGATCGCCAGAAGCCTGCGCCGGACGTCGGCCTCGGCGAGAATGGCTTTGACTGTCTCCTCCTTCGGCCTTTTCTCCGCCAGCCAGATGTCAGCCAGCACCGTATGGCCGAGATTGAGGATGTGCAGCTTGAGCTTCTCGTAGGGTGTCAGGTCGTCGACAAGGCGGATGTCCGCATGTCTGCACGGCACCGTCAGGCCCGGCTGGGTCTCGATCGCCCAGAGCGCGTAGGGCTCCGCGATGGCCCCGGCCGGTTCCAGCGGTTCGGAAACGATGCGGTCGACCAGCGTGTTGCCCCAGATCACGCTTTCGGACAGCCAGTTGCGAAAATCGGACTCCGGGTAACGATCGCCCTGCAGGTCGAGGATAAGCCGCTTCAGCACATCGCCGTTCCGCGAAACGAGCTCGCAGGGCAGGAGGGTCAGCTCGCGCCGGTTCGCCGCGAAACGGTCGTGGAGAAGCGCCAGCAGCTTGCCGGGAAAGGAAGCCGGGACAGGGCCGGCGAGATCGTCTGGGCCTACCATGTAACCGGTGTCCCCGGTATTGGAGAGCACGACCTCGGCCTCGTCGCAAAAGATCTTCCTTACCGTCTCCCAGTCGTTCGCCGCCGAAAGCGTGCGCGCGACGCTGGTGATCCGCTGCTCGCGGTTGACCTCGTGCCCGTCCTTCCGCCCGCGGATGATCACCGGATAGCCGCCTGGCGCTGCGAGCGCGGCAAGGCGTCCCGCCCGTTCCGGGGCGCCCGTGGTCTGGATGACCGTGATGCGGCCGAGGGCCTCGCCCCTTTTCAGCGCCTCGTCGATGAAAAGGTCCGCATGCGCCTGCAGGAAGCGGCTGGTTCCGAATTGCAGGATGGGTGTGCCCATGCCGTCCTCGTCAGTTGATCGATTGCAAAAGTGTTTCGCGCGCGGATTTCAGGTGCTGCCGGCAGGCCAGCTCGATCTCGATCGGATCGCGTGAACGCAGCGCCGCGATGTAGGCAAGGTGTTCTTCCAGCGCCCTTGCATTGCGCTCGCGGGCATTCGTCTTGTTCCACTGGTAGTGATAGTGGAAGACGATCGCGATGACGTCGTAGAAATCGACGATGAAGCGGTTCTTCGAGGCCCGGTGCACGAGGAGGTGGAAGCGCTCGTCGAGTTCGGAGAAATCGAGGTAGCGGTTTTCGATATCGGCCAGGATGGCATGGTGCATCGCCTCGATCGTGTCGAGTTCCTGCCAGGCTGGATGATCCTCCGGAAGGCGGGCGAAGGCGTTGGCCGAGCGCAGCTCGAACATCTCGCGCACTTCCGTCAATTCGAGCGCGAAGTCTCGTGTGAAGCCCTTCAGCACCCAATGGCTGTTCGGCCGCTTCTCGATCAGGCCGAACCGGCTGAAGCGGATAAGGAATTCGCGTACGCTCGTCGTGCCGATTCCGATCTCGCGGGCAAGTTCCAGTTCGTTGATCTGCATGCCCGGCTCGGCACCGCCGGCGAGAATGCGGCGCATGAAGCTGCGCTCGATGATCTCGGAAAGCGAATCCGTTTCCTCGGTCGGAAAATAATCTCCGGCGACCGGCTTGCGCAGCACGATCTTGCGCCGCTTCTCCCAGGTCAGCAGACCGGCCTCCTCCAGCCGGGTGAGGATCGCGCGGACGGTCGTGCGGCTGACGCCGAGCGTGGCGCCGAGTTCCGGCTCCGAGGGCAGGTTTGGCGTCTGCTCCAGGAGTTTCAGGCAGCGATTGAAGGCATCTTTGAAGACGGTGTTCTGTTTGGCCATGGGTGCCGCCGGTTCTGTGGTCTGCTGTTGCGTCCCTTACTGATTGCCCGGGCGAAAGGCCAGACGCCGGCCGCTTGGCATGCCGGTGCCGTCATCCTCCCGTTTCCTCTTTCTTGCATATTACCCATTGACGGCAATCTGTCTATTGTCGATAAAAGACAAATAATGGCGAGAGGACGCCGACGGGAGGTTCGATGAAAACGCGTATCGTCGGCAGGACAGGCCTGGCTGTGACCGAATTCAGTTTCGGCACCGCAGCGCTTGGCGGTCTCTACCGGGCGTGCCCGCGCGATGCGGCGATGGAAACGCTGGAGGCGGCCTGGGACGAGGGTCTGCGTTACTTCGATACTGCGCCCTGGTACGGTTTCGGCCTTGCGGAGCGCCGCACCGGCGATTTCCTGCGCGACAAGCCGAGCGGCAGCTGGGTTCTGTCCAGCAAGGTCGGCCGCGTCATGATTCCCGTCGCCGACGACAAGGTGCCGAGCTACGGCTACGTCGATCCGCTGCCTTTCGACGTGCGCTACGACTACAGCTATGACGGCATCATGCGGTCCGTCGAACTCAGCCATGCCCGCCTCGGGCTCAACCGCATCGATATCCTCTATGTGCACGATATCGGCGTCTATACACACGGCGCCGAGCGCAACGCGTTCCATCTGCGCCAGCTGCTCGAGACGGGTCTGAAAGCCCTGGAGGAACTGAAGGCGTCGGGCGTGATCAAAGCCTATGGGCTTGGCGTCAACGAGGTGCCGGTCTGCCTCGATGTGCTTGCGAAGGCCGATCTCGATTGCATCCTGCTGGCCGGCCGCTATACGCTGCTCGACCGTTCGGCGGCCGCGGACCTGCTGCCGCTGTGCGAGAAGAAGGGCACGTCCCTGGTGGTGGGCGGCGTCTTCAATTCCGGCATTCTGGCGACGGGACCGGTGGACGGCGCGCATTTCGACTACATGCCGGCGACGCCGGATATCGCGGCCAAGGTTGGTGCGATGATGGCGATCGCGCAGCAAGGCGGCGTGCCGCTCGCTGCGCCCGCGCTCCAGTTTCCGCTCAATCATCCGGCCGTTGCCTCGGTGCTGATCGGCACGGCAAAACCGCAGAGCCTGCGACGCAACATGGCGCTTGCGCGCATGGATCTGCCGAAAGAGATTTACCCGGCTTTCGAGCCGCATATAGTGGTTGCGCCGGAACTCGGGGAAAACGCCGTCCGGCAATGATTTTAATCTGGGATTTTGATCTGGGAGGATCGCTAGGGCATGTTGAAAGGCATTCATCCGTTGCTCGGGCCGGATCTGCTGCACGCCATCCGGACCATGGGCCACGGCGACGACATCGTCATCGCCGACGCCAATTTCCCGTCGAGTTTCCTCGGCCCGAAGGTCATCCGAGCGGATGGGGTCGATGCCGTGTCGATCACGGAAGCCATTCTCGCGCATATGCCGCTCGATACTTTCGTGCCGGAGGCCGCCTGGCGCATGGAGGTGGTCGGCGATCCCGACGCGGTGCCTGAGGTCTGCGCGACCTTTCAGGATCTCGTCCATCGGCTGGCTGGTGATTTCAAGGTGCATGCGGTCGAGCGTTTCGCTTTCTACGAGATGGCGAAGAAGGCGGCCTATATCGTCGCCACGACGGAGTTCCGTCTCTATGGCAATATCATTCTGAAGAAGGGTGTCGTGCACCCGCACGAGATTTTTCAGGCCTAGCCGCCCGGCGGCCACCGTTTGGGAGGACGGATGGCATGGACTGGAGCATTTTCGAGAGCAGCATTCTGGTGAAACGTCCTTCGCTTGCCAGCAAAGGCAGACAGGTGTAGCCTGACTACAAAATGTTTTTTATCGATAAAAGATCGAGTTGTTCGCTTCCCGCGACACGATCCCAACAGGAACGGGAAGCATTTGAGAGGAGAAACCTGATGAGCATTGTAAGATCGCTTCTGTCTCGCCGCGCCTTCACGGCGCTCGCGGGTGCCGCAGTCCTCGCCACCATGAGCCCCGCCGCGTCCTTCGCGCAGGATGTCACCATTCCGATCATCGTCAAGGACACGACGTCCTTCTACTGGCAGATCGTGCTCGCCGGCGCGCGCGCGGCCGGCAAGGACCTCGGCGTCAACGTGCCGGAACTCGGCGCGCAGTCGGAATCCGATATCAACGGGCAAATCAGCATCCTCGAAAATGCCGTGGCCGGCAGCCCGGCCGCCGTCGTCATCTCGCCGACGGAGTTCAAGGCGCTCGGCAAGCCGGTCGACGAGGCGGCCAAGGCGGTGCCGATCATCGGCATCGATTCGGGCGCCGATTCCAAGGCCTTCACCTCGTTCCTGACGACGGATAACGTCCAGGGTGGCCGCATCGCCGCAGACGGGCTTGCCGCGGCGATCAAGGCTGCCACCGGCAAGGAAGAAGGCGAGATCGCCATCATCACCAGCCTGCCGGGCGTCGGTTCGCTCGACCAGCGCCGCGAAGGCTTCCTCGACCAGATCAAGACGAAATATCCGGGTCTGACCGTGGTGGCGGACAAATATGCGGACGGCCAGGCCACGACCGGCCTCAACATGATGACCGACCTCATCACCGCGAACCCGAACCTCGTCGGCGTCTTCGCCTCCAACCTCATCATGGCGCAGGGCGTCGGCCAGGCGATCGCGGAAAACAAGCTCGGCGAGAAGATCAAGGTCATCGGCTTCGACAGCGATGAAAAGACTGTCGGTTTCCTCAAGGAAGGGGTGCTTGCCGGCCTCGTCGTGCAGGATCCCTACCGCATGGGCTATGACGGCGTGAAGACGGCGCTTGCCGTTTCCAAGGGCGAGAAGGTCGAAGCCTTCGTCGATACCGGCGCAAACCTCGTGACCAAGGAGAACATGGCCGATCCGAAGATCGACGCCCTGCTCAACCCGAAGATCTGATCGCTTGC
Organism: Shinella sp. SUS2; assembly: GCF_001262505.1. Taxonomy (GTDB): domain Bacteria; phylum Pseudomonadota; class Alphaproteobacteria; order Rhizobiales; family Rhizobiaceae; genus Shinella. The sequence goes on from NZ_KQ410735.1 coordinate 129,952, forward strand.
CGCAAAGCATTTGACGATCTGCCCGCCCGGGCCGCAGGATTCGGGCGGGACGCTTTCCACGCAGTCAGGAGGAGACAGCGATGAGCAGCCTGGAAGAGCTTAGCCATCGGCATGAGGACGAGGCGAAGCTCGCCGAATCCGAAGCGGTGCCGCGCGGCGCGCCCATCCTCGAATTGCGTGGGCTGCAGAAGAAATACGGCCTCGTGGAAGCGCTGAAACCGGCGACGATCGCGTTTCTGGCCGGCGAGATCCACGCCATCGTCGGCGAAAACGGCGCCGGCAAGTCCACCCTCATCAAGCTCCTGACCGGCGTCATCCGCCGCACGGCGGGTGACGTCTTCTGGTGTGGCAAGCCCGTGCAGCTGGCGACCCCGAACGAGGCGATCTCCCGTGGCATCAATGCCGTGCACCAGGAGGTCGTGCTCTGCCCGCATCTTTCGGTGGCGGCCAACATGTTTCTCGGCGACGAGATGAACCGCTACGGCCTGATGCGCAAGGCGGCCATGGAGCGTGCGGCTCAGGCGGTGCTCGACGATCTCGGCTTCCAGCTTCCCGCCGGCGCGCTCCTCGGCAGCCTCACCATCGGCCAGCAGCAGCTGGTCGCCACCGCCAAGGCGGCCATGCGCGGCATCCGCTTCCTCATCTTCGACGAACCGACCGCCTATCTGACGCGCCAGGAATCCGCCCAGCTCTTCCGTCTCATTCGCCGGCTACGCGACCAGGGCGTGACGATCGTCTATATCAGCCACCGCATGGAGGAGGTCTTCGAGCTGGCCGACCGCGTCTCGGTGCTGCGCGACGGCACCCATGTCGGCACGCGCCTGATCGGCGAGACCAATGAGAACGAGCTGATCGCGCTGATGATCAACCGTTCGATCGAACAGATCTACCACAAGGAAAAGGTGCCGGCCGGCAAGGTCATCGTCGAGACGCGTGGCCTGTCCGGTCCGGGTTTCAGCGATGTGTCGCTTTCCGTGCGCGCCGGCGAGATCGTCGGCCTCTACGGCCTCATCGGTGCCGGCCGCAGCGAGTTTGCCCTCGGCCTCTATGGTCGCCAGCCGGTCTCGGCCGGCGAGATCTTCTGGGATGGCGCGAAGGTCGATATCCGCAACGAGCGCCAGGCGATGGACCTCGGCATCGCGCTTGCCCCGGAAAGCCGGCGCGACCAGGGCCTCTGCCTCAACCTGCCGATCGGCCTCAACATCAACCTGCCGGTCTTCAGGACGCTGAGCTCGGGCCTGACGATCCGCCGCGGCGACGAGGCCGCGAATGCCGACCGCCAGATCCGCGATTTGCGTATCAAGACGCCGTCGCGCCACGTGCTCGCTTCCGCCATGTCCGGCGGCAACCAGCAGAAGATCGTCATCGGCAAGTGGTTGAGCCACGGTGCGCGGCTGTTCATCTTCGACGAGCCGACCGTCGGCGTCGATGTCGGCACCAAGGCGGAAATCTACCGCCTGTTCGGCGAACTCCTGAAGCAGGGCGCCGGCATCATCCTCATCTCGTCCTACTTGCCGGAAGTCTATGAACTTTCCGACCGGCTGCATGTCTTCAGGGGCGGCCGGCTCGTCGCCAGCCACGACCACCGGGCGGCCACCCATGAGGACGTCCTGACCCAGGCCATCGGCATCTGAATCGCCGCGCGAAAAAAGGGAGAAGAACATGAGCGTGGAAACGACGACGGAAAGCGCACCGGCCCCCAGGAAGGGCACGAACATCCTGCTCGGCCTGACCCTTCTCGGGCTGCTGCTGTTCCTCTGGCTGCTGCTCGGCCTTTCGACCAATGCCTTCTGGACACCGAACAACATCAGCAACCTGCTGCGCCAGGGGGCGATGACGGCAATCCTGGCGGTCGGCCAGACCTTCGTCATCATCACCGCCGGTATCGACCTCTCGGTCGGGGCCATCGTCGGCTTCACCAGCGTCATCGTCGCCTGGCTGCTGCAGGCCGGCGTGCCGCTCTGGCTGTCGATCATCCTGACGTTGCTGATCGGCGTCGCCATTGGCGCCTTCCACGGCTTCGGCATCGTGCGCATGGGCCTGCCGCCCTTCATCATCACGCTGGCGACGCTGACCTCGCTGCGCGGCATCGGCCTGCTCATCACCAACGGCTCGACGATCTCGATCAGCCACGAGGGTTTCACGAATTTCTCCCGCGCCGATTTCCTCGGCGTGCCGAGCCTGTTCTGGATGGTCATCCTGGTGGCCATCCCCGCCTTCGTCTTCCTGCATCTCTCGCGCTGGGGCCGCTATCTCTTCGCGGTCGGCTCGAACAGCGAGGCGGCGCGCCTTTCCGGCGTCAATGTCAACCGCACCATCTACCTCGCCTATATCCTGTCGGCGACCTGCGCCGCCTTTGTCGGCCTGCTGCTCGCCTCGCGCATCGGCATCGGCAATGCCACGCAGGCGGAAGGCTGGGAGCTGCAGGCGATCGCCTCGTCGGTGATCGGCGGAACCAGCCTCTTCGGCGCGGTCGGCTCGGTGCACGGGCCGCTGCTCGGCGCCTTCATCCTCGCAACCATCAACAACGGCGCGAACCTCCTCAACATCAACTCCTTCTGGCAGCGCATCATCACGGGGCTCCTCATCATCGTCATCGTCTATTTCGATCAGCTGCGCCGTCGCGGAAGCCGTTGAGATGAAAGCCGTCGTCTGTGTGGAACCCGGTCGCCTCGAAGCGGTCGAGCGTGAGAGCCCCGCCGACCTGCCGGAGGGCTGGGTGCGCGTCGCCGTCAGCCATGTCGGCATTTGCGGCACCGATTATCATATCTTCGAGGGCAAGCACCCGTTCCTCGACTATCCCCGGGTGATGGGCCACGAGGTCTCGGCCACCGTCCTCGATCCGGGCACGAGCCAGCTTGTTGCCGGTGCATCCGTCGTCGTGAATCCCTACCTTTCCTGCGGCACCTGCGTGGCTTGCCGGCAGGGCAAACCGAACTGCTGCACGGCGATCCGCGTGCTCGGCGTGCATACCGACGGCGCCTTCTGCGAGGAGATCCTGCTGCCGGCGGACAACCTCTATCCGGCCGACGGCCTCTCGCTGGAGGCGGCGGCGACCGTGGAATTCCTGGCGATCGGTGCCCATGCGGTGCGCCGGTCCCTGGCGCCCGCCGGTTCGCGCGCCCTTGTCATCGGCGCCGGCCCGATCGGGCTCGGTACGGCGCTCTTCTCGCGTATTGCCGGTCATGACGTCACCTTGATGGATACTTCGACCGAGCGGCTTGCCATGGCGGCGGAGCGTTTTGGCCTGGTGAAGGGCATCCTTGCCGGCTCCGATGCGGCGGCCGCGGTGCTCGCGGCCACAGGCGGTGAAGGCTTCGATGTCGTCTTCGATGCGACGGGTTATGCGAAATCCATGGAGGCTGCCTTCCACCATGTCGCCCATGGCGGTGCGCTTGTGCTGGTTTCCGTGGTGAAGGAAGAGATCCGTTTTTCCGACCCGGAGTTTCACAAGCGCGAAATGATGCTGATCAGCAGCCGCAATGCCACACGTGTCGATTTCGAGCATGTAATGGAGAGCATCCGCACCGGTCGCGTGCCGGTCGAGGCGCTGGTGACCCATCGCACCACGCTTGCACATGTCCCGGTCGACCTTTCTCGGTGGGCGACCGAAAAATCGGGCCTGATCAAGGCGATTGTGCGTGTGGCGGGCTGAAAAAGGCCGGCGGAACGTCGAAAACGCGATGAAAAGCCTGAAATCCGTTCATGCCCGCGAAAGGTTCACAGGTTTAGGATGTCCGTGCGGCGTGTTGCCACGCAGCGAAAACATGTTAGTCTTTTCGCATCTGCGGAAACCGGGGTGACACGGTGCAGAGGGCGCTCAGCCCCGCACCCAGAATGGGGTATCGCGTCCGATGTATTATCAGCTCTACGAACTCAACCATGCGGTGATGGCGCCCTGGCGCGCTGTGGCGGACCAGATGCGCATCGCCTTCCGCAACCCGCTCAATCCGGTTTCCCATACCTATTTCGGCCGCACCATGGCTGCCGGCTTCGAGGTTCTCGAGCGCACCACCCGGCGCTACGGCAAGCCTGAATTCGATCTTCCCACCACGCTCATCGACGGCCAGAGCGTTTCCGTGCACGAAAAGATCGTCTGGCAGCGCCCGTTCTGCAATCTCATCCATTTCGAGCGCTGTTTGCCGGCCGGTCATCGCAAGGACCCGAAGGTCCTGATCGTCGCGCCGATGTCGGGCCACTATGCGACGCTGCTGCGCGGTACGGTCGAGGCGCTGCTGCCGCATGCGGAGGTCCACATCACCGACTGGGTGGATGCGCGCATGGTGCCACTGTCGGACGGCGGTTTCGATCTCGACGACTATATCGACTACGTCATCCAGATGCTGCATGCGCTGGGGCCGGATACCCATGTCGTTGCCGTCTGCCAGCCGGCAGTGCCGGTGCTGGCGGCCGTTGCGGTCATGGAAGCCGACAACGACCCGCTGTCGCCCTCCACCATGACGCTGATGGGCGGGCCGATCGACACGCGCATCAACCCGACCGCCGTCAACAAGCTGGCGGAAGAAAAGCCGATCGAATGGTTCCGCGACAATGTCATCATGCCCGTTCCGTGGCCGCAGCCCGGCTTCATGCGCATGGTCTATCCGGGCTTCCTGCAATTGTCGGGCTTCATGTCGATGAATCTCGACCGCCATGTCATCGCCCACAAGGAATTCTTCGCCCATCTCGTGAAGAACGACGGCGACGCGGCGGAAAAGCATCGTGACTTCTACGACGAATATCTTGCCGTCATGGATCTCACCGCCGAATTCTACCTCCAGACGGTCGAGACCGTGTTCATGAAACACGCGCTGCCGAAGGGTGAGATGATGCACCGCGGGCGTCCTGTCGACACGACGGCAATCCGCAAGGTGGCGCTGCTCACCGTCGAGGGCGAGAACGACGATATCTCGGGCGTCGGCCAGACGAAGGCGGCGCAGACGATCTGCACCAACATTCCCGATGACATGCGCATGCATTACATGCAGCCGGATGTCGGCCACTACGGCGTCTTCAACGGTTCGCGTTTCCGCCGGGAGATTGCTCCGCGCATCCTCTCCTTCATTGCCGAACATGCCCGCAGCGCAAAGGTGAAGCCGGCCGCGCCGCGCGTCATCAAGGGTGGCAAGGCCAGCGGCGGCGCCTGATTTTTCAGTCCTCTTTCAGGCGCTTGCCCGAATTCACAGGGCATCGTCTTGAATGCGATGGGCGGTCTAACCACATCGGATTCACCGGAAACCGAGGTGGTTTCCGTCGATCGTGAGGAAGATTGCACATGAACCAGTCAGCGCTCATTCGTCCGGACTGGACGCCTGCGACCATCGCCCTGATGGTGCTCGGCTTCGTGGTGTTCTGGCCGCTCGGCCTTGCCATGCTCGCCTACATCATCTTCGGCGACCGTCTGAAATCCTTCAAGAAAGACGCCAACGACACCGTCGACGGCATGTTCGCCTTCTGCCGGGGCAAGTTCGGCCGCCGCGGTGGTTCCGCTTTCCGTAGCGCCACCGGCAATGTCGCCTTCGACGACTGGCGCGATGCCGAGCTCTCCCGCCTCGACGAGGAACGCCGCAAGCTCGACGAGATGCGTGAAGAATTCGACTCCTATGTCCGCGAGCTTCGCCGGGCAAAGGATCAGGAAGAATTCGACCGCTTCATGCGCGAGCGCCGCGCCAACGGCCAGGGCGACGTTCCGGGCTTTCCGGCGACCTGACACCGTCTGAGCGGATGAGATGAAGACCGGCGCCTCGAGCGCCGGTTTTTCGTCGGGGCATTCCAGTTTCAGCCGAATCGGCTATGAAAGGCAGTATGTTCTCCTCGCTTCGCAAGCCCAGAAAGGCCCTGAAGACGCCGCCTCCACCGGAGCGGCGGGAAATGGACGTCAACGGCAAGCGCCTGCCGCTCACCATAAGGCGGGATTTTCGCGCGACACGGCTGACCCTGCGCATCGAGCCGGGCGGGCGGGCACTGCGCATGACGGTGCCGAGCGGCATTGCCGAGCGCGAGATCCGCGATTTCCTCGATCGGCACCAGGGCTGGCTGATGACGAAGCTCGCCAAGTTCCGTACGACGAACGAACTCATGGACGGCGGCTACGTGATGATCCGCGGCGTCTCCCACCGCATCGAGGCGACCGGCCGCCTGCGCGGCCTGACGGAGGCCCTGGTTGTCGATGATGAAGCGGTGCTGCGCGTCGGCGGCATGGAGGAGAGCATTCCCCGTCGTATCTGCGATTTCCTGAAGAAGGAGGCCCGGCTGGAGCTGGAACGGCTCGTCGCCGTGCATGCCGGCCGCATCGGCAAACGCGTGAAGTCGCTGACGCTGCGCGATACCCGCAGCCGCTGGGGCTCCTGCTCGGCGGATGGCGCACTCAGCTTCTCCTGGCGCATCGCCATGGCGCCGCCTGGCGTGATCGATTATCTCGCCGCCCACGAGGTGGCGCATCTCAGGGAAATGAACCACAGCCCGGCCTTCTGGGCGTTGTGCGAGCAGCTCTGCCCGAAGACCGAGGATGCCAAGCGCTGGCTGAAGCGCAATGGCAGCCTGCTGCATGCGGTTGATTTCGGCTGAAGCGGTTTTGACCGGAAGGACTGGTCAGCGGCCGCGATCGGCCAGCGCCTCGCGGATTTTCCTGTCCGTATTGTACTGCCCCAGCGCATAGACCGCCCAGATGGCCGCCGGCAGCCAGCCGATCAGCGTGATCTGCAGGATGAGGCAGATGATGCCGGCAATCGGCCGCCCGATGGTGAAAAACACGAGGAAGGGCAGCAGGATGGCAATGATGAGCCGCATGGGGATCTCCAAACTAGGGTCCCCCTCCATATGGGCCTGTTCGAAGCCTGCGCAAGGGCGGCGTTTCCCGAGGGTCGGATGCCGTCTTTCGGCTCGACTCTTCGGGTGATTCATGCGACTCCCTGCGCCCATGAAACGTGAAACGTCACTCGACATCAAAATCTGCGGGCTGAAGACCGAAGAGGCCGTCGACAGGGCCGTTGCGCTCGGCGCCACCCATATCGGCTTCATCTTCTTTCCCAAGAGCCCGCGCAACATCGAGCCGTCCGACGCCGGTCGTCTTGCGGATCGGGTGCGCGGCCGGGTGAAGATCGTTGCCGTCACTGTCAATGCTGACAATGACGCCCTCGACGAGATCGTCGACCAGCTCTCGCCGGATATCCTTCAGCTGCACGGCAGCGAAAGCCCGGAGCGCGTCCTGAACGTCAAGGCCGTCTACGGCCTGCCTGTCATAAAGGCCTTTTCGGTGCGCGAGGCGGACGATCTGAAGAAGATCGATCCCTATATCGGCATTGCCGACCGGTTCCTCTTCGATGCGAAGCCGCCGGCGGGCTCGGAGCTTCCTGGCGGCAATGGCGTCTCCTTCGACTGGACGCTCATGCATTTGCTTGACGGAAGCGTCGATTACATGCTTTCCGGTGGGTTGAACAAGGATAACCTCGCCGAGGCCATAAGGCTGACCGGCGCGCCGGGCATCGACGCCAGTTCCGGGGTCGAGAGCGCCCCGGGCGTCAAGGATCTCGGCCTGATGGATGCATTTTTTGAAGCGGCACGGGAAGCGGAACGCGAAATCGTTGCAGGGAGAGGCAAGTGAACCAGTCACCCAACCTGAATTCGTACCGTGAAGGTCCGGACGAGGACGGCCGTTTCGGCATTTTCGGCGGTCGTTTCGTCGCCGAAACCCTGATGCCTCTGATCCTCGATCTTCAGGAAGAGTGGAACAAGGCCAAGACCGATCCGGCCTTCCAGGCGGAGCTGAAGGAGCTTGGTGCGCACTATATTGGCCGTCCGAGCCCGCTTTATTATGCCGAGCGCCTGACGCAGCATCTCGGCGGCGCGAAGATCTATTTCAAGCGCGAGGAGCTGAACCACACCGGCTCGCACAAGATCAACAACTGTATCGGCCAGATACTTCTCGCCAAGCGCATGGGCAAGACGCGCATCATCGCGGAAACCGGTGCCGGCCAGCACGGCGTGGCCTCGGCGACGGTCGCCGCGCGTTTCGGCTTCCCCTGCGTCGTCTACATGGGCGCGACGGATGTCGAGCGCCAGGCGCCGAACGTCTTCCGCATGAAGCTGCTCGGTGCTGACGTGCGCCCGGTCACTGCCGGCCACGGCACGCTGAAGGACGCCATGAACGAGGCGCTGCGTGATTGGGTCACCAATGTCGAGGACACCTATTACCTGATCGGCACCGCCGCCGGCCCGCATCCCTATCCGGAACTGGTACGCGACTTCCAGGCCGTGATCGGCACGGAAGCCCGCGAGCAGCTGTTGCAAGCCGAAGGCCGCCTGCCGGACATGGTCATCGCTGCCGTCGGCGGCGGTTCCAATGCGATCGGCATCTTCCACCCCTTCCTGGATGACAAGAACGTCCAGATCGTCGGCGTTGAAGCGGGTGGCAAGGGGCTTGACGGCGACGAACACTGTGCCTCGCTGACCGCCGGCTCGCCGGGCGTTCTGCACGGCAACCGCACCTATCTGCTGCAGGATGCCGACGGCCAGATCAAGGAAGGCCATTCGATTTCCGCCGGCCTCGACTACCCGGGCATCGGCCCGGAGCACGCCTGGCTCCACCAGATCGGCCGTGCCGAATATGTGCCGATCATGGACGACGAGGCGCTGGAAGCCTTCCAGCTCTTGACCAAGCTCGAAGGCATCATCCCGGCGCTGGAGCCGAGCCACGCCATTGCCGAAGTGATCAAGCGCGCGCCGAAAATGGGCAAGGACCAGATCATCCTGATGAACCTCTCCGGCCGTGGCGACAAGGACATCTTCACCGTCGGCAAGATCCTCGGTATGGAGCTCTAAGATGACCGCACGCATGGACAAACGCTTCGCGGATCTCGCCGCCGAAGGTCGCCCGGCCCTTGTGACCTATTTCATGGGCGGCGATCCAGATTATGCCAGCTCGCTCGAGATCATGAGAGCGCTGCCGAAGGCAGGCTCCGACGTCATCGAACTCGGCATGCCCTTCTCCGATCCGATGGCCGACGGCCCGGCCATCCAGTTGGCCGGCCAGCGCGCGCTGAAGGGCGGGCAGACGCTCGCCAAGACGCTGCAGATGGCGCGCGACTTCCGCAAGGGTGACGATGCGACGCCGATCGTGCTGATGGGCTACTACAACCCGATCTACATCTACGGCGTCGATCGTTTCCTCGACGAGGCGCTGGAAGCCGGCATCGACGGCCTCATCGTCGTCGACCTGCCGCCGGAAATGGATGACGAACTGTGCCTGCCGGCGCTCGCCAAGGGTATCAACTTCATTCGCCTGGCAACGCCGACGACGGACGAGAAGCGCCTGCCGGCGGTCCTGAAGAACACCTCCGGCTTCGTCTACTACGTATCGATGAACGGCATCACCGGCTCGGCCCTGCCGGATCCCTCGCTGATCGGTGGCGCAGTCGGCCGCATCAAGGCGCATACGAAGCTGCCGGTCTGCGTCGGCTTCGGCGTCAAGACGGCGGACCATGCCCGCGCCATCGGCGCCTCGGCGGATGGCGTCGTCGTCGGCACCGCGATTGTCAACCAGATCGCTTCCAGCCTGACGGCGGACGGCAAGGCCAGCGCCGCCACCGTCGCCGGCGTCGAGACGCTGGTGATGAGCCTCGCTTCGGGTGTGCGCGGCGCGCGCCTTGCGGCGGCGGAGTGAAATTCCCACATGGGATCGGATAAAGGCAATTGCGGGAAAAGCATGACGCGGTTTTCCCGGGATTGCGCAGATTAACGGGAGTCTAGACCGTGAACTGGATCACGAATTACGTTCGGCCGAAGATCAACTCGATGCTCGGCCGCCCCAACCGGGATGTTCCCGACAACCTCTGGATCAAGTGCCCGGAAACCGGCGAGATGGTGTTCCACCGCGATCTCGAGGAGAACAAGTGGGTCATTCCCGCCTCGGGCTACCACATGAAGATGCCGGCCAAGGCCCGCCTCAAGGATCTCTTCGACGATGGCGTCTACGAAGCCCTGCAGCAGCCGAAGGTCGCGCAGGATCCGCTGAAGTTCCGCGATTCGAAGAAGTACACGGATCGCCTGAAGGATAGCCGGATCAAGACCGACCTCGAAGACACGATTGTCGCCGGCGTCGGTAAGATGCGCGGCGTCAAGCTGGTCGCCGTCGTGCACGAGTTCAATTTCATGGGCGGCTCGCTCGGCATTGCCGCAGGCGAGGCGATCATCAAGGCCTTCGAACGGGCGATTGCCGAAAAGTGCCCGCTCGTCATGTTTCCCGCCTCGGGCGGCGCGCGCATGCAGGAAGGCATCCTTTCGCTGATGCAGCTGCCGCGCACCACGGTCGCCGTGGAAATGCTCAAGGAAGCGGGCCAGCCCTATATCGTCGTGCTCACCAACCCGACGACCGGCGGCGTGACGGCGTCCTACGCCATGCTGGGCGACATCCACCTTGCCGAGCCGGGCGCCGAAATCTGCTTTGCCGGCAAGCGCGTCATCGAGCAGACGATCCGCGAGAAGCTGCCTGAAGGCTTCCAGACCTCGGAATACCTTCTGGAACACGGCATGGTCGATCTCGTCGTCAATCGACATGACATTCCCGATATGCTCGCCCGCCTTCTGAAGATCCTGATGAAGAAGCCGGCGACCGCATCGCTCACCAATGGCGCGGTCGCCATCGCGGCCCAATAAGCCGGATCGGCGGAGAGCGGCATGACGACGGTATCGGCCAGCGAAGCGGCAGCGGAGATCGAGAAGCTTCTCGGTCTCCATCCCAAGGGGTTCGATCTTTCGCTGGACCGCATCACGCGGTTGCTTGCCGCGCTCGGCGATCCGCACCTGAAACTGCCGCCGGTCATCCATGTGGCAGGCACCAATGGCAAGGGCTCCGTCACCGCCTTCTGCCGCGCGATCCTGGAGGCCGAAGGCCTCGGCGTTCACGTCCACACCTCTCCCCATCTCGTCAACTGGCATGAGCGCTACCGTCTCGCCGTCAAGGGGGAACGCGGGGCTCTGGTCGGCGATGCCGTGCTCGCCGATGCGGTGCGCCGCGTGGCGGAGGCCAATGGCGGCGAAAAGATCACCGTTTTCGAAATCCTGACCGCCGTCACCTTCCTGCTCTTCTCCGAGCATCCGGCCGACGTGGCGATCATCGAGGTCGGCCTCGGTGGGCGCTTCGATGCGACCAATGTCATTCCGCGCCCCGCCGTTTCGGTGATCATGCCGATCTCGCTCGACCATCAGGCCTATCTCGGCGACCGGGTCGAGCTGATCGCAGCGGAGAAGGCGGGCATCATGAAGCGCGGCGCGCCCGTCGTCATCGGCTATCAGTCGGAAGAGGCGGCCCGCGATGTGCTGGTCGAGACCGCCGAGCGGCTTGGTTGCCCGCATGCGGTCTATGGCCAGGATTTCATGGCGCATGAGGAGTTCGGCCGCCTGGTCTATCAGGACGAATTCGGCCTTGCCGACCTGCCGTTGCCGCGCCTGCCTGGCCGCCACCAATATGCCAACGCCGCCGCGGCGATCCGCGCCGTCAAGGCTGCCGGCTTTGCCGTTTCCGAGCAGGCGCTGGAGCAGGGCCTTGCTCGCGTCGAATGGCCGGGCCGCCTGCAACGGCTGACGGATGGCGCGCTTCTGCGGCTTGCTCCGCGGGGCAGCGAGATCTGGGTCGATGGCGGGCACAATCCCGGTGCCGGCCAGGTTATCGCCGAAACCATGGCGAATTTCGAGGAGCGCGAGCCGCGCCCGCTCTTCCTCGTCACCGGCATGATCAACACCAAGGATCCGGTCGGCTATTTCGAGCCGTTCGGTGGTCTTGCCGAACGGGTCTTCACCGTGCCGATCCGCGGCTCCGATGCCGGCCTTGATCCTCTTGCGCTTGCCGATGACGCGGCCCGCGCCGGCCTTGAGGCCCAGCCGCTGTCGACCGTTGCCGATGCGCTCGCCGAAATCGCCCGCATCACCGAAGAGGACGAGGTGCCGCCGCGCATCCTGATCGGCGGTTCGCTCTACCTCGTCGGCGATGTTCTTGCCGACAACGGAACGCCCCCCACCTGAGCACAAAAAAGCCCGGCCGAAGCCGGGCTTTCTCGTATCCAGTCATGCTGGCCAATCAGGCTGCGCTGGAAATCCAGCTCGAAAGGGCCGTCTTCGGCGCGGCGCCGACCTTGATGTCCGCGACTTCGCCGCCCTTGAACATGGCGAGCGTCGGAATGGAACGCACACCATACTGGGCGGCCAGTTCCGGGTTCTCGTCGATGTTCAGCTTGGCGACCTTCACCTTGCCGGCGAGTTCCGTCGAAATTTCCTCGAGCGCGGGGGCAATCATCTTGCACGGGCCGCACCATTCAGCCCAGAAATCGACGATGACAGGCTCTGCGGAATTGAGAACTTCAGCCTGGAAGTTGGACTGGTCGACTTTTACGGTAGCCATGAGGCTCTCCTTGGATGGTGATCGTTGTACTCAATGTGATGCTGGCGCGGGCTGGTTTCAAGGCCTGACACCGCTCTGCCGGTGGCCGGAAGGCGACCGGTCGTCCCGTCCGGTATCTCACTTCGAGGCGAGTTCGGCAAGGCTTGCCTCCATCAGGCCGGCGTCCAGCCAATAGGTTTTCGCCGCCTCCGTATAGATCAGCCCGCAGCGGATTTCCCGCGCCGGATAGAGTGGCATAAGGATCGCGCGGTAGATCGCAAGCTGCGCCCGGTGCTCGAAGGGAATGTCGGCATGCGAGGCAGGTGGCACACGGTTCGTCTTGAAATCGACGATCTCGACGGCTGCGTCGGTGATCGCCATGCGGTCGATGCGGCCGGAGACCGCATAGTCCCGGCTGCCGAGCGTCAGCGTGCCCATGATCGATACCTCTGCGCGGGCGGCCGGTGAAAAGATCGCGGCAAGGTCTTCGTCGCCGATCACCGCGAGCGCCGCTTCGACCAGCGAGGTCCGCGCGCTTTCCGGCCAGTGGGCGGCCGCCCGTTCGAGATAGCGCCGCGCTGCTGCGGGCCGTTCCGCGTCAGCGAAGGCGGGCAGGACCTGGAGGAAACGGTGCAGGATGCGCCCTCGCTCCATCGCAATGCCGGCGCCCGGAACGCCACCCTTCCGACCGAAGAGCGCCGAGGGCACCAGGAGGTCCGCCGCATCCGTCTCGATCACTGCTGCCGCACCCGAGGGGCTGAGCGGTCGCGGCAATGATTTCTGCGGTGGCAGGGGACGACCCAATGCTTCAGGAAGCGTAACCTTCACCTTGTCCTCGACGGGAGCCGTGGTGGCCGCCTCCAGGGTCGCCGCCCCGGCCTCGCGCCAGGAAAATCCCGGCCAGCTCTCACCTGCCGTCGAAAAGGTCTTTTCAACGCACCGCGCACCATCGGCAGAAAGCGCCGCCGTGATCATCTGATGCCAGGTGTCCTTGTTCTCCAGCCGGCCGCGATAGCCGCAGACGACGAGGCGATCCGCCGCGCGGGTCATCGCCACGTAGAGCAGGCGGCGGTATTCCTCTTCCGCGCTGTCCTTGATGCGCTCCGCATCGGCCACCGTCAGCGCGTTGCCGAGATCCTTGAGCGGCAGCCAGGCCGGCAGGCCGCCGGCAAGGCCGGGTGCCGAGAGAAAACGCAGGTGCGGCATGTGGCTGGGGCTGAAGGGTTTTGCGCCGCCGTCGACGAGGAAGACCACCGGCGCCTCCAGGCCCTTGGCGGCATGCACCGTCATGATGCGGATCTCGCCGCGCGCCTTGTCCTGCTCGCGCTTGACGGTCGGGGCTTCGAGCTCCAGCGTGGAGACGAACGCCTGCAGGCCCGGCAGGCTGTTCTCCTCCTGCTCCAGCGCGAATGTCAGGAACTCGTCGATGATTTCGCCGGCTTCCGTCCCGAGCCGGGCGAGAAAGGCCCGCCGCCCGCCGCCGGCACCGAGAATACGCGCATAGAAATCGTGTACGGCCTGGCCCTGCGCATCGCGCAGCACGTCCCTGAGGCGCCGCACGATGCCGGCCAGCACAGCGTCTTCTTCCGCAGCCTCCGTCAGGCGCGCCCAGAGGCCCTGCCGTTCGCCGCGCCGCGCCGCCAGCGCAAACAGCGCCTCTTCGTCGAGATTGAACAGCGGGCTCTTCAGGAGCGCTGCCAGCGAAAGGTCGTCCTCCGGCAGAACGGCGAAGCGGCCGAGCGCCATCAGGTCCTGCACCGCGATGTGCTTCGTCAGCACCAGCCGGTCGGCGCCGGCGACAGGGAGATTGTGGCGCTGCTTCAGGGTGCGCGTCAGCGCATTGACGAAGGCATCGCGCTTGCGCACCAGCACGATGACGTCGCCGGCCGCCATGGGCCGCGTCTTACCCTTTTCCGTCACCGTTTCCCGGCCGATCCAGGCCGCGAGCGTATCGGCGATGCGCCGGGCCAGCACGTTGATCGGCGCCTCCTCGGCCACCGCGTCGAAGGGCGCTGTCCAGTCCTCCTCGTCAAGACCCGACGCGGCGGCGATCACCTCCCAGATATCGACCGCGCCCGGCTCGCGCCCGCGGTTGGAGGCATGCACGATCTCGCTGCCGTCAGGCGTCAGGCCGCGCGCATTGGCGGGGTCGAGAAAGACCTGGTCGACCGCCGAGAGCACCTCGCGTGTCGAGCGGAAGGAGAGCAGCAGCCGGATCGGACTGAAGGCGGCTTCCGTCGCCTGCGTCCGGCGAAGAACTTCGCGGCCTTCCTCGGCAAACCGTTCCGGCCGGGCGCCCTGGAAAGAGTAGATCGACTGCTTCTCGTCGCCGACCGCAAAGATCGTGCGGTCGCGGCCGCGCGCCGTGTCGCCGGCAAAGAAATCGTCCGTCAGGGATTTGACGATCTGCCATTGTCGCGGGCTGGTGTCCTGCGCCTCGTCGACGAGGATATGGTCGATGCCCTGGTCGAGCTTGTAGTGCACCCAGGCGCTCACCCGCTCGCGCGTGAGCAGCCGTGCGGTGCGGTCGATCAGGTCGTCGAAGTCGAGCAGGCTGCGCGCCCGTTTCAGGTCTTCGTAGTCGCCGATCAGCCGCTCGGCGATGACGAGCGCCGCGCGCGTCGCCTCGTACATGCGGAACCGTCGCAACCGGTCGTCGCAGGCGACCACATGGGCCTGGGCGGCCAGAAGCGCGGTTTCGAAATGGGGGGCGCTGTCGCGAACCTTCTTCGACAGGAACGATCGGTCGAGGCTGCGCGGTGAGCCGGTGCCGGTGAAGAAGAGATCATGCAGTGCTGCGCGCTGCGCCTCGGCATCGGTGAGCCGGGCTACGCCGCGCAGGCCCGCGGCGGAGGTCTTCACCGTCTCGCTGCCGAGGCTCTCCGCCGCTGCGAGATAGGATTCGAGAACCGCGCCTTGCAAACCGTCGAGCGGCCAGAATGCGGCGAGGATGTCGTCTGCCGTCTCGTGCGGGTCGAGCCCGGTTTCCCGGCGCAGCACGGCATCCACGCCGCCCGCCTTCGCGGCGCCGTCCAGGAACTCACGGATCTGTCCACGGCTCGCCACGATATCGGCGATCAGGCGCTCCAGCCCGGTGTCGTCGGCAATGTCGAGCACGGTGGCGAAGGCGGCCGCCAGTGTGCTGTCGTCCTCGTTCGTCGTCGCGGTCAGCAGTGTCCGGCGGGCATCGGCCAGCAGCACGGCCGCGGCCCGGTCGTCGAGCACGGAGAAGTGGCCGGCGACATTGGCCTCCAGCGGAAACTGGTGCAGCAGTGCCTCGCAGAAGGCGTGGATCGTCTGGATCTTCAGCCCGCCCGGCGTTTCGAGCGCACGCGCGAAGAGGCGGCGCGCCTCGGCAAGCTTGAACAGGTCCGGTTCTCTGCCCTCGATCGCCGCCACGCGCTCCGACAGGGCTTCGTCGGAGAGCGTTGCCCATTCGGCCAGCCGCTCGAAGACGCGATTCGACATTTCGGAAGCCGCAGCCTTGGTATAGGTGAGGCAGAGGATGGCAGAGGGCCGGCAACCGGCGAGCAGCAGGCGGATCACGCGCTGCGTCAGCACATGGGTCTTGCCCGAGCCGGCATTGGCCGAAACCCAGGCCGAGCGGGCTGGATCGGAGGCCGTCGCCTGTTTCTGCGTGGTCCAGCTCAGCCAGGCGGCGGGCTCGGCGGAGGCGGGCCGATCGTCCTCAAGCATCCTCGCTCTCCCCGTTGCTTTCCGCCGAGGACCATTCCGCGACGCGCGCCAGATGGTCGTATTCCCCGCCATAGTCCCGTTCCTGTTCGGGAATGAGCCGGGAGGCAAAGCCATAGCGGCCTTCGATGAGGCCCGCCAGCAGCTTCTCCAGCTCCGTCAGGGCTTCCTCGGCAAGCTCGGCCGCGGATTTCGGTGTGGCGTTCGCTGATTTGGCGTGCTCGTTGTTCACCTGCTCGGCCTTGAACCGTTCGCCGGGTTTGAGGCGCACATAGAGAAGGTTCGCCGGCTCGCGAAGCCCCGGTCCGCGGAAGGCGCCGCGTCGGATCGCCGCCGCTTCCAGCGCGAGCTGCGGATCGAGCAGCGCCCGCGCCACCTTCAGCGACGGCGTGCTGCCGGTCTTGTAGTCGAGGAGATCCGCGCCGCCATCCGGCAGAATGTCGATGCGGTCGGCAATGCCGGTCAGGCGGATGCCGCCGACCGAAAGATCGAGCGAGGCCGGCACCTCCGTCAGGCTCTCGCGCACGCCGCCCGCCCGCTCGAGGTGCCAGTGGACGAAGGCGCGGGCGACGGCGGCAAAGCGCGGCCGCCAGACGGCATCGATATGCGGGGGCAGGGCGACAGCGTCGAATTCTTCCGCAAGGATGCGGCCGATGAGGGCGAAGGGCTCGCCGCTCGCTTCCTCGCGCACGAAACGATCGACGATACGATGGTAAAGCGAGCCGCGCTCGGCCGGCCCCGGATCGAGATTGAAGGGAGCGACCGGGTCGAGGCGCAGGATATGGCGGGCATAGATCGCATAGGGGTCGCGCCGGAGGCGCCCCACTTCGCTGAACGAGTATTTCTTCGGCTGCAGCTCGGCCGGCGGATGCGGCGCCGGGCGCCGGGCGGTCGGTACGGACGGGCTGCGATCAATCTCGTTCGCCCAGTCGATGAGACTTTTTCCGCGCGCCCTGAGGTCTGCGGCAAGGGTGGGGCCGCCGACGGCGATGAGCCGTTGCAACCAGCGCGAGGCGACGGTTGGTGCGGTGCCGTTGCGCAGCGCCCGCGTCAGTACCAGTTTCGGCGCGGCTGCGGCCATCTGCAGGTCGTGGCCGAGCTGTCCGATGCGCCGTTCCGGCGGCTCCAGGCCGATCTCCACCTTCATGACGCGCGACAGGAAGGCGTCGTTCGCCGCCTGTCCCGGCCAGGTGCCCTCGTTGAGCCCACCGATCACCACCGTATCGACGCTTTGCAGGCGCGATTCGAGCGCGCCGAAGATGAAGACGCGCGGATGGCGCATGGAGCGCGGCTTGACGCTCTCGCTGGCCGCCAGCGCCTCGATGATGTCGCACCATTGCGGCCCATCGGCCTCGATCTGCCCGTCCGTCTCGATCACGCTCTTGAGGAGGTTCGCCAGGCTGTCGCCAGCCTCGCCGGACCAGAGGGCGGCAAGGTTGCCCTGTTCGTCCACCGCCGCCGCTTCGAGCACCCGGCCGGTCCGTTCCGACCAGTCGGAGACCGGAAGCTTCGAGGAGAAGCGTCGCCCCGTGCGGCTTTCCTGCACGAGCGCGCCGGCAAGCGGCTCGACCGCTTCGGCGATACGGCGTGCGAGATCGCGGGCAAGGGGGATGGCAGCCTCGGAAAGCGCCGTGCGCCACTCCGGCGGGTGGCGATCCAGTGCCTGACGGGCAAGCGCGGCCTCTAGCAGCGGTTCGAGCGTGGAGATGTCGATCTCGGCCGTGCCGCCGCGCAGCGCTGTCAGTTCCAGCGCCGCTACGGCGACGGCCAGGTCCGCTGCGGGCAGGCCGAAGCGGGCGAGGGGGTGTTTCAGCAGCGCGACGAGTGGCACCGGGTCGCCCGGCCGCAGTGCCGCCTCGTTGAGGAGACGCAGGAGCGTGCCCTGCGGTGTGGAAAGCAGCGGTGTGCCGGCCGAATCATCCGCCTCGATACCGAAGCGGGCAAGCTCCGCCGCCACGCGCCGGCCGAGCTTGCGGTCGGGCGTGATCAGTGCCGCCTGGGTGTCCTCGCCATCCTCCAGCGCCAGCCGCAGCGCAATCGCGATCGCCACCGCCTCCTCTCGCTCGTTGGCCGCCTCGACGAGCGACACGGCCTCGAAGGCCCCGGCCAGGCGGCCCGCATCGAGCATGCCGCGAACCTCGCCCCAGCCGGATGTCGCCTGGGTCGGCAGGAAGGCGCTGGAGAGGACCTGCGAGCGGTATTCCAGCGCTTCGGGTGGTGTGCCGAGCAAGTCGACATCCGCACGTGTGCAGCCCATGCGGGCGAGCAGGCGGTGGAGGCCGTATTGCGGATGGCTGCGGGCGGCGGCATCGGGTTTCAGGGCGCCGTCGCTGCCCGCATGGTGGCCGACGAGCAGCCATTCGGCATCCGACATGAAGCGATCGAGCCCCGGCAGGATCACCACGCCGTTCGGCAGGTCCGCCACGGCCGCGATCAGGCCGGCGGTTGCGGGAATGGAGCCGGTGGAACCGGCGATGATGACGGGGCCGGCGGGCGGCGTGGTGCGGTAGCGCTCGGTCTCGGCATGCAGTGTCGCATTGCGCCGCAGCGACGGGGAGGAGCGGTTGAGCTCCGTCAGCCGCGCCGGCCAGAATTCGCTGGCGATTTTCAGGAATTCGGCGGTGAGCTGCCACCAGAGCGCATGGTTGGAGACGTCGAGATTGTCGAGCGCCAGCCAGTCGAGCTCTTCCGTCTCCATCGCGTCGATGATTTCGGCGAGGTTGCGGGCGAGCCACACGGCATCGGCGGGGCTCGCGGGCGCAACGAGCGGACTTTCCGCATGAACGGAGGTGACCGCCGCAGGCAGCTGGTTGCGCCAGGCGAGCACGAGGCGGGCGAGTTCGAGAAGACGCGTCGGGCCGGACAGCGGCTCGGCCATGTCGAGCAGTGCCGGCGCGGCCTCGTCGAAGAAGCCGCTGTCGTCGTCGGTCTCGCCGAGCGCGCGGATGACCGGCAGGATGGCCGAGCGTCCGCCGAAGAGATCGACGAATTCCGAGCGCAGCACGCGGGCGGAGCGGCGGGTCGGCACGTAGATCGTGACGTCGGCGAGCGCCAGCGGATCGGCGGGGTCATAGGTGAAGCCGGGCATGAGTCGGCCGTCGACAAGGCTTTGGGCAGTCGTCCTCAAGAAAGGCAGGCTCGCCGGGATGGAGTAGATGCGTCCGCGTGCCCGCGTCACGCCGCCGCCTCGCGCGCCGCGCCGATGACGGCTTCCGCCGCGCCGATCGCATCCGGCGTGCCGACGGTGATCCAGTGGCCGTCCATCACGAGGCCGAAGAGGCGGCCCGTCTCGATTGCCCGGTCGAAATAGATGTTGAGGTTGAAGGCGTCCTCGGGCGCGTCGTCGAAGAGGGCCGGCATCATGGCGATGGCGCCGGCATAGACGAAGGGCGTTCCGTCGCCCTCCCGGTAGCGCGTCAGCCGCCCGTCGGCGTCCATCGAGAAATCCTTCTTGCCGTTGTGGCCGGTCGTGTCCTCCAGCTTCACGCAGAGCAGCAGCATGTCCATGCGCTCGGGGTCGAAGGCCTCGGCCAGCCGTTCGAGATTGCTCGGCTCGCCGGGCTTCTCGCCGATCCAGAAGAGGTCGGCATTCATCACAAAGACGGGGTCGTGGTTCAGCAGCTTCAGGCCCTTGGCAAGGCCGCCGCCGGAATTCATCAGTTGATCGGTCTCGTCGGAGAGGATGATTTCGGGAGCCGTGCGACCGGCGAGATGGGCGATCATCTGGTCGGCGAAATGGTGCACGTTGACGACGGCGCGCTTGACGCCCGCTGCGGCCAGTGCATCGAGCCCGTAGTCGATCATCGCCTTGCCGGCGACTGGCACCAGCGGCTTGGGCATCGTGTCGGTGATGGGGCGCAAGCGGGTGCCGAGGCCGGCGGCCAGCACCATGGCGTCTTCGATCTTCATCGGGGTTTCCAGGGCCATTTCAGCAAGAGTGCCATGCTAGTCTGCGCCAAAGGGACGCAAAAGAGATCCTCATGATTCGGTCGCGAGGATTCCAGCCTTTTCGCACCAGTCGCGCAAGGGGGCGAGATCGGGATGGGCGAGCGCCCGTTCCAGATTGCGGAAGGTGCGCGGCATATGGTTCATGTAGACGGGCTTGCCGTCGCGCTGCATCAGCCGCACCCAGAGGCCGACGAGCTTGCAGTTGCGCTGCGCCGCCATGACGTGCCAGTCGCGCAGGAACCGGTCCCGGTCGAAGCCGGGATCCGCAGCCCGCAGCGAAAGGTAGTGGTCGAGAACGCTTTCCGCCACGTCCTCCGACATGTCGACACGCGCATCCTGTACCAGCGAGGCGACGTCGTAGGCCGAGGGGCCGATCATCGCGTCCTGGAAGTCGATGATGCCGACCCGGTCGGTGCCGGTTGCCTCCGGCCGCCAGATGATGTTCGGGGAGTGGAAGTCGCGCAGCAGAAGATTGTGTTCGGCGGCGGCAAGGCTGTCGATCAGCCCGTCCCACAGGGCGATATAGCTGTGGCGTTCGTCCTGGCTTGCCGGCGTGCCGCGCTTGAAGGGCAGGTACCAGTCGGTGAGCAGGCTCACCTCGATCTGCATGGCGTCGCGGTCGAAATCCGGCACGCGGTGCACGATGTCTCCGGCAACGGGAAGATCCCGCTGCGCAGGCTCGCCATGCAGACGCGCAAGGCAGGCGGCACTCTCGCGGTAGCGCTCGGCGATCGGCATGCCGTTTTCGTCGAGAACGCCTTCGCTGCCGAGATCCTCGATCAGCAGAATGCCCTCATCGATATCCATTTCGTGGATCGCCGGCGCGCGCAGGCCGCGCGCGACGAGATACTGGCCGATCGCGATGAAGGGTTTCACATCCTCGGCGATATGGGCGATCTGCTGGTAATATTTTCCATGCGCAAGGATGGGTCCGGGCGTGTGGCGCGGCGAATCCATCAGCACGAAACGTGCGCCATCGACATGGACATGCTCATAGGCGCGCACCGAGGCATCGCCCGTCAGGTGGCGGCGCGTGGCATTTCGGTAGCCGGCTTCATCGAGGAAGGCGCGGATCGCCAGGGAGCGGCGGATGCGTGCCAGGGTCGGTGCCGGGGCGTCGACGGTGACGCGCCGTCCCTCACCCTCATGCAGGAAAGTAAGCGTGATGCCGTCTGCCGGCAGCGTGCCAGACCCCTTTTCCGGCCATTCGACGAGGCAGATGCCGTCAGACAGCGCCTCGTCGAAGCCGAGTTCGTCGATCTCGGCAGCATCGGCGATGCGGTAAAGGTCGAAATGGGCGACGGGGATGCGCAGCTCGTAGCTCTGGACCAGCGTGAAGGTCGGGCTCGGCACTTCAAGATAGGCGTCGTTGGCGATCGCCCGGATCAGCGCGCGGGAAAAGGTCGACTTGCCGGCGCCAAGATCGCCCGACAGCGCGACATAGTCGCCGCGCTTCAGGCCGAGCGCCATGTCCTCGCCGAAGCGGATGGTCGCTGCTTCGTCGGGAAGGAAGAGGTCGAGCGCCATCCGGGCCTATTCCGCCGCAGCGAAGGACGTCATCGTCGCAGACGGAATGCGGCAGGTGACATCGGTGCCGCGGCCTTCATGGCTGTCGATCGTGACGGTGCCGTGGTGCAGGCTGACGAAGCTTTCGACGATCGAGAGGCCCAGGCCTGCACCGCCGCGCCGGCCATGGCTTTCGAAGCGATCGAACACCGTCTTCAGCACGTCCTGCGGAATGCCGGGCCCGCGGTCGGAAACGGTGAAGACGAGGTCGGCGCTCTCGCGCCAGCATTTGAGGCTGATCGAGCTGCCTTCCGGTGCGAAATTGGCGGCATTGCTCAAAAGCTTGATGAGGATCTGCTTGAGGCGCTGCTGGTCGGCGACGATGGTGCCGAGATTGTCGGGCGCGGTGATTTCCAGTGTCACCTGCGCTTCGTACAGCCGGTCGGCAAACTGCATGGAGACGTCGTCGAGCAGGTCCGTCAGGTTGATCTCGCTATAGTCGAGCTCCATGATACCGGCATCGACGGTGGCAAGGTCGAGGATATCGTTGACGATGGTGAGCAGCACCGCCGAAGATGTCGCGATGTGATCGACATATTCGGCCTGCCGGTCGTTGAGCTCGCCCATGGTCGGCGTCTTCAGGAGATCGGCAAAACCGATGATGTTGGTCAGCGGCGAGCGCAGCTCGTAGGAAACGTGCTGGACGAAATCGTTCTTCAGCGCATCGGCCTTGCGCAGGGCCTCGTTCTTTTCCGTGAGGGCCCGGCTGACGCGCACACTGTCGGTGATGTTGACGAAGGTCAGCATCGTCTGGGCGTTGGAAAGCGGGATGACGGCGAAGTCGAGCACCAGGCCGGTGCGCAGCTCCAGCACGCCCTGGCAGGAGGGCCGCTCGTCATCGAAGCTGGTGATGATATGGGCAAAACGCTTCCAGCCGTCCGGCTTGTCATAGGACGGCGCGCAGGCCTGTTCGATGGCGCGGATATGGGTGCCGGATTTCGCCTCGGCCTCGCTGATACCCCAGAGCGCACGGAACGCCGGGTTGGAGAGGCGGATGCGTCCGTCCGGGCTGAACACGGCGACGCCTTCGGCCAGATGGTCGATCGTCTCGTCCTGCACCTGTACAAGCGTATTGTAGCGCGTCTCGAGATCGACCTTTTCGGTCAGGTTCTCGAACACCCAGGTCGCGCCACCCTGCGGCCGCGCAGTGGCGAAGACACGCAGCGTCTGGCCGTTCGGCAGGTGCCAGAGGTCGGTCTGGGTGTCGATGGCGCGGTAGACGGAAAGCGCGGTGTCCTTCCACTGTTTCCAGTTGAGCTGTTCCGGCAGCTTCCCGTTGGCGCGCAGGCGGTCGAGCAGTTCGCCATTGCCGGGTTTGCCTTCGAGGAAGGCCGTGTCGATCTCCCACATGCGCTGGAAGGCCTGGTTGTAGAATTGCAGGCGCTGCTCGCCGTCGAAGATGGCGACGGGGGTCGCGAGATGATCGAGCGTCTCGGCGTGGCTCTTCAGCGTGCGCACCAGCTCCTCGCGCACCGCCTCGATGTCGGAGACATTGACGGCGATGCCGGCCGAACCTGTCGGGCTGCGTGCATCGACGACGTCGAAGAAGCTGCGGTTGCCGTGTACGACAGTCGAGACCTTGTCGCGGAACGGCGCATCATAGGTGCTGGCGGCGCGGATCTTTTCGCGCGCAATGGTCGGCAGCAGCTCGCGCCCCTCGGCTACGGCGCCGGCGGCATCCTTGGCCTCGACGGCTTCGGCATAGGCCTCGTTCACCCAGGCGAGCGAGCCGTCGGCCGCGCGCTGCCAGACGGGCAGGTCGATCTGGTCGAGCAGGCCCTGCAGCGTGGTGAGCGCCTGGACCAGCCGGTCGCGCTCCAGCCTCAGTTCGGCAGCTTCCGCGCGCAGGTTGTTCAGCGCCACGAAGCGCACGAAGGCCTGGCCGCCGGAAACGCGTCCCTGCGCTTCCAGCACTTCCTCGCGACTCGTTTCGAGGATCAGGTCGAAACTCTGCGCCTGCGAGCGCAGCTTTTCGACGGCGCGCTCGATTTCGGCGGCGGAGGTCGGCTTCAGCCAGCGGCCGAAGGCGAGGAAGTCGCGGTCGGCCAGCGGCGCTCCGGTCTCTGCCGGAAGCTGGCCCAGGAATTCTGGTTTATCCGAAAGGCCGTCCCAGACGACGATGCGCCGGTCCTTGTCGCCGATCAGTGCCTGGAGACGGGAAACATTGTGGCGCGCATCGGAAAGATGCGCCTTCAGTTCGCGGCTTTCCGCTTCCATGCGGCCACGCTGGCGGATCATCCAGATCGCCGAAACCATCGCTGCCGACATCACGCCGAGCAGCATGGAAACGGTGACGATCTCCGTGGTGGCGAGATAGGGGCCGGCGGCATGCGCCGGGCCGGCAAGCGCCGTCAGCGCCGAGCCGGCCGACAGTGCCGATACGAGACGGCGCTTGCTGCCCGTAAACCATTCATTAACCATAAATTTATTCTGCGCATAGGAATGCGCCCTGTCCCGCCCCGGCATGGCAAAAGCCTGCCCGGAACGGCCTCGTTTTGTGTCCGCCATCATCCCCGGTCTGTCTCCGTCCGTTTGCCGCCTGATCGACAAGACATCCCAATCCGGCGCGAAGGGTCCGCATCTGCACGCCGAATCAATGCTTTAAAAGATACTTGTTTCCAGAATCGTCGGGAAGGGATGCGCCCAAAAAAGAAGCTGCGCGCCTTGTCAAGCGCGCAGCCCCTAGATGTTGTGGATAACCTGGGTAAGGATCAGTACCTGTAGTGCTCGGCCTTGAACGGACCCTGGGTCGTCACGCCGATATAGCCGGCCTGTTCTTCGGAGAGCTCCGTCAGGCGTGCACCGAGCTTGGCGAGGTGCAGGCGCGCGACCTTCTCGTCGAGCTGCTTGGGCAGAACGTAGACTTCGTTCTGGTAGGCGTCGCCCTTGGTGAAGAGCTCGATCTGGGCGAGAACCTGGTTGGAGAACGAAGCGGACATCACGAAGGACGGGTGGCCGGTGGCGTTGCCGAGGTTGAGCAGGCGTCCCTCGGACAGCAGGATCATGCGGTTGCCCTTCGGGAACTCGATCATGTCGACCTGCGGCTTGATGTTCGTCCACTTGAAATTGCGGAGCGACGCGACCTGGATCTCGTTGTCGAAATGGCCGATATTGCCGACGATCGCCATGTCCTTCATCTCGCGCATATGGTCGACGCGGATGACGTCCTTGTTGCCGGTGGTCGTGATGAAGATGTCGGCGGTGGAGACGACGTCTTCGAGCTGCACGACTTCAAAACCGTCCATGGCGGCCTGGAGGGCGCAGATCGGGTCGATTTCCGTCACCTTGACGCGGGCGCCGGCGCCCTTCAGCGATGCAGCCGAACCCTTGCCGACGTCGCCATAGCCGCAGACGACGGCAACCTTGCCGGCCATCATCACGTCGGTGCCGCGGCGGATGCCGTCGACCAGCGATTCCTTGCAGCCGTACTTGTTGTCGAACTTCGACTTGGTGACGCTATCGTTGACGTTGATCGCCGGGAAGGGCAGCAGGCCCTTCTGCTGGAGCTGGTAGAGACGGTTGACGCCGGTGGTGGTCTCTTCCGTCACGCCCTGGATGGCATCGCGCTGCTTGGTGAACCAGCCCGGGGAAGCGGCGAGGCGCTTCTTGATCTGTGC
The DNA here is from genome assembly GCF_001262505.1 of Shinella sp. SUS2. GTDB lineage: Bacteria > Pseudomonadota > Alphaproteobacteria > Rhizobiales > Rhizobiaceae > Shinella. The sequence continues at coordinate 155,149 of NZ_KQ410735.1, forward strand.
GAAGAGGATCTCTTCTTCTTCCGAGCCCGGGTTGACCAGAATGTTCTCGCCGGCTTCGGCGCGGGCGCCAAGCAGGATGTACATGGTGGCGTCGCCGCCATCGTCGAGGATCATGTTGGAAAGACCGCCATCGGCCCACTGGAAGATCTTGTCGGTGTATTCCCAGTATTCGGTGAGGGTTTCGCCCTTCACGGCATAGACCGGGATGCCGGCGGCGGCGATCGCGGCAGCGGCGTGGTCCTGCGTGGAGAAGATGTTGCATGAGGCCCAGCGGACATCGGCGCCGAGCGCGACCAGCGTCTCGATGAGTACGGCGGTCTGGATGGTCATGTGCAGCGAGCCGGTGATGCGCGCGCCCTTGAGCGGCTTGGCAGCGCCGAACTCTTCGCGGCACGCCATCAGGCCTGGCATTTCGGTCTCGGCGATCTGAATTTCCTTGCGGCCGAAATCGGCAAGCGCGATGTCGGCGACGTGGTAGTCCTTCGTGGTGGTCATGGGGTCTCCAGCCTTTTGGCACGTGCAGCAACGAAATTGCCTGCGCCCGTGCGTGGAACGAACAGATACTATTCGTGATGGCGCTTCCTATCAGGAAATGCCGGCTGGAGCAACAGGATATAAAGAAGTCTTTATATCCTTATGTCGGCGCTTGGTTTACATTTCTTCGCCGAAACGATCGGCCACCAGCGCGTCGAGGGCGTCGAGCACCTCGCGTGCCTGGACGCCGACCGCCGTCACCAGCACGGAACAGCCGGGGCTGGCGGCCAGCATCATCAGGCCCATGATCGATGTGCCGCCCACCGTCATTCCGTCCTTGGAGACGGTGACTTCGGCGTCGTAGCCATCGACTGTCTGGACGAATTTCGCCGAGGCGCGGGCATGGAGACCGCGCTTGTTGATGATGAGAAGCTCTTTCGAGACGGTCATGGACGGCGGAAAACCCTATTTGCCACTGAGCACGCGGCTTGCCACGTTGATATATTTGCGGCCGGCCTCGGAGGCGTCGATCAGCGCCTTCTCCATATTGTTCTCACCGCGAATGCCGGCGAGCTTGATCAGCATGGGAAGGTTGACGCCGGCAATCACCTCGATTCCGTTGCCGTTCATCACGGAAATGGCGAGGTTGGACGGCGTGCCGCCGAACATGTCAGTGAGGATGATGACCCCATTGCCCTGGTCGGCAAGCATCACCGCCTCCAGGATATCCTGGCGACGCTGGTCCATGTCGTCCTCGGGGCCGATGCAGACGGTCTCGATTGCCTTTTGCGGACCAACGACATGCTCAAGGGCGTGCCGGAATTCTTCCGCCAGCTTGCCATGGGTGACAAGCACCAGTCCGATCATCAGCAGTCGCTCCAGTTTCCCAACTCAAACGGACGGCGGAATACCGCAACGCAACAATTCCGTCCACCGTTGGGGTGGCCATCATGTCAATGAAAAGACCAAGTGCAAGCCCAAAATGCCCGATTTCGTGTTTTCTCGGGGCTTTTGCGGTCAACTCTCGAGGATTTCCGGGTGAATTGCGATCAAGGTCGAAAAAGCACTCACGCTAGGGAAGAGCGGCAGCCGCGTGAGGGGCAGGAGGAGCGACGGTAGAACCGTGACGGTTTCCCCTTCCGGCGGCAGGCGCTCGGTAAATGGCGGCTCCATCGGGCGTATCGCCCGGATGAGAACGGCCGCCTCGATCGTCTTTACCGCGACGATGCCGGCCCCGCGGACCTCCGCCAGACCCGCAATGCTTTCTGGCGCACGGGCGATGAGCCGGCCGTTCGTTTCGGAAACGAAAACCTGGTCGTCGCTGACAAGGGCGGCGAAGAGGCCGCGGGCGCGGGCCTCGCCGATGCAGTGGAGCGCGACCGCACTCTTGCCCGTGCCGGAGGGGCCGATGAACAGAAAGCCGCGTGTGCCGATCACGATCGCCGTCCCGTGCACGTTGGCGGGGGGGGTCATTTTTGCGTCCCGGTCGGCAACGACAGTGTGAAGCGCGCGCCCGCCAGTCCGCCGGTCGCCTTGTCGACGATGTTGTCGGCCTTCAGCGTGCCGCCATGGGCTTCGGCGATCTGCCGCGAGATGGAGAGGCCGAGGCCGGAATTCTGGCCGAAATCCTCGGTGGCCGGGCGGTCCGTATAGAAGCGCTCGAAGATGCGGTCGATGTTTTCCGCCTGGATGCCGGGGCCGTTGTCCTCAATCTGGATGATGCAGCGGTCGTTCCGCCCGCGCGACAGGCGCACGACGATACGCCCGCCGGGGTCCGGCACGAAGGAGCGGGCGTTTTCGATGAGGTTCGTGACGATCTGGCCGATGCGCAGCTCGTAGCCGGATATCTCGAACTTCGCCTTCGGATTGTCCTTGCGGTCCACCACGAAATCGAGGGTCACCGGCTTCTTGCGCGTGTTGACCTGCCGCGAGATGTCGATGAGGTCGCCGAGCAGTTTCTCGAGATCGACAGTGCGGGCATCGCTGCGGGCAAGCTCGGCATCGAGGCGGGAGGCATCGGAAATATCGCTGATCAGGCGGTCGAGACGGCGAACGTCATGCTGGATGATGTCGAGCAGCCGCTTTTTCGATTCATCCGTCCGCGCCAGCGGCAGCGTCTCGACGGCGCTGCGCAGCGAGGTCAGCGGGTTCTTCAGCTCGTGGCTGACATCGGCGGCAAAGCTCTCGATCGCGTCGATGCGGTCATAGAGCGCGTTCGTCATCTGGCGAAGCGCAATCGAAAGGTTTCCGATCTCGTCCTGGCGTGCCGAGAAATCGGGGATCTCCTCGCGCTCCTTGGCGCCGCGCCGCACGCGGATCGCCGCCGCCGAAAGCCGGCGCAGCGGGTTGGCGATGGTGCTGGAAAGCAGCAGCGACAGCGCGATGTTGACGAGGCCGGCAACGCCCGCAACACGCATGATGGCGAGACGCTCGGCATGCACGATCTTGTCGATGTCGCCTGCCTGGGTCGAGAGCAGCAGCACGCCGAGCACCGCGCGAAACCGCTGCACGGGCACGGCGACCGAGACGATCAGCTCGCCCTTGTCGTTGACGCGCACGACCGCGCCGCGCACGCCGGTCAGCGCATTCATCACTTCCGGATAGATCGAGCCGTCACCGCCGGGCGCTTCCTTGTATTGCGGCAGGTTGCTCGGCTGCAGGATGCGGTTGAACCAGACGTTCATGCGCTCGATGAGGCTGGTGCTTTCCGGTTCCACCGGCGGCAGATCGAAGCGCAGCACCTGGCCCTGCGTATAGAGATGCCGCGAATCGAGCAGCAGGTTGGCGTCCGTGTCGTAGATGCGCGCACGGGTGCGTGTCGGCGAGATCAGCCGCCGGAGAACCGGCGCTACGCGCTCCGGATTGATCGGGAATTCGAGGTCCTCGTCGTTCGGCAGCGGTGTGATGCTCTGGCCGGCCTGCAGCTCCAGCAGTTTTTCCGGGTCGATTGTGATCGAATTGGTATCGACGGAAGCGGAAGCGGAGATCGCCCCGGCGATGATTTCGCCCTGGGTCAGGAGGCTCTCGACGCGCGCGTCGATCAGGCCCTCGCGGAACTGGTTGAGATAGAGGATGCCGGCGACGAGCACGACGAGCGCGACGAGGTTGAAGAACAGGATACGGCGCGTCAGGCTCGAAAAGACGGCATTGCCGAAGATGCGGCGGGCCAGCGTGAAGGGATGGGTCCAGCGGCGGCGCAGGGAGCGCGGCGCTGGGCGGCCCTCGACGTCTTCCCCATCCTTTTCCGGCGCTGTCTGCAACAAGCGGGTCTATCCTTCATGCGGCGCAGCGCCGCTGACCGCGGCATGCCATCGCCGCCGCGGTCCATGCAAGCGAAATCGCGTCTCAGGCCATCTCGCGGAAACGATAACCGACGCCATAGAGCGTTTCGATCATGTCGAAGTCGGTATCGACCATCTTGAACTTCTTGCGAAGGCGCTTGATGTGGCTGTCGATGGTGCGGTCGTCGACATAGACCTGCTCGTCATAGGCCGCATCCATCAGCGAATCGCGGCTTTTGACGACGCCCGGGCGCTGCGCCAGCGAGTGGAGGATGAGGAATTCGGTGACGGTGAGCGTGACAGGCTCGCCCTTCCAGGTGCAGGTGTGGCGCTCCTGGTCCATGACGAGCTGGCCGCGCTCCAGCGAGCGGGCCGCAATCTCGCCGGCCTTTGCCGCGCTGCCGGCAGCACCCGCGGAGGCTGCGGCCTCGCGGCTCGAGGCCCGGCGCAGGATCGCCTTGACGCGCTCCACCAGGAGGCGCTGCGAGAACGGCTTGGTGATGAAATCGTCCGCGCCCATCTTCAGCCCGAACAGCTCGTCGATCTCCTCGTCCTTGGAGGTGAGGAAGATGACGGGGATGTCGGATTTCTGGCGCAGCCGGCGCAAGAGCTCCATGCCGTCCATGCGCGGCATCTTGATGTCGAAAATCGCCAGATGCGGCGGTCGGGCAAGAAGGCCGTCGAGGGCCGAGGCGCCGTCCGTATAGGTCTCGACCTTGTAGCCTTCTGCCTCCAGAGCGATCGACACGGATGTCAGAATATTCCGGTCGTCGTCAACGAGTGCGATCGTCTGCATCCTGCTAGTCTCCATATTCATCGGCGCCTTTCCCGACCTCGGATCGTTTCCTGTCCTGGATCTGATGCGCCTTCCTGGGGGTAAAGGTGGAACAAATTGTGGCGAAGATAAAGGGAGACGTTTCGGGCGTGCCGGCCAAGTCATTTTTAAATCGATTATTCAAACGATTAAAAAAGTAACATAATTCTTTAAATCGATTAATTAATTGATATTATTGCCTAATTTCTATTTTCCTCTTGTCTTTGTGACAGCTGCGCATTAGGTTCCGGCAAAATTCACACCAGTCTTGTCGCCTTGGAGGAAAACTGGACCATGCAGGAACTTGGCGTTCGCAACCCCGCTCAGGGGCTCACCGCGATGGGTATCCACACCAACGGCACGGTCCGGTACAACTTTGCTGCTGAGGCTCTCTATGAAGAGGCCCTCGGTCGTGGCGAAGCGGTCAAGACCGCCCATGGCGCCCTTCGCGCCCTCACCGGCCAGCACACCGGCCGTTCGCCCAAGGACAAGTTCGTCGTGCGCGACGAAAACACCGAAGGGGCCATCTGGTGGGACAACAACAAGGCCGTCTCGCGCCAGCATTTCGACGTGCTGCACGCCGACATGCTGGCCCATGCCGCCGATCGCGACCTTTTCGTGCAGGATCTCGTCGGCGGTGCCGATGCCGACTACGCCCTGCCGACCCGCGTCGTCACGGAACTCGCCTGGCATTCGCTGTTCATCCGCAACCTGCTCATCCGCCCGGAAGAGAAGGACCTTGCGGCCTTTGCCCCGAAGCTTACGATCATCGACCTGCCGACCTTCAAGGCCGATGTCGAGCGCCACGGCGCCCGCACGGAAACCATGATCGCCTGTGACCTGACCCGCGGCATCGTGCTCATTGCCGGCACCTTCTATGCCGGCGAGATGAAGAAGTCGGTCTTCACCGTTCTGAACTGGCTGCTGCCGTCGGAAAAGGTCATGCCGATGCACTGCTCGGCCAATGTCGGCCCGGATGGTGACGCTGCCGTGTTCTTCGGCCTGTCGGGTACCGGCAAGACGACGCTGTCGGCCGACCCGACCCGTACGCTGATCGGCGATGACGAGCATGGCTGGGGCGAAAACGGCATCTTCAACTTCGAAGGCGGCTGCTACGCCAAGGCGATCCGCCTTTCGGCCGAAGCCGAGCCGGAAATCTACGCGACGACGCAGCGTTTCGGTTCCGTCCTCGAGAACGTCGTGCTCGACGCGAACGGCGTGCCTGATTTCAACGACGGCTCGCTGACGGAAAACACCCGCTGCGCCTATCCGCTGGATTTCATCCCGAACGCCAGCAAGACCGGTCGCGCGCCGCATCCGAAGACGATCATCATGCTGACGGCCGATGCCTTCGGCGTCATGCCGCCGATCGCCAAGCTGACGCCGGACCAGGCCATGTACCACTTCCTTTCCGGCTACACCGCCAAGGTCGCCGGCACCGAGCGTGGCGTGACCGAGCCGGAAGCCACCTTCTCGACCTGCTTCGGCGCCCCCTTCATGCCGCGCCACCCGACGGTCTACGGCAATCTCCTGAAGGAGCTCATCGCCGAGCACGGCGTCGATTGCTGGCTGGTCAACACCGGCTGGACGGGCGGCGCCTACGGCGAAGGCCGTCGCATGCCGATCAAGGCGACGCGCACCCTGCTCGCCAGCGCGCTCGACGGCTCTCTGAAGGACGCGCTGTTCCGCCGCGACGACAATTTCGGCTTCCAGGTGCCCGTTTCGGTGCCGGGTGTGGACACGAAGATTCTCGACCCGCGTTCGACCTGGGCCAATGGCGCTGCCTATGACAAGCAGGCCCAGAAGCTCGTCGACATGTTCATCGCGAACTTCGAAAAGTTCGAGGACCATGTCGATGGCGGCGTGCGCGATGCCGCGCCGGGCCTGAAAGTTGCCGCCGAATAAGGCCTTCCGGCAATGATTCACGTGAAACCCGGCCCCTGCGGCCGGGTTTTTCGTCGGTATTTTCCTTTCCAGCGGCAGCTTCCCGTTTCGCCCGGTGCCGGTTAAAACGGCCGGGAAAGGAATTTCCATGGCAAGCGCGCCCCTCTACATCAAGAGTTCGATCACGATTGCCGGCTGGGAACTGACCGAGCAGTTCGTGCTGGCCGGCGGCCCGGGCGGGCAGAACGTCAACAAGGTCTCGACGGCTGTGCAGCTCTTCTTCGACCTGCGCAACTCGCCCTCGCTGAACGACCGGGTGAAGGCCAACGCGGAACGGCTCGCCGGTCGCAAGGTCTCCAAGGACGGCGTGCTGCTGATCGAGGCGAACCGCTTTCGCAGCCAGGAACGCAATCGCGAGGATGCGCGCGAGCGGCTGAAGGAGCTGATCCTCAAGGCGGCCGAACCGCCGCCGCCGGTGCGCAAGAAGACGAAGCCGACGAAAGGTTCGGTCGAACGCCGGCTCAAGGAAAAATCGGGCCGGTCGGACGTCAAGCGCATGCGGGCCAAGCCCGGTGGCGAATGATTGCCACAACTTGGCCGTTTAACGGTGAGAGTGAAACGAGACCTTTCCTTTGCGGAAAGGCTCTGCTTAAGTTCGGAAAACCAGGCAAAAAAGACCAGGGAGGTAGCCATGGGTCTCTTCAGCTTTATCAAGAACGCCGGCAAGAAGCTCGGCATAGGCGACGACGAAGCGCCGGAGGCCGAGGCGGTCAAGAAGGAGCTCGATTCCTTCGATCTCGGCACGCAGAATGTCGAAGTCTCCGTGGAGGGTGACAAATGTGTGCTGAAGGGTGTCGTGGCCGACCAGACGGCCTTCGAAAAGGCCGTCATCGCCGTGGGCAATACGCTGGGGATTTCCAAGGTCGAGGCCGCCGATCTCAAGGTCGCACCGGCCGATTCCGGCCTGAAACTCGAAAAGATCGACCTGACGGAACTCCTGAAGGTCTCCGCGCCCGCCAATGACCCGACCCTTCACACGGTCAAGAAGGGCGACAATCTCTGGAAGATCGCAGAGGCTTATTACGGCAAGGGCAAGGGCGCCAAGCACACCTTGATCTTCGACGCCAACCGCCCGATGCTCTCCCATCCGGACAAGATCTATCCCGGCCAGGTGTTGCGCATTCCGGACCTGGCGGAAGCGTGAACCGTAGGGACCGCGAGATGTGTCATGGCTGAGCGCGGCCTCGCCCCGGGGCTGCGCTACTTCCCCGACCATTTTGATCGCTCGGCCCAGGAGGCCCTGGTCGTCGCTATCAGGCAGATCGTGGCCGAGGCGCCGCTCTTCGTGCCGCGCATGCCGAAGACCGGCAAGCCGATGTCCGTGCGCATGACCAATTGCGGCTCGCTCGGCTGGGTGACGGACAAGGACGGCGGCTATCGTTACCAGCCGACCCATCCCGAGACCGGCCGCCCCTGGCCGGCCATTCCCGAGACTCTTCTCGCCCTGTGGAACGCGGTATCCAGCTTCGGAAAGCCGCCGGAGGCCTGCCTCGTCAATTTCTATGATCCGGATGCCAAGATGGGCCTGCACCAGGATCGGGACGAGACTGAATTTGCAGCGCCTGTCGTGTCCGTTTCGCTTGGCGACCAGTGCCTGTTCCGCGTCGGCGGTGTTTCCCGCAGCGATCCGACACGGTCGTTCCGCCTCTCAAGCGGCGACGTTTTCGTGTTCGGCGGGGAAAGCCGGCTGATCTTTCACGGGGTTGACCGGATCTATCCCGGCACGTCGACGCTTTTGAAGAACGCCGGGCGCATCAATCTGACGCTCCGCCGGGTCAATCCATAGCCGGCTCAGAGCTTGCGCAGCGCCACCGTCTCGATGAGGTGGTTCTCGCCCTTCTGCAGGATGAGATCGGCGCGCGGGCGGGTCGGCAGGATGTTCTGGTGCAGGTTCTTCAGGTTGATGTTGCGCCAGAGATTTTCCGCGATCGTCAGCGCCTCGTCCTCGCTGATCGTCGCGTACCGGTGGAAGTAGGAATCGGGGTTGCGGAAGGCGGTTTCCCGAAGGCGCATGAAGCGATCCACATACCAGGTGTGGATCAGCGTCTCCTCCGCGTCGATATAGATCGAGAAATCGAAGAAATCCGAGACCATCGGCACGATCTTGCCGTCGGCCGGCAGATTGCGTGACTGGAGCACGTTGATACCCTCGAAGATCAGGATATCCGGCCGGTCGATGGTGCGGAAGGCGTTGGGCAACACGTCATAGGTGAGGTGCGAATAGGTCGGTGCCTTGACGTCCTTCTTGCCGGCCTTGATGGCCGAGAGAAAGCGCAGCAATGCGCCTATGTCGTAACTCTCCGGGAAACCCTTGCGCTCCATCAGGTTTTCGCGCTGGAGCACCGCGTTCGGATAGAGAAAACCGTCGGTCGTCACGAGATCGACCTTGGGGCTGGAAGGCCAGCGGGACAGCAGCTCCATCAGGATGCGGGCGGTGGTCGACTTGCCGACGGCGACCGAACCCGCAATGCCGATGACATAGGGGGTCTTGGCCTCGTCCGAGAGGCTGAGGAAGCGTTTGCGCTGCTCGAACAGGATCTGCGAGGATTCGACATGGGCCGAAAGCAGGCGCGACAGCGATAGGTAGATGCGCCTGACTTCGTCGAGGTCGATCGGGTCATTCAGCGAGCGCAGGCGCTGCACCTCGTCGGCGGTCAGCGTCAGCGGCGTGTCGGCCCGGAAGCGCGCCCACTCGTCTGCCGAAAAAAAGCGGTAGGGAGAATAGTCGCGGTTGCCGAAATCGTCCGGAATATCCGCCTGGTCCTTGTCGCGCACTGCCTGGATCATCAACTCTTCCGGCTGGCCTTCTCCACGAGGCCGGACTGGTTCGTCCGCCGCTCCAGCTCCTCCATGACATCTTGTAACGCGACGCCGCCGATTTTCAATACGACGATCAGATGATAGAGCAAATCGGCCGTTTCGCTCGTTAAAGCGGCCTTTTCGCCCTCAATCGCCGCGATAACCGTCTCGATCGCCTCTTCTCCGAGCTTCTTTGCCGCCTTTTGCTGCCCGGCGGCCACGAGCTTGGCCGTCCAGGATTCCGACGGATCGGCCTTGGCGCGGGCGTCGACGATACGTTCGAGATCGGCAAGGGAAAAGTCGCTCATCGCTCTCTCCTCAGTCGAGCCGCATGGCAATGCCATGCTCGGCCATGTAGCGTTTCGCTTCGCCCACCGTATAGGTGCCGAAGTGGAAGATGGAGGCGGCGAGTACTGCCGTCGCATGCCCGTCGCGCACGCCCTCGACGAGATGGTCGAGCGTGCCGACGCCGCCCGAGGCGATGACCGGCACAGAGACGCGGTCGGCGATGGTGCGGGTCAGGGCGATGTCATAGCCGCCCTTCTGGCCGTCGCGGTCCATGGAGGTGAGCAGCAGCTCGCCCGCGCCGCGTTCCACCATCTTTTCGGCGAAGGCGACGGCGTCGATGCCGGTCGGCTTGCGGCCGCCATGGGTGAAGATTTCCCAGCGGTCTTCCTCGCCGTCCTGCGAAACCTTCTTCGAATCGATCGAGACGACGATGCACTGGTTGCCGAATTTGTCGGCCGCTTCCGCCACGAAATCCGGATTGGCGACGGCGGCCGAATTGATCGAGACCTTGTCGGCGCCGGCAAGCAGCAGCTTGCGGATATCCGCCACCGCGCGCACGCCGCCGCCGACGGTGAGCGGCATGAAACAATGGTCGGCCGTGCGCGCCACGACGTCGAAGATCGTGTCGCGGTTGTCCGAGGAAGCGGTAATGTCGAGGAAGCAGAGTTCGTCGGCACCGGCCGCATCATAGGCTTTCGCCGATTCCACGGGATCGCCGGCATCGACCAGATTGACGAAGCTGACGCCCTTGACGACGCGGCCGTCCTTCACGTCGAGGCAGGGAATGACGCGTGCTTTGAGGGTCAAAGGACGGCCTCCTTCTTCTTGTTTTGCGCGTCCTCGCCGCTATGCGGCTGCGGGCGTCGCGGGCCGTCCTTCACGTCGAGGCAGGGAATGACGCGGGCCTTGAGGGTCATGCGGCTGCTCCTCGTATCATGGCCAGCGCCTCGGCGGGATCGATCCGCCCGTCATAGAGCGCCCGGCCGGAAATCGCGCCCTCGAGCTTGCGGGCATCCGGCGCGACGAGGCGGCGGATGTCGTCCATCGAGGCAAGGCCGCCGGAGGCGATGACGGGAATGGAGACGGCGTCGGCAAGCTCCAGCGTCGAGGCCCAGTTGATGCCGGCCAGAATACCGTCGCGGTCTATGTCGGTGTAGATGATCGCGGCAACGCCGGCACCTTCGAACTTCTTCGCAAGCTCGATCACGCCGAGTTCGGAGGCTTCCGCCCAGCCCTCGACGGCGACCTTGCCGCCCTTGGCGTCGATGCCGACGGCAACCTTGCCGGGGAATTTTTTGCAGGCCTCGATGACGAGCGCGGGATCACGCACGGCGACGGTGCCGAGGATGACGCGGGAGAGGCCGCGCGCCAGCCAGCTTTCGATATGATCCAGCGTGCGGATGCCACCGCCGAGCTGCACCGGGTTCTTCGTCGCCTTGAGAATGGCATCGACGGCAGCACCGTTGACGCTTTCCCCGGCGAAGGCGCCGTTGAGGTCGACAACGTGCAGCCATTCAAAACCCTGGTCTTCAAAAGCTTTCGCCTGGGCGGCCGGGTCGGGATTGTAGACGGTGGCCTGGTCCATGTCGCCGAGCTTGAGGCGAACGCACTGGCCGTCTTTCAGGTCGATGGCGGGAAAGAGGATCATGTTACGGCTTCCAGCGCAGGAAATTGGTGATGAGGGCGAGGCCGAGCGACTGGCTCTTTTCCGGATGGAACTGCGCGCCGGCCTTGTTGCCGTCAGCGACGAAGGCGGTCATCGGGCCGCCATAGCCGACCGTGGCGACCACCTCGTCAGGGTTTTCGGCGGCGAGGTGGTAGGAGTGCACGAAATAGGCGTGCAGCGTCTCCGGAATGCCCTCGAAGAGCGGGTGGGCGTAGCGGCGGGTGAGCGTGTTCCAGCCGATCTGCGGAATTTTCAGCTCCGGATCGTCGGGCGTCATCCTGACGACATCGCCCCTGATCCAGCCGAGGCCTTCGGTGGTGGTCTTTTCGAGGCCGCGCGAGGACATGAGTTGCATGCCGACGCAGATGCCGAGGAAGGGGCGGGCCTTCGCCTCGACGGTCTCGCGCAGCGCCTCGACCATGCCGGGCACGGCATCAAGGCCGCGACGGCAATCGGCATAGGCGCCGACGCCGGGCAGCACGATGCGATCCGCGCCGGCGACGCGCTCGGCCTTGTCCGTCAGGTCGATCTCGGCATCGATGCCGGCTTCGCGCGCGGCACGCTCGAAGGCTTTGGTGGCCGAGCGCAGGTTGCCCGAACCGTAGTCGATGATTGCAACGCGCATCTCAGCGTCCTTCCTTGAAACCGACGAGGCCGAGCATGGGAGCGTGCCGGCGCGGGGAGGTTTCGGCTGCCGGCAGGGAAACGGTATGACGCGTCTCCGGTTCGCCGGTCCTGATGTCCATGTAGTAAATCTCTTCCGCCGTTGCACGGTCGTCTGCCGCTATGGCCGCGTCCACCGTCCAGCCCGCCCGGCGCAGGCCGGCGGCGATCATCGTGGGGCCTTCAAGCGCGACGAGAAGATTGGTCGCAAGGCAGATGCCGAGGCCGGCAAGGCCGAAGACCGGATGCTCGGAAATGGCGGAGCCCAGCGCGGCGAGCGCGAAAACAAGGGCTGCGGCCAGCCACGCGCGATGCCACAGCAGCCAGAGGAACGGTACGAAGAACGCGATCCACGAAAAACGATCACGGATGATCCGGGCGTTCTCATCCTGGGATTTTGCACCCGGCGGTATCAGAAAGAGGAACGTGGCCATATCGACAGGCCTCCATCTTGTGCCTTGCTCAGGCCAGCGAACCCTTCGTCGAGGGAACGCGGCCCGCCTGGCGGGGATCGATCTCGGTCGCGGTGCGTAGCACGCGCGCGACGGCCTTGAAGCACGTCTCCGAGATATGATGGTTGTTCGCGCCGTAGATGTTCTGGATATGCAGCGTGATGCCGGCGTGCTGGGCGAGCGCGTTGAAGAACTCGCGCACCAGCTCGGTGTCGAAGGTGCCGATCTTCGGGGCGGAGAAGGTGACGTTCCACACGAGGAACGGGCGGCCGGAAACATCGACGGCAGCGCGGGTCATCGTCTCGTCCATGGCGAGATCGAGCGAGGCGTAGCGCGTGATGCCGCGGCGGTCGCCGAGCGCCTTGGCGATGGCCTGGCCGATGGCGATGCCGGTGTCTTCGACCGTGTGATGGTCGTCGACATGCAGGTCCCCTTCGGTCTTGATGTCCATGTCGATGAGCGAATGGCGCGCGAGCTGGTCGAGCATATGATCGAAGAAACCGACGCCCGTCGAAATGGTCGACGTGCCGGTGCCGTCGATATTGACGGTGACGGCGACGGAGGTCTCGTTCGTCTTGCGCGAAACGCTGGCGGTGCGGCTCATTGCGGTCTCCGGTAGAGTGTCGCCGCTCCTTAACAGGGCTCTTGGGAAAAGGCCAGTGTTTCGCAGGTTTTCGGTGCAGGGGGAAACGGCCCGCAGGTCGCCCATCGGGGTTTGAAACCAGTCCGGTCCGGAGAACCGCGCGAAAGCGTTGCCTCTGGAAGGGGTATATGGATGGCTTCGCTTTCGCGCGGCCCAAGGCGTTCTTCGGAGGTGGTCTCATCCTCCTTCAGGCATGGCAGGCTTCGCTGCACAGTGTGTTGGCGCATAGGCCTTGTCCGAAAACCGCGTTCCGCACTTTTCGGGGGCATGCGCCACCATCCTGCTTGCATGGCGGACCCAAACCGACCCCGCGACCCGGGGAAGGGGGAAGCTCCGCACACGGCGCTCACCCGCTGGCCTGATCCCTGAGAACGGGAAAGGCTGCGAGGCACCGTGGCGCTCCACGCCTCTTTCGCCCCCGCCGTACGTTTCGGCGGACATCGAAAGCGCCTCCTCCCGCCCGCATCGACACGTTACGCGATCCGTCCGGCAGCGAAAGGACGTTCAGGATAGGACGGGTTTTGGAGACGGGGAAAATCGGGGTGTAAAAAAGGGCAGAAGTGGGGATCGACGCCGACGTGATCAGGCACGTCGCCACATTGGGAAGCCGTTGCCACACCCTCCGTCATCCTCGGGCTTGACCCGAGGATCCATGTCACATCCTCCGGTGTGCCGTGAGGAGTGGATCTTCGGGTCAAGCCCGAGGATGACGGAGGAGGGGGGTAGGAGGGGCGTGCGGGTTGGGGAGAGCGATGCAAGCATGCCGGCATCGCCCGCCGCCCCCTCACTTCTTCTTCGTTGCGCTCTCGCTGTTCTTCACCTGCGAGCCCAGAGTGGGTGCGGCTTTGGCTGCCACCTTGTCCTTCTTGGGTTTGCGCGTTTCCTTGTTGCTGCGAACCTGTCCTTTGGCCATTGCCGTAACCCCTTTTGTTGACGGGAGACCATAACCTGCTCATCGCACGGGGAAAGCAAGGTTTATTTTGCAGTGAGACGCAGACCCGCGGCGGTGCCGTAAGGGGTCGCGCAGCGGCCTGGCGGCGGAGGGGTGCCAAGGAGGCCGCCGGCGTTTGCAATTGCCGAAACGCCGCTTACATAGGACGTAACGAAGCCGTCTCGCTGGCGGTACCCGCCCGGTCTCCGGGCCCCAGAGGTCTATTCATGAGTGAACACAATCCCTACGCTTCCATGCATGCCACGACGATCATCACCGTCCGCAAGGACGGCAAGGTGGTGATGGCGGGCGATGGCCAGGTGAGCCTTGGTCAGACCGTGATGAAAAGCAATGCGCGCAAGGTGCGCCGCCTTGCCAAGGGCGATGTCATTGCCGGTTTTGCCGGCGCCACGGCGGACGCCTTCACGCTGCTCGAACGGCTCGAAGCCAAGCTCGAGCAATATCCCGACCAGTTGATGCGCGCGGCCGTCGAGCTTGCCAAGGACTGGCGCACCGACCGCTATCTGCGCCGGCTCGAGGCGATGATGCTGGTCGCCGACAAGTCCGTCACGCTGGCGCTGACCGGCAATGGCGACGTGCTGGAGCCGGAACACGGCACCATGGCGATCGGCTCGGGCGGCAACTATGCCTATGCCGCGGCCCGCGCGCTGATGGATACGGACAAGTCGGCGGAAGAGATCGCGCGGCGCGCCATGCAGATCGCCGGCGACATCTGCGTCTACACCAACCACAATTTCGTGGTCGAGACGCTGGATGCCGACCGATAAGGCCTATGCCTTCCGGCCGGTGACGGACGCCGACCTGCCGATGCTGGAACGGTGGCTGAACGTGCCGCATGTCCGGCGCTGGTGGGGCGAACCGGCGGACGAAGTCGCCGGCATCAAGGCGGATTTCGACGAGCCGTCGATGGAGTCCTTCATCGTGCTCCATGATGGAAAGGAATTTGCCTATCTGCAATGTTACCGGATCGCGGCGGACGATCTGTCCTTCGGCGACCGGCCCGAACGCACCGTCGGCATCGACCAGTTCATCGGCCCTGCCGATATGGTCGGTATCGGCCACGGGCCGGCGATGATCGAAGCCTTTGTGCAAAGGGTTTTCGCCGAGGGGATGGAACGGGTCGTGCTCGATCCGCATCCCGACAATGCGCATGCCATCCGGGCCTATGAAAAGGCCGGATTCCATGCTTTCGATCAACGCATGACTGAGGACGGACCGGCGCTGATGATGGCCCGGGACCGTTGCTAGAAACGGAAAGCTGATGTCTAACTTTTCCCCCCGCGAGATCGTTTCCGAACTCGACCGCTACATTATCGGCCAGCATGACGCCAAGCGCGCTGTCGCCATCGCGCTCCGCAACCGCTGGCGCCGCCACCAGCTGGAGCCGGACCTGCGCGACGAGGTGATGCCGAAGAACATCCTGATGATCGGGCCGACGGGCGTCGGCAAGACCGAGATTTCGCGGCGCCTTGCCAAGCTTGCCGGTGCGCCCTTCGTCAAGGTCGAGGCGACCAAGTTCACCGAGGTCGGGTATGTCGGCCGCGATGTCGAGCAGATCGTGCGCGACCTCGTCGAGGTCGGCATCGGCCTGGTGCGCGAGAAGAAGCGTACCGAGGTGACGGCCAAGGCCCATATGAATGCCGAGGAACGGGTGCTCGATGCGCTGGTCGGCGCGACGGCCTCGCCTGCAACGCGCGATTCGTTCCGTAAAAAGCTGCGCGGCAACGAACTCGACGACAAGGAAATCGAGATCGATGTTGCCGATACGGGCGGCGGCATGCCCGGCGGCTTCGAGATCCCCGGCATGCCCGGCGCCAATATCGGCGTGCTGAACCTTTCCGAAATGTTCGGCAAGGCGATGGGCGGGCGCACCAAGAAGGTCAAGACGACGGTCAAGGACAGCTACAAGATCCTGATCGACGACGAATCCGACAAGCTGCTCGACAACGAGCAGATCCAGCGCGAGGCGATCCGTTCGGCCGAAAACGACGGCATCGTCTTCATCGACGAGATCGACAAGATCGCGGCGCGCGACGGTGGCATGGGCGCGGGCGTCTCCCGCGAGGGCGTGCAGCGCGACCTGCTGCCGCTCGTCGAGGGCACGACGGTTGCGACGAAGTACGGGCCGGTCAAGACGGATCACATCCTCTTCATCGCCTCCGGTGCTTTCCACGTCTCCAAGCCGTCAGACCTCCTGCCCGAGCTGCAGGGCCGCCTGCCGATCCGCGTCGAACTGCGCGCGCTGACGAAGGAGGACTTCCGCCGCATCCTCACGGAGACGGAGGCGAGCCTCATCCGCCAGTACAAGGCGCTGATGGCGACGGAAAGCGTCGAGCTCGATTTTACCGAGGACGGTATCGACGCGCTGGCCGATGTCGCGGTGCAGCTCAATGCGAGCGTCGAGAATATCGGCGCGCGGCGTCTCCAGACGGTGATGGAGCGGGTACTCGACGAGATCTCCTTCGAGGCGCCGGACAAGGGCGGCAACAAGCTCCTCATCGACGCCGCCTACGTGCACAAGCATGTCGGCGCGCTTGCCGCCAATACCGACCTGTCGCGCTACATTCTGTGACGTTTGCGCACCGGTGGCCGCCCTTGCGGCCGCCGGTGCCGGATTTTTGCAGGCAAGGCCTCTCGACAGGAGGCGCCGTGCGGCCTAGGCATGGCACGCATTTTGGCATCATTCCGACATGTTTGCGTTGCATCGGTCTTGCCATGCCGACATTACGAGAAGACGGAACCGGACCCGTGCGACAGCTCATTTCCGTGCTTGCCCTTGCAGCCGCCCTCCTTGTCCAGAGCCAGACAACGGCCCTGGCGATCGATGTGGTGCCATCCGGCAACCGCAATGCCGAGCAGCCGCAGATCCCGGGCGCCTCGACGCGCCGCACCAAGGCAGGCAAGACCTCCTTCGACGCGAAATACGAGAAGGTGCGCGATCTCATCGCCAATGACGGGCAGCTGACCGGCAAGATCAAGTCCATTGCCGGCAAATACGGCATTGCGCCCATCCATATGGTCGGCGCGATCGTCGGCGAGCATACCTACAATGTCGACGCCTATGACCGGCTGCAGAGCTATTATGTGAAGGCGGCGTCCTATACCGGCTCGTTCCGCTTCGCCTATGACGGCGAAAACGTCGCCGACTTCGTCGACCGGCCGGAATTTGCCAAATGCGCCGACAAGAAGGGCTCCTATGCGCTCTGGACCTGCCGCGAGACGGTGTGGAACCGCACGTTCAAGGGCCGCACGGTCGGCGGCACGTCCTTCCCGAACAACCGCTTCAGCGCGGTGTTCTTCCAGCCCTTCTATGCCGGCCAGACCTTCGGGCTTGGCCAGATCAATCCGCTGACGGCGCTGACGCTGACGGACGACGTCGCGCGCATTTCCGGCTATGACCGGCTCGACGAGAACGATGCGGCCGGCGTCTACCAGGCGATCATGGATCCCGATATATCGCTTGCCTACATGGCCGCCTCGATCCGCCGCTCGATCGACGCCTACAAGACGATCGCCGGGGTCGATATCTCGAAGAATCCGGGGCTGACGGCGACGCTCTACAATATCGGCAATCCCGACGCGCGCGCCGCCGCCTTTGCCGCACGCCGCGCCTCCGGCGAAGTGACCTGGCCGGAGGAGAACTATTACGGCTGGCTGATCAACGACAAGCTGGCGGAACTCCAGGGCCTGCTCTAGTTTTCCAGAAGTCCGGACGCAGAACGCTCAAGCACTTTTGATGGAATTGCTCTAACTTCGGCCTACCTCTCGGCTCACCTTCCACGAAGAGCCGATTGAAAGGAGCCCGATGATGGACATGCGCCCCGAGCCGTTCGAACCGCCGGCGCCGATCCCGCGCACCGTGCCGCCCTCGAAGCTCGAGATCATCCGCACCGTGTTCCGCAATCCGCTGGAGCTCTGGGGCGAGCCCTCCTACACGCTGCCCTGGATCATGACGAGCTTCTTCGGCGAGAAGACGCTGATCGTCAACGATCCCGGCCTGATCAAGTACCTGCTCGTCGACAATGCCCAGAACTACAAGATGGCCGTGGTGCGCCAGCTCGTGCTGCGCCCGATCCTGCGCGACGGGCTGCTGACGGCCGAGGGCGGGGTGTGGCGCCGCTCGCGCAAGGCCGTCGCGCCGATCTTCACGCCGCGCCATGCCAAGGGCTTTGCCAGCCAGATGCTGGCGCAGTCCGAACTCTATGCGCAGAAATACGAGGGGTCGGACGGCACGGTCTTCGACATCGGCAACGACATGACGGAGCTCGCCTTCGCCATCCTCTCCGAGACGCTGTTTTCCGGCGAGATCGTCACCCAGTCGGAAAGTTTTGCCGACGATGTCGAGGACCTCCTGCATTCGATGGGCCGCGTCGATCCCATGGATCTCCTGCGCGCGCCGTCCTGGGTGCCGCGCGTGACGCGGATCGGCGGGCTGAAGGTGCTGAAGAAGTTCCGCGGGATCGTGCGCGACACGATGGACCTGCGTCTTGGGCGCATGAAGGACGATGAAGCCGCGCCGAACGACTTCCTAACCCTGCTTTTGCGCGCGGCGGGGCCGGAGGGGCTGACCATGGAGGAGGTGGAGGACAATATCCTCACCTTCATCGGCGCCGGCCACGAGACGACGGCGCGGGCGCTCGCCTGGACGCTCTACTGCGTCGCCAACTCGCCGCATGTGCGGGACGCGATGGAAGAGGAGATCGACCGGGTGCTGTCGAGCGGCGCTGACCCCGTCGACTGGCTCGACCGCATGCCCTGGACGCGCGCCGCCTTCGAGGAGGCGATGCGGCTCTATCCGCCGGCGCCCTCGATCAACCGCGAGGCGATCGCCGACGATGTCTGGGTGAGCCCTAAGGGCGAAAGGGTGGAGATCCCCAAGGACGTCACCATCCTCGTCATGCCCTGGACGCTGCACCGCCACGCGCTGCTCTGGCAGAAGCCGCGCGCCTACATGCCGGAACGGTTCCTCCCGGAAAACCGCGAAGCGATCCACCGTTTCCAGTACCTACCTTTCGGCGCCGGGCCGCGCATCTGCATCGGCGCGACCTTCGCCATGCAGGAGGCGATCATCGCGCTCGGCGTTCTGATGCGCCGTTTCCGTTTCGACATGACGGAAAACACGCGGCCCTGGCCCGTGCAGCGCCTGACGACGCAGCCAGCTAACGGACTGGCGTTGCGGGTGACGGCTCGTCGAGGCGCTTCTTCGATTTCTTGATCGTCTTGATCGCCGCGCAGGTCGCTTCCGGGTTCTTGCAGGGCTGGTAGACGACGATCTCGCTGCCGCTGCCGTCGTCCCAGACCGCCTGCACGGCGATGGTTTCCGCCTCGCCCGGCTTCAGATCGATATAGATCCAGTTCTGCGTTTCGTCCGACGGCAGGTTGAAGGGCAGTTCAGGGTCACATTTGGCCAGCGGAAAGCGCTGGTCGAGCGTGTCGTTGTTGATCGAATAGCGGATCTCCGACAGGCGGCAATGCATCGTCTGCAGCGTGGTGAAATAGATCAGCTGCTGGTCGGCGAAATTGCGGAACTGCACCCAGCCCGTCTGCTTGTTGGCATCCAGCATCGCCTTGTAGACCGAGACGTCGGGGATCTGCGCCTGGTACTGTTGCTCGTCGTTCTCCTCCTGGGCGGCGACGGGCTGGCTGCCGGCCAGAAGCGCGGCGCCGAGAAGAAGGGCAGCCAGAAGCGGCTTTCGCGGGGTGGGGTCGATCACAGGGTACGCTCCTCGTTCTTTCACCTTATGTCGCCGGGGGAATGGTGGCATTCGGCCCGGACATGTCATAACACCTCAGGCAATAACACCATTCACGGCCTGCTTTGAAAAGAGACGGCAGGCGGTACGGAAGAATTCTCGTGGCAGACCATTTGTTACTCGGCATCGATACCGGCGGCACCTACACGGACGCCGTGCTCTACAGTGAAACCGCCGGCGTCGTCGCCCGCGCCAAGGCACTCACCACCCGCCACGATCTCTCGGTCGGTATTTCCGGTGCCGTCGAAGCGGTGCTGGAAGCGGCAAAGGCTCCCGTCTCGGCCATCGGTCTCGTCTCGCTCTCCACCACGCTGGCGACCAACGCCCTGGTGGAAGGGCAGGGCGGCCGTGCCGGCCTTGTCATGATCGGCTTCGGTCCCGAGGACCTGAAGCGCGACGGCCTTGCCGATGCGCTCGGCAACGACCCAGTGCTGTTCCTGCCCGGCGGGCACAATGTGCATGGCGACGAGACGACGCTCGACATGAGCGCACTCGACGATGCCCTGCCGGTCCTTGCCGAGACCGTCTCCTCCTTTGCCGTCGCCGGCTATTTCGCCGTGCGCAATCCGGCGCACGAGGAACGGGTTCGTGCGCGCATCCGCGAGGTCTCGCACCTGCCCGTTACCTGCAGCCACGAACTTTCCTCCAAGCTCGGCGGGCCGCGCCGGGCGCTGACGACGCTGCTCAATGCCCGCCTCGTCTCGATGATCGACAGGCTGATCGGCGCCTGCGAGGACTATCTCGACCGTCGCGGCATCCATGTGCCGATGATGGTGGTGCGCGGTGACGGGGCGCTGATCGCGGCGGCCGAGGCGCGGCTGCGGCCGATCGAGACGATCCTGTCCGGCCCGGCAGCCAGCCTCGTCGGCGCGCGGCACCTGACCGGGCTCGACAATGCCATCGTCTCCGATATCGGCGGCACGACGACGGATGTGGCGGTACTCGACGGCGGGCGGCCGAAGCTCGATGCGGAAGGCGCCGTCGTCGGCGGCTATCGCACCATGGTCGAGGCGGTCGCCATGCGCACCTTCGGCCTCGGCGGCGATTCGGAAGTCCGCATCAACGATCGCGGCCTGAAGGCGAAGATCGAGCTTGGGCCGCGCCGCTTCATGCCGCTGAGCCTTGCCTCGGCGCTGCATCCGGATGCAATCGTCCCGGTGCTGGAGCGCCAGATGCGTGCGCCCCATGCCGGGCGGCACGATGGACGCTTCGCTGTGCGCACCGGCGTGCCGGAACGGTTGGCGAGTGGCCTCCAGCCGCAGGAACAGGCGCTTTACGAGAAGATCGGCATGGTGCCGCTTCCGCTGGAAGGGCTGCTCGCCACCATGTTGCAGAAGGTGACGCTCGACCGGCTGGTTGCGCGCGGCCTCGTGCATATCTGCGGCATCACACCCTCCGACGCCATGCATGTGCTCGGCGGCCAGGGGCAGTGGGATGCCACGGCCGCCCGTCTCGGACTGGAGATCGCCGCCCGCACGCGGGACGGTTCCGGCCGGCCGATCGCCGACAGTCCGGAAGCCCTGGCGCGCGTCCTCGTCGATCGCCTTACCCGGCAGTCGGCCGATGTCATCCTGTCGGCCTGCCTTGCCGATGACGGGGCAGGGGCGATCGATCCGGTCCATTCGCTGGCGATCGACCGCGCGCTGCACCGCGTGCCGGGCATCGTGCGGTTCCGCATCGCGCTCGACCGGCCACTCGTCGGCCTCGGTGCCTCGGCGCCGGTCTATTATCCCGCCATCGCCGACATGCTGGGCGCCGAATCGGCCATTCCCGCCGACGCCGGCGTTGCCAATGCGGTCGGCGCGGTGGTGGGTCAGGTGCGCACCATGGTCACGGTCTTCGTGACCATGCCGGAAGAGGGCATCTTCATCGTCGGCGGCACGGGTGAAAGCGCGCGCTTTGTCGACGAAAGCGAGGCCTTCGCGCTGGCGAAGGAGCGGGCGATGACGGCGGCGCTCACCGCGGCCCGGATCAACGGTGCGGACGAGCCGGCGGTGACGTTCACCGAGGAGATCGACGCGCCGGAGGTGGAAGGCCGCCGCAAGCTCATGGAGGCGCGCTTCACCGCGATCGCCAGCGGCCGGCCGCGCATTGCGTACGAGAGCTGACGGTCTCCCGTTCTTTGGCCTCGCCGGCTGCCTTTCGCGGTGGTCGGCGCGCGCCTATCGTATGATTTTATCCGAACGGGAATAAATTCTTTATGTCATTGCCGAATTGACTATGCATGCCCGTCTCCGGAAAGTGGCAGCATTCGGGATACTCCCCCCTCGTCCCGTCATTCGGAGTTTTTTACATGACCTATATCGAGAAAGCCGGTCTTTCGATCGACCGCGACCTACATGATTTCATCGTCACGGAGGCGCTTCCCGGCACGGGCGTGGACGCTGCGCGTTTCTTCGATGAGTTTTCCGCCGTCGTGCACGACCTTGCGCCGGAAAACCGCGCGCTGCTGGCCAAGCGCGACGCGCTGCAGGAGAAGATCGACGCTTGGTACCGCGCCAACGGCGCGCCGGTGGACATGGCGGCTTACGAGGCCTTCCTGCGCGAGATCGGCTACCTGCTGCCGGAAGGCGGTGAATTCAAGGTGACGACGGACAATGTCGATCCCGAGATCGCCAGCCTCGCCGGCCCGCAGCTTGTCGTTCCCGTCATGAATGCACGCTACGCCCTGAACGCTGCCAATGCGCGCTGGGGCTCGCTCTACGATGCGCTCTACGGCACGGATGTGATCCCGGAAACGGACGGTGCGGAAAAGGGCAAGGGTTACAATCCCAAGCGCGGCGAGAAGGTCATCGCCTGGGCCAAGGCCTTCCTCGACGAGGCGGCTCCGCTCGAGGGCGCCCGCTGGGCCGACCTCACCGGTATCGAGGCCGGTGCGGACCTGCGCCTTTCCGCAGGCGACCGTGCCGTTTCGCTGAAGCGGCCGGAACAGTATGCCGGCCATGCGGAAGGCGACGGCGGCTGGCGCCATCTGCTTTTGAAGAACAATGGCCTTGGCATCGAGATCCTGATCAACCGCGACTTCGAAATCGGCAAGACCGATCCGGCCGGCATTGCCGGCGTCAATGTCGAAGCGGCACTGACGACGATCATGGACTGTGAGGATTCGGTCGCGGCTGTCGATGCCGAGGACAAGATCCTCGTCTATCGCAACTGGCTCGGCCTGATGAAGGGCGACCTGAAGGAGACGTTCACCAAGGGTGGCGAGACGGTCGAGCGCAAGCTCTACAGCGACTTCACCTACACCGCGCCGGACGGCTCGCCTTTCGAGGTCAAGTGCCGCTCGCTGATGCTGGTGCGCAATGTCGGGCACCTCATGACCAACCCGGCGATCCGCGATCGCGAGGGCAACGAGGTTCCCGAGGGCATCATGGATGCCATGGTGACGGCGCTGATCGCGCTGCACGATGTCGGCCCGAACGGCCGCCGCAAGAATTCGCGCGAAGGCTCGATGTATGTCGTCAAGCCGAAGATGCACGGGCCGGAAGAGGTTGCCTTTGCCAGCAAGCTGTTCGGCCGCGTCGAGGCTGCCGTCGGCATGGCGCCGAACACCATGAAGATGGGCATCATGGACGAGGAGCGCCGCACGACGGTCAACCTCAAGGAAGCGATCCGCGCCGCCAAGGAGCGCGTCGTCTTCATCAACACCGGCTTCCTCGACCGCACGGGCGACGAGATCCACACCTCGATGGAAGCGGGCCCGATGATCCGCAAGGGCGACATGAAGCAGGCCGCCTGGATCGGCGCCTACGAGAACTGGAACGTTGATATCGGCCTCGAATGCGGCCTGTCCGGCCATGCGCAGATCGGCAAGGGCATGTGGGCCATGCCCGACCTGATGGCCGCCATGCTGGAACAGAAGATCGCCCATCCGAAGGCCGGCGCCAACACCGCCTGGGTTCCCTCGCCGACGGCCGCGACGCTGCATGCGACGCACTACCACAAGGTCAATGTCGCCGAGGTTCAGGCGACGCTGCGCTCCCGCCCGCGGGCAAAGCTCTCCGACATCCTCTCGGTGCCGGTCGCCGTCCGGCCGAACTGGACGCCGGAGGAAATCCAGCGCGAGCTCGACAACAATGCGCAGGGTATTCTCGGCTATGTCGTGCGCTGGGTCGACCAGGGCGTCGGCTGCTCCAAGGTGCCCGACATCAACAATGTCGGCCTGATGGAAGACCGCGCCACGCTGCGCATCTCCGCCCAGCACATGGCCAACTGGCTGCACCACGGCGTCGTCACGGAAGCGCAGATCGAGGAGACCATGCAGCGCATGGCCGCCGTTGTCGACGGGCAGAATGCCGGTGATCCGCTCTATCGTCCGATGGCCGGTAACTTCGACGGTTCCATCGCCTATCAGGCGGCGCTCGATCTTGTCCTGAAGGGCCGCGAGCAGCCGAACGGCTACACCGAGCCGGTTCTCCACCGCCGCCGCCTGGAGCTGAAGGCCGCTGCGGCCTGATCCCGCTTTTCGCGCCGGCAGGGTATTGTCCCTGCCGGAAGCGCCCAAAACAAAAGAAGCCGCCGGAGCGATCCGGCGGCTTCTTTCTTAAGCGGATTTTTTCCGCTTACTGCTGGACGACGACGCGGGCGCCCTTGCCGGGGCGGACGCGCTTGTAAAGGTCGATGATGTCCTGGTTCATCAGGCGGATGCAGCCCGACGAGGCGGCCGTGCCGATGGAGGCCCATTCCGGCGTGCCGTGCAGGCGGAACAGCGTGTCCTTGCCCTGCTCGTTGAAGAGATAGAGCGCGCGTGCGCCGAGCGGGTTTTTCAGGCCCGGGCCCATGCCTTCCTTGACGTAGCGGGCGACATCGGGACGACGGACGGCCATTTCTTCCGGCGGATGCCAGGTCGGCCATTCCTGCTTCCAGGCGATGTAGGCCTCGCCCTGCCAGGCAAAGCCCGCCTTGCCGACGCCGATGCCGTAACGCACGGCCTTGCCGCCGGGCAGCACATAATAAAGGAAGCGGTTCGGCGTGTTGACGACGATCGTACCGGGCTTTTCCTTGGTCGCGTAGTCGACGATCTGGCGGTGGAACTTGGTGTTCACCTTGTTGATCGGGATACCCGGCAGGGAATAGCCGTTGTCCTCAACAGGGCCATATTCCGATGTGAAGATAGCATTGGTCGCCACCTTTTCGCCCGGAAGCGAGGTCGAGGAGGAGGAGCAACCGGCGAGCGTGACGGCTGCTGCGAGGCCGCACAGAAGGAGGGCATTGCGGAAGCGCATGTGAGTCTCTTGATAGGAAATTAAGAAGTTCCGAGCCGCGGAACTTTCATCGATTATGGTTTATTTTCGATTAAACCAGTCAATGCAAGTCTGTGTGCTCCGGCGCGGGCCTGCACTTGAGCAAAAAGGCCGGTGATTGTTTTTTTGCAACAACAAGACCTGCCCGCCTGCCGCTTTCGCCGCGTCCGGATCAGGACAAGCACGCCTTTCCGGCCTGTTCAATGGTCTTCCGCAGCGCTGGCCCGAAGCCGCACAGGATCCGTGTGGCGCGGTTAAGAGAGTCTTTCGCGCGCTCCGAATCACGTGGCGCCCTTAACTTTTTCGCCGGGCGCATTTGCGGATAGAATGCGATTCGCCGAGGGTGCCCCATGACGATCGTTTCCATTCACAATGACAATCCGCTGGTCGACGGACGCCAGTCCGACCGGGCCATGATGGTGCGCCGCGGCGTGCAGCGCATGCTGACGGAGATGCGCCATGCGGTGCTGCCCGAGTTGACGCTGGCCAGCGGCCGGCGCGCGGACCTCATCAGCCTCTCCGACAGGGGCGAGATCTGGATTGTCGAGATCAAGACGTCGATCGAGGATTTCAGGGTGGACCGCAAATGGCCGGATTACCGGCGTCACTCGGACCGGCTGTTCTTCGCCACCCACAAGGAAGTGCCGCTCGATATCTTCCCGGAGGATTGCGGCCTCATCCTCTCGGATGGCTACGGCGCCCACATCATCCGCGAGGCGCCGGAGCACAAGCTGCCGGCGCCGACGCGAAAATCCGTCACCTTCGCCTTTGCCCGCGTCGCCGCGGCCCGGCTGATGCTGGCGGAGTTCGCGGCGGATACAAGGGGCGAGGGGGCTGATATGTCGGCCATCGTTGCAGGAGAGCGCGACGCGGCGGTGTGATATCGCTTTGAGGCGCTTTTGAGGGGTGAGCCCCTCATCCGGCTGCCGCCACCTTCTCCCCGAGGGGAGAAGGGGAAAACGGGAGGTCGCATCCTTCTCTTCCTTCTCCCCGACGGGAAGAAGGTGGTCCAAAGGGCCGGATGAGGGCCCCCGAAGTCCGAGCCTATTTCGGCGCGCGCTTGGCGAGGATGCGCTGCAGCGTGCGGCGGTGCATGTTGAGGCGGCGGGCGGTCTCGGAGACGTTGCGGTCGCACATCTCATAGACGCGCTGGATATGCTCCCAGCGCACGCGGTCTGCCGACATCGGGTTTTCCGGCAGTTCCACCTTCTCGCCCGGGCGCTGCGTCAGTGCGGCGAAGATGTCGTCGGCATCCGCCGGCTTGGCGAGATAATCGACCGCGCCGAGCTTCACGGCGTTCACGGCCGTCGCGATATTGCCGTAGCCGGTCAGCATGATGATGCGCGTGTCGTCGCGGCGCTGGCGGATGGCGGCGATGACGTCGAGGCCGCTGCCGTCGCCGAGCCTGAGATCGACCACGGCGAATTTCGGCGGGTTTGTCTTGGCCTTGGCGATGCCCTCGGCAACCGACTCGGCCGTATCGACGGCAAAGCCCCGCGTCTCCATAGCGCGCGCAAGGCGGCGCAGGAACGGCGCGTCGTCATCGACGAGGAGAAGGGAAGGATCGGGCCCGATATCGTCGGTTGCCGCGTGAGGTTCGGTGTTTTCTGCCATTTTTCGTCTTTCGTGGCCGAATTTCGTCCATTCTTGATGAGGATCAGCTTATCACCCGTAAGTCGGGGTGGGTAAAGTCATTTTGCGGCCTTTGCCTCCATGCGGCCCCGCGGCCAATCGACCGACACGCGGGCGCCCGGCCGGTCGCCGGTGCGGTTGGCAAAGGTCAGTTTCGCGCCGGAGCGCTCCAGCAGCGTCTTGGCGATGAACAACCCGAGCCCCAGTCCGCCGGCCCGCTCGTCGCGCTGGCGCTTGGTGACATAGGGATCGCCGATGCGCTGGAGGATATCCGCCGCATAGCCGTCGCCGTCGTCCTCGATGACGATCGTCACCCGTTCCGCCGTGTGGCTGACGGTGATGGTCACCTCCTCGCGCGCATGGTCGACGGCGTTTTCCATAAGATTGCCGAGACCGTAGAGAATGCCGGGATTGCGGCTGCCGACCGGCTCGTTCTCGCGTTCGCCGTTTTCGACGAGGTTGAGGCGGATGCCGAATTCGCGGTGCGGCGCCAGCACCTCCTCCAGCAGCGAGGAGAGCGGCAGCACGCGCATATGCGCCTCGTCCGCTGCCGAAAGCGTGGTGAGACGGCGCAGGATGTCGCGGCAACGTTCGCTCTGGCTGCGCAGGAGCTGCACGTCTTCCTTGAAACGGTCGTCCATGCCGAGTTCACGCTCCATTTCGCGGGCCACGACGCTGATCGTGGCAAGCGGCGTGCCGAGCTCGTGCGCTGCCGCCGCCGCCAGGCCGTCGAGTTGCGAAAGGTGCTTTTCGCGCTGGAGGATGAGTTCGGTCGCCGCGAGCGCATCGGAAAGCTCCGCTGCCTCCTGCGACACGCGGTAGGAGTAGAAGGCGGCAAAGGCGGTGGTCGACACGATGGCGAACCAGAGCCCGGCCGTCAGGATCGGCGGCACGACCAGCAGCGTGCCGGGAAACCAGGGCAGCGGAAAGGGCGTGAAGGCAAGCGCCGTGATGCCGAATACCGAGAGCAGGCCGAGCGGCAGGCTGAAGCGGATCGGCTGCAGCGAGGACGAGATGATGACGGGCACGCAGACGAGCGGTGCGAAGGGATTGGCAAGTCCGCCGGTAATGAAAAGCAGCGCCGTGAGCTGGCAGAGGTCGAAGGCGAGCAGCAGGAAGGCGGAGGCAGGCGTCAGCCGGTGCGTCGGGGCGAAGCGCACGGCGAGGAAGAAGTTGACCGCGGCGAGCAGCGCGATCAGCACCGCCGCCGGCAGCAGCGGCAGCGGAAAATCGAGCCACAGCCCGACGACGATGACCGTGATCGACTGACCGGCGACCGCCAGCCAGCGCAGCCGGATGATCGTTTCGAGACGCAGACGCCGGCCGGAGCCCTCGAAGTCGATGTCCTGGTAACCCGTCATCCCGTCTTCCTTCCGTTCGCGAACCCGCATTCGCCCTTCTAGAGCATTTCCGCATTTCTTCGAATCGCGAAAGCGCTTCATCCGCTTGTTCTGAAGCAATTGCAGATGCAAAGCCGCTGCGCACTTTGCCGGAATGGCTCTAAACTGCGAGACGCCCGGAACGATTTGTCTTTCTGCAATTTCCGACGCAAAACCTCCGGCAATCGCCGGAAATTGCGCGATCACGTTCCGCGCGGCTTGGCGCGCGTCGTCGGCAGGGCGTCTGCCGGGTCCTCCGGCCAGGGGTGTTTCGGATAGCGCCCGCGCATATCCGCCCTGACGTCGCGCCAGGAGCCGGCCCAGAAACCGGGCAGGTCGCGCGTCGTCTGGATCAGCCGATGTGCGGGGGAGTGGAGTTCGAGCAGCAGTGGCAGCCGCCCGCCCGCCACGGCCGGATGCTGCTTCAGGCCGAAGAGCTCCTGCACGCGGATCGCCAGCACCGGCTCGTCGCCATCGTAGCGGATCGGGTGGCGCTGGCCGGTCGGCGCCTCGAAATGAGTGGGTGCCAGCCGGGCGAGGTCGCGCTGCACCTCATAGGGCACCAGCGCCATCAGCCCTTCCTGGAGGCTTGCGGGCTTCACCTCTTCGAGGCTGCGGCTGTTTTCCTGGAACGGCACGAACCAGCTGTCGAGTGTCGCAAGCAGCGCCTCGTCGCCGGTATCCGGCCAGGGTGCGCCGATCGAGCGGTGGAGGAAGCCGATGCGGTCGCGCAATTGTGCCGTCTCGCGGGAAAAGGGCAGCACGGCAAGGCCGAGCTGGCGTACCCCGTCGGCAAGCGCCAGCGCTGCCTTTGGTCCGCTTGGCCGCGGGAGTGGTGCCTCCTCGAGAATCATTGCGCCGAGACGCACGACCCGGCGCGCGCGCACCTGGCGGCTAGCGCGGTCGAAGACGCACTGGTCCTCCCGCACGATGGTTTCGGCGAGTTCCGCCTCGACATCCGCGCGGCCGATTTCCGCCGCGGCGAGAATGCGTTGCCGCCCGGCCTGCCCGGTGAGGTCGGCGACGACGATCATGTCGGCGCCGGCGAGCCGCTCGGTCTCCGGCAGCTCCGCCCCGCGCCCGTTCGCCATGACGAACCGCCCCCGGCCACCCCGCTGCAGGGCGACGCGATCGGGAAAGGCATGCAGCAGCAGGGCACCGGGGGCCGGGACCGCGCCACCCTTCGTCGCGCCGAAACCCTCGGCCATACGCTGGGCGAGTTTCCGCGCCGCCTCGGCCCGCTCGCCGCGTTCGCCGGAGAAGCGGCGCAGGCGCTCCTCGATATCGACGGCCGGTCCGCCGAGGCCCTGTTCGGTCAGGAGCACGGCGAGGCGCGCCGCGGCCCCTTGCTGGCCGTCTTCGGCGGCATGCAGGATCATGGCCGCCAGCCGTGGCGGCAGCGCCAGCTCCCGGATGCGTTTTCCGGCCGGCGTCAATGCGCCCTGTGCGTCGAGCGCCCCGAGGAGACGCAGCAGGTTGCGCGCTTCCTCCACCGCCGCGGCGGGCGGCTGGTCGACAAGCCGCAACGCGGCGGGATCGCTGACACCCCAATGCGTGAGATCGAGCATGAAGCCAGAGAGATCTCTGGAAAGAATCTGCGGCGGCGTGAAGGCCGGCATCGCTGCCGTCTGTCCGGCATGCCAGAGGCGGATGGCGATGCCCGGTTCGGTTCGCCCAGCGCGGCCGGCGCGCTGGTCCGCCGAGGCGCGCGACACGCGCACCGTCTCCAGCCGGGTGATGCCCGTCGCTGCCTCGAAGACCGGCAGGCGCTGCAGGCCGCTGTCGATGACGATGCGCACGCCGTCGATGGTGATGGAGGTTTCGGCGATCGACGTCGCCAGCACGATTTTTCGCGTGCCAGCAGGGGCCGGACGGATCGCGGCGTCCTGTTCCTTCTGGCCGAGGTTGCCGTAGAGCGGCACGATGCTCGTCTCCGGCCCGAAGCGGCCGTCCAGCCGTTCGGCGGTGCGGGTGATTTCCGCCTGCCCGGGCAGGAAGGCGAGGATCGATCCGCTCTCTTCGCGATGTGCCGCGCTGATCGCCCGCGCCATCGTGTCCTCGATGCGCTCGCCGGCCGGTCGGTCCTGGTGGCGGATATCGACGGGAAAGGCCCGCCCCTCGCTGACGAGGACGGGCGGATTGTCGAGCAGGTCGGAAACGCGCGCCACATCGAGCGTCGCAGACATGACGAGGATACGAAGGTCCTCGCGCAGCGCCGCCTGCACGTCCAGCGCCAGCGCCAGGCCGAAATCCGCATCGAGCGAACGTTCGTGGAATTCGTCGAAGAGCACGGCGGAAACGCCGGACAGTTCGGGATCGTCGAGGATCATGCGGGCGAAGACGCCTTCCGTCACCACTTCGATGCGCGTTTTCGCCGAAACCCTGTGGTCGAGCCGCATGCGGTAGCCGACGGTCTCGCCCACCCGCTCGCCGAGCAGTGCCGCCATGCGCCCCGCCGCCGCGCGCGCGGCAAGCCGGCGCGGTTCGAGCAGGATGATCTTGCCGTCCCCTCGCCAGCTCTCGTCCAGGAGGAAGAGCGGCACGAGCGTCGTCTTGCCGGCGCCGGGCGGCGCGGACAAGACAGCGCGGGTGCCCGCGGCAAGTGCCGCGCCGAGGGCGGGGAGGATCTCCGTGACCGGCAGGCGCGGCAGGGTGTCGGGGATCGACCCCATCTTAGTGCGCCCCGCCTGTAAAGGAGGCGCCATCACGGGCGAAGGACATGGTTTTCTCCGGCTTGGTTTCTCCGTCTGAATAGCCCGGCGCTGCATCCGAGAGAAGGGCCGGAAAGGGGTGCGGGCGGAGCGGAACACGCAAAACGGTCTCCGAAAAGAATTTTACCACTTGGACAAGATTTTTGGCTGCTTTTCGGATCCTGCAGCGTGCGTCGACGGCGAAAAAATCTATAAACACAAGCAATAACAACATCTTACACATTTTTGAAGTTTTCTTGAAAATGTCTGTTGACGTAAGCGGATGAGTGGGCCTATAACCCGGCCATCGAACGAGAGCGGCGGCGCTTCTGGCGGACGACGAGCTCGCTCTAGGGTTTCCTGATGGAGCTGGTGAGAATTGAGCCTGATTTGGTTCGGGTGATTTTTGCAGTTCTGGTGAGACTGGGACGGTATTGACCGTCGGTTATTTGACAATTGAATAGAGAAGAAAGAGAAACGTGGTCGGCGGGGTCGTGGACTGGTTTAGGCCGGTCCGGAAAGAGACTTTGGCGGTCACGTTTATCAAGAGAAGTTACACTGGTTTTCGGGGCTGGCCGCAAGGTTG
>NZ_KQ410736.1 GCF_001262505.1 Shinella sp. SUS2
GGCCGGGTTATA
This sequence comes from Shinella sp. SUS2, assembly GCF_001262505.1. Classification (GTDB taxonomy): domain Bacteria; phylum Pseudomonadota; class Alphaproteobacteria; order Rhizobiales; family Rhizobiaceae; genus Shinella. Next base: position 13 of record NZ_KQ410736.1, read on the forward strand.
GGCCCACTCATCCGCTTACGTCAACAGACATTTTCAAGAAAACTTCAAAAATGTGTAAGATGTTGAAAATAAATGATTTTCACTCTGGCGGAAGGTTGGATACCCCCTAAACACCCTTCGCAACCCCCAAATCACGGCGGAAAACTTTGTCCAGATGGTCAAACAGAGGGGTGGGAGGGGGATATTGCGCAGCGACACGGCAAAGACACCCGGTGCATAACGAGAATGTCGGGGACAGCGTGACGGTTTCACTTGACGTCGCGCCAAAAGAAAAGGACGCCAGCGGATATCCGCGGCGCCCTCCTCTCCCGATCTTGGCAAGGCTTTCAGCCTTTCAGCTTGGACATGATCTGTTCGAGGAAACCGAGCAGCACCGCCGAAACCACGAAGGCGAGGTGAATGAAGGTCAGCCACATCAGCTTGGTGTCGGTATATTGCTGCACGTTGAGGAAGACCTGCAGCAGGTGGATCGAGGAGATGGCGACGATCGACGAGGCAACCTTGATCTTCAGGCTGCCGGAATCGAGTTTGCCGAGGAACGAGACATCCGCCTCCGCCTCGTCGAAACGGCTGACGAAATTCTCGTAGCCGGCGATCATGACCATGAGGATGAGGCTGGCGACCAGCGCCGCATCGATGAGGCCGAGCATGGCGAGGATCATCTCCGCATCGTCGTAGACGAAGACGTTCATCGCCACCTTGGCGAACTTGTAGAGGAAGGACACCGCATAGACGGCAAGCGCCGCGACGAGGCCGAGATAGAAGACCACCAGGATCCAGCGGCTCGACAGGATGATGCGTTCGACCAGGAGTTCGAGGGATTTCATCGGTCAGGCTCCAAGGGATTCGGCAAGTTCATGCGTTGTTAACCAATGGCTCGAAGCCCCGCAAGGGTCGTTCGCAGACGCAAAAAAGGGCGGCGTCCGCGAACGCCGCCCTTTCCGGTCTGTTTCGTCCTCACGCCCGTCGGAACAGGCCCGCGATCAGCGAGAGAACCAGAAGGGCCAGGAAGACGAAGAACAGGATCTGCGCGATGCCGGCCGATGCGCCGGCAATGCCGCCGAAGCCGAGCAGGCCGGCAACAAGGGCGATCACGAGAAAGACCACAGCATAATAGAGCATTTTCGAACTCCTTCTTTGTATCGATGGAGAAACGAGGGGCGCGATAAAAAGTTCCCAGAACCGTCATCGAACAAAGGATTTCAGGGCGATGCCCTGTCGCCAAAAACAATGCCGCCGCAGTCTTTCGGCTGCGGCGGCATGAGCGGTGACCGATGCGGTCGGCGTCCGTTCTAGTGACGGCGCGTCCAGTCGTCGATCTGCCGCTCGGCCTCCTCCTTGGCGAGGCCGTAACGCTGCTGGATCTTGCTTGAAAGCTCGACGCGGCGCCCCTTGATGACATCGAGGTCGTCATCGGTGAGCTTGCCCCACTGAGCCTGGGCCTTGCCCTTGTACTCGTTCCACTTGCCTTCGATGATATCCCAGTTCATGTCGCTGTCCTTTCTGTTCCATTGAACGCATGGCGTTGACCAAGAGGAAACCGGCAAGTGCCGGAAAGGTTCCTCACCCTATCAATGCATCCGCGCCGCCGCTTGGGCCGGGTGAGCGTTGTCGGCGACGATCATGTCCCCTGCCGGCGGACTGGTCGGCCGGACATGCACCTCAAGACCGTTCTGGCGGCTGACGCGCCAGGTAATCTCAATATTTTCCTCGACCCAGGCCGGGTCGACGACCGCGCAGCGGCCATGCACGAGACGCTTGCCCGCCCCTGCCCCGCCCAAAGCGGCCGGCAGGGCGCCGACGCAGTCTTCCATGGTCTCGAACGCCACCTGGGGCGCTTGCAGTTCTTCGCAGGTGAGGCCGCCATGGCTGCAGCCGACCAGAAGCATGATTGCGGCTATGTGTTCCATTTCTCTCTCCATCACCCGTCGGGTCACCACCCATCGGTTGGCATTGGAAACGGAACGGAGCCTAGAAAGTTCCGGCGAGAGCCGATGACGGTGTTGTCACATTTTCGGGAACAAAATTCGCTACGGCCCGTTTTCGGCCCATCGCTCGAACGCGAACCGGACGTGAAAGGAAGCACCGATGCTCAGCACCATTCTCCTTGTCATTCTCATCCTGCTTCTGATCGGCGCCCTGCCGAACTGGGGATACAGCCGAAGCTGGGGCTATGGTCCCTCCGGCGGCCTCGGGCTGATCGTGCTCATCCTTCTCATCCTCGTCCTCATGGGACGTATCTGATCCCCCCACCCAAGCCAGGAGCCGGAACCATGAAGAACACCATCATCGCGCTTGCCCTCGTCGCCTCCACGGTGACGCTCACCGCCTGTACCCAGACCGAACGCGGCACCGCGATCGGCGCGGGCACGGGCGCCATCATCGGCGGTGTCGTGACGGGACGCGCCGGCGGCGCGCTTGCAGGTGCCGCCATCGGCGGTGCGGCGGGCTATCTCATCGCCCGCTCCGATCGTAGCGGCTACTGCATCTACCGCGACCGGTACGGCCGTCGCTACGAAGCGCGCTGCCGCTGAGGCGATCGAAGGTCAACAAACGGGAAACGGGCCCTCGGGCCCGTTTCTTGATGTCTGGAACTGGACGGAAGAATGTTTTCAGGGACCGCTCTTGGCACGAAGCTCGGCCTCGTCGAGCTTTTCCAGAAGATCGAGAAGACGATCGGGCACGGGTTCCGTTTCGATGACGTCGTAAAACGACTTAAGCTTGCGGCCGATCGGGCCGTTGGGGTCGAAAACGGCCTTGACGGGGACATCCCGCCCGGCACGCTTCTTGTCTTTACTGGGCTCGATCATGGTCTTGTTTCCATCCGATGCCACCCGCTATCTTCCTTTTGCCCCAGATTCCCAATAGCAAGTCAGACTTAGAATGCTACCAATAGGTTTCCGCATGGTGAACTCTAGCGGAAACGGTTCCGATGCGGAACATATTCAGGGAGAACTAAATGTCACTTTCCACCCGTATCGCACCGCATCTCGCCTATCTGAGGCGGTTTTCCCGTGCAGTGACGGGCTCCCAGACCTCGGGCGACGCCTATGTCGCAGCCATGCTTGAGGCGCTCGTCGCCGATATCACACTCTACCCCGAGGGGAGAAGCGACCGGATTGCGCTCTACCGGCTCTATTGCACGCTGTTCGACAATCTCGACGTGACGCTGCCGGAAAATACGTCCCCCTTCGGCTGGGAGCGCCAGGCGGCCGCCAACCTTGCCAACCTGCCGCCGGCGGAGCGCAAGGCTTTCCTGCTGGTCGCCGTCGAGGGCTTCGACCTTGCCGAGGGCGCCGACATTCTCGATATGCCGGAAGAGCGCTTCGCCGCCCTGCTCGACGAAGCCTCGCGCGACATCTCGCGGCAGGTGGCAACCGATATCATGATCATCGAGGACGAGCCGCTGATCGCCATGGACATCGAGGACATGGTGAAGGGCCTCGGCCACAATGTGACGGGTATTGCGCGCACCCATTCGGAGGCCGTCGAGCTCTACCACCGCACCTCGCCGCGCATGGTGCTGGCCGATATCCAGCTGGCCGACGGCAGCTCGGGCATCGACGCCGTCAACGATATCCTGAAGAACAGCACGATCCCGGTCATCTTCATCACGGCCTTCCCGGAGCGGCTCTTGACCGGTGAAAAGCCGGAACCGGCCTTCCTGGTCACCAAGCCGTTCAATCCGGATATGGTGAAGGCCCTGATCAGCCAGGCGCTGTTCTTCGACGAGCAGGCACGGCTGGCCAAATCGGCCTGAGCGCCGGAGCAGACAGGGCGACGGCGTGAACGAAACAGCGCCGTTGCCTCCTTGCCATATCAGAAAGTCGGCGGGGTGCAGGCACTGATGACCTCGCACGGCACCGGGCCGACGCAGCGGAAACGGTGCGGGCGGCGGCTTTCGAAATAATAGGCATCGCCCGGACCGAGAATGCGCCGCTCGTCGTCCACCGTCACCTCCAGCCGGCCGGAGAGCACGATGCCGCCCTCCTCGCCATCATGCACCAGCAGCACCTTGCCGGTGTCGGCGCCGGGCTGGTAGCACTCCTTCAGGATCTGCAGGCTGCGGCCAAAGGTGTTTTCGCCGATCTGGCGGAAGGAAATCGGTCCCTTGCCGATCTCGATCAGCTCGTCCGACCGGTAGAAGGCCTTCTTGGGGCGCTCCGGCTCGAAGGCGAAGAACTCCGCAAGACCGATCGGGATGCCGTCGAGGATGCGCTTCAGCGCACCGACCGACGGGTTGGAGGCGTTGGATTCGATCAGCGAGATGGTCGAATTGGTAACGCCCGCGCGCTTGGCGAGTTCGCGCTGGGAGAGATTGTGGGCCATGCGCAGATGGCGCAGCCTGCCCCCGATATCGACCGACATGGCCGCTTCCTGTTCTAGATGTTCGAAATATCGAAAACTGATTGATCCATATCCTTAATTTTCAATCAGTTGGCGTCAAGAAGAAAAGGACTTGTTCGGCATCGCAAATCATGGCGTCAATCCCGCCAGCCAGAGGAGATCTCCCATGAACGTTCACAACAAGCCCAATGCACCGGTGCTCGACAGCTACTGGATGCCCTTTACCGCCAATCGCCAGTTCAAGGCCGCGCCGCGCCTGCTCGCTGCCGCCGAAGGCATGTACTACACCAGCGCCGACGGCCGCCAGGTGCTCGACGGCACCGCAGGCTTGTGGTGCGTCAATGCCGGCCATGGCCGCCGGCAGATCGCCGCCGCGGTCGAGCGCCAGCTCACCGAGATGGATTTCGCGCCCTCCTTCCAGATGGGCCATTCGGTCGCCTTCGATTTCGCCGAGCGGCTGGCCGAGATCGCCCCCGGCCCTGACGGCGCCAAGCTCGACCGCGTCTTCTACACCGGCTCCGGCTCGGAATCGGTCGATACCGCATTGAAGATCGCCATTGCCTACCAGCGCGCCATCGGCCAGGGCACGCGCACGCGCCTCATCGGCCGCGAGCGCGGCTATCACGGCGTCGGCTTCGGCGGTATTTCGGTCGGCGGCATTCTCAACAACCGACGCGTCTTCCCGCAGCTCCCCGGCTCCGACCACCTGCGCCATACCCACGACCTTGCGAAGAACGCCTATGTGAAGGGCCAGCCGGAGCATGGCGCCGAGCTTGCCGACGACCTGGAGCGGCTGGTCGCGCTGCACGGCGCGGAAACCATCGCCGCCTGCATCGTCGAGCCGGTCGCCGGCTCCACCGGCGTGCTGATCCCGCCGAAGGGCTATCTCGAAAAGCTGCGCGCGACCTGCGACAAGCACGGCATCCTCCTGATCTTCGACGAAGTCATCACCGGCTTCGGACGCCTTGGCGCGGCCTTCGCCACCGATTATTTCGGCGTGACGCCGGATCTCGTGACAACTGCCAAGGGCCTGACCAACGGCGCCATCCCGATGGGCGCAGTCTTCGCCAGCCGCAAGGTGCACGATGCGCTGATGCATGGGCCGGAAAACGCCATCGAGCTCTTCCACGGCTACACCTATTCTGGCCATCCAGTGGCCTGCGCCGCCGGCATCGCGACGCTCGACATCTACCGCGACGAGGGTCTCTTCACCCGCGGCGCCGAATTGCAGGACGACTGGCATGCGGCGATGCACTCGCTGAAAGGCCTGCCGCACATCATCGACATCCGCACGATCGGCCTCATCGCCGGCATCGAGCTTGCCTCCCGCGACGGCGCACCGGGGGCGCGAGCCTATGACGTCTTCGTCGATTGCTTCGAGAAAGGCCTCCTGATCCGCGTCACCGGCGACATCATCGCCTTTTCGCCGCCGCTGATCGCCGAGAAGAAGCATTTCGAGGACATCGTCTCGATCCTCGGCGACGCCCTGAAGCGCGCTGCCTGAATTCGGGCCCTGCCGGAAACGGCTTGGCACTGCACATCGCGGAAAACGCTGTTATATCTGGGCCCGTATCCATACGGGCCCAGTTTCATGTCAGCATCCGCCAAGACCGAACCGAAACTCATCTTCCGCCTCCAGTTCGAGCCGGAAGGGCGCATCGGGCGCGGCAAGATCCAGCTTCTCGCGCATATCCGGGAAACCGGCTCGATCTCCGCCGGCGGGCGGGCGATGGACATGTCCTATCGCCGGGCCTGGTTGCTGGTCGATGAGATGAACCGGCTGTTCCGTAGGCCGGTGGTGGAATCACAGCGCGGCGGCAAGCAGGGCGGCGGCGCTGTCGTGACGCCCTTCGGCGAGGCGCTGATCGCCCATTACCACGCCATGGAAGCGAAGGCGCGTGCGGCGCTGGCCGAGGATATCGGCTGGATCGTCGACAACCTTGCCGACTGAAACCTATTCCAGCGCCACCGTCTTGATGACGGCATGCACCGAAAGGCCCGATGCAAGACCGAGGCGCTCGACGGAAAGCGCAGTGATGCGGGCGCGGACGACATCGCCGCCGCAGGCTATGCGCAGGCTCGCCATACCCTCGCCGTCCGGTTCGATCGCCTCGACGACGCCTTCCAGGATGTTGAGCGCGCTGAGGCCTTCCGGGCGCACCGTCGCGATCATGACGTCGCGCGCGGGAATGCGCAGCCGCACCGTTTCGCCCGGCGAGACCGCGGCGCCCGGCACGAGGATCGTCGCGCCGCCCTCAAGGCGGATGGTGGCGAGGCCATGCGCGACATCACGCGCCTCGACGCGGCCGGCAAGAACGCTGCCGGCTTCCCGGCGTTCGGCGGCGGAGGTGAGCCGCGGGCCGCTCAGCACGTCCGACGCCGCCCCGATCGCCTGGATGCGCCCATCCGCCATCAGCACGACCCGGTCGGCAAGGCGCGCGACCTCGGCCACCGAATGGCTGACATAGACGATGGGAATGCCGACCTCGTCGCGCAGGCGCTCCAGATAAGGCAGAATTTCCGCCTTGCGCTCCTCGTCGAGCGCGGCGAGCGGCTCGTCCATCAAGAGCAGGCGGGGCGATGCCAGCAGGGCACGACCGATGGCGACACGCTGCTTCTCGCCGCCGGACAGGTTTGCCGGCTGGCGGTCGAGCAGGCCGGCGATACCGAGCAGGTCGATAACACGGTCCGGGTTTTCCGTGCGCGCGCCCTTCGGCGAGAACCAGCGGCCGTAATTGAGGTTCTGCCGCACGGTGAGGTGCGGGAAGAGACGGGCTTCCTGGAAGACATAGCCGAAGCGCCGTCTGTGGGCCGGCACGAAGATACGGCGCGCGGTATCGACCAGAAGCTCGTCGCCGAGCAAGACGCGGCCTTCTGCCGGTCGCGTAAGGCCGGCGATGATGCGGACAAGCGAGGTTTTTCCCGAGCCGGACCGGCCGAACAACGCGGTCACGCCGCCATCGGCAGCAAAGGCGGCATCCAGCGAAAAATCGCCGAGCCGGTGGCGGGCTTCGACGACAAGGCTCATTCGAGGTGCACCTTGCGACCGAGGCGCTGGGCGAGCACCTCGGAGGCGATGAGCGCGGCCATGGAAATGGCGATGGCGACGAGGGTGAGGCGCATCGCGCCGGCATCGCCGCCGGGCACCTGGGTGAAGGTGTAGATCGCAGCCGACAGCGTCTGCGTCTCACCGGGAATGTTGGAGACGAAGGTGATGGTGGCGCCGAACTCGCCCATCGCCTTGGCGAAGGCGAGGATCATGCCGGCCAGTACGCCAGGCAGGATGAGCGGCAGAGTAACCGTGAGGAAAACCCAGATGGGACTTGCGCCGAGCGTGCCTGCCGCCTCCTCCAGCTTGCGGTCGACGGCCTCGATGGAGAGGCGGATCGAACGCACCATCAGCGGAAAGCCCATGACGCCGCAGGCAAGCGCCGCGCCGGTCCAGCGGAAGGAGAGAACGATGCCGAACCATTCGTCCAGCACGGAGCCGATGGGGCCGCGCCGGCCGAACAGGACGAGCAGCAGGAAACCGGTGACGACGGGCGGCAGGATCAGCGGCAGGTGCACGAGGCCGTTCAGCAGCGACTTGCCCCAAAAGCGGCCGCGGGCCAGCGCCAAAGCGGCGAGGATGCCGAGCGGCAGACTGACGAGGACGGCAACCGCCGAGACCCGAAGGCTGAGCCGGATCGCCGTCCATTCCTCGTCGCTCAAGGCAAGCCAGTCCACGCATACTCCTTTGATTGGCAAACAGCCCGCAGGTGCCGCCTGGATTTGGGCCGAAACACCTCATCCGCCTGCGGCACCCTCTTCCCGCAAGCGGGGCTATGGGGGTGCCCCGCCATTTTCTCGCGCCCTTGCCGCAAACGCCTTCTCCCCGCTTGCAGGGAGAAGGTCGCGGTAGCCGGATGAGGGGCAGCAACCGCACCGGCACGTGGATCCGTTGCGGTCTAGCACCCAAAGCTATCGCGAGGCTCGTCTTACTTCAGGATCGTAAAACCCTGCTCGGTGAAGAAGGGCGCGGCCTTGTCGGACTTCAGGAAATCGAGATAGGCGGCGGCAGCGGCGCTCTTGGATTCCGTCAGGATGGCGACCGGGTAGATGATCGGCGGGTGGCTGTCTTCCGGGAAGGTCCCGACGACGGCGACGCCCGGATCGGCTGCGGCATCCGTCTGATAGACGATACCGTAGGGCGCCTCGCCGCGCGAGACGAGGGCAAGCGCCGCACGCACGCTTTCGGCGCCGGCGACCTTGCCTTCGACCGACGACCAGACGCCGAGTTTTTCGAGCGCCGCCTTGCCGTATTTGCCGGCCGGCACGCTGTCGACCGCACCCATGGCGAGCTTGCCGTCGCCGACGAGGCCGGCAAGGTCGAAGCCCTCCGTGATCTCGACGGTCGAGGCCTTGTCCTTCGGCGCGACCAGCACGATACGGTTGCCGAGGAGGTTCGCGCGGGTGTCGTCCTTGATCAGCTTCTTCTCGGCGACATAGTCCATCCAGGCAAGATCAGCGGAGATGAAGAGATCGGCGGGCGCCGCCGCCTCGATCTGCTTGGCGAGCGCCGAGCTTGCGGCATAGGAGACCGTCGTCTCGTTGCCGGTTTCCTTCGACCAGGCGGCATTCGCCGCATCCAGCGCGTTCTTCAGGCTTGCGGCGGCAAAGACGGTGACCTTTTCGGCGGCCGCAGCCGGCAGGGCGAGCGGCAGCGACGCGAAGGCGGCGACGACGAGTTTCAGAAGCAGACGACGGTTCATTCCTGTTCTCCCTTTTCCTGCCTGACGGCAGCGTGATATCCCCTTGAATATATCGACACTTGCGGCTTTGCCAGCGCTATATTTTCAAAAATATACGGAAACAGACGATGGCCATTCGCTTGGAATGGCGAGGGCAGCCGTACCTGGACGAACGCGCCCCCGGAACAACCGGCATTGAGCATGGACGATGTGGAAAAGGCGGCTCCCCTGCGCTTACGAACGCGTGGAACCCGCCGTATGCTGGCCTGCAATGCCGGGGATGGGGATCCTAGAACAGTGCGTCGTCGAACAGATCTTCGTCGCTTTGCGCAGCCGCAGGCGCTGCCGCCACGTCCAGGGTGGTGCCGAAGACGCGGGCATGCACCTCGCGTTCGGAGACCATGGTATAGGTGCGCGCGATCCGGCTGCCGAGATCGACCATCGCCTGCTCGAGGCCCGCCGTATCCGGCAGACTGTGGCCAATGAGCTCGCCCGCACGGGCGGAACAATCGGCCAGCACGTCGCCGAGCTCGGCCTTGAAATCGAGGTCGGCGACCGTTCGGCCCGCCTTGGCGGAAACGTCGGCGCCACAGGCGCGCAAAGCCGTCATGTCCTCCTCCATGCGGTCGCCCGCCCGGCGGATATGCTCCAGCGCCTCGTCCAGATGCGCATCGAGCGAGCCGCCGGCGGCGGTGCCCGCCTCGCGCAGCTTGCCGGCATCCCCTTCGAGCGACTGCAGGGCGACAAGAATGCGCTCCGCCGTCTCGTCGAGCTGGCTGGAAAACAGGCGCAGTTCGGCCGTCACCACATTGATTGCCCGCCCCTCCTCGCCGAGTTTGCCGCAGCGCAGGTTGGTGTTAAGGGCCATGTAGTGGATGTCGGTGCGCACGAGCTGGATCGTCTTCACACCCTTCAGGAGGCCCTGCACGGTCTCGACCGTGCTCGCGCCGAGCACATTGGCCTTGTCGGCCGCCTGCTCGATGTCGCGCACGACGGCACGGGCGGCTGCGATGTCGGCCTCCAGGATGCGCATGGCGCGGTCGGCGGAGCGGCCGTCGGCAGCGTCCATGTCGCCATAGAGCGCCATCAGGCCGTCGATGTCGGCGCCGAAGCTGCGGATCGTCCCGACCACGGTCTTGCAGTCGCGCGCAAAGTCGCCGGCGATCTCGACAAGCTGGTCGTGCACGAGGTGGCGGATCAGCGCCGTCAGGCGGCCGGCGGCCTCCGCGTCGAGCGTTCCAGCCGCAAGATACTCATCCAGGAAGGTGAAGGCGGATTGGCAATGTTCGATGCGCTGACGCGTGATGTCGCCGATCTGCATGGCCGACAGCGTGGTGGCAACCTTGCCCTGTACGCCGCGCGCCGCCGCACCCACCCTGGCAGCAAGCTGCGATAGGTGGCGGCGCTGTGCCGTCAGGTCCGCAGCATTGCGCGAGAGATTGCCGGCAATGTCAGGCACGGAGCGGCGGAAGCGCTCCAACGCATCCCCGCCCCCGGCCGAGGCGGTCTCGATGACGGCGCCAAGCGTGCCGATCTTGGCACCAAGCGCATTGACCTCACTGGAGCCGAACTGGATGCGCTCGAGAATTTCTTCCGCAAAGCCCGCGAAATCCGGGATGGCTGCGCCGGTGATCTTCGCTGTCGTCGCGAAGGTGCGAAGGTAACGCAACGTTTCCTGCATGTCGGCGATGTGGGTGCCGAGGGATTTCTCCGTGATGGCGACATTGGCGAGACGCTGCTGGCGTTGCTCCTCGATGCCGGGCAGCGCGGTCAGCTGGTCGACGGTGGCGATGAGCCGGCCGATCGTCGCCTCCGCAGCCTCGTCGCCGAGCGAACCGGACAGGTTCTCCAGCGAGGCGACAAGCCGGTTGAGCACGTCCAGTACCGAGAGCAGCACGACGCCGCCGTCAAGGAACCGCTGCTCGATGCGGGAACGGGCCCCTTCAAGGCGAGAGACAAGCTCTCCCTCCGCCGTCTGCCGCTCCACGCGCACTGCGTTCGCTATTCCTGACACGCCATACCCCATCTGCAAGAACCCGTGAGCGAACCCTAGGACCAACAATGTAACGCGCAGTAAATTCGCTTTTCCTCATGCAATGGAATCCCGTGCCGGCGGGGTCATTTCCAAGCCACCACCCGTGGATGCAGGCATCCCTAGAATTAGGGATTTATAAATAATATAAAGAATGTCTAATATTAATAATTTTATATTTATTTCAAATGCTTATGCTAAATTCCTGCCGTAAGGGGAGGTGGTGTATAAGGGACACTCAAACGACCGATGGATGAAATTAGCAACCGCGCTTTACCGTTCATTAAGCGTGACTTGGGATTCTGGGGCGGGAAATACTATCTCTCGAAACTGATATCGAGGCCTCCATGTCATCAACCCTGCCCGGTGATGCGTCGTTAACCTTACCCACGACACTCACCATCAAGACTATAACGTCCGTTCAAGAGTTGATCTCGGATTTCCTGAACAATAATCCCGCCGCAATACTGGATATCGATGAGGCGGCGCAGGTCGACCTCAGCTTTGTTCAGCTTGTCACGGCGGCCCGCAAACAGGCCGAGGCCAAGGCGGGGCGCGTTCTACTTGCCCGGCCCGCCTCCGGTGACCTTTACGACGTGCTGAAACGTGGCGGCTTTCTCGACGAAATGACATCCGAGGCCGCGCATTTCTGGCTGCACCAGGAGAAGAATTGATGACCGCGAAGATCTTGACCGTTGACGATTCCGCCAGCATCCGGCTGACGACGCGCGTCACCCTCAGCAATGCCGGCTATGCCGTGACCGAGGCGGTCGACGGCCTCGACGGCCTCAACAAGCTGAAGGGCGGCGAGTACGATCTCGTCGTCACCGACCTCAACATGCCGAACATGGACGGCCTGACGATGATCCGCGAGCTGCGCAAGCTGCCCGCGCATACGGGCGTGCCGGTCATCTTCCTCACCACCGAATCCGACGGCGAGATCAAGGCGCAGGCGAAAGCCGCCGGCGCCACCGGCTGGCTGACCAAGCCGTTCGATCCCGAAAGCCTCGTCAAGATCGCCAAGAAGGTCCTCGGAAGATGACGAACCCGGACCCGATCTCAGTCTTCCGGACAGAAGCGGCCGAACTGCTGGAACAGATCGAGTCCGGCCTTCTCGACCTTACCCGCAGCCTCGACGACCGCGACCAGATCGATGCGGTCTTCCGGGGCCTCCACACGTTGAAGGGCTCGGGCGCGATGTTCGGCTTCGACGCGCTCGCCGCCTTCACCCATCATTGCGAGACCGCCTTCGACCGCGTGCGCAAGGGCGACGTGCCGGCCACGCACGAGCTGGTCTCGGCGGTTCTCTCCGCGCAGGACCATATGCGCGCGCTCCTGGAAACGCCGAACGGCGACCATGACGCGATGAGCGCCGCGCTGCTCGACAACCTGCACCGTGCCGTCAACGGCGCGGGCTCCCCTGCCCCCGTCACCGCCGCCGTTGCTGCCGCCCCTGTTGCGGAAGAGGCCGGCCTGCGCGAATGGCGCATCCGTTTCAGCCTGCCGGTCAACGCCATGGCGAACGGCACCAATCCGCTCGGCCTGCTCGACGAAATGCGTGACCTCGGCGAATGCCGGATCATCGCCGACACGTCCAAGGTGCCGGAGCTCTCCGCGCTGGAGCCGCGCGATATCCATGTAAGCTGGGACGTGACGCTGAAGACCGAGCGGCCGCGTGCCGATATCGAGGATGTCTTCATCTTCGTCATGGACGACATGGAGCTTGAGATCACCGAGATCGCCGTCGAGCGGCCCATCGCGGTGGCGAAATCCTTGGACGTGCCGATCGCCAAGGCTGTCGTCGTTACCGAGAGGGAAGCGCCGGCGGTGCAGGCGGCCAACGATTCCAAGCAGGCGAAATCCGCCGAAAACGTGCGCGTGCCGGCCGAACGGCTGGACGAGATGATGGACCGGGTCGGCGAGCTCGTCATCGCCCAGTCGCGCCTCACCCAGCTTGCGGGCGCGGCGGCCGATCTCGGCCTGCGCTCGGTTTCCGAGGAAATCGAACGCCTCTCCGGCGAGCTGCGCGACACGATGATGGTGCTGCGCATGATGCCGGTCGCGAGCCTCTTCAGCCGCTTCCGCCGCCTCGTGCACGATCTGTCGCGCGAGACCGGCAAGGAAATCGAGCTGATCACCGAGGGCGAGAGCACGGAAGTCGACAAGACGGTTATCGACCGGCTTGCCGATCCGCTGGTGCATCTCGTGCGCAACTCCATCGACCATGGCCTCGAAAAGCCGGAGGAGCGCATCGCCGCCGGCAAGGAGGCGAAGGGCCGGGTCATTCTTTCGGCGCACCAGACGGGCGGCGAGGTCATCATCACCATCAAGGATGACGGCCGCGGCATCAACCGTGAGCGCGTGCGCGCCAAGGCGGAATCGTCGGGCATCATCCAGCCGGGCGCGACGCTGACCGACCAGGACCTCCTCCAACTGATCTTCCAGCCCGGTTTCTCGACCGCCCAGGCGGTGACGAACCTTTCCGGCCGCGGCGTCGGCATGGATGTGGTGAAGAAGACGGTCGAGGCGCTGCGCGGCACGATCGAGATCACCAGCAAGCCGGGCGAAGGCTCGGAAGTGTCGCTGCGCATCCCGCTGACGCTCGCCATCATCGAGGGCCTGCTCGTTCGGGTCGGCCAGGGCTGCTACGTCATTCCGCTCTCGGCGGTCGAGGAGTGCCTGGAACTCTCGCTGGAGGACGATCTGCGCTCGCGCGGGCGCAGCTTCATCTCGCTGCGCGACAGCCTGGTGCCGTTCCTGCGCCTGCGGGAACTCTTCCGCACCGGCACCCAGCCGGATCAACACCAGAAGGTCGTCGTCATCTCGACCGGCTCGGAGCGCGTCGGCCTCGTCGTCGACCAGATCATCGGCGACCACCAGACAGTCATCAAATCCATGTCCAAGCTGCACCATGACGTCGACACCTTCTCCGGCGCGACCATCCTCGGCGATGGCAGCGTCGCGCTGATCCTCGACGTCACGCATCTTGTCGCGGCCGGACAGCAGCAGGAGGCGCAAATGCGCGTGGCAGGATGAGCGAAGCGGCACGAAAACTCGACTACGACGCGATCTGGGGCGCGGAAGAGGACCTCTCCGTCCTCACCTTCAACCTCAACGGCGAGACCTTCGCCATCGAAGCGATCGTCGTGCAGGAAATCCTCGATCTCCTGCCCGAAACCCACGTACCCGGCAGCAAGCCCTTCGTTTCCAGCGTCATCAATTTCCGCGGCAAGGTGATCCCGCTTGCCGATATCCGCCTTGCCTTCGGGATGGACGCGACGGAAACCACCATCGACAGCCGCATCGTCGTCATCGAGCTCGATCTCGACGACGAGGCGACGCTGATCGGCATCCGCACCGACAAGGTCAACGAAGTCACGACCCTGCCGAAAGTCGCCAGCGAGCCGCCGCCGAGCGTCGGCATGCGCTGGCGGGCGGACTACATCAACTGCCTCGTCAAGCGAGGTGGCGAATTCATCATCGTCCCGAACCTTCACGCGATCTTTTCCTCCCAGAAAGACCGCCCGGCACCTCCGCCGAATTAGGACATCAGGAGACATCCATGCGTTTTACAATCAAGCTCAAATTATTCCTGACCTTTGCGTTCATGCTGGCCGTCCTCATCGGCACGGCGGCCTATGGCATCCTGAGCCTCGGCGGCCTCAACACGACGCTGGGCGACGTACTGAACGGCCCCGCCGAGCGCCTGAAACTCGCCCAGACACTGAACAACCTGCAACTCCAGCAGATCCGCCAGCAGAAGAACATGCTGTCCTCGGCCAACCCCACCGAAACCAACCGCTACATCGCGCTCAGCGACGAAGCCCGCAAGGAGTTCGACACGACCTTCCAGGAAGTTCTGAGCAAGGCGACGGAACAGGGCAAGGTTCTGTGGAACAAGCTCGACGGTTTCACCACGGACTTCCGCCGCGATGACGACCGCATCCGCGCACTGGCGCTTGCCGGCGATACCGCAGGTGCCACCCGTGTTTCGACGACCGACGCCCGCGCCGCCACCAACGAGATCGACCAGCTGCTCGGCGAAGTCGTCAAGCTCGAGGCCGGCCGCCTGAACGAGGCGCAAGCGGCCGCCGACGCCCAGTATCAGAGCACCCGCACGATCATGGTGGCGGTTGCGGCCATTGCGCTTCTCGTAGCGACCGGCGCTGCCCTGTGGATCGTCGTATCGATCAACCGCGGCATTTCCCGCGCCGTCGGCGTGGTGCAGAACGTGGCGGACGGCGACCTCACCCGGTTTGCCGAGATTTCTTCCAAGGACGAGATCGGCGACCTGCTCGGCCACGTCAACACAATGATCGAGCGCCTGCGCGGCGTCGTCGCCGATGCCCTTTCGGCCTCCGACAACGTCTCCTCCGGCAGCCAGGAACTGTCGGCCAGCTCCGAGACCCTTTCCCAGGGCGCCACGGAACAGGCGTCCTCCGCCGAAGAGGCCTCCGCCTCGATGGAAGAGATGGCCTCCAATATCAAGCAGAACGCCGACAACGCCGCCCAGACCGAAAAGATCGCCCGCCAGTCCTCTCGTGACGCGGAAGCATCCGGCCAGGCCGTCGGCCGCGCCGTCAGCGCCATGCGCACCATCGCGGAAAAGATCTCCATCGTGCAGGAAATCGCTCGCCAGACCGACCTTCTCGCCCTCAACGCCGCCGTCGAGGCGGCCCGTGCCGGCGAACACGGCAAGGGCTTTGCCGTCGTCGCCTCGGAAGTGCGCAAGCTCGCCGAGCGCAGCCAGGCAGCCGCCGCCGAAATCAGCGCGCTTTCCGGCGAAACGGTCTCCGTTGCGACGGAAGCCGGCGAGATGCTGAACCGGCTGGTGCCGGATATCCGCAAGACCGCCGAACTGGTCTCGGAAATCTCCGCCGCCTGCCGCGAGCAGGACATCGGCGCCTCGCAGATCAACGAGGCGATCCAGCAGCTTGACAAGGTCACCCAGCAGAATGCCGGCGCCTCGGAAGAGATGTCGGCGACGTCGGAAGAGCTGGCCGCCCAGGCGGAAGAACTTCAGGCCTCGATCGCCTTCTTCCGGGTTGAAAACTCGGCCCGCAAGGAGCCGAACCACGCCGAAAAGCTGCGGGTGACCGCAGCGAAAATGGCTGCCCCCGTCATCGCCAAGCGTCCGGCCGCTTCCCCGGCCCACCGCCCGGCACCGACAGCCGGCAAGGCCGCCCGCAACGCCAACGGCTTTGCCCTCGACATGTCGATGGGTGGCCCCGACGCCGACGACGCGGATTTCCGCGAAAGCGCCTGATCGGACAAAAATCGCGGCGCATCCGGCAATGGATGCGCCGCACCGTCGACCCGGCGTGTGTAGGCGCCGGTGGAAGGGCCAAGAACGGCCCGCGGAAGGGTGAGTGTATCGGTCTTCTCGCATAACGGGTCCCGGCCTCCGGGTACCCTGCCCAAGAACGGCATCTGCGACCAAAGGAGCCCCTACGAGATGCGCTTTACCATCAAACTCAAACTGGCCGTTGCCTTCGGCGCCATCATCCTGATGATGGCTGGCACCTCCATCTATGCCATCCTGAGCCTTGCTTCGCTCAATCAGGCGATTTCCGACATGCTCGCCGGTCCTTCCGCGCGCCTCGAGGCAGCGCAGAACCTTGCGAACTACCAGCTTCGTCTGGCGCGCGCGCAGATGAACCTTGCCCTTTCCACCAACTCCAGCGAAGCCGCCACGCATCTCGAATCCGGCGATCGCAACCGGCAGATGTTCGAGGAAACCCTTGCCAATCTGATCAGCCTTTCGACCGACCCGGTCGCCGTCCAGCAGTGGCAGGATGTCGCCGAGAAAGAAAAGCAGCTCGTCCGCATTGATGACAAGATCCGCTCCTTCGTCGCCGCCGGCAATTCGACGGAGGCGGTCCGTATCGTCTCCACGGAAAGCCGCAGCCTGATGGACGAGATCGAAAAGACGATCAACGTCCGCATCGAAAGCAACAAGGGGCTGATGACGAAGGCGGACGAGGATACCGACAACCTCTACGCAACGACACGTAACCTCATCCTCGTCATTGCCGGCATCGCCCTGGTGCTCGCCGTCGGCGCGGCCGTCTGGCTCGCACTCGGCATCAACAGCGGCCTCAAGAAGATCAAGTCCGTCGCCGAGGCTGTCGCCATCGGTGACCTCGACCAGAATGTCGAGATCAAGACGAACGACGAGATCAAGGACCTTGTCGATACGATCAATGTCATGACCGGCAACCTGCGCAACACGGCGACCATCGCCGACCAGATCGCCAATGGCGACCTGACCGTGACGCCGAAGCCGCTGTCCGACAAGGACACGCTCGGCCTGTCGCTGGAAAGCATGGTGGAGCGCCTGCGCGGCGTCGTCGGCGATGCGCTTTCCGCCGCCAACAACGTCTCCTCCGGCAGCCAGGAGCTTTCGGCAAGCTCGGAACAGCTCTCCCAGGGCGCAACGGAACAGGCGTCTTCCGCCGAAGAGGCTTCCGCCTCGATGGAAGAGATGGCGTCCAACATCAAGCAGAACGCCGACAACGCCGCCCAGACCGAAAAGATCGCCCGCCAGTCCGCCAAGGATGCCGAGGCATCGGGCGAAGCCGTCGGCCGCGCCGTCGGCGCCATGCGCACGATCGCGGAAAAGATCTCCATCGTGCAGGAAATCGCCCGCCAGACCGACCTTCTCGCCCTCAACGCCGCCGTCGAGGCGGCCCGTGCCGGCGAACACGGCAAGGGCTTTGCCGTCGTCGCCTCGGAAGTGCGCAAGCTGGCCGAGCGCAGCCAGGCAGCCGCTGCCGAAATCAGCACGCTGTCCGGCCAGACGGTTTCCGTCGCCACCGAAGCCGGCGAGATGCTGAACCGGCTGGTGCCGGATATCCGCAAGACTGCGGAGCTGGTCTCGGAGATCTCCGCCGCCTGCCGCGAGCAGGACATCGGCGCCTCGCAGATCAACGAGGCGATCCAGCAGCTCGACAAGGTGACCCAGCAGAATGCCGGCGCCTCGGAAGAGATGTCCGGCACCTCGGAGGAGCTGGCCGCCCAGGCCGAGGAGCTGCAGACCTCCATCGCCTTCTTCCGCGTCGACCGCGCCTCCGGCGCCCCGCTCGCCCAGCAGCGCCGCCCGGCGCCGGTCGCGTCGCGTCCGGTCGCCAAGGCGCCCGCTGCGCCGCTTCGCAAGTCCGACAACAGCGTCAACGGCCAGCAGGCCCGCGCCCGCGGCTTTGCCCTCGACATGTCGATGGGCGGCCCGGATGCCGACGACGCAGACTTCAGGGAAAGCGCTTGATCATGGCCGGCACATCCTCCGAATCCCAATTCGTCACCTTCAGTCTCGACAGCGAGGTCTTTGCGGTGCCCGTCTCGGTCGTCCGGGAAATCCTCGACCACGAGGATGCCTTCAAGATCCCGCACGGGCCGGAATACCTGCTTGGGCTCCGGGACGTGCGGGGCCAGGGTGTGCCGGTCATCGACCTGCGTCTTCGTCTCGGCATGACGAAGACCGAGAAGACCCCGCATACGCGGGCCCTGGTGCTCGACGTGCCGATCGGTGAGAAGATCCTCACCCTCGGCCTCGTCGCCGACCGGGTCTTCGAGGTCATCCCCTTCCGCACCGACGAGATCGAGGGCGCGCCCGACATCGGCGTGCGCTGGCCGTCCGACTACATTGCCGGCGTCGTGCGCCGCAACGGCGGTTTCGTCGTCATCGTCGATCTCGCGCGCCTGTTCTCCGGCGCCGAGATGGCGATGATGGGTTCGGCGGGTCGCCTCGCCGCAACGGCATAGTTTCGGGAGCATGGGTGTGGGAGCAGCATTGCGGGCGCAAGGAGCGGAGGACGGGCTAAGCAACCGGAACTTCGAAGCCCTGTCGCGCTATATCTACGACTACAGCGGCATCAAGATGCCGATCACGAAGCTGACGATGCTGGAGGGCCGGCTGCGCCGGCGCCTTCGGGCAACCGGCATTGCCAGCTTCAACGACTATTGCGACTATCTCTTCAAGCACGGCGGCATCGAGAAGGAAGCGATCTTCCTCATCGACGCCGTGACCACCAACAAGACCGACTTCTTCCGCGAGCCGAAGCATTTCGAGTACATGGCCGCGACCGGCCTGCCGGAAATGGTGGCGGCCGGCCACAAGCGGCTGCGGCTGTGGAGCGCCGCCTGCTCCATCGGTGCCGAGCCCTATACGATGGCGATGGTGATGCAGGATTTCGTCGATGCGTCGTCCGGCCTCGATTATCGCATTCTTGCCACCGACCTCTCGACCGAAGTGCTTGCCGCAGCCCGGCGCGGCGTCTATCCGCGCGACATGATCCAGCCCGTGCCGGCCGAGATGCAGCGCCGCTACGTCATGGTCTCGCGCCATGCCGGGCGCGGCGAGGTGCGAATCCATCCGCGCCTGCGCTCGACGATCGGCTTTGCCCGCATGAACCTCATGGACAGCGTCTACAAGGTGGGCGACCCCATGCACATGATCTTCTGCCGCAACGTATTGATCTATTTCGACAAGCCGACACAGGCCAAGGTGCTGTCGCGGCTCTGCGACTGCCTGGTGCCCGGCGGTTTCCTCTATGTGGGCCATTCCGAAACGGTCACCGGCATCTCCCTGCCGGTGCGCCAGGTCGCCAACACGGTTTTCAAGAAGATCTGATGGTCCTTCCCGGCAAAAAGATCCGCGTTCTCATCATCGACGACTCGGCGAGCGTGCGCCAGGCGCTGACCCACGTGCTGGAGCAGGATCCGGAGATCGAGGTGATGGGCGCGGCCTCCGATCCCTTCATGGCGGCCAAGAAGATCCAGGAAGAGGTGCCCGACGTCATCACGCTCGACGTGGAAATGCCGCGCATGGACGGTATCACCTTCCTGCGCAAACTGATGTCGCAGCGGCCGATCCCCGTCGTCATGTGCTCCTCGCTCACCGAGGAGGGCTCGGAGACGCTGATGCAGGCGCTGGAAGCCGGCGCTGTCGACATCATCCTGAAGCCGAAGATCGGTGCGGCCGACCATCTCGCCGAGTCCGGCACGCGCATCCGCGAGGCCGTCAAGGGCGCGGCCGTCGCCCGCCTTGGCCAGAGCCGGCGTTCGGCCGCCGCCAGCGGGCCGACCGCAAAGCTCACGGCCGATGCCGTGCTGCCCCCGCCCTCCGGCCGCGCCATGGCCAAGACGACCGAAATGGTCGCCTGCGTCGGCGCCTCGACCGGCGGCACGGAGGCGCTGCGGGTTCTGCTGGAACAGTTGCCGGCCAACTCCCCCGGCATCGTCATCGTGCAGCACATGCCGGAAAAGTTCACCGCCGCCTTCGCCAAGCGCCTCAACAGCCTGTGCGAAGTGGAGGTCAAGGAAGCGGTCCATGGCGACCCCGTGCTGCGCGGCCATGTGCTGATCGCCCCCGGTGATCGCCATATGATGCTGGAGCGGCAGGGTGCGCGCTACCATGTCGCCGTGCGCGAAGGCCCCCTCGTCTCGCGCCACCGGCCGTCCGTCGACGTGCTGTTCCGCTCCGCCGCCCGTTCGGCCGGAGCGAATGCCATGGGCGTCATCCTGACCGGCATGGGCGACGACGGCGCACGCGGCATGAACGAGATGCACCAGGCCGGCGCCTATACGGTCGCGCAGGACGAGGCGAGCTCAATCGTCTTCGGCATGCCAAAGGAGGCGATCGCCCATGGCGGCGTCGACAGGATCCTGCCGCTGGATCAGATCGCCCGCGAAATCCTCGCCGCCGACCGGCGGAGATAGGCTGTTCCAGCGGCTTGCGCGATGGTTTTGCGCCCGGCAAAGCAGGCGCTTTCATCGGGCATTAACCACAATCACCGAGGATGGCGAAGCACCATGCGAGGTGCGTTGAGAGCGATGACCGGCTCGACAACCGTTCCGGGGAGCCCCATGCCCGTCATCACCTTCGCCAACACCAAAGGCGGCGCCGGCAAGACCACCGCCGTGCTGCTGCTAGCGACCGAGCTTGCCCGCCTCGGCTTTCGCGTCTCGGTGCTCGACGCCGATCCGCAGCACTGGATCACCCGCTGGCACGAGAACTCCCAAGGCCTGCTCGGCAATCGCCTCGCGGTGGTGCCCTATGTGACGATGGGCACGATCGACCGGCAGCTCGCCGAAGAGAAAGCGCGCGCCGATTTCGTCTTGATCGACCTGCCGGGATCGCGCAGTTCGCTCCTCGCCAAGGCGGTGGGCTATTCCGATTACGTGCTGATCCCCGTGCAGGGCTCCGCCATGGACGCGCAGGGCGGCGCCAATGTCATCGAGCTCCTGCAATATCTGGAAGACAAGGCCGATATCCATATTCGCCATTCCGTCGTGCTCACCCGTGTCAACTCCATGGTGACGACGCGCGCGATGCATGCGGTCAAGGACCTGCTCGCGGCTCGCCGGGTCCACCTTCTGCAGACACCGATCATCGAACGTTCGGCCTTCCGCGACATCTTCGGTTGCGGCGGCACGCTCTATACGATGGACGCCCGGCGCGTCAGCAATCTCGACAAGGCGCAGGAGAATGCAAGGGCGCTGGCGCTGGAAGTGCTGCAGCAGATCCCCGCCGCGCTGCGGCCGACCGCGGCGGAGAGGCTGCGAAGCGTCGCCTGAGGCGCCCGCTTTCATTGCAGAGGCCGCGGAAACCGCGGCCTCTTTTCGTTTCAGCCGAGGCCTGGCTCAGAGCGCGGCGACGACGATGACTTCGACGAGGTAGTCCGGCGTTGCCAGCTTGGATTCGCCGGTGGCGCGGGCCGGGGTGTGGCCCTGCGGTGCCCAGACATCCCAGACGGCGTTCATCTTGGAGAAATCGGCCATGTCGGCGAGCCAGATCTGGGCGGAAAGGATGCGAGTCTTGTCGGTGCCGGCAAGCGCCAGCAGGCGGTCGACTTCGGCCAGCGCCTGCTTCGTCTGCTCGGTGACGTCCGAGCCCGCCTCACCGACCTGGCCGGCCAGATAGACGGTCCCGTTGTGCACGACGGCCTGGCTCATGCGCGGGCCGGTTTCAAAGCGTTTGATGTCCATGTCTCATTCCTGTCAGGCTTGAAATTCTTCGCGGGAGGCCGCGGGCACGCAACGGCCGGCGGTGGCCGTCTATACGAGGCCCGGCGCACGGACGCCAGTGGCCCGGCGGGAAATTCGCGTGCACCGTGGGTCAGCCGACAGTTTTCAATCCGTCGAGCGCCCTGGCAACGATCGTCTCGACGGCGGCGTCGATGCCGACAGTCACGACGCCAGCCTCACCGGACGGATCCTCCAGCGTGGCAAGCTGGCTGTCGAGCAGGCTTGCAGGCATGAAATGGCCATGCCGCGCAGCCATGCGGGCCGTGAGCAGATCGCGGCTGCCCTTGAGGAAGACGAAAGTCAGCGATCCACGGGCCGACTGGCGCAGACGGTCGCGATAGATCTTTTTCAGGGCCGAGCAGGAAACGACAACGCTCTTTCCCGCGTCGAGGCTGCCGGCGAGCGCCTGGCCGATCGTATCGAGCCAGGGCCAGCGGTCCTCGTCCGTCAGCGGAACACCGCGGGACATCTTCTCGACATTGCCGGCGGGGTGCAGGCTGTCGCCTTCGATGAAAGCGGTGCCGAGGGCGGCGGCCAGGCCCTCGGCGACCGAGGTCTTGCCGGAACCGGAAACGCCCATGACGACGATCGCGCGGGTCGCCGTCATGGGCTGTTCGTCCTCACGCCACGCGCTTGCGGCGTTCGACGCGGGCGCGGATGGCGTCCACGTCGACGCGGGGCGTCGCGGCGAAAAGGGTCTTTGTGTAGTTGTGCTGCGGGTTTTCGAACACCTGATCACGGCTGCCGTATTCCACGGCCTCACCGAAGTACATCACCATCACGTCGTCGGCGATGTGGCGCACCACCGAAAGGTCATGGCTGATGAAGACATAGGTGAGCTTGAACTCGTCCTGCAGGTCAGCGAGCAGGTTGAGCACCTGGGCCTGAACCGAAAGATCGAGCGCCGAGACCGGCTCGTCGAGCACGAGCAGGCGCGGATTGAGCATCAGCGCGCGGGCGATCGCCACGCGCTGGCGCTGGCCGCCGGAGAACATGTGCGGGTAGCGCCCGTAATGCTTCTCCTCAAGGCCGACCTTCTTCAGCATGGCCATGGCGCGGTCACGCCGCTCGCCCGCAGGCACCTTGGTGTTGATGACCAGCGGCTCCGTGAGGATGTCGCCGATCTTCTTGCGCGGGTTGAGCGAGCCATAGGGGTTCTGGAAGACGATCTGCACCTTGCTGCGCATTTCCGCGGTCAGCGGCTCATGCGCGATGTCGACCTTGCGGCCATCGATCAGCATATCGCCCTCGGTGATCGGATCGATCATCGTGACCATGCGGGCAAGGGTGGACTTGCCGCAACCGCTTTCGCCAACGATGGCAAGCGTCTTGCCCTGCTCGACCTTGAAGCTCACGCCCTTGACGGCATGGACGGTCTTGGCGGGTTTGAACAGGCTTCCAGGGATATGGTAGTCGCGTTTCAGGTTCTTTGCTTCAAGAACAGGGGTCATCGGACTGCTCCTGCAAAAATCTCGGCGTCGGTCAGCTTTTCCGTGATCGTCGGCAGGCGCTCGCCGGTGGCATTTTCCGGCAGGGCCGAAAGCAGCGCCTTGGTGTAGACGCTCTTCGGGGCCGAGAAGAGCGACAACACGTCGGCCTCCTCGATCTGGCGGCCCTTGTACTGCACGATGACGCGGTCGGCGGTTTCGGCGACGACGCCCATGTCATGGGTGATGATGATGAGGCCCATGCCGTGTTCGGCCTGCAGCTTCATCAGGAGGTCGAGGATCTGCTTCTGGATCGTCACGTCGAGCGCAGTGGTCGGCTCGTCGGCGATCAGCAGCTTCGGATTGCAGGCGAGCGCGGTCGCGATCATCACACGCTGGCACTGGCCGCCCGACATCTGGTGCGGATAGTGGCCAAGGCGTTCTTCCGGGTTCGGAATACCGACGGACTGGAAGAGTTCGATCGCCCGGTCGCGGCGCGCCTTGCGGGAGAGATCCGTGTGGATGCGCAGCACTTCCTCGATCTGGTAGCCGACCGTGAAGCACGGATTGAGGCTGGCGATCGGCTCCTGGAAGATCATGGCAATATCCTTGCCGATGATCTTGCGCCGGTCGCTGTCGGACATGGCCTGCATGTCGCGGCCGTTGAAGGTGAGTACGTCGGCGGTCACCTTCGCCGTCCACGGGAGAAGCCCCATGGCGGCGAGCATGGAGACCGACTTGCCCGAGCCGGATTCGCCGACGATGGCGAGCACTTCGCCCTCGTCGACCTTGAGCGAAACGCCGTCCACGGCGCGGAAGGGACCGGAAGCCGTCTGGAATTCGACGGTGAGGTTTTTGACTTCGAGAAGCGACATCACGACCTCTTCAGCTTGGGATCGAGGGCGTCGCGCAGGCCGTCACCCATGAGGTTGATGGCCAGCACGGTGATGAGGATGGCAAGGCCGGGGAAGGTGACGACCCACCAGGCGCGCTGGATGAATTCGCGCGCTTCGGCGAGCATCGTGCCCCATTCCGGCGTCGGCGGCTGCGCGCCCATGCCGAGGAAGCCGAGCGCCGCCGCGTCGAGGATCGCCGCCGAGAAGGCGAGCGTCGCCTGGACGATGAGTGGAGCGAGGCAATTCGGCAGGATGGTGAGGAACATCAGGCGCAGCGTGCCGGCGCCCGCGACCTTCGAGCCGACGACATAGTCCTTCGACTTCTCGGTCATCACGGCCGCGCGCGTCAGGCGCACGAAGTGCGGCTGGTTGACGAGCGAGATGGCGATCATGGCGTTCAAGAGGCCCGGCCCCAGAACCGCCACCAGCACGAGGGCAAGCAGCAGCGAGGGGAACGCCAGGATGATGTCCATGATGCGCATGATGAACGTATCGACCTTGCCGCGGAAATAGCCGGCGATAAGACCGATCAGCACGCCCGAGACCACCGAAAGCGTCACGACGACGAGACCGATGAAGAGCGAGAAGCGTGCGCCGTAGATGAGGCGCGAGAGGATGTCGCGGCCGACGGCGTCGGTGCCGAGAATATGCCCCCACATGCCGCCGTCCTGGAAGACCGGCGGCAGCAGGAGAAGTTCGCGGTTCTGGCTGCTCGGGCTGTGCGGTGCGACGAAGGGTGCGAAGACAGCGACGAACAGGATGACCAGGAAGAACGCGAGGCCGATGACGGCGCCCTTGTTGCGCGAGAAATAGAACCAGAATTCGGAAAGACCCGAGGGCGGCGTGCCACCCGTCTTGGTGTCGGCCGTGTTTTGAACCGTGCTCATGGATCGCCTCCTAGTGCCGGATACGCGGGTTGACCCAGCCGTAAAGCAGGTCGACCACGAGGTTGACGATCATGATGACGGCAGCGATCAGCATCAAGCCACCCTGCACCACGGCATAGTCGCGCTTGAAGACACTGTCGACCATCCACTTGCCGATGCCCGGCCAGGAGAAGATCGTCTCGGTAAGGATGGCGCCCGCGAGCAGCACGCCGACCTGAAGGCCGATCGTGGTGATGACGGGGATCATCGCGTTGCGCAGCGCATGCACGCCGATGACCCGGAACGGCGGCAGGCCCTTGGCGCGGGCGGTGCGGACATAGTCCTCGCCGAGCACTTCGAGCATGGCCGAACGGGTCTGGCGGGCGATGACGGCGAGCGGGATCGTCGCAAGGACGACCGTCGGCAGGATCAGGTAGGTCAGCGCCGATTTGAACGCCCCCGCCTGCCCGGAGATCAGGCTGTCGATCAGCATGAAACCGGTGACCTGCGGGAAGAAGTACATCAGCGAGATGCGCCCCGAGACCGGTGTCCAGCCGAGATAACCGGAGAAGAAGATGATGAGCAGCAGGCCCCACCAGAAGATCGGCATCGAATAGCCGACGAGGGCAACGCCCATGATCGACTGGTCGAGCCAGGTCCCGCGTTTCACCGCGGCGAAGACGCCGGCGGGAATGCCGAGCACGACGGCGACGATGATGGCGCAGAGCGAAAGCTCCAGCGTTGCCGGGAAGAGCAGCATGAAGTCATCGAGCACCGGCCGCTTGGTCACGATGGACGAGCCGAAGTCGCCCGTGAGCAGGCCGGCAAGATAATCGAAATACTGGATGTACATCGGTCGGTCGAGGCCAAGCTGGTGCATGAGCTCGGCGTGTCGTTCCGGAGACATGACGCGCTCACCCGACATCAGCATGACCGGATCGCCCGGAAGAAGTCGAATGAAGGAGAACGCGATGAGCGATACCCCGAGGAACGTGGGTATCAGGACGGCGAGCCGTCCGAAGATAAAACGAAACATGGGAGCCAATCCCTTCATTTTTGTGAAAAACCGGCGGCCCGAATGTCTTCGAGCCGCCGGCCAATGCACGCTCTTTGCGGCGTGCGCTTTCTCGTAGCCGATATTACTCGGCGATGTCCACGCCTTCGAAGACGAAGTCGCCAAGCGGGGACTGGACGAAGCCCGAGACCTTCTTGCTCATCGGAACGACGGCGAGCGAGTGGTCGAGCGTGTTCCAGGGCGCTTCGCGCTTGAAGATGACCTGGGCCTCTTCATAGAGCTTGGTGCGCTCTGCAACGTCGGCGGTTTCCTTCGCCTTCGTCATCAGGTCGTCGAACTCCTTGTTGCACCACTGCGCACGGTTGTTGCCGCCGACGGCGTCGCAACCGAGCAGGGTGTCAAGGAAGTTGTCCGGGTCACCGTTGTCGCCCGTCCAGCCGAGGATGGCCGCGCCGTCGCGGTCCTTGGCAGACGAGAGCTTCAGATACTCGGCCCATTCGTAGGAGACGATCTCGACTTCAACGCCGATCTTGGCAAGGTCAGCCTGCATCAGTTCTGCTGCGCGGCGGGCGTTCAGCATGTACGGACGCGCGACGGGCATCGCCCAGATCTTCATCTTGAGGCCGGCAGCGCCAGCGTCTTCAAGCATCTTCTTGGCCGCTTCCGGATCGAACTTGTCGTCGACGACGGCGTCGTTGTACGACCACATGGTCGGCGGGATCGGGTTCTTTGCAACCGTTGCTGCGCCCTGGAAGACCGCGTCGACGATGGCCTGGCGGTTGATCGCCATGTTGAGGGCCTTGCGGACCTCGACCTTGTCGAAGGGCGGAACCAGCGTGTTGTAGGCGAGGTATGCGACGTTGAGGCCAGCCTGCTCGGAGATGTGCAGGTTCGGGTCGGCCTTCAGCTCGGCGACGTCAGCGGCGTTCGGATAGGACATCAGGTGGCATTCGCCAGCCTTCAGCTTCTGCGCGCGAACGGCAGCGTCCGTGGTGATTGCGAAGACGAGATCGTCGATCTTCTGCTTGCCGCCCCAGTAGTCCGGGTTGGCCTTGTAGCGGATCGCGGCATCCGGCTGGTAGGCAACGAAGGTGAACGGGCCGGTGCCGAGCGGCTGCTGGTTCATCAGCTCCATCTTGCCGTCAGCCTGCAGCTTGTCGGCATATTCCTTGGAGACGATCGAGATGAAGGGCATGCCGAGGTTGGCGAGCAGCGGTGCTTCCGGGCGCTTCAGCGTGATCTTGACCGTCAGGTCGTCGACCTTCTCGATCTTGTCGAGCACATCGGGCAGACCCATGCCGGAGAAGTATTCCCAGGACGCGCCCGGCACGTACTTGTTCCAGGCATTGTCTTCCTTGTACTGACGCTCGAAGGAGAAGATCACGTCGTCTGCGTTCAGCTCACGCGACGGGGTGAAATACTCGGTCGTCTGGAACTTCACGCCCTTGCGGAGCTTGAAGGTATATTCCTTGCCATCGGCGGAAATTTCCCAGCTCTCGGCCAGCGCAGGCTCCAGTTCCGTCGTGCCGCGCTTGAATTCCACCAGCCGGTTGTAGACCGTGTGCGCTGCTGCGTCGAAGGTCTGACCGCCGGTATAGAGGCCGGGATCGAAGCCTTCCGGCGACGCTTCCGAGCAGTAGACGAAGGTCTTCGACCAGGCGGCCGTACCCATCAACGAGGCAAGCGCCGTCGCTGCGAGGAGAGTAGTCAGCTTTTTCATAGTGAGCTTCCCAGGTTTGCTTTTTTGTTCTCTTGTGCAGGCTCGGGTACACTTCCGGCCCCGACCTTGCCGGGGATGGAACGACATTTGCCGCAGGATTGCAATAAGTCCGCGAACAAATTTGTCCAACCGGAAAAAACCGCGGAAGATTATTCTCCACAGCATTAGAAACGGCTTCAAAAGCAACGCGAATCACCCACCCCCTGCCTTGTCAATCCCGACCTGAATGGATAGCGGCGACGTCGGCGTCGTGCCATAACAGGACATCGAGGCAAGAGGGACTGTCCTTCGCTGTTTCACCCTGTGGCGGCGGGGCGAGACGACAAGAGCGAAGGGCAGTCCTTCTTTCGTTTCTTCCTTTGTTTTCAGCACCTTGTTCGAACGGCCACAAAAAAGTGGACCGCCATCACGAAATTGTCCGGCAAAACCCTTTGCCGCCAAAGATTGTGGCGCTAGATTTGACGCGTGGAATCCCTGGGGATAGAGACCACGTGCCCGTCTTGAACAAACACTACCGGCGCTATGATTTCGAAAGCGATCTTGAGAAGGCTCTCAATCGCGTCGATTTCTTTCGCATTTTCCATACCTTGGCGCTGCGCTACGGTTTCGAGCATTTCGGAATCCTGCAGCTGGCCAACGAACACGAGACGAGCCACCTTGCGGGCCGCCTCGTGCTGCACGACCTGCCAGCCGGCCTTGCCGAGGCCTATGACAAGCGTCATCGCCTGAACGATTCCGCCATCTTCAAAAGCTTCTACAAATCGACCATCCCGACCGTGTGGCTGAGCGATGACCCGGTGGAGAACGGCGCGGTCGGCAGCGGCGACTTCCTCGAGCAGATCGGCTTCGACATGGCGCTTGCCATTCCGGTCCACTCCATCGGGGGCATACGGTATGTGGTGCTCTTCCTGGGCGACGGCGAGGATATCGGCCGCAGCGCCCACTACGAGATCTGCTACGAGGCGAACTGCGCCTTCGACTACTTCTACCGCAAGGTCCTCGCCAACAAGGCAGGCATGGGTCTGACGCCGCGCGAGACGGAAATCCTGCGCTGGATCTCCTACGGCAAGACGGCAAGCGAGATCGCCCTCATCGTCTCGGTTTCCGAGCACACGGTGAACTCGCACACGGCTACGATCCTGAAGAAACTCGACGTGGTGAACCGTACGCAGATGGTGGCAAAGGCAATCCGCGAGCAAATCATCCAATAATGCCGCAAATCAGGTCCGCGGCGTTACCGATAGCAGAGTTAGGGACTTGTTAATGCGTGCCGCGTGGATGAGAGTAGCCGCGGCTTCCGGCCAACCATTCGATGCAATCAGGTTCACCCACCACTATGACCGCAACCGTGCATATCCTGCTTGTCGATGACGACCCTGCGGAAAACGTCATCCTCAGCGCGCTGATGCGCAAGGTGACAAGCTATGCGATCACCCTTCATTATGTAGAGACGGTGGAAGCGGCGCTGGATTTTATCCGTGTTGACGGGGTGCGGCTCGACATGATCCTGATGGACAACCGGCTCCAGCCGCAGGCGGATTTTCGCGAGACCGTGCCGGAACTCCGGCGCAACGGCTACATCGGCCCGGTCGGCGTCATTTCCTCCTCGATAAGCGATGCCTATTTCCAGAAGATCGACGATTACGGCGTCGACTTCCGCATCGACAAGGCCGAGCTCGACCCGACAGCCGTCGAGTTCATCCTCAGGGAATATGTCAGGCAGGACACAAGCGCCGGAGAGTAACCTCCGGCGTCTGGTGCACTTTCAGAAATTTGTGAAATGGATATGCCGCCAGCGCGATACCAAGCTGGAGGCGCCGGGCATTACACCCGGCGAAAAAACGGAAAGGCCCTGTCTTGAGCCTCACTCAGGCGGCGGGCTGCCGCACGGCCGCATTTTCCAGGCCAAGCAGCATGCCGATCTGCGGGCGGGCCTTCACCAGATCGTCGATCGTATATTGCTGCAGCACTTCGAAGAAGGCGTTGAGCGCCTTGCGCAGCGCCGAATTGAGGCCACAGCTATCGACCAGCGGGCATTCGATCTCCCCCGCCTCGAAACATTCGGCCATGGCGAAAGAGTCCTCCGTCACACGCACGACGTCGAACAGCGTGATCTCCGCCGCCGGCTTCGGCAGACGCACACCGCCGTTGCGGCCGCGCACGGTCTCGATGATGCCGGCCCGCGTCAGCGGCTGGAGGATCTTGAACAGGAACAGCTCGGATACGCCATAGGCCCTGGCGATTTCCGGAACGCGGCTGAGTTTGTCACCATTCGCCGCGCAGTACATCAACATGCGCACCGCATAGTTGGTTTGTTTCGTCAGACGCATCGGGAACTCCGAATCCGGTTTTCTAGTCCGCACATATATAGGACACTTCGCTATTTAGAACAATTCCAAAAAGCGGAAAATCACATTCATGTTATGGCGGGGGTCGCACGGGTGACTGCGAGGGGCAAGCCGTTAAACACGACTTTAGCAGTTAAGAATAAATGCACCAGGAGGACCCGATGCAACTGCTTAAGACGTCTCTTGCCGCCCTTGCCCTCTCGACCGCCGGTCTGGCCCTTGCCGCACCCGCCTTTGCAGATGGTGAAGTCAACATCTACTCCTACCGTCAGCCGGATCTGATCAAGCCGCTGCTCGACGAATTCACCAAGGAAACCGGTATCACCACCAACGTGCTCTTCCTCGACAAGGGCCTGGTGGAGCGCATTCAGGCGGAAGGCGCGAACTCGCCGGCCGACGTCATCCTGACGGTCGACATCGCGCGCCTGACGGAAGCCAAGGAAGGCGGCGTCACGCAGCCGGTCCAGAACGACGTCATCAACAAGGACATCCCGGCGCAGTACCGCGATCCGGATGGCGACTGGTTCGGCCTGACCACGCGTTCGCGCGTCGTCTACGCGTCCAAGGATCGCGTCGCGCAGAACGAGATCACCTACGAGGAGCTTGCCGACCCGAAGTGGAAGGGCAAGATCTGCACCCGTGACGGCCAGCACTCCTACAATATCGGCCTGATCGCCTCGATGATCGCCCATCACGGCGAAGCCGAAGCCGAGAAGTGGCTGACCGGCCTGAAGAACAACCTCGCCCGCAAGCCCGACGGCGGCGACCGCGACCAGGCCAAGGCGATCCTCGCCGGCGAATGCGACCTCGCACTCGGCAACTCCTACTATGTCGGTCTGATGATGACCAACGAGAAGGAGCCGGAGCAGAAGGACTGGGCGGCAGCCATCAAGGTGCTGTTCCCGAACACCGCCGACCGCGGCAGCCACGTCAACGTCTCCGGCATGGCGCTCGCCAAGAACGCTCCGAACAAGGACAATGCGCTGAAGCTGATGGAATTCCTGTCGGCCGGCACCGCGCAGAAGATTTATGCCGAGCAGGTCTACGAATACCCGGTCCTGCCGGGCGCCGAGCCGTCCGAGGTCGTCAAGTCCTTCGGCACGCTGAAGCCGGATGCCCTGCCGCTCGTCGACATCGCGGCGAACCGCAAGAAGGCATCCGAGCTGGTGGACAAGGTCGGCTACAACGACGGCCCGTCGCAGTAACAGGAATGCCTCCCAAGGCCAAACCAGGAAACGGCGGCTCTCGGGCCGCCGTTTTCGTTCATTGCAGGTCCGGATCCGACTGGCCGGAGATGATCCGGCTGTAGTCGATGATGTCCTTCTTGCGCTGCGGCGTGCCCGGATGGGTGGAGAGGATGGTGGTATCCCCCTTGTCGTCGAGTTTTTCCTCCAGGAGACCGAAGAAGCGGGCGATCGCGGTGGGGTCGTAGCCGGCCTTTGCCATCAGCTCGACCGAGCGCCGGTCGGCTTCGGCCTCCGCACCGCGCGAATAGGAGAGCGCGAGGAGGCCGCCACCTTGCATCAGCACATCCTCGACCGCCGAGCCGACGTCGCCGGCAATCAGCATGATGAGGCCGGTCATGCCGGCGGCGCGATAGAACTGGCGCAGGCTGTGCTCCAGCTCGACATGGCCGATCTCGTGCGCGAGCACACCGATGATCATCTCCGTATCGCCACCTGCCAGTTCGACGAGCTGGTCGGTGAGGACGAGCGTGCCGTCCGGCAGCGCGAAGGCATTCGGTCCGATCAGGCCGCCATCACGGAAATTGAGGGTATAGGCCCCTGCCCCGCGCGGCGACTGGGCAGCGATGCGGGCAAAGCCGTCGGCGATCTCCTTGCGGCGGCCGTCCGGCAGCTTCGTCGGCGAGAAGGTCGTCTGGTCGAGCGCTTCGAGCGTGCCCTGCGCCATCAACTGCGGCACGATCGGCGGCGTGGTGAGGATGGCGACCTCGACGAGCGCCGGCACGCCCCAGCGATAGACCACGCCACCCAGCACGAAGGCGGCGAGCACGATGACGATCAGGCGGAGCCGGAACTGCTCCAGCCAGTGCACGAGGCCGGCGCCCCCCTTGCCGCGCGCGGCAAGATAGCGGTCGATGCCGTCATTGTCCCAGGTCTCGAAGACCGAGCCGTCCGGAAAGGTCACCCGGCGCGGGATGGCCCCGACGCGGCCGGAAATCTCGACCCAGGAGAGGCCCGCGCCGGCAAGCGGCTTCTCGCCGCCGACCGGCACCGCCGTGATTTCCCCGGCCCGCTCGACGAGGCGGGCCTCGACCGAGCGGCTGGAGCCGGCGGGATGCCAATCCCCGCCGGCGATGGTGGCATTGTCAGAAGCCAAAGTCGAAACCTTCAAAGTCCATGAACTCCGAGCCGACGGCCGAGCCCTGCGCCTCGATGCGGCTGAACAGCTCGCCGACATCCCCCGTGAAATGGATGCCGGTGTGCTCCCAGGTATAGCGCGCCATGCGCACCGCCGCCCAGGGCCGCATCAGGCCGAGGGTCAGCAGCGTGACGATAACGTTGGAAATGGCGATCCAGGTGTAGCGGGTGCGCGAGACGTCGCTCAGCATGCGGTGCTGGCCGTCGAAGGTGGTCGCCGACCAGGCGATGTTGCGCACGCCCGCGCGATAGAAGAGGCCTGCAATGCCGAAGGTCGCGAAGAGCACGATGTAGCCGATGACCGCGCTGATGACGAGCGGGATCTGCTGTTCCGGCGTCAGAGCGCCGGGCGTCTCGATCATCGGCAGGATCAGCGAGAGATTCATGAAGACGATGAGCGCGATGATGCCGAGGCCGACCAGCGCGATGAGGAACGACAGGAGCCAGGACTTATAGAGCGGGCCGAGCTGCGGGTCGGTATCGAAGGCCTTGCCGCCGTAGCGCAGGTTCGTGCCGACATAGCGCGAGACCCAGCGGCTGGCGAGCGGCGTGAGGATACCGATGGTGATGACGGCGAGCAGGCTGCCGAGAATGAAGGCCTTGAACGCACCGCCCGCACCGCCGACGAAATCGAAGCGAACATTGCGGTAGCTCGTGACACGTGCGCTGAAGCGCAGGCCCTTGGCGACAAGCCAGGGCAACGCGATCAGAACGACGAGCGTCGGCAGCAGGACGAGAATCGGCACCAGCGTCGCAATCACGTTGAGCGCGATAAAGGCACCGAGAACGATGAGGCGGCCGATGAGGATCTGCAGACCCTTCGCATGGTATTCAAAGGATCGGCCAAGCAGCACGGTATTGCCGTAGAAATAACGATTGCGCCGGACCTTGGCCCAGGCAGAATAGATGCCAAGCGTGATGATCGTCAGCAGCACATTGACGATCCAGATGCCAAAATATTCCGACGCCTTGCCGGTAAACGTGATGCGGTGAAACCCGCCCGCCTGTCCCGCGGGCGCAGCAGATGCTGCGAATGACATATCGTTTGCCCCTTCCGAATGCATAGACACGAGGGCTTAACGGGCCGGGATCGATGGCTATTCTTCGCAGGGCACAAAAAATTCGCAATGCAAAAAGGGCCCCCTTGCGGGAGCCCTTTCAATCCTTCCGGCGGGACGGATCACTTCATCGTCGGCATGACGAATTCGGCGCCGTCCTTGATGCCCGACGGCCAGCGGCTGGTGACCGTCTTCGTGCGGGTCCAGAACTTGATCGAGTCCGTGCCGTGCTGGTTGAGATCGCCGAAGGACGAGGACTTCCAGCCGCCGAAGGAGTGGTAGGCAAGCGGAACCGGGATCGGAACGTTGACGCCGACCATGCCGATGTTGATGCGGCTGGCGAAGTCGCGGGCCGCGTCGCCGTCACGGGTGTAGATCGCGACGCCGTTGCCATATTCGTGCTTCATCGGAAGGTCGAGGGCTTCCTCGTAGTTCTTGGCGCGAACGACGGACAGGACCGGGCCGAAGATTTCGGTCTTGTAGATTTCCATGTCCGGCGTGACGTTGTCGAACAGGCAGCCGCCGACGAAATAGCCGTCTTCATAACCCTGGAGCTTGAAGCCGCGGCCGTCGACGACGAGGTTGGCGCCTTCTTCCACGCCCTTGTCGATGAGGCCGAGGATACGGGCCTGGGCTTCCTTGGTGACGACCGGGCCCATGTCGGCCTTGTCATCGGTGTAGGGGCCGATGCGCAGGCTCTCGATCATCGGCGTCAGCTTCTCGATCAGCCGGTTGGCGGTTTCCTCGCCGACGGGGACGGCAACCGAGATCGCCATGCAGCGCTCGCCGGCCGAACCGTAGCCGGCGCCCATCAGCGCGTTTGCGGCCTGGTCAAGGTCGGCATCGGGCATGATGATCATGTGGTTCTTAGCGCCGCCGAAGCACTGGGCGCGCTTGCCGTTGGCGGCAGCCGTGCCATAGACGTAACGGGCGATCGGCGTGGAGCCGACGAAGGAGACGGCGGCGATATCCGGATGCGCCAGGATGCCGTCGACCGCACCCTTGTCGCCGTTGACGACGTTGAGGATGCCGGCCGGAAGGCCCGCCTCGATCATCAGTTCGGCAAGGCGGATCGGCAGCGACGGATCGCGCTCGGAGGGCTTCAGGATGAAGGCGTTGCCGCAGGCGATAGCGGGGGCGAACATCCACATCGGGATCATGCCCGGGAAGTTGAACGGCGTGATGCCGGCGCCGATGCCGACCGGCTGGCGGATCGAATACATGTCGATGTTCGGGCCGGCGCCTTCGGTGAATTCGCTCTTGGAGAGGTGCGGAATGCCGATGACGAATTCGCAGACTTCCAGGCCGCGGATGACGTCGCCCTTCGAATCCTCAACGGTCTTGCCGTGCTCGCGGGAGATCAGAACGGCAAGCTCGTCCATGTTCTGGTTCAGAAGCTCGACGAACTTCATGAAGACGCGGGCGCGGCGCTGCGGGTTGGTGGCGGCCCACTTCGGCTGCGCGGAAAGCGCGCTGTCGATCGCGGCCTGCAGGTCGGCGTCGTTGGCAAGTGCCACCGTCGCCTGGACTTCGCCCGTCGCCGGATTAAAGACGTTCGCGGTGCGGCCGCTGGTGCCGGCGACCTTCTTGCCGTGGATGAAATGGCCGATCTCGTACATGGGGAGCTCCTCCGTTGGTATGAAGAGATCATCGCACTTCAATTTGCACAACTCAATCACCTTGGATAAGGAACCGTTGTGCAGAAATTAAAGTCGGAGGCAGAAATGAACTGGGATGACGCCCGCATGTTCCTGGCGGTGGCCCGTACCGGGCAACTGCTTGCCGCTTCCCGCCGCCTCGGCGTCAACCACGCCACGCTCAGCCGCCGCGTCAGCGCGCTGGAGGAAGCGCTGAAGACGCGGCTCCTCATCCGCCGCACCAATGGCTGCGATCTCACCGCCGAAGGCGACGCTTTCTTTCGCGCGGCCGAGCGGATGGAGACGGAGATGCTCGCGGTGCAGGCGAGCATCGGTCGTATCGATACGGCCGTCGCCGGCACGGTGCGCGTCGGGGCGCCGGATGGTTTTGGCGTCTCCTTCCTCGCGCCGCGCCTCGGGCGGCTGACGGCGCGGCACCCGGAACTGAAGATCCAGCTCGTGCCGGTACCGCGCTCCTTCTCGCTCTCCCAGCGCGAGGCCGACATCGCCATCACGCTGGAACGGCCGGAACAGGGACGCCTCGTCTCCTCCAAGCTGACGGACTATACGCTCGGCCTCTATGCCTCGCGCGCCTATCTCGCGGAAAACGGCACGCCGCAGGGCGTCGAGGACCTCAAAGCCCACCGGCGTGTCGGTTATGTGGAGGACCTGATCTTCACCGCCTCGCTCAATTTCACCGGCGAGATCATGCGCAGCTGGGATGCCGGCTTCGAGATTTCCAGCGCGACCGGCCAGACGGAGGCGGTGCGTTCCGGCGCCGGCATCGGCATCCTGCACGACTATATCGCCCGGCAGTATGACGAGCTCGTCCGCCTCCTGCCCGGCACCGCCATCCGCCGCGCCTACTGGACGACCTGGCACGAAAGTGCGCGGGACCTGACGCGCGTGCGCACCGTCGCCGAATTCGTGCAGGAACTCGTGCAGCAGGAGCACCACATCTTCTTGTAGGCGTCAGTCGCCCGCGGTCAGTGCGGCGGTTTCGGGCATCGGCACCAGTGCGCTTTTCGCCCGGGCCGTCTGCGCGCCTTCCAGCGTTTCCACCGGCTTTTCGGAGACGGCAACCTTCACCTTCTCCTGGCCGGCCTCGCCCGGGAGCGGCACACGCACGGCATTGCGGATGACGGCCGGCTCTTCGGCCCGCTTCTCCTCCACGAGCCGGCGTTTCGGCGTGTGGCGCGGCACCACGCCGTCGTCGACAACCGTCACAGGCTCGGCGCGCACCGCGACGGGCTGGCTGCGCAGGACGCCGCTGCCGCCGGCATAGCGCAGCATGTCGAAGGTCTGGTCCGTCACGGGCTTCAGCCGCATTCCGGCCATCAGCGCGGCGATGCGCTCTTCCGGCATGGAGGGATGGCAGAAGCGCAGGCGTACCTGCGCGGAATAATTGCCGTCTCCGAGACGGCCCATCGCCGTTTCGCTGAGCGGCGCCGTCCGTTTGGTGAACTGCCAGGCGTAGAGGCAGCTGCCGGAGGCGCCCAGCGGGCCCGTCGCATAACCATAGATGCCGTGCGTGTTCTGGCCGGCGGCGGCGTTGATCCTCATCGCGACATCAGGCAGGGCCTGCCGCATCTCGGCGAGGATCGCCCGTCGCGTCGGGGCGCGCAGGAAGGAGACACCCTCGGAGGGCGTGCCGACCCGCACCGTCAGCACGTTCTCGCCGGCAGAAGCCGTCGCGTTGGAATAGACGATCGCCTGCTCGAAGAAATCGCCGCGTACCGTCTGGCGCACGCTTTCGATACGTCCGGAGATCGACGGCAGGTAGGCGGCGGCGAATTCCGGCGAGACCTCCGTCGAGATCGGCGGCGCGTCCGGACGGATGGATCCGGTTTCGAGGAAGGGGTCGTGCACGGCGGTGCAGCCCGTGGCGAGGAGCGGAAGTGCAGCGAGAAACAGCCAGCGCATGAAGAACCTATCGGATGGGAGCCGTGGAGACGGCAAGGCCGCGAGCGGCCGCCGGATCATAAAGATGCATGTTGAGCCGCGCGAAGACCGCCTGCGCCTGGCCACGATTGCCGAGATGGTAGTAGGCCCAGCCACGCAGCTGGCTGAGATCCGCCGGTTCGGCGACGAGGCTGGCCCGAGCGTTCAACGCATCGAGCACACGCTGGTACTGCTTGTGGTCGAAGGCCGAGCGGGCGCGCTGCCAGTAGATTTCCGCCCGGACCTCGCGGTCCCGCTTTTCCGCCAGCGGATAGAGGCCGATCATCGCCTCGGCATCGTCGGTCAGCCGGCCGCGCAACAGGGTCAGCGCCGCGCCATAGGCGGCGTCCGCCTGGGTGCGGCTGTTGCCGAGCGCCGCCTCAAAGGCGTTGCGGGCCTCCGCGAGCCGGTTCAGTTCGAGATGGCACCAGCCCTTGATCAGCATGGCATCGGCAGAGATCGTGCCGCGCGCCTCCAGCGCGGAAATCTCCTTGATGCAGGCGCTGAAGCGCTTCGCCTTGAATTGCGCGAGATAGCCGGTGCCGCCGCCAGTCGTAGTCGCGACAGGCATCTCGACGGCGACGCTGCGCCGGCCCTTCGGCGGTGTCGCGACCTTTATCTCGGCCCAGATTTCCGGGTAGACTTCGCGGTATTCCGCCTCCAGCGCCGCATAGTCGTTCTTTGCAGCCAGACGCAGCAGGCTGAGGGCAAGGCCCTTGACGCGCACCGGCGCGCTTTCCCAGTCGAGTGACTTTTCAAACCAGGCCTTCGATGCCTCGTACTGCCGGGAATTGTAGGCATACCAGGCGAGGATTTCCGCATGGTCGGCATTCGACGTCGCGAGGATGGCGTTGCTGTAGGCGGTGACCGTCTTCACGTCCGCGTCCGGCTGGTCGGGCTTGGAAAAGCGCAGAGACAGCGCATTCATCAGGAATTCGGGATCGGCGGAGAGGTCGTCGACATAGTCTTCCGCGACGGCATAGGCCGCGTCCTGCTTGTTCTGCGCGGCAAGCGAGAGGTAGAGGCCCTTGGCGTTCTCCACGTCGCGACGCTTGGCGAGCGCCGCCTTGAACCAGCGTTCGGCATTTTCAGCCGACTTGAGTTTCAGGTCGTACCAGCCGAGCAACGAGAGGTCTTCGAGACGCTCGCCCTTTTCCGCCACCGCACGCAGCCGGCCGACCTCGCCTTCGGCAATCGGCGTCTGGCGCTTTTCATCCGCGTTGAAGTCCGCGACGTCCTTGCGGGTGAGGTCGAGTTCCAACGGCTGCAAGCCGGCCTGCAGCAGCGGCGAGGTCGCCAGCACGTTCATCGCCTTACGCACGTCCTCAGCCGGGAAATCCCGCGTCGATTTTTGGAGGGTGGTGAGGATCTGCTGATCCGGCAGACGCCTGTCGCCCTCCCGGAAGAGCAGGCCACGATAGGCACCCGCCAGCGCATCCTTGGCGCCGGTCTGCGCATAGGCGTCGAGCAGCATCCAGACGAGATCGACTTCCGTCTCGCCTGCGGGGTCGATGGCCTTGCCAGCCTCGATGACGCCCATCCAGTCCTTGCGGGCGGTCGCAGCCATCATCTCGACGCGCTGCTTGCGGCGGGCAAGCTTTCCGGAAAAATCCGCACTCGGCGCCCATTGCGGGTTTTCCGAACGGCGGCGGCCGATTTCGGCCTCGATGCCGTTAAAATCGTTCTTGTCGTAGAGCGTCCAGAGAGCGCTTTCATCGACCTGCCGGGCGGCGGGCGAATAGACGTCGGCAGGCACGACGAAATCCGGATATTTCAGCCGCAACCGGTTCGTCTCGGCCTCCAGCCGGTCCTGCTGCTTCTGCTCGGCATAATAATAGAGCGCGGCCAGCTCGACCTCGCCGGGGCCGGCCTTTGCATCGGCCGCCAGCGCCATCGATGACAGGGCCGGGGTGCCAAGCAGCAGGGTCGCAAGGAAAAGCGTTCTCATCGGTCGGACCTCACGCCCTTTTTCGGCACTGTCAGGCCGAGCCAGGCGGCGAAGGCACCGAGGCAGGCAAGCACGAGCAGCACATAGATCTGGAAATTGTCGGAGAACCACGCCGCCGCGACCCGGCGCAGGTTGCCGGGGCTGCGGTCCGACAGGTCGGCGATGTAACGATCCGCGGCCGGCAGGCTGACGAGCGAAAGGCTCGCCGTCTCGATCGCCGCAGTACCACCCTGAAGATCGCGCCAGACGGCGGGCTCGACGAGCCGGTTGACGCCCGCCTCCACATCCCGCGGCGCATCGGCCTTGATGACGGTCCAGGTGGCCAGCCCATCGGGCGAGCGCATCTGGGAAAGCGTCACCAGAGAGCCCTCGCCATGGGGCGCAAGCCGCGCCTCGTCCTCGCCTTCGTAGTTCAGCCAGCGGCCGAAACTGTTCGTCGCGGCGGCAAGCCAGAGCTGCGCCCGGGCGCCGAAGGAAAGCTCATCCTCCCCCGCCGCCGTGGAATCGTGGAAGGCCTGCAGGAGATCGGCGGTCTCGCTACCCGTCGCAGCGCCGCCGGATACCGAGGCGGTGACGACCGTGTCGGGTTTCAGGAGATCGGCGACCGACGCGCTGATGTCGTCCGCAGTCGGGAAGGCCGCTTTGTCCGCCGGCCCGAGTTCGGCGAAATCGTTCTGCGAGGAGACGACCAGCGCATCCCGTCCGGAACCCTCGGCGGGCGTACCGATAGCGATCCGTGCGTTGAGCGGCGCGCGGGCGGAAAGGGCAAGCCGCGCGAGCATGGTCAACCCGGCGCCGACCGACTGGTGATCCGCCCGATCGACGACGAGATCGAAGGGCTTGCCGCCGCCATAGGGATAGGCCTTGCCGGCAAGCGCCGCGAGATCGGGAAGCCGGCCGACCCGGGCAAGCGAGGGGACCTCGATGGCCGTCGTATCGAGCAGGATGAAGCGCGGCTTGCCGTCGTCACGCTCTTCCGGTCGGCAGGCAGTATCCGCCGCGGTCGGCAATTCGGCCAGCAGCTCTACGCGGTTGACGCCCGGGCGGAAGGCACGCAGCGGCAGTTCGATGCGCTTGCCGTCGAACTGCTCGCCTTCGCGGTTGCGGAAGGGATAGCTCTTCACGACCTTGTCGTTGACGCGCACGAGGAGCTG
This sequence comes from Shinella sp. SUS2, assembly GCF_001262505.1. Taxonomy (GTDB): domain Bacteria; phylum Pseudomonadota; class Alphaproteobacteria; order Rhizobiales; family Rhizobiaceae; genus Shinella. The sequence goes on from NZ_KQ410736.1 coordinate 40,538, forward strand.
GGCGGTCTGTTCGAGGCCCGGCGAAGTGGCGGCGGAAAGGCGCAGATCGAGCGTCGCATATTCCGCCGGATAGAAGTCTGCCGGCATCTCCACGGCGAAATCGGTGCGCGAGAGGCGGCCGGAGAAGACGCGGGTCTCGTAGCCCGCCTCCCGGAGCGTGCGGCGCTCGCCGGCATCGACCGAAAGCAGGCCCCGGCCCTTCTCGAAGATGCCGGATTTGAGCCCGTCTGCCATCGGTCCCTTCACGGCGGCAAGCACCGCTGCATTGACATCGCCGAGATTGGCCGCACGCAACACGACCGCCGCACGCCCGGACGTGGCGCCGGCCTGTACGGACAGTCCGCGCGGGGCAGCAGAAAGGCCGAGCCCGGCAAGCACTGTGCCGCCGCTGCGGTCCATCGCCATGACGAGGTCGATGCCGGGACCCGTGCCCGGCTTGTCCGCGATCGCTACGGTGATGTCGTCGCGATTCAGGAAAAGCACGAGGGCCTGCAGCACCGGCGCAACCTCGTTCAGCGCCTCGGCACCGGACGCGCCGGGAAGGACGACGCGGATTTCCGTGCGCTGCGCCGAATTGCGGCGAACGGCGAGCAGGCTGTCGAAATCAGTGAAGGGTGCGGCAACGCCGGTGGCAAAGCCGCTCAGCGCCGGATCGAGCTTCGTCCAAAGCTCGTAGGTCGCATCGAGCGAGCAATCCACACGGTGATGCTGGCGCGCGCGGACCTGCACGACATTACGGCCGGCCCGGAGGTATTCCGGAGCGACGGCGATCCTTTGCGTCAGGGTGCCGTTCGGCGCGGCGATAGCGAAATTGCCGACATCCCGGCCGTTCACCTCGACATCCACCTTCGCCGTATCGGGAAGCACCGAGACGGCGTTGATATAGGCAAGGTTCAAAGCACCGCCGGCGGAAACCTGCGGGCCATCCAGCTGGAAGGTAAAGGTCGCGACATCGTCCTCGCCGGCGAGCGTGAAGGCGCCGGCCGATTGCTCGAAGGGCACGAGCGTGATGGCCGCGGCGTTCTCCGCCGTTTTGGCCTTCTCGACATTGACCGGCCCGGGCAGCAGACCACCGGCAAGCACCGTTCCCTCGAGGAGCGGCTTGACCGCATCGGCGACCAGGCCCTCTGCCCGGCCGGAGGCGGCCGAAGCGACGAGAAAAGCAAGGCCGAGTGTAGCAAGGAGAGATGTCTTAGCCATAGGCCTGGGTTCCTGTGAGGACCGGCGGCAGATCGGCTGCACGGCCGGGGATCTTGGCATTGTTTTCCTTCACCACGATGGGAGCATCGGCGAAGGACTGGACGGCGCTTTCACGGATGAGGCCGGCGGAGTATCGCAAGGCCCGCAGCGTCTCGCGGATGCTCCAGAGAGCGAAGCGCGAGGTGCCCCAGAAGAAGCTGCGGCGCACCTGGCGACGGGCGATACGCTCCTGCAGTACCGCCTGGTCGGAATACATCAGCTCGGCGATCGCCAGGAAGGTTTCCGGCGTGCGCTCCTTGTAGGCGAAGCCATGCACCGCGCCCTCGCCGACTTCGCGGCTGGAACGGCAGACGACGTCGAAGGTGATGACCTGGCCGGCGCGGCGAAGCTCGATCGTCGCCTCAAGCGGGTTCTCGAGATCGATCTCCGGCGCCTTCTCGACGAATTCCACCGAGACGCCACCAAAGGAAGCATCCTGGATGATGACGTTGGAGAGCTTGCCACCGGCCTTCATCAATGCGTGGCGCTTGACCGGCAGGCGCTGGTTGCGGCGCAGTTCGCGGCGTTCGGCAACAGCACCGAGGGCAGCGCCGGCAAGGCCGAGATTGATGAGGTTCCAGCCCGCCACGATCATCAGCAGTTCGGTCGCGACCGGTTCCGTCAGGAAGCGGTAGCCGGAATAGAGCGCGGCCGCGAGAAGCAGGAAGAAGATGATGAAATAGGGTCGTGCCAGCGGCGAGAGCATGCTGCGGTCGAGCGTCTGGCCCTTGGCCGTCACATTGAAGGTGGGCTTGCGCGGGTTGCGGATCACGCTGACGATCGAGCCGAAGAGCAGCACCGACTGGACGTATTCGTAGAGCTCGGAGACCCAGGGCCAGCGCACGCGGCCGTAGAGGTAGCTCTGCATGGCAAAGGAGCCGACGAGATAGGTCACCGCATAGGAGGCGAATTCCAGGATATTGGCCTGGTAGATCTCCAGCGAGAAGAAGATGTAGAGCAGCGGCGAGAAGACGAAGGCAAGCCGCGACAGCGGGAACAGCCAGAAGAGATTGATGCCGGCATAGCAGATGCGCTGGGCGAGCGTCAGCCCCTTGGCGAGGAACGGCCGATTGAGGATGAGGATCTGCAGCATGCCCTGGCACCAGCGGGCGCGCTGGCCGATGAAGGACACGAAGGTTTCCGGCTGAAGCCCGGCGATCAGCGGCTTGTCGACATAGAGGCTGTGCCAGCCCTTGGAATGCAGCGCCAGCGCCGTTTCGCAATCCTCGGTGATCGACTGGCCGGAAAAGCCGTTCGCCGCGACGAGCGCAGCGCGGCGCAGCACCGCCGCCGAGCCGCAGAAGAACGAGGCGTTCCACTTGTCGAGCCCGCGCTGCAGGATCGAATAGAACATCTCGTTTTCCGAGGGCATGCGCGCGAAGGTCTGGAGGTTCTTTTCGAGCGGATCGGGATTGAGGAAATAGTGCGGCGTCTGGACGAGGAAGAGCTTCTTGTCCTTGCGGAAATAGCCGACCGTCTCGCGCAGGAACTCGCGCACCGGGGCATGGTCGGCGTCGAAGACGACGACCAGTTCGCCGTTCGACACCTTCAGGCCCTCGTTAAGATTGCCGGCCTTGGCATGGTCGTTCTGCTTGCGGGCATGATAGTGCACGCCGAGCGAGGCGCAGAGCGCCTTCAGCTGCTCGTGCCGGCGGATCGCCGCAATCGAGATGCGCGGATCCTTGTGGTTGCGCTTGGCCTCCGTGCCGCCGTCATCGAGCAGATAGACGTTCAGCTTGTCCTTCGGATAGCGCAGCGACTTTGCTGCCGCGAGCGTGCCGGCGAGCAGTTCCGGCTCCTCGTTGTAGGACGGGATGAAGACGTCGACAGTCGGCAGGCTCGCCGCATCGCCCTCCTCCGGGCTTTCGCGCTTCACCGGATCGGCCAGCATGAAGAAGCTGATCGCCAGCATGGCGAGGCAGTACATTTCCGCCAGATAGAGGACCAGGCCGGGAATGAAATTCAGCGGCTCGTAGATGCTCGGCAGCGTCTCGGTGGTGCGCCAGAACGCGTAGCGCATGGCGAGGATGCCGGCAAAGATGAAGGTGACGAGCCGGAAGGTCGCGCTCTTCGGGCGGGTCATCGCCAGAAACATCACGCCGAGCACGGCAAAACTCAAGATAAGCTGTGCCTGAAGGCTGATCGGCAGCCAGAGAAGGAACAGCCCGAACATGCCGGCGGGAATCGCCAGCCATTTGACGCACGTCATGTGCATTTGAAGAACCCCATTTGCATCGCGGCAGCGCGTCATGCGGACCGGTTCCGAACAGGAACGGGAGGACATTAGGGATCTATTGGTCAATGGATTCCTAATGGAGTGCCAAAACGGGAATGGCGCCAAAAGCGTGGTAAAGGAAGGGTTTACGCAGCGTCAGGGGTGGGCGGAAACAGGAGATTGCGGTCGTCCGGGCAGGCCAGGATTTGGCGGACGAAGAGCAGTGCCGACGGGAAGCCCGGCAACAGCTCCGAGCAGGCAGTCCCAACTATGGGCGCGTTCGGCGTGATCGACCCAGAAATCGAAAACCACCGGCAGCCGCTCCCGCGGCGTTGGGAGAAAGGGGAGGAACGACGGCGCCATGGTGCCGAAGCCGACTGCTGCGAATGAAGGGAGGGATATTCCTCTCTCCCGATAAGTCCTATCGAAAACAACTTATCAGGAGAGAGGAATGGTACGGTTGAGTGGGGTCGAACCACCGACCTCAGGTGCCACAAACCTGCGCTCTAACCAACTGAGCTACAACCGCACAAGGGCGCGTCAACCGCGCTTGGTGCGTCACATACGGGCAGTCGCACCATTTTTCAAGCCTTTTTTTAGAGGCTTGCACAAACGAAAATGGCCAGACGATCGTCTGGCCATTTTATCACGACGTGGAAAACCGCGCTATCGTCCGTATCAGACGGCCTTGAAGGACTTCATGGCCTTCTCGGCGGCAGACTTGCCGGGAGCGGTGACCTTCTCGGCAACCTTCTTGGAGGTTTCCTGCAGGGTCTTGGCCTGCTCGACGGCGACCTCAGCCTGCTTGCGCAGGAAGGCGGTCTGCAGTTCGAAGAGTTCGGAAACGGACTTCACACCAAGCAGGGCTTCCATGTGCGAAAGCGAATTTTCGGCATTGGTGCGCAGCGCTTCGATGGCCTTGAGACCGAGTTCGACGGAGCCGGCCTGGGCGCTTTCGAGCGTCGCTTCGACGGTCTTGGTGGCGTCTTCGGCAGCTTCCTTCATCTTGGCATAGGCTTCCTTGGTCTGCGCGGCGCCCTTTTCGGCGAACTCGCGGAAGCTCTCGGAGAACTTGCTCGGGTCGATGGATGCGATGGAGAATACGTCGTCGGTCTTCTTGGTAGCCATTGTCTGCGCTCCTTGGTTTGGCCCTCTCTAGAGGCGCCGTGTTCTTGGATGGCTTCTATATAGTCGATCTTCTTTTGCATTGCAACAAAATTGTGCAACGCACAAAAACCCACATGGCCGTTAACCCTTCTGCCTGAAAGCTCGGGGCTTTGCGGGCCAGGCGCTGGACCCTCCGCCTGTGCGTCGCTATTAATAAAGCGTTAATCGAAAGCCGGGACGCCGGAAGCCAGAACAGGCCTGAACATGTCCGCAAAACAGTATCCCTTTATCGACGTCGCCGTCCATGAACGGGTGCGCCTGCCCTTCGCCCGGGGCGAGGCGGTCGTGCTGTTTTCCAGGAACATGGCACGCGTGCTCTGGGCAAACGGCCGGGGCGCCGCCCTCTTCGGCCACGACAATATCTACGACTTCCTCGATGCCGGACCGGATCGCGCCGATGTGACCTTCCGCCAGCTGGCCGCGACCGCCCAGCAGGTGCAGGCGCCGGGCGATCGCCGTACCTTTCTGATGCGCATCGGCAGCGGCTTTCGCAGCGTGCCGGTAACGGCCGCCGTCGAGACCGTCACCATCCGCGCCGGCGACGACGCGATCCTGTTCAGCGCGCCCATCGGCACCGGACGGCAGGACCTGCACGAGACCGCCGCCGCCATGCTTACCGGGTTCGACGACCCGGACACGCACATGGCCGTGCTCGACAGCGCCGGTGCGATCGTTGCCGCATCGGAGGGTTTCGGTAGCCTCTCCATCAGCCCGGAAACGCGCCGTGCCCTCGTCGAGGCCACCGGACGCAGCATCGAGCGCCTCGTCAAACGCCCGATCGCCACCGGCCGCGGCCATCTTCCCGCCGCCATCGGCCGCATCGCCACCGATCCGCCACTCCACCTGCTCTTTGCCGTCGAAACGATTCTCGGCCATCTCGACCCGGCCGACGACGCGGCAGAACCCGCCGCCGCAACGCCGGCAGCAGCCGCTGTGGACACCGATATTCCGACGCCCGCCTTGGAGGCGCCGGCAGAGCCCGAGCAGATCGTCGAGACGGCAGAACCGATTTTTGAAACCGAAACGGTCCTCGCAGAGGACATGCCGGCAATCGAGGACGCCGCTGCGACGGAAAGCCCGGCTGAGATCATGGCCACCTCCGACGAGGGCGCCGTTGAAGCCCCGGTTACCGACGCTCTGCCGCAGGCTGCGGAAGCCCTGGAAAACATGCCGGACGCAATCGCCGGGCAAGAAGCCGTGGCGCATGCGGATGAGATCGCCGCCGAACCCGAGGCGGTTGCGGCAAGCGACGGCGCGGCAGACGGGAAGACAGCCGGCTTCACCTTCAATCCGCAGGGCCGGCCGATCCGTTTCGTCTGGAAGATCGACGCCGAGGGCCGGTTCAGCGAGATATCGGACGAGTTTGCCGCCGCCGTCGGCCCGCATGCCGCCGCCATCTCCGGCGAGCGCTTCTCCGACGTCGCCGCGCGCTTCGACCTCGACCCCGACGGCAAGATCGGCGACCTCCTGCGCCGCCGCGACACCTGGTCCGGCAAGACGATCCTCTGGCCGGCCGAGGGCACCAACCTCGTCGTGCCCGTCGATCTCGCCGCCCTGCCGACCTATTCGCGCAACCGGGAATTCGACGGCTTCCGAGGCTTCGGCATCGTGCGCATCGCCGATGCGGCTCCGGACTCGCACGCCCGCGGCCTGACGCTCGGTGTTACCGAGGATGAGCAGGCTGCCGAAATGGAGGAGGTCTTCGCCGAAGAAGCCGGCACCCTCCTGGAGAGCGCGGCCGAGGAGCTGGACGACACGGTCGAGCCGGCGGAAGACCTTGTTGCGGACGCTGCAGACACGCCTGCCGCGGTCTCCACCGTGCCCGAGGAGATCGTCCAAGCGGACGAGCCGGCTCCGACAGCGCAGGACGCCGACGAAACGGCCGCGACAGCGGCTGCCCCTGCTACCGAAGACGAGGGCACGCCGGCAGCCCCTCTTGAGGACGAACAGGACGCCTTCCGCGGCGAGCGCCCGGCGCTGCGCCTCGTCGAGACACCGGCACGCCGGCAATCCGACAAGATCGTGCAGCTCGAGACCCGGCGCAACCGCGGTGGTCTTTTCGACGGCCTTTCGACTGGCGAACAGGCCGCCTTCCGCGAGATCGCCCGCCAGCTCGGCGAAACCTTCGGCAAACGAAAGCCGGAAGACCAGCCGCCGGTCACGCCCGTGGAAACCGCAAACGGTGGTGAACAGCTGGACGAAACCACCCGCGACAACCAGCCGGAAACGGTTGAGAGCGAGGACACCACCGTTGCGCTGGCAGCCGGCGAAAACGATACGGAAGTGCCCGGCCTCGAAATCGGCCCGCATGCCGACGATCTCCTGAGCGAGCCCCAGGCCGAGACGCGCACGGCCATCGCCCCACCGCGCCGGCAGATGGAATATGGCCTCACTGCCCCCGTCGTCGATGTTCTGCCCGTTGCCCTGCTGGTGCATGTCGGCGACCGGCTCATCCATGCCAATCCGGAATTCTACCGCCTGACGGGGTATACGAGCCTTGAGGATCTTGAGGCATCCGGTGGGCTCGACATCCTTCTGGCCGGCCCCGACGAGGATACAGAGGATAGCGACGGCACGATGGCCCTGCGCCATGCCGACGGTGAAAACACGAGCGCCGTGCACGCCCGGCTCCAGTCGATCCGCTGGGAGGACGGCACGGCGCTGATGCTGGCGCTGACGCCGCTGCATGCGAGACCGGCCCTTTCGCTGGTCGAGACCGTACCGGCGCCGGCGGTCGAAACCGAGGAGCGCAATGCCGACCAGACGAGCGCCGCCGCGCTGCGCGTCGAGGTCAGCGAGTTGCGCTCGATCCTCGAAACGGCTACCGACGGCGTCGTCGTGGTCGGGCAGGACGGCGACATCCGCTCGATGAACCGTTCGGCCAGCGCCCTCTTCAACTATGACGAGGACGAGACCCGCGGCCGGCCCTTCGCCATGCTGTTTGCCCATGAAAGCCAGAAGGCGGTGCTCGACTATCTCGCCGGGCTTTCCGGCCACGGCGTCGCAAGCGTGCTCAATGACGGGCGCGAGGTCATCGGCCGCGAGGCGAGCGGTGGTTTCATCCCGCTCTTCATGACCATGGGTCGCCTCTCTTCCTCCGCCGGTTATTGCGCCGTCATCCGCGACATCACCCAGTGGAAGCGCACGGAAGAGGAGCTGCGCAACGCCAAGCGGGCCGCAGAGACGGCGAATGCCCACAAGAGCGATTTCCTCGCCCGCGTCAGCCACGAGATCCGCACGCCGCTCAATGCCATCATTGGCTTTTCCGACATGATGGCGACGGAACGCTTCGGGCCGATCGGCCATCCGCGCTATATCGAATATGCCAATGATATCGGCCGCTCCGGCCGCCATGTGCTCGATATCGTCAACGACCTGCTCGATATTTCGAAGATCGAGGCGGGCGAGATGGAGCTGGAATTCACCGCCGTCGGTCTCAACGAGACGATCGCCGAGGCGGTCTCGCTGGTGCAACCCCAAGCGAATGCGCAGCGCGTCATTATCCGCACCTCGCTTTCGGCCACCGTGCCGCAGATCGTTGCCGACCTGCGCTCGATCAAGCAGATCGCGCTGAACATCCTGTCGAACGCCATCCGCTTCACCCTGCCGGGCGGGCAGATCGTCGTATCGACCGCCTATGAGGCGAACGGCAGCGTCGTTCTGCGCATTCGCGACACCGGCGTCGGAATGACGCGCAGCGAACTGGAGCAGGCGATGAAGCCCTTCCGTCAGGTGACGACCGGCGCGCGCAAGCGGGGCGACGGCACCGGCCTCGGCCTGCCGCTGACCAAGGCGATGGTCGATGCCAACCGGGCGAACTTCGCGATCAGCTCCACGCCGAACGAAGGCACGCTGGTCGAAGTGATCTTTCCTTCGCCGCGCGTGTTGGCAGATTGAACCGATTGGATTAGAGCGGGGGAACGAGGGCAAGGCGCAATGACGACCCCCTCGCCCGGCTCCCGCCGCCTCGTCCGCGAGGTTTCCGCGTGACGCGGGGTGATGGGAAACCGTTCGTGGCGCCTGCCTGCCGAAGGACCCCTTTTCCCGAGGTGAACGCCTTGCAGGTATCTTCCGAAAGCGTACCCAGGCCGGTGCTCGGCCGCAGGACCGGTGCGCGGCGCCATCCGTTCTTGTCGGCCTCCGCCATACTGGCAGCCGCCATCGTGCTGATGCCGGCGATCGCCATCGTCGTCATCGCCGCGACCGGCGGCACCGACAACTGGCCCCATCTTCTCAGCAATGTGATCCCGCGCGCGACGTTGCGCACGCTGATCCTTCTTGCCGGCGTCGGCACGATCACGGCGATCGTTGGTGTCGTCACGGCCTGGCTGGTGGCGAGCTGCGAGTTTCCCGGGCGGCGCCTGCTCTCCGGCCTGCTCGTGCTGCCGCTCGCCATTCCCGCCTATCTCGGCGCCTATGCCTTTGCCGAATTCTTCTCCTTCACCGGTCCGGTACAGACGGCCTATCGCGCACTGTTCGGCTTTCAGACGAGCCGCGACTACTGGTTTCCGGAGGTGCGCACCACGGGCGGGGCGATGCTGGTGCTGTCCAGCGTGCTCTATCCCTATATCTACCTTTCCGCCCGCTCGATGTTCCTGATGCAGGGCCGGGCGGCGGCCGACGTGGCGCGCACGCTCGGCGCGGGGCCACTCAAGGTGTTTGCGAAGATCCAGATTCCCATGGCGCGGCCGGCGATCATGGTCGGGTTGACGCTGGTTGCCATGGAGACGCTGAACGATATCGGCGCAGTGGAATATCTCGGCGTGCAGACGCTCACCTTCTCGATCTTCGACACCTGGCTCAACCGTGGCAGCCTTGCCGGGGCGGCGCAGATCGCCTGCATCATGCTGGTCTTCGTCATCTGCCTGATGATGGTGGAGCGCGCCGCGCGCCGCCGGCAGCGCTTTTCCAGCCAGAAGACGACGGCGGCCGTACACGATTCCGTGCGCCTGAAGCTTGCCGGCTGGACGAAATGGGCGGCCAGCCTCGCATGCCTTCTACCGCCACTCATCGGCTTTGCCATTCCCGTCTTCGTGCTCGGCGGATATGCGGCGCGCCGGCTGGAGCAGTTCGCCTCCACACGCCTTCTTTCCGCGCTCTGGCACAGCGTCCTTGTTTCGGGCTCGACGGCCCTTGTCGCGGTTCTGCTCGCCTTTCTGCTCGCCTATGCCGCGCGCACCACCCGCTCGCGCCTGAATGCCGCCGCCGGACGCTTCGCCTCCTTCGGCTATGGCGTGCCGGGCACGGTGCTGGCCATGGGCGTGCTGATCCCGCTTGCCAATTTCGACAATGCCGTCGACGCGTTCCTGCGCGCACAGTTCGGCATATCGACCGGCCTTTTGCTCTCCGGCACCGGCTTTGCCATCATCTATGCCTGCACGGTGCGCTTTCTCACCATGGCGGAAGGCACGATCGACGCGGGCTTCCACAAGCTCTCCCCGCATCTCGACATGGCGGCGCGCACGCTGGGGCGCACCAGCAGCCAGACCCTCTGGAGCGTGCTCCTGCCCATGATGCGCCCGGCAACGCTGACCGCAGCGCTGCTCGTCTTCATCGAGACCATGAAGGAACTGTCGGCGACGATCATGCTGCGCCCGTTCAACTTCAACACGCTGGCGACGCTGGTCTACGAGGACGCCTCGCGGGCGAAGGTGGAGGATGCCGGCGTGCCCGCCATCATCATCGTCGCGGTCGGGCTCATTCCCGTCTTCCTCGTCTCGCGATCGCTCGACCGGAAGGGTGGATAAAAAATAGGGCGGCATAAGCCGCCCCGATAGTTGAATGCTGTCCAACAAAAGCGTGGTGAACGGCTTCATGCCATCGGGGTCGGGTGCGACCGGAACGCCCGTCATCGGGCGCGCTCAAGTTGGCACGACCTTGCGCCATTCCGGCTTAACAAATCCTTACCTGACCAGTTCCGGCACAAACCTTTCGTTCACAACTTCGAAAACTTGGTTAATGCCGAAGGCCGAAATCGTTAACGCGCAAGACGCTTACGATTTCAGTGCCTCCAGATTGGCGAAGAGCTCCAGCGCCTCCGGATTGGCAAGCGCTTCCTTGTTCTTGACCGGCCTGCCGTGCACCACCTCGCGCACAGCAAGCTCGACGATCTTGCCCGACTTGGTGCGCGGAATGTCCGCGACCTCGATGATCTTCGCCGGCACGTGGCGCGGCGAGGCACCGGTGCGTATCTTCGTGCGGATCGTCTTTTCCAACGCCTCGTCCAGCACCTTGCCCGGGGCGAGGCGTACGAAAAGCACGACGCGCACGTCATCGTCCCAGTCCTGGCCGATGCAGAGGGCTTCGACGACGTCTTCCAGCTGTTCGACCTGGTTGTAGATCTCCGCCGTGCCGATGCGCACGCCGCCGGGGTTCAGCGTCGCATCGGAGCGCCCGTGAATGACGATGCCGTCATGGCTGGTCCATTCGGCAAAGTCGCCATGGCACCAGATATTGTCGAAGCGCTCGAAATAGGCGGCACGATATTTTGCGCCGTCCGGATCGTTCCAGAACATGACGGGCATGGAGGGGAAGGCCTTGGTGCAGACCAGCTCGCCCTTTTCGCCGCGCACCGGATGGCCGTCCTCGTCCCAGACATCCATGGCAAGGCCGAGGCCCGGCCCCTGGATCTCGCCGCGCCAGACGGGCCGCAGCGGAACGCCGAGCACGAAGCAGGAAACGATATCCGTGCCGCCGGAAATGGAGGCGAGCTGCACGTCGGGCTTGATGCCCTCGTAGACGAAGGAGAAACCTTCGGGCGAGAGCGGCGAACCGGTGGAGGTCAGCAGGCGCAGGCTCGAAAGGTCATGCGTCGTGCGCGGCGTGAAACCGCCCTTGCGCACCGCGTCGATGTATTTGGCAGAGGTGCCGAAGACGGCGAATTTTTCGTCCCGGGCATAGTCGAACAGCACATTGCCGTCCGGATGGAAGGGCGAGCCGTCGAACAGGCAGAGCGTGGCGCCGACTGCAAGGCCGGAGACCAGCCAGTTCCACATCATCCAGCCGCAGGTGGTGAAATAGAACAGCCGCTCGCCGGCGACGAGGCCGCAATGCAGGCGGTGCTCCTTGAGATGCTGCAGCAGCGTGCCCCCGGCCGAATGCACGATGCATTTCGGCACGCCCGTGGTGCCCGACGAGAACAGGATGTAGAGCGGGTGGCGGAACGGCAGCTGCGCGAAGACGAGCGGCTTTGCCTCATAGGGTGCCATCAACGCATCGAGCGTGCGGCCGTCCGGCAGGGCGCCTGCAAGCGCCTCGGCGTCGCCGGCATAGTGCACCACCACGACGGGGGCGCCAAGCTTCCCGGCCACGGCCTTCACCTTGGCGGAGACGTCCTGCAGCTTGCCGGCATACCAGTAGGCATCGCAGGCAATAAACAGTTTCGGCTCGATCTGGCCGAAACGGTCGAGCACACCCTGCTCGCCGAAATCGGGAGAACAGGAGGACCAGATGGCGCCGAGCGAAGCGGCGGCCAGCATGCAGGCTATCGTCTCCGGCATGTTCGGCATCATGGCGGCAACGCGGTCGCCTTCACCGATACCCATTGCAGCAAAAGCCTGCTGGAGCTTCGACACCCGGGCGCGAAGCGCATCCCACGACCAGCGATAGGACACCTTGTCCTCGCCGCGGAAGACGATGGCATCATCCAGGCCACTCGCCTTCAGGAGATTTTCCGCAAAGTTCAGCCGGCCCTCGGGGAAGAAGCGGGCCTCCAGCATGCGCTCGCCGTTTTCCAGCGCGACACCGCCCTTTTCGCCAAGGACGGCGCCGTCATCCCAGATCGCGGTCCAGAACGCCGCACGGTCCTCCACCGACCAGGCGTGCAGATCGTCGTAGGATTTCAGGTCGCGCCCGGCGATATGGCTGCCGGCCTTCATGAACAGGGCCATCGGGCTCTTTGCCAGGATGTCCGCCGAAGGTTTCCACAAGGGCATTTCTGACGTCATGCTTTCCTCCACTCCATGGCTTTCGTATAGCATGTTGCGCCGCAGTATAAAGTGGCGAACGCCGGTTCACGCCGTTGCCGGACGCAATTCCGCCATGGCGCCATTTGATTTCTTCGCCCCAAGCGCCTATCCCCGTTCGCTTGAAATGATGTGAACGCTGCCGGCAAAGGACCTGCATCCGAATGACCCTTTCCCGTTTCATCCAGTCGCGGCATTTCGTGCGGGGAATTCTTGTCGTTCTGGTGCTGTTTGCCGCGGTGCGCATCGGCTTTCCCTTCCTCGTCCAGACCGACACGGTCGGCAGGGAGATCGAACGGACGCTCGAAGCCTGGACGGGCGCCGATGTGGATATCGGAAACGAAGCGGAGTTCGCGTTCTGGCCCTATCCGCGTGTGACGCTCGGCAATGTGCGGATCACCGCCGCGGCCGACAGGAGCGAGCTTGCGCATGTCGACGCCATCTCGGCGAGCTTCGACCTCTTCGGCGCAGTGCGCGGCAAACCGGTCTTCAGCGATTTCGATCTGATCCGGCCGACGATCCATGTCGGCTGGGATGCCGAGGGGGTATTCAACTGGCGCCACAGCGGCTGGCTGATGCAGGCGATCGACGCGACCAAATCAGCGCCGGAGGGGCAAGCGATACCGGAGCTGCCGGAGGAGCGTATCGGCACGATCAACGTGGTCGACGGCGTCATCGAGGTCGCGCAGGACGACGGGGCAGCGCCTTTCCGCATGTCGGATATCAACGGCAACATCGACTGGCCAGCCCTCAGGCGGCCGCTCGACCTCACGCTCTCCGGCATCGTCAACGGCGAGATGAGCCGCTGGACCTTCGGCTGCGACCAGCCGCTCGCCCTGCTCGCAGGCCTCAATGCCAATGTCCGCACCAACCTTTCCGCCGATCCGACGACGATGACCTTCGAGGGCATCGCCAATCTTTCGACCAACGCCTTCATCGCCGGCAACATGACGCTGTCGACGCCGTCGCTCGGGCACCTGCTTGCCTGGCAGGGCAAGGAAATCCCCTCCGTCGGCAATCTCGGCCATATCAATGCCGAGGCGAAGGTGACGACGGCAGGCTACACGGCCAAGCTGGAAAATCTGAAGCTCACCCTCGACAATGCGCAGGCGACCGGCGTGCTCGACGTCAACATGCCGCCGGACGGCCTGCCGCAGGTGGGCGGCACGCTGGCCTTCGACCGGATCGACCTGCGCGCCTTCCTGACCGCCCTCTCGCCGCTTCCCGGCGCCGACCAGACCACGACCGGTATCGACACCGCCTTCATCCATCAATTCGGCATGGACCTGCGGCTTTCCGCCAAAAGCGCGGACTTCGCGCCCTTCTCCCTGCAGGACCTTGCTGCCGGCATGCGCATCGAAAATGGCCGTGCCTCCTTCGATGTCGGCGATAGCCAGTTCATGGACGGGCGCATGACCGGGCGCATCGCGCTCACCGAACAGGGCTTTCGCGGCGGCGGGCGCCTGCAGATGTCGCTGAGCAACGTCGATATCGGTGCGATCGTCAACACGCTCGCCCTGCCCGGGCCGCTGCCTTCCGGACGAGGATCTGCGGATTTCGAACTGTCGACGGATCGGCCGCTCTGGGCGACGACGGCTTCGGACATGTCCGGCCAGTTCCGGCTGGCCATGGGACCGGGCACGCTCACCCATTTCAACCGTCAGGCCTTCGAGGAACGGGCGGCGAAAAACGCGTTCTTCAATTTCTCGGAAGCTTCGGAGGGATCGTTTGATTTCGTGCGGGCCGATGTGGAGGCCAAGCTGGACCGGGGCCTTGCCGAACTGACCAAGGCACAGATCGAAGGCAACGAGAAGCTGCTGACTCTGTCCGGCATGATCCCCTATCGCAGCGGCAGCGTAGCGCTGGCCGGCACGCTCGCCGACCGGCCCCAGGCGGATGCCGCCGTCGTCGTCACGCCGGCGATCAGCTTCTTCGTCGGCGGTTCCTGGCCGGAGCCGGTGATCTCGCCGATCTCCATCCTGACGGGGCAGCAACCCCGCCAGTAGGCTTCCTGAGGCAAGCCTCAGCGGCCGGCGAAGGCCGCCTGTTCGTCGCGCAGGCGCTGCACCTCGCGCCGCTTCGTCATGATCGACGCGATGACGACACCGATGGCGACAAGGCCGATGAGCAGCGTACACGCCGCGTTGATTTCCGGCGTCACGCCGAGGCGTACCTGGCTGTAGATCTTCATCGGCAAGGTCGTCGCCCCCGGACCGGAGGTGAAGCTGGAAATGACGAGGTCGTCGAGCGACAACGTGAGGGCCAGCATCCAGCCGGACAACACGGCAGGCGCAATGATCGGCAACGTCACCTCGAGGAAGGTTTTCACAGGAGTGGCGCCAAGATCCATCGCCGCCTCCTCGACCGAACGATCGAAGGAGAGCAGGCGCGACTGGACCACGACGGTGACGAAGCACATCGAGAAGGTGATGTGCGCCAGCGTCACCGTGACGAAGCCGCGATCGAAGCCGATGGCAACGAAAAGCAGGAGCAGCGAGAGGCCGGTGATGACCTCGGGCATGACGAGCGGTGCGTAGACCATGCCGGAGAACAGCAGCCGGCCGCGGAAGCGCGTATAGCGCGTCAGCGCCAGCGCTGCCATGGTGCCGAGAGCGGTCGCGACGGTCGCCGAGAGCAACGCCACGCGAATCGTCACCCAGGCGGCATCCATCAGGCCCTGGTTGTTGAAGAGCGAGACGTACCACTTCGTCGAAAAACCGGCCCAGACGGTGACAAGCTTCGATTCGTTGAACGAGAAGACGACCAGAAGCACGATCGGCAGATAGAGGAAGGAAAAGCCGAGAACGACCGAGGCGATGTTGAAACGGGACCAGGTGTTCATGGGCTTACCTCCCCTGCTCTTCGGCTTTCGCCTGCGCATTCTGGAAGAACACGATCGGCACGACCAGGATCAGCAACAGGATGGTGGCGACGGCGGCCGAGACCGGCCAGTCGCGGTTGGCGTTGAACTCGTTCCACAGCGTCTTGCCGATCATCAGCGTCTGCGATCCGCCGAGCAGATCCGGAATGACGAATTCGCCGACGGCCGGAATGAAGACGAGCATGCACCCAGCCACAACACCCGGAATGGAGAGCGGGAAGGTTATCTTCCAGAAGGCCGACATCTGCGGGCAGCCAAGATCCTGCGCCGCCTCGATCAACGTGTTGTCCATCTTCTCCAGCGCCGAATAGAGCGGCAGCACCATGAACGGCAGGTAGGAATAGACGATGCCGATATAGATCGCCCAGTTGGTGCCGATGATGATCAGCGGCTCGTCGATGATACCGGTGCCCATCAGAAACTGGTTGAGCAGGCCTTCCGGCTTCAGGATGGCGATCCAGGCATAGACGCGGATCAGGAAGCTCGTCCAGAACGGCAGGATGACGAGCATCAGCAGCGTGGGCCTGAGCGTGCGCGGCGCCTGCGCCATGCCATAGGCGATCGGATAGCCGATCAGAAGCGTGATGAAAGTGGAAACGCCGGCGATCCAGAGGCTCGACAGATAGGCGTTCAGATAGAGCGCATCCTCCGTCAGCCAGACGTAGTTGTCGAAGCTGAACTGTCCGATCTTCGCAAGGATGCCGGAAAGCCCGTCCGCCAGCGCAAAAGCCGGCTCATAGGGCGGCTGTGCGATCGCGGTGGTCGACAGCGAGATGCGGAAGACGATGAAGAAGGGAATGAGGAAGAAGAACAGCAGCCAGGCATAGGGAATGAGGATGACAAGGCGGCTGAAGATTGCGGAGCCGAGCTTGGTCATCAGGTCAATCCTTCAGCACGACGCCGGCCGTTTCGCCGAAGGAGACCCAGACCTTCTCGTCATAGGCGATCGGATCCTCAACTTCGCGCTGGGCATTCAGCATGGAGGCCTTCACGACCTTGCCGCTGTCGAGCTTGACGTAGAAGACGGTCATGTCGCCGAGATAGCCGATATCCCAGATCTCGCCCGGGGCCGCATTGACGGAAGCGTCGGCAGGGGCGGCCCGCGTCACCTTCATCTTTTCCGGCCGGATGGCAAAGCCAGCGGCAGCGCCCGGCGCAGGGCCGTTTCCCGTCACCGTGCGGATGGTGAAACCCTCGTTGACAGCAAGCTCGATCTTGCCGTTGCCATTGGCCGAAACCTTGCCATCCAGGATGTTCACGTCACCGATGAAGTCGGCGACGAAGCGGGAGTTCGGGGCTTCGTAGATTTCCGCCGGTGTCGCCACCTGGATGACCTTGCCGTGGCTCATGACGGCGATGCGGTCGGCCATGGTCATCGCCTCCTCCTGGTCGTGCGTGACGACCACGAAGGTGAGACCGAGCTCCTGCTGCAGGTCCATCAGTTCGAACTGCGTTTCCTCGCGCAGCTTCTTGTCGAGCGCGCCAAGCGGCTCGTCGAGCAGCAGCACCTTGGGGCGCTTGGCGAGCGAGCGGGCGAGCGCCACGCGCTGGCGCTGGCCGCCGGAAAGCTGGTGCGGCTTGCGCTTGGCAAATTTCTCGAGCTTCACCAGCTTCAGCATCTGGGCGACGCGCTCGGCGATCTCGTTCTTCGGCATGCCGTCCTGGCGAAGGCCGAAGCCGATATTGCTCTCGACCGTCATGTGCGGGAAGAGCGCATAGGACTGGAACATCATGTTGACCGGCCGCTTGTACGGCGGGATGCTGGCAATGTCCTGGCCATCAAGGATGATTTCACCCGAAGTCGGCCGCTCGAAGCCGGCGAGCATGCGCAAAAGCGTGGACTTGCCGCAGCCGGACGCCCCGAGAAGGGCGAAGAATTCGCGGTGATAGATGTTGAGGGTGAGATCATCGACGGCAGTGAAATCGCCGAACCTCTTCGTGACATTGCGGAACGTGATGAATGGTTTTGCGTCCGGATCCGTCCAAGGTGCGAAGGAACGACGGATATTGCCGAGAGATTTCATTGCCTGTCCCCATCTCTTATTTTCTGGCGGCATAAATGAAATTGCCCGGAAGAGGCTTCCGGGCAATTCGTTCCGGACCGGTTATTGACCGGTCACGATCTTGGTCCAGGTCCGTGTGAACAGGCGCTGCGTCTTTGCGTCCAGCGTCGTGTTGGTGAAGAGCTTGGCCAGCGTCGCATCGTCAGGATAGATCGTCGCGTCTTCCAGGATCTCCTTCGGCATGACGGCCTGTGCCGCTTTGTTGCCGTTGGCATAGTGGATGTAGGTCGAGGCCTTCGCGATCACGTCCGGGCGCATGATGTAGTCGAGGAAGGCATGCGCCTCGTCGACATGCGGTGCATCGTTGGGGATCGCCATCTGGTCGAACCACATCTGCGTGCCTTCCTTCGGGATCGTGTAACCGACCTCGACGCCGTTGCCGGCTTCCTCCGCACGGTCGCGGCCCTGGAAGATATCACCCGACCAGCCGACGGCGATGCAGATGTCGCCATTCGCAAGACCGTTGATGAATTCGGACGAATGGAACTTGCGCACGAAGGGGCGGATCTTCATCAGCGCTTCTTCGGCCTTGGCAATGTCGGCCGGGTCATGGCTATCGGGATTGAGGCCGAGATAGGCAAGCGTGACGGGAATGATGTCGGTCGGCGAATCCAGGAGATTGATACCGCAATCCTTCAGCTTCTCGGCGTTGGCCGGGTCGAAGATCGCGCTCCAGCTGTCGATCGTGTCCGTGCCGAGGGCTTCCTTGATCTTGGCCTTGTTATAGCCGATGCCGATCGTGCCCCACATGTAGTTGATCGAATATTCGTTGCCCGGGTCGAACGGCTGCATGCGGGTGGCGACCATATCCCACATGTTCTTGAGGTTCGGCAGCTTGGACTTGTCGAGCTTCTGGTAGACGCCGGCCGAAATCTGGCGTTGCAGGAAGGTGTTGGTCGGCACCACCACGTCGTAGCCCGTGCCGCCGGCAAGCAGCTTCGTCTCAAGGATCTCGTTCGAGTCATAGACGTCGTAGACGACCTTGATGCCGGTTTCCTTGGTGAAATCGTCGATGATCGAGGAATCGATATAGTCCGACCAGTTGTAGACGTTAACGACTTTTTCCTGCGCGAGCGCACCGCCCGCGCCGAACAGCGCAAGCGTGGCGGCAGTCGCCAAAAGAGTACGTTTTATCATTGATTTTTCTCCCAGTTTTTCTCTCGGACCTATGAGTTCGTATGAAGAACAGTCACCGATTATGGATGTTTTTCAAGAGGCGACAAGCGGCATTCTACTCAAACACAGGGCGAATTTTGATATCACATTGTTCCCATTCCTATCAGATTTGAAGCCCTAACGGCGGCGGAAATCAAGCAAAAAGTCACTGGAAGTCGAAAAGGCTGAGGCCAGCGACCATTTCGTCAAGGCCGAGAGGCCGCGTGACGGGCGGTTCGGCGCGGGCAAGACAGCCCTGCCGCTCGCAGAGCCGGCAGGCCGTTCCGACCGCCACCGCGCCCTCCCGCCGCACCGCTTCGCCGTAGACGGTATCCTCCGCATGGGCGGCATCGCAGCCGATCAACAGCGCGGTCCGGCGCACCCGCTCGGCAAAAACGCCCTGCGGCCCTTCCAGCGTGCGCGAGATGGCGAGGAAGGCGGCACCGTCAGGCATTTCCACCCGGTCGACGAGGATCTGCCCGGGCTGCGAGAAAGCGGAGTGAACGCCGAGCTTGGGACAGCTACCGCCGAAGCGCGCCTGCGGAAAGCCCTGCGCGCCCGCCCGACGAAAGCGGTTGCCGGCATTGTCGATCTCCAGCATGAAGAAAGGCACGCCCGCCCTGCCGGGCCTTTGCAGCATGGTCAGCCGGTTTGCCGCCTGCTCGTAGGAAACCCCGAAGCGCGAGCGCAGCACGTCGATGTCGTAGCGCACGCGCTGGGCCGTCGAATGGAAGGTCTCGTAGGGCATCATCAGCGCGTGGGCAGCGTAGCGCGCCAGCTCGAAACGGGCGATGCGCTTCGCCTCCGCCGTCGAGAAGGCGAGCTGGTCGAGTTCGGCGAAGATCTCGTCCTGAAGGGCGAGCTGCACCGTTTCCATGGCGATCTCGCGCAGCTGGTCGAAGGGCGACAGGCGCTCCGACAGGAAAAGCCGCATGGAATGACGGTCGAAGCGACGGCGCAGGTTCGGCATGGTGTGGACGGGCAGAAGCCGCACGACGACGCCGTGCTCCTTGCGCAGCCAGCCTTTCAGGGCGGCGGCCAGGTCGTCGCCGGGCGCCAGCGCCGCATGAAACCGCTCCGCCGCCTCGTCGATGGCGCCGAAATAGTTAGGGCGCCCCTCCAGCTTGTCGCGCACCTCGTCCATCGGCAGCAGCGCACCCGACAGCGTCGTCGCATGGCCCTCGCGGGCCAGAAGATCGGCAAGGTCGGTGAGACGCGCAGCCTGTTCGCGATAGGCACGGTAGAGCTTCAGGATGCCACTTGCCACGTTCGGCGCCGCTTCGGCGATTTCCACCAGCTCTTGATCGCCGGGCAACTCTCCCGAAAGCAGCGGATCGGCGAAGACCTCGCGCAGCTGGCGCGCATTGCCGGCGCTTTCGCCCTGCAGCTCATCGAGATCCACCTTGTAGACGGAAGCGAGGCGCAAAAGCAGCTGGACCGTCAGCGGCCGCTGGTTGCGCTCGATGAGGTTGAGATAGGACGGCGAGATCGACAACCCCTCGGCCATTGCCGTCTGGGTAAGGCCGAGCGTGTTGCGGATGCGCCGGACTTTCGGGCCGGCAAAGATCTTGTTCTCCGCCATGTGTCAAATCCTTTACACCGATGCCACCGTCGGAAGATTTACAATTTTTACTTTTTTACAGAGCACTTCTGTCAAAGACAAGACATCATTACCCGATTGCATCGCTGATTTTCCGGTTTTCTCTCGCCCTATTGTGCGCTGCGATGTAAATACTGTCACATGAAATCGGGCAACGAAGAAAGCCAAGCCCGATCCTGAGACATCGTACCGGAGGATATTATGACCGATTTTTACAATCTCGTCCCGAGCGCACCGAAGGGCCGGTTCGACGGCATCGAGCGCCCCTATACGGCCGAGACGGTCGAGAAGCTGCGCGGCTCCGTCCAGATCCGCCACACGCTGGCTGAGAACGGTGCGAACCGCCTGTGGAAGCTCATCCACGAGGAAGATTTCGTCAATGCGCTCGGTGCGCTCTCGGGCAACCAGGCCATGCAGATGGTCCGCGCCGGCCTGAAGGCGATCTACCTCTCCGGCTGGCAGGTCGCCGCCGATGCCAATACGGCCTCCGCCATGTACCCCGACCAGTCGCTCTACCCGGCCAATGCCGCACCGGAGCTCGCCAAGCGCATCAACCGCACGCTGCAGCGGGCCGATCAGATCGAGACGGCAGAAGGCAACGGCCTTTCGGTCGACACCTGGTTCGCCCCGATCGTCGCGGATGCGGAAGCCGGCTTCGGCGGCCCGCTCAATGCCTTCGAGATCATGAAGGCCTTCATCGAGGCCGGCGTTGCCGGCGTCCACTTCGAAGACCAGCTCGCCTCTGAAAAGAAGTGCGGCCATCTCGGTGGCAAGGTCCTGATCCCGACGGCAGCCCATATCCGCAACCTCGACGCCGCGCGCCTTGCCGCCGACGTCATGGGCACCTCGACGCTGGTCGTCGCCCGCACCGATGCGGAGGCCGCCAAGCTTCTCACCTCCGATATCGATGAGCGTGACCAGCCCTTCGTCGACAGGGACAAGGGTCGCACGGTCGAAGGCTTCTACCAGGTCAAGAACGGCATCGAGCCGTGCATCGCCCGCGCCATCGCCTATGCGCCGCACTGCGACCTGATCTGGATGGAGACCGGCAAGCCGGACCTAGAACAGGCCCGCAAGTTCGCGGAAGCCGTGCACAAGGCGCATCCGGGCAAGCTGCTCGCCTACAATTGCTCGCCCTCGTTCAACTGGAAGAAGAACCTGGACGACGCGACGATCGCCAAGTTCCAGCGCGAGCTGGGCGCGATGGGCTACAAGTTCCAGTTCATCACGCTCGCCGGCTTCCACCAGCTGAACTACGGCATGTTCGAGCTCGCCCGCGGCTACAAGGACCGCCAGATGGCAGCCTATTCCGAGCTGCAGGAAGCGGAATTCGCCGCCGAGATCAACGGCTACACCGCCACCAAGCACCAGCGCGAAGTCGGCACCGGCTACTTCGACGCCGTCTCGATGGCCATTACCGGCGGCCAGTCCTCGACGACCGCCATGCATGAATCGACCGAGCACGAGCAGTTCCGCCCGGCCGCCGAGTAACCCGACCCGTCAACCTTTCAAGAACCCCAACAGAGCCGCATTCCTGCGACGGCAGGCTTACCGCCTGCCTGCAAATGCTCAAAAGAGGAGAAATGCCATGACAGTCCAGACCCGAGTCAAGGAACGCGCGGAAGAACAGGCCTCCGCCATGACCCCCGACCAGCAGGCCATGATCCGCATGGTCGCCAACGACCTGCACCGCCTCAACCAGTCCGTCATGAAGGCGGTCGAGGCCGGCGTTTCGGTGGAGCTGGTCCGCTCCGCCCGCCATCATGGCGGCGAGGGCAACTGGGGCGACCTCCTGATCCCCGTGATCGTCACGCAGGGTCGCGGCTGACAGGCACCATCCAGTCGAAGCAAGATCCCCGGCGCTCCCTGCGCGCCGGGGATTTTCGTTTGAGGCCGGCCCTTAGGTCAGAGCTCTCGGCACCTCAGCCGACTGATAGAACGACACGATCTGGCCATCCGGATCGCGAAAGTCGGCGAACCAGCCGCCCGGCGCGTGCGAGACCGGCGTGACGATCTCGACGCCGGCCGCGGCCAGCCGCTCGATCACCGTATCGATGCCGCCATCGGCAAGACCGAAGACCACATTGGGCGTGTTGCCGGGTTGCGGATCGCCCTTGAAGACCATGAGATCCACCTCCGTGCCGATCTTCGTCATCAGGAAGGCGCCGGCATCCTCGTCCTCGTGGCGCTCGAATTCGATGCCGAGATACTCCCTGTAGAACCTTCGCGTGCGCTCGATATCGGCGACGTTGAAGATGATGGTGACGCCGTTGAAGTTTATCGTCATGCAAGCCTCCTGTTGTTGCGCCGGCTAGTTGCCGTCACCGTGCGAAACGTGATCGCGCCTCGAAAAGAAAATGGGAATGCCATCAGGATCGCGGATGGCGAAAGCGCGCGGGGCATGCGGCTTGAGGGCCTGCTTCAACGATCGCCGCGCAGGGCCGCCGGCCGAAAGCAGTGCAAACCCGTCCAGTGAAGCCGCCTCGCCACCGAAAGCGTCGAACGCGCTGCGCAGCCCGCTGAGACGCTGGCGGAAGGCCATGTCGCTTACTCCAAGCAGGTGTGTGATCTCGGCACGGCCGAGGCCGAGATTGACGAGAAGCGCCAGAACGCGCTGGGCGGGCGGCAAAGATGCCATGAAGACCGCCGCGAACAGGGGCGCAGGATCGGGCATGTCCTGCGGCGCTTCGAAAGCGGCTTCACGGACCCGTCGCCGCACGGCCGTCCTTGCGGTGAAGCGGGCGTGGTTGCGGATCGCACCCTTTGCCCAGGCCACGAATCCCGGATCCGTGATGCGCCGGCCGGCAGCGAGCGCCGACAGCAGGACGTCCTGCATCAGGTCGTCCGCCTCGTGCGCGACGCGGCTGTGGCGCCGGGCGCATTGCCGCAATGCGGCCAGGATCGTGCGGTGGGTCATGCCGGCCATGGGATCACAGGGCGCAGGGTTGGGCAACCTTGCCGGACGGAAGCAGCGAGGCTTCTGGCGGGCGCGGCTGCACGCCACGCCCGCGGGATGCACACCATCAGGCGGCGCGGTACATCGTCTGCTCGTCCGCCTCCAGGCGGAACTGCTCGACCAGCATCATCAGCGTATCGGCCTCGTTTGCCAGCTTACGGCTCGCCGCGGTGGTGATATCGACCATCGAGGCGTTCTGCTGAGTCATCTGGTCCATCTGGTTGACGGAGCCGTTGACCTCCTGCAGCGCTGCCGCCTGGTCGCGGCTTGCCGTCGCCATCATGTCCACATGCTGGCTGACCGTGACGATCTGCTGGCTGATCGCGGCGAGCACTGCGCCCGTTTCCTGCACGAGATGCGAACCGGCGCTGACCTCGCTCGTCGATTTCTCGATGAGGCCCTTGATCTCGCGCGCAGCACTGGCCGAACGCTGGGCGAGCTCGCGCACCTCCTGTGCGACGACGGCAAAACCCTTGCCGGCTTCGCCCGCACGGGCGGCCTCGATGCCGGCATTGAGGGCAAGTAGGTTGGTCTGGAAGGCGATGTCGTCGATCACCTCGATGATCTGCTCGATCTGGCGCGACGCCCCCTCGATACGGCCCATGGCGGCAATCGCATTGCTGACGACGGCGGCAGAGCTGTCGGCGCTGCGCTTGGTCGTGCCGACGACGATGTTCGCCTCATGCGCCCGCTCGGCGGAGGAGCGTACGGTCGCCGTGATCTGCTCGACGGCGGCGGCGGTTTCCTCCAGCGAGGAGGCCTGGGATTCGGTGCGCTTGGCCAGCGCATCGCCCGACTGCAGCATCTCCGCGCCGCTGCGCTGGATGGACAGCGCATTGTTGCGAATCTGGCCGAGCGTATCCTGAAGGCGCGTCAACGAGACGTTGAAGTCCTGGCGCAACTGCTCCAGACGGCCAGAGAACGGCGTGTCGATCTGGCGCGACAGATCGCCCTGTGCGAGGCGCTCGAGACCGGCGGCCAGCGCGCTGACGGCAAAGTCGATCTCGCGGTCGAAGGCCTGCTTTTCGACATCGTTGCGGGTGCGTTCGGCCTCCGCGGCCTTGCGCTGCTCTTCGCTTTCGGCCTCCACCCGGATCTTCGAAAGGGCGTTCTCCTTGAAGACACCGAGAGCACGGGCCATGTCGCCGATCTCGTCGGCGCGGCCTTCGCCGGAAATACCCGTGTCGAGGAAACCGTCCGCCAGGCGGCGCATGGCGCCGGTGATCTGGCTGATCGGGCCCTTCAGCGTCAGCACGAGGGCGATGCCGGCAAGAACGGCGATCGCAGCACCCGCGACGGTCGCGAGGATCGAAACCTGGTTGGCCTTTTCACGCTCGGTGCCGGCGCTGGTCTTCTGTTCCTCGGCAAACTGGCTGAGGAGATTCCAGATCGTATCGATGGACTGGCCTGCGGCCTCGAAATCGGCGGCGCGCTCGGTGCTGATCTTCACCAGTGCGGCGCTGTCCGCATCGATGCGGTCGAGCACCGGACGCAGCGCGTCGTCAACGGCGTCGAAGAAGGGAAGATCACTCGCGCTGCCGCTGAGTGCCTTTATGTCGATGCGCAGGATAGACAGGTTGCCGAGCAGCTTGATGCGGTTCTGCTCCGACGTCTGGCCGAGGAAGCGCGCGGCGGCGACCTCGATGTCGTCGATCGAAGACACCACTTTGCGCGTGGCCGACAGCACCGCCTCGGACTTGATGATCGGCGCGTCGAGTTCGCTGAAGATGCGGGTTGCTTCACGCATCTTTTCCGATGCGGCGCCCTGGAGCTGGATGGTGACCTGACGGAAGCGGTTCACCCGGCGTGCGATTTCCGGCACGGTGACGCTCGCCGGATCCGACGAGGACAGGAAACCGCCGAGTTCGTCGATCGTGTTGCGGATAGTGATGGAGACGACCTTCTGGTTCTTCGGCAGGATCATCGCGATCGAACGTTCGGTCTTCGAAATGAAGGGATAGCGCTCCTTGATGACCTTCAGCTGGTCCTCCGGCGTTGCGCCGCGGCTGAACTCCGACAGAAGATCACCGAAAAACTTGCTGGCATTGGTCAGGCGCTCGGCCTCGCGCAGCATGCTCTTTGCGGAGTTTTCGTTCTGGCGCACGGTGCGCTGCAGCTTCGTCGCCTCGTCGAGGATCTTCACCTGCTCGCTGGAGAGATAGTTGAGGTTCTTGGCCATGGTCTCGTGCAGGCCGTTCTCGTTGACATAGAGCGACCACAGCCCGTCCATGCGGGCCTCGATATCCTTCGTCTGGGCCTGCGCATCCACCAGCTTGGACTTGTCGGCATCGGGCGCGAGGCCATCCATCGTCGCCTGGAGAACCGCGTCCTGCGCGGTCAGGCGCTGGTGCACGGCGTCGCGGTTTTCTTCGCTGGTGTTCTGCAGGAACCGGTTCATGCCGGCATAGACATCCTTGAAGCCGCTCAGCGACTGGAGGACGCTGTTGGAAATCTCCATGCGGCCCTGCAGCAGGCCGGAGGCATAGAGCCCGGTGAAGCCCACGGCGCAGATGCTGAGCACGAAAGGCAGGATGAAGACCAGGACCTTGGTCTGGATCTTGAAGCGGGCGAGAATCTTATCAATGAACATGGCGGAACATCCGTTGTCGGCGTGCTCCACCCCTGCCTCTTTTTGAGGCCTCCCCAGGATTCGGACGCCGGATTACCGACTTCATGCGGCCGCAATGCCGCGTATCCGGGGGAGCAGTCATTGCCAGCCGTGTCGACATCCGTCATGGGGACGCGGCATCCGGAACCCTATGCGGCGGATGATCGGCGGCAATCTTTAAAATTCCATCACTATTTAAACCGATTTATGACAGGTGCCTGTCAGAACGCGGCAATAGCGAGGGCGATGACAAGGCTCGCGGCAAGCGAGCAATGGATGCCAATCGCAACGAGGCGCCGGCGGCTTTCCTCGGCGGTAGCGGCAATCGCGATGGCACGGGCGGGGCGGCGTCTTGCAGGCATGCGGCGATACTCCGTTACGCGGATACAGACACCCGGATGATCCGGCCAGCCGGCCCACATCATGTTGCCTCCGCCTTCACGAGGGAAGGTCGGAAACGCCGGCATAGCGAGAGCATCCGCCCCGAGGTCTTAAAAGACGGTAAAGACCGTATCGCGAGGTCAGGCGTGCCCGCCCGCGGCATGGCCCGATGCCCAGGCCCACTGGAAATTGTAGCCGCCAAGCCAGCCCGTCACATCCACCGCCTCGCCGACGAAATAGAGCCCCGGCACCGCCTTCGCGACCATGCTGCGGGAATCAAGAAAAGCCGTATCGACACCACCGAGTGTGACCTCCGCGGTCCGGTAGCCTTCCGAACCGGGCGAGCGCAGGCGCCAGTCCCTCAGACGCTGAAGAAGCACATCGATGCGGCGCCCCGGCTGTTCGGCGAGCGGCCCGTCGATGCCAAGCTCGGTGACGAGAAGCTGGGCAAGCTTCTTCGGCATGTGCTCGGCAAGAACGGTCTGCACCGCCTGCCGGCCGTTTTCCCGTCGCGCTGCGGCGATCACCGTCGCAAAATCCACGTCGGGGCAGAGGGTGAGCGCAATCTCCTCCCCTTCCCGCCAATAGGACGAAATCTGCAGGATCGCCGGGCCACTGAGCCCGCGATGGGTGAAGAGCGCCGCCTCGCGGAATTCCGTCTTGCCGTGGCGGGCGACGACATCGACCGCAACGCCCGGCAGGCCTTCATGGGCAGCAAGTGTCGCGGGATCGAGCGTCAGGGGCACGAGGCCGGCGCGGGTTTCGGTAACCGCAAGGCCGAACTGTTCGGCAACGCGGTAGGCAAAACCGGTCGCGCCCATCTTGGGGATCGACTTGCCGCCCGTGGCGATGACCAGCGAGGACGCTTCGACCGTTCCATGCTCTGTCACCACGCGGAAGGATTGACCGTCATGCTCGATGGCGCTGATCGGCGTCGACAGCCTCAACTCCGCACCTGCCGCCTTCATCTCGGCAAGCAGCATGGCGATGATGTCCTTCGCCGAACTGTCGCAGAAGAGCTGGCCCAGCGTCTTTTCGTGCCAGGGGATGCGGTGGCGCTCGACGAGATCGAGGAAATCACGCGGCGTATAGCGGGCAAGCGCCGACTTGCAGAAATGCGGATTGGCAGAGAGGAAGTTCTTCGGTCCCGCATGGATATTGGTGAAGTTGCAGCGTCCGCCGCCGGAGATGCGGATCTTCTCGCCCGGCGCGCGGGCGTGGTCGATGACGAGCGCGCGGCGCCCGCGCCTGCCCGCCTCGATGGCGCACATCATGCCCGCCGCGCCTGCCCCGATGATGACGACGTCCCGCCGTTCTGCCACGTGTGCGATCCTTGTTTGCCTCTCCTTTCCGCCATCGCGACCGAAAGTCAATCGGGACGGGAAAAACAGATTTTCTTGAAGAATTCGCGTTTTCTACCCCCCGGGGGGAGCTAGCCAAGCAATAAACTCCGTCTATGATGGCATCATCGTCAACCAAACCCGGTGTCTCATGCCGTCCAAAAAGAAAGTCGTTATCCCTACAATCGAAAAAGCTGCACGCTCTACCAAAATCCCTCCCGCCATCAGCGTGCCGCGCGGGGTAAAGACCTGGAAGGACGCCGAAGACTGGCTTCGCGCCCGCGGCATCGAAGACATCGAATGCATCACGCCCGACCTCGCGGGGGTTCCGCGCGGCAAGATGATGCCGTCATCGAAGTTCACCTCGAACACATCGCTCGCCCTGCCCTCCGCCCTTTATCGCCACACGATTTCCGGCGACTATCCGGAGGAAACGGGCAATTTCCGCTATGAACCGCGCGACAGCGACCTGAAACTGCTGCCGGATCTATCGACGTTGTCCGTCGTGCCGTGGGAGAGCGACCCGACCGCCCAGGTCATCTGCGACATCGTCGGCTCGACCGGCGAGAACGTGCCCTATACGCCGCGCAACGTCCTGAAGAACGTCGTGCAGATGTATCGCGACCGTGGCTGGAAGCCGGTCGTTGCGCCGGAGATCGAGTTCTACCTCGTCGCCGTCAACGACGACCCGGACTATCCGCTGCATCCGCCGAAAGGCCGGTCCGGCCGCGCCATCCAGGGTGGCCAGGGCTACTCCATCGCGGGGATCAACGAGTTCGACGAACTGATTGACGACATCTATCACTTCTCCGAACGACAGGGCCTCGAGATCGACACGCTGATCCACGAGGAAGGCCCCGCGCAGCTCGAAATCAACCTGCGCCACGGCGATCCGGTCGAACTTGCCGACCAGGTGTTCCTGTTCAAGCGGACGATCCGCGAGGCGGCGCTGAAACACGGCATCTATGCCACCTTCATGGCCAAGCCCATGCAGGGACAGGCGGGTTCGGCCATGCATATCCACCAGTCTGTGGTGGAGATCGAAACGGGCAAGAACGTCTTCTCCAATCCGGACGGCTCGCCCTCGAAGGAATTCTTCCAGTTCATCGGCGGCATGCAGGCCTATGTGCCGAAGACGCTCGTCATGATGGCGCCCTATGTGAATTCCTACCGGCGCCTGACGCCCGACATGTCGGCACCCGTGAACAATGCCTGGGGTTACGACAACCGCACGACGGCGTTCCGCGTGCCGGTGTCGGATGCCGCCGCACGCCGCGTCGAAAACCGCCTGCCGGGTTCGGATGCCAATCCGTATCTCGCGCTGGCAGCTTCGCTCGGTTGCGGCCTGCTCGGCATCATGAACGAGCTGGAACCGACGGCGCCCACCGAAGACACCGCCAACGAAGGGTCGATCGACCTGCCGCGCGGCCTGCTCGAGGCTGTGTCGCTGCTCGAATCCGACCCGGCGCTGGCCGAGGTGCTGAGTGCGGAGTTCATCGGCCTCTATGCCGGCGTGAAGCGTGGGGAATTCGAGACCTTCATGCAGGTGATCAGCCCCTGGGAACGCGAGTTCCTGCTGCTCAACGTCTGAGCGGCCCCGGCGGTCCGGGCCGCCCGACAAGATCTGAGCCTGAGAGCGGCCGGCGCCCCGGTGCGCCGCCGCACCCTCTTGAACACGAGTGTGTGTAATGCCCTGGCAAAGCCCGATTTCTCCCGGCATCTCCTGGTATGAGGCCAGTGTCGGCGAACGCCCCGAATATGCCCCCCTCGACGGCTCCGTCGATACCGACGTCGCCATTGTCGGCGGCGGCTTCACCGGCCTGCAGGCCGCCTACAATCTCGCGAAGAAGGGCGTGCGCGTCACGCTCATCGAAGCGCATCGCTTCGGCGACGGCGCGTCCGGCCGCAATGGCGGCCAGCTCGGCACCGGCCAGCGCGCCGAGGCGGAAAGCCTGGAAGCCGAGCTCGGCTTCGAGCGCGCCAAGGCATTGTTCGACCTTGCGGAGAACGCGAAGCGCTACATCCACGATTTCGCCGAAAGCCAGACCCTCGATATCGACTATGTGCCCGGCCAGCTCAATGTCAGCCACAAGACAAGCTACGAGAAGGAATTCCGCGACCATATAGAGATCGCCGCGACCCGCTTCGGCTACAAGCACCTGAGCTACATGGACCGGGCGGAGACCGAGGGGCGCGTCGGCTCGAAGCGCTTCTTCTTCGGCCTGCGCGACACGGGCACTGGCCATATCCATCCTATGAAACTCCTCGTCGGCGTCGCCCGCGCAGCCAAGGCAGCCGGCGCCGACCTGCATGAAAAGACCCCTGCCCTGAAGATCGAACGGGCGGGCGGCAAGGCTGTCATCACCACCGCGCGGGGCACGATCCGCGCCGACAAGGCGCTGATCTGCTGCAATGCCTATATCGGCAATCTGGAACCGAAGACGGCCGCGCATGTCATGCCGATCCGTTCCTTCATCGGTGCGAC
This sequence comes from Shinella sp. SUS2, assembly GCF_001262505.1. GTDB lineage: Bacteria > Pseudomonadota > Alphaproteobacteria > Rhizobiales > Rhizobiaceae > Shinella. The sequence continues at coordinate 70,592 of NZ_KQ410736.1, forward strand.
CGTGCCGCTCGACAAGTTCCCGTCGGTCATTCCCGGCGGCGAGGCGATCGCTGACACACGCTTCGTCGTGCGCTATTTCCGCAAGACACGCGACGGCCGCCTGCTTTTCGGCGGACGCGAGGCCTATTCGGAAAACCTCGACGACATGACACCGCCCATCCGCCGGCAGATCGAGGAAGTCTATCCCGAACTGAAGGGTATAGAACTCACCCATGCCTGGGGCGGCTCCGTCGGCATCACCATGCCGCGCAAGCCCTATGTGCGCGAAGTCATGCCCGGCATCACCACGATCGGTGGTTATTCCGGCCATGGCGTCATGCTGTCGAACTATTGTGGCAAACTCTACGCCGAGGGGGTAACCGGCGGCAGCGCGGAACTCGACCAGCTGAAGGCCCTGAAAATCCCGGCCTTCCCCGGTGGTGCCCGGTTCCGCTCGCCGCTTCTGTTCCTCGCCATGACGTGGTACGCGCTACGCGACAAGCTCTGATCGAGTCGAAAGCACCGATTTTGTTGCGTTGCACGCTGGTGTTTTTAAATCGATTAGATTATAACACCCGGCAACAGAACGAGATCGAGATATCCGATGAGCAGCCAGATCATTCCCGTTGAGCCTTTCGACTATGTCGTCTTCGGCGGAACCGGCGATCTTGCGGAACGCAAGCTCCTTCCGGCCCTCTACCACCGGCAGCTCGCCGGCCAGCTTTCCGACCCGACGCGCATCATCGGCGCGTCGCGCACCGCCTATACGGATGCGGAGTACCGCAAGTTCGCCGTGGATGCGCTGAAGGAGCACCTGAAGCCCGGCGAATTCGACGAGGCCGAAGTCAAGACCTTCTGCGACCGGCTGTTCTATGTCGCCGTCGACGCCAAGTCCGACGGCGGCTGGGACAAGCTGAAGGAGCTTCTCGATGAGGGCAAGGAACGCGTGCGGGCCTTCTACCTCGCCGTCGCCCCCGCCATCTTCGGCGACATCTCGGAGAAGATCCGCGACCACAAGCTGATCACCAAGCAGACCCGCATCGTCGTCGAAAAGCCCATCGGACGCGACCTTGCCTCGGCCAACGAGCTGAACAACACGATCGGCAAGGTGTTCCGCGAAGAGCAGATCTTCCGCATCGATCACTATCTCGGCAAGGAAACGGTGCAGAACCTGATGGCGCTGCGCTTTGCCAACGCGCTCTACGAGCCGCTGTGGAACTCCGCCCATATCGACCATGTGCAGATCACCGTTGCGGAGGCCGTCGGCCTTGAAAGCCGCGCCGGCTACTACGACAAGGCCGGTGCGCTGCGCGACATGGTGCAGAACCACATTCTGCAGCTTCTCTGCCTCGTCGCCATGGAAGTGCCCTCCTCCATGGACGCGGAAGCCGTGCGCGACGAGAAGCTTAAAGTCCTGCGCGCCCTCAAGCCGATCGACCAGTACAATGTCGAGCGCCTTACCGTACGCGGCCAGTACCGCGCGGGCGCCTCGGCCGGCGGCCCGGTCAAAGGCTACCTCGAGGAGCTGGAAGGCGGCGTTTCCAACACGGAGACCTTCGTCGGCATCAAGGCCGAGATCGGCAACTGGCGCTGGGCGGGCGTGCCCTTCTACATCCGCACGGGCAAGCGGCTTGCCGCGCGCATGTCGGAAATCGTCATCACCTTCAAGCCGATCCCGCATTCGATCTTCGACCCCTCGGCCGGCCGCATCGAGGCGAACCAGCTGATCATCCGTCTTCAGCCGGACGAAGGCGTCAAGCAGTCGCTGATGATCAAGGACCCCGGCCCGGGCGGCATGCGCCTGCGCAACGTCTCGCTCGACATGAGCTTTGCCGAAGCCTTCGACGCCCGCAATGCCGACGCCTACGAGCGTCTGCTGCTCGACGTCATCAGGAACAACCAGACGCTCTTCATGCGGCGCGACGAAGTGGAAGCCGCATGGCGCTGGATCGACCCGATCCTGAAGGCCTGGGAAGCGACGGGCCAGCAGGCGCAGGGCTACACCGCCGGCACTTGGGGTCCGAGCCAGGCCATCGCCCTCATCGAGCGCGACGGCCGCACCTGGCACGAAACGTAAGGAAGCCCGATGAGCGCGAGACTGCATGAATTCAGGGATGGCGCAGCCTTGGCCGAGGGACTGGCAGACCGGGTTTCCGGCGTGCTGGCCGACGCCGTTGCCAGCCGGGGCCGCGCCAGCATCGCGGTCTCCGGCGGCTCGACGCCAAAAGCCTTCTTCAAGGCACTGTCGAACCGAGACATCGACTGGGGCAAGGTGACGATCACCCTTGTCGACGAGCGTTTCGTTCCCGCGGACAATCCGCGCTCGAACCACCAGCTCGTCGCCGACAACCTGCTCCAGGGCAAGGCGAAGACCGCAGGCTTCCTGCCGCTCTATCGTGACGCCGGCAGTGCGGAGGAAGCCGCGACGATCGTTTCGGGGGACGCCGAGGCTCTTGGCCATCCTTTCGATGTCGCCATTCTCGGCATGGGTACGGACGGCCACACCGCGTCCTTCTTCCCCGGCGGCAGTCGGCTTGCCGAGGCGATCTCGCCGGAAACCCCGCGTGGCGTAATCACCATGGAAGCGGAAGGCGCAGGCGAGACCCGCCTCACCTTCACCTTCGCCAGCCTCCAGGATGCCCGCCTTCTGGTGCTTCATATCGAGGGCCAGGGCAAGAAGGACGTGCTTGCCGCGGCAGAAGCCGACGGACCGGAAAGCGACATGCCGATCCGCGCCATGCTGCGCCGCGCAGCAACGCCGATCGATATCTACTGGGCGCCCTGAAGCACCCTGCCGGGTAATACCGGTTTCACCCGGCGCGTAACGCCGATGATTGAAGCGGACAGCGCAGCTCTCCCGCGCGTTGCCGCATGCGAAAATGCCATCGAGAGAGGTAAGGATAGCTCCCATGTCCGCCGATAAACGCATCGAAGCCATTACAGCCCGCATCGTCGAACGCTCGAAGCCGCATCGCGAACCCTATCTCGCGCGTGTGCGCGCCGCCATCTCCAAGGGCGTGCACCGTTCGGTGCTCTCCTGCGGCAACCTCGCGCACGGCTTTGCCGTCTGTTCCCCCGCCGAGAAGGATGCGCTCGCCGGCGACCGCGTTCCGAATCTCGGCATCATCACCTCCTACAACGACATGCTCTCGGCCCACCAGCCGTTCGAGACCTATCCGGCGCTGATCCGCGAGGCCGCGCGGGAGGCGGGCGGCGTGGCGCAGGTCGCCGGCGGCGTGCCGGCCATGTGCGACGGCGTCACGCAGGGCCAGCCGGGCATGGAACTGTCGCTCTTCTCGCGCGACCTCATCGCCATGGCGGCCGGCATCGGCCTGTCGCACAACATGTTCGATTCGGTCGTCTATCTCGGCGTCTGCGACAAGATCGTGCCGGGCCTGACGATCGCGGCCCTCACCTTCGGGCATCTGCCCGCCATCTTCATTCCCGCAGGTCCCATGACCTCGGGCCTGCCGAACGACGAGAAGGCCCGCGTGCGCCAGCTCTATGCCGAAGGCAAGGCCGGCCGGGAAGAACTGCTGGAAGCCGAGTCGAAGTCATACCACGGCCCCGGCACCTGCACCTTCTACGGCACCGCCAACTCCAACCAGATGCTGATGGAGATCATGGGCTTCCATATGCCCGGCGCCTCCTTCATCAATCCCGGCACGCCGCTGCGCGACGCACTGACCAAGGAAGCCGCCAAGCGCGCGCTCGCCATCACCGCACAGGGCAATGAATTCACCCCGGCCGGCGAAATGATCGACGAGCGCTCCATCGTCAACGGCGTCGTCGGCCTGCATGCGACGGGCGGCTCGACCAACCACACGCTGCACCTTCTCGCCATGGCACGCGCCGCCGGCATCGTGCTCACCTGGCAGGACATTTCCGAGCTGTCCGACGTGGTGCCGCTGCTCGCCCGCGTCTATCCGAACGGCCTTGCCGACGTGAACCATTTTCACGCCGCCGGCGGCATGGGCTTCCTCATTCAGGAGCTTTTGAAGACCGGCATGCTGCATGACGACGTGCGCACCGTCTACGGTCAGGGCCTGCAGGCCTATACGATCGACCCGAAGCTCGGCGAAAACGGCGCGGTCGTGCGTGAACGCTCGCCGAAGATCAGCCACGATCCGAAGGTGCTCGCCAATATCGAGACACCCTTTCAGCCCACGGGTGGCCTGAAGATGCTGACCGGCAATATCGGCAGCGCCGTCATCAAGATTTCGGCGGTAAAGCCGGAGCGCCATGTCATCGAGGCGCCGGCAAAGGTGTTCCACGACCAGCAGGAACTCAATGCCGCCTTCAAGGCCGGTGAGCTGACGGGCGATTTCATCGCCGTCGTGCGCTTCCAGGGGCCGAAGGCGAACGGTATGCCGGAATTGCACAAGCTGACCACCGTGCTCGGTATCCTGCAAGACCGCGGTCAGCGCGTTGCCCTCCTCACCGACGGGCGCATGTCCGGCGCCTCCGGCAAGGTGCCGGCAGCCATCCACGTCACGCCGGAGGCTGTCGACAACGGCCCGATCGGCCGCATCCGCAACGGCGATATCATCCGGCTGGATGCGACCCACGGCACGATCGAGGTTCTGGTGAATGCCGCCGAGTTCGCCGCCCGCCCGCAGGCGACGGCCGATCTCTCGGGCAACGAATTCGGCATGGGGCGCGAGCTTTTTGCACCCTTCCGCGCCATCGCAGGACCGGCCGATCATGGGGCGAGCGTGCTGTTTGCCTGATGGGGCGGGGCGCTGCCGCCCCTCATCCGGCCTGCCGGCCACCTTCTCCCCGTAAACGGGGAGAAGGAAACAAGAGGCCAAGCCCCACTATCTCTCCCCGCTCATTGTTTGGGGAAAGCATCGCCACATTCCCCTTCTCCCCGCCTGCGGGGAGAAGGTCGCGGCAGCGGGATGAGGGGCAGCCCCCAAAACGTCAGCTATAAATATCCAGCGTCCGGCCGTGATGGTTCCGGTGCGTCGAATAGACGAAGATGCGTTGCAGATCCTTGTCGGAGAGCAGGCGCAGGAAGCGCGCTTCGACGATGTCGTTGGTGTAGACGCGCTGCGTCAGGCAACCGATCATCGGCAGGCGGGCGCTGACGATGTCGAGGTAGAAGTTGCGTGGCAGCTGGAACTTCGTCGTCATCGTGATGACGGCACCGCTGCGCGACAATTTGGTGATCAGGCAGCGGCGGGAGACCAAGTTGACGAGACCGCCGTTCTCGGTGAACTCGATGCGCGCCTCGTTGCAGGTGTCCTCCATCGGGAAGCTCTTCTCCCGATCGTACATGAAGGACTCTTCCTTGTTCAGGTAGTTGTTACGCGGTACGGATCCCTGAATACCCATCGGCCTGCTGCCCCCCGGCACTGTCTGCTTTCGACAAAAGCCTAGGGGAGCAACGCTTAACATCGGGTTGAGCGGCAGGGCTAAATCCTGCCGCGTCCCCTTCGCCTTCAGGATGCGCGATAACTCTTTCCGGCCGCATCAAAGAGATGCAGCTTCGCCTTGTCCGCCGTGAACCGCACCCGGTCGCCACGCTTGACGTCGAGGATGCCCGGGATCTTGGCGATGATCGGCTCGCCCTGCACGAGACCGTCGATATACAGCAGCGTCACTTCGCCGAGCGCTTCGACGATCGACACCGTACCCTCGAAGAGGAAATCCTCGCCGGTCGTGATCTGAAGGTCTTCCGGCCGTACGCCAAAGCTCGCGGTCTTGCCGACTTCGGAGGCCGCCGTCGAGATGTCGACGCTGGAGCGGCGCCCGCCCGTCAACTCGAGTTCCGTCGAAGCGCCGGCCGCCGTGATCTTCGCGGGAATGATGTTCATCGCGGGCGAACCGATGAAGCGGGCGACGAAGAGGTTTGCCGGGCGCTCGTAGAGTTCCAGAGGCGGACCGACCTGTTCGATATGGCCGGCCGAGAGCACGACGATGCGGTCGGCAAGCGTCATCGCTTCGACCTGGTCATGCGTCACGTAGATCATCGTCGTGTCGGCCATCTGCTCGTTGAGCTTGGCGATCTCGATTCGCGTCGCCACGCGCAGGGCAGCGTCGAGGTTGGACAGCGGTTCGTCGAACAGGAAGACCTTCGGGTTGCGGCAGATGGCGCGACCGATGGCGACGCGCTGACGCTGGCCGCCGGAGAGCGCCTTGGGCAGGCGGTCGAGATATTTTGTGAGCTGGAGGATATCGGCAGCCGAGCGCACGCGCCGGTCGATCTCCTCCTTGCTTTCGCCAGCAATGCGCATGCCGAAGGCCATGTTGTCGAAGACGGTCATGTGGGGGTAGAGCGCATAGGACTGGAACACCATGGCGATACCGCGCTTGGAAGGCGGCACGTCGTTGACGCGCTCGCCGTCGATCGTCATCTCGCCGCCGCTGATCTCCTCAAGGCCCGCGATCATGCGCAGCAGGGTCGACTTGCCGCAGCCGGACGGGCCGACGAAGACGATGAACTCGCCCTGCTTGATATCGAGATCGATGCCGTGGATCACATCCACCGCGCCGTAGGACTTGCGGATATCCTTGAGTACCAGCCCTGTCATGTCTCTCTCCCCTATAGTCCCTGTTTGGCGCAGTTCCGGAGGCGACCCGCCTTCCACTTTCGCCGGAATTGTTCTGACCGGTTACACGAAGCGCGCGAAAAACCCGCTCCAGGCCGGAAGTTCGATGCTTTCCGCATGCATCATGCTTTCAAACCCGTGGCCCTCCAGAACCTGCAGCGTGCCATCAGGCAAGTCCGCAAGGCGCGCGATCGGGCTCATGTTGAAAGCGCAGAAAACCTTCTCGTTGCCGTGCGTGCGCACGAAGGAAAGGATCGCGCCTTCGGCCGACTGAAATGCAATCTCGCCCTTCACCAATGCCACGTGCTCCTTGCGGAAGGCAAGAAAGCGCCGGTAGTGCGCAAGCACCGAGGCCGCATCCCCCTCCTGTATGTCGACAGCGCGCTCGAGATGAACGGCCGGCACCGGAAGCCAGGGTTTTCCCTTGCTGAAGCCGCCGGACAGCTCGGTGCTTTCCCAGACCATCGGCGTGCGGCAGCCGTCGCGGCCCTTGAAATCCGGCCAGAACTGGATGCCATAGGGATCCTGCAGGTCCTCATAGGCAAGCTCGGCTTCCGGCAAGGCCAGCTCCTCGCCCTGGTAGATGCAGACCGAGCCGCGCAGCGACATCAGCAGGCTGGCGAGCAGCTTGGCATGGGCCTCATGATCGGTGACGGCGCTGCCCCAGCGGCTGACATGGCGCATGACGTCGTGGTTGGAGAAGGCCCAGCAGACCCAGCCCTCGGGCGCCGCCTTTTCCAAGGCATGCTGCGTGTCGGCAACGAAGGCCGGTGTCAGCGGTTCGGGCGCAAGGAACTCGAAGGCGTAGCACATGTGCATCTTGTCGCCGCCGGACGTGTATTCACCGGCGATTTCAAGGCCGCGCTGGCTGTCGCCCACCTCGCCAACGGCAGCGATGGCCGGAAACTCCTCCATGACCGCACGGAACCGTTTGAGGAACTCCAGATTTTCCGGCTGGTTCTTGTCGTAGAGATGTTCCTGGTAGTTGTAGGGGTTCACGGCCGGCGCGGTCTGGGCGTTGCGGCGCTCGGGGGCGAGCGACGGGTTGTCACGCAGCTCCTTGTCGTGGAAGTAGAAGTTGATCGTGTCGAGACGGAAGCCATCGACACCGCGCTCCAGCCAGAAGCGGGCGACCGAGAGCAGCGCATCCTGCACTTCCGGATTGTGCAGGTTGAGGTCCGGCTGCGAGGTCAGGAAATTGTGCATGTAATATTGCAGGCGCGTCGGATCCCATTGCCAGGCCGAACCGCCGAAGATCGACAGCCAGTTGTTCGGCGGCGTGCCGTCCGGTTTGGAATCGGCCCAGACATACCAGTCCGCCCGCGGATTGGTGCGCCGGGAACGGCTTTCGACGAACCAGGGATGCTTGTCCGAGGTGTGCGACAGCACGAGGTCGATCATCACGCGGATGTTGAGGCGGTGCGCCTCGGCGATCAGCGCATCGAAATCGGCGAGCGCACCGAAGATCGGATCGACGTCCTGGTAGTCGGAGACGTCGTAGCCGAAATCCTTCATCGGCGAGGTGAAGAAGGGCGATATCCAGATCGCATCCACACCGAGGGAGGCGACATGGGAAAGCCGCTCCGCAATACCCCTGAGGTCGCCGATCCCGTCGCCGTTGGTATCCTGATAGGAGCGCGGATAGATCTGGTAGATCACCGCGCCACGCCACCAGTCCTTGTCCGGTACGAGAAGGGTGGAATCCGACATCGTCATGCTGCTTGTCCTGTGCATCTTTGATTTTTACGCGATTGCGAATGCAAACCGCTTCACGCTTTTGTGGCAACTGCCTTCGTCAGCCACCCTTGACCGAGCCCGCCAGCAGGCCGCGCACGAGATAACGCTGCAAGCTAAAGAAGACGATCAGAGGAACGACGATGGTGATGAAGGCGGACGCCGTAAGGATTTCCCAGTTGCCACCGCGCGAGCCCAGAAGGTTGACGAGACGCCCGGTCAGAACGAGCTCCTCGTTGCCCGCGCCGAGGAAGACCATGGCGACGAGCAGGTCGTTCCAGGTCCACAGGAACTGGAAGATGGCAAAGGACGCGAGTGCCGGGAAAGACAGCGGCAGGATGATCTTCACGAAGATATCGAAATCCGACGCACCATCGACACGGGCCGATTCCATGATCTCGCGCGGCAGGCCAGCCATGTAGTTGCGCAGGAGATAGACCGCGAGCGGCAGGCCGAAGCCCATATGGGCGAGCCAGATACCGACATAGGTCTTCGCCGGCACGCCAAAGAAGGCGCCGACGCCGTTATAGAGCCGCAGCAGCGGGATCAATGACATCTGCAGCGGCACGACGAGCAGGCCGACGATGACAGCGATCAGGATCGCCCGGCCCGGAAAGGGCATCCAGGCGAGCGCATAGGCGCAGAAGGCGGCAACGAGGATCGGGATGATCGTTGCGGGGATCGCCACGGTGAGCGAATTGATGAAGGACCTGCCGATGCCCTCGGCATTCAGCACTTCGCGATAGTTGTCGAGGGTAAAGCGCGGCGGCGCGGAGGCGGTATAGAAGATGCGCTGGCCGCGCGTGCCCTCCATCTTCGTCGGCGAAACGATCTCGTAGCTGCCGTCCTCCTTGACGGTCAGCGTCTGGCCGTCGCCGATATCGGCGGCAGCGCCGGCCTCGAAGGCGGTCGGCTGCAAGGGGCGGAAGCCGAAGGCGGAGACCTTTGCGTCACCGCCTTCCAGCAAATTGCCGGATATGACGAACTTGCCGTCACGCTCGACCTGCGCCTCCGGGGCGGCAGCGCGGCCGGTCAGGTTCTGCGAAGAGGTGGAAAGCGCGGTCCACCAGCCGGAGACGGCGAGCTGGTCCTTGTCGCGCAGCGAGGAGATCAGGAGGCCCGCCGTCGGCAGGGTCCAGAGCGCGACGAGCAGAAGGACGGAAAGATGGACGGCGAAGACGAGCGGCGAACGGGACGAGGCGATCATCTCAGTGGCCTTCCATTTCCTTGGTGGCGTTGCGGATGTTCCAGATCATGATGGGTATGACCAGGATCATGATGACGACGGCAATGGACGCGCCACGCCCGAAATCGCCGCCGCCGCGGAACATCCAGTCGAACATCAGGTTCGCCAGAACCTGCGTCTGCCATTGGCCGTTGGTCATCGCGAGCACGATGTCGAAGACCTTCAGCACCAGGATGGTGATCGTCGTCCAGACGACGGCGATCGTGCCCCAGATCTGCGGCACCATGATCTTGAAGAAGATCTGGAAACCATTGGCACCGTCGATGACGGCCGCCTCGATCGTCTCCTCCGGAATGCCGCGCAGCGCCGCCGAGAGGATGACCATGGCAAAACCCGTCTGGATCCAGATCAGGATGACCATCAGGAAGAAGTTGTTCCAAAAGGGGATGGTCATCCACGCTTCGGGCGAGCCGCCCATGGCGACGACGATGGCATTGAGGATACCGATCTGCTCGGAGCCTTCGGCGCGGTAGTCGTAGACGAATTTCCAGATGACGGCGGCGCCGACGAAGGAGATCGCCATCGGCATGAAGATCAGCGTTTTCGCGATGTTGCCCCACCAGATGCGGTCGGTCAGCGCGGCGACGATCAGGCCGAAGAAGGTGGAGAGCGCCGGCACCACCAGCAGCCAGAGGAAATTGTTGAAGATCGACTGGCGGAATTCGCCGTCGTTGATCATCCAGGCGAAATTGCTGAAGCCGACGAACTGCTGGCCCGTGCGGTCATGGAAAGCGAGTCGAACGGACTCGAAGACGGGATAGACGAGGTAGATCGTCAGTGCGAAGAGCGCAGGCGCCATGAACAGCCAGGGCCGGATCGCATTGGTGATGCGCAGGTTCTTCGAAGCCTCAGCGCCCGTCAGCCCCTTGGAGGGAAACATCCTGTCGAGCAGGAAATTCGTCCCGAAGAAGTAGAGGACGCAGGCGAGAACGCCCCCGACCATCGTGAAGACGGCGAATAACAATTGCTGCACGGCAGTCCCTCCCCTGGAAAAGTCCCCTACGGCTTCTTTTCGTGCAGCGCGGCCTTCGCTTCAGGTGTTTGCTTGACGTCTTCCGAAGCCACATCGACTGTTCACGCGGCTTGGCCACCGCATGGTCCGGCTGCACGTTTGCATGCTCGGGAAAACCGGCCGGCGGCTGCCGGCCGGTTCGCCAGGATGTTACTTGATGGCGTCCCAGGCCTTCTGCACGCCGCCGGCGACATCGGCCGCGGACTTGCCGCCGACGAAATCGACCATACCGGTCCAGAATGCACCCGCGCCGATCTTGCCCGGCATCAGGTCCGAACCGTCGAAACGGAAGGTCGTCGAATTGAGCAGGATCTCGCCCTGCTTCTTCATCGGCGCATTGGCATAGGCCTCCTTGTTGGCGCTCTTGTAGGGCGTCAGGAAGCTGGTCTGCGCCATCCACAGTTCGTGCGCGATGGGCGTCTTCAGGAACTCGATGAACGCGCGGGCGGGCGGCGTGTCCTTGGTGATCATCGCGAGCGTGCCGGCGCCGAGCACGGGATTGCCGAGTTCCGGCTTGCTGGCATAGGGCGGCATGTAGAAGAAGTCCGCATCCTCGCCGACAACGGTGCCTTCCGGGAAGAAGGACGGGATGAACGACGCTTGATGGTGCAGGTAGCACTTCGGTGGCGAGGCGAAGAGGCCCTTCGGGCTGTCGCGGAAGTCGGTGGAGGCGACCGCCGCCGCGCCGCCATCGACGAACTTGTCATTCTTGGCGAACCAGCCGAATTCGTCGAGCGCGCCGACCACCGAAGCATCGGTGAAGGGGATCTCGTTCTTTACCCACTTGTCGTAGGTTTCCGGGGACGCGGTGCGCAACATCAGGTCTTCGACCCAGTCGGTCGCCGGCCAGCCGGTCGCGCCGCCGGAACCGAGACCGATGCACCAGGGCGTGCCGCCGTCGGCGACGATCTGCTCGGTCAGCGCCTTCAGGTCTTCCATGGTCTTCGGCACTTCATAGCCGGCATCTTCAAAATTTTCCGGCACGTACCAGACGAGGGACTTCACGTCGATCTTGTAGGGGAAGGCGAAGAGTGCGGCATTGCCGTCCTTGCCCTTGTAGGTCGAAAGATCGACCCAGGACTGGCCGGCGGCGTAATTGTCGAGCAGCCATTGCTTGGTCTCGTCGCCGAGCGGGGTCAGATACCCCTTGGAGGCAAGGTCAGCGATGAGGCCCGGCTGCGGCAGGATGGCGACGTCAGGCGGGCTGCCGGCCTGGGTGTCGATGACGATCTGCTGCTCGTAGTTTTCGGAAGAGGAATATTTGATCTCGACGCCCGTCGCCTCGGTGAAATAGGCATAGACTATCTTGAAAAGCGCCTCGTCCTCACCGCGCCAGGGGCCGAAAATGGTCAGCGTCTGACCCTTGAGGTCGTGGCCCTTCTTGAAATCCTCGAAACTCTGCCAATTGAACTTGGAATCCTCGCCCGGCTTGAATTTCAAGTCGGCCGCGGCGGCGCCGCCCGCCATCAAAAGAGCGAGCGCGGCCGTCATCAGCAATGTCTTTTTCACGAGATTTGCCTCCCATAGCAAACCCGCCCTCTCCCGGGGCGGGCATTCTCTAAAATACCCCAAAATTCAAAGCGCTTTGGATTTCCTTTCATCCCATTTCCTTCCGAGCTTCGTCAAGTACCCCTCAGAGGTTTGTGGACAAAAATGCGGGATTTAACGCAGTGCAGCGTAGTTTTGCGGCGCAAAAAGGCCAAATCCGCTTTTCCTAAATGATTTGCTGATGTTACATGCCAAAACGCTTTGGGACACATCCAGGGAACGAAAAGAGAAGACATCCAAAGCGCTTTTAATGTTTCAAGAAAGCTAAGCATGTGAATCTCAAGCAATTATCGCAGTTGCTGGGCCTCTCCCAGACAACCGTGAGCAGAGCATTGAACGGTTATCCGGAGGTCAATGCCGAGACACGCCAGCGCGTGCTCGACGCTGTCCGCGAGACTGGATACCGGCCGAACCGGGCGGCGCAACGGCTGGCAACGGGCCGGGCGGGCTCGATCGGCCTTGTCATGCCGACGGCCGACGGCATCGAATCCGACGTGCATTTCGGCGAATTCCTCGCCGGCCTCGGCGACGAGGCGGTCAAGCACGACTTTCATTTCGTCATCAACCCGAGCCATCCGGAAGAAGAGGTCGCCACCTGCCGACGGCTGGTGGCGAGCGGCAATGTGGATGCGCTGTTCCTCGCCTATATGCGCGAGAAGGACCCGCGCATTGCCATGATGAAGACGTTGAAGACGCCCTTCGTCGTGCACGGTCGGTCGATCGGCGTGCCGACGGACTATCCCTATCTCGACATCGACAACACCGGCGCCTTCTACGATGCGACACGGCTGCTGGTGCAGCTCGGTCACCGGCATCTCGCGCTGATCAACGGACCGGACTATCTCGCCTTCTCGATCCGCCGCAAGAAAGGCACGGAGCGGGCGCTTTCCGAGCACGGCCTCATCTTGCGCGACGACTGCGTGCAGCATTCGCAAATGACGGACGAACACGGGTTTCGCGCCATGGAGCGCTTCCTCCAGCTCGAAGCGCCGCCGACCGCGGTCCTGTGTTCCAGCACGGTCCTGGCGCTCGGCGCCGTCCGGGCGATCAACCAGGCAGGGCTGAAGCTCGGCGTCGACATTTCGCTCATCGCCCATGACGACGTGCTGCCCATGCTGAAGCCGGAGAATTTCATGGTGCCGCTGACGACGACCCGCTCGTCGCTGCGTGCCGCCGGCCAGCGCATCGCCCGCCGCCTCATCGCCGACATTCTCACACTGGAAACCCTGCCGCAGCAGGAGCTCTGGAAGACGGACCTCATCGTGCGCGCGTCGACAGGCCCGGCGCCGGCGGGGAAGTAGGCTTCTGAGGAGGGCACTGCGTCGGGCCCTGCCCCTCACCCGAACCCTCTCCCCCCAAGGCGGGGAGAGGGGACGCACCCCACGAATGACGAGCGGCTGAAGAAGGCGGCGCGGCACACTTCTTCTCCCCGCTTGCGGGGAGAAGGTGGCCGGCAGGCCGGATAAGGGGCCGCTCTGGACCGATGATGTTTCCGCTCAGAACTTCGGTGGCGTGCGCCCGGCCTTGCGATAGGCGGCAATGACCGTGTTGGCCATCAGCATGGCAATGGTCATCGGACCGACACCACCGGGAACCGGGGTGATGGCGCCGGCAACCTTGGCAACCTCATCGAAGGCGACGTCGCCGACGAGGCGGGACTTGCCCTCCCCCTTTTCCGGCGCGGCGATGCGGTTGATGCCGACATCGATGACGGTCGCGCCCGGCTTCACCCAGTCGGCCTTTACCATTTCCGGGCGGCCGACGGCAGCAACGAGGATATCGGCGTTGCGGCAGGCGCCCGCGAGATCCTTCGTGCGCGAATGGGCGGTCGTCACCGTCGCGTTTGCGGCGAGGAGCAGAGCGGACATCGGCTTGCCGAAGAGGTTCGAGCGGCCGATCACCACCGCGTTGAGGCCGGACAAGTCCTCGCCATGCGTGCGGCGTACGAAGACCATGGCGCCGGCCGGCGTGCAGGAGACGAGCCCTCCTTCGAGATCGCCCGTCGCGACCTTGCCGGCGTTGACGACGTGCAGGCCGTCAACATCCTTTTCCGGCTTGATCGACTGGATGATCGGCTCGGAATCGAGGTGCTTCGGCAGTGGCAGCTGGACCAGGATGCCATGGATGGTCTCGTCGGCGTTGAGCGTCTCGACGAGGCGGGCAAGCTCCTCCTGCGTGGTCTGCTCCGGCAGCGTATGCTGGATGGAGGTAAAGCCGCATTCCTTGGCCATGCGGCTCTTGGAAGAGACATAAGCGTGACTTGCCGGATCGTCGCCGACGATGATGACGGCAAGACCAGGCTTCACGCCGGCATCCTTCTCCAGGGCAGCGGCAGCGGACTTCACGGTGTCAATCACGGAAGCGGCAACCTGCTTCCCATCGATAATGGTGGTCACATTTCTCTCCCTGGATGAAGTGCGCCCACTCTAGTGGGACGCCCGCGCGGCGGGATGGCCTCTTAACGCCCTATGCTGTCCAAAACGCATAATTTCAAGCATATCCTGCCGGAAAGCACAGATCCGGCCGACGAATGCGCTTTTTCCTGTCAGCAATGAAAGGCAGGACCGCGGCATGACGGAACCGCGCACGGCCATGCAGAAAGTCCTTTTTTGACGCAGATTGCGGGATTTTTTTTCTTGAAGCAGCCGGAGTTGGAAAACTCAAATGGTTGTTTTTCAAAGAATTTATCGGCAGCGTACCATCATGGTTAGCAATGCGTGAACACGGTCCGCCGCCTTTTCGGGAAATCCTTAAACGGCCTTTCAGGGGAACTTGCTAAATCGGCAGGCACCAATAGCAGCCTTGCGGGAACAGCATGACGCCCTATCCCACAGATCCCGTCGAACCCGCCGCTTTCGAGGTCATGACGACCTTGAAGACCGGCCGCTGCCCGCCTGCGGACGTTTCGAAAGGACCCTTGCCATGAACCTCGTGTCCGGCAACATCACCGCCTCGCAGCGGGATATTCTCGGCCTGCCGGTCTGCGATCTTGGCTGGGCGGAAGCCTTCGCCTTCGCGGAGGAGGTGGCGACCATGCCCTTCGGCCAAAGCGTCATCGCCTTCATCAATCCCGGCAATGCCAACCTGATGATGCGCGATCCCGAATACCGTTCCGTACTGGAGCGCCAGGTCGTGCTGCCCGACGGCGACGGCGTCGATATCGCCTCCATGGTGTTCCACGGCCGCAAGTTCCCGGCGAACCTGACAAGCATCGCCTTCGTTCCAGCGCTCCTCACCTATATTGCAAAATCGATGCGCGTTGCGCTGATCGGTGCACAATCCGAGACGCTGGTGCGCGCCGCAGACACCCTTCGCCAGCATACGCCCTGGCACGAGTTCCTGCCCATCGCCGACGGCCATTTCGACCAGGGCCAGTCGGATGCGATCATGGAGCGGGTGCGGGAGGCGAATGTCGACATCCTGCTCGTTTCCATGGGTAGCCCGGCGCAGGAGAAATGGATCGACCGGCATGTCGGCCCCGGCCATGCACGGCTGGTGCTCAGTCTCGGCCCGCTGTTCGATGCGCTCGCCGGTAACACCCCCGCGATCCCCGAGGCCGTTCGGCGGTTCCGGCTCGGCTGGTTCTACCGGCTGATGAAGGCGCCGTCGCGCCTGCCCCAGCACAGGGCACAGGCTGCCTTCGCCTATCATGTGCTGCGCTACAAGCTGTCCGGCACGGTGATGGTACGGGACGACGGTCACACGGCAAAGGCCGGCTCGCTCTGAGGCGGCCGGCCAGACTCATACGAATGCATGTATCCGCGCTAAGCGCCTGAAGCCTCTCCGGTTCCCTTCGGCCGGAATTGCCTTAGTGGCCGCCGCTCTTTTCCGCCGGTTTGCCGGCCGGAACCTCGCCCTTGACGAGCGTCTGGCCACGCTTGGGCGCGGGGTCCTGCACGGATGCGGTGGTGATGTAGTCGATCTGCTCGACATAGACCTCGGCTATGACCTCCGCCCCGAAACGGCGGTTCAGCCCTTCCTTGACGATGCCGCGGAAGGCTTCGACGTCGAAGCTGCCAACCGTCGCAACGTCGATCATCTTCTTGCCGACGAGCAGTGTATAAAGCTCGTCGGTGATCATCTGCGGCAGGGGAACGGTCTGCTTGGCCGCCAGCTCCTTGTTCGCCTTGTAGGCAAGCTTGGTCAGCAGGTAGCCATTGACGCCGCCCTCCCCGATCACAGGCACCGTCGTCGTGTATCCGCTGACGAATTCCAGCGCCGCTTCGCGCTCGGCCGCGGCCGTGTCCACCTTGGGGGCCGAGGCCATCTTCAGCGAAAAATAGACCGAGGCGAGCGTGATGGCGAGAATCCAGACGCCGGTGCCGATGAGCTTGATCATGTGCCGTAACCCAGGCGGAACTGCTCCTGCGAATAGGTACCGTCCGCCTCGAGATCCTGCACGGCATTCTTCAGGATAGAGACGACTTCGCGCACGGCCTCCAGATGGGCGGAAACGCGCTGGGCGTTGGTGGCGAGCTTTTCACGCACCCGGCCGAGCTGACTGGAGAAGGTCTGCGGCACCTCGTCAGGGCGCACGTCGCGCGTCAGCATCGCCAGCTCATAGAGGCAGCGGCTCTTGTGGGCGTTCGAGGTTGGCAGATCGAAATCGGGATCACGACCGATATTGTCGTTTTCGTTGTCGATGATCGTTTCGAGCCGGCCGAGGACGGTGCGGATCCGCAGTTCGTTGGTTGCCTGTTCCATTTTGTTGTTCTCCGCTTAGATCTTCGTCTCGTGTTCCTTGATGCCCGACGTCAGATCGGCAAAGGCTTGCCGCTGCAGGGCCTGCACCATGCCGGCTGCGACACGGTCGGTATTCTTGTCCTTCTCGGGCGAAGCCGCGCCGATGCCGCTGCTCTTGGCAAGGCTTTCGGCAATGCCGATGCCGCCGCCCTTGGCAAGCGCCTCGCCGAGCTGATCGGCCATCATTCCGCGCCACATTTCGCCGGCCGTGCCCTTGCCGTACATTTCCTCGCTGTCGGTCGGCAGCATGGACTTCACAAAATTCTGCAGCACCATCGATTCGAACTTGCGCATATGCTCCGGCACGGCCTTGCCGCCCACGGCGGACACGCCTTGTGCCGACTGGGCGCCGGCCGCATCCCGGTTGAGAATGCTGCCGACGGTGGCCTGGAAGCCTGCGCCGGCCTCGGCAAGGCTCGTCGCCTCGAAGGCGGCCTTGTTCGACTTCAGCCTGGCTTGCGCTTCCTGAACCTGGGTCGGGTCGGCAGCACGCACGACATCGAGCACCAGGTCGCTGGGGGGAGAAATTGCCACGTCCTTGAGCCTTTCAGGTGATCCTCGTGAGCCGAACCCGTCCTCATGGCGGTTCGCCGGCCTCTGACCGTTCAGGACAGCAGATCCGCCCGCGCCGCACCTGCGGCTGCTTCGGCAAACCCCGTCATCGTCCTGATGCGACTATCGCTGCTCAACCTTACGGGAGGCTGGTGGCAGATGACGAAGTCGTGACGCGGCTGCAGAGTAAATCCATATTGACGCAAGCTTGAAAAGGCCGCGAGAAATCGCCTGTCCTTACAGCGCCTTATTCCAAAACCACCTAATCGTCATTGCCCTTGTAGGCGATGTGCTGGTCGATGAGGTCGTAGATCGAATTGTCGGCGGCCTCGCGCTCCTCGGCGCTGCGGGCTTCCTTGCGATGCTCTTCCATGCGGTCGCCCTTGGTGCGCTCGCGCACCACGCGCATCTCGTGCATCTGCTGCACATTGGCCAGCATCTGGTCCTGCTGCTGCAACTTGCTGTACTGGCCGGAATAGTGCCGCGAAAAGCCGCGATGGATCGGATCCAGCGAGTTGATGGCGCCCGCGACGACCTCCATCGTCTCGCTGACCTCCTCGCGCTGGCGCGTGGTATTGGCAAGGTCGATCTCCGCCATCTTCTCCAGATGGCGCTGCACGCTGACGAGACGCTTCAGCTTGTCCGAGCGGTTCTGCGCCATCGCTATTCCCCCCGGAAGACCGGGGTGAAGCCGGCCGCAAAGATCTCGAGCAGAGAGGAGATGCCGAAGTAGAGCAGGAGCAGCCCCCCGGTGATGATGAAGGGCAGCGAGACGAAATAGATCGGGATCTGCGGCGCCAGCTTGTTGATGAGGCCGACGGCCACGTTGAAGACAAGACCGTAGAGGATGAAGGGGCTCGCGAGCCTCAGCATGATCATGAAGGTCTGGCTCAGCGTATCGGTGAGCGTGATCAGCGCGCCCTGCGGATTGAAGCCGGCACCGATCGGCATGACATTGTAGGATTCCACCAGCGCCCGCATGACGACATGATGGAAATCCAGCATGAAGAGCACCATCAGGCCGGCAAAGGAAAGCAGGTTCGTCAGCTGGTTTTCTGCCGTGTCCTCAAGGACATCGGGCGTCGGCGGCGCATTGAAGCCCATCATCATCGTCAATACCGTGCCGGCAAATTGCAGACCAAGCACATAGTAGCGGGCGATGAGGCCGATAACGGCGCCCGTCAGGGTCTCGAAGACGATCAGCGAGAGATAGCTGTCGAGCGAGCCCGACGTGCGGGGGTAGATCGTGTCCCACAGGATCGGCAGCACCGCCATGGAAACCGCCACCGCAAGGAACAGACGGATCTGTACGGTGAGGCGCGCGGAAGAGAAGCCCGGCAGCAGCATGAAGCACCCGCCGACACGGCAGAAGGCGGCGAACAGCGCCAGCACCGTGCCCTGCGGGTCCGTGATCATGAAATGGAGCCGAGGATCTTGATCTCGATGCCCTTGGCGAGCTCGACATGCGAGAGAACCGGCAATGTGGCGAAGAGGCGCTCGATGATCATGCGCACATAAGAGCGGGATTCGGGCGACGTGACCAGTACAAAGGGCGTGCCGCGATCGAGAAACTCGCGGATAACCCGGGTTGCCTGCTCGGAAAACTCCTCAAGCTGGCGCGGATCGATATCGAATTCGACGATTTCGCCCTTGGTGTCGCGCTTGAGCGCCTGGTGGAAGACCATGTCCCACTTGTTGCCGAGGCGCAGCACCGGCAACACGCCGTTCTCCGCAAGGTCGCCGCAGATCTGCTGCGACATGCGGATGCGCACGTGCTCGACGATCTGCTCGGTCTTGCGCACATGCGGGGCAAGCTCGGCGACCGCTTCCAGGATGAGATGCAGGTTGCGGATCGAGACGCGCTCGGCGAGCAGCAGCTTGAGGACGGCCTGAAGGCCGGAATAGGACATGTGCGACGAGCAGATCTCGTCCGCGAGCTTGCGGTATTCCGGATCCAGGCGCTCGATGAGCACCTTGACGTCCTTGTAGGACAGGAGCTGCGGCAGGTTGTTGCGGATGACTTCGGACAGGTGCGTGAGAACCACCGAGACGTTGTCGATCGGGTGGAAACCTTCACGGCGCAGGTCGTCTGCGAAGGTTTCAAGGATCGACACGGCCGGCATTCCGAAGGCGGGCTCGCGGATATCGTCACCCGGCACGCTCGGCTTGCGGCCGCCGCCGGTGACGACGAGGACTTCGCCGACGCGCACGATGTTGGATGCGATCGTCGTGCCATGGATTCGGATCTGATAGGACTTGTCCGGAATGGAGATGTCGTCCGACACCTTGATTTCCGGCACGACGAAGCCGTACTGCCCAGCAAACTTCTTGCGCATCTTGCCGACGCGGAAGGCAAGCTCCTGATGCGCGCCGAGAAGGCGCGTGGAGACCTGCTTGCCGAGCAGGAGCTCGATTTCGGCAGTCTTCAGCACCGACTTGACCGAATCCTTCTCCTGGTCGCGGCTCTGCTGGACCTGCTGGGCCTCCTGCTCGCGCTTGACGCGGTTTTCCTCGGCAATGCGGCGCGGAATAATCCAGGCGCCGAAGGCCATGAGGCCGCCCAGTGCCATGAACGGGAAGAACGGCAGGCCCGGCATCAGCGCCAGCAGGATCATCAGGCCGGAGGCGACGAAGAGCGCGCGCGGATAGCCGGACAGCTGGTTGACGACGGCCTGGTCGGTGGAGCCCGCCGTGCCGCCGCGCGAGACGATAAGGCCGGCGGCGAGCGAGACGATGAGGGCCGGGATCTGCGAGACGAGGCCGTCACCGACCGACAGCTTGACGAAGACGTCAGCGGCTTCGCCGAGCTCCATGCCGTGGCGGAAATAGCCGATGATGATGCCGCCGAAGACATTGATGGCGGTGATGAGCAGGCCGGCAATGGCATCGCCGCGCACGAATTTCGAGGCACCGTCCATCGAGCCGAAGAAGGAGCTTTCCTCTTCCAGTTCGCGGCGACGCAGCTGCGCCTGCTTCTCGTCGATGAGGCCGGCCGAAAGGTCGGCGTCGATCGACATCTGCTTGCCGGGAATTGCATCGAGGGTGAAGCGGGCGCCGACTTCCGCGATGCGCGTCGCGCCCTTGGTGATGACGATGAAGTTCACCACGATGAGGATCATGAAGACGATGATACCGATGACGAAATCACCGGACATGACAAGGCTTGCAAAGCCGGCGATCACCCCGCCCGCGGCATCGTGTCCCTCGTTGCCATGCGAGAGGATGACGCGCGTCGTCGCGATGTTGAGCGCGAGGCGCACCATGGTCGCGATGAGGAGAACCGTCGGGAAGGACGAGAAGTCGAGCGGGCGCTGGATCCACAGCGCGACCATCAGGATCAGCACCGAGAAGGCGATGGAGAACGCCAGCCCGATGTCGATCATGAAGGCCGGGATCGGCAGGAAGAGGATCGACAGGATTGTCAGGATGCCGACGGCGAATGCGATATCGCGGCCGCTGGGGCTGACCTTCGGAAGGTTTATTGCCGGTACTTGCGCCATCTGAATGCGTCCCGTCTCGTCATGAGAGGCGGCGGCGCGTCACACGCGTCGCCCATTTCATCTCATGACCTACCCGGCGAAGCTTGCGCGAGGGTGGCAGGAGCGGACTAGAAGCCGCTTTCTATTCGGGAGAAGACGATGTTCGTGAAAATGGAGATCTGCGAGCCGATGAACGGGGCAGAGATGGCGATCGTCACGAAGATCGCCAGGATTTTCGGCACGAAGGTGAGGGTCATTTCCTGCACCTGGGTCAGCGCCTGCACAAAGGCAATGGCGACGCCGACGATCATAGCCGCAAGCACGGCCGGGCCGGAGGCCACGACCACCGTCCAGATGGCGGCTTGCGCTATATCGAGGGCGTCTGCCTCATTCACGTTTCGGGATCACTCGCCTTGGGTTCGCTGATCTTCACGCCGGGGCCGATGACGAGGGTCTTGCCCGAATCAAGTGTCGCGACGATGCCGTCATTGTATAGCGTGACTTCCTTGACCACGCCAGAAATCTTGCCGTCCTCGCTGGTAACGGTGCGACCGATGACGGAGTTGGCTTCTTGCAGCGAGGTGCGCTGCAGCAGGCTTTCCAGGTTCTTGTTCGTCTTGATGGTCTGCTCGACCTGAGAGAAGGTCGCGAGCTGCGCCATCTGCTGGGTCGCGTCCATCGGCTCGGTCGGATCCTGGTTCTTCATCTGCGCCACGAGCAGCTTCAGGAAGCTCTCGTAGTTGATGGTCGCCGACTTCTCGTCGGTGCCGGATTCGGCGCCGGTGACGGTCGGAGTGTAGGGCTTTTCTGCCGCCGATGCGGCGCCGACGGGCGTTACCATGGTGCAATCTCCCTGCGGATCTGTTCGATCGTGGCCGGTGCCATTTCCTGGTTGTTGAGGATGCGATCCTCGATCGGGTAGAGCGCGCGGATCGCCTTCAGGGCTTCGAAGGCGCGGCCCTGCGTGACCAGCGCGTCGACGCGCTTGAGCTCCGCCAGCACTTCCTCGTTCTTGAAGCACGAGAGCAGCATGATCACCGACTTGCGGAACATGGCGATCGACTGTTCGGCGCCTTCCGGATTGATCAGCGACATCTGCGCGATGAAATAGAGCTGGCGAAGCGGCGTGGTCGCCTGTTCCGGCTGCAGGACGTGGTTTTCCAGAAGGAACGTGACATCGTTCAGGAACTCGATCGCGACCTTGCGATCGACCCTGAGAACTGCGCCGTTGACGAAAATGCGCTCACCAGACTTCAGCGATATACGCAGTGTACTTTTCATTTTATGCCATCCTTGATGATGGTGGTGATGTCGATGATGCCCTGGAAGTTCGAGGATTCGCGTTTGCGGAGCTTCTCGATTTCCTTGAGTATCCAGATGGCGATGGAGATGAGGTTGGCTCGCAGCTCCGCTTCGAGCTGGTTTTCCGAATCTCCGAGATCTTCGATGAAGCGGATCCAGACGCGGCGCGTGAAGTAGATCGCCTCGATAGCCTCCCGGCTCTGGTTGCCGCCATCGCTGGCCATTGCCGCTTTCAGGAGCGCAATCGACCGGTCGAGGACCTGCCGTTCCCGATCTTTCGAGACGGCGACGCCTTCCTCCATGATCTCGGCATATGAAAACTGGTACATTCAGACATCCTTCATGTGTGTCCGTACCCTCTGGTTCATCAGAGGTAGTTCAGTAGGCTCAGGTTCTGGATCCTCGACGTGAGCGTGTAAGCGAGAGAAAGCTGCGATTCGAGTGTGGTTACGCGCGTCGCCGCTTCGTAGGTATCGATGCCTTCCATGTCCTTGATGCTGGTGCTCAGGATGGTGACCTGGGCATCGAGCGATGTATTGGCCTGGCTGACGCGTGCTTCGGAAATGCCGAGCTTCGAACGCTCGCCATCGACGCCGGAGATCGCGCGTCCCATGTAGTCGATCGCGGCATCGCTGACGGTCTTGCGGGCCTGTTCGCTGATGCCGAGCGACAGCATTTCCTGGCCGATGACGAGGCCGAGCGCCATGTATCGCATGCCGTCGACATTGGTGTTGGTCGAGCTTTGCACCGTCTCGGCAGCGCTGATGCGGCTCTGCATGTTCTCGTCGGACGCATTCGACCAGTTCGTCTGCCAGTCCACCGGGTCCATGAAGCTGGTTTCAAGACTGTCGATGAAAGCCTGCATATCCGTCGCCGAAATGGCCGCGACGGCCGGATCGGTCTGCGGAAAGCCGAAATGCGCGGCAAACGCGGCATCGAAGGCGACCTTCGCATCCGAGGCCGGCGACGTTTCCAGATAGTCCTTCAGCGGCATCACGTCGGTATTGATGCCCGCGAAGAGATACTCGCCGCTGAACGAGGTGTTGGCAGCCGAGGTGAAGGTGGAAAGCGCGTTGCCGAGGTTTTCCTTGGCGAGATCCAGCTGGTCCTGCGAGGTGATGCCGGAAAGCGCAATCAGCACGCCCATCGCGTCGTTCGCCGCCGTCGACATCTGGCCGAGCGCCTCCTGCGAAGCGGCGAGACGCTGCGTCGTCAGCGCGTTTGTGCTCTTCAGCGATTCCATGCGCTGGAGATCGCGGTGCAGGTTCAGCGTGCGCGCGGTCTTGGCACCCAGTACGGCGCCGACATCGGCATGACGGCCGGTGACCGTTTCTTCCTGGAGCTGCAACATCTCCTTCTGCGCGCTGGCCACGGTGAGCCGCATCGCATTTTGAAGGGACATGTTGGAAACAAAAGAAGTCTTCATAACTTACCCCGCCGCCTGGAGGAGAGAGGCGATCATCTCATCGACCGCCGCCACGAGTTTGGCCGACGCCTTGTAGGACTGCTCGAGATCGAGCAGCAGGGCCAGTTCCTCGTCGAGGCTGACGGCCGTGACGTTAAGAAGCGCTTCCTGAGTGCGACCGAGCAGGGCAGACTTGTCTCCACCCGCCGTCGTCGCCGCGCTGCGGATCTCTTCCAGCCAGCCGACCGAACTGCTGGAAAAGGAAAGCAAGGTCGTTGTCGTTTCGATGGACGCGTCCGGATCGAAGGACATCGGTGCCTCGAAGGCCGACGCATAGCCGTTCAGAAGCTCGGAGAAACTGGCATTGTTGTCCGTGTTGTAGACGGCGTTGATCCCGTCCCGCAGCTTTGTCGGGTTTCCGCCTTCGCTGGAGATGACATCGGGATTGACCCTGATGACCGCAGCAAGACCCGGATCCGTAACAGCGGGCAGGCCGTTGCTGATGAAGAGCCCCTCGACCCCGCCTTCGGAAAACACCTCGATCGCACCGCGCGCGATCTCGTCGAGTTGCTTCTGGAAGGTCGGCGCGACGTAGTCGCGAACCTGCAGCAGGGCGGCGATCGACCCTTGTGCGCTGGTGTTGCCGCCGGCGCCCGCCTGGACCGGCACCCCGTCGATGAGGACCTGGTTGCCGTCGACGGCCGCGGTGAAGGTGGTCGTGGGCAGGAAGCTCACGGTGCGCGGCACCGTTTCGAACAGGACCGTGCCGTCGCTGGTATAGAGCGCAAGGTCATTGTTCGTGCGGTTGACTGTCGTAACGCCGATGAGACCCGAGATTTCGGTCAGCAGCTTGTCGCGCTGGTCGAGCGCGTCGTTGACATCGGTGCCGGCAGCCGTGCCCTGGCGGACCTTGTCATTGTAGGTCTTGAATTCCGTGAGCAGGCGGTTGAGTTCCCCCACCGCCGTATCGATGTCGGCATCCGCCTCCGCCCGCAGCTTCTGCAGGGCGTTCGACGTGCTGTTCAGCGCATTGGCAACGTCGATCGCATCCGACACCACCGTCTCGGCGAGCGAGACTTCGCTCGGCTTGTCGGCAAAGGTCTGGAGATTGTCGCGCAGTTTCGCCAGATAGGTGGAGGGGGCGAGTTCGTAGTCCTCGCCGCCCATCATCATCTTCATCTGCGTCAGACCGGCCAGGAGTGTTTCCTGGCCGCTCGACTTGGAGATCGAAAGCAGGTTCTGCTTCAGCAGCGCCTCGTTCTGGGCACGCTGCGTTTCCACCACGGTGGCACCGGAGGACGCCGTGGCGAGGATCGCCGCGCGGCGCGCGTAGTTCGGGTTGCTTGCATTGGCAATGTTCTTCGACGCGACGGCCGATTGCAGGCCTACGTTGGAGAAACTGGACTGAGCAGTCTTCATTGCTGCTGAAAGCGACATCGGATCTACCTAACTCTCGAATGCACGCGCGGCGTCATGCCGGCTTATCTCTTCAGATTGACGAGGACTTCCATCAGCTCGGAACCGGTCTGGAAGACCTTCGAGTTGGCCGTGTAGTTGCGCTGCGACTCGATCATGCTCGTCAGCTCTTCGGCGATGTCGACGTTGGAGTCTTCCAGCGCGCCGGAGATGATGGTGCCGTAGCCGCCATTGCCGGCGTAACCCATGACGACGACGCCCGAATCGCTGCTCTGCGAGTAGACGTTGCCCGGCAGCGGCTTGAGGTTGTCCGGGCTCTGCACGTTCGCCATCGCGATACGGTACTTCGGCGCAAGGTCGCCGTTCTCGTATTTCAGGTAGACGATGCCGTCGTCGCTGATCTCGTAGCCGGCAACACCGCTCGGGCCGATGCCGTCGATGTCGCCCTTGGCCGCGAAGTCCGCCGCAAGCTGCGTGCTGCCGCCGGTGGCGCCGCCGATGGAGATTTCCAGCGGGTTGAGCACGCCGCCGCCGATGGTCGTGGGACCGGCGAGCGTGATGTCCGTCGGAGAGACGAGCTTGCCGTTCGTGTCAAAGGTCAGGGTCGTCGCGGCCAGGAGCGGCGTGACCGTGCCGCTGTCCGGATCGGTGTAGCTGACTTCCAGGCTCCACTCGTTCGGCGTACCGGTGGTGGAATACTTGAAGTCGAGCTTGCGCGTGTTGCCGAGGCTGTCATAGGCGACGAGCGAGGTGGTCTTGGAGAAGGGATCCTCGGCATTCGACGGCAGGTTGGTGTGCAGGTAGCCCTTTTCGGACGCCTTCACGTTCAGTTCGCCGGATGCAAGGTTGATCTGCTCGAGACCGGCAAAGCCGTTGATGACGATCGTCGGATCTTCGGTCGAGGAATAGGGGTAACCCATCAGCGTGAAGCCGGACGAGTTCTTCAGCGTACCGTCGTTCATCGGCGTGAAGGCGCCGGCGCGCGTCATGTATTCGACGCCGTCGGAACCCTGGACGATGAAGAAGCCCTTGCCGTTGATGGCAAGGTCGGTCGCCGAGGTCGTGTAGGTGAAGGTGCCCTGTGCGGAGATGGAGTACCGCACGTCCGTGTTGACGCCACCGGAATTGTAGGCACCGCCAGTGGAGGGCAGGATAAGGGAGGAGAACTGGGTTCCGGCCTTCTTGTAGCCGGTCGTGTTCGCGTTGGCGATGTTGTCGGCAACGGTGCTCAGGCGGTTCGCCTGTGCGTTCATGCCGGAAACACCCGTTCTCATCGTACCGTAGAGGCTCATGTCATTTCCCCGTTCGTCTCGTCACTACGACCCTATGGGACGGGCCTTGCGTGAAGCTGGCTGCCGGGGTCCGCCTTCCCCGCCAGCCGGCAATGTCGTGTCAGCTCTGCCAGTCGATGCAGTAGCCAAGGAAGCGCTTGGAATCGATCGGGTCGAAACCGAGCTTCTTGCGCAGCTTTTTCCGCAGCTTGCTGATGTGGCTCTCGACCACGTTCTCCTCGACGTCCTCGTCGAAGATGCCGTAGATCGCGTTGAAGATCTGGGTCTTGGAAAGCCGGCGGCCGCGGTTGGCGACCAAGTATTCGAGGATGCGGCGCTCACGGCGCGGAAGGGGGAAGACGTCCCCGGTGATTTCGGGATCGCGGCCATCGGAGAAGACGCGGATCGGACCGATATCGGTGTAGTTGGACAACGCCTTCAGGCGGCGCCGGATGGCCGCCGCACGGGCCAGGATTTCACGCGGATGAACCGGCTTGCGCACGACATCGTCGACGCCGCTGTCGAACAGCGCAAGGGTGGTTTCCAGGGAGGGCGTGTCGCTGACCGCGATCACGGGGGCCTGCGAGCGATCACGGATCGCGCGCGGCAGCTCCATGGAGAGCTGGCCCTGGCCGATCAGGAATGCCTCGACCGCATCGATGTCCGAATCGGCAGCGGTATTCACCCACTCGCCGAACTCACGGGGATCGAACCCCGTCGAGGGCACGCCCTCGCGACCAAAAAGAGAAGTATAGCCGTCTTTAACGAGCTCGCGCTCATCAACCACTACGATCATTCGTCCGCCTCCGAATCAGTGTGGTGCCTCGTTCAGGCAGTGGTACGAATCGGGCGAATCACCGGCAACTAGAGGAAGTGACTGGGTGGAATTAACAGTTGATTAAGAATTGCGTGCCGATTTGATCTATATATAGTAGGTTAATTCGGATTTTGCCACAATTTTACGGTGGAAAAGTTAACAAAGGTTAACGCTTCGCCTTGTCATCCCAAAACAGGGCGCATTCCTGCCACAATACGGCACAGGCCCCATCAAGGTCGAAATCTCAACTTTTAATAGAATTACTGACAGAACTGTTTCGCGTTCGCCGTCCAGCTTCCATAGCCCGTCGCGACCAGGTTTGCGATCACCCGGCAGACGTAGCGCTTCTGCGCGGGGTCATTGTTGGGACCGGCGTGATAGCGCGCCACGGCCATCGTCCAGGTCTCGTGCCGGGCGTGCAACCGCGCGAGGAATGCCGCCGCATACTCGACATTCTTGCGCGGGTCGAACATTTCCGCAGGCGAGGAAAACTGCTCGCCGTGGAAGTAGTGGTTGATCTGCATGCAGCCGAGATCGATCAGCTTGGCGCCCCGCGCCCGTGCTGCCTCGAAGGCCTGCAGGGCGTCCTGCCGGTCGCGGCCGAAGAAGGCCTTGCCTTCGATGTTCATGGCATAGGGTTGCAGCGAGCCCTTCCGGCCGGTCTCGGTGAGACCGACGGAATAGAGGATGCCGGCGGGGATGTCGTATTTCGCGGCCGCGGCCAGGATTTCCCGCTCGCACGCCCCGACGGAGGCTTCCGCGTCAGAGATAGACACCACCAGAGCGCTGAGGCTGGCCGCCAGCAAGGCCAGGAGCGTTGTCCGACGTGGTGCCTTCATGGGATGCTCCCTCGTGTGAAAAATTGCCTGCGCCCTCTCCATTGCCCCCCTGACGGCCATTGCCGCCCTCGCGGGCCTGCGGCTGGTTGGAGAACTGCTGTTGCTGCTGGCTCTGGCTGTCACCCTGCTGCGCATTCGAACTCCTGTCGGCCGGCGCGAGCTGGACGTTGACCTGATCGACGGCAAAGCCCTGCCCGCGCAATGCGCGCACGATGGCGTCCTGATCGTCGGTGAGCTGGCGATAGGCCTCGCCCGTCTCCACCTGCAGCGAGACGACGAGATCGTCGCCATGCAGGCGCAGCGTCGCCGTGACGAGACCGAGCTCGATCGGATGCATCTGGATCTTCAGCGTGTTGACAACCTTGCCGGTCGCTGCGGCCTCCGAGTGGCTGAGCCCGCCGGTGGCGCTCAGCGACGCCGCCCATTGCGGGTCCTGCGAAATCGCCGTCGTCACGGCAGCCGCGTTGCCGGCCTGAGCAAGACCGATATAGCGGCGCGCATCGACCACGGTCACCGTCTCACCCTTCGGCCCGGTCGGGGTGGCATCCCGGAAGGTCGCACGATCGCCCTTGTCGGAAAGACTCATGTCGAGGTCCCGTCCCTTGCCATCGGCACGGATCAACCGGAAGAGCTGATCGGTATCGGACTGCGGCACCTCGCCGGCATCTGCCACGTGGGCTCCGTCGGCCTTGGCAGCAGCGTCGGCATGGGCATCGACCTTGGCCGATCCCTTGCCGCCCGTCTGTGCTTTTCCATCCGCCCCGGCGCCCGGAACGCCAGCCTTGGCGGCCGCCTCCAGCGACACTGCATTCGGCGCAGCCAGCATTTCGAGAAGATTGCCGACATCCGTCCCGACTTTCGGCGCAGCCTCCTGCGTTCCGTCCGCCGCCGCAGCGTCCGCGTCCACGGCCGCCTCCTCATCAAGGTGCGCGGCGGTCTTGCCATCACGCAGTTCGCCCTGTGTCTTGCGTCCCTGTCGGCTCGCCGCCTCCAGCAAGGCAGCCGCCTTCTCGTCGAAAGGCCTGTTGTCGGCTTCGGCGGCATCCACCGCATGCTTGCCGGCGGCCTCCGCCGATGCCGCCGCATCACGGCGCCCGAGCTTTACACGGGTCTGATCCGTTTCTCCGCCGTCCTGCTCACCGCGGACGGCTGCACCGGAAATCGACAGCCGCGCGCCCTTGCGCCCGCCGTCGCCTTCGCGCCCCGAAAGGCTGGCGATCGCACTGGCGAAACCGCCCTCTTCCGAAGCGCCGGCGCTTTGACCGTGGCTGGCCTTGCTCTTCCCGGGTGCCTGTCCCTGCACGACGCCCAGAACTCCACTACCGATGGTGCTCAACTGCCTTCTCCTTTCAAGAGCGCGTCGATTTCGTCGAGCTTGGACCTGCCGCCCGAGACGAATGTATCGAAGGCCGGGTCGATGCCGGCGCTTTCTGGCTGCTCTTTCTTTTCCTGTTCCGGCTCGACCGCAGCGGCGACCGGCTTCTCTTCGCCACCCGCCCGCGGATCCATCGCCCGGTCTGCCAACTCGGCTTCGCTCAGTCCATCGGACGAGGCGTCCTCGGCCTGCTGCACGGGCTTGGCGAGGTCCGTCTCGGTCTGCGTCTCCGCCGCCACGGATACCGCCGGTTCGCGCAAGACCTCCTCGGCCACCGCGCGGGCCGCCGCCTTCAAGGCGCGGTCCTTGGTCGACAGTTTGTCGTCGGGAATTGCGATGATCGATTCCATCGCCTCCGCAACATCCCCTGATGGCACCGAGGCAAGGCCCGAATAGAGGTCTGCCAGCACCTTCGGCACGCTCTCCCCGTCGCCGGACAGCACCTGAGCCCGCTCGGCGGCAAGCGAAGCAAGCTTGTTCTTGCCCGAGATCGCCGCAAGGCGCGCCATACGCAGATAGACCTCGCGCTGGCGCGGCACGTCCATGAAGGAGAGGATTTCAAGGATGTCGTCCTCCTTGATCGCCTCGAAGTGATCGACCGCCAGTTTTACGAAGAGATCCGCGAACTGGCTGGCATAGGGCGAGCGCAGGTAGCGCCGTGCGTAGCGGTTGGCATAGGCCATGCTCTTGTCGATCCAGTCCGCCTCGCTGGCGATATAGATCGAGCGGCGCAGCGCCGCCTCCTCGACGATCGTGCCGGGGGCAACGAGCCGCGCCCAGTCGAAATAGGTAAGCGCGAGTGCCGGGTCCTTGCGCATGACCGAATTGGCCGACACCAGCGCCAGATAGGGGCCGACGCGCGAGCGCTTGTATTCCGGGAAGATTTCCGCGAGCGACTTGACGCTCTGGGTGCCGCGGCCGCTGAGGTAGCTGCGCAGGGCATCGGTCAGGCGGGAATCGAAGTGCCCGTCGACATCCTTCTTGATGAGCACTTCCAGCGTCTCGGGGTTGCCGCCGCTCATCGCATAGACGAGCGCGGCATCCACGTTGCGCGGATCGTCGAAGAGCGCGGATTCCCCCGTTCGCAGGCGCTCATCGATGGTGCTCAAAAGGAAACGCTGCATCTCCATTGCCGAGTGATCGCCAAGCGCCACCGTGTCCTGCACATATTGCAGAGAGCGGATCATCTTGTAGGGCGCAAGATCGTCGAGGTCTTCGGCGCGCGCGGGTGCGACGGCAGAGAGCGCTGCGCACAAGACCGTACCTGTCAGGAGAAAGCGCCGCAAGAAACCCATGGCGTCAACCGCCCTCGGCCTGGATAAGGATTTCGATACGGCGGTTGGCATCGGCCATCGGATCGGCCGGAACCTTCAGCCGCCGATCGGCAAAGCCGGTCACCTGACTCACGCGCTTCTCCTCAAGGCCGCCGCGCACCAGCATGTAGTAGGCGCTTTGCGCACGATCCATGGAAAGCTTCCAGTTGTCGTTCTTGCCACCGGCGAAGGGACGCGCATCGGTATGGCCACGGATGGCAATGGCGCCCGGCCGGCCCTCGAGGACCTTGCCGATCTTCTCCATCGCCAGCACCATTTCGCGCTTGGGAACGGCCGAACCGACATTGAACATCGGCGTGTCGAGCTGGTCGGTAAGGCTGACGAGCAACCCACCCTCGGCCGGCGTCACGCTGAGCCCCTCGGCCAGCTTGCCAAGCGTGCCGATCTGCTCCGCCAGCTGTTTCTTCAGTTCGTCAGCCTTCTTTTCCTCGGCGGTCTTCTTCTCGTCTTCCTTGGCCTTGGCAGCCTCGGCAACGGCCTTTTCCGCTTCGGCCTTCGCGGCAGCAGCCTTCTCCGCCTCTTCCTTGGCGAGGGCTTCCTTCACGGTGTCGTCGCTCGCGGCCGCCATCTGCTGGCCGGTCTTGCCCTCGCTGCCGGCGTCCGTCGCCTGCGAGATCTCCACCTGCTGGGTCCAGAAATCAGGGTCGAACGGATCGCGATAGGCTTCGCCGCCATTGGCGCCGGTCGCCGGGCCGGACGTGGCCGCCCCGCCCTCGCCCTTGGCGCTGACATTGGCCTGCTGGCCGACTTCCTGTGCGATCTCCGACAGGACGGAATAGGGGTTTTCGAAGAAGTTGGCCTCGGAATACTTCGCTTCCTCGCCGGCCGTCGTCTTCTCGTCCTTGCCGCTTTCCGCGCCGTTGCCGCTCGCCTGCTGCTGGCCCTGCTCCTTGGATTTATCCTGTGTCGCCTCGCCTTCAGCACTGTTGGCGGGCTTCTTCACCGATTTGTCGGCCGGCTTGTCGTCGGTCAGCTTGATCGGGTTGAAATAGGAGGCGACCGAGGCCTGCGTCTTCTCGTTTGCGGCATTGACGAGCCACATCACGAGGAAGAAGGCCATCATCGCGGTCATAAAGTCGGCGTAGGCGATCTTCCAGGCGGCCGAATGGTGGTCGCCCTCATGATCGCCATGGCGTTTGACGATAATGATCTCGTTCTTGCCGTGGTGGTGATTTTCGCCTTCGCTCATGCAAGCACCTTGCGTACGGTGTCAGCCCAGGCCGCCAGCCGCGTTACCAGGACGGTTTCGCCGAACTCCACCGTCAAATCGACATCCTGCATCTCGACATGCCGGAAGACCGGCGCGGGTTCGTCGAAATGCGATTCCAGTTGCTGGAAGAGGTTTGCCGGCCCCTTCACGGTTATCGTCATGCCTTCGTCGCCCTGCAGGCCCTCGATGATCATGCGGGCGAGATCGGCGACAGCCCCTCTTGCCAGCACGTCGTTCATCACCGGCGCCAGAACCTCGGCCGTATCGGCGGCGACGCGCTCGGCCACCTCGCCCGTCAGCGTGGAAAACCGCTCGGCAAGGGCACGGGCGTAATCCTTCTCGTAGCGCGCCTTCAGACTGTCGAGTTCAGCCTGGTGCGCCTCCTTGAGGGCTGTGATCTCGGCATCATGCTTGCTGCGAAGCTCCGTTTCGGCTTCCGCCTTGCCATCCGCAAAGGCCTCGGCGCGTTCGGCGGCCAGGTCCACCGGCGGCTCAGCCGGCGGCATGGCAAACGCCTGTGCCGCAACGCCGCCCCCCTCGTCGCCAAAGGACGGCGGCTGGAAGGTGGGCATCTTGGGGCGCGGCGGCGCGCCGAAATCCTTGAGGTAACGGGCGAGCTGCACGCTCATCGCGCATCCTCCCGTCCTGCCGCGTGCCGGACGAACGCAGGAACGGCCCGGCGGGAACCCCGCGGACCGTTTTGACGCTCGCTCTCGAAAACACTGGAACCTGACACCACCGCTGACCTGTCTCCTCGGACACGCACCTTCCGCAAGACGCAAGGCACACAATCTTCCTGATCGTGCCACCGAGCCTAGGGCTCCAAACTTGTGCGAGGATGAAGATGAAAGGTGTTGGGCCGCGCCAGGGCAAATAGCGCGGCCCAACCGCCCGCCTCGGCCGATGACCAACGGCCAGGGCGGAAGAGAAGAATTCACTGCCCTTACTGGCGGAAGAGCTGGAGGATGTTTTCGGCGCTCGAATTGGCGATCGACAGCGACTGGATGCCGAGCTGCTGCTGCGTCTGCAGCGCCTTCAGGCGGGTCGATTCCTCGTTCATGTCCGCATCGACAAGGCGGCCGATGCCCTTGTCGATCACATCATTGAGGCTGCCGACGAAGCTCTCCTGCATCTCGATGCGGCTGCTGATGGCGCCGAGCGTGGACGCCGCGTTCGTGAGGTCCTTGAGAATATCGTCGACCACGCTGATCATGTCGTCGAGATCGGCATAGTCGGTGTTGCCGTCGATCTCGATGGGATCCCCGGAGGCCACCGGATCCGATGCGATCAGATAGTATTCCCGGGCGGTGCCCGTCGGATCGTCCACCAGTTCATCGGCGTCGATGGGCCGGGTGAGGTAACCCCGCGTGGGGTCCTGCACGTCGATCAGCACGGAGTTCTGGGTGTCGAAATCGAGCGTGGCGACCTTGACGTTGCCGCTCGCGGTTCGAACGAAGGAGGCGACGACGGATTTGACGCCGAGCGGATCCGTGCCGGAATTGTAGAGCCAGTTCTCACCGGAGAAGGAGGCCGACTGGGCGGCCGAGACGAGCTGGTTCTTCAACTCCTCCAGTTCGTCATTGATCTTGTTCTTGTCGACGCCCGGCTCGCGGGCGGCCACCAGCTTGGCCTTGATCTCGCTCATCACCTCGATGACGTTCTCGAGCGCCGTATAGGCGGTATCGACCTTGGCAGCACCGAGGCCGAGAGCGTCGGCGACGGTCGAGATGGCGCGATTGTCGGAACGCATCGTCGTCGCGATCGACCAGTAGGCGGCATTGTCGGCGGCGGTTTCGACGCGCATGCCTGACGAAACGCGGCCCTGGGTGGTTTCAAGTCCGTTGTCGATGGAACGGAGGGTCTGCAGCGCCGCCATGGCGGCGGAGTTGGTCAATATGCTGGTCATTGGCACTTGCCCTGAAAAGGAATTGTCGGGGACATGCCGGAGTGAGGCGGGGACCGGTAACGACGAAGGGCTTCATGCATCCGGCGCCGCTCGTTTGCCCTGGGCGCCAGTCCGTCGTTCTTAACAAAGGGTTAATGCTGAATGGTTAACAAATGGTTAACGCAGGAGATGCGACAGCAGAAAGATGAAAATACAGTTTATTTCCCAAAGCCAGTTTTCGCCGTTTTTGAAGAAAGGCGACGCTACGGGGCTCCTTCCCCCATCGTCCTTTCACGAGGCGCCGTGCCGTCCCCGGACACGCCGCACTACAACCAGCACGCTTCCACACCGAGGGCCTGCCTATCGGGGGATGGGGCAAGGTGGGATACAACCTGCGCTGCGCGCCTGTTAACCCAAAATTAAAAGCTGCCGATTAGAACTTAACGTGGTCGAAAAGGGCTGGCTGGGGCAATTTTTCTGCCCGGCTCGGTCTGCCCTGAAAAAGCATAGCCAATGGATGGCGTTTGCGACCGATGGCGTAGGGATCGGGGCTGCCATCAGCCCCGCGCATGATGCCCTTCCAATGCGCTGGCTCGTTCGAGCCATGTTTCATGTGACATTGTTTTCGTCCAACCGGACGTCCGGACCGTTAGCGCCGAAGATGGCGCTCGACCGAGCGGTATACGGCGGGTGCTTTGCGCGCCTGGGGACCCGAGGAGAAGATCGAACCTCTTCCCGCACGGTCGGTGGAACGAAAACGACGTTTGTCATCCGCTAACACAAGGGCGCGCGTCCATGACTTCGATTATCACCAATCTGACTCCCAGCCAGATCCGGAACCTTTCCACGAATGCGATCCAGCTCCTCAACACCGAGGACGTTGCGGCACTGACCTCCGAAAAGGTCGCGGCGCTCAGCGCTGCCCAGCTCAACGCCTTCACGTCGACGAGCCTGCTTTCCTTCACCTCGGACCAGATCGGCTCGATCGCCGTCAAGTCCATCGCCGGCCTCAGCGCCGCGCAGATCTCGTCGCTGACCTCCGGCCATATTACGGGCCTCAAGGCCACCCAGGCCGCGGCGCTCACCAGCGCGCAGGTTGCGACCTTCACCACGGACGAAATCGCCGTGCTGAACTCCTCGCAGATCGCAGCCCTCGGCTACCAGGTCCTTTCCACCATCGATTCCGCGGAAATCGCGCTCTTCACCACCGATGAGCTCGGCGCCATCAACGTCAAGGCAATCGCCGGCATCACCACAGCCGCCCTCGCCGGCATCGCGACGGCGAGCATCGCCGCCCTCGGTACCGCACAGATCGCCGTCCTCTCCAGCGGCCAGCTCAACGCCCTCTCCACCGGCCAACTCGGCGCCCTCACCACCGGCCAGCTCGCCGGCCTGACGGCAAAGCAGGTTGGCACGCTCTCCTCGACGCAGATCGCCGCTCTCAGCACCGCCCAGATCGCATCGCTCTCCAGCGCGCAGCTCAGCGCCTTCACCAGCGGCCAGGCTGCAGCCCTGTCGACGGGCCAGATCGCCGCCCTCACCTCCACCCAGGTCGCCGGCCTCAGCGGTGCGGCAGTCAAGACCCTCGATTCGGCGGAGCTTGCCCTCTTCAGCACGGACGAACTGGCAGCCATCAACGTCAAGGCCTTCGCCAGCCTCGACGCCGCCGCCCTCGCCGGCATCGCATCGGGCAGCATCGCCAGCCTGAACAGCGCGCATGTCGCCGCCCTGACCAGCGGGCAGGCTGCAGCCCTGTCGACGGCCCAGATCGCCGCCCTGACCAGCTCGCAGGTCGCAGCGCTCAGCGCCGCCGCCCTGAAGACCATCGATTCGGCGGAACTGGCCCTGTTCAGCACGGATGAACTGGCCGCCATCGGCGCGAAGGCCATTGCCGGCCTCGACACCGGTGCCCTTGCCGGCATCACGACCGCTGCCGTCGGCGCCCTCGGCACCGGCCAGATCGCAGCCCTCTCCAGCGCTCAGCTCAACGCCCTGTCCACCGGCCAGGTCGCCGCCCTCGGCACAAGCCAGCTTGCCGGCCTGAGCGCCAAGCAGTTCGCGACGCTCTCCAGCGCCCAGGTTGGTGCCCTCAGCACCGGCCAGATCGCTTCGCTGAGCAGCGCCCAGGTCGGCGCCCTGACCAGCGGTCAGGCAGCGGCCCTCTCTACGGCCCAGATCACCGCCCTCACCAGCTCGCAGGTTGCAGCACTGAGTGCAGCCGCTCTCAAGACGGTCGACTCGGCGGAAATCGCCCTGTTCAGCACGGATGAGCTGGCCGCCATCAACGTCAAGGCTCTTGCCGGTCTCGAAGCTTCGGCTATTGCCGGCATCACGACCGCCGCTATCGCAGCCCTCGACAGCAAGCAGATCGGTGCCCTCACCAGCACCCAGCTGAACGCGCTGTCCACCGGCCAGCTTGCAGCCCTCACCAGCGGCCAGATCGCCGGCCTGAGCGCCAAGCAGATCGCGACAGTCAACAGCTCGCAGATCGCAGCCCTCAGCACCGGCCAGATCGCCGGCCTGTCGAGCGGCCAGATCGGCGCCCTGACCAGCGGCCAAGCAGCGGCTCTGTCGACGGGCCAGATTGCAGCCCTCACCAGCTCGCAGGCTGCAGCGCTCAGCGCCGCGACCATGAAGACCATCGACTCGGCGGAACTCGCGCTGTTCAGCACGGATGAGCTGGCGGCCATCAACGTCAAGGCTCTCGCCGGCCTCGACGCCGCAGCTCTCGCCGGCATCACCACGGCTGCCATCACCGCCCTCGACAGCAAGCAGATCGGTGCCCTCACCAGCACCCAGTTCAATGCCCTGTCGACCGGCCAGCTCGCAGCCCTGACGACCGGCCAGCTCGCAGGCCTGAGCGCCAAGCAGGTCGCCACGATCAGCTCGACGCAGATCGCAGCCCTCAGCACCGGCCAGATCGCCTCGCTGGGCAGCGCCCAGATCGGCGCCCTGACCAGCGGCCAGGCAGCAGCCCTCTCGACGGGCCAGGTTGCAGCCCTCACCAGCTCGCAGGTCGCAGCCCTCAGCGCCACCGCGCTGAAGACCATCGACTCGGCCGAACTCGCCCTGTTCAGCACGGATGAACTGGCTGCCATCAACCTCAAGGCCCTTGCCGGCCTCGAAGCCTCCGCTCTTGCCGGCATCACGACGGCCGCCATCGCAGCCCTCGGCAGCAAGCAGGTCGGTGCCCTCACCAGCACCCAGCTGAATGCGCTCTCCACCGGTCAGCTCGCAGCTCTCTCCAGCGGCCAGATCGCCGGCCTGAGCGCCAAGCAGGTCGCCACGATCAACTCGACGCAGATCGCAGCACTCAGCACCGGCCAGATCGCCGGCCTGTCGAGCGCCCAGATCGGCGCCCTGACCAGCGGTCAGGCAGCGGCCCTCTCGACGGGTCAGGTTGCAGCCCTCACCAGCTCGCAGGTCGCAGCCCTCAGCGCGGCGGTCGTCAAGACCCTCGACGCGGCGGAACTGGCTCTGTTCAGCACCGATGAACTGGCCGCCATCAACGTCAAGGCCCTCGCCGGCCTCGAAACCTCGGCTCTCGCCGGTATCACGACGGCCGCCATCGCAGCCCTCGACAGCAAGCAGGTCGGTGCCCTCACCAGCACCCAGCTGAATGCCCTGTCGACCGGCCAGCTCGCAGCCCTGACGACCGGCCAGCTCGCAGGTCTCAGCGCCAAGCAGGTTGCCACGATCAACGGTTCGCAGATCGCAGCCCTCAGCACCGGCCAGATCGCCTCGCTGGGCAGCGCCCAGATCGGCGCCCTGACCAGCGCTCAGGCAACGTCCCTGACGACCGGCCAGATCGCAGCCCTGACAAGCTCACAGGTCGCAGCGCTCAGCGCCGCCGCCCTGAAGACCATCGACTCGGCGGAACTGGCCCTGTTCAGCACGGATGAACTGGCCGCCATCAACGTCAAGGCCCTCGCAGGTCTCGAAGCTTCGGCCCTCGCCGGTATCACGACGGCCGCCATCGCAGCCCTCGACAGCAAGCAGGTCGGTGCCCTCACCAGCACCCAGCTGAATGCCCTGTCGACCGGCCAGATCGCAGCCCTCGGCACCGGCCAGCTTGCAGGCCTCAGCGCCAAGCAGGTTGCAACGATCGACGGTTCGCAGATCGCAGCCCTCACCACCGGCCAGATCGCCTCGCTGGGCAGCGCCCAGATCGGCGCCCTGACCAGCGGCCAGGCAGCGTCCCTGACGACCGGTCAGATCGCAGCCCTGACGAGCTCGCAGGTCGCAGCGCTCAGCGCCGCCGCCCTGAAGACCATCGACTCGGCGGAACTGGCTCTGTTCAGCACCGATGAACTGGCTGCCATCAACCTCAAGGCCCTCGCCGGCCTCGAAGGTTCGGCCCTCGCCGGCATCACCACGGCCGCCATCGCAGCCCTCGACAGCAAGCAGATCGGTGCCCTCACCAGCACCCAGCTGAATGCCCTGTCGACCGGCCAGCTTGCTGCTCTCTCGACCGGCCAGATCGCCGGCCTGAGCGCCAAGCAGATCGCAACGGTCAACAGCTCGCAGATCGCGGCCCTCAGCACCGGCCAGATCGCCGCTCTCGACTCCAAGCAGATTGCGGGCCTGACCAGCGGCCAGATCGAGGCTCTGTCGACGACCCAGGTCGCGGCTCTGACCAGCTCGCAGATCGCGGGCCTCAGCGCAGCCGCCATCCAGGCGATGAGCTCGGAAGACATCAAGACCTTCACGACAGACGAAATCGCTGCAATCGGCCTGAAGGCCCTGCAGGGCCTGGCCACCGAGGACATCGCAGCCCTCGGTTCCGCCCAGATCCTGGCCCTCAAGGCCGAGCAGATCGCCGCGATGAACTCGGCACAGGTCGAAGCGGTCATCCAGGCCTACGCCGCGATCTAATCCAGACATGCAGCGGCGCGGTCCACACCGCGCCGCTGCTCTTTCTTCCGCCCCCTGCGGCGGCCTTCCCTTCCCGCAAAACGACCAGCCCGACGCAAGTCAACTCCGATAGCAAGGCAGACGAGCTCCTTTCGAGCCGTTCAACCGCCCGGCCAGCAGGCCCCCTTGCCGCAGGATGTCATGACCGTCAGCACCCCCATTCTCGCCGATCCCGCCGCATCGTTCCTCAACATCCTCGGACGGGCCCGCAACCAGCAGCTTTCGCTGGCCGAGCTGTTCCAGATGACGGAAGGCCTGACGGCGGCCGGGGCGACGGCGCAGGCGGGCGAACTCTACAAGATCTGGATCGCCTTCAACGACAGCAACCCTTTGCTGCACCTTGCCTATTTCAATTATGCGGTTGCACTCTCGAAGGCCGGCGATGCAGCCGGCGCGCTGCAAGCCCTTCGCGCCGCGGTGCGCATCAACCCGCAATTCGGGCAGGCGCATATCAATCTCGGCAGGACGCTCGAAGACTGCGGCTTGACGGGACAGGCCGTACAACAATGGCGCATCTATGCCGATGCGACCGCCGACGTCACGCCGGACAGGATCAGCAATCGCCTGCTCAGCCTTCAGCATATCGGCCGCGTTCTGGAGGGCACAGGACATCTGGAGGAGGCCGAGGCCGCCCTCTGGCAGGCCATGGAGCTGCAGCCATCGCGTCCCGAGGCGGCACAGCACTGGATCTCGCTGCGCATGCGCCAGTGCAAGTGGCCGGTC
The DNA here is from genome assembly GCF_001262505.1 of Shinella sp. SUS2. Taxonomy (GTDB): domain Bacteria; phylum Pseudomonadota; class Alphaproteobacteria; order Rhizobiales; family Rhizobiaceae; genus Shinella. The sequence goes on from NZ_KQ410736.1 coordinate 109,930, forward strand.
TTCACGCCCTCCCTCCACGTCACGCCACGTCATTTCATGGATGCGACCTCGTCCATGACGATCGCCTGCTACACGGACGATCCCATTTTCCACCTGGCAAAGGCCCATCGCTACTGCCGCACGAATGTCGGCCGCCCGGCCGATGTCCAGGACTTCGCGCGCAATCCGGTGCAACAGAAATCCGGAACCGGGCAGCGGCTACGCATCGGCTACGTCTCCTCGGACCTGCGTCAGCACGCAGTCGGTTTCGCGCTCAGCGAAGTGCTCGAACTGCATGACAAGGCGAGTGTCGAGATCTTCGCCTATTATTGCGGCGACCCGGCGCCTCTCGACCAGACCCAGGCACGCATCAAGCAGGCTGTCGACCATTGGCGCGACATCACCGCGCTCAGCGACATCGACGCCGCCCGCCAGATCGCTGCCGACGCGATCGACGTGCTCGTCGACGTCAACGGCTATACTAAGCATGCCCGCACCAAGATCTTCGCCTACCGGCCGGCACCCGTCATCGTGAACTTCTGCGGCTACCCGGGCACCGTGGCGAGCCCCTACCACCAGTACATGATCGCCGACGAGCATATCGTGCCGCCGGAAAACGAGATCTACTACACCGAGAAGGTCCTGCGCATCGCGTGCAACCAGCCGGTGGACCGCAAGCGTGCCGTCTCTCCGCGCCCGACACGCGCCAGTGTCGGCCTGCCCGAAAACGCCTTCGTCTTCGCGAGCTTCAACGGCATGCAAAAGATCACCGCCGCCTGCTTCGGGCGCTGGATGGCGATCCTCCTTGCAACGCCCGGCAGCGTATTGTGGCTGCTTGCCGGCGACGACAGCGTCAACGAGCGCCTGAAGCAGATCGCGACCCAGAACGGCGTTGCGCCGGAGCGCATCATCTTCGCCGGCAAGGCACAGAACCCCGACCACCTCGCCCGCATCGGCCTTGCCGATCTCTTCCTCGACACCTTCCCCTACGGCGCCCACTCGACGGCGGCCGACGCCATCACCCAAGGCCTGCCGGTGCTGACCATCGAGGGCAAGAGCTTCGCCTCGCGCTTCTGCGCCAGCATTGCTTCGGCTGCCGGCATTCCCGAGATGATCTGCTCCGGCCCGGATGACTACGTGCACAAGGCCGTCGCCTTTGCCCGGAACCCGGCAAGCCTTGCCGCAGTGAAGGGCTCGCTCCAGCGCCAGCGGGAGACCTGCGCACTGCGCGACATGCCGGCCCTTGCCCGCCGCCTCGAAGCGCTGTTCTGGCAGATGCAGGGTGACGCCGAACGCGGTGAAACGCCGGTGCCAGACCTGCGCAACCTCGACGTCTACTACGAAATCGGCGCCGAGCTTGCTGCCGCCGGGATCGAGTTCGAGACCGACGAGGCCTACCGGCTGCGCTACCGTGAGGCACTCGCCCGCCTCGATGAACACGCCCCGCTCTGGCCCGATGCCCGCCTCTGGCCCGCACCGGCCCCCTGACCCTTAGGCCCGCCCGCAATCCTGAAGTTCTGAATGACGAGGACAGCATGACCCCCGTAATCCTGGTGACCTTTGCCGGACGGCAGAAGCGAATGGAAATCCTCACCCAGTATGTCCGCCGGGCGATGGATCTCGGGATCATCGACGAGTGGCACATCTGGGACTTCACCCGGTCGGCTGAAGACCATGCCTGGGTGAGCCGGGAGTTCGGCCCGGTGCGCTACATGGGCTCGAAAGTGCCCTACCAGCCGGTCGGGGGCGTTTCGCGCCAGGCCTCGTTCCGCACCAGTGCCCGCATCCGGCACGACCTGCACATCACCCTCACCCCGCATGACCGGCCGAACGACCACTATGAATTCGTGGTCGGCGGCTGGCGGAACACCCATTCGGCGATGCGCAAGATCCCGCGCGAAAAGCTGGAGAACCCCGAGCGCGGCGACGATGCCAACCTGTGGAGCGCGCCGACGCCCGGTGTGCTCTCTCCCGGCCGGCCGAACGATGTCGTGCTATCACTCGATGCGGCCGGCGCACCGACGCTGCGCGTCAACGGCGTGACCATCGGCAGCTGGCCGGAACTCGACTTCTCTGCCGGCGCGGGCGTGCAGATGCGTGGCGGCTGGGGCGCGGACCTCGAGCTCTGCGATGCCGGCACCGCCACGCGGCGCTATATCGGCAATCCGAACGAGCAGATGCCCTACTGGCAGGCCTACGACTATTATGCCACGCGGCTGGAGGCCTTCTCCGATGCGGTGTTCCTGAAATGCGACGACGACATCGTCTATCTTGACATCGACGAACTTGACGGCTTCATCCAGTTCCGGCGGAACAACCCGCATTACTTCGTCGTCTCGGCCAATGTGGTGAACAACGGCGTCTGCGCCTATTTCCAGCAGGCCGCCGGCTCCATTCCACCCGTTGTCGGCCATTTCGAGTTGCCGCCGGGCGGCTTCGGCGGCAGCCTCTGGGAGAGCGCCGAGCGGGCCGTGAAACTTCACGACTTCTTCCTCGGCCAGGGCGGCAGGCCGCTCGCCCTTCCGGCCAGGGTCGTCGACTGGACGGAGCGGCAGTCGATCAACTTCATCGCCTGGCTCGGCCGCGATCTCGTGCACATGGCCCTGCCCCAGGGCGACGACGAGCACGCACTGACCATCGGCGTTCCGACGCTCCTGCAGCGCCCGACGGCAATCTATTCGGACTTCACCGTGAGCCACCTGAGCTTCGGTCCGCAGGAGCGCGGATGGGACCCAAGCCCGCTCGTCGAGGCCTATGAAGTGCTCATGCGCGAACGCCTCTTTCCGGTTGACGAGGCGCCGCAGCTCGCCCTGCGGGCGACAGGCTGAGGGCCGGGTTCCATGCGCATGAAGGAAAAAATCCTCATCGTCGGCGCCGGCCTTTCCGGCGCCGTCATCGGCCGCACGCTTGCCGAGGCCGGCTACACTATCGAGATCGTCGACCAGCGAAACCATATCGGCGGCAACTGCCACACCGAACGGGACGAGGCGACCGGCGTGATGGTGCATGTCTACGGGCCGCATATCTTCCACACGGACGACACGGAAGTGTGGGACTATGTGAACGGTTTCATGACCTTCATGCCCTACAAGAACCGCGTGAAGGCGACGAGCGGCGGGCAAGTCTATTCGCTGCCGATAAACCTGCATACGATCAACCAGTTCTTCGGCAAGAGCTTCCGGCCGGACGAGGCGCGCGCCTTTCTGGAAGAGCAGGCGGACAAGACGATCACCGACCCGCAGACCTTCGAGGAGCAGGCACTGCGCTTCGTCGGGCGCGACCTCTACGAGGCCTTCTTCAAGGGCTATACGCAGAAACAGTGGGGTTGTTCGCCGACCGAGCTGCCGGCCTCGATCCTGAAGCGCCTGCCGGTGCGCTTCAACTATGAGGACAACTATTTCTTCCACAAATACCAGGGCATGCCGGAGACCGGCTATACCGAGATGATCGCGCGGATCCTCCATCATCCGAACATCACGGTGGCCCTTGAGACCGGCTTCCGGCGCGGCGAGAAGACCGGCTACAGCCATGTCTTCTATTCCGGTCCGCTCGACGGCTACTTCGACTACGAACTCGGCCGGCTCGGCTATCGCACGCTCGATTTCGAGCGCTTCACCTATGAGGGCGACTATCAGGGCTGTGCGGTGATGAACTATGGCGACGTCTCGGTGCCGTACACCCGTATCACCGAGCACAAGCATTTCTCGCCCTGGGAGAACCCCGCGGGCTCGGTGTGCTACCGCGAATTCTCGCGCGCCTGCGAGCCGGACGACATTCCCTACTACCCAATCCGCCTGGTGGACGAAAAGGCGCAGCTTGCCGACTATGTCGCCCGCGCGGAACAGGAGGCCGACGTTACCTTCGTCGGGCGCCTCGGCACCTACCGCTATCTCGACATGGACGTGACGATCCGCGAGGCACTCGATACGGCGCGGCTCTATCTCTCCCGCCGCGCGGAGAATGCGGCAATGTCGACCTTCCTGCACCCGCCACTCTGACGCGGACCAGCCAAACGAAAGAAGGCCCCGGATAGTCCGGGGCCTCCTGGGAACCGTGAAAGGTCCTGTCGTTTTCCGATTAACGGAAGAGCGTGAGGATGCTTTCCGAAGCCGAGTTGGCGATCGACAGCGACTGGATGCCCAGCTGCTGCTGCGTCTGCAGCGCCTTCAGGCGGGTCGACTCTTCGTTCATGTCGGCGTCAACCAGACGGCCGATACCCTTGTCGATGGATTCCGTCAGCTTGGAGACGAACTCTTCCTGGAGATCGATGCGCATGCCGAGCGAACCGAGGTCGGCGGCCGCGCTGGTCATGTCTTCGAGCGCCGTGTCGACCATCTGGATCAGGTCGTCGAGTTCGGCACCAGTGGTGGTGTTGGTGATCGTGAAGCCGGAAACGGTGGCGTCCGGAATGGTGGAGGTCGCCGTCTGCGTTTCGTCGATGGCCCACACAGCACCGCCGCTGTCCGTCGCGAAAATCTCGTGGTCCGTTGCACCGGACTGATCAACCGCAGCAACCCACGTATCATCGGCGACCTTGACGTAGCCGGCAAAACCGTTCGTGCCGCCAGAAGCCACGACACCGAGGGAGTCAAACGTCGCACCGTCTGCGATGACCTCAGCGGTCGTGTAGCGAATGACATTGTAGGTGTCGGTCGTACCACCGATGTTGACGTTGACGGCCACGCCGTTGCCGTCAATGGCGGTTTCGCGGTCGAGGATACCCTGCTTGCCGCCGGTCGAGTCGAACAGGACCGTGGTCGCGTCGAGGTCGTAATCGACCTTCTTCACCGACACATTGCCGCTGGCATCACGAACGAACGACGCAACGACGCTCGTCTTGGTGCCGACATCCGCCTTCAGCCAGTTTTCGCCGGAGAAGGAGGCAGCATCGGAGATGCTGACGAGCTGCTGCTGCAGCTGGGTGATTTCTTCCTGGATCTTGTCCTTGTCGACGCCGTCTTCCGTGGCGGCGACCAGCTTCTTCTTGATTTCCTTGACGACTTCGACCGAGGAATTCATACCGGCATAGGCGGTATCAACCTTGGCGGCACCAAGGCCGAGGGCGTCCTGAACGGCGGAGAGTGCCATGTTGTCGGAGCGCATGGTGGTCGCGATCGACCAGTAAGCGGCGTTGTCGGACGCGCTACCGACGCGCAGGCCCGAAGATACGCGCGCCTGCGTTTCTTCCATGCTGCTGCTGATGGAGCGCAAGGTCTGGAGCGCGGACATGGCCGCAACGTTGGTAAGAATGCTCGTCATAAGAGTACTTGCCCCTGATTGGCTGAACGATAAGGGACATTCCGGGTTTCACCGGGAGCGGCAGTCAGCATCATGCCCACTAAATCCTTGATTTTTCAAAGATCAGTTTGCCGCTTCGATGGCCTTAGCTAATGCCAACATGGTTAAAGCTTTCCTAAGCGGCGCAGAAATTCGGGGGCAGATGGAGTTTTTTTACAACCTTCGCGCGCACGCGCGTGCCAGAAAAGGGTTAAAAAAACGATAAGGCCGCCCCCTTTCGGGAGCGGCCTTATCGAGGTGTTTGATCGAACGGTCAGCCCCCGTTCGTCATTCCCATGTGCTTGCCGATTAACGGAAGAGCGACAGGATGTTCTGCGACGAGCTGTTGGCGATCGACAGCGACTGGATGGCCAGCTGCTGCTGCGTCTGCAGCGCCTTCAGGCGGGTCGATTCTTCGTTCATGTCAGCCTCGACCAGGCGAGCAACGCCCTTGTCGATGGAATCTGTCAGCTTGGAAACGAATTCGTCCTGCAGTTCGATGCGCATGCCGAGCGAACCGAGATCGGCAGCCGCGCTGGTCATGTCTTCGAGCGCCGTGTCGACCATCTGGATCAGGTCGTCAAGTTCGGGACCCGTCGTTGCAGCGGTGATCGTGAAGCCCGAAACCGTCGCATCCGGAATGGTGGACGTCGCCAGCTTCGTTGCGTCGATGGCCCATACGGCCCCGCCGCTGTCCGTTGCGAAGATCTCGTGATCCGTCGCGCCGGACTGGTCGATCGCTTCTACCCAGGTATCGTCAGCAACCTTGACGTAGCCGGGGCGACCGGCCGTACCGCCAACTGCAACGTCGCCGCCAGCGTCGAATGCTGCGTTGTCGGCGATGACCTCGGCGGTCGTGTAACGGACCACGTTGTAGGTGCTCGTCGTGCCGCCGATGTTGACGTTGACTGCAATACCGTTGCCGTCGATCGAGGTTTCGCGATCGAGGATACCAGCTTTGCCGCCGGTCGCATCGAACAGGACCGTCGAAGCGTCGAGGGCGTAGTCGACCTTCTTGACCGAAACGTTGCCGCTGGCATCACGAACGAAGGATGCAACAACGCTCGTGTTGTCGCCGACATTCGCCTTCAGCCAGTTTTCGCCGGAGAAGGAGGCAGCGTCCGAGATGCTCACGAGCTGCTGCTGCAGCTGGGTGATTTCTTCCTGGATCTTGACCTTGTCAACGCCATCTTCCGTCGCCGTTACCAGCTTCTTCTTGATTTCCTTGACGACTTCAATCGAGGAGTTCATACCCGCATAGGCGGTGTCAACCTTGGCAGCGCCGAGGCCGAGGGCGTCCTGAACGGCGGAGAGTGCCATGTTGTCGGAGCGCATGGTGGTCGCGATCGACCAGTAAGCGGCGTTGTCAGACGCGCTACCGACGCGCAGGCCCGAGGATACGCGCGCCTGCGTGTCTTCCATGCCGTTGTTGATGGAGCGCAGCGTCTGGAGCGCAGACATGGCCGCGACGTTGGTGAGAATGCTCGTCATTATCGTTGTCCCTTTGAACATAATACTGGTGGGGGACATACCGGACTGAAAACTTTACCGGTTACGGCGGTTCGGCATCATGCCAACTCGGTTTCTCCAGGGATCTGAAGGGATACCAAACCCGTCGTGTCTGAGCAAAACTCGCAGCCAATCATTGCCAACTCCTTAAATCGACAAAGTGCTTTCGAGCGACCGCCAAGTATGGTTAACCGCTGGTAAATTTTATGGTTAAGAAAAGCTGACGCGCCTGAGCAACGCCAGGACGGCCACGCGATTTTACTGCCGGAATACTTTAGCTGAAGGAGCGGACCAGGCTGCCAACGAGCAGGTTCCAGCCGTCGATGAGGACGAAGAACAGGATCTTGAAGGGCAGCGAAATCGAGGTCGGCGGCAACATCATCATACCCATGGCCATGGTGATGGTGGCAACGATCATGTCGATGACGAGAAAAGGCAGCACGACGAGGAAGCCGATCTCGAAGCCGCGGCGGATTTCCGAGATCATGAAGGCCGGGATGACGACGCGCAGGTCCGCGACGTTGTTTTCGACGACCGTCTGGCCGCGCTCTTCCGCAAGCGAGATGAAGAGTTCGAGGTCCTTGTCACGGGTATTGGCGACCATGAACTCTCGGAAAGGTTCGGCGATGCGCTTGGCCGCCTCCGTCTCGTCGATCTGGTTGGCGATCAGCGGTTCCACGCCGTTCTGCCAGGCCCGGTCGAAGGTCGGAGCCATGACGTAGAAGGTCATGAACAGCGCCAGCGAGACGAGGATCATGTTGGAGGGCGTCGTGGCGAGGCCCATGCCGGAACGAAGGATCGAGAACGCGATGACGAAGCGCGGAAAGCTCGTCACCATGATGAGGATGCCGGGCGCCACCGAAAGCACGGTGAGCAGGCCGAAAGTGCGGATGATCCAAGAGGCGACCGACCCGTCGACCTGCGCGTTCAGCAAATCACCCGGCAGCTGCAATTGCTGCTGGGCGTAGGCCACGCCGGTCATCGCCATCATGGCGACGAAGGTCAGAAGGGCTCGAATCATTCGATCACAAAGGTCCGGAACATGACGTTGGTTACGCGCCCTTCGGACCGAAGGTCAACCCGCTCCTGCAGGTCTTCCCGGAGATATTGGAACCCGCGCGGCCCCTGCACCTGCTGCAGCGAGACCGTGCGCATGTAGGCGAGGATGTCCTGGTGGATTTCCTCGGCCAGCTTGACGTCGGGCACGCCCTTGAACATCAGCGCCACTTCGAGGCGGATGCGGTTGTCCGAGGGATAGGCGAGGTTGCTGGTGATCGGGTCGAGCAGCACGATGCCGTTGGCCTCGGTCGAGATATGCGGCACTTCCTGCGCCGCCTCGCCTTCCGCACCTCCCTCGCCGCCGGCCTCCGCCTTCGCCACCTCTTCCGCCGGCTTTTCGGCGGGCGGCGGGGCCAGCATGTTGCCCACCAGCCAGCCGCCGCCAGCCGCGAGCAGCGTCAGCACGGCGATGGCCGCGATGGTGATGACCAGGGTCGGATTCTTCTTTTCCGCGACGACCTCGTCTTCGTCCGCCATGTTCGTCTTCCAGTCTTGTCAGGGCTTGGTCAAAGCGGCGAGAGCAGATCGACGGCCTGCTGGCCCCATGGCGGCTGCTGCACTTCGGTCAGGCGACCACGACCACCATAGGAGATGCGGGCTTCCGCGATGCGCTCGTAGGCGATCTGGTTGTCGGCATCGACATCCTGCGGGCGCACGATCCCGGCGACGTTGAGGATGCGCAGTTCGTGGTTGACGCGCACTTCCTGCGAACCGCTGATCAGGAGATTGCCGTTCTCGATGACGCCCGTCACGACAGCGGCAACGAGCAGGTTCAGCCGCTCGGACCGTTCCGTCGAGCCGTCGCCCTTGGTGCTGGTCGAGGAGCCGTATTTAAGGTCGGCTTCCGTATCGACCTTGAAATTGTTGCCCGAGCCGCCGAAACCGAAGTTCATGCCGCTTTTGTTGGTACGCGAACGGTCGGTCTTGTTGTCGAACGTGGCGCGATCGTTGACGCGGATGTTGACGGTCAGGATGTCGCCGACCTTGAAGGCGCGCGAATCCTTGAAGAGCGCAGACTGCTGGTCGCTCCAGATCGAATAGCCGGCGACCGCGGTGCGCGGCTGCTTGGGATACATGGCCATCTGCGGCGTTTCCGCGTAGTTGAGGCCGCTGCCGATCGGGCTCATCGAGGGAGCCCTGCCGATTTCGTCGATGGCCTGGCTCGTGCAGCTCGAAAGCGTGAACGCCACGGCGAGTGCGGAGGCGATCTTCTTCATGACGGGTCCTTTGCCTTTGACGTATTCGGATCGCCCGCAATGGCGATGAGACGGGTGAGCAGCGCAGCCTTGTCGGCCGGCATTTCAGCCAGAATGGTGCTCGATTGGCGCGGCGGCAGCTTCATGACGATCGCCGAGGCGATCTCCGGATTGATCTCGGCAAGCTGCGCAGCCGCGGCGTCAGGCTTCATCTTGCGATAGATCTCGACGAGCCCGCCCTCGGCCGTCTTGAGGAAGTTGTTGCGACGGTTCAGCCAGTCCTCGTATTCGGCGCGACGGGTTTCCAGCGTCTTGATGCGCGCGTCGATATCCTTCTGGAGGTTTTCCAGTTCCTGCTTCTGAAGCAGGTAGCGCTGGTCGCGCGCAGCGTCTGCGATATTCGTGCAGAACTCGCGGATCTCGTCGGCGGTCGCCTTGGTCGTCATGATGACGGGGCGTTCCTCGGCGAAGGCGCCGGGAATGGCCATGAGCACGAAGCCGGCCAGCGGCAGTGCGAGCTTGCGCGCCAGCGTCTTCACGGCAGTAAGGGTCGTGACATCGGTCATTGCAGTACCAGTTCTGCCTGGAGGGCGCCTGCGGTCTTGATGCTCTGCAGGATGGAGATGATGCCATCCGGCTTGACGCCGATACTGTTGAGACCGGTGACCAGCGAGCGCAGGCTCGAACCGTCGAGCAGGGCGACCGTGCCGCCATCCTGCTGGACGAGGATGTCCGTGTTCGGCTCGATCGCCGTCTCGCCTCTGGAGAAGGGTTCCGGCTGCACGACCTTCGGCATTTCGTTGATCTGCACGGTGAGCGTTCCGTAGCTCACCGCGACAGGTGAGATGCGGACGTCCTGGCCGATGACGATCGTCCCGGTACGCTCGTTGACGACGACACGCGCGGGCGCATCGGTCTCGATGACGAGGTTCTCGATATCGGCCATCAGGCGGGAGAGATCCGCCATCTTCGGCTTGGAAACGTAGACCGACTGCGAATCGCGCGACTCGGCGATCGGCGATCCGTACTGTGCGGCCGCATAGCGGTTGATCGCGTCCGCCATGCCGACGGACGTGGAGAAATCGGGGTTGCGCAGCTGCAGCACGAGATCGGAGCTGTCCTTGAAGCGCGAGGGAAGCTCACGCTCGATGATCGCGCCGTTCGGTACGCGGCCGGCCGTGGTGACGCCCTGCTGCACCGTGGCGGCCTCACCACCGGCGCTGATGCCGGTGACGACGATCGAACCCTGCGCGACTGCGTAGATCTGGCCGTCGGCGCCGGAGAGCGAGGTCATGACAAGCGTGCCGCCACGCAGCGACGAGGCATCGCCGAGCGAACCGACGGTCACGTCGATGCGGCTGCCGGGGCTCGCGAAGGGCGGCAGGTTGGCGGTGACGAGCACGGCCGCGATGTTCTTGGCGCGCGTCTGGGTGCCAACCATGGAGATGCCGAGGTTCTGCAGCATCGCCCGCATGGACTGTTCCGTGAAGGGCGAGGACCGCATGCTGTCGCCCGTACCCTGGAGGCCGACAACGAGGCCGTAGCCGATCAGCTGGTTGTCGCGGCCGGCCTGCAGCGAGGCGACATCCTTGATGCGGGCTGCCGGCAACGCCGGCCCGGCTGCCAGCATGAGGCAGGCGAGGACGGCAAGGGCACGGGAGAATAGATCACGCATCATTTCGCCACCACATGCACGGTTCCGTCCGCCATGACCGTGCCGGAGACGATCACGCCCGAATCCTTGTTGCGGACCCGGATGAGTTCGCCGACGGCGGCATCCTGCAGAGGCGTGCCGTTGGTGCGGATGACGAGCGAGCCATCGTCGAAGACCATCTGCACGGTGGTGCCACGGTTCACGAGAAAAGGTTCACGCAGGGCCGAGACGAGGATGACGCGGCCGGGCAACAGGGTGCGCTTGGTGATGAGCCCGTTGACGTCGGAGATGCTTTCGGCAAATCCCTTGACGATGTTCGGGTTGGTCACCTCGACCACCTCGAGCTGCCCCGCCTGGATCTCCTCGCCGGGATAGATGATGCGCTTGGGCACGACGGCGGTGCGCACATCGGCCAGAGCCGCATCGGCCACGAGAAGACCGACGAGCGCGGCGGGCGCGACGAGGGCCGCGCTCCACCGGGCTGACAGGGTCTTTCCACTCCGAAGAGCTGCTTTCAGGCGAAACATCATGTTCCCCGCGTGTTGGGTGTTATCTCAGGTTCTTGCTGACCACGGCCGCCATTTCGTCCGCGGCCTGGATGATCTTGGAGTTCATCTCATAGGCGCGCTGGGCGGAGATCAGGTCGGTGATTTCCTTGACCGGATCGACGTTGGAGGCTTCAAGGTAGTTCTGCTGGATATAGGCGAAGCCCGCTTCGTCAGGCGCGCCGACATTGGCCGGGCCGGAGGCAGCGGTTTCGCGGAAGAGGTTTTCGCCGAGCGGCTCGAGACCGGCTTCGTTGACGAAATTCGCCAGCGTGATCTGGCCGAGTTCCTGCTGCTCGCCGCCGACCGTCGCATAAACCTGGCCGGACTTGCTGACGGTAATCTCCGTCGCATCCTGCGGCACGTTGATGCCCGGCACGACCGTATAGCCGTCGAGGGTCACGAGCTGGCCTTCGGCATTGGTGTTGAAGGCGCCGGCGCGGGTGTAGAGCGTCGACCCGTCTGCGGCCTCGATCTGGAACCAGCCACGACCGATCAGCGCGAGGTCGAAGGAGTTGCCCGTGCTCGTCAGGCCGCCCTGGAGATGCAGGTTGCGGATGGCGGCCGTCTTGACGCCGAGGCCGATGATGGCGCCTTCCGGCACCACTGCCTGGTTGGCACGGTTCGGCACGCCGGCGGCGCGTTCGGTCTGGTAGAGCAGGTCGGAGAATTCGGCGCGGGCGCGCTTGAAGCCGGTCGTGTTGATGTTCGCGATGTTGTTCGCGATGACTTCAAGGTTGGTCTGCTGCGCGTTCATGCCGGTGGCGGCGATGGCAAGGGCTTTCATGTCCGGTCCTCAGATCTGCATTCTTGCGACTTCGAGATAGGCGGTGACGACCTTGTCGCGGATGGCGATCGCGGTCTGCAGCGTCTGCTCGGCACTCATGACGGCATCGACCACTTCGCGGGTCGTCGCCTTGCCCTGGATGGCTTCGAACGACTTGGTCTCGCTGAGTTTCAGCGCGTTGGTCATATCCGTCGCCATGTCACCCATCACCTGGGCGAAGCTCATCTGGGTTCCCGTTCCCTGCGCGGCCGCACCGGAGGCGGAAACCGAATTGGACGTCTCGGTGGTGACGCCCGAGAGGGCGTTGGTGGAGAAGAGCGAACCGACGCCCTTTACGCTTTCGATCATTGCGAGGCCCTCAGGAGGTCGATGGTCGCCGAGATCAGGTCACGCGACTGCTTGATGCTCTGCAGGTTGGCTTCATAGGAACGATTGGCTTCCCGCATGTCGGCCATTTCGATCAGCATGTTGACGTTCGGCATCTTGACGATGCCCTCGGCATTGGCCGCCGGGTTGCCGGGATCGTACTCCGTCGAGAACTCGCCCTCGTCGAAGCCGAGGCGTTCGACCTCGACGAGCGAGGCACCGGACGCCCGGTCGAGTTCGGCCGCAAAGGTCACCGTCTTGCGGCGGAAGGGATCGGCACCGGGGACGTCGCCGGTCGAACGGGCGTTCGCCAGGTTCTCCGAGACGATGCGGATACGGGTGGATTGCGCCTCAAGTCCCGAGGCCGCGACTTTCAGTGAAGCTAAGAGCGGATCCATTTTTTACCTTCTGACTGTCATCAGCATCATGCGATGAAAGGCCTTGACGAGGCCGGCATTCAACTCGAACTCACGCTTGACCTGGCCCTCTTTCATGAGTTCCTCGGCAAGGCCGACCGTGTTGCCGGACTCCTGCACGCCGATCCCGTCGGTGGGCTTGGTTTCGACGACGCGGCTCGCCATCTCGCCGCCATCGGTGAGATGGCCCGGCTGGGTCGCCGCCATGCGGATGCCCGTCGTTTCGAGCACCGCCTGAAAGGGCGTGACGTCCTTCGCCTTGAAAGCGGGGGTGTTGGCGTTGGCGATGTTGCCTGCAACCACACTCTGGCGGACGGATAGCCATTCGGCTTGTTTCGAGGCCAGTTCAAACAGTTGTATCGGTTGCATGACAAGCTCCATCCTTGTTCATGGCGAACCTACGGAGCCAATCTTGCGTCAGACTTGCTGCGCGGCGGTTTATCGGCAACCTGCTGAATTTGCGGGAGAATAAGTGCTGCGTCTTTCGGATACGCGCGGGGTGCGCGCCCTCATCCGGCCTGCCGGCCACCCTCTCCCCGCAGGTGGGGCGAAGGGATATGCCGTACCGGTTTCCTCAACCCAACACCCGCTCGAGGCGGCAAGCCTCCTCTCGCGCTTGCGGGAAGAGGGCTAGGGTGAGGGCAAAGCCACGGGCAATCGCCTTGCCCGCGGAGGTTCGTCAGTTGCGCTTGATGATGTCGCCGTTCGAGGTGACGATGACCCACGCGCCGTCGCGCTGTTCGAGGGTCGCAAGACGGCTGTTGTCCGGCAGGATCGAGCCGACGCGCACGATATACATGCCGCTGGCATCCTCGATCAGCGCCCGACCGTTCGCCACATGCATCAGCCGAAAGCCGGACGAGGCCGGCAGCGGCTGGTCGAGGCCAGTTTCGACCGGTGTGCCGAGCGCCTTGTCCTTCTCGCCGACGCTGGGCGCGGTGGCCGTCGAGACCGGGTCGAGGCTTTCCAGCCCCGGATCGTTGTCGTCGTCCACCATGGCGGCGGGCGAAACGCTCATCACTTCCTTTGCCGCCGTTTCCGGCAGATCGCGCGTCGTGCCCTCCCAGAGGGCCGGCACGGAGAATTTTTCCGGATTCAGGAAGACATACCACGGGAAGAAGGCCGCCATGGCGGCGAGCAGCACGCCCGTGCCCACCAACAGCTTGTCGCCCGTCGAATAGCGTCCCTTTTCCGCGCGCTTCATCGGCTGAATGGTCTGGTCCGCGTCGAAATCCGTCACTGTCATCCCCTTCTCGTTGCCGGCGCACCGCCCTGCCCGGCCGCATTCTTCAGCGCCGTGGCAAGATCGGAGAATGCATCGCCGGCAGGCCGTTCGCCCGGCGTCTGTTTCAGAACCTCATAGATGATCGGCACCTGCTTGATCGCCATGTCGAGATCGGGATCGGCTCCCGGCCGGTAGCCGCCGATGAGGCGCAGGTCGCGCGTTTCCTCGAAGCGATGGATCAGCGCCTTCAGCCGCGCGACCAGCCGCTCCTGGTCCGGCGTCCAGGCCTTGCGGGCAAGACGCGAGATCGAGGCGAGCGGGTTGATCGGCGGATAGCGGCCCTCTTCGGCAAGGCTTCGCTCCAACACGATATGACCATCGAGGATACCGCGCGTCGAATCGGCGATCGGGTCGTTGTGGTTGTCGCCGTCGACGAGGATCGAGATGATTGCGGTGATCGTGCCCGCGCCCTCCGCACCCGGCCCGGCCCGCTCCAGGAGGCGCGGCAGCTCGGTGAAGACGGAGGCAGGATAGCCGCGGGCGATCGGCGGTTCGCCGGAGGCCGTCGCCACCTCGCGGATCGCATGGGCGAAGCGCGTCACGCTGTCGATGATCAGGAGCACGTTGTCGCCCTGGTCGCGATAGTGTTCGGCGATCGTCACGGCGGTCAGCGGCGCCATCTTGCGCAGCATCGGGCTTTCGTCACTGGTCGCGACGACCGCGACGGATTTCGCCAGGTTGTCGCCCAGCGTGTCCTCGATGAATTCACGCACTTCGCGGCCGCGTTCGCCGACCAGCGCAATGACCACCTTGTCGAAGGCATCGGCCCGCGCCAGCATCGAGAGCAGCGTCGACTTGCCGACACCCGAGCCGGCGAAGATGCCGAGGCGCTGGCCGAGGCAGAGCGGGGCGAAGATATCGACCGCGCGCACGCCGGTGGAAAACCCCGTCTCGACACGCTTGCGCGTCATCGAGGGCGGGGCGGAATTGGAAATCGAGCGCCGCACGCCGCCCTGGACGAGCGGGCCCAGTCCATCGATCGGCTCGCCGAGCGCATTGATCGTACGACCGCACCAGTCCGATGTCGGCGCGACGCGGAACGCGCCCTTGCGGATGACCACGTCGTGGATGCCGATCGGCTCGCCCGGCTCGATCGGGCAGACGACGACCGTCTCTGGTTCGACGCGGACGACCTCGCCGAGATGGATGCCGGTCGGGCTGCGATGCGCGACGAATTCGCCGAGCCGCACATGGCGCGACAGGCCGCTGACCGTGTAGTTCCCGGCCGCAATGGTCTGGACATGGCCGCCATGCGCCACGGAGAATTCCGGGGAGGAGTACCGTTTGACGAGGCCTGCCAGCGCATTCAGCTTGCCGCCGGCCCTGCCCGTTTCGCTGCTCATGCCGTCCTGTGCCGAACTCATGGGCGTTTACCGGTTTCCGCCGAAGGTGCGGATGGCTTCCTTCAGCGATTCCTCTGAGTCGCGCATCAGCGAGGCGACGCTTTCGAAGGCGCGCGTGACCTGGATCAGCTGCGTCATCTCGCCGATGGCATTGACGTTGGATTCCTCGATGTAGCCCTGCACCACACCGGCATCGATGCGATCGACGACCGGTTCCGGCGGGATGTTGGTGATGATGCCGCTGTTGCCGGCGCGCACGAAGCCGCCGGAAAGGTCTGCCTGGAACAGGCCGAGTGCGGCGATGGGCTGGCCGTTCTGGTTGAGCTGGCCGTCGGCGCTGAGCAGGATCGGCCCATTGGCGAGATCGAGCTGGATCGGTCCGCCGCCGGCATCGAGCACGGCATAACCGTTGAGGGTGACGAGCTCGCCGGCATCCGTCACCGTGAAGCGTCCGTCGCGCGTCAGCGTCGGGCCGGAAGGCGTCTGCACCTGGAACCAGGCATCGCCCTTGATGGCGAAGTCGAGCGTGCCGCCTGTCTCGGTCATGCCGCCGCTACGCGTGGAGAGGAACTCGTTGCCCTGCGACACGAAGGCGACGTCGGCGACCTTCTGGTCGCTGACGACCTGATTGAACTTTATTTCCGTGGCACGGAAGCCGACCGTCGTCGAGTTCGCGACATTGTCGGCCAGCGTCGTCAGGCGGCGGTCGAGCGCAAGCTGGGACGAAAGCGATACATAGAGTCCGGTCTGCACGTCAGCGACCTCCGAGTTTCAGATTGTTGATGGAAATGAGGAGATCCGTCGAAATGCCTGTCAGGCTCGACGGCTGGAAAGCGGTCATCGGGTCATAGCTGCCCGACGGGTTTTCCAGTTCCCACATGGAGGTGAAGCGCTCGAGGAACTTGCCGACCTTCGAGGTGTCCTTGAAGTCCTCGAGATTGAGCACGTCCTCGTAAAATTCCGCCTGCCGGTCGATATCGGTGGCCGCAAATTCTGCCGGAAGCTGCAGCGCGGTGCGCACGACCTGCGCCAGCGCATCATCGGCGATGATCGAGTAACCCGATGTGATGGAAGTAGCCATACGCTCGAAGTAGAGCGCGAGCCGCACGCCGGTATTGTCCTCGCCGGCACTGACCTCCAGCGTCTGGCGGGTATATTTGTCGACGACGCCCTTCTGCGCACGCTCGAAGGTGGTGGCAACCTCACCGTGTCTGGCGAAGTTCAGCGACTGTGCCAGCTCCTTGTAGCGCGTGTCCGAGAGCTGGTTGGCGAAAGCCGCCTTGTCGTCCACGCCTTCCGTCAGCACCTTGCGCATGAAGGCCTTGGCATAGGCCATGTCCTCCAGCCCGTGCGCCTTCATCGCGTAGTTGTAGAGCCTGGCATCGGCGAAGAAATCGTCGACCGACTTCACGCTGCCGATCTTGGCGAGATAGTATTCCGTCTCGCGCTTGACGTCCGGCTGCTCCGAAACGCGCTTCAGCGACGTCTGGAGGTCTGCGGTAATCAGCTTGTAGCTCGTATAGGTGGTCGTCACGATGGGCCGCCGATCAAGGTTCGGGAGGGCATGAATGCCCGTTTTGAACCATGATCCTCGCGGCTTTTGCTTGCGCGAACCTGATCGGTAAACCTGCCGTTAGGTACAGCTTCACGCAAGGCTGGAACCGTATTTCCGGAACGGTCAGAATTGTGTCGGGACACCTGCGCTCATGAACATCATTATCGGTCTAATCGTTACCTTCGGCTGCGTCCTTGGCGGCTACATGGCCATGGGTGGTCATCTGGAAGTGCTGAACCAGCCCTTCGAACTCCTGATCATCGGCGGCGCCGGGATCGGCGGCTTCATCGTGGCCAACACGATGAAGGTGATCAAGGAGACCGGAAAGGCGCTCGGCGAGGCCTTCAAGCACAAGGTTCCGAAGGAGCGCCACTACCTCGATACGCTCGGCGTGCTCTACAGCCTGATGCGGGACCTGCGCACCAAGTCGCGCAACGAGATCGAGGCGCATATCGACAATCCGGCCGAATCGCCGATCTTCCAGTCCGCCCCGACGGTGCTCGCCAACAAGGAACTGACCGCCTTCATCTGCGACTACGTCCGCCTCATCATCATCGGCAATGCCCGCAGCCACGAGATCGAGGCGCTGATGGACGAGGAAATCCAGACAATCACCCGCGACAAGATGAAACCCTATCATGCGCTTGGCACGATGGGCGACGCCTTCCCGGCCATCGGCATCGTCGCCGCCGTTCTCGGCGTTATCAAGGCCATGGGCGCCATCAACGAGAGCCCGGAAGTGCTCGGCGGCAAGATCGCCGCCGCCCTCGTCGGCACGCTGCTCGGGGTGTTCCTGTCCTATTCGATCGTCACGCCGATCATCACCAACATCAAGGTGGTGCGCGAAAAGCAGAACCGCCTCTACATCATCGTCAAGCAGACGCTGCTCGCCTACATGAACGGCTCCGTGCCGCAGGTGGCGCTGGAATATGGCCGCAAGACCATCTCCTCCTACGAGCGCCCGTCGATCGACGCGGTGGAACAGGAAATGATGAATCCCGGCGGCGGTTCGAAGGCGGCCTAAGAGATGAAGGATGCACGCGTGACCGAAGCCCCTTCAGCCATGGACCCGATCGTTCTCGCCCGCCTCACCGGCCGGCTCGGCGACCAGGCGACAATCTCCAAGCTCTGCGCCAGCCTCGGCGACGTCTTCGCCGAATTCCTGCCGGACATGCTGGAAAACGAACTCGGTTTCGAAGTTGCGGTCTCCTATGCGGGGTTTGCGACGGGCAAATACGGCCCGCTGGTCGAAGGCCTCGGCGGTGCTATGGCCTGCTGCGACGCGTCGCTGCGCAACTGGTGCGATCGATTCACGCTGATCTGCGACAGCCCGATGATCATCACGCTGGTCGAGAACATGCTTGGCGCCGTCAGCGATGCGATCGACGACCCGGAACCGCGCCCGCTCTCCAAGATCGAGCTCGACCTTGCGGCGATGATGTTCGACCGGATTTCCGGCGTTCTGAAGTCCGCGGTCATGGGCGCCAACGGATTTGAACCCTTCCTTGGCCCGGCGCACAATGTGGAAACCCGCAAGGCCTGCGAGGACGGTACGGACGAGGCCTTCGTCGCCATGGTCAACATGGCCGTTGGCATCGGCCCGGTGCTTTCGACCTTCCACGTCATCGTGCCGCAAGCCGTTCTCCTGAAATCGAACATCACCGCGCCGAAGCCTGCCAATGCGCCGAAGACCCGCGTCGAGTGGAGCGAGCAGCTCGGCGAGCAGGTCCGCCGCTCCAAGGTGTCGCTCGAGGCGCGCATCCGCCTGGAAGCGCAGACTCTCGACACGATCAGCCGCCTGCAGGCAGGTGACATCATCCCGTTCAACGAGGCCGGCGACGTTCGCGTGGAGGTCAATGCGAACGGCCGCAACCTCTATGTCTGCGAATTCGGCCGCTCCGGCGCCCGCTACACGGTTCGCGTCAAGGATACATACGGCTCGGAGGAAGACATCCTCCAGCACCTCATCGGATAGTTTGGGCATGATGCCTGCCTGGCGGCACGCCTCGGGCAAGTTTCGAATGGAATAGTGGTCTTATGGCACCGAAGAAAACACCCATCGTTGACGACATGACGTCTTCCCTCAATGCGGGCGACCAGGAACTGGAGCAGGCGATCGACGACCTGCGCGGCGTTCTTCAGAAAGATACTTCCGGCGGCTTTGCCACCGACCTTCCGGCGACCGTCGACAACGACCCGCTGGCCGCCTTCGGCGGCGATTTCGGCTCCTCGGACTTCGGCGGTGGCGCGACCACTCCGGACTTCGGCGCCGGCGCTGGCGCCAGCTTCGGCGGTTCGGATTTCGGTGGCGGAACCGATTTCGGCGGCAGCGACTTCGGCGCCGAGCCGGGCGAAGCCGCACGGCCGGGCAGCGCATTGCAGTCCAATCTCGACCTCATCATGGATATCCCGATCGATCTGCAGATCGTGCTCGGCTCCTCGCAGATGCAGGTCTCCAGCCTCATGAACCTTTCCGAGGGCGCCACGATCGCGCTGGACCGCCGCATCGGCGAACCCGTCGAGGTCATGGTCAACGGTCGCGTCATCGGCCGCGGCGAGATCACCGTTCTTGAAAACGACGACACCCGCTTCGGGGTCAAGCTCATCGAAGTGAAGAGTACACGCAAAGTCTGATACCGGTTGAGGTCTCAGGGGGATGGATCCATGATGGATTTCGAAAATTTCGGCACCTCCACTGCGGTCGGTGCACCGCTGTCGCAGGTCGAGAAGGCGGCAGCCGTGCTTCTCGCCATGGGCAAGGGTGTTGCCGGCAAGCTCTTGAAATATTTCACACAGAGCGAACTTCAGGCGATTATCGCCGCTGCGCAGAACCTGCGCGCCATCCCGCCCCATGAGCTGATCGATCTCGTCAACGAGTTCGAGGACCTCTTCACCGAAGGGGCCGGCCTGATGGACAATGCCAAGATGATGGAAGGCATTCTCGAAGAGGGCCTGACGCCGGACGAAGTGGACGGCCTGCTCGGCCGTCGCGCCGCCTTCCAGGCCTACGAGACGACCATCTGGGACCGCCTGCAGGATGCGGATCCGGTCTTCGTGGCAAAGTTCCTGCTCAACGAGCACCCGCAGACCATCGCCTACATCCTCTCCATGATGCCCTCGGCCTTCGGCGCCAAGGTGCTTCTGGAAATCCCGGACGATCACCGCGCGGACATCATCAACCGCACCGTCAATCTGAAGGATGCGAGCCCGAAGGCGACCGCGATCGTCGAGGCACGCGTCATCGAAATGATCAACGCGCTGGACGCCGAACGCAATTCGATCGGTTCGAACAAGGTCGCAGACCTCATGAACGAGCTGGAGAAGTCGCAGGTCGACGAAATGCTCGCCTCGCTCGAAACGGTCTCCACCGAATCGGTCAAGAAGGTCCGTCCGAAGATCTTCCTCTTCGAAGACGTGCTCTACATGCCGCAGAGAAGCCGCGTGTCGCTGTTCAACGACGTTTCCGGCGACATCATTACGGCGGCGCTGCGCGGTGCCTCGATGGAACTGCGCGAATCGGTCCTATCGTCGATCGGCGCACGCCAGCGCCGCATGATCGAATCCGATCTTGCGGCCGGCGACCAGGGCGTCAACCCGCGCGAAGTGGCGATCGCCCGCCGCTCGATCACGCAGGAAGCCATCCGTCTCGCCGCGGCCGGACAAATCCAGTTGAAGGAAAAGGACGAGGAGCGCCAGGCGGCCTGATCCTCCTTGACACGGTAGCGCCACAGGCGGAGCGTATCTGCGGCCCGAATCTCCAGAATGGGGGTTCGGGCCGTTTGTTTTTGGCCGCCCTCGACGGCCCGGGAGCGCGACGTGTCGGACGACGACAAGGACAGTAAAACAGAACTTCCGACCGAGAAGAAGATTCGCGACGCGATGGAGAAGGGCAACACACCCTTTTCGCGCGAGATCACCATCTTCGCCTCGACGCTCGCGATCTATCTCTTTCTCGTCTTCTTCATGCCGGGCGGCGTTTCCCGCATGAACGAAACGCTGCGCGACTTCTTCGAGCAGCCGGAGGCCTGGAACCTCAAGACCGGCACCGACGTCATCGCCATCTTCCGCCACCTGGGCTGGGAAGCCGGTGCGATGCTTCTGCCCATTCTCGCGATGATGATGCTCTTCGGCATCGCCTCCTCGGTTCTGCAGAACCTGCCGAGCCCGGTCATGGAGCGCGTGCGCCCGCAGATCTCCCGCCTCAGTCCAATGAAGGGCCTCAGCCGCCTCTTCGGCAAGCAGGGCCTCGTCGAGTTCGGCAAGTCGCTGATCAAGATCCTCATCGTCTCGCTGGTCGTGGCATTCGCCATGCGCGGCGACTACTTCGCCTCGCTCGACACCATGTTTTCCGAGCCGGCGGCGCTCGTCTACATGATGACGTCCGACATCAACAAAGTGCTGCTGATCATCCTTTTCGCCACCGCGCTGATCGCCGGCATCGACTTCGCCTGGACGCGTCATCACTGGTTTTCAGAGCTGATGATGACGAAACAGGAAGTGAAGGAGGAAATGAAACAGTCGCAGGGCGACCCGATCGTGAAGGCCCGCATGCGCTCGATCCAGCGCGACCGCGCACGGCGCCGCATGATCACGGCCGTGCCGCGCGCCACGCTCGTCATCGCCAACCCGACCCACTTCGCCGTCGCACTGCGCTACGTGCGCGAGGAGGGCGATGCCCCGGTGATCGTCGCAAAGGGCCAGGACCTCGTCGCACTGAAGATTCGTGAGATCGCCGAGGAGAACGGAATACCGGTTTTCGAAGACCCGCCGCTCGCACGCTCAATGTTTGCGCAAGTCTCGGTGGATAGTGTCATTCCGCCGGTGTTCTACAAAGCCGTGGCGGAGCTGATTCACCGGGTTTATGCAGCTTCGCCCCAGACCAGACGGGTAAACTAGATCCGATGAGAAAATGCACCTACTCCGCCGAGCGCGAGAAGATTGTTGCAGAAGCAATCTGCCCGGTCGCCACTGAGCTTCGCCTGCTCGATGCCGCCGATCTCGTCTCGTTGTTGCGTTTCGAGTGCTACGGGAACCTCGCCGACCTGGTCTCTTCGGCGGCTGAACTCTATTTCCTGCCGGGCACCGTGAATTTCGGTGCCGGCGGCGATTATCGTCTCGACTGGGACACCGAGCCGGAAGTGACGCTCGACATGGAACTGCGCCCGCAGGGCGTGACGGTCTATGCCAAGCTGATGCTCCAGAAGGACAAGGCCGGCGTGGAGGTCACGCACGTGGCGTTCAACAACCCGTCCGCCGATCCTGACGACAATACGGATTTCTTGCGCAAGAGCCTGGCGGAGGCGAAGTACGTGAAGTCCAATTCAGGCTCGCAGCACGCTCATTGAGCGTTCGGAGTATCTCCGCTTTTCTCGAATCGCGAAAACGCATTCAACTCATCCTCGGCCTTGAGCCGAGGATCCGTGCTTTGCGCACAGCGGTGGAGGCCCGGGGCAAGCCCAAGCACAACGAAGGGAAGGCGCCCGGGAGTTCAACGGCGGCTCGGCCACCTCGCCGCCCGTTTCTTCAAGTAATATATCCAAGCCGGATGGCCTTTGCGATCGCCTGGATGCGGTTGACGGCGTCGAGCTTGGTCGTCGCCGTGCCGAGATAGGCGTTCACGGTATGCACGGAAAGGCCCATCTTCTCGGCGATCGCCTCGGAGATGCAGCCGTCGCCGGCCATCTGAAGGCAGGCGATCTCGCGCTCGCTGAGCGCTTCGGAAGGGGCAAGCTTCCGCTCTTCCCCGGCCAGCATGTCGATGAGCACCTGGCAGCTCTTCATGTGCATGTCGACGATGAGATCACTGGACGGAGCGATGAAGGTGCCTGTGAAGACCACATAGCCGTTGCCATGAGCGCCGAGCCGGACGGGAAAGGCGATGCCCGACCAGGGCAGCAGCCGCGCGGGAAGGCGCGCCGTGAAGGGTTCGGCCCCCGATTCGGCGAACTGGTTGTCGCCGGCCCCTTCCCAGAGCAGCGGCAGCATCGAGGCCTCGAGATGGGCCAGCATGGCAGCACCGTGTGCTTCGAGAAGCGCACGCGCATTGCCATCCACATTTTGCGCCCAGTTGTGTAGCGACAGGGTCAACTTGCGGGCTGCCGGCAGACCATGGCCGCTGAGACGGAGCACCGCGAAATGCTCCGCACCGATGACCGTCTGCATCACCTGCAGGCGGGAAACGAAATCGGATGCCCGTGCCGCCTTCGGTGGACGCGCGAGGCGAATTTCCGTCTCCAGGACAGCGGGGGAGGAAAGCTGGATGTCCATGGCAGTTCTCCTGTCTGTTTGTTCTGCGCCGTTCCGGACGCAGAACCGCTCAAGCGCCTTGCTGTAATCGCGACGGCATGTTGTCTTGCCGCATTGTCCGGAGCCGAAGCCGTGCTGCTTCGACCGGAAATGCGTCTAGACGAGGCTGTTTCGAACGGCCCAGGCGATCGCTTCCGACCGCGTCTTTGTCGCGGTCTTGCGCATCACGCTGGTGATGTAGTTGTTGATCGTGTTGCGCGAAATACCGAGGATGACGGCGATTTCGTCGCTCGTCTTGCCTTCGGCGATCCAGTAGAGGCACTCGATCTCGCGCTCGGTCAGGTCCATCTCGCGATCGTGCCGGGCGATCACCCCCTGGCAGCAGACGCTGGCGAAATAGCCGGTCATGACGCCGACATCGCGCAACTTGCTTTGGGAGAGGATGAAATGCTCCGGGAAGAGCAGCAGGAGCGACATGCGCACCCGGCCGACCTGGAAGGCGATGACGCAGTATTCGCGGCTGACGCCGCTCGGCATGGCAATATCGTCAGCCATGTGATTGAAACAAGGTTTCAGCAGGCTGAGGCACTTGTCGAGTTCGCTCATGCGGGACTGGCTGGCGACAACGGCGCCGGCGATGCTGCGCACCAAGTCGAAAGGCCAGTCCGAGGCGACGACCGTCTCCATGCCCGCTTCGGGCGAGATGTCGTGCCGGACGAGAAGGTAGTGGGAGGCGCTGACATAGTCGGTCAGCGCCCTCAGACCGCAGGACAGGCCGGCGCGATCCGCACAGCGTCCCAGGTGTTGAACCAAAAGTTCACGCGCACTCTTACGCTCACCCGTCTCGGCAGAGAATCCATAGGATTCCCAGGCCGCGACATCCGACCGGATCGTTTCCATGATAGCCCCCTGTTCCGATTCCGAACGGAGATCCATGCCTCCTTCCCGTCAAAGGTTCGGAACCGTCCGAACCCCTTCCCGGTCAGGCCGCATCGGCAAGAATCACCAAGCGAATCAGTAACTAAAGTGTACATCGGCTATCGCTAAAAACCACCGCCATCTTCTCGGGATTTACTTTTGCCGGCTTCTGTGAGTCTGCACATGCAAGATGATTTGCTTTCCGGCGGCCGGCATGAGACGAGGGGTTAAGCCATTGTTAACCATTAATTATTGGCACACTGCGATCGACACCGCAGAGAAAGACGCTGCTAATTCGTGGAAAAATTGCGATCCAGCGCCCAATCACTCAACCGGAGCGGCGATAAATTTTTTTCACCGATCACGCGCCCGTGAGCGCAAGCGCATGCGGCACCGGTGCCAACACGACAAATTTGCTGCAACGGGACTGAATGAGCGTTGCCGAAAAGCGACAGGCGGGCGTCAAAAACGGGCATCGCCGTTTTTCGGCGCAAACGAAAACGCGGCCGTTTCCGGCCGCGTTGCTGTTCCTTCCGAGTGCCCTGTTCAGGCTGCTTCCTTCTCGGCCGACCACTTGCGCAGGATCTTCGCAGCGCGCTCCTCGCTGATCTCGACCATGCGGCCGAGGCGGCGCTCCGGACCTTCCTTGACACGGCGGTTGAAGGCACCGTCGCCATCGTCGCCGGCATTGAGCAGGTCGTCCGTGCTGTCGAAGCCGAAGTCCGCACCGAAGCCATCCATGAGGGCCGCTCCGGGGCCGCCGGCGCCGGCGGCGGGAGAGAAGTCGGGCAGTTCGAGGCCACCCATGTCGCTGTCCAGCGCATTGGCCGAGGCACCGCCACCCGTGACCGAGCGAACCGCCGGACGAAGGCCGAACCAGACCACCACGAAGGCGACACCGAGGAAGGCGAGTGCGTTGATGATGCCGCCGAGATTGCGCGTCAGCACTTCCATGATGCCGGGACCTGCCACCGCCTCGTCGAGAAGCTGGTGATCGAGGAACTCCATGGCGGTGATGGTGATGACGTCGCCGCGCTCGGCATTGAGGCCTGCGGCGGACGAGACGATCTTCTGCATCTCCGCGACATAGGCATCGACCTTCGCCTGGTCGGCCGGCTCGCCCACCATGGCTGCGACACGGGCGCGATTGACCACGACGGCGACCGACAGCTTCTCGACCGTGTAGCTGTTGCGCATGGTGGCAACGGTCTTGCTGTTGATCTCGTAGTTGGTCTGCTCTTCCTTCTTGTCGGCCTCGTCACTCGACTGCGGACCGTTGGCACCGCCCTGGGGGCCGCCCTGCGGAATGTTCTGCTCGACGGTTGCGGCCTTGTTGTCGGCCTGCTGCTGCGACTTCTGGCTTTCGCGCGTCACCCGGACGGAGCGCTCGACGCGTGATTCCGGATCGTAGACCGTCTCCTGGATCTGCTGGGTATCCATGTTGAGCGCCGCGGTGACGCTGGCGCGGAAGTTGTCCATGCCGAGGAAGGGCGCGAGCGCCTTTTCGATGTTGCGCTCGACTTCGCTCTGCACGGTCTGTACGGCCGTCAGCGAACGGTTGATCGCGCCGTTCTCGGCATCGTCGCCGGAGGCGAGCAGCTGGCCGGCAGAATCGAGGATGGTAACGCCGTCGACCTCGAGGCCAGGAACGGAGGCGGCGACGAGGTGGCGGATCGCGGCGGCCGATTCACGGCCGGCCTGCGCGCTCGCACGGATCATGACGGAGGCGGTCGGCACCTGCTCGGCTTTGCGGAAGTTGCCGCGCTCCGGCATGACGATGTGCACGCGGGCGGCGGCGATGCCGCTGATCTGCTGGATGGTGCGGGCAATCTCGCCTTCGAGCGCCCGGACACGCGTTACTTCCTGCATGAACGAGGTAAGGCCGAGAGAGCCGACCTTGTCGAAAAGTTCGTAGCCGGAGTTGGCGCTGTTCGGCAGGCCGCGTTCGGCGAGATAGAGGCGCGCCTTGCCCGTCTGGCCGACCGGAACCTCGATGCTCGATCCATCCGTGCCAGTGTTGAAATCGATATTCGCTTCGGCGAGCGCCAGACTGATCTGGTTCGCATCGGTCTTTTCCAGACCGACATAAAGCGTCTCGTAGGCGGGCTTGTTGACCAGGATCCCTGCGGCGAGCACGAGACCGATCGAGACGACGGCGGCTCCCGCCAGCATCGCGAGTTTCGCCTGCCCCAGCGAAGCCAGGTTCTTGTAGACTTTCGTCAACTGTTCCAACAGATTCATTCTGTTCCCGCACGGACTAGTCGCCTGGGCCCCGGCCAACATGCCGGCACGATCAGACGCATTTTCAATCTCGTGGGACGGAACCGGCACATTTCCGCACGCGCCGACCTGCCCCATGGAATACGCGGATCTAACTGATCCGGGCTGGAGACTAGACCGTGAAACTTGCGCGAGCATTTCGTTGCCGCGCGCCGGGCAAAAGCGGCAGAACGAAAGACGGCGCCTGGAGGGCGCCGTCGAACATTCTGATTATATTGGGAAATAGGCTAAAATGCCTCAAAATCGCCAGCAGCCTTGCCGAGCGGCTGGGAGTGGCCGTGGCGCATTCCGTTGCTCAGCGCCTTCTGCATGTCCGCAAGTTTCACCAGATTGAGCGCCGTCGTGACATCGACGATCCAGCTATCGGGAATGCTTGCAGTGATGGTGTCGATGAACTCGGCAAGCCCGCGCGTCTTCTGCACGGCAAGATCGATACCCTGCAGCACCATCATGCGCTCGGCAGCATCCAGCACAGCATCGCCATGGATGCCGGCGAGCTGCGGTTCGATGCGTTCGATCAGATAGGCGACATCGTGCAGTTCGGACACGATCCGCATCAGGACATCCGGAAGGGCTTCCTCCATGGCAGGGACTGCACTCAGATACTCGGCTTGCATGGATTACCCTTTTCCCCGTACGAGGCCGTCACCCTCTGGGACGGCCGGCTACGCAACACTGTTCGTACTTTCGCGCCCTTGCGACGAAACCGCCGCTCAGAAGAATTCGATCGAGCTTTCGACAGGCTTGGCAACAGGTGCGGGCCGCTGCTCCAGTGCCACCGTCTTCTGCGTCTCGACGCCCGTCAGGGCATATTGCCGGGCCCGGCCGCTCGACGGCCAGTATTCCAGCTTCCGGCCGTGCTCGCCGCCGGTGCTTTCGCCAACGACCTTGATGCCTTCGTCCATCAGGAACTGCCGGGCAAAGCGCGCATTCTGCTCGCCGACATTGGAGAAGCGCGCGATCGTCCTCGCCCCGCCGAAGATCTTCGCCTCCAGCCGGTCACGCCGCGCGCCCTGCTTCAGGAGGCCGTTGATCAGAAGCTCCATCAGATGCACGCCGTAGCGCGTGGCGTCCCCCCCCGAGGCCATGGCTTCGGCCGAGCCGGGGAGCAGGAAGTGATTCATCCCCCCGACGCCAACGACCGGGTCGCGCATGCAGGCGGCCACACAGGACCCGAGAATGGTGGTGAGCACCACATTCGGGTCGTTGAGGACCTTGTATTCGCCCTGAATGACATGGACGCGGCGCGTCCCGGCGTCTGATATCATTTCAATGCCCCGAACACGGCTTCGATGGCCGCCTTCATCTTCTCGATGGTGAACGGCTTGGCGAGGACGTTGTTCGCACCGAGGGCCGCCGCCTTCTGCACCAGCGCACGGTCGCCCTGCGCGGTGAGAATGATGAAGGCCGCCTTCTTGGTGGTGGGGTTCGACCGCACCGCCTGAAGGAACTCGATGCCGTCCATCTTCGGCATGTTGAAGTCGGAGATGACGAGATGGTGCGGCTGCTGGGACATGATGGCCATGCCCTGCGCGCCGTCGCCGGCCGCCGTGATCTGCTTGAAGCCGAGCTGCTGCAGGGCATCGCCCAGAAGCAGGCGGCTCGTCACCTGATCGTCAACGATAAGAACTTTGATTTTTTCAGCGATAGACATTATTCGCTCCCTTCTCTACGGGCCGCAGTTATTTTCAAGACTTCCTCCCCGATGGAGGAGAGCGGAAACTGGTGTTCTACGGCGCCAAGCTCGAAAGCCACTCTCGGCATTCCATATACGACGCAGGTTTTTTCGTTCTGGCCGATGGTCCGCGCCCCTGCGTGACGCATTTTCAACAGGCCGCTTGCCCCGTCCCGGCCCATGCCGGTGAGGATGACGCCGACGGCGTTCCGGCCGGCAAGCTCGGCCACCGAATCGAACAGCACATCCACCGAAGGGCGGTGGCCGTTGACCGGATCCCGTTCCACCAGCCGGCAGCAGGGCGCATGCGGGTTGGCGATCTGGAGATGGCGTTCACCACCGGGAGCCAGATAGATTTTGCCGATCTCGAGCCGCGCACCGTCCGTCGCTTCCTGCACCACGGGAGCGCAGAGCCGGTTCAGCCGGTCGGCGAAGCTCTTGGTGAAGGTCGGCGGCATGTGCTGCGTGATCACCGTCGGCGGGCAGTTGACCGGGAACTTCTGCAGCACCGCGATCAGTGCCTCCACACCACCCGTCGATGCACCGATGGCGATCACACGCCGGCCGGGCTTGTAGGCGGCGACCGGATTGACGTTGGCAGCGGTCGGCGCGAGCGGCGGCACATCCGTACGGACCTGGCGGCGCTGCGAGCGGGCGGCGGCCTTCACCTTTTCGGCAAGGTCGCCGAAGGGACGGGCATCGCCCGGCTGCGGCTTGCCGACGCAATCGAACGCACCGATCTCCAGCGCCATCAGCGAGGCTTCGGCACCGCGATGGGTGAGCGTCGAGACCATGATGACCGGCATGGGCCGGAGCTTCATGATCTTGTCGAGGAATTCGAGCCCGTTCATGTTCGGCATCTCGATATCCAGCGTCACAACGTCGGGATTGAGCTGCTTGATCGCGTTGCGGGCCTCCATGGCGTCGCCGGCCTGCCCGATGACGTTAACGTCCGGGTCGGCATTGAGCACGGCCGTGATCAGGCCGCGCATGGTCGGCGAATCGTCGACAACGAGTACGCGCGCGGGTGCCATCATACGCTCCTCCTGTGCTTGCCGGTGTAGCGGTAGGTTGTGATGCCGATATTGTCGAACTGGTTCTTCGCCTCGCCCGAGACGCGCTCGGAATGGCCGATATAGAGGTGGCCGTTGTCGCCCAGCATGCCGGCGAAGCGCGACCAGATCTTCATCTGTGTTGGCTCGTCGAAATAGATGACGACGTTGCGGCAGAAGATGACGTCGAACGGCCCCTTGAACGGCCATTGGGCCATCAGGTTCAGCTCGTTGAAGGTGATGAGCCGCTTGACGCGGTCGTCGATCTGCCACTTCTGCCGGCCGGCCGCATCCGTTTCGCGGAAGAACTGCTTGCGCATGGCGGGGTTGACCGTTTCCAGCGCATTGGCGTCGTAGGCGCCGGCCCGGGCAATGGCGAGGATCTTCGGATCGATGTCCGTCGCGAGGATGCGGAAATCGTAGTCGGCGACGTTCGGCATCAGCGAGAGCACGGTAAGTGCGATCGAATAGGGCTCCTGCCCATCCGAACAGGCCGCCGACCAGATGCGCACGCGGCCGCCATTTCGGGCGCGGGCAAGAAGATCCGGCAGGACCTCGCTCTTCAGATGGTCGAAATGGTGGTTCTCGCGAAAGAAGCGCGTGAAGTTGGTCGTCAGGTGCGACAGCATTTCCTTGCGCGGACCGGCACCGGCCGGCGAGGAAACAAGCGCGCAATATTCCCGGAAACCCTTCAGGCCGAGCTGGCGAATATGCTTCGACAGGCGCGAATAGACGAGCGAGGCCTTGGTCTCGTTGAGGTAGATGCCGGCGTCCGCATAAATCATCGCCGCAATCTCGGAAAGGTCCTTGCGCGTCAGCGGGTATTCGCCGCTTGCCAGGCACTCATCGGGAGACTGCCGCGTGTCGATGGCCGAAGAATAGGTCATGCGGCTTCACTTTCCGTATGCGGGAACAGGGCGTCGAGTTCGATGAGGCAGATCATGCGCCCCTCGATGGCGAGGATGCCGCGGGCATAGGCTTTTGCCGCCTCGTTGGCGATGTCGGGCGTCGGCTGCATGTTTTCGTCAGTCACAGTCAGGATGTCGGAGACCGCATCCACGAGCAGGCCCACCACCCTCGCCCCGACCTGGGCGACGATGATGACATGCCGCACGGTCGGCTCGGCCGCCTTCATGCCAAGACGCAGCGACAGGTCGACGATCGGCAGCACGGCGCCGCGCAGGTTGATGACGCCAAGCACATAGGACGGCGCATGCGGCATCGACGTCGCCGGGGTCCATCCACGGATCTCCCGGACAGACATGATGTTTACACAGAACTCCTGGTCACCGATCCTGAAGGCGATCAGTTCACGTCCGTGCGAAAGGTTCTTTACCGCGTACGTCGTCATGGCGTCTTAACCGGTGGCAGCAAGCGAGATGTCTTGTCTCAAGGACTGGCCGCGCGAGGCGGCAACCACCGCATCGACGTCCAGGATGAGGGCCACGCGGCCGTCGCCGAGAATGGTGGCAGCGGCGATGCCGGGCACGTGGGTGTAGTTGGCCTCCAGGCTCTTGATGACCACCTGACGCTGGCCCTGGATGGCATCGACCATGAGGGCGCGCTGGCCGCCGCCTTCCGATTCGACGAGCAGAGCGACGCCCTCGATCGGATTGGCCTGCGTGGCGCGGAAATTGAGAATCCGGCCGACATCCACCAGCGGGCAGAAGGAATTGCGGATCGAGATGAGCCGCTGCGAGGCGCCGAAGGAGTGGATGGCCGAGGCTTCCGGCTGCAGTGTCTCGACGATGGCCGTCAGCGGCACGACGAGCGTCTGGCCGGCGACCGTGACCACCATGCCGTCGAGCACGGCGAGCGTCAGTGGCAGGCTCATGGTGAAGACGGAGCCCTGCCCCGGCTTCGAGGAGATCGAGATGCGGCCGCCGAGCGCCTGGATGGAACGCTTGACGACGTCCATGCCGACGCCGCGGCCGGACAGGTCCGATACCTTGTCGGCGGTCGAGAAGCCGGCGTGGAAGATCAGGTTGTCGATTTCCTCATCCGAAAGATTTGCATCGGCTGCGATCAGGTCGTTGTCGATGGCCTTCTGGCGCACCTTCTCACGGTTGATGCCGGCGCCGTCGTCGGCAAGCTCGATGACGATGCGGCCCGAGCGGTGTTTTGCCGTGAGGCGAACCGTGCCTTCCGGGTTCTTGCCGAGCGCTTCACGCTTCTCCGGCATTTCGAGGCCGTGATCGACCGCGTTGCGGATCATGTGCGTCAACGGTTCCGCCAGCTTGTCGATGACGGTCTTGTCGACTTCGGTGTTCTCGCCCTCGGTGATAAGGCGGACCGACTTTCCGGTGATGTCGGCGATTTCGCGGACGGTACGCGCCATGCGCTGGAAGACCGGCTTCACCGGCTGCGCGCGGATGGCCATCACCGAATCCTGGATCTCGCGGGTGAGCTGCTGCAGCTCCTCGAGACCCATATTGATGGAGGACGTGCCGTTGGTGTCGTTCTCCACGACGCTCTGCGAGAGCATCGCCTGGTTGATGACGAGTTCGCCGACGAGGTTGATCAGGCGGTCGACGCGGTCGAGATCGACGCGGATCGTCTGGCCGGCGGCGGCGGCCTGGTTGGCCTGGGCGGCGCTGGCGGCGGATGCGGCAGCGGCCTTGGCGTTTTCGGCCGCGCGGCTTGCGACCTGCGACACCTTGGTGGCGGTCTCGGCCGCGGCAACGGCCGCGGCGGCATCGCTTTCCATCACGGCCGGCTCTTCGGTAGGCGCAGAGCCACTTTCGTCGAGGATCGAGAGATCGAAGGGAACCGGCTGCATCGGCAGCTCTTCGTCGTCGGCGGCATCGCCGACCACGTCTTCCTCGATGGTGCTGATATCGAGGTCGCAATCCCACTCGGCGAATTCGAAGACGGAGCGCACGCCGTCCTCGCCCTTGTCGGTCGTCACCGAGATCTTCCAAGAGAAATAGGCTTCCTCCGGGTTCATCTTGTCGAGCGGCGGCAGGCTGTCCATGTCGCAATAGACACTCATTTCGCCGAGGCGGGAGACGTCGCGCAGGAGGAGCACGGCCTCGTTGCCCTTGGCGTAGAGATCCTTCTTCGGCTTGAAGACGACCTGGCAGGTCGGCACGTAGTGATCGGCCGGCTCGTCGTCGAAATCACCGAAGGAGAAGGGGATCGGCTGGAAACCCTCGTCGTTAACCGCGGGCTTTTCGATGACCGGTGTCGGCGCGGCCGCCCTGGGAGCAGCGGCTGCGGGTTTTGGCGCAGGCGCTTCGGCAGCGGCCGGGGCTTCGCCATGGGCAAGCGCCTCGAGTTCGCGGATGAGGGTCCGGCTGCGGGCCTCGTCGACGCTTCCGCCGTCACGCGCCGCATTGGTCAGATCCGCCAGGACATCGGCGGACTTCAGCATGACCTTCAGGACGTCCTGGGTGGGCTCCAGCTTGTTGGATCGAACGCAATCCAGTGTCGTCTCGAACACATGGGCGAAGGAGACGAGATCGTCGAGGCCGAAGGCACCGGCACCGCCCTTGATCGAGTGCACAGCGCGGAACACGGCATTCACCGTTTCCGGGTCGCGGTCGCCGTCGTTCAGCTTCAAGAGGCCTGATTCCAGTTCCGCGAGCTGCTCCTCGCACTCCTGGAAAAAGATCTCTTTGATTTCGTTCATATCCATCGGGAGCAATCCTGGATTCGTGAATTTAGGCGGTTACGCGCTCGATTGCGTCGATCAGCTTGGTCGGATCGAAGGGCTTGACGATCCAGCCCGTGGCACCGGCCTGGCGTGCGCGGTTCTTCTTCTCGGCATCGCTTTCGGTGGTCAGCACGAGGATCGGGATCGCCCGGTACTTCTCGTTGCGGCGCACACCCTCGATGAAGCCGAAACCGTCGAGGCGCGGCATGTTGATGTCGGTGACGATGACGTCTGGGTTGGCGTTTTCCAGCACTTCCAGACCCTCGACGCCGTCTTCAGCCTGGATGGTCTCGAAGCCTGCATTGTTGAGCGTGACCAGAAGCATGTTCCGGATCGTCCGGGAATCATCCACGGTCAGGACTTTTTTCTTCATTGCCTAGCCTCCTGTGCCAGCAAGTGATCAATATTCACACCGATAAGTTGCATTGTCTTCATGAAAGGGTCGGACACCTTGCCGAAGGTGAAAGGCTGCCTGTCCTCTTCCCAGCTCTTGGCGCCAGCCATCAGCACCTGGGCGCAGAGCGCGCCGACGCGCTCGACCGCCGAGGCGTCGATGACGAGCGGACTACCCTTGAGGCCCATGAGCTGCTGGTGCAGCGCCGTCGCCTCGTTGAGATCGAGAACGGGGGCAAGGCTTAAACTTTTCTGTGCGGCTTTCTTGCTCGCCATTACCGTGTTCCTTGTTTGAAACAGTCTCTGCGTCTCACCAAAATCGCCGCTCCGCTGTCCGGAGCGACGGGCGGATGACTTCCTTCCGAAATCCGGCTGCGCGCCGTCGAAAACCAGTGCCGTGGCCGTCTTGCCGCCATCTCAACCTCCAAAGCCGACGGCGCGGGCCGTCAGAAATTCGAGGGGAGAGGTCTCCGTCTCGCCGTGTTCCGGTACCGCGCGTGTTTGCGCGGAAACCGGCTGTGCCGGACGGCGCAGATCACGCTGCGCGGAAACGTGGAACTCGCGGACCGTGCGGCCGAGTTCGAGAATGACCTTATGCAGGTCGCCACCGGCGTTGCCGACGCGGCCCGCATCCGCGGCATCCGCCTCAAGCGCGCGGCCGGCACGACCGATATCGGCCGTTACGCCATCGAGCCCTTCGGCATCGGCCGCACTTTCACGCACGATGCCGGTAATGGCTTCGTTGATGCCCTCGACCTGGCGCACGATGTTGCCAATCGCATCCTGGGTGCGATGCACATGCTCGACGCCAGTCTCGACCTGCGCCTTGGTGCCTGTCACGAGCTGCTTGATCTCGCGCGCCGCATCCGCCGAACGCTGGGCAAGCGCGCGCACTTCCTGTGCGACGACGGCAAAGCCGCGGCCGCTGTCGCCGGCGCGCGCGGCCTCGATGCCGGCATTGAGCGCCAGAAGATTGGTCTGGAAGGCGATCTCGTCGATGACGCCGATGATCTGGCCGATCTTTTCCGCCGAAGCCTCGATATCCGCCATGGCCGACATCGCCTCGCCGACGATGCTGCCGGAAAGGGCCACCGAAGCCTGCGTGGAGGCGGCGGCGGACTGCGCCTTGCGCGTCTCGCCGAGCGTCTGGCGCACGCGCTCGACGATGGAGCCGAGGGCGTTGGCCGTCTCGATCAGGTTCGCCGACTGCTCAGCCGAGCGAGCCGAGAGCGCACCGGCACTGGAGGCGAGCGTGCCGACGAGACGATCGCTTTCGCTCGCCCGGTCGGCGGCGGACGTGAGGCGGGACTGGATCTCGTCGAGCGCGCCGTTCAGCGTCTCGGCCATGTCGCGCCAGGCATCCGGCATCTCGCCGGAAACGCGGGCGGAGAAATCGAGTGCGGAAAGGCTGCGGATCGTCTCGCCGAAGACGCGGTCGAGTTCGGCGCGGTCCTGCTGTCTTTGTTCACCGAGGGCGCGGTGATGGGCGTGGCGCAGCTCGTTGAAACGCAGCGAAACGCCGATCTCCGCATCGACCATCGCCGTGCGGAGAAAAGCGGAGATGAGGTCGGTCAATTCCTGCCGGCGGGCTTTTCCCGCACCAGGCAGGATGGATTTCGGCCAATATTCCTCGATGAGGCCGTTGACGACCGTCTCGACGACGATCGAATGGCCGGCGATGCGCCAGCGCGGGTCAAGGCCCATCTGGCTTTCGCTGTCAGCGAGAACTTTTACACGCTCTGCATAGAGGCCGTCGAACCGCGCGTCGGTCAGGACGCTCCAGTGGGAACTCTGGAGGTCATGCAGCCGGTCGATCTGGCGCTCGCTCTGGAAATGGCGGGCGGCATCGGGAAAGGTCTGGAAACGCTGGAAGAGGTCGCGGAGCGCCGTTTCGACATGCCGTTCGAGCGTCTGGCGATGGCGGCGGAGGGTATCGCCCTGGGCGGCCTCGACGCCAGCAAAGCGCAAACGGTCGCGCAGGCTGGCCGCCTGTCCCGTTCGAGCCTGTTCTGCCGGCATTTCCTGCACGCGTATGCTCCCAAACCCATGACGCCCGGCAGCCCTTGGGGCAGCCGCTGAACTTTCGCATGGAGAGGCGGTGGCCGAAGCCGTGGCCAGCCGACGATCCATGATCGAATTCGGTGAAACTCGAATACCGGCTCAGATCCGGTACGGCGGTTCGGCATCATGCCTGGGTGAGAAACGGCGAATTTCCCATTCCGACGTGTAGTCCCAATGTTTATGGTTAATTCCTTGCCTGAAGGTTAATGGTTCATGGCCTGCTTATGGCTTTGCTAAAATTAAAACGACCCGACGTAGCGTCAGCCTCACGCAAGCTCGCGCGCGTAGGGTGGAAGCATAGACTGACAATGACGTCAGGAGGAACGGACAATGATTGTTCTGGCACTGGGCGCCATCGTGATTGCTTCCGCAACGCTCGCCGCCATCTATCTGCTGCTCGATATCGATGCGGACCGCGCCCCGGTCAAGGCCCGGGTTTTCTGAGCGGCCTTTACCCTTCGCAAGCGAGCCGGCGCCAGCGCGCCGCATAATCCGCCGCGCCCTCGGGCAAATTGTCCTCTGCCGACGCCAGTGCGAGCTCCGGCGCCCGGCCGGCGGCTAGACAGGCCGCGCCGACACTCGTGCCCGTCGCGCTGCCGCCGGAAAGCACCGCGCGCCCCGTCGCCACCTCTAGCATCATCAGGAACGCCCGGTTGGCCGCAAATGGCCCCTCGACGATGACAGGGCCTTCCGCGCCGATCAGGTCGAGGCAGGTCGCCGTCATCAGGGCGAGATGGAAGACGATGACAGCCTGGGCCGCATCCTCGCCCAAATCCTCGCGCGGCACGGTCCAGGTTGCCTTGCGGCCGGGGAACGGGCCGGATTCCTCCGGCAGCGACGGCAGCAGCATGGCGCCGCGCCGGAAAACCTCGGTGATGGCTGCGGGCGGCAGATCGCCCGACTTGCCGCCGAGCACGGAGAACGCCCGGCCGCCCATGAAGCGGGCGGACGGCACCGGATCGCCGAGCGCGTTGACGTTGATCAGCGTATCGCGCGCCTCGTCCAGCACGACCGGCCGCGCGCCGATCGCCATCACCACCACCCAGGTGCCGGTGGAGACGACGGCATAGGGCGCCGGGCGCGTCAGCACGTAGGGCAGCAGCGAGGCGTTGGAATCATGGATGCCGCAATGAACGGGCACATCCGGCCGAAGCCCCGTCGCCACCGCGATCTCCGGAAGGATCGGGCCGAGCACATCGCCGGCTCTGCGTACCGCCGGCATCAAGCGCGTCCAGCCCTGGCTTTCCACAAGGCTGGAGAAGCGGCCGTTCCGCGGTTCCCAGAGATCGGCGTGGCAGCCGAGCGACGTTACCTCGCTGGCAGCGATGCCGGTGAGGCGGAAGGACCAGTATTGCGCATACATCAGCAGCCAGCGCGTTTTGGCAAAAGCGTCCGGAAACGCCTTCGACTGCCAATAGACTTGCAGGCCGGCGTTGAGCCCAACGGGCAGGACAGGCGTCCCGCTGTCTTCGAAGCGCGGGCGGATGGCGCGGTAGTCCTCTGCCATCGCCTGCGGGCCGTCATGTTCATAGTCGAGCACCGGCAGCACAAGATCGCCGTCCTCCCCGACCAGGGCAACGGTCGCGCCATGCGTGGTGACCGAGATGGCGTCGACCGGGCGCTCGCGGCCCAGCGCGGCAAAACTTTCCAGAAGAAAGGCCCAGAGCTTTTCCGTGTCGAAATGCGGATAGGGCGCGGCGTTCACCACGCCGTTCGGCATGGTGCGGGCGGCGACCTCGCGAAAATCCTCGCCATCGACGAGCACCACCTTGGCGTTCGTCTTGCCGACATCGACGACGGCGATGGTCTTCATCGGCTCATTCCATATGGAAGACGGTGACGAGCGGCACGGCGACGGGTTCGTTGTCCGGCTTCGTCTCCATGATATCGGCCATATGCACCCACCAGCGCTGCATGACGGGATGGTTGGGCAAGTCCGCCATCGCGTGGTCGTCGCGCCGCCAGAGTACGCCGAAGAGCAGGTTCGTCTCCTCGTCGAGGTGGATGGAATAGTCGGAGACGCCGGCGTCTTTCAAAAGCGCTGACAGTTCCGGCCAGATCGCATCGTGCCGTGCCTTGTATTCGGCTGTCATGCCGGGATTGAGCCGCATGCGAAAGGCATATTTCTCCATGGCTCAACGGCTCCCGCGAAAACGCCGGTAGAGGATCGGCAGCGCGATGACGGAGATCAACAGCAGGCCGATGAAGATCGACATGACGATGCCGGGCACATTCAACAGGCCGAAGCCGAAGGTGACCATGCCCATGATCAGCGCCGCCAGCACAACGCCGGGAATGGTGCCCGAACCGCCCAGAATGTTGACTCCGCCGAGCACGACCATCGTCACCACCTCCAGCTCCCAGCCAAGCGCGATGGAGGGGCGCGTCGAGCCGAGGCGGGCGGTGAGGCAGATCGAGGCGATCGCCGCCATCAGGCCGGTCAACAGGAAGAGCACGAATTTCACCCTGCCGACGCGGACGCCGGAGAACAGCGCGGCCGTCTGGTTGTTGCCGATGGCGTAAACGGCGCGGCCGAAATTCGTCTTGTGCAGCACCACGCCGTAGATGACGGCGAGCGCCGCGAAGAGGCAGAACTCGAAGGAGAAGACCCACCAGACATAACCCTGGCCGAACCACGAAAAACTTGCCGGATAACCGGTAAAGGCCTGGTCGCCGAGGATGACGAAGGAGAGGCCGCGGAAGAGGCTCATCGTGCCGATGGTCACCACGATGGAGGGCAGGCCGAGGCCGGTGACGAGCAGGCCGTTGAACGCCCCGCAGAGAAGGCCCGTCGTAAGGCCGACCAGAACCAGGGCGGGCGTATCGAAGCCGAGCTGCACGGCATAGCCCATCACGGTGGAGGTGAGCGCGATGATCGAGGCGACGGAGAGGTCGATCTCGCCCGAGATGATGACCAGCGCCATGGCAAAGGCGATAATCGCCTTTTCGGTGAAGTTGAAGGTCGCGTCGGACAGGTTCCACGGATCGAGGAAATAGGGCGAGGCGAAGGAATTGACGAGGAAGATCGCCAGCGCCACGGCGACGAGCAGCGTTTCCCAGCTTTTCACCAGCCGCGCGCCGCGGCCTTCCAGCCGGTCGGGGATGTGGCGCGCGATCATCTGCGTCTCAGCCATGGGCCGCCTCCGCTTTCCTGAGGATCACCCGGCCCTTGCGCTTTTCGGCGCGGGCGTTCACGGCGACGGCGATGATGATGACCGTGCCTGAAATCGCCATCTGGGCGAAGGGCGAGATATTGATGACGGGCAGCGCATTCTTGATGACGCCGAGGAACAGCGCGCCGAGCACCGCACCGCCGACCGAGCCGATGCCGCCGGCGATCGACACGCCGCCGATGACGCAGGCCGCGATGATATCGAGTTCGAAGCCGGCCGCGATATCGACATAGGCGACCGCATAGCGCGAAACCCAGAGATAGCCGGAGAGGCCGGCGAGCGTGCCGGACAAGCAATAGGCAAGGAAGCGCGTGCGGCCGACATCGATGCCGGTATAGACGGCGGCATGCGGATTGCCGCCGACGGCGAAGAAGGCGCGGCCGAGTGGCGTCAGGCGCATCACCACGAGCATCAGCGCGATGATGACCAGCGACAGCCAGGAGAGCAGCGGAAAGCCGAGCAGCGCCGTGCGCGGCAGCGCCTTGAAGGCGTCGCTCATCTGGTGCGCATTGATCCAGGCGCCGCCGGAGAGGAGGAAGATCAGGCCGCGATAGATGGTCAGCGTGCCGAGCGTCACGACGATCGGCGGGATGTCGAGCTTCCAGACGAGCAGGCCGTTGACCGAGCCGAGAAGCGCGCCGAGCGCCATCGATACCAGGATGATCAGCGGGATCGGCAGGCCGGGCATGGCGGCGTTGAGCATCGCCGCGACCATGCCGGACAGCGCAAGGTTCGCCGCCATCGAGAGGTCGATGCAGCGCGTCAGGATGACGGCCATCTGGCCGAGCGCCAGGATGATCAGGATCGACGTGTCATTATAGACATTGGCGAGATTGCCCGGCGTCACGAAGGGCGGGAAGCGCAGGGCGATCAGCGTCACCAGCGCGAGGATCGCGACGACCAGCAGCATTTCGCGGTTCTTCAGCAAAAGCTTCATCACGCGGCCTCCTCGATGCCGGCAGCGGCGCGCACCAGCTTTTCCGCCGTCAGGTCCGCGCGCTCGAAACGGCCGGCGATGCGGCCCTCGCGCATGACGATGACCCGGTCCGCCATGCCCATGATCTCGGGGATCTCCGAGGAGACCATGATGACGCTGAGGCCGGAAGCGGCAAGCTCGCTCATGAAGGCGTGCACGGCGGCCTTCGAGCCGATGTCGATGCCCTTGGTCGGTTCGTCCAGGATGATGACTTTCGGCCGCGTGGCCAGCCACTTGGCGATGACGACCTTCTGCTGGTTGCCGCCGGAGAGCGTGCCGACATCCTGGTCGAGCGAGGCGGCGCGCAGGTCTAGGCGCGCGGTATAGTCCCGCGCCAGAGCGAATTCCTCGGCCATGCGCAAAAAGCCCGAACGCGAGGTGCGCGAGAGCGAGGGCAGCGTGACGTTCTGGAAGATCGGCAGGCCGATGATCGCGCCCTGCCGGCCGCGTTCCTCCGGCACATAGACGATGCCGGCTTCGATGGCTTCGGCCGGAGAGCGAATGACCTTGATCTCGCCATGCAGTCTTATCGCGCCGGCGGAGGGCCTCGTGACGCCGATCAACGCCTGCATGAATTCCGAGCGACCCGCCCCGACGAGGCCGTAGAAGCCGAGGATCTCGCCGCGACGCAGCTCGAAATTAATGTCCTCGAATTCGGTCGGGTGGCGGTAGCCGGAGACGGTCAGCACCGGCTCGCCGATCGCGACATCCCGCTTCGGGAAAACCTGGCCGACGTCGCGGCCGACCATCTGGCGCACCAGATAGCCCTGCGTCACCTCCGAAATCAGCCCCTCGCCCACCATGCGGCCATCTCGAAACACCGTGTAGCGATCGGCGATACGGAAAATCTCGTCGAACTTGTGGCTGATGAAGAGGATCGCCTTGCCGTCGGCCTTCAGCCGGTCGACCAGGTCGTAGAGTTCGTGGATTTCCTTGTGCGAAAGGGCCGCCGTCGGCTCGTCCATGATGACGACGCGGGCGTCGATGGAGAGCGCGCGGGCGATGGCGACGAGGTGCTTGCTGGCGATGCCGAGGTCGCGCAGGCGGATCGACGGGTCGAGATCGGCCCCGACGCGGGCGAGCAAGGCGCGGGCGTTCGCGTTCATCGTCTTCCAGTCGATGAGGCCGAAGCGGGTGCGGGGGGCATGGCCCAAAAAGATGTTTTCGGCGACCGAGAGTTCGTCGAACAGCACGGTTTCCTGGTGGATGGCGGTGACGCCGGCTTTCGCCGCGGCGTTGGCGGTCGGGAAATGGGTTTCAGCGCCGTCGACGCGGATGGTGCCCTCATCGGGCTGGTAGATGCCGGTGAGGATCTTGACCAGCGTCGACTTGCCCGCCCCGTTCTCGCCGACCAGCGCCGTCACCGAGCCCGGATAGAGCGCGAGCGAGACCTCGGCGAGCGCGCGCACGCCGGGGAAACTTTTCGAAATCCCCTCGAGCGCGATGGCGGGCTTCATCCGCGATGTGGTCGTGTCCTGCAGCAAGTCTCGGTCCACCGGTTGGGTTATGGGCTCGATCGCGAGCGATGCGGGCGGGGCTACCCCTCACCCTAGCCCTTTCCCCGCAAGCGGGGAGAGGGAACAGAGGCGTTGCGGCTCGGTTTCCTTCTCCCCGTTCACGGGGAGAAGGTGGCTGGCAGGCCGGATGAGGGGCGCATTCCATTGAGACGCCAGATCAGAAGATCTTGGCGAATTCCTCGACGTTCTTGGCATCATAGACGAACGGATCGGCCATGGCGCCTTCGTTGTTGTCGTCGAGCTTGACGGTGCCCATGCGGCCCATCTTGAGTTCCGCGCCGGGTTTGGCTTCCGCGCCGCCGATCAGGTCATAGGCGATCATCGTCGCGGAATAGCCGAGATCGATCGGGTTCCAGATCGCGAAGGATTTGGAGGCGCCGGATTTCACATGGCCGGCCATTTCCGAGGGCAGGCCGAGGCCGGTGACGTTGATCTGGCCGATCTTGCCGGCATCGGTGACGGCCTGCGCGGCGGCGACGATGCCGACGGAGGTCGGCGCGATGATCGCCTTCAGGTTCGGATGCGACTGGATGAGCCCTTGAGTCTCGCGATAGGACTTGTCGGCAAGGTCGTCGCCATAGACGGTGGCGACCACGTTGATGCCCTTGTAGTTGCCGAGCACCTTGTTCATTTCGGCGATCCAGGTGTTCTGGTTCGTCGAGGTGGCGGTCGCCGAGAGCACGGCGACATCGCCGCCCTCGGGCAGGTTGTCGGCGGCGAGCTTGATGATCATGTTGCCGATCAGCGGGTTCGACGACGGGTTGAGGTGCATCGAGCGGCCCTCGGGCGCGACGCCCGAATCCCAGGAGATGACTTTGATACCGCGGTCCATCGCCTTCTTGAGGGCGGGCACCAGCGCATTGGTGTCGTTGGCCGAAACGGCGATGGCGTCGACCTTCTGAGCGATCAGCGAATTGATCACCTCGATCTGGCCTTCCGCGGTCGTCGTCGTCGGGCCGGTATAGATGACCTCGACGTCGCCGAGTTCCTTGGCGGCTTCCTGGGCGCCCTTGTTGGCCGCTTCGAAGAAGCCGATGCCGAGCGCCTTGACGACGAGGGCGATCTTTTTCGTTTCCGCCTGCGCGGTGTTGGCGATCAGCGCGAGCGAAACGGCCGCCGTCATGAGCAATGTCTTCAGAATTTTCACGACTTCTCCTCCCAGTGAAATCAAAACTCCGGCCTCACGCCGAAGAGGGTGCATTCCCAGTCTTGGTGTCGGCCTGGACATTCGCGACGATCAGGTTGACGCCGGCCTGCTCCAGCATCGCGGCGTCCCTGTCCTCGATGCCCGAATCCGTGATGATGGTGGCGATGCGCTTCAGCCCGCACAGGATGAGGCTGGAGCGTTTTCTGAATTTCGTGGAATCGACCAGCACGACCAGCTCATCCGCCTGGTCGATCAGTTTCTGCTCCGCCTGGATGAGCAGCGGATCGGCCTCCATCAGCCCGAGCGGGCCGATGCCTTGCGCGCCCATGAACATGCGGCGCGCATAGAAATTGCGCGTCACATCGTTGTCGAAGGGGCTGAGCACGATGTTCTGCTCGCGGTAGATCGTACCGCCGGACAGCATGATCGTGTTCTTGGAATGCTTCAGCAGGTGCTCGGCGATATTGAATGAATTGGTGAAGACCTGCATGCGGCGGTTGGTCAGGAAATGCACCATCTGGAACGTGGTGGTGCCGCCGTTGATAATGATCGGATCGCCGTCCTCGCAGAGCGCCACCGCTTCCTTGGCGATCGCCTGCTTCTGGCGGGTGTTAAGCGTTTCGTTGACCGTGAAGGGACGACCGGCGAGACCGACGAACTGCGGGGGATGCAACGCCTCCGCCCCGCCGCGCACCCGGCGCAGCTTCTTCTGCACATGCAGCGCCGCGATGTCGCG
This sequence comes from Shinella sp. SUS2, assembly GCF_001262505.1. Taxonomy (GTDB): domain Bacteria; phylum Pseudomonadota; class Alphaproteobacteria; order Rhizobiales; family Rhizobiaceae; genus Shinella. The sequence goes on from NZ_KQ410736.1 coordinate 152,730, forward strand.
CCGGATCGTCGCCTCGGAACTGTCGGTCAGGTCCACCAGTTCGGGCACTGTGACAACAGGCTTTTCCTGAACCGCGGACAGAATGATCCGATGTCTTTCCTTCTCGTGCATGGCTCCTCCAGTGCTGGCAATGCTTCCATCAGGAACGCGCAGTGTCAATCACGATCGATCATAATTTTTCATTGTGCAGCGCAATATGATTGTTTTTGATCGCTTCTGATTGACATCGGCGACGCTCTCATGTGATCTGAAAGCACGCCTTCAAGCGCGGCGATAGCCATGCGCATAGGAAATACCGGGAGGAAATGCCGATGCTGGAGAAGAACCAGGGCGCACGCCTTGCAAACCTGTGGGATGACGCCAAGGCGTCGGCGATGAGCGAATCCGAACGGTTGCTCTATCGCTCCAACCTGCTCGGCTCCGACAAGCGCATCACCAATTATGGCGGCGGGAACACCTCGGCGAAGGTGACGGAGACGGACCCGCTCGGCGCGGGCGCGGTGGAAGTGCTCTGGGTCAAGGGTTCGGGCGGCGACGTCGGCACGATCAGGATGGATGGGTTCGCGACCCTCTACATGGACAAGCTCAACGCGCTGAAGGGGCTTTACCGCGGCGTCGAGCATGAGGATGAGATGGTGGGCTACCTGCCCCATTGCACCTTCAACCTCAACCCGCGCACCGCCTCCATCGATACGCCGCTGCATGCCTATGTGCCGAAGAAACATGTCGACCACATGCATCCGGACGCGATCATCGCCATCGCCGCCGCGAAAAACAGCCGCGAGCTGACGCGAAAAATCTTTGGCGACGACATCGGCTGGCTGCCCTGGAAGCGGCCGGGCTACGAGCTTGGCCTGTGGCTCGAAAAATTCTGCCTGGAAAATCCGGGCGCGCGCGGCGTGGTTCTGGAAAGCCATGGCCTTTTCACCTGGGGCGATACGGCCCGGGAATGCTACGAGACGACGGTCGAGATCATCAACAAGGCGATCGGCTGGTTCGAGGAAAACAACGTGGCTCCCGCCTTCGGCGGCGCGGTGAAGCCGGTGCTTCCCGCCACGGAACGCCGCGCGATCGCGGAAAAGCTGATGCCGGTCATCCGCGGCATGATCGGCCGGGACGAGAAGAAGGTCGGCCATTTCGACGACGGCGAGGCCGTGCTCGATTTCGTGACCTCGAAAAACCTTGCGCCGCTCGCGGCCCTCGGCACGAGCTGCCCGGATCATTTTTTGCGCACGAAGATTCGCCCGCTGGTCGTCGATTTCGACCCGGCAGAGCCGGATATCGACAGGACGCTTGCCGGCCTTGCCGATGCGATTGCCGCCTACCGCGCCGACTACGCGGCCTACTATGAGCGCTGCAAGCGGGACAACAGCCCGGCGATGCGCGATCCGAATGCCGTGGTCTATCTGGTGCCCGGCGTCGGCATGATCACCTTTGCCAAGGACAAGGCGACGGCGCGCATTTCCGGCGAATTCTACGTCAACGCCATCAATGTGATGCGCGGCGCTTCCGGCGTTTCCGATTATGTCGGCCTGCCGGAGCAGGAGGCCTTCGACATCGAATACTGGCTGCTGGAGGAGGCGAAACTCCAGCGCATGCCGAAGCCCAAGAGCCTGGCCGGCCGCATCGCGCTCGTCACGGGCGGGGCCGGCGGCATCGGCAAGGCGACCGCGGAGCGGCTGATGGCGGAGGGCGCCTGCGTGGTGCTTGCCGATATCGACGAGACGGCGCTCGCCGCGGCGGAAAACGAGCTTGCCGGCCGCTACGGCAGGGATGTCGTGCGCTCGGTTTCGATGAACGTCACCGACGAAGCGCTCGTCGCAAAAAGTTTTGCCGATACTCTGGTGGAATTCGGCGGCCTCGACATCCTCGTCTCCAATGCCGGCCTCGCCTCCTCGGCAGTCATAGAGGACACGACGCTGGAACTGTGGAACAAGAACATCGGCATTCTCGCGACGGGCTATTTCCTTGTCTCGCGCGAGGCGTTCCGCATCTTCCGCCGACAGAAGGCGGGCGGCAACGTGGTCTTCGTCGCCTCCAAGAACGGCCTTGCCGCCTCCCCCGGCGCATCGGCCTATTGCACCGCCAAGGCCGCCGAAATCCACCTCGCCCGGTGCCTGGCGCTGGAAGGCGCCGCCGAGCAGATCCGCGTCAACGTGGTGAACCCGGACGCCGTGCTGCGCGGCTCGAAGATCTGGACCGGTGAATGGAAGGAGCAGCGCGCCGCGACCTACAAGACGGACGATCTCGAAGCGCATTACCGCGGGCGGTCCATGCTGAAGCTCTCGGTCTTTCCGGAGGATATCGCGGAAGCCATCTACTTCCTCGCCTCCGACATGTCGGCGAAATCGACCGGCAACATCATCAATGTCGACGCGGGCAATGCCCAGTCCTTCACGCGCTGAGGAATTTTGCCGATGACGATGATTTCCGAAGACGTTGTTTCGCGCGAAAACGGCAAGCGGGTCGCCGATCTCAAGAGCGACTACGCGCATCTCGGCGCGCAGCTCGCCCGCCGCGGCGTCGATATCGATGCGGTGAAGCGAAAGGTCGCGGCCTATGCGGTGGCGGTGCCCTCCTGGGGCGTCGGCACCGGCGGCACGCGGTTTGCGCGTTTTCCCGGCGAGGGCGAGCCGCGCAACATTTTTGACAAGCTGGAGGATTGCGCCGTCATCCAGGAACTGACCCGCGCCACGCCGACCGTCTCGCTGCACATCCCCTGGGACAAGGTGACGGACCTCAAGGCGTTGAAAGAAAGGGGCCATGCCCTCGGCCTCGGCTTCGACGCGATGAACTCCAACACCTTTTCCGATGCGCCGCAGCAGGAGCATTCCTACAAATACGGCTCGCTCTCGCACGCCAATGCCGCGACGCGCCAGCAGGCCGTCGAGCACAATCTCGAATGCATCGCCATCGGCAATGCGCTCGGCTCCAAGGCCCTGACGGTGTGGATCGGCGACGGCACGAACTTTCCGGGGCAGGCGAATTTCACGAGGAGTTTCGAGCGTTATCTCGATGCGATGAAGGCCATCTATGAAGCGCTGCCGGAGGATTGGCGGCTTTTTACCGAGCACAAGATGTACGAGCCGGCCTTCTATTCGACGGTCGTGCAGGACTGGGGCAGCAATTACCTGATCGCGCAGGAACTCGGCCCGAAAGCCCATTGCCTCGTCGACCTCGGCCACCATGCGCCGAACGTCAATATCGAGATGATCGTCGCCCGGCTCATCCAGTTCAGGAAGCTCGGCGGCTTCCATTTCAACGATTCGAAATATGGCGACGATGATCTCGATACCGGCTCGATCGATCCCTATCGCCTCTTCCTCGTCTTCAACGAGCTGGTGGATGCGGAAGTGCGGCAGGCCGAGGGGTTTTCGCCGGCGCATATGCTCGACCAGAGCCACAATGTCACCGACCCGATCGAGAGCCTGATGCGCAGCGCCATGGAGGTCTGCCGCGCCTATGCGCAGGGCCTCATCGTCGATCGCGCGGCGCTCGCCGGTTACCAGGAGACGAACGACGCGCTGATGGCCTCAGAGACGCTGAAGGCCGGTTTTCGCACCGATGTCGAGCCGATCCTCGCCATGGCGCGGCTGGAGACGGGCGGCGCGATCGATCCGGTCGCGACGTTTCGCGCCGCCGGTTACCGGGCGAAGGTGGCGAGCGAACGGCCGGCGGTGGCAGGCGGTGGCGGCGGCATCGTCTGACACCGCGGAAGAGAAGTTTTCAGCCCCTCTTGCTTTCCGGAAAACGGCTGCCAGATTGAACAGGGACAGAATGAGACTGTCTAAGGGAGCATCGTATGGGCATTGAAAGCATTCTCGTTTTCCTCATCGTCGGCGCGATTGCGGGCTGGCTGGCCGGCCTCATCGTTTCGGGCTTCGGCTTCGGCTTGATCGGCAACATCGTCGTCGGCATCGTCGGCGCCTTCATCGCCGGCTATCTCTTTCCGGCCATCGGCGTCAGCCTCGGCAGCGGCATCATCGCCGCGATCATTCATTCCACGATCGGCGCGGTGATCCTGCTCGTGCTCATCAAGGTCATCAAGCGCGCCTGATCGCACGCCATGAAAGCGAAAAGGCCGTGGCGGTTCCCCGCCACGGCCTTTTCGTTTCAGTTAACGCTCACCGGCTTGGAGCGCATGCGCGAGACCGTCTCACGCTCGGCCCGCTTGCAGCGCATCGGCGGCAGGCTGCGATCCATCAGCGCCATATCCTCCAAGACCATGTCACCCATCTTCTTGAAAGCGCTGTCCAGCGCACCCGCGCGGTGGGCCGAGCGGACGAAGCCCTTCAGCCGGCGCACGGGATGGTCCGCCGGCAGCGGCTCCTCCGGATAAACGTCGCTTGCCGCAACGATATGGCCGGTCTCGACCGCCGCCATCAGCGCCGGGAAATCGACGACGTCTGCCCGGCTGAGCAGGATGAAGGCCGCGCCCTTGCGCATCGAGGCAAAGGCCTCCGCCCCGAGAAAACCCTTGTTCTCGCTTGTCACGGAGGCGACGACGAAAACAAAGTCGCTCATGGCCAGCACCTCGGAAAGCGAGGCGGGCTCGACCCCGACATCCCGCAGCATCGAGGGCGGCAGCCAGGGATCGAAGACACGGATTTTCGCGCGGAAGCCCGAGAGCACGCGGTTCAGCGCCCGGCCGAGATCACCGAAGCCGACGATGCCGATCTCGGAGCCAGAGAGGAGGCGCGCGGACCGGTTGCCGTCCCCGCCCCACAATTCCGTCCCCTCGCGGAAGGCGACATCGGCGTCGATCACGCCGCGGGCAAGGTTCAGCGCCATGGCAAGGCCGAGTTCGGCCACCGGCTCGGCAAAGACCTGGCCAGTGGTGACGACATGGATGCCGCGCTCGAACAGAACCTCATAGGGCATGTTGTTGAGGAGATTGCTCTCGACATTGAGGATCGCGCGCAGGTTCGGCATGCGCGCCAGCGTTTCGGCAGAAAGCGGCGGCTGTCCGAGGATATAGCGCGCCTGGCCGAGCACCGCGTCGCCAAGCCCGGCTATGTCTTCGGGATCGGCCTCGACAATACGATAGGCCCGGCGCAAAGCGGCCTCTGCCGCCGGGGTGAAGATGAGGTCCAGCGTGCGCGGTTCGGGCGCGCTGATCACCAGCGGCAGGCTTTCGTCGGTCATGGCTCCTCCGGATGAACGACCCCGGCCGGAACGATCGGGGCATGAAAGGGCGCGCTACCAGTCGTAGCCGCGCAGGCTCCGCTCGCGCGACAGCGGCAGATAGCTGCCGCTCGAGGTCACACCGCCACGCGTACAGTTGTAGACCGTATGGCCCCATTGGCGTTTCGTGCTGTTTTCCGGCGGCGGCACATAGTGCGGGGAGCAGGAGACCGCTTCCTCGGCCTCGTCCTGCTCGGTCGTCACGACGCCAGGCAGATCATGGAAAACCTGTGCGCTGGCTACGGGCGCAAGCAGCACCGCGGCAAGAGCGGCAAGGACCAATCGTTTCGTCATATCATCTTTCGGCAGCGGGGCCGATCCTTCGCAATCCATAAAGAAGTACCGCAGGCCGGAAACATGCGCTATAGGCCTGCGGACACAGAGACAGGTTAGATGGGGTTTTTCATGGCAAGTGCAATCCGGTATCACGAAGGTGATATCTCGGCGGCGGATGCGGCCCGTTATACCGGCGCGATCGCGATCGACACCGAAACGCTCGGCCTCATCCCGCGCCGCGACCGGCTGTGCGTCGTGCAGCTTTCGCCGGGCGATGGCAGCGCCGATGTCATCCGCATTGCCGCGGGCCAGAAGGACGCGCCGAACCTTGTCGCGATGCTGGAAGACCCGGCCCGCCAGAAGATCTTTCACTACGGCCGCTTCGATATCGCCGTTCTGTTCCACACCTTCGGCGTGACGACGACCCCGGTCTTCTGCACCAAGATCGCCTCGCGCCTGACGCGGACCTATACGGACCGGCATGGTCTGAAGGACAATCTGAAGGAAATGCTGGAAGTCGACATTTCCAAGCAGCAGCAGTCTTCCGACTGGGCGGCCGAGACTTTGTCGCCGGCGCAGCTCGAATATGCCGCATCCGACGTGCTGCATCTCCATGCCCTGCGCGACAAGCTGATGGCGCGCCTCGTGCGGGACGGCAGGCTGGCGCACGCGGAGGCCTGCTTCACTTTCCTGCCGACCCGCGCCAAGCTCGACCTGCTCGGCTGGGAGGAAACCGACATCTTCGCCCATAGCTGAGCCGCCCGTGCAGAACGGATGGCAACACCAGACCGGGCCGACGCTGGAACCGCTGCGCCGCCTGATCCGCGGCCGGCTTGAGACGCTCCCGCCCGGTCTTGCGGAATTCATCCTCTTCGGGCTGAAGCAGGCCTGGGCCTGCCTTTTCGGCGGGCTCATGCTGGGGCTGATCATCCTGACGAAACTCGTCTGGCAGCCCGACTGGCCGATCCATCGGTACGACGCGCTCTTCGTGATGGCGCTCGCCATCCAGGTGACGTTCCTCACGCTGAAGATGGAGACCTTCGAGGAAGCGAAGGTCATCCTCATCTATCACCTCGTCGGCACGGCCATGGAGATCTTCAAGGTCCAAATGGGCTCCTGGGTCTACCCGGAGGAGGCGATCATCCGTGTCGGTGGCGTGCCGCTGTTTTCCGGTTTCATGTATGCCTCGGTCGGCAGCTACATGGCGCGTGCCATCCGCATCTTCGACATGCGCTTCACTCATTATCCGCCCTTCTGGATGACGGCGCTGCTGGCGATCGCCATCTACGTCAATTTCTACCTGCATCACTTCATCATCGACATCCGCCTGGGGCTCTTCGCCGCGACGGTGCTGCTCTTCTGGCGCGTGCGCATCTATTACACCGTGGAGCAGAAGCCGCGCTGGATGCCGCTCGTCGTCGCGGCCTTCCTCACCTCCATCTTTCTCTGGATCGCCGAAAACATCGGCACGGCGACGGGGGTGTGGCTCTATCCGGGCCAGACGACCTGGCACATGGTGCCCTTCACCAAGCTCGGCTCGTGGTATCTCCTGCTCTATGTCAGCTTCGTTCTGGTGACGATCGTCTGCCGGCCGCAGCCGCCCGATACCCCCGAAAAGCCGCAGGCGCAGGCTTAACGCGCGGTTAATCCCCTGCAGCTTATTCTTCCGGCGAGACCGGAGGTTGCCATGTTGACACCCCTGCAAAGCGCGCAGTCGACCGCCGCCGTCTCGGCGATGCAGTCGATCGTCGAAACGCTTGAGGAGCGCCGCCGCGAAGAGGTCGAGAAGGCCAGCGGACAGCCGAAAGACGACGCCCAGAAACAGGCGCATCTTCGCTCCGACGATACGACGCGGCAAGCCAATGCGCGCATCAACGAACATTTCTTCGGCAGCAATGCCCGCGGCGAGGAAACGCTCGCCAAGCTGATTTCCCGCTTCAGCGACACACTCGGCGTCACGCAGCAGGACGGCGAAGGCGCCCGCGCCTTTGCCCAGCGCCTGGCCGACCGGCTGGCGCTCGTCGACCAGATATCGCTTCCCGCCAGGGGCAGCACACTCGATGTCACGCTTCGCGGCCTCGGGACAACCCTCACGGCCGTCAAGCAGGCCATGGCAGGCCCGTCCGACGATGCGGCCGCCAACCTCGTCGCCCGCCTCGCGCTTACCGCCGGCGTCACGCAAGGCGAAGGCGAAGCGGATGCCGACTTCGAGCAGCGCCTCTCCGGCATGCTGACGCGCCTTCGCGGCGAGCTGCCGGAAGACGTGGCAACGCTCGAGAAGAAATCGGGCCTTGCCGATCTCGGCCTCAAGGCGGCCGATCTCATCGCGGCGATCCGCAACCCCTACGGCACCGAAGCCGAACGGGTGAAGGAGGCACTTACCGAAAAGGCCGAGAACGAAAAGGCACTGACGCCGGAGATGCGCAAGGTGCTCGCCCGTCTGGAGGACGCGGCGAACCCGAAAACCATCGAGGAGCTGAAGCTCGACCGGACCCGGCGCGATCCGACCCGCATCGAGGATGCGGAAACGCGCAAGGAGCGCGAGGAGACGATCCGTTCGCTGGAAGCCGGCGAGAAGCTGGAGGACGTCCAGGAACTTCAGGACGCCGTCGGCCGCGCCCATACCGACGCCAACCGCATACGGGAAGACAAGCGGCGAGGTGACCCGGCCGCAGCCGCGCTCGACACCATTCAGCTTCTCGCTGCCGGCGCAGAGACGACCCAGCTTGCCGGCAAGGCCCCCGCAAAGCAGACAGAAACCGGCGACGCCGACGAAATCCCCGCAGAAACCACGGGCGAAGCGGTCCGCAATCTCGATGCCGCCGGCGTGCGCGAGCAGGAAGAACGCGACGCAGCGCGCAAGGAAATCTTCGCACTGCGCGTCGACGACAACGGCATCTACGATCTCATCACCCGCCAGATCATCGCCCTGTAACCGTCAGGTCTTGCGCCGCACGATGCCGAGCCGGGCAATTACTTCCGGCGGAATGCCGTAGCGGCGGATCGCGTCCTTCTGGCTTCGCAGGCCACACATTTCCCGCTGAATGAAGAAGGCCCAGACCTTGTCGGCCGCATCGTTGATGAGGTCTTCCCGTTCCGCCTCGCCACAGCCCGCAGCAAGGCGCGCGGCCAGCAGTTCCAGCGCCTTCTCCACCTTGAGCCCGTGCCGGCCGAGCGCGTCAGCCCGCTCCGACATCAGTTCGTATTCGAGAATATTGAGCCCCGTCTCCTTGTTGAAGGAGGGAGCGAGCGCTTGCGGCGGGCGAACGGTCATCTTTCGTCTCCAGTCACAGGACTCAAGATGGCGCGGCGAAAGCCTTGCCGCAAGACCTCAGGCGGCGCGGGCGCGCACCGCCTCGAAGGTCCAGTCGACGAGGAGCTTGCCGTCGCGCCAGACGGGCTGCAGCAGGTTCTCGCGGCCAGCAAGCTGGTCGATGCGAGCGGCCTCAAGACCGCTGATACCCGCCACCACGGCCTGGCGCCCTGCCTTCGAAGCCTTGAGGTTCATCGTCGCCGGACGCTTGTAGACATCGTGCCAGGCGCCGTCGGTACCCTGCCTTGCATTGGCCTTCATGGCGAAGGAATAGGTGTCGCGGTTGACCTTCTGCAGCAACCCTGCCCCCATCCCGAAGGCGATGTTTTCCGCCGAGAAACCAAAGGCTTCCAGCCGGCCGAGGATGAGGCCGATATCGGCGGGCGAGATGCCGTCCCCCTGGATGACGCGCACGCTGTTGTCCAGCACCTTGTAGCCCTTGGCGTTGAGATGCGTGCCGAAGGCATAGGCAAGCTGGCGCACGACCTGAACCGGTGTTTCCACCGGATCGCCGCTGTCCGGCCTGACGACGAGCGTGCCGCCGGCGGCCTGCACCCGATCCTTCAGTTGCTTGCCCCAGATCTCCGTGACGGCATGGTTGATGTCATAGCTGTCGGACACGACCGCATAGAGGCCCTTGTCGCCGAAGCGGTCGATCATGTTGCCATAGGCCTCGGCTTCGCGCTCCTGGCCCCACGAGGTCATGGTCGAATGCTCGGAGGCGGGAATGGAGAAACCGGCCATTTCGGCGCCGTAGTAGCGGCGCGCGAAGAGCACGGCGCTCACCGTATCGGTCCCCATGAAATTGACGAGATGCGCTGCCCCGCCAATGCCCGCCTGCTCGAAGCTGGTCGTGCCGCGCGCGCCAAAATCGTGCAGGCGGAAGGGAAGCACGGCGGCGGGATCGTCGCAGGTCCTTTCCAGGATCGGCTGGATGATCTGCTTCACCTTGCGGGAATTGGAGGCGACCGTGCTCGGATACCAGATGGCGCGCAGCAGCGCCGTCTCGATATAGGAGGTCAGCCAGTAGCAGTCGGGGTCGGTGTTCACCACCTGCGCTACCGGCACGCCGCGACGCACCAGCGTGCCCTCGGGCAGCGCCTCGATGAGCAGCGGCAGGAAGCCTCCATGTTTCGTGACGATATGCGTCCAGCCCGCGCGATTGAACGGCAGGCCATGCGCCGTGACGATGCCCTCGGCCTCGTCCACATCCGCCATCGTCACCGGTTTCGACAGATACTCCTTGAGAAACATCTGGAGGCCGAAGAACAGCACTTCCGCGTGCTCGGAATGGCCACGCGCCTCGACATAGGAGGAAATGGCGCGCGTTTCCGGCGGATATTGCAGATAGTGACTGAACTTGTAGCTGTCGGTGTTGAGGATGAGGTTGGTGAGGTTCATCAAGGGTCTCCGCCGCATCCGCGGCCGACGAACGGGCGGCGGCGCAACAGTGCCGCGAAGATTTACGCGAGCTGAGCATAAGGGGCAAGGGCCGCCGCGCGGGACAATTCGAGGTGGGCAATGCTGCATCCGCGAAGCACGGCTCCACGCATTAGCAATTCGTTAACCATAAAATGCCAATTGTAATTTATGGAAAGTTGTTCGGAGTTTCGGGCTCGCCCGTCCGGCACCGCCGCGTGGTTCCGTGCCTGCCGGGTTGCGCCCCGCCTCCCTCGTACCTGCCCGGCTCGTCCGGGCCGAAAGCTCACCAGCTCGCAGCGTCGCGCATGATGCGCCATCCGAAGGAAGATGGATCATTGGCAGACCTTGCGATGCGGATGACATCGGCAGGGAGAACAGGAGGCAGGCATGCTGCCGCGTATGGCAACGACGACCGACACCGTGCAGCCCTCCCTTGCCGTTCCGGCAGGCGCATCGGTCGAGGCCGCCGCCAGGCCGCAGCTTTCTGCCGCTGCCCTTGCCAACCTCAGGGCGGAAGTGCTGCTGCGCCTCATCGAAACCATGCTGAAGCATATGCCGCGCACCGGGGAGGCAAACCCGGGCCGCGATCTTCTCGAAACCTTGCTTGCCGTGCTGAAGGCGCTGCCCGGCCGGGAGGCAGAAGATGGCCGAAAGCTCGCCGATCTTCTCGCCAAGCTGCCGCCAGAGCTTCGTCCGAGCGTCGAAAAGCTCATCAGCACCGTGCTCTCCTCCATGCCGACGCGCAGCCTCGTCGAGGTGTTGCGCAACCCGAACGGGCCAGAGGCGCAGAAACTTGCCACCCTGCTTTCCGCAAGCCTCAAGGCCGACACGCCGGCGCCCCGAGCCATGGAAAGCCAACAGAAGCCACTTGGGCTGAACGCCCAGCAGCTTGCCGCAGTCGGGCGTCATAGCCCGCAGCAAGCCGGCCAGCCGGCACAGCTTCTCGGCGATGCCCGCGCCCTGCAGACGATGTTGAAGCGCATCTTCGATTTCGACGGTGGCAAATCGCGCCCGGCAACGGCCCGGGCGCTCGAGACCGCCGCCGGCCGTCTCGCGCTTGGCGGCCCTACCCCGGTGCCCGCCGGGGAAAACGCCACGGCGCGCAGCGCTCAGCCCGCGTCGACACCGACGGCCAAGGCCGGCCATCCGCTGCCCGTCGAGGCCACGGAAGCGGCGGTGCGCCACGAGGACGTCGAGGGAAGCGAGAAGGCAACACCAGCCGCAAAGCGGGAAGACGCCCCGGTCAAGGCGCAGGTCGCCAATGCAGCCGGACAGGCCCTGGCCCGCAGCATTTTGCAGGCCGTCGCCCGCGATATGACGCCGGCCTTGCTGATGCCGGCCGTCGCGCAGATGCTGGAGAACCTGACGCCGGAAGAGGCGAATTTCATCCGCTCCCTCCTGGAACGCCCGCTCGGCCCCGCGGACGACCCGGCTCCTGCCCTCTTCGGAACCGACGGCAGCGAAGAAGCCCAAGCGGCCACCGAGGCCGGCAAGGCCCGTACCACACCGTCCCAGGCGACACCCACCCAGCCGGTGCAGACCGCAGAGCCGGGCGATACCCTTGCGATACCGCAGGCCCGCGAGGCGCTGCACGCCCTTCAGGCGGCGCTGGCCGATGTGACGCCTGAAAGGCTGCTTTCGGCCGCCATCCTGCGCGAAGGCATACCGCTCGCCTTCGTGCCCTATCTGCCGGCCGAGGAGGACCTGGACTGGCCCGAGGGCCGCGAACGGGGCGAGGAGGACGAGAGTGCGAACGAAGAGCATGGCGACGAGGAGCAAGCCGGCGGCGAGGCGGGCGAGGACGCCACCTTCGACGCCGACGGCGAAGAACCCGAGGCCGCCGACATGGCGAAGCGCCGCGAAAAGACCGCAGAAATGGTCGGCGTCATCGAGCCGGGCCTCGTCTTCTACCAGAAGCTCGGCGACTACTGGACCTGAGCAAAGCTCAAAAGAAAAACCCGCGGAGATCGCTCTCCGCGGGTTCTTGATGTCGAGATAAGCGAAAGGCTTATTCGGCGTTGTTGCGGTTCTTCAGAGCCGCGCCGAGGATGTCGCCGAGCGAAGCGCCCGAATCGGACGAACCGAACTGTGCGACGGCTTCCTTCTCTTCGGCAATTTCGAGCGCCTTGATCGAAAGCTGGATCTTGCGATCCTTCTTCGAGAAGTTCAGGACGCGCGCATCGACGGTCTGGCCGACCGAGAAACGCTCCGGACGCTGTTCGTCACGGTCACGCGACAGGTCGCCACGGCGGATGAACGACGTGATGTCCTCGTGGTTGACGAGCTTCACTTCGATGCCGCCATCATTGATCGCGATGACTTCAGCCGAAACGACGGCGTTCTTGCGCAGATCGCCGGACGCAGCGGCGTCGCCGACCGAGTCCTTGCCGAGCTGCTTGATGCCGAGCGAGATGCGCTCCTTGTCGACGTCCACATCCAGAACGACAGCCTTGACGACGTCGCCCTTGTTGAACTCCTCGATGACCTGCTCGCCCGGACGGTTCCAGTCGAGGTCGGAGAGGTGCACCATGCCGTCCACGTCGCCGTCGAGGCCGATGAACAGGCCGAATTCGGTCTTGTTCTTGACTTCGCCTTCGACTTCCGTGCCAGCCGGGTGGCTGTGCGCGAAGGCCTGCCACGGGTTCTCGAGGGTCTGCTTGAGACCGAGCGAGATGCGGCGCTTCGTCGGGTCGACTTCGAGAACGACCACGTCGACTTCCTGGCTCGTGGACAGGATCTTGCCGGGGTGAACGTTCTTCTTGGTCCAGGACATTTCGGAGATGTGGATCAGGCCTTCGATGCCCGGCTCCAGCTCGACGAACGCACCGTAGTCGGTGATGTTCGTGACCGTACCGGAGATCTTCTTGCCGGTCGGGTACTTGGTGCCGATGCCATCCCACGGATCCGACTCGAGCTGCTTCATGCCGAGCGAGATGCGGTGGGTTTCCTGGTTGATGCGGATGATCTGAACCTTGACCTGCTGGCCGATGGACAGGATTTCCGACGGATGGTTGACGCGGCGCCAGGCCATGTCGGTGACGTGCAGCAGGCCGTCGATGCCGCCGAGGTCAACGAACGCACCGTAATCGGTGATGTTCTTGACGACGCCGTCAACAACCTGGCCTTCTTCGAGGTTCTGAACGATTTCAGAACGCTGCTCGGCGCGCGACTCTTCGAGAACCGTACGGCGCGAGACGACGATGTTGCCGCGACGCTTGTCCATCTTGAGGATTTCGAAGGGCTGCGGGTTGTGCATGAGCGGCGTGACGTCGCGGATCGGACGGATGTCGACCTGCGAACGCGGCAGGAAGGCAACGGCGCCGTCGAGATCGACGGTGAAGCCACCCTTGACCTGGTTGAAGATGACGCCTTCGACGCGCTCGCCGGCTTCGAACTTGACTTCGAGCTTGGCCCAGCTTTCTTCGCGGCGAGCCTTTTCGCGCGAAAGAACAGCTTCGCCGAGAGCGTTTTCGATGCGCTCGACGTAAACTTCGACTTCGTCGCCGACCTTCAGCGTGCCGTCCTTCGACTTCGCGCCGAATTCCTTCAGCGGGACGCGGCCTTCAACCTTGAGGCCGACGTCGACGATGGCAACGTCCTTTTCGATCGCGGTAACGATGCCCTTGGCGACATAGCCTTCGGCGAGATCGTTAGCAGCGAAGGATTCCTGCAGAAGGGCTGCGAAATCTTCGCGCGTGGGGTTTGCTTGAGACATTGAAACTCCTGGTGTGCCTGTGGGGCACGGGCGCCGGGGGTTAGCGTTGATGAGAAACGAGGCTATGCCCGCTGCCCTTGAGGCAGCAAATCCGGCGCGGGGACAGGCCTTGTTCTATGCTGGTGCAATTCCGGAAGGAAAAGCTAGTGCTTCAATGCGGCGTCGATGATCGACTTGGCCGCCGAAAACGCCGCCTCTATACCCATTTCCGAGGTATCAAGCAAGTGCGCATCATCGGCCGGTTTCAACGGGCTGTCCGCCCGGCCCATGTCACGCGCGTCCCGCCGGCGGATGTCGTCGAGGATCGTCTCGAAATCGGCCACCCCACCATTGCCGAGGATTTCGTCATGGCGGCGCCTGGCGCGCACCTCCGGCGAAGCCGTGACATAGAGCTTCACTGCTGCATCCGGGCAGACGACCGTGCCGATATCGCGCCCATCGAGCACCGTGCCCGGCTCGCGCGCCGCAAAGCCGCGCTGCGCCTCGACCAACGCGCGGCGCACGGATGGCATGACCGCGATCTTGGAGGCCGCCTCACCGATATCGTGAGCGGACAGCACCGCCCGGTCGAGCCCGCCGAGATCAAGCGTGCGCGCCACCTCGGCCGCCACCGCCTCGTCGTCGAGCGGCAGGCCGCGATCGAGGAGCGCCTTGGCGGTCGCGCGGTAGGTCAGGCCCGTATCGAGATGATGAAAGCCATATTCCTGCGCGATACGGCGCGACAGCGTGCCCTTGCCCGCGGCAGCCGGGCCGTCGATGGCGATCGTCTTCATTTCGCACCCATGCGTCACAAACTTTTCACAAAAGCTGTTACCGGAAGACAAGGCGCGATGCCAAGGGGCAAGGCGTCTTCCAACCTCACGCGCTAAGTTCGATCCTCGCGCCCAACCCCGCCATCAGGTCCATGAACTCCGGAAAGCTCGTGGCGATCATCGTCGCGTCGTCCACCGTAACGGGGTTTTCCGAGACGAGGCCCATGACGAGGAAGCTCATGGCGATGCGGTGGTCGAGATGGGTGGCAACGGCGGCGCCCGAGGCGTTGCCGAGGCCCTTTCCATCCGGGCGACCGCGCACGATCAGCGAGGTTTCGCCCTCGTCGCAATCGACGCCGTTGAGCTTCAGGCCGACCGCGACGGCCGAGAGACGGTCGCTTTCCTTGACGCGAAGCTCTTCCAGGCCGTTCATGACCGTCGCGCCTTCGGCGAAGGCGGCGGCGACGGCAAGGACGGGATATTCGTCGATCATCGACGGCGCGCGGTCTTCCGGCACCGTCACGCCCTTGAGCTCAGAAGAGCGCACGCGCAGGTCCGCGACGTCCTCGCCGCCGGCAAGGCGCGGGTTCAAGACTTCGATGTTTGCGCCCATTTCCTGCAGCGTCAGGATGAGGCCGGTGCGGGTCGGGTTCATCAGCACGTTGAGAATGGTGACATCAGAGCCCGGCACAAGCAGCGCCGCGACCAGCGGGAAGGCTGTCGAGGACGGGTCGCCCGGCACATCGATGACCTGACCGGTGAGTTTTCCCTGGCCTTCGAGGCGGATCGTGCGCACGCCGTCCGTATCCGTCTCGACGGTGAGGTTGGCGCCAAATCCCTGCAGCATCTTTTCGGTATGGTCACGTGTCATGATAGGCTCGATGACCGTGGTGATGCCGGGCGTGTTGAGGCCGGCGAGCAGCACGGCGGACTTGACCTGCGCGGAGGCCATCGGCACGCGATAGGTGATCGGCGTCGGCGTCTTCGGCCCGCGCAGCGTGACCGGCAGGCGGTCGCCGTCGGCGGACGTCACCTGCACCCCCATTTCGCGCAGCGGATTGAGGACGCGGCCCATCGGGCGCTTGGTCAGCGAGGCGTCGCCGATGAAGGTGGAATCGAAATCATAGACGCCGACGAGGCCCATGGTGAGGCGGCAGCCGGTGCCGGCATTGCCGAAATCAAGCGGCGCCTCGGGCGCAAGCAACGCGCCATTGCCGACGCCGTTGATGATCCAGGTGTCGCCCTCCTTGCGGATCTTGGCGCCCATGGCCTGCATGGCCTTGCCCGTATTGATCACGTCCTCGCCTTCGAGCAGGCCCGTGATGCGCGTCTCGCCGCTGGCAAGGCCGCCGAACATGAAGGAGCGGTGGGAAATCGACTTGTCGCCGGGGATGCGGACGGTCCCGGACAGGCCGGAGGATTTGCGGGCGGTTGCGGGCCGTGCACTGGCGCCATGCGACATGGTCGTCTTCCTTATATACATCCACGGCTCCCCGGAGAGGATCGCCCGGGGAGAACGCGGGCTTGCTATCACAAACGATTTAAAGCGTCATCATCCCGGCGAAAAACATTCGTCGTGCCGCCCCCTCAGCGCCTGCTCCATGTCCGGCCCAAAGTTAGGCTTTGACAGGATTGCCCAAGACGATTAAGGGGACCGGCTAATCATTTTACCGTTCAACGCGCCGGAACCCCGGCCCCGCCGGAAACATACGGCACAGAGAAGGCTTTGACTGTGGCAAAAGCGGAACTCGGAACCAAACGCATCGACCCGGAAACCGGCAGGAAATTCTACGACCTGAACCGCGACCCGATCGTTTCCCCCTACACGGGCAAGTCCTATCCGCTCTCCTTCTTCGAGGAAACATCGGCAGCCGCCGTCCTTGAGAAGGACGAGGACGAGGACGTGAACGAAGTCGATACCGAGAACACGGAAGTCGAGCTCGTTTCGCTTGAGGATGCCGACGAGGATGCAGCAGGCGGCGACGACCTGCCGGACCTCGGCGACGACGACGTCGAGATCGACGGCGACGAGGACGACACGTTCCTCGAACAGGACGAAGACGACGACGATGACGACATGTCCGGCCTCATCGGCGTGACCGGCGACGAGGACGAAGCATAAGAGTTTGATTTTCCGGCCGGTTTCAAAAAAATCGGCCGGATTTCATTTTTCGGCTTGCCATCTCCGAAACCCGGAAGTAATAAGCCGCCACACCGAACGGCAACGCCGCTTCGGTTCCCGGAAACCGGCTCTGCCGGACCCGTTATGGGGCTATAGCTCAGCTGGGAGAGCGCTTGCATGGCATGCAAGAGGTCAGCGGTTCGATCCCGCTTAGCTCCACCAAACCTTCCTCGGGATTGACAGACTGAACCTAAGGCTGCTCGCGCGTGCCTGGCACTTCGCGCTGGTCAGCATCCTCCAGGTCCGTCTTTACCAGGAAGGCATCCGTGTGTTCGCGGACGGCTTCGCGCAGGGCGGCGAGGTTCGGAACATCGTCACCCTCGATCTCTCCGTCCCCTTGGTCGATTTCCCGTTCCGCCTGGTACCAGTGGTCATCACGCTTGCCCTCAGGCCGCCCCTGCTGCAGCCAGAGCTCGTGGGCACGCTTGCGGATTTTCTCTTCGCGATCGTCGGTCATGGACTGGCTCCCTTCCGTTTTTGCGACAACGGCGGAGGGGAGAAGATGTTCCGGGGCTCCGCCCTCGCCTCCGGCTCATTATGTCCCCGCTTGCGCAGTTCAGGAAGCGCGAATAAGCATGTCCTGCCGCGCGTCTCTGGCATGACGCACGCCTTGTCGGGGGACAATCATGAGCTTTACGGAAACGACGACCACGTCCTGGTTCTCCAGGCTGAAGGGGGCGCTGATCAAGATCGTGGTCGGCTTCATCCTTCTCATCGCCTGCATCTGGCTCCTGTTCTGGAACGAAGGCCGGTCGGTGAAGACCTATCGGGCGCTCGTCGAGGGCGCGGGCCTCGTCGTCTCCGTCGACAATGGCAGCGTGGATCCGGCGAATGACGGCAAGCTCGTGCACATTTCCGGACCGGTGAAGCCGGTCGGCGTGCCGGAGGACGACGTGCTCGGCATTTCAGCCGAAGGGGCGGCCGGGCTCGAACGCATCGTCGAGATGTACCAGTGGGTGGAGACCTCGAAATCGGAGACGCGCAAGCAGCTCGGCGGCAGCGAGGAGACGGTCACCACCTATTCCTACCACAAGGAATGGAAGCGCAACGAGGTCAGCTCCGGCAGCTTCCGCCAGTCGGGCCACGACAACCCGCAAAAGCCGATCGACGATGCAAGCTTCCCGGTGGAATCGGCAACCATCGGCGCCTTCAGCGTGGACGGTCGCGCCGTTGCGCGTCTTGGCGATGAACGGCCCGTGCCGCTCACCGCGCTGGACGTGAACCGGATGGGCGAGGCCGTGGCACTCGGCAAGCCCGTCTCGACGATCGCCGGCCAGGCCGTCTTCTCGTTCAATCCCGAGGATCCGCAGGTCGGCGACATCCGCATCCGCTTCGAGCGATCCGACATTGCCGAGGCGAGTTTCGTCGGCGCCCAGCGCGGCAGCGGCCTGACACCCTACAAGACGACCAACGGACGCGACCTCTTCCTCAGCGATGCCGGTCTCGTCGATGCGGCCGCCATGTTCGATGCGGCGCAGAGCGAGAACACGATCATCACCTGGCTGGTGCGGGTCGGCGGGCTTATCGGCATCTTCATCGGCTTCGCTTTCATCCTGTCGATCCTCGGCGTCATCGCGGACGTCGTGCCCTTCGTCGGCTCCATCGTGCGCTTCGGCACGACGGCGATCGCGCTTATTCTCACGCTGCTGATCGGGCCGGCGGTCATCGCCATTGCCTGGATCGCCTACCGCCCGCTGATCGCCATCGCGGTTCTCGCGGCCGGCGTTGCGTTGGCGGCAGGCATCCTCTATCTGCGGCGCGGCAAGGCGGCGGCGACGGCACCTGCCCTCGGGCGGGCCTGAGACCGGCGCGGACACGGCAACGAACAGTGGTGGGTAGCGCGTGACCTATTACGCCTCGAAGATCTTCTGGCTGGCAGCCCAGCCCCTGTCGCTTGCGCTTCTGTTGCTTGCTTTCGGCCTTCTGGCCGGGTTTTTGAAATGGAACCGTGTCCGAGCGGCGGCGAGCGGGCTCGCCGCTCTCGTGCTTTTCGTGACGCTGTTCACCACGACGGGCTCTGTCCTCCTGCAAGTGCTGGAAGATCGTATTCCAAGGGCGGAATTGCCCGCGGGCGGCCCTACCTGCATCATCATGCTCGGCGGCGGCATCGAGGCGGAGGTGATTGCGGCACGCGGCGGCTTCGAGATGAACCAGGCGGCTGACCGCTTCATCGAAACGCTGCGGCTGGCGCGGGAATTTCCGGCTTCGCGGATCCTCATTTCCGGCGGTGACGGCTCGCTGAGCGGCAGCTACGAGGGCGATGCGGCAGTGGCAACGCGCTTCTTCGAAGCCTTCGGTGTGCCCGCAGACCGGCTCATCCGCGAGACCGAATCCCGCACGACCTTCGAGAATGTCGCGAACACGAAAGACCTGCTCGCCGTAAACGGGCTGGAGCGCTGCCTGCTGGTGACCTCAGCCTTCCATATGCCGCGCTCGGTCGGCCTGTTCAGCAAGCTCGGTCTCGAGGTTCTGCCCTGGCCGACGGATTTCCGCACGACGGGCCATGCCGGCCTGGCACTCGATTTCACCCAGCCCTCAACCAACAGCCAGCTGACAACGACGGCGCTCCGGGAATGGACGGGGCTGCTGCTCTACTATTTCGCCGGCCGCACCCACGCCCTCTTCCCGCAATAGGCCCTATTTCTTCGAGATCGTATCGAACTGGGCGCCGCGCACGCGAATGGTCATGATGCAATACTCTGAATCGTCCCGCCCGCAGCTTGCGGCATTGGCCTTCAGCTCCAGCACCATGTTGCCGTAGCGCTTCTTCATCTCGTAGCCGTAGAGATCGGCATTGGCGGCGAGGAAATAGCCGCCTTCCGCGACCTGGATGTAGAATTCATGGGGGCAGCCGACATTGCCGCAAAGGCCACCCGGCGTGCCGTCGCAATTGACGGCGCCGAGATTGAAGATCGCGTCGACGATGCCGTCATTGTTGAAATCGACGTTGTCGGCAAAATCCTCGCCGAAGATCGGCGCCTTGCAGCGCTTGGCGACCTCTGCCTCGACGGCCGCATGCGCATCCGGCACGATCTCCGCCGCACGGACCGGCAGGATGGTCGAAACCAGCGCGGCGGCGAGAAGTGCAAGGGTTCTGATGCGGATGGCCATCTGTCAAACCTTTCCATGGCGGGCGATTCGGTCAATATGCGGACGGGCCGGCGCCGCGCCTGATTCTGCCCGGGCGTACGGGCGCGCACTCTAGCGCAGGAAAGCTGTCGCGAGGCTTGGCGGCGAAGGAGGAATGCGTGTCGATCCTGGAACTGCTCGACTACACGGGCGTCGCCGTCTTTGCCGCCACCGGCGCGCTCTCGGCCTCGCGCAAGCAGCTCGACATCATCGGTTTCCTCTTCCTTGCCGCTGCGACGGGCATCGGCGGCGGCACGTTCCGCGACGTCATCCTCGGCGCGACACCCGTCTTCTGGGTGGTGAACCCGACCTATCTCATCGTCTGCATCGCAGTTGCGCTTGTCGTCTTCGTGCTGGCGCACCGTATCGAGTCGCGCTACCGCCTGCTGCTCTGGCTCGATGCCATGGGTGTCTCGGCCTATTGCGTGATGGGCGCGGCAAAGGGCCTTGCGGCCACCGGCTCGCCGACGGTGGCAATCACGACGGGCGTGCTCACCGCCAGCTTCGGCGGCATCCTGCGCGATCTTCTGGCCGGCGAGCCCTCCGTGCTGCTGCGGCCGGAAATCTACATCACCGCGGCGCTGATCGGCGCGGCGGGCTTTACGGCGGCGAGCGTAGCGGGCGCACCTCTCTGGATCGCGTCCGCCATCGGCATCGGCGCCGCCTTCATCGTGCGCGGCGGGGCGCTGCGCTTCGGCTGGTGCTTTCCGGTCTACAAGCCGCGGCCGGGGCGGCATCCGGACGACGTGATGTGAGGCGCAATCCCGCGATCATGCCTTCTTCGGGCGAAGGCGGATGATCACGTCAACGTGAGCGATCTCCATGCCCTCGGGCGGCTCCGGCAGGTTGCCGATGGCGATGTTGCTCACGGGAATGTCGAGCACGTGGTTCTCGCCCTCGACGAAGAAATGGTGATGGTCCGACACGTTGGTGTCGAAGTAGGTCTTCGAGCTTTCGACCGCCAGAACCCGGATGAGACCGGCCTCGGTGAACTGGTGCAGCGTGTTGTAGACGGTCGCCAACGATACCGGAACGCCGGCCGTGACGGCCTCTTCGTGCAGCTCTTCCACCGTCAGGTGACGGTCGCCCTTGGCGAAGAGCAGGTCCCCGAGTGCCACACGCTGGCGCGTCGGGCGCAGGCCACAATGGCGCAGGCGCTCTTCGATGGGCATCTCGTGTGCATGCGTCATGGGCGACGGATCCGCTTGTCTGGCCTTGAACAACAATCTTGAACTTTCGATATAACTTTACGAGCGTTGGGATTCAATAGGATTACGGCGGCCTGAAGGCCCTCAACATGCGGAAAAACCGGGGCCTTTGCTATTGTCACGGCAATTTGCGCTGGCTGTCACCGCTGGCATCATGTATGCGGACAGCTGAATGAACGTCCCGCCCGAAGAAGGCGGGGCGACAAAAAGGAGAAGGGCCGGGTGCTTCAATTCGTGCCACACCTTCTCTAAATCTAACGCAGATCAAGCGTTGTTCAGACCGGGGATGAGACATTCGATGACGACCAGGCAATCCAGCTACAACTACGAGGAAATTCTGCGCTGCGGCCGCGGTGAGCTGTTCGGCCCCGGCAATGCTCAGCTTCCTCTGCCACCCATGCTGATGGTCCACCGCATCACCGATATTTCCGAGACCGGCGGCGCCTTCGACAAGGGCTATATCCGCGCCGCATACGACGTGAAGCCCGATGACTGGTATTTCCCCTGTCACTTTCAGGGCAACCCGATCATGCCCGGCTGCCTCGGCCTCGACGGTATGTGGCAGCTGACCGGCTTCTTCCTCGGCTGGTTGGGCGAACCCGGCCGTGGCATGGCGCTGTCGACCGGCGAAGTGAAGTTCAAGGGCATGGTCCGCCCCCACACGAAGCTGCTCGAATACGGCATCGACTTCAAGCGTGTCATGCGCGGCCGCCTCGTGCTCGGCACGGCGGACGGCTGGCTGAAGGCCGACGGCGAGACCATCTATCAGGCGACCGACCTGCGCGTCGGCCTGTCGAAAGACAAGGAAGCTTAAGGCGGCGCGAAAGCCACCGAAAGCCTGAGGGCGGCGCAAAGCCGCCTTCACAACGAGACGTTCTAGAAAAGGTCGGAAACATGAGACGGGTAGTTGTCACGGGTCTGGGGATCGTATCCTCCATCGGGAACAATGCGGACGAAGTGACGGCGTCGCTGCGCGATGCGCGCTCGGGCATCAGCTTCTCGCAGGATTTCGCCGACCATGGCTTCAAGTGCCAGGTCTGGGGCGCGCCCAACATCGACACGAGCGAGCTTGTCGATCGCCGCGCCGCCCGCTTCCTCTCGCAGGGCGGTTCATGGAACCACGTTGCCATGAAGCAGGCGATCGCCGATTCCGGCCTGGAAGAGGCGGACTACGCCGCCAACGAGCGCGCCGGTATCATCATGGGTTCGGGCGGTCCTTCCACCCGTACGCTGATCGAGGCTGCCGAGATCACGCTGAAGAACAATTCGCCCAAGCGCATCGGCCCGTTCGCCGTGCCGAAGGCGATGT
Organism: Shinella sp. SUS2; assembly: GCF_001262505.1. Lineage (GTDB taxonomy): Bacteria > Pseudomonadota > Alphaproteobacteria > Rhizobiales > Rhizobiaceae > Shinella. Next base: position 175,220 of record NZ_KQ410736.1, read on the forward strand.
CCTCGACGGCATCGGCGACACTCGCCACCTGGTTCAAGATCCACGGCGTCAACTACTCGATCTCGTCGGCCTGCTCGACCTCTGCGCATTGCATCGGCAATGCCGCGGAAATGATCCAGTGGGGCAAGCAGGACATCATGTTCGCCGGCGGCCACGAAGACCTCGACTGGACCATGTCGAACCTCTTCGACGCCATGGGCGCCATGTCTTCCAAGTACAACGACACGCCCGCGACGGCCTCGCGCGCCTATGACGTCAGCCGCGACGGCTTCGTCATCGCCGGAGGCGCCGGCGTGCTGGTACTGGAAGAATACGAGCGTGCGAAGGCCCGCGGCGCAAAGATCTATGCGGAAATCGTCGGCTACGGCGCAACCTCCGACGGCTACGACATGGTTGCCCCGTCAGGCGAAGGTGCGATCCGCTGCATGCGTCAGGCGCTTTCCACCGTGAAGGGCGATGTCGATTACATCAACACGCACGGCACGTCGACGCCTGTCGGCGATTCCAAGGAGATTGGTGCGATCCGCGAAGTCTTCGGCGACAGGATCCCGCATATCCAGTCGACAAAGTCGCTGACCGGCCACTCGCTGGGCGCGGCCGGCGTGCAGGAATCGATCTACGGTCTGCTGATGATGCAGGCTGGCTTCATCGGCGAAAGCGCGCATATCACCGAGCTCGACCCGGAATTCGACGGCGTGCCGATCGTGCGCAAGCGCATCGACAACGCCAAGATCGACACGGTTCTCTCCAACTCCTTCGGCTTCGGCGGCACGAACGCCACGCTGGTCTTCCAGCGCCACAACGGATGACGTCAATGACGGGGATCATGAACGGCAAGCGCGGCCTCATCATGGGGGTCGCGAACAACCATTCCATCGCGTGGGGGATCGCGCAGAAACTGGCCGATCAGGGCGCGGAACTCGCCTTCACCTATCAGGGCGAAGCGCTCGGCAAGCGCGTCAAGCCGCTCGCCGCCGAACTCGGCTCGGATTTCGTCATTCCCTGCGACGTCGAGGACATCGCTTCGGTGGATGCGACGATCGAGGCGATCAAGGAGAAGTGGGGCAAGCTCGATTTCGTCGTGCACGCCATCGGCTTTTCCGACAAAAACGAACTGAAGGGCCTCTACGCCGATACCTCGCGCGACAACTTCTCGCGCACGATGGTCATCTCCTGCTTCTCCTTCACGGAGATCGCCAAGCGCGCGGCTGAGCTGATGACGGACGGCGGCGCGATGCTGACGCTGACCTATGGCGGCTCCACGCGCATCATGCCGAACTACAACGTCATGGGCGTCGCGAAGGCAGCGCTCGAAGCCTCCGTACGCTATCTGGCCGGCGACTATGGTCCGCAGGGCATTCGCGTCAACGCCATCTCGGCCGGCCCGATCCGCACGCTCGCCGGTGCCGGCATTTCGGACGCCCGCGCCATGCTGTCCTGGCAGCAGAAGAACGCGCCGCTGCGCCGCACCGTCACCATCGAGGATGTCGGCAATTCTGCGCTGTATCTGCTTTCGGACCTGTCGAGCGGTGTTACCGGTGAAATCCACTACGTGGACTCCGGCTACAACATCACTTCCATGCCGACGCTGGAGCGTCTGGCAAAGGCCGACAGCGAGTAACCAAAGACGGCGCGATGTCTCGGACTTCGCGCCGTTTTCCTTCGTCAGAGCACCATCAGCACGACGACGAGCAGGAGCACGGCGGCCAGAACGCCGAGGAACAGCGCCTGCACGCGGTTGTTCATTTCCAGTGGCTTTCCCTCGGCTCCACGCTTCAGGAACGCCAGCGGCACCTCGGAGGTCGGCGTATGCCCCTCCCCTTCCTTCACATCCTTGGCGATGACTTCCGCCACATCTTCGGTAATTGGTGGCCTTGCAGGTCCAAAAGCCATTGCGGGTCTCCTGAACTGAAACGGTTCGGGAATGGTGAACCTGTTTCGGCCAATTGGCAATGCGACCTATTCTCCCAAAACGGGCAGCAGCGACAGCACCAGAAGCAGCGCCATCACCCGGTTGAACACCCTCAGGCTGCGCGCACTGGCAAGGAACCGGCCCGCACCAACGCCGATGCCGGCCCAGGCCAATGTGCTCGCCAGCGTCGCGCCGCCGAAAATAACGGCAAAGGCGGTGGGTACGGCGAGGCCTTGAGCAGCGCTACCGCCATAGGTGACGACAGCGCCGGCCACCATCACCCAGAGCTTCGGATTGACGAGTTGCAGCAGCGCGCCCTCGACGAAGGTGAACGGCCGACGCCGATCGCCCTCCCCCGTCACCCCGACCGGCGCGGTGGCGATGCGCCAGGCGAGCCACAGCAGATAGGCGACGCCGACCCATTTCAGCACCAGGTGCACACGCGGCTCGGAGACGATGGCTCCCCCTGCCGCGGCGACAGCGAAGATGATGGCCGCCACGCCGGCACCCATTCCGACGGCCACCGGCAACGTCCGACGGAAACCATGGTTGGCCCCCGAGGCTGTCACCATCGTATTGTTCGGTCCCGGCGTACCCGCCATGGCGAATGCGAAACCCGTGGCCGCCAGTATCCAGGCCCAATCCATGCTGCTCTCCCGTCAAACCTGACAAAGCCTAGCAGCCGTTCCGCGCAAGCGGGTTGCCAAGATGCCAAGACTGGGGGAGATTTTGGTATTGGATGCCGCGATCCGGCTTGAACGTTTGTGAGAATTTCAATGCAACTGGACGAGATAGACCGCCGTATCCTGCGCGAACTGCAGCAGAATGGCCGGCTGCAGAATATCGAGCTGGCCAAACGCGTCGGCCTGTCGCCGTCGCCCTGCCTGCGGCGCGTGAAGCTTCTGGAGGAGGCCGGCATCATCAGCCGCTACGTGGCGGTGATCGACCAGGCGAGGGTCGGCCTCACCCTCTCCCTGTTCGCCCGCGTCTCGCTGACGGCACAGGACGCAGAAACGATCGACCATTTCATCGCGGCGATGAAGCGACTGCCCGAAGTGGTGGAGTGTTATACGCCGCCTCGCTGACTTCGACTCTTTAGCCTTCCCAAAGTGGGGTGAATCTGAATCTCTGGTGCAAACCGGAGG